>NZ_CP095010.1:0-56956 GCF_022870485.1 Halococcus dombrowskii | reverse complement strand
GGAACACCCGGACCGGTCTTCTCTGGATGGAAGACCAATGGACGCTACGAACGCACGCGGGCTTGAAGCCATCGGCCCGTATCACGAGAGTATCGATCGCACTCACGAACCGACTCACCGCCACAGCACTGGCTCCAGCACTCGCGCAGCTGCCGACTCTGTTGTCGGGAGGTGGCGAGCATGAGCTCACGAGACGACGGGTTTGCCGTCGTGTACCCTGACGAAGACTCACAGTGGACGAGTGCTGCCGTTCTGGGAGAACTCATGGCAGGGGTGTACGAACACGGCGCGTGGGTGCAAATCCACGGTGTCGACCTCCGTCTCGCTGGAGATTCAGACGGTCAGAATGTCTGGTACGTCCATCCGCCGGACGAGCCAGATCCAGTCGAAGCGGTGAATACTCAGGCATTCCAGACTGCCAGCGCTCTGGAAGAGTATCTCAGGGACCTCGATCCAGCGAAACAGGCCGACTGAAACCAGCTTTCTCGGGGATCATCACGATCCCCGGAGAAAAGTGAGCTCTGACTCTCACACTGGTCGCCCGTGCTGTGAGGAGTTCTTGACGGGTGGTTCAGTCACTCGGAGATCATTTCCGTGAGCTTGGATCGGGTTGGTTGTATGCGTTCGTCGATCGCGTCGGTGGCGGCGAGTTGAAACCGAGACCACTCCGAATCGTTAACTTCGTCGTGCAACCGGCCGAGATAGGTGATGATTTCGTCGCGGGTGAGCCCCTGATTGGCGAACGCGATGAGTTCGGCGATGACAGCCCGCATGCTAGCGATACCGTGAAATCCGAAGATCTGATCGACCGTGTGATCACAAAAGCGGTGCCAGGGTTCCTGCGTTCCGAAGCGATACCAGAGCATGAGTGTGATGAGTCCGTCTGTGTCGCGTTCGATCTGCATGTGTACCAACGAGGGTAAGTCGACTGGTGTCTCGAACACGACCTGCAGCGTCCGGTTATCTGCCGTCGAACCAGGATTGTAGTCGCTCACCGCAGCCTGCAGTGCAGGAATCCCGAAGTAAATAGCGATGAGGTGATATATTCTGCGGGCAGTTTCCCAATCAGTCATAGTGCGTTGAGGAGTTGTAGCACGTGCCCCGCCCCGGTGGAGAGCGTCCTGCTGGATGCGACAGAGTTCAGAAACGAATGAAGCGATACACCACGAAGAATGAACCCGAAGCCGCATCCAGGGGACAGTCGGGTCGATCCATGTCCGGTCCGCGGCGTAGTCGTCGGGGAGGCAATCGAGAAGTTCTGTTCGCCGTGAGTCTGGAGCTTGGTTGAGTGCGAGCACGCCGGGAGCGATCTCCCAGTCACCGACACGTTCGAGCCCAATCAACTGTACGGGAATCGATACCTTGGTGAGGGTATAGACGCTGTCGGTGAATTCGTAGAGAACCGCGTCGACGTCTCGGCGAACGTGTGCTTGCCGGTTCAAGGGCCATCCAACGACAAGCCACTGACTGGTGTCGGCCGAGTTGGTCACAGTTCATGCTCCGTGGTCATAAGAGGTGTTCTCAGCCCTTGGTGGGATCGAACAGTCGCAGTTGCGACGTGAGGTCTCCAGTTGGAATGTAATGCGTTCATGCTCTGATGGAGGGCAATCTCGGTGCGACTCACATAAATCTAGTCACTAATTAGTAGCTGCTGGTTACTATTTAATGATCACTTATCGGATTACCGATAGCACTATCCGGCGTTTTGGCCTCAAATCACGCGTATGCGCAAGCGTGGAGAGTGGATGACGCCGATGGATGACTTGCTGTTAGAGGCGCTGGAGTCGTCGGACATGGTACTCTCCCCGTCAATCATCAGTTTCAATCTTGATTTGAGCCGCGAGGCGGTAAATCGGCGACTCCAAACGCTGGCCGACCACGGCCTTGTCGCAAAGGTCGAACGAGGTATGTACGAGATTACTGAGGAGGGGAGGGGATATCTGGCGGGCGATTTCGATGCGAGTGATGTGTGACTACCATCTGTGTATCTGGCTAGATCCTTCGTTCACCCGAACCACACGCTGCCTCCGTGAGGGCTCGGAATGTAATTGTTTGCGACGCACCTGACGTCAGTGTGGTTCCCCGCCGTTCGTTTAAGTCTCCGGAGATGTTGTTGATGGATATGGCCAGAGGAGACCGGACGGTCGATCGTACGCCCGAGAAACCGCCGCGGGGAGAAGGCGGGACTGGCGATGAACCCGGCTCGGTCTGGTTGGATCGGATCCTTACCCGCCTCGTGCTTGGTGAGTCGGCCTCCAGCGAGGAGCACAGCGGTTCGACGCCCGACGACGCTACCGATCGCGATCCGGAAAAACCGCTACCCGAAGAAAGCGGTGCATGGAACAAACGCGGCTCAAAGACTGTTGATCGGGTCATCAACTGGATCGTCACCGGTGATCCAGACATGCCGTAGCGTGCATTTCCGCGCCCGTCGTGACAGAACGGTGAATCGGCTCAGTACTACGCTCATCGATATCCTCAATGGACCCCGCTACTCTTCTACAAACTACCTTGATCTGCGCACAGGACGTCATATTCCGTATTGGAGCACCTGATGGACGCAAGTATGATACAGTGCCGGCATCCATATGACATATAACAGTGGCGAGGACACGAACTGCCCACGAGTCTATTCGGTGAAGGCTCATATCGTGCCTATCAGGCTACCTCGAGAAGCGTGAGTCAAGCTCGTTGTGAGGGAGAAACTGGTGGGTACGACGACGAAGCCCGCCGACGGCAGGCCGATGCCGACGACTCGTGATCTGTTCTGGGCTGCCGCCAGCGTTCACGCGTGGAGTCGACTCCGCTCCAGTAGTGGTTTTCACTTACCATCGCTCAGATCACTCGCTCCTCCAGTGAGTTTCCTTCGGCGGTGATCTCACGAGCACGTTCGAGAATGAGGGCGTCGTCGAGATGTTCGAGAAGCGCTCGTTGACCCGCAGTTTCGCGTTCCTCGATCTCATCCGGGCCGATGTATTGGGCGAACCGGCGGTCGATCTCGCGCTCGCGCAGAGTGGCCCACCGCTCATCGTTCATGTCGTGGTCGTCGGGTCGGTGGGTATCAGCGTACTCGCGCCAGTGCTCGCGGTCGGCCCACTTGCCGGTGAGTTCGGTCTTGTTGCGAACCCAATCGTAGTGGTCGACGAGTCCTTCGGGATGCCCGTGCTCGCGACGTATCTCGTCGAGGATGGTCAACCCGACGCGCGCGCCGCGCCCGGCGGCGACAATGGCCTGTCGGTCAGCCGCTGCCGACGGCGACGCGACATAGAGACCATCGATCGGCGTCGTTCCATCCGGTTTGGCGTACGAACGGTCGAAGTGTTCGTGTACCTCTCCGTCGTGATCGTGGCTCTCGAACAGTCCCCCATCCTCCCCACCATCGAGCGGACGGAGGTACTCGCCGCCGTAGCGTGTGGCTGCGAGGACCCGTACCGTCGTGACTCTCGCGCCCTCCTGTGGCTCGACGACGAATCCCTCGTCGACACGCTCGACCGATTCGACCATATCCGGAACGACCTCACAGCCGGCTTCCTCGGCGTGGGCGTGTAACAGGTCATAGAATGTCCCGATGTCGATTCCGGCGGGGAAGCCGGGATAATTTTCGAGATGAGCACAGCGCTGAATCGAGGAGCGCCCGCGGTCGAATACCAACGTATCGAGACCGTAGCGGGCACAGAAGACGCCTGCCGAACAGCCCGCCGGCCCTCCGCCGACGATGACGACGTCGTGGTCGGGCGTCCCAGTCGTGTCGGTCGTGCGCTCGATCTCGGTTCGGTTATCGGTGGATCTGTCGTCGGTCATGATCAGCGGTCTCCTGTGATGATCCCGGCAAGTCGTTTGCGGTCGAATAACTGTTCGCTCTTCGAGAGTTTTCCGTAGCCGGGATATGCCCCAAATTCATCGGGATAGAGTTGTTTCGCTGTCATCTCCGTCTGGAACATGTTGATGATCGGGCCTTGATACGGTGTCCCACCAACGTAGAGGTCGCTGTTTTTCACCGCGGTCAGTTCGCTACCGATGGGGTGGTCTTCGAGCAGTTCGCGCTGTCGTTTGATTAGGTTCTTCCCCTGGAAATCGCGGTACGTGATCCCGAAGTTGAAGACGATCACGTCCGGGTCGTACTCCAACAGCCCTTCGTAATCGACGGTGACGGAAGATTGGCCCTTGTAGGCCCCCGCGAACGCATCGACGACGTTCAGGTCACGGTACTGTTTCTTGCCCCACGTCTTCTCGACTTTCGATTTCGGGTTGTAAATCACCCATCCATCCCGGTTTTCAGGGTTGTATCGTCCGTTGACCAGCGCCAGTGACCGACGTTCGCTCTTCGAAGGTACGCGCGAACGGATGTCCTCGATGAACGGCTCGTACAGTTTCAAGAGCGCGTCGCTGCGTTTTTCCTCCCCGAACAGGGCGGCGTACTTCGAGATGTATTCGGGCAACGAGAGATAGGGATAGGCCTTGCCGGCCGGCCAATGAGACCAGCCGTCGACACGCTTGCGTCGGCTCTCGTTGCCGAACCACGGGGCGATGTTCTCTTGAATTTCCTTCGCCTCGCGCTTTTCGAGCCCGTAGATCGTGATGAGTGGGTTCGGGTCGGCGGCCAGCAGGTCCGGGTCGAGCTCGTACAGCACTTCTAGATCTGTGTCACGATCTTCGGTCGTGAACGGGGTGAGTTCGTCGGGTACAGGTGCCGTCACACCATCGAGGAAGTCGTAGAATCCGGTGTACCAAAAGCGCGGGTCGGCCATCCCGACCGCACCGTCGGCGTGTCCGAGCGCGGTCAGTACGTCCGCAGCGAACCCGAGACCACCGACCCACGTCGAAGGCGGTTCGTCGAGCGTGAGTTCACCCATCGGTGCCATCGTCGCTGTGTATGATCCGCCGCTTGACACTCCAGCGTTGCTCGCGTTCGCGGGCGACCCATCACCACCGTCCGTGCTGTCGTTCCGAGTTCCGGAGACGTTCGAACTATCCGTCTTACCGGGACTGCTTTCACCCGTGCAGCCGGCGAGCAATCCCGCCCCGATCACCGCTCCGCCGCCCATTTTGAGTAGGTCTCGCCGCGTCGATGCCTCGGACTCGTTTCCGTGATCTCCCGCCATGTTCAGATGTCCCCGTTGATGATATCCGCGACGTGCTGTCGATCGAACAGCTGTTCATCGCGATCGAACTCGTCGGGATAGAGCTGCCACGCGCCGCGCTCGGTCCACGCGAGGTTGATAATCGGTCCTTGATAGATGCCGGCACCACGGTACACGTCGTCGTTTTCGACGGCGGTCAACTGACTCGCCACGTCGTGGCTCTCCATGAACGAGACGAGCGTGTTCCGGAACTTCTTGCGAGACATGCGCTCGAAGCGGCCGCGACCGTCCCACATCAAGAGGATATCTGGATCAGCCTCAACCAGTGTCTCGTAGTCGATCGTCCCGCCGGAGACGTAGTAATCCTTGATTCCAGCCTCTTTGAGGGCGCTTGTGACACCGAGGTCGCGCCACTGTTTGTACGACGTCCCCTTGTTGATCGGGTAGGGATAGAACTCTTCGGGCTTGTTTGAGGTGACCATAATGATCGCGACGGATGGACGATCGGACTTCGGTGGGAGTCGTTCTTGTACCCGCCCGATGAACTCGTCATGAAGCTGCTTGAACGCCCGATACCGCTGCTCCTCGTCGAAAACTTGCGCGAGCTTCTCGAACGCCTCGTAGAGAGTGTAGTACCGATGATCATGCCACTGGAACGCTTGGGAGTAGATGCTGTTTCCAAAGACTGGCCCGACATTCTCACGAATTTCGTCCAGATCGGCCTGCTTCCACTTCGACCGACTCAACACGAAGACGGGATCAAAGACGTGAACGTCAGCACCGATCTCGTAGAATCGCTCCTTGCTGAGTGCTGACCCCCACAGTTCATCGAGATCTTTCCAGTCCACATCAACCCTGGGAATATCGTCGTAAACATGCGTGTGATACCGATTGGGTCGCCAGAGTCCCTTTGGCGGCTCCTGGCCGAGCGCGATGCCCATGTCCGCCCAGCTCCCGTTGTTCGCGATCCATGTTTCTGGGACGGTTTCGAATTCGACTTCGCCAATCGGGGCCATCGTCACTGAATACGAGTTCTCACTACCAGTCGTCGCGTTCCCGCCAGAACTGTTCAAGCTAGTCGCTCCGCTGCCTGAGTTGTTTGAACTGTTCACTCCGTCACCGGAACTACTGCCGGTACAGCCTGCGAGCAGGCCGCCACCGATGACCGCGCCGCCGTACTTCATATATTCGCGCCGCGTCGGTGTCTTGTGTTCCATGGGATTAGGCTCGCCTAAACCCACATAGCCATTTCGATTTTCGGCCGGCCAAAATTGGGACGAGTCAGTGCGGCGCACCACACCGCGGACACATCGGCGGGCCACCTTCGGGGAGCGCAAGTCCACAGTGGGAACACTCGCCGTCAGGTGCCGTGATCTCCGCGACGACCTCGTCGGTCGTTTTCCGAATCGCCTCGACAGTGCCGATTCTCTCAGCCGTCTTGACCGTCTCGTTTTCGTCGCTGAGGCCACTGGCAGTGCGGGTAAAGCGGGCTCGCTTGGAAACGAACGGTTCGTCGTCCCCTTCAAGCGTTGCGAGTGGCTCCGAGAGCGACACATCGGCTTTCGAGCGTACAAGCAGGCCGAGCGCCTCGACAGCCCGCCCTCGGACGTACGTGTTCTCGTCGGCCAGCCGTCCAACGAGCGCGTCGCTTGCCTCATCGAGTTTCTTAGGGTGCTCACAGCCGACAATCACCAGTGCCGTACAGAGGTGATAGCGCACGAGTTCGTTGTCCTCGTCGAGGTGCTCCGCAAGGGTCGACACGCTGTGGGCGAGCCTGCTGGGATTGCCCAGAGCGACATGTTCGAGCGCCTTCGCCAATTTCTCTTTCACCTCTGGTTCGTCGAACGACAGCCCGATTCTGAGGTCCGCCAGCATCTCGGGTGTGGTTGCGGAGTCGGGATGTTCGAGCGCAACGTACCCGAGTGCCTCTGTCGAACGGGCGCGCACGTAGTAGAACTCCTCGTCGTCGGCCAGTGCCGGCACCATTGGAATGATGGCATCCGGGTCGGCCTCCGCGACGGCGACGAACAGTTTGGCGGTCGTCAGTCGCACCGAGCGTTCGTCGTCTTCAAGAAGACCTTCACATGCCGGGAGCGCTGGCTCTACTGTGGTCACGTTGTCGGCTACGGCGGCTTTCAGCGACCGGAGGCACGCCTTGCGGGTCTCGACAGCGGCCGATGGAATGGTCTCAGCAAGTGTGGTGATCTCCTCGCTGTCTTCCTGTTCGAGCGCCTCACCGAGCGCTGTTCGTAGCGACGAGTCTGAGTCTGCATCACTCCTCATATCAGATCGCGTTGTTCCCGATGCGCTGATATTCAACGAGAGGCAGGAAAACAGTTGTCCCGACTTCGAAAGGTGGCGGACATGGCGACCGAGGGTTGATATATCATCGGCGTTTACGCTCGTTAACGATGAGTTCAGAGACAACAGATAAGCATATCCGGGTGCCTGCTCGGGTTCATGACCGAGTCAAGGCACTGAAGCGGGATGACGAAACGATGGGAGAGGCGGTTGACCGTCTCATCGGCGGGTATACGCTGCTTGATTTCACAACCGAAACTGAATCGATCGACGATGAAGCTGAGCGAGCGGAACTGAAAGAGGCTTACGACGAATATACTGGAGAGCTGGAGCAGACGATGATCCCGGATGATACTTGATACGAACTTTCTCATTGCCCTCCGAAACAACGATGCGAGCGCCGAAGCCAAGGCAAACAAGATCGAATCGACAGGACTGGTGCTCCGTCTCCCGTCTATCGTCGTCTGGGAGCTTTACTTCGGGGTTGGAGCAGGCACGGACACAGTGTCGAACCAACGGGCATACGAGAAACTCATCGCCAACAAACCAATCGTCTCGTTCGATGGGAACCTCGCCCGGCGAGCGGGTACCCTGATGGGAGTCCACCGAGCGAGTGATACGAAACCGGCCCTCGATCCCGGGGATTCCATTGTCGCTGCGACCGGGCTGAAGTACGGCGAACCAGTCGTCACGGACGATAGCGACTTCGAGGCGATCGATGGATTGCATGTCGAATCGTACTAATCGATGTAGACCTGCCGGAACAGGACGGACACACGAGTGCTGAGGATTGGATACCTCTCGAAAATCCTCGAACGTTTCGTGTAACCGAAGCCGGACTCGCTGTCGGACGTCCACTCCAGCACCGATTCAAGCCGTGGTCGGCACTCGCAGGGCATTCCCTGACTGACGATGCGCTTGTTCTTCAAACGGCCGCGTGGTGGCGACCAGCGTATCGATCCGATCGTGACGACATCGAGAACTTGGATACCGTGGTTGCTTCGCTGAGAGCGTATTCAACACCCGTCGATGATACGAGAGATGGCAGTGGTGTGTAGAAATTCACCTTCCGAACCTCTGGCATCACGCGACCGAACACATATGGTAGCATCGCGGAATACGATTGTGTGAGCCACAGTATCGCTGAGAAGAGAACCACTCACGAACACGATTCGGTTCCAACAGCATTCTGTTCGTGGACTGGCGGCAAGGATAGCTGTTTTGCGTGTTACCGGGCGATACAAGAATACGATGTCGATGTGTTGGTCCACATGGCGGTTCGCGACGACACTCGACCGGAGTTTGATGCTGTCGATGAGATACTATCTGCACAGGCCCAAGAAGTCGGCATTCCTCTCGTCCAACGACGAGTGACGTGGAACACTTATGAGGAGACGTATCGAGAGACGCTTTCGACCCTCGATTCCGACTACGGCATTTTCGGAAACGTCGAAGGTAAGGATCAGCGTGGCTGGGTCGATAACCTATGCGATGATCTTGACCTAACATCGGTCTATCCTCTCTGGGACGAGGATCCTGTTGAACTCTATCGAAACTTCATCAAATGCGGGTTTGAGGCCCGTATAGTGAAAATTGATACTGAGCGCGTTGCGGATCAGTGGCTCGGAGCGTCGCTTGATGAGGAATTCCTCGATTACCTGCTCTCGCACGATCTCCATCCGATTGGTGAGTTCGGTGAATATCACACTCTCACGGTTGATGGCCCGCTGTTCGAGACCCGGATTCCCCTACACATCACTGGTTGCACGACTCGCGATAGCACATTGATTGCAGATGCTGAACTTGGCGAGTAGCTTCCCGTAGCGTGTCATAGAGCGCGCTCACACGTCGAGGTTTTCGTCATCAACGACGTCTGCCAGCGACGCACCAGAGTCATCGAGCGAGAAGTGCTCGTGAACGACCGGTCGAAGCGCCTGGAGAATCAGTTCGGCTTTGAGCTCGGGGATACCGAGATCGTCGGCGACGAGACGATGGGTAGTTTCGCCCTGCTCACGAGCGATAGTGTGGGAAAGCGCAGTTGCGAGTCCGTGCACGCCGTGGCGATCGATATACGAGTCGATGGTGTCGTCGATTGGTCGACGCGCGACTGCGGCGATCAGGGCGGGCGAGATGGTGTACTCACGATCGTCGTTGGTGGTCAGGGTGAGTTCGATTTCGTTGGCTGCGTACCGCTGTGGCTGACCGTCTGCCGTAGGAGTGAGAACACCAGCATCGGTGAGCCGATTGACGTAGTTGTAGGCGGTTCCCTGTGCGAGATCCAGTTCGTCGATGAGTTCGCTGGCAGTTGCTTCACCCTCCCGATAGAAGAAATCATAGACACGAGCGAGTTGGGGCTGTTCGAGGAGATCAGCGATAGAGAGGAAATCGCGAATGATTTCTCCTTCCTGCCGTGAAGCTGTCCGTGACATAGTTGAAACGCGTGTTTACAGATTATACACAATCTGGAATAAGCCTGTCGGTCGGCTGAGATTCTATGAACCAGCATATGGTGTATAGTCAGTAATATTGACTCTGGACAGGCTGACGTAGCTGTAATCGGCGGAATTAGCGGTTTTGCCGTTTACTCGTGCTTAGTCCAATAAGGACGAGTAGTTTTATCCGAAGCCCTGCCCTCCCCCACAGCGTACCAGATGTCACGACCCAGAACCACGGTTACTCGCCCAGAGAACAGTGCTCGAGCCAGCGAACGCAACGGAGGCGCGTAGCGTGGTACGGATCGATGCGGTCACCGAGGACTTCCTGACGGACAAGGGCAAAGGCCAGGGTGGCGAGAGTGGCAATTACCGCCAAGACGCGGGCCGAGAGCTCGATCGGTTCGTCGAATTCCTCGTCGAGCACGAAGACAGTCCGACGACGTTCGACGAGTTGGACTCCGGTCACCTCCGCGAATACGCACGTCACCTTACTCGTCAAGGCTGGACTGCAGGTACAGTGCGCACCTACTACGCGTATATCTCGGCGTTCTGCGGCTGGGCCGTTCGTGAAGGCCACCTCGCCGAGAACGTCGCCCAGCGGCGCAACGCAACCGAACCCATTCCCGACGACGGCGGTCACAAGAGCGGCGACCAGCAAGCATGGTCCGCCGAAGATCGCCAGCAACTCACCTCCTTCGTCGACGAGCAGGCCAGCGCTGCGATCGACGACGTCGGTGAGGACCGAGAAGCAGCGATCAAAGCCTGCCGCGACCGGGCATTGGTCTATATCCTCTCGTATTCTGGCGTGCGTGGGGCGGAGATTCTTCGTGATCGGAGTGATGAGCGTCGGCAGGGGCTTCGGTGGGAAGACGTCCATCTCGGGGATCGCTATGCGACGGTCTTCGCGAAAAAGCAGCGCCTCGACGATCGAGGTCTTCCCGAGCCAGTACTCCATCCACTACAAATGTACCAGAAGGTGCTGGATGCACCGAGCGAGAGCTGGCCAGTGTTTCCCTCGTTTCATCGTCCGACGCTCTCTCAACGGGTGATGGATACACTAGATCGACGTGGATACACTGGTATGGAAATCGAAGAGATGCGCGCCGATCGCTCGCTGATTGAGGTTTGCGTCGAGTACGACATCGAACCACCGTCGATAACGACCGACGCTGGTCGGCACGTCCTCAAACGTCTCTGTGAAGAGGCGGGAATCGAACTCGATGACGGCGAGGAATATCTGATGCCTCACGGTGCCCGACGTGGTGCTGGTGAAGTCCTTGTGCGTACGTCAGGACATGCGGCCGCCGCTCGTGCGCTCGATAACTCCGAGGAAGTGGTTCGTGAGCATTACTCGCACATCGAAGCTGGCGAACTCGCTGATCAGATGACCAGCGCCTTCGAAGAAGCCGATCAGCAGACAGATTCCTGAAGTAGGCGTTTTGCACATGGCCAATCCGGCGGAAAAGCGTAAATTCACGGTCTATCGAAGAGTATCTCGAATATTGGTGCCGGTCGAACCCGATTCCCAGAAACACCAATTCGAACACACGCTTGGGGGTCTACCGCTCCTCTTCAAGCAGGTCAGTGATCCATGTCATCGCCGCCATCGCTTGCGGATAGCCAAGGGTTGTAATGGCGAGTACGGCGGTGTGCTGTAATTTCTCGGACGAGATGTCCTCTTCACGCGCCCTTCGTATGTGCGAGTGGACAGCTCCTTCCGATTGCGCACCAACGGCAAGCGCGAGTTTCACGAGTCGCTTCGTCTCGTCGTCGATGGGACCGGCCGCCGAACAGGCTTTCCCGAGATCAGCATATGCTCCCCCACGTCGGGATGACGGTCGGCGAGATCCCCAGCCGTCGAGGGCAACTCCCCCGTACTGTCGATAGTATCGTTCATGCGCTTACCTCGTCGGGCTGCATCACGTTCTTCATCCGACGGTGTCGGCGGAGCAGTCCGACGTTGTCAGCAACCCGACCGACGAGGTCTCGAAACGTCGCAGCAGTCTCACCCTCGCCAAGCACAATGGGTTTACCGTCATCACCGTCAACGCGAACCTGCGGGTCGAGTGGGAGTGCACCGAGATACGGCAGTTCGGTCTCCTCAGCGAGTGCCTCACCGCCGCCGGCCCCGAAGACATCGTGAGCGCTCCCGCAGTCAGGACAGACGAACGTTCGCATGTTTTCGACGACTCCCAACACAGGGGTATCGAACTTCCCGAATGCACGCATGCTCCGGCCGGTATCGTCTGTCGCCACTGATTGGGGCGTGGTGACGACAAGTGCACCCGTCACGGGAAGATTCTGGAGGACAGTCATCTGGATATCACCGGTGCCCGGCGGTAGGTCCAGAATGAGGTAGTCGAGACCGTCCCACGCGACGTCGTCGAACAGATCGGTCAGCGTACCATGGGCCATCGCACCGCGCCAGATGACCGGTTCGTTCTCACCGACGAGTGAGCCTACACTAGTCAGTTTCACGCCGTGGTTTTCGGGCGGGATAATACGGTCCTCGCCGTCTCGCTGTTCCACTTCGGGAGTGCTGTCGATGCCGAGCATCCGTGGGGCGTTCGGCCCGTAAACGTCGGCGTCGAACAGCCCCACTTTGGCACCGCGATCGGAGAGACCTGCTGCGAGGTTTGCAGCGACCGTCGATTTGCCGACGCCACCCTTCCCAGAGGCGACGGCAATAACGACATCGACACCCGGAAGCACATCGGTAGCACCAGCCTTCCGCTCAGGCGTCGCCGTCAAGCTCGCATCAAGATTGGCCTCGCCAACAACGCGGCGGACCTCGTCGGCAATGCGCTGCTCGGTCGGCGAATGGACCGCACCGAGTGAGAGGTCGATATGGGCAGTGGTATCGACGATCGCTACCTCTCGGACGATACCGGTCGTCACGATATCGCCGTCGAGGTCCGGGTCGTCGATGCTACGGAGTCTGTCGCGCAGGTCGTTGGAATCGATGGTGTCTGTCATAGCGGATTTATGTGTGATCGGAGTCAGTGCGCGCCCGCCGCGGGCGGTCGTGATACGTCATTGAACGGTTCATTGGTCATCAGATGGGCCGCTCGTTTCGGTAGCGACATTCGCCCGTGCATCCCACGCGGCGAACGTTCGAGCAATGCCCGCGATCCGGGCGAACACGCTCTCGCCATCCACGCTCCGAAGACGATCGTGGAAGCTATCGAGCCCGCTCTTGTGTAGATTAGCGGAATACGTTGACGGCGACGCAATCGACAAGGCTGTGGATGGGTGCTTGAACAAGATTCAGGGAGCGAAGAAGCCCGAAGGTGCGAGCGGCCTGCTCCAAGCCCTGCTTGGACAGGCCGCGGAATTTCGCCAGCCACGGCTGCACTAACGACCAGAGGCACTCGACCTGATTCGTGTGGACACCGTCGTCCGAGACGTATTCATCGTCGTGGACAACGGTTCGATGCTCGTATTCCATTTGCTGATACGCGGGAAGCTCGTCGGTCCAGATCTCTCCCAGCGGCTGGGAGAGATCGCCTGCTTCCTCAATCACTGGCCCGAGGTTCTCGTCGTATTTCGACCCCTCTTCGGCTGAGATCACCTGGAGCACGTCGCGGCAGGCCGCGACGAGCGTCATCTCATCGCCCTGCTCTCCTGTCCATCGCGCCCGTCCGGGTCCGGGGGACCCGCCGCGGGACAGTCCGTCCCGCGGTGGGTTCTGGCCTTTGAACCCCGAGCACACCCGCTGCGTTTCGTCCACCTGTGTCGGCCCAGCAATCGTGTGCTCGATGCGTTCCCAAACAGTCGGGAAACCGCGAGCGAACGCGGTTTCCACGTCGCTAATTGCCTCGAAGACGGTTTTGTAGGCGCGGTCAAGCAGCGGTGCGATTTGGTTGATGCTGAGGAGGGAATCAGCGTAAAGGACGAAGGCGACGAGGAACTCGCCGGGGGCGAGTTCCGAGTCATAGAAGGGTGTGCCGCGGGTGTAGGTGGTTTTCCAGTCACAGCGGCCACACCAGATACGGGCCGAACTATCGAGAGCGTGGAGGGCGTCGGCGTCACAGTTCGGGCAGATACGGGTGGTCCAGATGGCTTTGAGTCGCCGCTCGACGATGGCGTCGAGCGGCTCCGACCGAAACTCTATTGCTCCGAGGTCAACGAGTTGCTCAAGCATTCCGCCGAGAGCAGCGCGTTCATTGGTCATGTACGACTGCTGTCGGCGGGATGCCGTAATCTCCGTGACTCGGTTCCGCTACGCTACACAAGAGCGACGCCAGTTGAACGTCGTCTCCGCGCGATAGACGAGAAATCGAGCGACTGTCGCTTGATCGGTCAACTCGACTTTCCGGCTACTGGAACCGGTGAGATAGAAAAAGTAGAGCCGCGAATTATCGTCGAACCAAAACGACATCGGACGCAGCGCGGGTGCACCGTCCGTCGGAAGTCCCAACACGCCCACACTCTGGCTCAACAGAAACCCGCGGATCGACTCTTCGTCCATCTGTACCATGCCGTGTTCACTCAGTTCATCGGTCGTCATTGGCGCACGTCCTTCCGCGCGTTGACCGCCAACACCGGCATGTCGGCGTGTCTGATGACTCGTTCGGCCGTGCTCCCGAGGAGGTAGCGGTTGAGACCGGTTCGGCCAGTCGTCCCCATCGTGATGAGATCGATCCCGTTCTCATCAGCGTAGTCAAGTAAATCGCGTGCCGGAAGCCCCTCGTAGACGCTTGTCGTTGCATCGAGATCGACATCCGCCGCGCGCGTAGCGATCTCCTCGGTCGCGCGCTCGCCTTCGGCTTCGAAACGCTCGGCCAACTCCGGTGGCGCGGAGTAGCCGGGTGTGAGTGTTACCGAGCCGGCATCGACGATGTTGACTGCATGAACGCGAGCGCCGGCCCGTCTTGCGATCTCGATGCCGTGATCGATGGCCATGCTTGCGGCCTCGCTGCCGTCGGTCGGAATCAGTACGTCTTCGTAGTCCCCGCTGAGTTCGCTCCGCTCGATTGCCTTGGCCGTCAGCACTGGACACGAAGCCTGACGAACGACGCGCTCGGTCACACTACCCGCCACGTATCGACTCACCCCGGTTCGACCGTGCGTCCCCATCGAGACGAGATCGATATCGTGTTCGGTAGCGTATTCGAGTATCGCATCAGCAGGTTTCCCTCTGAGTACTGACGTCTCTATCGCGTCGCCCTCGAAGGTCTCCTCGGTTGTCGCGATGGCGTCTTCGTATTCGGCTTCAATGCGTTCGACGAACTGTCGATCGACCCCGCCGGCGTTGAACATCCCACCCGCCGTCTGTATGTCGGCAGCACTGACGAGATGAACCGTTGCGTCGAACGCCTGCATGAGATAGTGGGCGTGTTCGGCGGCTCGAATCGCGTGCTTACTGCCGTCGGTCGGAACGAGGATCGTCTCGTACATCGTTCGTCGGAACAGTTCGGCAGTATATAAATCTATCTGACAGTTCTAAACCGTGGAGAATTGGCCTGTGTATTTACATTCGATACACTCGTAGTGTCTGAGTCACTTCGGCAGTATCTATTTGAGCTGGCTTGAGGAACGGGCAGGTCGTAGCGAGCACTATCTATGAAACTCACGGACCTACTCAGAGAGACGTTGAACGTGGGTTGTGTTGAGTCGGGATGGGCACACCCAATACCCGTCAGGGGTTGAGGGTGTGTCTCCATTCGATGAGGGCGTCGCTGCGGGAGATCGTCGAGGACGCAATAGAGTTCACAACGGACGCATACGAGCCGTGTACCGGCGGACAACGACTTAGATCGCCATCAACGGCAGCATCAACGTGATGCCACCAGCAACGCCAGCAACCAGTTCTCGATGGCCACCACCGTCCAGTCCGGTACCGATCTGTAGCGCCTCGGGGATAAACTCAGTAATGACGAGGTAGATCATCGCTCCAGCAGCGAACCCGAATCCGAACGGCAAGAATCCTCGTGCCCACGAAACAAATGCGAACGCGATCACCGCACCGATCGGCTGGGGCAACGACGAGAACACTGCTGCGCCAACCATACGCCACTCACTCACCTCCATCGATCGGAGCGGGATCGAGATAGCGATTCCCTCGGGAATGTTGTGGATCGAAATCGCGATCGTCATGAATACTGCCAGCACGGGCACGACGAGACCGAACATCGTGACACCGCCCTCCAGACCAACATCGGCAAACGAAACCCCGATAGCCACTCCCTCGGGAAACGAGTGCACTGTCAAAATACCGAGTATCAACACCAGTTTTCGCAGGTCGCCTTCAGCGACTACGTGAGTGGCCAATGGGGCATCTTCTACTGGCACAGTAGTGTCTGCTTGCCCGGTATCCGAGGGTCCGCCATCGGATCGAGGGGCGTTGGCGTCCTCGTCCGCGGTGGAGCCACCAATCTCCGAGGAAGTCGGTTGGTCGCTCAGATCGATCCTGTCGAGCACAGCGTCGGCGATTATCACGAGGATGACGCCAGCGATGCTCCCGAGTATGAGCAGTATTGGGATCCCCGTCGAAACTGCGAGCCCCTCGCCCAAGAGGCCGAATCCGGACGCTGCGAGCATGATGCCCGAGGCAAGACCCCACAACGCGACGTTCCATCGGTCGCTGATGTCGTCGAACAGAAAGAACGGTATCGCACCCAATCCCGTCGCAAGTGCCGTGACTAGTCCGGCAACAAACACGAACGCCACTGCTCCCGGCTCGGTCATGGATATCCACTTGGGCAATCCGCGATCCGCTCCAGTTTCGTGACCATCTCTCGTCGACTACGCACTATACCCGAATAACTCTTGGCAGCAAATAAACCATTTTCGCTCTTGCCGAGTCTGGTGAAACAGTCGCGTAGGAACTACAGCATCCCGCCGTATGCTAGTGGATGTGCTCCAACGGACAGCTTTCGGCGGGATGCTCCGAGAAGTTGTTGAGCGCCAAGCAATAATGTTCCGCCCTGAGCCACTCGACGCCATTGTCGAGCGGCGCTGCAAGCGTGCGTGGGAGCAGGCTCCCTGTCCCGAGTGTGGGGAAACAGCTCTCCAGACTCGGGACGGCAGTCCCCGAGTCTGGTGTCGCAACTGCCGCTATAGCTTCACATACACCCGAAACACGCCGTTCGCAAACACCGGTCTTACACCCGGTGAACTCCTTCTCATCTTCATTCTCTACGCTGATACCTTGCTCAGCATCAACCAGATCGCCCAACTATTCGATTCCTGCTACGACACGATCCATACGCAACTCCGCGATGGGGAAGCCGCGTTCGAACGCGGCTTTCCCCTCGTCTGGGAGCGCATCCAGCACACCGTTCAGGGACCAACACAGATCGATGAAACCGGCTCGAAGTGTTCGGGCTACAAAGGTCAATCGCCGCCGCGGGACGGTCTCTCCCGCGGCGGTTCTGGGGAACCGGGCCGATCACGCTGGGAGGGAGCACCGGGCGACAAACTCACGCTCGTCGCGGCGAGCCGCGACGTGCTTCGGGTGATCTCAGCCGAAGAAGGATCAAAATACGACGAGAATCTCGAGCCAGTGATCGAGGAAGCAGGCGATCTCTCCCAGCCGCTGGGAGAGATCTGGACCGACGAACTTCCCGCGTATCAGCAGATGAACCACGAGCATCGAACCGTTGTTCACGACGATAAGTACGTCTCAGACGAAGGCGTCCACACAAATCAAGTCGAATGCCTCTGGTCACTGATCCAACCGTGGCTGGAGAAGTTCCGCGGCCTCTCCAAACCAGGATTGGAGCAGTCCGTCCGAACCTACGGGTTCGTACGGACGTTGAATCTCGTCGGAGCACCGCTACACGGCCTCGTTGACTGCTTCGCCCTCAACGTGTTTCACTAGATTCGGCAAGAGCGTCAAGTGAAGAAAATCAACCATAGTATCTACCTGATCTAGAGAATTGATGTACTTAAACCCAGCTACCCTATCCAGAGCTTCTCGCCTGTTTCGAGAGACATCAGACACGCATCGTAGCGATACCAATATTGCATTCTTGTCAGCCACAGATAACCGCTTAGCGCCGTTGTTTAGGCTGGAGCCGTCGAGAGCATCTCGTGTACGACACTCGCCAGTTCGTCCGCATCTGCCTCTCGAAGACGCTCGTCAGCCAGCAAGAGACGCAACCGCGGCCGCCCCACGTCGATCGGCACTTTCTCCGTTTCCAGGAGTCCCTGTTCTTCGAGCTGGGTCTTCTTGCGCGAGAACGTCGCCTTGCTCGCGACACCCACGTCCTCACCCCAATGGGAGATGTCGTAGAGCAACTGTTCGTGTTTGGCCGCCACAAGCAGCGCCACTGCCACCTCGTCTAACTCGTCATCGTCCTGTTCCGTAAGTGGATCCAAGGCCATCTCGAAATCCGACTCCATCGTCGAGTCGAACTCTTCGGCGATCGTTTCGAGCACTCGGGAATACGCCGGTGTTCGAAGGTCGAACGTTTCACCGTCTTCCCAGCGACCGTTCCAGCGGTCGCGTACTTCCGCGACGAATTCCTCGTGGTCGGTCGCCAACGCGGCGCTCTGTTCACCATCCGATCGGAGAAGCGAAATGACCGTCTCGCCGGTCATCACCACCGTCCCTTCTCGCTGCTCGCTCGAGCGCAGATCCAGCGTCCCTGCTTCAACCAGCTCCATAGCTGTGCTCGCCAATACGAAATCATCTCGCAGCCATCGCAGAACGCTCTCGTCGACAAGCAAGCGCACGGTCGGTGGTTCTTCACTCTCGGCGAGTATCTCGATGAGTCCTGCCGTCAGTTCCTCACCAAAGCGTACTGCGATGACGTCTCCACTCTCCTCGTCAAGAACCGTTCGCAGGTTCTCGACTGCTGATGGTCCCACCAGATCAGAACTGAGTGTCATATTTACTATATTGCCATTGGAGCCATATTTTCCTTTCGCATCATATTACACTAGCTCAAACCGAATAAATATGATAGAGGCACACATGCGACCGCTTCCGAGAAAGACAGACTTACCGAACAACATTTGACGGTTATTGAGGAAGTTCCTGAAGTAACCGACTCACCTTGTGTAACATAACGATGGCTCACTACCCATCAGTGGTTACACAAGGCGAAGGATCGCCTACGGCTTCCCGAGATACTCCGAGGTGAGCGTTCCGCCTTCTCGATAGTAGCGATAGAGATACGGCCCATGCTTCTCGCCATCAGTCATGCACGCGCACGTCTCGTCGCCACAGGTCACCATCTCCTCGACGACAGTTCCTCGTGCCTCAGATGCGCCTTCGACCGGTTGGGCATCCTCGGGAAGTTCCGCCCCTTCGACCGGGCGCTGGGACCATTCGATCAGTGTCTCGAGATACTCTCGAGTCTCCAGCAGCGTCTCGGTGTCCTGTTTCGGGAGCCCCTCGGCAAGATACTTCGGCAGCGATCCCGGCGGTGCCGGCGGGTCCTCGTCTGCCATGATTGCCTTATGTAATGGCTGGTTCTGCATGGCACTTCCGATTGTTACACAAGGCTGAGTTGCCGCTCACAAGCGCGGATACACTACCGAAAGACGACATCCCACAATTCCAGTTTCAGTTACTCTCAGTACCTCACAAAGCTGGTTATGTGAAGGGGCTGCTTGGTGGATTGATGGAGGCCAACCAAGCAGCCAGTGAACTCACAGAGGACCAGGTCCTTAACTTTCTCGTCAACACCCTCGACGAGGAGATCGATATCGAACTCGGCGAAAACGCCGATATCGATTCCGAGGACATCTGGGACGTCCTCGTCGGCGCAACAGCCGACGAGGACTCGGTCAGCCACCTCTGCGAGATTTCAGAGGACTCACCGCATGGCAATACGATTCTCCACCACCTTCGGACGAAGTTCGAACTCTCTGAGCTCGAACGAGTCGGCAAGACACTCATCCAGCAGGATATCCTCGAACTGCTTCCGGATCGGCCGGTGGAGGTCGTCGCCGACCTCCATCTCCGTCCGTACTACGGCGAGGAGTACGAATCTAAAGATGAGCTCTACAATTCACTCGCTAAAGCCGGAACGACGACGTTCCACGGCTATGCCACGCTCTACGCCCGCGTACGCAACAAACGCTATACGCTGGCGGTGCGCCGTCTGACCGACGGCGACACCGCCAGCTCGATCCTCGCGGAACTACTCGGCGTGCTCGACGGCCTTGACCTCGAAGTCAAGGCCGTCTACCTCGACCGCGAGTTCTACGATACGTACTGTTTGACGCTGCTTGCTGCCCACAACTACGCTTTCGTCATGCCGATCGTGAAGTGGGGCGAGAAGATTCAGAACGAATTGAGCACAGGCTGGAGTCGCGTGATCGATCACGACCTCCAAGGCGAAATCGACGGTCACACGTGGACCGTCGATTTCCCGGTCTATATCGACTGTACGTACCAGCAAGGGAAGTACGATGAGGAAGGTGTGGCGCGTCACGGCTACGCCGTCGACGCGCCGTTCATCGAGACGCCACGCCAAGCCAGGAAACACTACAGCCGTCGATTCGGTATCGAATCGTCCTACCGTCTGTCTGAGCGAAGTGTAGCGAACACGACGACACAGAATCCAGCGGTGCGGTTCCTGTACGTGCTGATTAGCTTCCTCCTCCAGAATGCGTGGCGGTATCTCCACTGGGAGTACGTGGCGTCGCCGCGCCGAGGCGCGCGACGCCTCTGGTCATGGCGATTCGATGAATTCCTCGGAATGGTGCGTCGTGCAGCGGAGACGGCACTCGCTGTACGTCGCGCCGTCCCCGCAAACAAGCCTCCGGACGACCGTTTCGAGCGCTAACCCACCGACCGGGAATGCCTGCTCGATGAGTGGCAACACCGTCGCGTCGGCGGCGTTCCGCCGCCGACTGCGACAGGTTCGATGCTTTCGGTGTTGAACCTCGCCCTCAGCAGTTGCTCGATACCGACTTCTCCACTAAATTCACGCCTCAGAAGCAATCAACTGGCGTGCTTTGTGAGGTACTGACTCTCGGCCTGTTCACCGAACGTGCTGGCCGGCGAGAATTCGGTGAGTTCCTCGATTTCCTGTTCCAAACGATCGACTTCCTGGCGAAGGACATCCGCTTCGGGGTCGTCGGTGACCGCCAGCCGGTCTTTGAGTCCCTGCAAGCGCGTTTCCTTACGCTCTTCGTCCACCTCGGCCTTGTGCACGTACTCGCTCTCGGAAACATCGTAGACGGCCGATTCGGATACGGAGACAACATCCAGTGCTTCCTCAACCTTGTTTCGGTCGACGCCAAGCAGTTGCTCGCGATCGATGCCGGTCTCCGCAAATGCTTCGAGCACTGTCTCGTCGTCTTTCAGCGAGCGGTTTCGGCGCGTCGTTCGCTGGACCAAGCCGTACTGGCCGTGGACTGGGCGGTCGTGTCCGACGTGCTCTAAGAGCACATCGGTCACATCCTGTCGCAGGTCGTTAGCGTTGCGCTGGACATCCGACAACAGCGTATAGAGATTCACCAGGATGGGCGTTTCGACGCCTTCGAGAGCGCTCATGTTCTCACGTTCGAACACGTCGATCAACAGCAGCATGTCCGAATAAACGTCGATCTCGGGTTCTTCGCGCTTGCTGTCCGATTCACCATCCGCTCCTGTATTCAACGACAAGTGTGGTGCATCGTCCAGCACGGCACTCTCGTCGGCCTCCTCAAGTTCGGTCAGCGTGCTCTCACGCTCGTCGAGGACGTAGCGCGGGTGGAGTGCAAGCACCGCTGCGTAGGGCTCTGCTTTCGGTGGCAAGCGGTCGAGTTCGTAGCCCTCGATTGCCTCGCGAGTGTGCCCGGCGAGTGCTTCGAACTGCTCGCGTTGAAGGGGTTGGGAGTCACCAGAATCGACGTCCTCGATGAGGATCCGCTGATCCTGGACACCGGTGATCCGGAATCGCTTCGACGCCAACGATGTGATCAGCGTCGCGTCGGCAGGGAGTTTCTCACACCGCTTGATCAGCGTCCCCCACGTCGCGCCGAACGGAATCGCCATACACTCGTTCAGAGAGTCGATCTCTAAAGAACCATTGGCAACACCAGGATCGACAGCACAATCAGCTTCTGTGATGGTTTAATCCACACCAGAATTGAAGGAGAAAGAGCGTGTGACACACTCTTTCGAGGTCCGGACCTGGCCTGACCTCGGTATTGTATACCAACCGCATGCATATAGTAGCTTTTCAAACTCTCTGAGACCAAACTTCGCAAAAAACACTCTCCGGGGATGAAGAGTGCTCGATCAGCCTGGTGTGATGCGCACGTCGTCTCCCACGTAATAGATGTAGCCGCGCTTTTGGAGAAGGTCAAGAGCTGCTGTAGCGTCAACTTTATCGAACCGCTCGTCGGCAGCGATCAGTTCGATAGCCTCCTCTCGTGGGAGCTGCTCGCCGGTTCCACCCGCGGCGTCAGTCATCAATGCGAGCGTGTCTTCGGCGAACGGCGGTATCCGCCGCTCTCGGTCCATACTCGTTGTTTCGACTACCCCCATATGAATCTGTGTCCGACTGCTGGGTTACAGTTCGTCGAGATACTCGATGCCCTCTTTCGAAACGTTCGCTTGGGTTATCGTCTCGGCCATCCAATCAGGTTTGTCCTCCGGTGCTTGTTCGCGCCATGCCCATCCCTCGTAGATGTGGAGTTTCTTCGTTCCTTTTCCCGCAGGCGAAATCTCTCCCGGCTTGCTTGGGCTTCGCTATCGGCTGGATCAAGTCGCCGAGCGGCTTTGAGCGCCGCCTGTCGTGGCGTCTGTCCGGTAAAAACACTCGTTTCCTCACCGCTCTCCTCGCGTAGAGTGAAATTCCGAGGGTCGTCTGATGTGCTGGTCATGAGTTTTCTAAGGTAAGTACAGTACGAGCAATGTGATAAATGTACCTGCGTCAGGCGGTTTCTTTCGACAAATACAGCTCTTTCCGGGCGAAGAGGGCTACTGGCTCTCCGAGATACCGGTCTGGTGGCGAACCTCTGCGAATGCGACGTTCTGGCGGACTTCGATGATTTCAACGGTCACTTGGTCATCAGGACGTGCTCCTGGGACGATCAGCACGTATCCGCGCTCGATTTTCGCTATCCCATCGCCTTGATCGCCAAGCGCTTTGATCGTCACCTCACGCATCTCGCCTCGTGAGACGGGCGGCTCCGGAGACTTCGTCGTTAGATTCTCCGAGAGATTCCGTTGGTCGTCGGTTTCGGCAGGCATGGCGTTCTCAAGGATAACGACTCGATACGTTTCGCCGGGCGTAATCACTCCCGTGTCAAGTTCGTCTGCTGGTACCTCGATTGTGTAGGAATCGTCCGTCTCAATAACCGAACCCGTAAACAGACACGCGAGCCGGTCAGGGATTTCGACCATTAGATAGCCTCATATCCGTCGCTGGTCATTCTTATTCTCGATGAGTATCTATCGAAAGTGCGTATTTGGGGCACTATAACACTGCGCATGAAATCACGTTTCTGGCGAGACGTATTGGTCTTCCCACTCGCGACGCGCCTTGATCTCACGGTGCCCCCGCTGAGTTATCTGATAGTAATTCGTTCGGCTGTCGAGTTCACCCTTTTCGAGGAGTCCTTTGTCGACAAGTGTGTCGAGATTCGGATAGAGCCGCCCGTGGTGGACCTCCGTCTCGTAGTACTCTTCGAGTTCATCCTTGAGTCCGAGACCATGTGGTTCGTCTTTGCCAGCTGCCACGTACAGCAGGTCGCGCTGGAAGCCAGTCAAATCATACATGTCCCAGCGGTGGTTTGTCCATCAGTAAAACATACTGGTTTCAGTTATCGAATGGGCCCTCGACTCGGTCTTCGAATTTGTCCGAGGATGATGTCTCGAATGTTCTCACACAACGCAAACTTCGAACGTGGCGATAGAATGAAGTTCCCGAAGATTGGCGGACTCTATCATGCCTGACTGTCTGAATTGTGGCGGGTCCGTCACCAAGCAGGACGTTCGTGTATTCGCCCCGACTGGGATGGACACCGTGCGCGTCTGCCCGAACTGTCCTGACATGATTCGGGAAGGAAATGACGTACGTGAGGCAAAATAATCGGTCGCGTCGGAAAACCGTTCAGAGTTCACCTCCGTTCGTTGTGACCGACACGCTACATCGTATCTTTTCGTGAGTTGACCGCTGGAGGAACTCATCGAAGAACTCGCGGTAGTATTCGGGATTGGCGTATTTCGTGAGAGACAACTGCAACAGCGTATCTAACCCTTCTTCGCTCCACTGCATCCAGTCACGCTTGCATCGCTTGGCTACCTCACCCATTGCTCGTTCGACAGGGTTCGAGGTCCACGGCACCTCGAACCCGTCTATCGCGTCCTCAGCAAACGTCACCATCGAATCCAGTCCACTACGAAGGTACGATGCTGCTTTCAGCGAAGAGAGTTGCTCTAACTGCCATGCTGTCTTCTCTATACGCTCTTTCGTTCGGGCGATCCGCTCGCGGATCGCCGAATACTCCTCTTGCGGACGATGTTTCTCGACGGAGTTCTTCAGGTGGAACAACTCTCCAGAGACCTCCGAAATGATCTCGTTACGGTCCTCCAATGAGAGCGCACCGTCGTCCCACAGCTTGTAGCCAAGTGTGCGCGGAACGTGAGACAAATCGAGTTGATGATCGCGTGTGTCTGTTTGAAAGGCCCCAACAAGGCTCTTTTCGGCGTCACTGACGACTTTCGCGTCGTCAGTGATCGCCTCAGCAGTATCCAGAGTATCCGCAATCTCACTCCAGGGAGTGTTCACCGAGACATCAAGCACTGATCGTGACGCTGTTTCGGTGTCTTCTGCGAGCGTTACTCGTACGTCGTGGTACTCACGGTCCTCGTCCTGACTGTAGCAGTTGGTTCCGTCAGGGATGACGGTTTCAGCTTCAGACCCGGCAATGCGGCTGGAAACGAACTCTGTGAGTTTCCTGCCGCACTCGGTCACGCGGTCGCGGATGGTGTCCTTCGAGGGCGTCCTTTCGAGGTCCTCAGCATGTGAGGCTGCGTCACGGTAGGAGAGAGCCGTCGCAAGATCGACTGTTCGCGCAGCGATATCCTGCTGATATCGCTTCTTTCCGTTGAAATCGACGAATTGTTCGATGGGGCGGAAATGAGCGTTCTCGTCGTCAGTTGCCGCAGTGTCTTTGACGTAGCCAAGGGAGAACTCGTGCTCGCCGACGGTAGTAACCGCTGTGCGAATCTTCGTTGTCGAGCGTTGGAATCGGTTGGTTCCGTTTCCCTGTGCGTGTTTTTCGCCACAGTACGCCTCAACGAGTACGTCGTTGAGGCTCTCGATGATTGCTTCGAGCAGCGTCGATTCGAGACGCTGCTCGGTCAGAAACTCCGCGAAGGCGGCAAGTGGGTACTGTTCAGTTGGGTCAATAGTCAGAACGAAGTGGATCGTGACCGTAACCTCAATCGGGGACTCGTTCACGTTCATCAAACAGTCCCCATTCCTTCGAGGAGTCAGCTACGACTTCGTTTCAGCGACTGCCCAGACGGTTCTGAACGATTTTCCGACGCGACCAAATAATCACAGCGGTGATCGCTGACTACCCACCTCAGGCATCGGTCGAGCAATGGATCTTGAAGCAAGATCACTCTCCTCCTTCAGTTCAGTCACATATCGTCGACTTTCGTCCGATCTCGATCCAAATATCCGAACGGAAGCTTTCGGCCACTTCGTCTCAGTAGGGTGAATTCGCACTCGATAGCTTCCGCTCGTCTTCGGACGGGTCTTCGGTCCGCTCCTCATAGGCAGGTTCGCCAGCTCTGTTTTATGTACTCAACTAAAGAGTGAGTGTTCTGACCAACACGACTCTATTGAATCCGAAGAGGACAGCGGGATTCGCGATAATAACAGATTATCTAGCAGAAACAGAGAGAGTGGTGTTTCCGGTGCTTTCGTCTCTATTGTTCAACGTCATGCGTATCGATCTAGAACTATGCAATTTAGTTCGAGTCATGTCGTCTGTTGAACCTTACTGCGGAGTAGTAATCAACTATAACTTATTAATCTTTTGTTCTATGGATAGGGTTTCCACAGCCGATTCCACTTGTTCCATCCGAAGCACTGGAAACGCCACTCTCTCTGTGTTACCTGCTTCATCGACAGATCATTATTTCTATATCCTCAATATCTGCGGCCAAGAGGATCTAAAATACGGTTATTGGAACTTTTACCTGTATTCTAACATGAAGCACTGGAAACGCCACTCTCTGTAGAAGCATCGGAAACGCTGGTGCAACTATGAAAATGACTAAAGCACTGGAAATGGCACTCACTGTAAGAGCACTGGAAACATCGCCCTAGAAAAAGCACTGGAAACGACGCCATTCCAACTCACCTGAAACGCGAAGGAATGAACCATTACACATGGGAGATATCAGCTTCACACCGGACGACTCGCTGTACAAGTATCGTGACAGTCTCTCGGAAAATTACACCCCCGAAACGATCGTGGGACGGGATAGTGAAATAAGTCAGTATCACTCAGCATTGCAGCCAGTCATCAACGGAGAAACGCCGAATAATACTTTTCTGTACGGTAAGACTGGCGTTGGTAAGACTGCCGTGACAAGGTATCTGCTTGAGCAGCTCGCGAATGATGCTGACCAGTTTTCCGTTGATCTCACGGTGATTCAGCTCAACTGCGAGGGTCTCAACTCGTCGTATCAGGTCGCGGTAAATCTCGTCAATCGCATACGACCAGCAGAATCCCATATTAGCAAAACTGGACATCCGCAGTACGAAGTATACGATTTCCTTTGGAATGCCTTCGACGAAATCGGCGGGACCATCTTGTTAGTGCTCGATGAGGTGGATAACATTGGAGACGATGACAGTATCTTATATCAGATACCACGTGCCCGGAGCAACGGAAACATCTCAGAAGCGAAGGTAGGCATCATCGGAATCAGCAATGATCTCGCTTTCCGCGAGAATTTGTCGGCAAAAGTCCGTTCGTCGCTCTGTGAAAAATCTATCTCGTTCCCACCGTATGGTGCAACAGAATTGCAGGCTGTCCTCAAACAGCGTGCTGACGTGGCGTTCCATGACGATGCATTCGACAATGAAGTTGTAGCCCTGTGTGCGGCATTCGGTGCACAGGACGCGGGTGACGCTCGAAAGGCACTCGATCTACTGCGCGGAGCGGGTGATATTGCCCGTGCAGAAAATGCCGATCGCATCACTGAGAATCATGTTCGGGAGGCTCGCGATGAACTCGAACGCGAAGAACTGATGGACGGTATCGCAAACCTCGCCGATCATCAACAACTGGTTCTCTATGCGCTAACGACGATTGAAGCGGAAGGAGAAACACCCGCCCGTACACAGACCGTCTTCCAACGCTACGAGGAACTGTGTGAAATCGCCGGTATGAGCTGCCGAACAAATCGGCGCGTTCGTGATTTCCTCTCCGAATTGTATGCACTGAGTATCGTGGAATCTTCGCAACGAAATGATGGTCTCTCCGGTGGTCAATATCGAGACCATATCCTCAACCACGAAATTCGGCTGGTGGTCAACGGAATGAGCGACCTTATCGACCGCGTTGGAATTTACCAGAGCATTCTCTCGACAATTGAGGAGGCAGATAATGTGATGATCTCTTCCACCGGAGACCCTTCAACCACTCCTAATTGACACACTCTCTTGTCCTACAACGATACGTCAACCGGCTTCCTCGAAATCCATTGCCGCTGTGAGACTTGCCTGCTCGGGTTCAATGCCGACCGTCGCGACCGTTCGGCCCGATGGTGGACCGCCTGGTGCATCGAGAAGCGTCCGAACCACTGACAGCCACGGGTCTAACCACTCCCACGATTCACGGAGTGCCGATATCAGCTCTCCTAGTGGGCCGAATAGCGCACCGCCCACTGGATCGTCCGGATCGGCATACCGTTCGATACCGAGTAGGTTGTAGACCACATCATCGAGCACGTCCTGAACGAATGTCCCGTCCGCTTCCGAATCGTCAGCCGAGGTTGCCACGAACCACGGCCGTGCGAACCGATCGTGCTGAGACGCCTGCTTGGTTGGCGAGATCGCTTTGGACGAGCGGCTCGTCGGTCACGAGTAGAGTGTGGACGACCTTCGACAGAGAGGGTTTCTCCATTGCAGGAAGGATACGCTTCGTATCAAGCGTTCCGAGAGCGTAGCGTACCTGAAGATGGCTATCTTGATACACTCCAGAAGGAGGCTAAAGAGTTGCCCTCCCTAAGCGAGCGATCCACGATCATAGATGAGATGATTGATAACTACAGAGACGAACGCTATGCGTCCGTAATCAACCTCGTTTTGCCGCAAATCGAGTTCTTGATATGGGTATATGCAGCGTATGTTAACAAATACTCCTCTCATAATATTTTCTCCGATGTAGAATATAGAGATTTCTGGCAGTTCAATACTGAAGACTATTCCTTTCGGCCCGTGAGATTTTCGAACGCCGCGATGACCACCGGCTGGAGGTTTACCTCTGCGAGCGTATCGTACTGGTAACGTTCGCGGTCGTACTTGATGAGTACCCACCGCATCCCATCGGTAGCGATACCGAACTCGGCTCCGAAACTGTATGAGTCGAGCCAGCCTTCGACCTGCCCGATGCCGTGATTTTGCTGATCGAGTTTCTTGTTCAGCGGTTCGGCCTCAACGGGAAGGCGTTCGGACTCAATAGCGTCGAACTCGCGCAGCGAAAACAGGTAATCGGCTTTCTGGCGCTGCTGGTCGGAGAGACCGCTAGCTTCGGTAGTGAAATCAGGATATTCAAGCGCCTCGAACAGCGGCTCAATGATCCGCCGCTGAGTGAATGGTTCGGGATCACCTTGTTCGGTGATGTCGCTCCCGTGGAGAATATCGGGTCCCGGCTGTCCACGAAGGAGGGTTTCGAGACGGTCATCGGAGACGATCCGCTCTCGAAGGTCGCTCACAATCTGCTCTATCGTGCGGGTGAGGTCCTCAACTGCGCCCTCAGGAACGCTAGTATCGAACTCTTCAAGAACGAACTCGGTGGGGGTAGTGCTGGAGCCATTATCCGCTCCTGCCGCGGAACTCATCGCTGCTCCTGTCCGTGAGTGCCCCGGCTATCAGTCATATGCGGTTGTGTGTGAGGGGCTGAAATAATAGTTGTCCTACCGGCCTGGGAAAACTGTATTCGAGAGTGTCCAAAAGGTACTCCTTCCTGACCCCCGGTTCAGAACCTCGGCTATTGAAAAGATTCACTCGTCCTCCAGAACCCCGACTACCAGGCTACCGAGGCCGATTTCCTAACGAAGCCCTCGCCTCTGGTCAATCAGGCTTGTCCAATCAGCTCTCCTCATCACTTCCCGGCGGCCGCTGTGAGAGGCGATCGAATCGTGACTGAGCCTGCTCGGCCTGCTTGCGTGTTTCTTCTGGACGGTATGAGAGCGTGCGAACCTCCTCGCCCTCTATCTCGACCCTGAAGATCGCGTCCTGATGGCGACCCTCTTCTGGTAATTGGTCTCGGGGAAGTGAGATGTCCTCAGCCGTCTCTCCATCGCGTTCGAGCAGTACCACTGCGAGATCGTCCTCGAAGCGGTCCAGTACTCCGCGGTACTCTTCGGTCGCCATCAGTACTCCTCCGTGAGGACCTGTTCGTCCTGCGCGTTTGTAACTGTGATCGTATCACCGCCGTTATTCCAGATCGCACTGCCAGACCCCCAGTACAGGTCGTTCCCGGCATCCGTTCCCTCGCCAGTGTGGAGCGTGAGCGTCTCGCCGGCCTCGATAGTGGTGTCCGATGGAATGGTGTAGGTATGCGAGCTGGCATCGCTGACCGTCCACCCGGAGACATCCAGCGAATGCGATCCCGTGTTCGTGAACACGATATACTCGTCGGCGAGGTTGTCGGTATCGTCGCCGTCGGCGTCGGCGTGGACCGTCTTCACGGCCAGCGGACTCTCACCAGTGACTGGTGCGGTAGTTTCAGTTCCACCATCCGTCGCTACCGATGTACCGGTCGTAGATGAGGTCGGTGCCGTCGTCGTGGGTACAGGGGTGTCCGTCTCGGTCCCTGAGGATGGTGGCGACGAGCCTCCCGCGACCTTGATGGACTCGCGATGGGTGACTGGTCCATCCGTACCGGGTTCAACAGGGTCGCCATCCCGAACTGAAGTTGGGTCGGTCGGAGCCTGTCGTTGTGTGGCGATGTCGATCGTCGCTCCATCGCTGGTGAGAACGATATTCCCGTGTGTCGCGGTCCAGTAGGCCTCGATATCGTGGTCGGCAAGTCGACGAAGCGTCTCGGGCCGTGGATGGTCGTACCGTGATTCGTAGGCGCTCGATATGAGCGCCAGTTTCGGCGAGACCGCATCAAGGAACGAGTTGGTGCTACTGCCACCGCTCCCGTGGTGGGCGGCTTTCAATATCGTCGAATTGAGCCGAGCGTCGTATTCATCCACGAGATGGCTCTCACCCGACTCTTCGATATCTCCCGGCAGGATGAAGCTCGTCTGGCCGAACGTGAGTCGTACCACGATGCTGTTTTCGTTGCGCTGTTCGCTGTCGATGTAGTTCTCCGGAGGGTTCAACACCTGTGTTTGGACCATTCGTGTTCGGTTAAGGAGCAAAACACGCAGACGGCGCTGTCGTGATAGGGTTATCTTCAAGAACCGCGTAGAGAGAGGTTGTGATTCCCGAACTCTCTCCAACGCTCATACGACGCCGATTGACTTCGCTCTTTCCCGCCGAGCTCGTCGAAGGCATCGCGCGCGAGCGCGATGCCGTCCAGCGCCACCGGAAAATCGACATTACGATGCTCGTCTGGTCGCTCATCTTGGGCTTCGCCGTGGACGGCGAAACCCGCTCTATCGCTGCGTTTCAACGTGCCTACCAGACTGCCACCAACCAGACCGTGGTTCGGTCAAGCTTCTACGACCGATTTACGCCAGAGCTTGGCGATCTCCTGAGCGACCTCCTCGCGCACGCGCTCGAGGAGGTCGCGGTTCCTCACACTATCGCGCCCCAACTCACCCAGTTCCGCGATACGATGATCGCCGATGCAACCGTCTTCCGGTTGCATCGGCTCCTTACTGCGTTTCCAGCCACTCACGACGACCAATCTGGTGCCAAACTGCACCTCGTCTACAACGTCACAAAGCAGACGCTTGCACAGTTCAAACTCACTGACGAACGAACCCACGAAAGCAGCCAGTTCCGCACCGGGAACTGGCTGCGTGGGCGGCTGTTCTTGTTCGATCTCGGCTTCTACGGCTACCGCCGCTTCGCGTTGATCGACGAGAACGACGGCTACTTCGTGAGTCGGTTAAAGACGAACGCGAATCCGTTGATCGTGGACGAGCGGCGGAAATGGCGCGGGCGCGCCATTTCCTTGACCGGGAGCCACCTTCGAGATCATCTCTCGAAACTCAAGCGGAAGCATATCGACGTAACTGGCGAATTCGGGTTCAAGCGACGGCAGTACGGTGAAAGCCGATCAGCTGCCACCAGAGAGTTCCGCGTCGTCGGTGTCCGCAACGAGAACACCGACGACTACCACCTCTACGTGACGAACCTTCCGGATGAGTTCACGCCGGAGCAAGTAGCGGCGCTGTACAGTTTTCGGTGGAAGGTTGAGTTGCTGTTCCGCGAGTTGAAGTCGCGGTACGGCTTGGAGAAGTTCGAAACGGGCAATAAAGCGATTGCAGAGTTACTTGTGGTGGCGGCTCTGCTGACACTGCTGGTCAGCAGAGCCTTGCTGGCAGTGTTTCAGGAGCTCGATCCTGACGTGGAGTATCCAGAAGAACGCTGGGCGACGACCTTCCGGTCGGTCGCCCAGCCAGTGCTTGGTGATCTCGGCGTTGCTCTGGGTCATCCACCACCGAATCTCCCTGAACTGGTGCGTCGTGAGGCACGCCAACCAGAGAGATCACGCCTCACCCTGAACAAACGAGTGGCTCACGCCTTCAACACAGAGATGAGACCTTAACCGAACACGGATGGTGTTTGGACGCCCTCGAACGGGATATCGTCGCCAGCATGAGTCTCATACAGCGTGACGTTGTATTTCTCGACCGCGTCGAGGTAGTCTTGGTAAGTCTGGGAGCTCGAGGCGATCCCGGGATCGTAGATCGCACCGATCCCATTGGCCTCGGTCTCGTAGTATCTGATAATGGCGGCGTTGCCGCCGATGTGGTCAGCATCGGCATGAGAGGTCACGAGATAGTCGATGTGGTCGATATTGTGCTCCTTGAGGTAGTCGAGCACGATCTCGCCGACGCCGTCGCCGACGAGTTCGTGGCCTATCGCCACTCAAACGATTTCAACGAACCCTCGCTCGTCATCGACAACAGCGATCGCGAACACTCGTCGCTCATCGTTCATTGACGGTCAATAGTCAGCCGACCTCCCCGAACGCGTCGATGCCTTCCTCCGTGATCATGGCGCACGAACTGAACGCGAGCGTCACGATGATACCGATAGCAGAGGCGGAGCCTAACACTCAGTTCGGAAGTTGCTCCCAGTATGGAGCTGCAGCAAGACTTGGCAGTGCTGCATCTAAATCCGAGTAAGTTGTTCCATAAAATCTCTCTCTACCAACAGGCGTTGTGATACGTATGATGACGGTGTTATCTGTCACTTGGAACACTGACAGCATCCACGAGGTGGCTGTCCGTTCCCACTTGCCCAGAACTGTGGTCTCAGTATCCTTAACGATATGCAGCCCCAATTCACAACTCATCCGGGTTAACGGTTGGAGAGCGAATGGGATGATATCTGGAAGTTCGGGCGAAATCTCATCGCCATTCTGAGGGCCATGTACCGCCATACCATGCCCTCGACATCCTAAATTAAAAATGTGCCTATTCACTCACCGATCCTACCGGTGGATTAGCTCACGAGGGCAATGTCGACGCTAACGGCGTTCACCACGCGGTGATTGAAATCTCGTTCTCGTGCCCCGTACCAAGGTCTATTATAGCTAAATCAGAGTTCGTCGTCTTAATTCCTTTGGTGCTCGAATTGCTGAGCCATCCCCCAAATACACAGACTTTCTGTGGAAATAGCGAATTGTCGTCTAATCTCATACTTCTCCCACATTTCACCATTCTCAATGGTGAAATTAGAAATAAAAATCTCGAACGCAGACATCACAATGCGTCACCCGGCGTTTAATCTTCTCTGCGAGAGCATACACTCTACTCCTGCGCTCGTCCATGTCTTCTATACACAATCGATAATCATTTTGCATGGTCAGTCTTTGAGTACCCACATCATGGAGAAACCACTGCTGACGCCTGATTTTCTGAATCGGGCACGCAAATACTATGGTGAGAAAGAAGCAGTCGTCGCGACCACCGGTGAACGCTATACATATGCAGACCTCGGGGACCGTGCAGATCGTTTCTCGGCTGTTCTCCAGAATCGTGGCGTTGAGAAAGGTGATCGTGTCGCTGTGCTTGATCCGAATACCCACTACCACTTAGAAGCGGCCTACGGTAGTATGCAAATCGGTGCTATCCATACACCGCTCAACTATCGTCTCGTTCCGGACGATTTTGAATACATCCTGAACGATGCCGGTGTGGACGTGATTTACGCCGACTACGCATATACCGAGGCTGTTGAGGCAGTGCGAGATTCGGTGCCCACTCACACGTTCATTACGAACGACGCTGATACCGTTGAGGGTGACTGGGAAGAATTTGATTCACTACTTGACGAAACTGATCCGGAGTATGAACGCCCCGCAATGAGCGAGGATGAGATCATTACGATTAACTACACTTCGGGTACGACGGGAGATCCGAAAGGTGTCTGTCGAACTCACCGAACAGAGACGCTCCACGCGTATCTGATTTCAGTTCATCAAAACATCGCTGATGACGATGTTTATCTCTGGACATTGCCGATGTTCCACGTCAATGGGTGGGGGCACATCTATGCTATCACGGGTATGGGAGCGAAACACGTCTGTACTCGTGGAGTTGACGCTGAAGGTATCTTTGACGCAGTCATCAATGAAGGTGTATCATACATGTGTGGCGCACCGACAGTGCTGACCATGCTCACCGAGTATTACGACGAGTACGATCCACAAACAACGGCTGGCCGCGAAGTCCGCATCGCCACAGCAGGAAGTTCCCCGCCAGAAGCAACCATCAAGACCGTCGAGGAACAGTTTGACTGGTATCTGAAACACGTCTACGGTGCGACCGAGACCGGACCATTGATTACGACCTCAGATTTCTCTCGGTTTTTCGATGGTGATAGCGACGACCGGTTCAGCATTAAAAAGCGCCAAGGACTCGGCTTTCTCGGTACCGACGTTCGCGTGGTTGATGAAGATGGGAATGATGTCGCTCGCGATGATGGAACAATTGGTGAAATCGTCGTCCGTGGCAATCAGGTAATGGACAAGTACTGGAACAATCCAGAGGCAACCGAGAAATCATTCACCGATCGTGTTGAAGGGTACTACCATACGGGCGATCTTGCCGTCGTTGATGAGAATGGAATGATTTCGATTCAAGATCGTAAAAAAGACATCGTCATCTCTGGCGGAGAGAATATCTCTAGTATCGAACTCGAGGATACACTCTTCGATCATCCTGCTGTCGCTAACGCAGCGGTCATTGCATCACCGAGCGAGAAGTGGGGCGAGACTCCGAAAGCGTTCATCGTCCCAGCGAGTGGCGACCCGAACAACCCTGAAATGACCACAGATGAGATCACCAAATTCACCAACGAACAGTTGGCGAGCTACAAAACAATCCATCGCATCGAATTCGTCGAAGAGCTTCCTGAAACAGCGACCGGAAAACTGCAAAAGAATGAGCTTAGAGAACAGGAGTGGGAAGATGACGATCAGATGATCGGCCAAGGATAAAACCCGCCACCACCATCAAAGATGTCACCCAGCTCCTCCCATTAGATGAATAATATATTGTAGAAGAGAATAGACGTCCGAAGCGTTCTACTGACGTCTCAATCGAGAACGATCGTGGTCATGAGTTGTGTTTGATCGTGAGTTTGCTGTGATTCAGCCGAGTCGTGGCCGATACTGCGCTGGGACAATCGACAAGTTTCGGTTCCAATCGGCTGCAGTATGGTGGTTCATATCACCTGTCTAACGTGCAAAGCTAAGGGTAGGGGATTTTGACGCTTCGGGATAGTCGACATGCGTGTCGCCACGGACGGCGGTCGTGTCGAGAGCAGCGAGACACGGCAAAGCAACGCGGAGTGCGTCGATCTGGCGGCGAGCAAAGTACTCTCGACACACCCGACAACGACTGAGCCGCCCCACGGTGGGTGCTCTCACTGAACCTTATGTAACTTTTTCGCCTTCTCGCTAGTCGAATTGTTACACAAGGCAGCAGCGGCCGGACGAACCGCAGGAGGCTGGTCGCCGGCTGACATGATACGAGATCATCCGTTCTAGGCTAATCCTGTTGTGACCGAGACGAATTGGTCAGGAATCTGCTTTTCCAATCGGGGAATGCAATCGGTCGCTGGATCAGAGTCCGTTGAGGAGCGCTCACCGGCGTGAGCGCTCCGAAATTCTCGACAAACGCGAGTGCTGTAGCTAAGGAGTCCCACGAATCCAGCCCGATCACGCCGGATTACGCGAGGTCAGCGTCGAACGGTTCGTACTGCACCTCGTCAAGCAACGGGATGCGGTGAATGTTCGGATCTAGCGCATCGTTCATCAGCGATTCGACCAACTTCGGCGGTTCGTAGCCGAGTCGCTCGGCGACTCGGCGGAGAATCCGGTCACTGTGCCGTCCGAACGCTCGTGCCCATCGTTCTCGAGGCAGGAGCGACGACGCTTCCACGTCGTCGCTCTCCTCGTCCTGCTGTGCTTCGATGATCTCGATGAAAAGTTCTCGGAGCGTGCGGCTCACTACGAGCGAAAGCAGCCCGATCAGGATCAACGCCTCCACAACCTCTGGCTTTCCCGAGTTGATCTCGTCGAGTCCGTACGTGGTCTTGAGCTCCCGAAAGAGAAGCTCCACCTCCCAGCGCGCCTGATAAAGCTTCGCGATATCAGGCGCGCGATAGTCCTCAGCGGGCAGATTCGTGATGTAGAGGTGGTATCGATCTTCCTCGTCGTTCCAGACGCCGACGACACGGAACGTTTCGACGGCACGGCTGCGCGTACCGTTGTAGATGCGTCGCTTGAACTCGACTTCACCGTCGACGTCGATGACGTCGCGGTGAAGATCGTCAAGAATGTCCTGTACCTGCTTGCCTTCGAGGGAAATGGCGTCGCCACGCCATTTCCTGAGTTCAGCCGTGATCTCCGGATTTGCGTTGGGTTTGAGTCGTGTGAGGAACCAGCCGCCGTTGGCGTCGATCAGATCCATTGTCCGGTAATCGAAGTAGGCCTGGTCGAACAGCAGCAACGCGTTCTCCACCCAAGGACCAGTAGAGAGTTGCGTGAATTCATGCGTGCGCGCGTCAGTGATGCTGAATTCAGCCGGGAGACCGCTACTGATGGCTTCGACCACGTGGAGCTTCGCTCCAGCGTGGTCGTCGCCATAGCCGGGAAACGTCTCGAACAGCGACTGGTACAGCGTGATGACGGTCGCATCCGCGATGAAGACCTCGCGGAACTGCTTGAAGCGGCCCTGAAGACGGTCATTCTCGTGTTCGAGGTCCTCAAGAGCACGCTTGAGGACCTCTCGAAGGAATTCACAGAGAGCAGGCATGAACCACTCGTGGAAGGACGAATAGCTGAGTGATCCGCCAAAGGTTTCGATGTACTCCTGACGGAACTCTTCGAGGGTTCTGTAGTTGCCGGAGAGAAATCCGATAGCAAGTGACCAGAACAGGGCGTCAGCCTTCAGTTTCCCGCCGTCACGTTGGATTAGCCCGGTTGCGCGAGCAAGCTCGCGCAGCCGGTTGTTCGGAAACGTCTTCACCAACCGTTCCTCTATCACCGAATCCGGTGGTAGTTGCATTCCCTTTCCACCGGCTTCTCAGAGCGCTAACGGCTGGCGTTCTTCGGCTATCTCGGAGTTAGCCTAGAACGGATGGATACGAGATCGGTCTCGTCGAGAGCCGCCTCGACGTCCGGCCCGCTCTCGGTGACGGTCGCCGGCGTGGTCGACATCGAATATCAGATCGGGCGTGGTGTGGGCGTCCGTGATTAATCGGAACCGTCGTAGAGCGTTTCCGGGCGCTCACCACTCTCGACCGCGTTGATGAACGTGGCACGGCAGTCCGACGAACAGAACAAGTAGCGGACGAGACGTTCATCGTCGGCGTCAGCCGTCGGTCGATACACCCGAACCGTCTCACGCGCCTCGATGTCCTCATCGGTCAGGTAGGAAACGACGTACCCGCCGCACCCACGAGGAGCGATAAGAGGGCATTATCTCTGCCCCAATCCAGTCACTGTTCCAAAAACCACTCCTCCCACAAGACCACGACCGAGAGCACCAACAAAGCTCTCTCCATAGAATAGTCCCATCATCACCCATACCGCAATCCAGATGCAGGCCATCAGGACGCCATACGGTAGTGGCGGTAAATCGTTGATTTGACGGTTGAATTGCCTCAGACGAGACACAATACCCATACGCCCATCTCTGACTGTCCCGCATTCAATCATTGCATCATCTAGACCGACACTCAAGCAGCCATCTGGCTAGATAAACATTCCCTTATTTGCAGGCTGTAGCAACGTCGGTTCTTCATATTGCCGAAGGTATGTGAGTGATATTAACCTGTCGAGTATCACAGTTGAGGCAAGCGAAAACAGTAACGGCTGGCTGAATCACCAACCACCGTCACGACTAACAGTACACGCAACTTAGCGGTACATTCCCACCCGATGACCGTCTTTCAGTCCTGCCCGTTCTGCAACCGAACATTCGAAATCGGTCAGAGAGGCTACAGTCCCCTCAAAAGACACATCCGACACGAACATACCGACCAACAACAGAACACTCCCCTCGTAGTATGATGATTCCTACACCAGAACCCACGTCAAACACGCCTCAATGACGTGGTACAGTTGCACAGAGTGCGCATGGACTTCCGGTGCGGCACTCACCGACGAGCAAGCTCTGTATTCCGCCGTTGAACACGAAGGCGAAACGAGCCACAAAATCGAAGAGCGACAGGAACCCCACCCTGTGGAATGAGGAACTGTCTATCAGGCTAAGCAATGAACTCGTGCTTAGTGGAGTAAGCGTGTATACCCCGAAAACCCTGTTCCATCCTTTTGCTCAGTACCCGATTCTCGTCGAAGATTCTATTAACTCACCGAGTGCTACCGACGAAGGTTGCCGACAGCAGTTCGATCCCATCACTCACTCGTTATCAGGTGTCCCCAGCAGCCACCACTTTGCCCGGCGTCACGCCGACACGCTTGGTCGCTGCTCGCGACTATCAAAGTAGCTACTCGGTGGCGATTAGGCTGGAGCCGCCGAGAGCATCTCGTGTGCGACACTCGCCAGTTCTTCCGTGTCGGCTTCTCGGAGACGCTCGTCAGCCAGCAGCAAACGCAATCGTGGCCGACCCACATCGATCGGTACTTTCTCCGTCTCCAAGAGGCCGTGTTCTTCGAACTGAGTCTTCTTGCGTGAGAACGTCGCCTTGCTCGCGACACCCACGTCCTCTCCCCAGTGAGAAATGTCGTAGAGCAACTGCTCGTGTTTGGCCGCCACGAGTAGGCTCACTCCTACCTCATCTAATTCCTCCACAGTATCCGCGCTCTCGACCGCTTCCAGCACTGTTTCAAACTCCGATTCCATCGCCGAGTCGAACTCCTCAGCAAGCGTTTCAGCTACGCGTGAGTACCCTGGCGTCCGCAGATCGAACGCCTCGCTATCCGCCCAGAGACCATTCCAGCGCTCGCGCACGGCCGCAGCGAACTCCTCGTCATCGGTGGCCAGCGCAGCGCTCTGCTCGCTATTTGGCGTGAGCAGCGAGACGACCATCTCCTCGGTCACCAACAGCGTATCGTCCAGCCGCTCAGTAGCAGCTCGCAGTTCCAGGACATCCGCTTCACGCAACTCCGCAGCTCTACTCGCCAACATGAAATCATCTCTCACCCATTTCAACACGCTCTCTTCAGCAAGCAAGCGGACGTTCGGTGGCTCTTCGCTCTCAGCAACTATCTCAACGAGTTCACGGGTCGAATTTTCGTCCAAACCCACCGCAATCACCGACTCATCCGCTTCGGCCAAAACCTTCTGTAAGTTCTCAGTAATCGATTGTCCCACCTGCTCCGATGTGCTTGTCATAGAATAATGGTAGTTATTGAAGCCTTATCCATTTTCTGGGTCATATTAATGACAAGCAACGCGGATAAATGCGACAGGAACACACATGCGCCTGTTTTCGAGAAATTAATCGCTACGACAGAATCAGTACTCATGAGGCTTACCCATTGCCGAGCCTGAGATCCCATACTCGCATCTCAGTCGCTTTCTGATTGCGTCTCAAACGAACTCGCTGGTGAGAACTCGGTCAGTTCCTCGATCTTCTGTTCCAACCGCTCGACTTCCTGGCGGAGGACATCCGCTTCGGGATCGTCACTCACCGCCAGCCGGTCTTTGAGCCCCTGCAAACGCGTCTCCTTGCGTTCTTCATCCACCTCGGCCTTGCGTACGTACTCGCTCTCGGAAACATCATAGACGGCCGATTCGGGCACGGCGACCACATCCAGCGCTTCCTCAACTTTTGAGCGGTCGACGCCAACGAGTTGGTCGCGATCGATGCCAGTTTCGGCGAACGCATCAAGCACTTCCTCGTCATCTTTCAGCGAGCGATTCCGGCGTGTCGTCCGCTGAACCGAACCGTACTGGCCGTGCACTGGCCGATCGTGCCCGACGCGCTCTAAGAGCACATCAGTCACGTCCTGGCGCAGGTTGTTGGCGTTGCGTTGGACGTCCGATAACAAGGTGTAGAGGTTGACTAGTACGGGCGTCTCGATGCTTTCGAGAGCACTCATGTCCTCGCGTTCGAGCGCATCGATCAATAGCAACATATCCGAATACACGTCAATCTCGGGCACTTCGCGCTCGCTGTCCTGCTCGTCTTCGGCACTCGCAGTCATCGACAAGTGCGGTGTCTCATCCAGTACGGCGCTCTCGTCGGCCTCGTCGAGTTCGGTCAGCGTGTTCTCACGCTCGTCAAGGACATAGCGCGGGTGGAGTGCAAGCACCGCCGCGTAGGGCTCGGCCTTCGGCGGCAAGCGATCGAGCTCGTAGCCATCAACCGCCTCGCGTGTGTGTGTGTTCGGCGAGTGCTTCGAACTGCTCGCGTTGCAGCGGCTGGGAATCACCCGAATCGACGTCTTCGATGATGATTCGCTGGTCCTGAACGTCGGTGATTCGGAATCGCTTCGATGCCAGCGGCGTGATCAACGTCGCCTCATCGGGCAGATCCTCACACCGCTCGATCAGCGTGCCCCACGTCGCGCCGAACGGAATCGCCATACATCGCACTCAGAGAGCCGATGTCTAAAGAACCGTTGGCAAACATCGAATCTGAGAGCAGAACCAGCTTCTGTAACGCGCCATCATGTATAGGAAATGAAGTGAAAGAGAGCGTGTGACACACTCTTTTGAGGTCCGGACCTATTCCGACCTCGGTCCCGTATGCCACTCACATGCTTATAGAAGCTTTCAAAGCTCTCTGAAAGTAAAACTTCACAAGAAACTTCTACCGGGTATAGTAGGGTACTCAATCGTCAGTCGGTGTGATTCGGACGTATTCCCCGACGTAATAGACGTATCCCCGACTTTGAAGCATTTCAAGGGCTGCTGCAGCGTCGGCCTCATCGAAACGCTCGTCGGCAGTGATCACTTCGATAACCTTCTCTCTCGGAAGTTCCTCACCAGTCCCACCCGCCGCGTCGGTAATCACCGCGAGTGCATCTTCAGCGAACGGCAGAAGTCGCCGCTCTTCATCCATACCCGTTGTTTCAGCCTCCTCTATATCAATCTGTATCTGACAGGGGAAAGCGCTTGCACGATATTCGGGCCGCTACGTCGAAACATATCGATAGCAGACTGTCAGATGGAGGCACCAACTCCAGCAGCATCAATGCGACAGATGCCTTCCAATGGCTATCCGCGTCGTTCTTTAAGTACTTCTGGCGATAAGGTGTAGATACGAGAGAGGTTCGCCCCTTCTGTTCGAGATCTCATTCGACGTAGACGCATCTTTCAATTCCCAGCAGCCAGTATCATCTGAACCATGTCCAACGGTGGAACCGCCTCACGCCCGACTTCCCAATCCGATCGGGAGGACATCGATCGGTTGAGTCGCCGTCCCGGTGATAGTACTGTCTCGCGTGCCGATCTCCAGCGCGACGAAACCACTCGCCGCTGGGGACTGGTCACCCCAAGCGCAACTCGTATCGGACGCGCTGATTCTCCCGACGGCGATCTCAGCGACAACATCCGCCGCCTCCACGAGGAACGCCACCCCGCGATGGAAGGCTACAGTCAGCGTGCTCACCGTCTCGAAAAGCTCCGTCTCACCCACGCATTCTGTGGCAGCCTCGGGCTGACGCCGTGGCAGCGCGACCGTGCCATCGGTACGATGGTCGATCTCGATCTCACCGCCTTCGGCAGCCAGCGCGCCATCCCGAAGGTCGCACTCGTCGTGATCCGTCACGTCGTCGATCGCGAGCGTGAACACCATCTCGGTCTCCACGACGAGGAATGGATCGCCGAACAGCCACCGGAACGGCTCGCCGACCTCTACGACCAGTTCCACTCGATCACCGACGACGACCAGTTCACCGCGCTCTGCGAGCAACACGACCTCGACGTGACGAACCTCAACCGCCTCCGGCGGACGCTGATCGACCAACTCGATAAACAAGACCTCCACGAGGCGGTCTACGGGCGTAATCCCTACCGCGATCCGAGTCTGCCGGAGTTGACCATCGGCTCCTCGGCCTAATCGATGAGCCGACAGTCTCCGCTGCTCTTTAAGTGGCTCTGGCGATAAGGTGTAGATACGAGAGAGGTCGTCCGGGTTGTCGGCTTCTATTGTGACTTTCTCGTTGAGTCACGACGATTCTGTTCGTTTCATCAGTTGGCGACACTTCGGACAGGACAACGCTGCGCCTTCGTCGCCATTTATCTGATGTCCGCAATCGACACACTCGTAGACGAATTCCTCCATTGGTAGGTGAATACGACCATGCTAGACGTAGCTATATGAAGTATGGCTATCTCCCTCACCCGAGCCAATCAGTAACCAGTTCTTCGAGAAACGCGCGTCCCTCAATTACTGATATTGTGTTGCTAACGTCAACCGCACCCAACACATCCCCGATCGCCTGTTCAGCAATTGTATCACTCACGAAAATCGTAACGTGGCTCGCTCCACCCGTTGCGTACTGATACGCTAGCCCTGCGAGCACGGTATCCGTCCGCTCGATTTCGTCTTCGGTGACGTCATCCGCAGAAAGAGCCGCCATTCGCTTCCGTGTCTTGTCTACGACCTCTGAAACACGCGGCTTCGAGAAGTCGATTCGACTGGATTGCAACCAGCCCGCATTCTGTGCCGCCTGCAATCGCTCACGTTGATACGCATACGCCTCCGGCCCCTCCCCGAGCTCCTCGGCAACCTGCTCAGGTACCTTGACCCTGAGACCGCGGCTCGTCACGAACTCCTCGAACGCGATGTATTTCTCGTTGTCCGGACCGCCCATCGCGAACAGGACGCTGCTGTCGATGATGGCCGTACTCTTGGCCGGAATCTCTGACTCTCGGCTCATCACGCAGGCTGGTCGAGATACGGGTCATAGGCGGAGGCCTCCTCAATCACGTCCTGAAGGGCAGTGAACACCGTCATTCCCTCGACGGGATGTACATCAAGCTTGTTCGCTGCTGTCCGCTGAGTGAAGTCTTCGTCCATGATGCGCAGCGTGTAGTGCAGCGCGGCAGCCAGTTTGGCAATGCCCTGGCGGTCGACGAATAGTTCGATATCCTCTGTGTCAAGCTGTCGGCCGATGGCGTCGATAAGCGTTGGCGAGGCAGCTACTTCTCCCTGCTCAGTATCCAGCAACAGGTGAATCGGCTCGACGGTCACCCTCGTCGGTGTGTCGTCCTCATGCCGGGTCAGCAGATTCATCTCTTCGAGACGTCCCACATACTTGTAGGTAGTTGAATGCGGCATATCGAGGTCCGTTTTGACCGTCTCGATCTCGACTGGCCCTTCACGAAGGATATAGGTATAGAGTCGGGCCAGTTGCGGTGTATTCAATAACTCAGCGTAGGTGAGGAAGTCGTTGAACGTCTCCTCTGGATCAGTTCGGGTGGCTCCGAGTTGGTTGTCCGATGCCGCCATCACAATACATGTACCATGTATAGCGTATTAACTCTTGTCTCCGTTTGTAGGAGAGTTGCTAACAAAAGACATACTTGACAGCCGAAACCATCAATCCATCAGGACATAATCCATCATGCTCAACGGATTTCCAGATAGACCGCTCTCGTATCAGGAATTAGAGGTACTTTCCCGATCTGACGCTATCGGATTCGTCTTTCCCGCAACACCAAACAGTCTCGACGCGGCGAGCAAAAGGTACTCCTACACTCAATGGTTCGACTATCGCTGTACTCCATCCTACATGATGAGTGAAATGTACAAAACGAGTCGCGCTGAAACCGGAGTCATCACAACCCGATCCTGAAGAATCCAGCCAGAAGGTGAAGATTCAAGCATATCCCCGGACTGCTGTATGTAGCCACGAGGTATCGAGATCTCTATGCGGAAAGTACGTCTCATCGAACAATCTTCTGGGAACACCGCCAGAGCCCAGCACGTGATTGGAGTCGACGAATCAGGCGACGTCGTCGGCTCAAATAATCCGTTTGCACTTGCCGTTGTTCGATGCCCAAGGGAAAGTGGGGAAAATCTCGCAGAGAGCCTGGTTGAGAGCGATCTCTCGCCCTGGAAAGGTAAATCGAAGACAATAGCAGCCAATACCTCCCGAGAAGAGCGCAATCGGCGGATAGAGGATTTGATAGAATCACTTGCATCGAGAGGAATCCCCTGGCGAGTAGCTGCTGGCTACTCGGGAGAATCAATCCATCACAAGGCCGCTGCCGTTTGCGCACTCGCAAAGAAAACCATCACTCCTGACGACAGCTACAATGGAAGCTCAATCCTCATCGCTGATGGAGCTATCAGCATGTATGGTAATCATCAAGAGTACCTTCGCTCCCAGGCAGCCAAATATTTCGACGGAGCCTTCCAGTCATCATTTGGGAGCGTCCATATCACCGGAATGCCGAAAGCCGACCTGACCTACCCCGAGGTTGCTGCTGCTGATTATCTGGCTGGCTACGTCACGGATGCAATGCGCAACGGGCTATCTGTCTCAGACCTTCCTGATGAAGTGAGCTGGTACGATAAGAATTGGCGCGAACCAAAGGGATCCCCGCTGCCGTTCTATCGAATCAGCGGTGTGAACGGAGATTACGGCGAAATTCAAAAAACTCGTATAGTGGCTTGGATCAGAGGGCGGCATCCAGATGGGAATACACATGATATTTCATCCCAATGGGAGAGCTCTATCGGGATCTTGAACTCACCACTGCTGCGGAGACATCTCTTAGAAGATGAACATTTGTAGAACGGACGTCAACAGGACGTAGGCCACTACCCCACATCCCTAACCGAACCAGTCCCGAGGGTTCCAGCCAGCGGGCCTGATCCGCGTCCTCATGCTCAACTTGTGGATTCACACAAATAAGCCTTTGCCGACTCCTCAAACGGTGTGAGCGCAGTGTAGTGCGGCAGCCACGTCAAGTTAACCACTTCAAAGACATCCGTAATCTCACTAAAGGCCGATAGAGTGGCTGAGGATTTTCCAAGTTCGATACAGGTTGCACAAAGCGTGAAAATCACCATTTGGCGAATCCGCCGCGCATAAGAGTGTGAATTTGCCGGCCGCAAGCCAGACGTCTGACACAGGTTTATCTATAGCTATATCTATAGATGTTTCTGCATGGCAGACACATTGCGCGCTGCTACCTATCTTGACAAAGGTGGCACTGGGAAAACCACTTGCACAGCCCACATTGGCGTTGCATTGCACGAACTTGGTGAGGAAGTTCTACTACTCGATCTCGCCGGGAAACAAGGTGATCTAGCCAAGGTATTCGGGCGGTACCAAGATGTTCAAGAGGATATTGCCGCCGAAGATGATTACCCAAATATCGCCACCACAATGCAAGATCGGTGGCCGGAAATCGCCGATATGCTTGGGCCGGAGAAGGCTGTCAACCAACTTGTTTACGAGACTGCTGAAGGGCCTGATCTAATCCCTGCTCATCCAGACCTTGACTCACTCAATGCGGATCTTGGTAATGTCGATGATGTCGGTGAGCGCTATACTCGACTCCGTGGGTTCCTCAACGACTACATCGAACCACTCGATTATAGTGTTGTTCTCCTCGATTTGCCCGGAAAAGGGGACAACGTTGCTTACAACGGCCTCTGGGCTACTCAGCGGGTATGGGCTCCTGTAAAGATGGGGCCGTTCGAGCTGGACCAAGCAAAGCAACTTCGCGACGAACTTGTCATGATTTCAGATCCAGATTCTTACAGTGAACCGATGGATCTGGTTATGCTACTTCCGAACCTTTACGACCGGAGGACAAACCTCGATGAAAATCGGCTCGCAGATTTCCGTGCCGAATTCAACGGACTGATCGCAGACAATTGGATTGTCAAGAGTCAAGGCATTGAGAACGCGACCGATGTCGGTCAAACACTATTCGCAGTGCCTGAAGATGAACTCAGTGCAACTGCTCGTGATGCAAAAAATTCCTTTCTCACAGTGGCGGACGAACTCCGCTCTCAACTCCAGACATGACTGACAGTGATCTCTCCGAAGATGAAAAGCGCAAACTCACTGCTATGCGAGAAGAAGAGACCCACGGATCTCAGCTTGAGACTGAAGCTGACCAGTCTGACTTCGTCGATGCAGTTGCCGAAGAGTTGACCCACGTTGAAAACGGAGAACTGTCCGGCAGTGTCTCCTTTTATGACCCCCGAGGAGCTGCACTCATTGCTGCACTCCAGAATGATGATCGCGATGATGTAGCACGAGCGTTGGCCGAAGCAGCAGGTGGTGAATATGAGTCCACGTGGGACCGGAGCACGTTGCTTCGTTGGGCATTCCGTGCTGCACTACAAGATCACGCACCAGACGTTCTCAAAGACGCACAGACAGCACAAGCACGTCTCACTGACTTTTAGAATATAGACATTTCTATATACATTTCTGTATGCATTTCTATATCTGCATCTGCAGAAATAGATATACAATCATGTATTGGCCAGGAACAAGATCATTGCCGGTAAACTATGTCACAGTCTGCCATCAATTTCGGCGACCAGTTCGTCAGCACGCTGTGAGCCGATCACTACCGACTTTTCACCGTCTCGCTGAAGTTCGACACCCCTCCCTCGGGCCGTCATATAGGCGATCGTTGATGGTGTCCAGCGAATGCCGATCCCACCGTAGGTCAAGAGATCGAACTCTGTGACCTCGCAACTCTCGATTTCGTCGAAGCGGATCTCTCGGAACGAACGATGGAACGGTGCAAAGCGAACGTAGACACCATCCTCACGCACTTCCGTCGTCAGTCGAACAAGCCAAAAGAGAGCAGCGATGGCTACAACAATCACCAGTCCCACTCCCGCGCTCGCTATCACCGAAACGATTCCGACGGCTCCGATGAGCAGCCAGATCCATGGCTGACCAAACCGCTGCGTCTCTTCGAAGGTCTCTGATGTGCCCATATCCTGCGTAGAGAGTAGAGAGTTATCTATTCTGCCCGTGCTTGCAGATAGATCGCGATTCGACCCGGGACAGCAACGATTGAGATCGTGATTCCAGTGAGAAGCGTCCACGTTGGTACGAGACGTAACACTGCCTGAAACAGCAACGAGAACACCAAGAGAGCCCCGAACCGATATTCATAAGTCTCCCAAAATCGCCGGATGCGATCGCTCATAGTTGAAACAACGAGTAAAACACCAAGCACCACCCCCAGGAGAATCGATCCGCTGAGACGGATTGGCGTGATTTTGACGTCGAAAAAGAATGGTTGGAGCACTAGGAGACCGCCAAGGACCACAAACATCAGCAGAAGCCAGCCAAGCTCATAGAGCAGACCCGCGGTTGAATCTAATCCGACCCACTCTTCTGGGATGACCGACATCGCTGATTGAAAATTGATACACCAACTGATAGTTGCAACGGTAGGCACTACTCACGAAGGACTGGTGGCACCTTTCTGATGTGCTAAACGTGCTTACCCGTGTATTGCAAACACAGCAACTCTTCCGGCCGGCCATGTCCGACTCAATTATCGTGCTCAGTTCGTCGACTCAGTATCACGCTCAATCTGCTCGACATCCTGTGAGTATACTAGAATCAGGCGACCACTTTCTTCGTCGAGGAGCCATCCATCTGTCCGTTCTTCGATCAGCGTGCCACGGAGGGTATCGCCGTCGTCCATCTCTATTACCACCGGCGCTGGCAGGTCGGGCACGTCCATGAGAAAGTCTCAGGGACACACGCAAGTAAACCATCACCTGAGTTCAGCTCTCCCGGCAGCCGAATCGACGATCGGTATCTCGCTGAACAGGCCACTGGCTCTCCGACCGCCACGGTCACCACACGCCAACCTCACGGATTGCCGGAAATAATCCGAACTATCCCGGCAAACCGGCGGGGTCAGTCCCCTCGGGAGCTGGGAGTGTTGCCCGACTACTCCGACAGCGGGCTTCACCCCCTGCATTAACTCCAACCACCCAGACAAATCCCGTACTAGATACTCCTAGGGAGGAATCGTCGGGGTCAGCAGATGCTTGTCCATGAGTGGAGCTCCCTGGTGGCCCGTCTTTCTCCGAGTCAAACGGTGCATCAAGTTCTGGCAATTCGATCTCACCATCACTGGGTTGTTCGAGATTCTGGAAGCCGTTGGCGAGGCCGTTCTTCGTCTCGCGTTTCTCGAGATAGCCCAGTTCGACCTGTTCGTTCAACACCCGTTGAACCGTCCGTCGCGAGCAGTCGACAGCGTCAGCGACATCGCTGACGGCAAACTCCCGTCCGCGATAGCGTTGTGCAGCATTTGTCACGGCTTTGGTAGCCTCTGAGAACGCACGGACAACCGCACCCTCGCCAACCACGGGCAGGCTCTCGGCCAACGCTGCCGTGTGTCCGAACACTACCGCGCCTTCCTTGTCCCGGCCGAATCGCAGGATCGCCTGGAGAGTCTGATCCCTGCGCATATGCTTGAGGAACGTATTGGCGGTCTCGCTGTCGTATTCGAGATCAGCGCCCTTGCCCGATCGATGGACGGTTTCACCAGCGAGAGCGGCCCACTTCTCGACGACAGCGTCGCCGAAGTGCCGACAGCCCAAGACGACACCGAGATTCAATTCTCCAAGTGCGTTCGAACCGGTGACGTTCCCGTAGTGGTCGATCGCGGCGATGTCGTCTTGGATGCGCTCTTCGATCTCACCGCGAGCTTTCTTCGTCGTGATGACGCCGGGTTTGGTTGTCGCGGTAAGCGTGTCCTGGCGTAATTGCGTGGCGGCGTACTCCTCGCTGACGGACTCAACGAGTGCGACATCACCATCAAAATTCTTGCTCTGTGGGGGCCCGGAGTAGGTCTGAATGTGTGGGCTGGTCTGGACCACCTGGAGGTTCAGCACGTCCCGGAGGAACGCACGGCGTTCGCGTGCAGTCTCGTGGATATCCTGTGCGTGGACGTTGGCACCGGTAGCGAGCGACCAGAGACGCTCGCGACCAGTCGCATCGAGACCGACGACGGGATTCTGTGCGTCGGCCTCGGCGAAAGCAGGTGGATGGTGGACGACAGCGCCGTGGTGATTGCGATCGACGATGATCGTCTCGCGGCCGAGGCTCGTCCGCTTGAGATTGGTCCCCTCCTCGTGATCGAACGAGAACGTATCGGTCGGAATCGTGGTCGCCCCAGCACTGTCATCGTCCTCGTTGTCTTCGGGAGCGATCACGCCGTGGAGCAGGAGGTATGCAAGCGGGTGAGCGTAGCCATCGTGGGCGTGGAGAGCGAGTTCCCGACAGCCTTCTTCACCACCGTTGAGAGCGCGTTGGGCGGCCTTCACCAGTCCGCCAGCGCCGTCGCGGCGTTCGCGGAAAGCAGTCACGGCTTCCTCAACCATTGCTGTGAGGTCACCACCGAAGTGATCGAGAGCGTCGACACACCCGGCACCGAGTGAGGTCTCATCATCGAGTTCGACAGCGGTGGTCGCGAGTGGCGGGAGCACGGTATCCTTGATTTGTTCGATCGTCTGTCGGCTCACATCTGCAGCGCTATCGAGAGCGGCACGAAGCCCCGCACAGGCACCTTCGATCGACGCAGCGTCCCACTCAGGGCCGAGGTCCCGAACTCGTCTGAGAGCGTGGCCAAGGCCCGTTTCATCGCCTCCGGAGCTGTCCGTACCGAGGGATGGGTTTGCTTCGAGGATATCGTCAACGACGGCGAGTGCGTCGAGCACTCGCTGCATAAGATCGAGCTGATGATCGACGTCGGCGACGGCGTCGATCTCACTGGTAGCGTTGCCGCGGAGCCACGCCCGGACCCACTCATCGCTCCAGAGGTCCTCCTCGAAGAGCGTCTGACGGTCCTCGACGTCGCTACGGAGTGCACGAGCGAGCCACGTGGCGTGGTCGAGGTAAATCTCGCCGAAGCGCTCGTCGTAAACATCGCCGGGGAACTCGTCGATGGCGATGGTCCGATCGAGGACTTGGGAATCTTCACCGACTTCCGAATAGTAGGTACGAGGACCGTCGACGTAGCCGTGGCCGTAGTGGCCGATTAGGATGTCTTTGGGATTCTCCGGATCATTGGCGGCCTCCCAGGCGTCGGCATACGCGCACGTGCCACCGTCGGAATGACAGGGGAGTGATTCGCCGAACAGTGCCTCGTCGTGGGTATGGATGTCCTTGGGAGCGTGGCCGAGATGTCGGGCGACATGGACTGCGAGCATCCACGCTTCACCGTACTGGCCGTTTGCAACTGGACAGCTGCCGCGTTCGAGGTGGAGCTCATCACTCTCCTCCTCGACGGAGACGTGCATCCCGATGGTAGCTTCCTCACCATCATCGCTCTCGAGGATCGGCTCCTCGATACGCTCGGCGAGATCCTCGAATTCTCGGAGCAGATCAGTGCCTTCCTCACGGATCAGACTGGCAGCCTCGTAGAGCGCGGGCTCGTTTGGCCGCGCCTCACTGAAGACGGGGAGGTGCATATGGGTCATCCCGCGCGTGCGCGCCTTCTCAGCTACTTCGGCCATGAGCTCCTTCCGAGGGGCGAGATAGAGTGCGGGGTATTCGTCGGCGTTTTTGACCACAGAGGTGGTCTTGCCGAGCGCGGGAAGCGCAGTCAGGAGGTGTGCCTGTCGACTGTCGCTGGCGAGTTCGCGATAGAGGCTCTCGACGTCTTCGCGAGCGTCGTCGAGTCGATCACGGTCGGTAGTGAACTCGCCGAGGAGGTCCGTCGCGGGCGGCAGGACGGGCACATGATCAGGATTGCCGACCGTCCATTCGGGAAGCGGGGCACCGTACTCCTCGCGAGCGATGTGGTAGGCCTGCTTGAACGCCTCGCCGGCAAGGGGATCGTCACAAGCGTCGATGAGACCGGCTTCGAGTGCGACCAGTCGAAGGGGATCGATAGTACAGTCGTGTTCACGGCAGTAGAACCCACCTGAGCGGAATGCAATGACGCGCTCGCCAGAGGCTGAATCCTCCCAAGTGGGATCGATCTCGGCGAGGACGTCCTCGTCGTCACCGAGACTAGTGATGGTGGAGTCGATTTCGGAGAGATGCCAGTGGGTGAGCTGAGAGAGCGCGCCCTGGATGAGTGCCCAGTTGTCGGTCGCGGTCGCGGCACTGACGTACTCAGGGAGGGGAGCACCGAACTCCTCGCGGGCACGGTGATAGGTAGCGTCGTATTCATCGTCAGCGAGCGGCTCCTCACAGCAGCTCACGCTGCCGCGGTGGATGGCGACCGCCCGGACGACGTCGACACTATTGGCGCACTGTGGGCATTGCCAGGCCTCTCCATCAGACGTAGGTTCGAGATCAAGTGCGCCTACGTCTGGAAGGTCCTCGGGGTTGACGTGCTGGGCGGCTTGCCATGCGAGTTCGGGATCGAGAACGACGTCGAGAGTGGTAGGATCAACCTCGTCGGCAGACTGGCTCCAACCGGTGCCGATCGGTTCACGACCGGGGTTGAGGCCGTACTTGTCTTCGAGTGTGCTGAGCGCATCGTCGTGGGCGTCGCGTGGAAGCTTCCAGCCGTCTTGAATATCGCTGGATTCGCAGTGACCGTGATCGACGGCGATATGACGGAGTGCACGCCGTGGGATCGGATCGTCGTCGGGGAGGATTCCCTTCTGCTTAGCGTGTCGCCACGCAGCGAACACCTCGGCGTCGTCGAGACGTCCGTTGGGACTGTCGGGCGGGCGCTCGCCGGCGTCGGCGAGGAGGTATGTGAGCGCGTTGTAGGCGGCCTTGTACTTGTGGTCGTAAGCGACATCGCGCTCGTCGATAACGACGAAGTACGTCTCGCTCTCGCCGTGGTGGCCAAGTGGGCTCTGGCCCCGGTAGTCGGCATCGAGACCACTCGCATCGCGAATATCGAGGTCGAACAGTGTCGAGTGACTGGCGTCGGATCGCTCACCGTCGAGTGGATCCGGCTGGTCGCGGGTGGCAGCGTCGATGGCAGCATCCTGTGGGTCGTAGGCGGGATGCTCTCGGGCAGGCTTCGCGCTCGCGAGAACTGTAGCGAGCGAGTCGTCGGTCCATTCTCGGAGATAGTCGTCGAGGTCGACCTTGTCGAGGCCGGGACGGGGAAGTTCGGCGAGTCGGGCGTCGATATCATTCTCAGCGAGATAGGCGGCGGTATCGAGCGCGCCGCGGAGACCCTCACCAGCCTGTGTGAGCGTGAGTCGGCCGTCTTCGTCGATATCGCTGCTGGGTCGCTCAGCGTCCTGGACGACGTACGCACGCGGGACGTTATGATCGTTGAGGACTTCGCGCAGTCGCTCGCGATCGTCGTGCTTGAACCGAGTCGTGACTGGCGAGATACACGCGTACCCCGCCTGATGGGCGGTAATGGCGTCGGCGATACCCTCGGTGACGAGCACAGGCTGGCCGTCTTCGACGGAACCGAGACCGTAGATGGGTTCGCTGATACGGGCGTATTCTTTGGTGTGGGCAGGTTTGGCGTATTTCCCGCTGAGACCGTCGGCGGGGTGACCGTCGTAGCCGACCGCGCCGCCACCTTCGCTGCCAGTTGATCGAGAGATTGCATAGACGGGCTGGCCGTCGGCGTCGAAATACGGGAGGACGTAGCGGCCCTGCCAGAGCGGACGGAGGTCTTCGGTGAATAGGCCAGTCCCAAGAATAGCTTCTCGATCGTAGCCTTCGCGCATGAGGTGGTCAAGCAGACCGGTACGATTCGGTGGTGCCCAGCCGAGGCGGGCGTCACCGATGGTGTCGTCGGTCCAGCCGCGTTCGTGGAAGTACTCACGGGCGGCCGTGGGTCGATCAGGATGGTCACCATTCTTGTTGTCGTGATCGGCGACCGACTTGTCGATCTGGTCGTGGAACCACGCAATTGCATCAGCGAAGGCCCTGTTTGGGTCTTCCGTCGCATGTGGAGGCTCTCGATCGTCAATCTCGCGTTTGGTTGGTGTCCCTTCGGTAGAGCCACTCTTGTTGGAGGTGTCATGGTCAGCATCGCCATCACTATCAGCGTCGTCAGAAGACGCATGGCTTTCGTCGGGTTGATGCTCGAGAACGCCGGGAGAGATTTCGGCGCACTCAGTACAGTAGCCAGCCTCGACAGCTGTGTTTTCGCAACCGAGGGTGTGACACTGAGGAGGCTGCTCGGCGTCGCTCATCAGCGCACCTCCATGAAGTATAGAACGGACAGCTGGTAGTCACGGTGACTCGTGGGTAGCGAAGGCTGGCTGGAGAACCCGGAAGTGAAGCTACCGTTTCGGACGTCGATGCGATCAGCACTGGGTTGAGATATGTCTAGTGACATGGGGGCTTTGGCCCGCATTCCAGTGCTGACGAGCGAGCCACCTCGTCATACCCGATGACAGCGCTTTTCCTCAGTTACAAACCTCTCTCCCTACGAACAGGATAGAGCAGGTGCTCACCAGAGGCAAGCGTTTATTACTATGGGCCGCAGAGAAACCACCACAACTGGTTGGTTGGGGTGGCCCCGGTGTCGGTCAAACTCCACCGGGACGGGGATTGGTACTCCCCGCTCCCATGGGGCACTTTATTTGTGTTCCTTAGCTTTGCGTGTATCATCCATGGCCCGCCTTATAACTGCTTTGTCACTCCGAAATGGAGGTCTGATACCGACAATGCCCAATGCTCGATGCAGCTAATAATCAGAAATACCCAAGAACTATTGTCACAGGCCTTAATATGCTTCAGGTTATATGCGGTGGTTGTTTTGTATAATTCACCGACTAGAGAGAGTATAACCTAGCAGGTCAACGATTGAAACTACACTCAGCGCCGCAGCGAGGACAGCAGATGTCAGTCATCGTTTCCACCCCTCACCAACCGCCGGGATGGGGTCGTCGTAGACGCCGAACTTGTAGATGCCGTCGAGGTACGGCCGACGAACGTCCTGCTCGAAGTCCTGGTACTGCCCCTCGACGTAGATGCTATCCTCGGTGTCTCCCTGCTGATTCGAGTCGCCCCGAACTCCCTCCTTGCGGACGGCATCCGGGATAGCGCTGTCATGCAGGCCGCTGTTCTTTGGGCTGTGTGCCGACGAGAACGTGTGGCGACCCTGATGGTAGACCATCTTCTGTGACATCTCCAAGCCTTGTTCCCAGTGAATCGATCGCCAGTGGACAGCCGAGCAGTTCTGGCACCGATACCGACGGCCGGTTTTTTCTCCATCTGCTGGGTTCCGTTGGAGCAGCCTGTCACTGTCACAGGTTTGGCACTCTGATAGTGACTCTTGCTCAGACCATCGCTGAATGCTGTCGATATGACTATCAGTCACCCATAGACGGTGCCCAGTCGAAGTCGAAGTAATCCGACGGGGTTTGCCAGCACCGATAGCGAACAGCGGGTGGACGTCGAGACTATACGTCGGTGGCCGGACCAGCAACAACTCGATGAGAGCTGTCTTCAACTCGGAATCGACTGGCAGCACGGACCCGGTTTCCTGCTTGCGCTTGTTGCCAGCTTCTCGTACTTCCCCTGGCCCCTCCCAGTCTGTGATGCTGTCGTTCGGTACCTCGGCCCCCTCGTTGAACCCGCCGTAAACGAGGATGGTGTCGGGCCGGTCGCGCACCCGCTGGTCAAGGACGACGTCGTGATTGTTGACGACCGAGGAGAAGACGGGATGGTCGAGATTGAGACACCGCAGGTCGACGTTAAGAGCCTCACCCTTTCGAATAGCCTGCTTGAACGCCAGGAGCCATGATGCTCTACCGAACGGCGTGTCCAGCCAGTTCAGAAACTTCTGCAGTCGGCTGAATGGGATGTAGGGGCGGCCTGAGCCGAATTCATTTCCGTACTCATCTCGGTAGTCCGATAGCGGCTCCGTGACTGGATTTCCGGCGTATGCTTTCTTTTTGTCCAGAGTCCTGTAGAACGACTTCAAATTCTGTCGCTCTTGTGTAGACTAGCGGAATGCATTGACAGCGACGCAATCAATGAGGCTGTGGATGGGTGCTCCGACGAGATTCAGGGATCGGAGAAGTCCGAAAGTATGAGCGGCCTGCTCCAAGCCCTGCTTGGAGAGGCCGCGGAATTTCGCCAGCCACGGCTGCACTAACGACCAGAGGCACTCGACCTGATTCGTGTGGACACCGTCGTCCGAGACGTATTCATCATCGTGGACAACGGTTCGATGCTCGTGTTCCATCTGCTGATACGCGGGGAGTTCGTCGGTCCAGATCTCTCCCAGCGGCTGGGAGAGATCGCCTGCTTCCTCGATCACTGGCCCGAGGTTCTCGTCGTATTTCGATCCTTCTTCGGCTGAGATCACCTGGAGCACGTCGCGGCAGGCCGCGACGAGCGTCATTTCATCGCCCTGCTCTCCTGTCCATCGCGTCCGTCCGGGTCCAGGAGACCCGCCGCGGGACAGTCCGTCCCGCGGTGGGTTCTGGCCTTTGTACCCCGAACACACCCGCTGAGTTTCGTCCACCTGTGTTGGTCCAGCAATCGTGTCACCGATGCGTTCCCACACCGTCGAGAAACCGCGGGCGAACGCGGTTTCCACGTCGCTAATTGCCTCGAAGACGGTTTTGTAGGCGCGGTCGAGCAGCGGTGCGATTTGGTTGATGCTGAGGAGAGTGTCAGCGTAGAGGATGAAGGCAACGAGGAACTCGCCGGGGGCGAGTTCCGAGTCGTAGAAGGGTGTGCCGCGGGTGTAGGTCGTTTTCCAGTCACAACGGCTACACCAGATGCGGGCCGAGCCATCGAGAGCATGGAGAGCGTCGGCGTCACAGTTTGGGCAGGCACGGCTGGTCCAGATAGCTTTGAGTCGCCGCTCGACGATGGCGTCGAGCGGCTCTGGCCGAAACTCTATTACTCCGAGATCAACGAGTTGCTCAAGCATTCCGCCGAAAGCAGCGCGTTTGTTGGTCATAAACGACTGCTGTCGGCGGAATGCCCTAACTTCGATGGCTTGGTTCCGCTACGCTACACAAGAGCGAATTCTGTAGATGGCGTTCAACAGTCTCCCAGCCGAGAGACGGATTGGAAATGAGTACGTCATCGCGGTGCCCCTCAACATCTCGCTGAACGGCGTCTCTGATGCCGTGAATCGACACGTCCGCGCTGGGGGCCACCTCTTCGAGCAAGTACGATTCGAACTCTCGCACCACTTTCATCCGCGTTTTTGCATCTCGTTCAATCAGTCGGTCGTAGAGGTCTTTCTCGTACTGTTCGATTGGCTGGAGCCGCCACTTCCGTTGTGGCTCCTTACGGCGTTGCTCACAGGCCCGCGTCTGGACGCGGTCAGGGTCGCGGTCTGTCTGGCGCTCTTCAGTCACTTTTGTAGCTCTCTGCGTCGGCGGTGATAGTGATGTCACCCTGCTCATTGAGTCTGTCGAGGCCATTCTTGATGTGTTGCAGTTGCTCATGGTCGCTCCCGAACACAGCTTCTCTGACCTCTTCTGGTCCCATCGCACGACGGGCGTCTGCTGGGAGTGCATCGAGGATCTCGTCTTCGATGTCGTCGAGTGATGTTGCCATGTCTCCCTCTATGTGATCGGTCCCGTCCTCGGCGACGGTTGCGAGGAAGTTTCGGTCCAGTTGTCCCGACGCCTGCATCACGCGCCGTCCAACGTGGAGGTGCTGGCGAACGTACTCGGACCGACTCATGCCGAGTTGGTCGGCCTCTCCATCGAGCCTGTCGATCACGTCTTCTTGTACTTGTGCCGTGATATTGCGACTTCCCATAATAACCCCAATTAGGTGGGCGGAAAATAAGCTTGACGACTAAAATAACCACTCAGTATGGTTCAAAGATCGCCACTTATATAGTATAAGTACCCCAAATGCTCACTCAATATCTCTGATCAAGGTAAAACCACACTCAGTGATCCAGTAGTTGGGAAATCATGGGTGAACTCCCCCTGCGAAGATTTTATTAGGGTGTGTGTGGACAAACACTACAAGATTGTGACCGAACCCACCCTTGTCCGCATGGTCGAGATCGACAATCCCCGCGAGCAGGACCACGTCGTTCAGATGGATACTCGCGGTCGTGTGACTATCCCATCGTCGGTGCGCCATCGCTACGGCATCGACGGCGAAGAGGGTAACTGGTGGGTGGAACTCACCATCCACAAACTGGAGAAACGCCAGGACGAGGACGAGGGAGGTGAGTCGTAGATTCGGCTCTGGGCGGTAGGAATCCAGGACCGTGGCTGTGGCCCCTTTAGAATGGATCATGCTGGTAGGTTATGGTCCTCAGTTGGATTTCACGGCTGGAGGCTTTAGAATCACGCGCAGAGATTCGAGAGATGGTCTTGTGGTCCTAACCCTGCGGGTTGGACTGTGTAAACCTGAAATCAGAGTTACCAATCCATTCTGAACGAAGATAATCATCGAGCGGGCGGGCCGATTTGCATATACTTATTACTAGTCATGACCAAGGAATCGGCAGAGAAGAGCGGTCCTTTAGGGCATATACGGTTCGGAAACGCCCGGGTGGTT
>NZ_CP095009.1:0-350887 GCF_022870485.1 Halococcus dombrowskii | reverse complement strand
CTTCGACGTTCGTTTCGGCGCAGTCGTGCGCGCGGTCAAGAAAGCCCTTCGAGTAGGCTGGCCGACCGCTCGATACTACCTCGTCGGGGATCTTGACGTGGACGCCGGCGGCTTCCAAGGTCAAAATCGCGGCCTTGCCGGGCGTAGTGTTGCTGTAGTTGGTGTAGGTGTCTGGAAAGAGGAGCACCTTCTCGGTCGCCTCTGCGAGTGGGACTTTTGACCCGCCACGGGAAGCGAACCACTCCTCCAGACTTTCGCGCTCGAAGTGTGGGAGTTCACGCTCTTCGGCGATCCCGAGAGTTTTCTCCATCACTGCCCGCGCGCCGGGAAATTTCGTCCCCCAGTTCGACAGCGGCGCGAGTGCACTCCCGAGCGCCGACAGTGAGTCGATGTTCGCAAAGAGGTGCTCGCGCAGACCCGCTCCCTCGCGCTGGTGGTATTCATGTTTGACCTCAGTTTTGATCTTCGCCATGTCGACGCCGGTCGGACAGTCGCTCATACACCCCTTACAGCCGATACACAGGTCGAGGACCTCCTCTTGGAAACGCTCGGAGAACATCTCCTCCTCGTCGATCTCGCCCGAAATCCCAGCCCGGAGCATGTTCGCCCGCCCGCGCGTCGCTTGGATTTCCTCCTCGGAGGCGCGGTAGGTCGGACACATCGTGTTCGAGTTCTCCTGACGGCAGGTGCCACACCCGTTGCAGAGTTCGATGGCGTGTGAAAATCCGCCTTCATCCGCGAAATCCATCTCTGTTTGGGGTTCGAGCGACGAGTACGCTGCCCCATATCGGAGGTTTTCGCGCATATCGGCCGGTTCGTCGTCCCAGTAGACGACTTTCCCGGGGTTCAGCAGAATTTCGGGATCGGCAGCGAGTTTCACGTCTTGGAACGCACTCCAGAGCTGCTCGCCATACATCTTCGGATTAAACTCGGTGCGTGCGAGTCCGTCGCCGTGTTCGCCCGAAAACGCGCCGTTATGCTTCAAAACGAGGGAGGTGACGTCTTCCGAGATTGAATGCATTTTCTCAATACCCTCGTCCTCCTTGAGATTCAAGACCGGGCGGATATGCAGTGTTCCCGAGCCGGCATGGGCGAAATACGCCGCCGAGGTGTCGTGGTCTTCAAGGACGTCTTCAAACTCGCCGACATACTCGGCGAGCTCTTCCGGGGGGACGGTTGCATCCTCGATGAATGGATAGGGTTTCGGGTCACCCTCCAGACTCATTAACAGCGGGATAGCAGCCTTTCGGAGCTTCCAGAGCTTCGATTGATCTTCAGGTGTATAGGCCTCCAAGACATCGAACGCGTTTCCAGCCTCGACGAAGAAATCGTTGGTCTCACTGATCATCGCCTCGAAATCGTCACAGAGTTCAGAGTCAAATTCGAGCATCAGCGCGGCCGCAGTACCCTCGGGGATGGGCTCGGCGTACTGGGCGAATTCAGTCGATTCGCTCGCTAGCCGGAACACCTCGTCATCCATCAACTCGACCGCGCTGGCGTCGAAATTGAGGGCGTCGGGTACGGCTTTCATCGCATCAGTGAGCGTTTCGAAACAGTACAGCGCGAGCGCGGTTTCGTCGGGTTTACTTACCAGTCCGAGAGTGGCTTCCACGACCACACCGAGAGTGGATTCCGAGCCGACGAAGAGCTTCGAGAGATTGATGACTTCCTCGCCGTCGTCGTTCTCGTAGATGACTTTGTGGAGGTTATAGCCCGACACCGAGCGTTTCAGAGTAGGATAGCGCTCTGCAATCTCGTCGTTGTTTTCTTCGACCAGTGCCCGAACCGTGCGGTAGAGGTTGGCTTCACGGTCATCTTTGTCCACGAGACTATCCCATTCGGGACTATCGAGGACGACCTCGCGGGTGTGAATAAGAGAGCCGTCGGCGAGCACCACTCGTAGCTCCTCAGTGTAGGCGTCGGTGATGCCATAGCGCACCGAGTGCGCGCCTGTCGAGTTGTTCCCGATGCCGCCGCCGATGGTCGCTCGGTTCGAGGAGGCGGGGTCGGGCGCGAACTTGAGGTCCCATCGATTGAGGTGGTCATCGAGGTGGTCTTGGACCACGCCGGGTTGGACGGTGGCAATCTGCCTGTCGGAATCAACGTCGAGGATCGAATCCATATACCGGGTCGTATCAAGCACGACACAGCCCGGACCGACAGCCTGTCCCCCAAGCGACGACCCCGTACCACGCGCCATCACGGGAGTGTCGTGGTCGGTGGCGACCCGGACCGCGGCCTGCACGTCGTCGATATCACGGGGACAGACCACTCCAGCGGGCCGTGACTGATAGATGCTGCCGTCGGTCGCATACAGGACTTGGGCGTACTCGTCGAACTTGACCTCGCCACGAACCGCCTCGCGCAAATCCGCAGCGAGAGCGCGATACTCGGCGACGTCCTCGTGGTTGTGGCCGAGCGCATCGACCGATGTCGTGAATTCGGATGGGTTATAGAACTCGTCTTCGACGGCCATTCACGGTTTCCGCATCTTCCAGCATTAAATGCTATGGTAGACAGTGACGAAGTATTTATGTGGAAAGAATACGAGGGTGCATTCGTCACACATGACTATATGTCAGATGGCGGTCATAGGGAAACAAATCCCGAGTGCTATCGCAGTCGGGGCGCGTCCCGATCACCGAGGGGCATCCGATGGCTAGTTTCGTCGAAATCCTCATCGCACTCGCCCCGCTCGTGGCGATCGCGGTTCTGATGGTCGGCTTTTTCTGGCCGGCGACGCGCGCGATGCCGGTCGCGTGGCTGGTCGCCATCGCCGCTGGGGTTTTCGGCTGGGGAATGGACTTCCAGTGGATCACCGCTGCGACGATCAACGGGTTCATCACTGCAACCCAGATCCTGTGGATCGTTTTCGGAGCGATCCTCCTATTGTATACGCTCAAACAAACGGGCGCGTTCGATGTCATCAGCCAAGGGTTTGCTGCCATCAGCGACGACCGCCGGGTGCAGGTGGTGTTGTTGGTCTTCCTGATGGGATCGTTCGTCGAGGGCGCTGCCGGATTCGGAACGCCGGCGGCGGTCGTCGGACCGCTGCTCGTCGGCCTCGGCTTTCCGCCGCTTGCCGCGGTCGTAGTCGCACTGACGGGCAATCTCATGGCAATCACCTTCGGGGCGGTCGGCACGCCGCTCATCATCGGCATGCAGGACACCTTCGCCTCAAGCAGCGCGATCCAGTCGACGGTCACCACACAGACACCCTTCTCGATCGCCGGCTGGGTCGCCGAGATCGGGACGTGGGCGGCGACCTATCACGTCATCGTCGGGATCGCGGTCCCGTTCATCGGCGTGGCGATGATGACCCGATTCTTCGGCGAGGAGCGCTCGATTCGCCCCGCTCTTTCGGTCCTGCCACTGTGTCTGTTCGCGTGGGCGTCATTCGCGGTTCCGTACTGGCTCACGGCCGCGTTCCTCGGGCCGGTGTTTCCAGGACTCATCGGCGCGCTCGTCGGGCTGGCACTCACCGTTTCCGCTCTCAGACTCGGTTACTTTCGCCCGGATGACCAGTGGAACTTCGAGAGTCCCGCCGCGTGGCCCGACCACTGGGTCGGCGACATCGAACCCGGAGAGACGGCCGACCGCGACGGAGCCGTCGCCACTGACGGCGGTACGACCGAATCGATGCCGCTCTGGAAGGCATGGACGCCGTACGCGCTGCTCGTCGTGGTGCTCGTCGGAACCCGTGTGGTCGACCCGATATCATCGTTCCTCCAGAGCAACGGGGTGCTCGTCTGGAACGATATCCTCGGAACGGGCCTCACGAACGACATTTCCATGCTTTATCTTCCCGGTGCGTCGTTCGTTTTCATCTCATTGCTTACGATCGGACTGCATCGAATGAACGGCGGCGAAGTCAAGGCGGCATGGCGCGAGACATTCGAGAAGATTGCCTCACCCGTCGTGGCGTTGCTGTTTGCCGTCGGTACGGTCCAAGTCATGCTCCAATCGGGAGCAGCAACGGGTACCGACAGCATGCTCATCGTGCTCTCACAAGCCACAGCGAATCTAGCGGGCGGTATCTATCCGCTTTTCGCCTCGCTCGTCGGCGCATTCGGAGCATTCCTCGCGGGGTCGAACACGGTAAGTGACGTTCTCTTCAGCACGTTTCAATATGGGGTTGCCGACCAGATCGGGACGCCGAAAACCATCGTACTCGGTGCACAAGCCGTCGGTGGCGCAATCGGGAACCTCATCGCGGTCCACAACGTTGTTGCAGCGCTCGCCGTCGTGGGATTGGTCGGCGAGGAAGGGCGTGTCATTCGCCTTGAACTGATCCCGCTCGCGTACTATGCGGCCTTCACCGGAATTCTTACGTTGCTATTCAGCTATCTTCTGTTCCCGGGAGTATTTTGAAATGTCTTCCAGTTGAAACAGAATCATACTCACCACAGACTTACTTTTCGTCGACTGCAACACGATCCGATTCGGCGGTGAACATTTGTTCATAGAACCAGTCGACGCATGTTAGATGAGGTGACTTGAGGAACGAAGGTCGTAGCGAGGACTGTTCATGTATCCCGGAAACCTGCCCAGAGAGACGTTGGACGTGGATTGTGAAGGCATTAGGGAGAACATCGTACCCAAACACTCACATGGTATTCGGGTACAGCTGCATTCAATGAGGCTGTCGCTTCGTGAAGCGGGGCAGTCTGGGACTGGACACATGCCCTCTCGGAAGCTCAGACAGATCCGATGACGGCGGAGCCGTTCCAGATTGCCGTCAACGAGAAACAGATCACCACCGATGGAGAGAAGAAATGGCTCTACACGGGATCGACACAAGTTCAAAACGATTCGACCCGGTTAATAGCAGTTCTCAGAAGAATTTAAATGCATGAGAGAAAATATAGATAGCCATGGTTAATGCTACCATAGATACCATCGATCGTGGTGTGCTTGAAACAGACCTCAATTACTTCATCGAAGGCAACACGCTCGCTACTCATGACGAGCCCAATCCAGACACCGACTACGTCGAGGTTCCCGTTCCAGGCTTCGTCATCGACCATCCTGAGGGACTCATTCTCTGGGACACTGGCTCACACTATGACGCGCGGAACGGCCATTGGCCCGAAGAGATTGTTCAGGCATTCTACCCAGCCGACGCCCACGAACACCGGCTCGACGACGACCTGGAGAAGGCTGGCTATTCTATCGAGGAGATTGACTACGTGTTCCAGAGCCATCTTCACGTGGATCATGCTGGTGGTCTCGAATTTTTCGATGGAACCGATACACCGATATTCGTTCATGAAGAAGAGCTGAAGTTTGCCTACTACAGTGCCAAATCAGGTGAAGGGAGCTCGTCCTATGTTCTTGGAGATTTTGACCATGACCTCAACTGGAAGGTGCTCCATCGCGATCGCGAAACTCACTTCGAAGATGTTGAATTCATTCATCTTCCTGGTCACACACCGGGCATGACCGGGTCAATGATTCATCTTGACGATACAACTGTGATTCTTGCGGGCGATGAAATCTACCAATCCGAGAACTACACCGACGAAATACCACTGGGAGCGGGACTGCTCTGGAGCCAGCGTCACTGGTTCCGCAGCCTCAAACTTCTGAAAGAACTCGAACGCAGACACGGTGCAACGGTTGTCTATGGCCATGATGCCGACCAATTTGAAGAAGTCAAGAACGGCTGGGGACAATAGCTACGTCCTCCCAAACATCCAACTGAAATATATCACACATTACCCACAAGCGGCACCCGAACGCGCCGTCGACGGCCTCATTCCGGATGGTTTCGTTGGTTCGCTAACGTCGTCGGAAAGACGATTCGCAGCGTACTTGTCACTGGATTTGATTTTCATAGTCGGCTCATTTTGCACATTGGCCCTGTAACGGTATTCTGTTCGGGTTGCTGGTCACCCGTTTTGTCGTACGGGTGGCGCACAATCGTCTGACTGCTATCGAGTCACGCACACGAAATCAGCGGGTATGGTGCTGTTTTTGCACACCAAAGCCGGTGTGTTCGGCTATTCGATGTGCAAAATCAGGATCGGTATAATCTCGACGCGCAACCCCGTGCGGTTGTGCTCATGCTACCGGTTCCGGTCTATCCACCGGCAGAACTCCTCAAAGTCCTCCGCGCCGGCGTCTTCGGCAATGCTGCGGAGGGTCCCCGTCCGCACGCGGTCGTGCAAGGGGACGCTCACCGTCCGGTCGTCGCTACCGTGATCCGGCGGCGCGGTCCACTTCATGATGGCGTGGTCGCCGGTCGTCCGCTCCCAATTGAAATTCCCCGCGTTGCCGAGCACCTTCACAATCTCCATGCCGGAGAAATCGCGTGTGACCATTCGTACGCTCACCAGCGCGTCAGAGGGGAGTAGTACCGGCGGGAACGCGTGCGCGGGCGGGTGTGCTGCTTCATTTGAGCACGTCGGAGAGCTCGCCCTCACCCTCACCGCGACGGCGGTTCTCCTCCGGGTCGATCCCGGCCTCTCGAAGCTCCTCGTCGGTCGGCGGACGGCCACCGTCACCCTCGGCGGCGTCGATGACCGCATCGAGCGCGTCGAGCGCGTCGCGACGGGAGTCACCGAGGGCAGTCAGTCCGCGGCTATCATCGTGAGCGGTCCAGCGGCCGTCGTCCTCCTCAGTGAGCGTTATCCGCTGGCGATCGTCGTTGCCTCGCTGGTCGGTGTCGGCGCTCATGCCCCCACCTCGCTCTCCATGCTGTCGACATCCGTCTCCGCCGTCGGCCACCATACGACGGCGCTCGCACCGGCGCGCTTCCGCTGAACGCGGCCAGCATCGTGCAGGTCATTCAGATGGTAGCGCACGGCTTCTGTCGTCACGTCGAGCGTCGCCGCGAGGTCGCTGGTCGTTGCTACCGGCTCGTGGTGCGCTCGGAGGGCGTCGAGCACGTCGTCGCCAGTGTGGCCGGTGAATCGCCCGGCCATGTCATGATCTCGATCCATGCATACGGGACGACCCGCGGGCACTTACCGTTTTGCCCGCGGCAAAGGTGTTGTTACTGAGCAGAGTTTGCGAAACAACGCCTACGTGACGCAGTTTCTCGATCGATTTGATGAGTGGGGTCAGCAACTGAACCGGCACCGATAATCTGAGCGCATCCTCTCCCTGGACGAATGGCCTCAACGCTTATTCGATCCGCCCATCAGCACTTCAGTATGCCCAATCCAGAAACCGACTGGAACCACGGAGACGTCGTCCGCGATCGTGAAGACGACGACCCCGATCCCGCTATCGTCGTCAATACCCCCGGTGCTCCCGCTGATGAGTGGGATATTTCCCGATTGGACAAGACCGTCGCTGAGGATAACCCCGAGTATCCATCCGACGCCGAGATCATTACTGTCGTCTTTGAAGAGAACCTCAACGAGGCGTTCCCCAACTGGGAAGCCAATAACCCCATCACGTACGCCACACTCGAAGAACGAAATATCCAACACTACTCGTTTCCCGATCCACGGCTCGAACCTGCCGAGCCAACCGACGCAAACTACAGTAGACTCACTGTCATTCACCACGCTCACATATCGGTGGCATCCGAGCTTGGGTCCGATCTCTGTCTCAGGCCATTCTCGTTACGGAGTTGGCGATAGGCGTCAGTGAGGACAGCCATCTGATAGACGATCAGAATTGTGGTGAGGACAGCCGTGATGACTTGCGAGAATGCTGATCCGGACGGCACGGCGAGCCCGGATGCAAACGAAACGATCATGAAGAGGACCATCACCACAAGAAACAGCCCGAATAACCGCCAGCGATTTCCGGACGTAAGACTCCAGCTATCCCGTATCGCACTGATGAACCCCTCATCTTCATCGGCGATATACACCGTCGTAAACAGCAAACTCACCGTCAGGAACAGCCCCGGAATCACTAAGATGATGAATCCGATCATCGTCAGTAAGCCAACGACGATCCCGGCAACAATCGAGTTGAGAACGACCCAGCCCATCCGTCGTGTGTAGCTCTCATGCGTGATAGTTTGCCGATCCGCAGCCATCACACGGATCAAAACGACGGTAATCACCTGAAATACAAGAAGGGCAACAAAAGCGAGTATACCAGCAACCGTTGCCGACACAGGTAATGAAAGCGGTACAGATGGAGATTGAGTAGCACCAGCAGGGAGATCAAGTCCTGCGAGAAATGCTTCAGTGAGTGTGTTGGTCGAAGCGAGAAGCACGATCTGTCCGACACCAAGCAGGACGATAAACACAAGTCCGGCTTTCGTGAGTGTTTTCGAGACACCGTTACCGAGCGCACGCCTGATTTGTAGCACCATATTTCAAAACAACACCATAGGTGTGAAAAACGTTACCCAAACGCTAAAACGATTGTCTCATGTGGACCTTTCTCCTATCGAAGACTAACTGCAAGTGTCACTCACAAGCAGAGAATACCCTCCTATCCCGTCAACAGGGAGTGATTTATTGACAGGGCCCTTCTGTGGTGTCTCTCGATATGGCCGGAACTGTTATGTTTGAAGTCGCAATCTACTGATAGTAGAATCATGATGACTTCTGAGAAAGAAAAGATGGTGGATGGGAGGATGTACGACCCGACCGATCCCGAACTCGTTGCGGGGCGAGAACGTGCACGGAGACTCATCCGCCAGTACAATCAAACAGAGGAGACCCAACACGAGCGTCGAAAGGAGTTACTCTGCGAACTTTTCGGCTCGACGGGCGATAGAATCCAGATAGAGCCGCCCTTTCGCTGTGATTATGGGGACAACATCTACCTTGATGATGACTTCTATGCCAAATTTCGGATGCGTCGTTCTCGATGTATGTCCAGTCAAAATCGGCCGTGATTGTCTGATTGGACCTGGTGCCCATATCTACACCGCGACACATCCACTCAACGCAACCGAGCGAAACTCTGGATACGAATACGGAAAATCAGTCACAATTGGTGACGGAGTATGGATCGGCGGTCGTGCCGTTCTCAATCCTGGCGTAACGGTCGGTGACGGTTCGGTTGTCGCCTCTGGCGCGGTTGTCACCAACGATGTTCCCGCTGGTGTCGTGGTGCAGGGGAATCCGGCTACAGTCGTAAAAGAACTGGAGTAGATGTAGCCGCAAAGTGGTCTTAAAAGAGCCACGCTGTCGCGGATCGACGCGCTCGGCAGTTGCAGAGTTGTTTATCTCCTCTTCCACGCCGTGTTGAAACCTACTGATGTCAGATGAAGCAGGCGAAATCTACTGTGATTACAGAGTTGAAACTAAACTGGATTAGGATGGTTTCGATAATTTGTATGCCATGACTATCTCATCTCTATATCGTTTTCATCTTCGATGTAGTATACCCGCTCTCTCGGGATGTGCTTCCTAATGGGATTTTCCATACTAGTTTCACCGATTTGAAACTCGACATATCCGGTTTCTCTATTCAAAGTCAGTTCACCACGATCAAACTCCTGGGTTTCTACTCCGTCACGAGTTTCGTAGACAAGCTTTGCCATGTGTATCATAGGCTCGTCCCACCCGTAGAATTAATCTTCCGACACTGTCGAGTGGCTTTGCTACTGACTGTTCCGCAGCTTTGATTTGCTCCGCGAGTAGACGGTTTGTTACTGTCAAGAAAGGTGATGATTCTGGACAGACAGCTACGGTGACTGCCAAGGTGGTGATCCTGGTTTTGGCGTTTCATCGTTCTCTTCATCGACGGTGGCGAGTGCACTCACCACGAGGTTCTTGGTCGCTCGCCGGTGGCGCTCGGAGAGCGCCTGATGAGAGATGCCGAGTTCATCGGAGAGTCCTTTAGCATCGATATCGCGCGGGACCTCGTAGTAGCCCATTTCGACGGCTAACGCAAGCGTCTCGTGTTGTGGTTCAGTCAGGTTGTGGCGAGCCGTTTCGAAGTTCTCAGGTCCATAGATCCGTTCGAGAGTAAATCCGACATCGTTCTCCCGGGCGTATTCGTTGGTCGCCGAGAGAGCGTCCCGATCGGGGAAGAGTACGCGGAGCTGCCACTCACCGTCGGTGGCAGTGGCCTCCTGGACGGTAGCAGCGCGTTCGTTGATCATGTATCCGATGACTTGGGCAGTCTCGTTCCAGACCAGTCGGTAGAAGCGTTCGTCATCGGTCTCGCCAAACAGTTCAACCTCTTCGACACTCGAATCGTCCTCGAGAATCTCAGTCAATCCCTCGACTTCTCCTTGTGTCACCCTGATAAATGGCGCTACTTGTGTGGTGTTGTGAGCGACCACGCGATCGATATTGATCGTGAGATCGGGACGGCGTTCGAGGGTTTCCGCAAGCGCGAACTCGCTGGCGGGAATGGTGAATTCCGCTATCGTGGCCATACACAAGCAATTGCAAGTATACATAAAAGCCGAAGGATTGAAGCGGGGAGACTGCTCGGTGCATCCCACACAGAGTGCTTTACGGCCGTTCGGGCCACGAGATTGGTGGATAAGATGAGCATGAACCGTCTGAACGACGTTTCTCACGCAACTCCACGGTTGGACGAAACCGAATGGGGTCTTGATCTCGCACAGAGAATTGGGCGATCCGTGTGCAGTTGATTTCCAGGACTCCCACCGAAGTCTCTAAGACTCAACCTCCCATTGCGACGAGCAGTGATTGAAATACATCGGGGGCGCGTAGTCGTTGTAGCGGTCCTCGTCTTGGTTGCGGGGAGTGGTTGCCTCACACTCAATCCGGGAATGGACCTTGCCACCCAGAATTCGACGGTTTTTCATGATGTGTCTTCGTCCGGGGAATGGGCAAACGGGCGTATCGTCGGGACGCTCTCCCTTACCCCGAACGCGACGACTGATCGGGGCGTAAGCCAGATCAATGTCGTAGCAGCAGATGGCGAGACCTTCTACACGACACCCGTCGACAGCGGGCAATCCAACGTGAGCATCATGACTCCTACGAACGGCACTGCAACCATCGTTGCCGTCAACACGGTCAATGGAACCGTCGTCGAAACTCAAAACGCCACTATTACCGGCGATACAGTGATGTGACCAGCCTATTCGCTTATTCGTCGTTCGGAGATTCCGAGTCCCGAAGTACCATTGGCCCCATTGCGAGTGTCTGCTGCGCAACTGTCGCAACCCGCAGAATGTACGAGACGAACAGCAGGAACGGCATTACGGCGATCGTAAACGCGAGCGCAACTACCCAGATCATGTAATCCACGCCGAAGAGATAGCCCGGAACCGATGTCGCATCCACGAACACGACCATTCCGCCCGCGACCACAAGCGCTGGCACCGCGGCCGTGAGAATCGCCCGCGAGAGCTTCACTAACGCCCACTGGAAATAGAAGGTCTTGATGTGTTCGCGTGCCGGACCGAACATCGTCAGCGCTTCAAGCGTCTCCCTGAACGTGCGACGTTGCTCATCTGAGAGATCGTCCTCATACTCCTCACCGAGGCGACGAAGGTCGTGCATCTTCCGCGCGTAGTTGTAATCAAGCGCTGCCATCAGCACGTCAAACGTTCCAAAGGTTGCTCCATCGAGTTCATCGATTGCAGTCTCGGCGTTGTCGACGAGATCGTCGACGTAGGTACTGACTTCTTCTCGCATCTCAGGATCCTCACTATCGTCGACAGCAGATTTCATAGCTGCCGCACGATCTCGGGCGGTTTCGATGATCTGACGGAGGAATAGTGAAGGCTTCGCGGGGCTGACCGACCCGAAGAGTTCGTCGGTGTTCTGGCGGAAATCCATCGCAGTGTCCATCCGCGCTCGCTGTTCGCCAAGCGGGCCGATCTCCTGGGAGAGAACGAGCTGATTGATCGAGACCACAAGCGTTGTTCCCGTGATGATCGCACCAACGAGACCTTGGAAGATCGTATCGACAGGGTCAGTGGTTTCCATCGTCGTCCGGAGCGTCGGAAAATCTAGAATCCCGAGCACCACGAACGCGAAGAATACGCACGCACCGAGAATTCCCGCAAGGAGCCAGCGGTTTGCCCCGAGAAGCACCCAAAAACGCCAACGACTCGCACTGACCCGCTCTTGCATCGTGTTCTCCGTCGAGAGGTCCACCGACTATCGGCCTCCGTCAGACGAACCAATAGGGGGACTCACGACGACCCCTCGTCGTGATCCGAGTCCAAATCGGGATCCACCCGGCGTTCGAGGACGAAGAGCTTGGTGCCACCCTGGTCGTACGAGACGGTTTCGACGAGTCGCCAGCCGTCGGCCCCGAGTTCATTGAGTTTGTCTTCGGAGTTGATGGCTTCACGCTTGGTGAGCCCCTTCGACGGTTCTATCATACGATATTCCCATTTCGGTCGGTCAGCCATGGTCGATTCTCGGGAGTAAGCATCACAAAGCTGCTGGTTAACTCCGAGACTAATCCTGGGCTCTACTGGGTTGCGAGTGTCTACGATCGAACTAATCCAAGACGACTTCCCTGTTCGGGAGCTGTATCTGAGCATGAGTTTCACAGACACGATGAGCCGAACCTCCGCCGAGGACTGGGCCGTCGTATCGTTAGTCGTCGAAGCAGGGATATCCCTCTATGAAGGCGATATGCGACTTGCAGCGTTGCAACTCGGAACGGCCGCCCTCTCGTATTACTCGAGTCTCCTCGGGGCGCTCGCACGGGTGGTTATCGAGGTCTACAAACGATTCCGCACTCGGTAAGCGATGCAGCGCACAGAATAAAGACACATTTAGTATCGACATATAGACTCAGTAATTCTCAGGACTCGCAGGCGCAACCGTTTCCCGCTGGCTGGCGATATGCTTCGGGAGGATGTCTGATCGCACCCCTGAGCTCCTATCCGATCGTACACGGCTCGGCTGGTGGCTGTTCATCGTACTACTGGCCATCGTCGCCGCGTTTCTCGCGTACTCGTTCGTCGGCATGATCGTGCTTGGCGTTTTCGGCTACTACGCGACCCGGCCGGTCAACCGCCGTCTCCGGACCACGGTGGACTCGAACAGTATTGCGGCGAGCATCACTGTCTTGGTGGTCGTCGTGCCGATCCTCCTGCTCATCGGCTACGTCGGCTTCAACCTCTTCCAGCAGCTCCAGCAAGCGATCGGTGCCGGTGGCTCGGGGGCGTTCGGACTCGTCGATCTCAGTGCACTCCCGCCTGCTCAGCGTGAAACCGCAACCACGCTGCTCCAGAACCCGACACAGTTCATCAGTCAGCCCCAGCAGACGCTCCAAACCGTGCTGCAGTTGGGTGGGACGGTCGCCAGCGCCGTCGGTGGAACGCTCGTTTTTCTGGGACTTACAGTCACGTTTTCGTTCTTTCTGTTGCAAAACGACGCGGCTCTCTCGCGCGGACTTCGTGAGCTGTTCGGCGGCCGTGATACCACCGCGTACGCGTATGCCATCGCAGTCGACGAGGACATGGAATCGGTGTTCTTCGGGAACCTCTTGTTCGTCGTCGCGATGTCGGTCATCGCCGCGATCACCTACGAGGCGACAAATCTGCTCGCCCCCGGAGCACTCCACGTTCCGATGGTGCTCGTGCTGGGGGTCCTGACGGGTATCGCCAGTCTCATCCCGATCGTCGTCGGTAAGGTGATCTACCTCCCGATCGTCGCTTATCTCGGCTTTCAGGCGGTGCGTTCGGGCGGGAGTTTCCTGTTCGTCGGCGGGGCGTTGGTGGCGTACTTCTTGATCCTCGATATTCTTCCGCAGACGTTCTTGCAGCCGTACATCACCGGTCGACAGCTCGATATGCTGGTGTTGATGTTCGGCTATATCCTGGGACCGATCCTGTTCGGCTGGTACGGGTTCTTCCTCCTGCCGATCGTGTTCATCCTCATGCTCGAAGCGGTCCGGATCGTCCTCCCCGAACTGGTTCGTGGCGAAGCACTCACTCCGGACGTTTCACTCGGAGAGGGTGTCGGAACTGATCCACAATCGGCACGTGATATTCCTCCCGGCAAAAACGCATCTGACGAGCCTTCCGAAAGTGACGACACGCCTGCCAACTAATGGATCTGTCGGCGATGAAGCTCTAGGCCGGTTCATGATCCCACTGCTGGCTGGAGGGAACGTTTTCTCAGCAGTTGATCAGTTGACTACAGGTAAATACAGTATCCAAACCAGAAAAGCGCCCTACGATTGGTGGTGCTGTTCGAGGCGGATTTCATCGTCCGTCACGGCCTCTACCGCGTCGTTGTCCAGTTGATATGTTCCTTCGTCAGCGTCGCCCCATCCGAGCTCCGCGGCGAGTTCGTCGGTGAGATCCGGATCTGGCTCGACATTGGCAGTATTGTTATCAACGTCGACTACTGTGCCAACCGAATCGCCGTCAGCGTTGACGACGGTTTTGCCTTCATCGTCTTCAGCAATAGTTGCCATGCATATTCCATCACAGCCGGTACACCCCTATGCATGGTGCATGCACTTGCCGCCTCTTCAATTACGCAATTTCATCTACCCTATCGAAGTATCCGCTGTGTGGTTCCTGATTGTATTCTACGAGATGCCATCACCAGCCACTGGATGGCCGAATTGTAGAGCAGGCAGCTTTGTGGTGATCAGAATCGTTTTCCTCACGACCGGTGAACGACGCGTATGGCCGGAGCCCCGCGTCGTGCCCTCGCGATCGTGCTCGTCGTCGTTCTCGTTTCCAGCGGCTGTCTCACGCTCGGGCCGTCGATATCGGCTGATACGGGCGATTCGGCGGTCTTCGAGGGCCTCTCGGTTGAAGAGCCGTGGGCGAGTGAGCACGTCCGCGTGAACGCCACGCTGCGCTCGACGCCAGCGGCGAGCAACGTCACGACGATCACGATCATCGGCGAGAACAAACAGAAATACGACACGGTGAGCGTCGCGTCGGGCCAGAGCGTCGTTCCGCTCTGGATACCCACGGGCCGGAACGCGACGCTCGTCGCCTCCAACAGCGTGAATTCGACGACACTCGACTCGCTCAACGTCTCGACCGGTGGGAACCAACTTCCGTGAAACGAGTAGCGCCGAACAAGAGAGACGGGGGGACTTTTAGCACCGACGAGTCTGGACGGCACATGGACGACCAAGACTCCCGGCGGTGGGAGTACGAGATTCTCAGGCCGCCGCGCGGTGAGACCAAAAAAGAGGCCGCCAATCCGAAAGCCGAGATCAACGAACTGGCCGACGAGGGCTGGCAACTCGTCGAGACGATCGATTACTCCAGTGGGGGGACCAAGTACATCATCTTCGAGCGACCCCGCCCGAACGATGGGGACGTCCCGTGACAGCCGACGTCGACGATTCTGCGGTTGACAAGGATCTCGACGTGAGCACGGCGAACACGATGCGCGAGCGCGCCAACGAGAGTCGCCTCAAGCTCTGGATACTGCTCAAGGCCAACCGGCTCCTCGTCACGGCCGTGCTTGCGGTCGCGTTCTTCGTCGTCTTCGTCATCGGAATTACAGTGTTGCCGCCGCCGCTGATCCCCCAGCTCAACAGCAGCGACACGATCGACACCCTATTCGCGGGGATGATCAGTGCGGTCATCACCGGCGTGACGCTCGTCGTCACCATCTCCCAGCTCGTGCTCTCCCAGGAGAACGGTCCGCTGGGCGAACAGCGACAACGCATGGAGGACTCGATGGACTTCCGAGACTACACCGAGGAACTGGTTGGAGCGCCGAGCCCGGCCGATCCCTCGGCGTTCCTCCGTAATATCATCGACGTCTGTCAGGACCGCGCCGAGGCAATTCGTGACGGGTTCGGTGATATCGAAAGTGACCAGCTCCGCTGGGAGGTCGACCAGTTCACCCAGAGCGTCATCGGCAACTCCGATACCGTGCGCGAGCAACTCGACGGTGGCACGTTCGGCAATTTCGACGTGGTGTTCGGTGCGTTGAACTACAACTACGGCTGGAAGATCTTCCAGGTCGAACGACTGCTCAACGAGCATGAGGAAGATCTCGGCGAACGCGAGAACGAACTGTTGAACGAACTGAAGACCGCGCTGTCGATGTTCGGCCCGGCACGCGAGCACGTCAAGACGCTCTACTTCGAGTGGGCGCTGACGTCGCTCTCGCAGCTGATCCTCTACGCGGCGCTGCCGGCACTCGCCGTCGCCGGCATCATGATGGTGATCGGCGAGGCAGGGACGTTCCCCGGCAGCACGTTCGGCATCGAGAACATCGCGCTGCTGATCGGGGCCGCACTGACAATCACGTTGCTGCCGTTCTTGTTGCTCATTTCCTACATCTCACGCCTCGTGACGCTCGCCAAACGGACGCTCGCCATCGAGCCGCTGATCCTCCGGGAATCCCAGCGATAGGTCAAGCACACGATCAAATTTAAGCGAGCGCTTGACTCAGTTCATTCTCATCGGCTTTCTTGGAGATTATTTGTCGAAAGCTAGATCATGGATTCCATCAGCGCTCTCAACAAGACGAACGCGTGCGTCTGGATGTTGGTCAAAAACTTCAGCGATCTCACCTCAATCGCGGAACTTTTGCATGTGCATTTGACTGGTGTGATGGAATATTTCAGCCACGCCTTCACCACCGTTGGATGGAAGAAGGATATCCTCGTTCATTACTCGGTAAGCGGTGAGATGTTTGCTGTCCGCCAATGTCTTCGATCCAATACTTAAGGTGGCTACCTTCGAGTGCAAGCAAAAAACCGACCTTTCGCTCTGCGCATCATACTTATGAGATAGTATCGATGCAACCACCTGAAATACTTCTGAGACTTGTTGTCGGTGCAGCACTCATCCTGGCTAATGGCTTCTTCGTCGCTATTGAATTCGGGCTGACTCGCGCCCGCCAGTATCCTGAATCGGAGTTCGTGGTGCCGGGTAACACCGGCCTCGAACGCGCCTGGAAGATGACCGAAGAACTCGAGATTTACTTGACAGGATGTCAGGTCGGGATCACCGCTGCCAGCATCTCCCTGGGAATCGTGGCCGAGCCAGCGCTCGCAGCGATCTTCGAGCCACTCTTTGGAGACACCATACTCGCCTCAATCGGTGCTGGCACGTTGCTCGCGTTCGTCATCGTCAACCTCGTCCACGTCGTCTATGGCGAGCAGACCCCGACATATCTCGGGGTTGAACGATCCAGACAAGTCTGCCGATACGGTGCTACTCCATTGTACTGGTTTACAAGAGTCGTCAGGCCGATCCTCGACCTCGGTGACGCAGTAGCGAAGTGGACGCTCCAACTGTTTGGTGTCGAAATGACCGGCGCATGGCTCGATTCCGAAGCCGACGTGATCGAGAGCCGCGCAGACCTTCACCGACAGCTTGGATCATTACTCGACGAAGGTGATCTTCCCGAGGAGCGATCCGACGAAGTGATGAACGCTCTAGTCGCGGGTGATATGCCAATCCGAAATATTGTGGTCCCCCGCGAAGAAATCGCTGCACTCTCAACCGAGAACACACCCGCGGAGAATCTCACAATCATTGAGGACAACCCGCACCTCCGATTCCCACTGTTAGGTGCGGACGGAGAGGAAATACAGGGAATCGTCTACCTCGCTGAACTCACAAATAATTTTAGCGCCTTCGAGAGCGGTGACCTTGCCATCGAAGAGATCGCCGCGCCACCGATGACATTGCCAGCCGACGAGGAAGTCAGCGATGCGATCGATCGGTTCCAAGACGAAAATCAAGAACTAGCGCTTGTCGAGGAACACGGCAAGATCGTCGGACTGCTGACCGCAACGGACGCTTTCGAAGAGGTTATGGGCGAACTTGAGGACCCTATCGATATCTATGAGAGGTCAAGGAGCCAAGGGGACTCGCTGAACGGCGACTCAGCAGGTGATCTGACGTGACCGAACGATGTCGAGCTGAAAGCCGATCGATACGGAGTGTCGGATTTCGTCCGGCGATAGATCACGAGCGTCCAATCACCTTCCAGCGGCGGTTGCCACTGAGGGTGTTCCAATGAACGCACCCGAAATCACCATTCGGCTTCTTGCAGGAATTGGGTTGATCCTCGCGAACGGCTTCTTCGTCACCGTCGAGTTCGCGCTGACGCGTGCCCAGCAGTACACCGAATCGGAGTTCGTCGAGCCCGGTCTCGAACGCGCCTGGGAGATGACCCAGAACCTCGAGATCTACCTCACGGGCTGTCAGATCGGCATCACCGCCTCCTCGATCGCGGTCGGCATCATCGCCGAACCAGCGCTCGCGGCCATCTTCGAGCCGCTGTTCGGCGGGACCGCGCTGGCGTCGGTCGGTGCGGGAGCGATCCTCGGCTTTCTCATCATCAATCTCCTGCATCTCACACACGGCGAGCAGGCACCCACCTATCTCGGCGTCGAGCGCTCGAAGCAGGTTTGTCGGTACGGCGCGACGCCGCTGTACTGGTTCACGTGGCTTATCTGGCCGCTGCTCCGCCTCGGCGATCTGTTCGCCAAGTGGACGCTCGGACTGTTCGGCGTCGAGATGACCGGCGCATGGCTCGAATCCGGCGCGGAGGACGTCGACAGCCGTGCGGACCTGCACAAGCGCCTCGAATCGGTGCTCGACGGCAGCGACATCGACGAGGAACGACGCACCGAGGTGATGAACGCGCTCGTGGCCGGCGACGTACCGATCCAGGGGATCATGGTGCCGCGCGAGGAGATCGTCGCGCTCTCGACTGAGAACACGCCGACGGAGAACCTCGCCATCATGGAAGAATATTCTCACTCTCGGTATCCGCTGGTCGGCGAAGATCTCCAAGACTTCCGCGGCGTCGTCTACCTTCCGGCAATCACGACGCGGTTCAACGATCTCATGAACAACGACCTTGACATGCAAGAAATTGCCGTACCATCGATGACGCTACCGGCCGACGAGGAAGTCAGCGATGCGATCGATCGGTTCCAAGACAAAAATCAGGAACTCGCACTCGTCGAAGAGGACGGCGCGATCGTCGGATTGCTGACCGCAACCGATGCCTTCGAAGAGGTTATGGGCGAACTCGAAGATCCCACTGACGTGGAAAACGTTCAAGCAGCCGGGAATTGAGGAGAGAGCCCTCCATCGGTAAAACACGATCTAGTTTCAGAAAAGGGTGACAAGTGCTTCAACACCCATCAGCCAGAGAAGAAGCCGTCCGACGCTACCCACGAACGTCGCCATCGCGAATTTGACATAGTCCTGTTCGAGCACAGCAAATGCATAGATCGAAAGCGTGTCAGGGAAGCCAGGGACACAAAGTGCGCCCGCGAGTCCGACATAGCCGTATTGGCGTGCAAGTGCGACAGTCCGACGCTCAGTCCACGCTACCACATCGAAACGCGAACGCTCTAACCATCGAACGATGGGTCCTGATTGCTTCGCGCGTTGACCGCCATAGAATGCGACCACGCTGCCGGCAGCTTTCCCGAATCCGCTCACGAGTATGATCAGTCCCGTCTCTATCCACTCTGCGAAGCCGAGATCAAGTGGTGCAACGAGAACGATCTCGCTGGGTAGTGGCAGTACGAACGCGATCAGAAACGAGTAGACAGCGATGATCAGGAGTCCGATCGGGCCTGTCGCGGTTTCGACCGCTGCTTGTAGCCCACCGAAGCCATCTATAGGAATTTGTGCCACCGTCACATCGTCAGATGGGGGTGTCAGAGATTCGAAATACACGGTAGGCCATGGATTCTCGCCGTAGTAAGTACTGATGCTTTCAAGGTCCTACCAAGTAGAGTGTTGGTGAGGACGAGCGCAACTATGCTCGAATAGTGAGAGGTCGTCTCGGATTACCGTGGCGTCGCTGCGGCGCAGCGACGCAACACATCATGTTCTTAGAAGGTTGGTGCGGTAGTGACTGTAATGACACACAGACCCACCGCACCAATCGGATCATTCGAGACCACGCCTCATGAACCTTCACTCGTCGAGGACTCGACACTGGTCTGTGAGTGTGGGTCAGAGCGTGCGAACAAACACGGAACCTACGGCAGGCACCCGCGCGGGCACTCGCCCGTGCGGGTGCAGCGGTATCGGTGTCGTATCTGTGGAGGGACGTTCTCACCGAGTCTGTCCTACATCAAGGATGACTACCAGTACCCCGACGAGGTTAGACGGCTGGTACGCGTCGTGAACGCGTTCACCGACGCGTCCCTTGAACGGCTTCAGGATATCTGTACCGTTCATTTCGGCGTTCGACCATCCGACGAACAGATTCGCAACTGGATTACCGAAGACACCGGGGAGATCGTCGCAAACGATCTCCCCACGTATTCGGGCATCTACACCTATGACGAGCAGTATCTCCGCATCGATGGGAAGCGCGCATACCGGTTGTTGCTCTACGATGACCTCATGGGAGCACCCGTCGCCGAACAAGTCGTCGACGGGTGCGAGAAGGCCACCGTCCGTGAGTTTCTCACCACCGCTCTCGAAAACAAACCCGTCTTCGTCGTGACCACGGACGGACGCTCGGATTATGCCGAGATCGTGGAAGACGATCTCGGCGCGTTCCACCACCGGTGTCACTACCATTTCCTGAAGAACGGCGAGAAGAAGCTCCGGAACGAGGTGTTCCGGAGCGTTCGCTACTCGAACGCGGAGAAGCTTCACGCCACGATCGTCTGGAGTGAATTCAAGAGCGTGTTCGCGGCTCCGTCGTATCCAGCGGCTTTCCGGCGGTTTGAGGCGGTGCTCGATAAAATCGAGCACCTGCCGCCAGCGGTCCGGACTTATGTCGAGGAGGTAATGGAGAACTTCGACAAATTCGCCATCCATCTTCGGGATGAGTGGGTCCCGAGCACATCGAACAACGCCGAGCGCTACTTCAGCCACACGAAATCGACGCAGGTAAAGCGTCGATTTCGGACGCATGAGGGCGTCCAGTCGTTCCTCAAGACCCAAATGACCGTGCGGACTGTCAAACACGGCTACATCTCGCGGGAGGCATCGCTCGCGCGAATGCGCGAGCTCTTTCCAGACATCGAGATGGAGGCAGTGATCCCGCTCCTCACCGAGACAAAGAAGCGGTATCTGTGGAGCCGTGATCTTGAGGCAGGCTAATCGATAGGAAGAGGTACGCGAGCCGCTCCATACGGAGCGGCTGCGCTGTCGTGACGTAAATATACCTTCGCAGAAATAATAGAAATGAACACAAACCACTTTACTCATCTATTGGATCGGTCAATAGTATCGTTCCCGGCCGCAACACGTATCAGCTAACTAGCTGTAACGGCCTTGTCTTCCCTCTCAACAACACCAGACTTGGTAGGGTCGCTTTCAACTATCGGAGTTCAGCCCAGCGCACCTGTCGTTTGCACAATCTTCCAATCCATTTGCTAATTGCGAATCTCGTCCGACTGCACAGTATCCACTCCAACCAAAATGTAGTTGAAAAGAACGACTCGGTGGTTAGGCTGGAACCGCCGAGAGCATCTCGTGTGCGACACTCGCCAGTTCGTCTGCATCCGCTTCTCGGAGACGCTCTTCGCCCAGCAGCAGACGCAACCGCGGCCGTCCCACATCGATCGGCACTTTCTCCGTCTCTAAGAGGCCTTGTTCTTCGAACAGGGTCTTCTTGCGCGAGAACGTCGCTTTGCTCGCGACATCCGCATCCTCACCCCAGTGTGAAATATCGTAGAGCAACTGCTCGTGTTTGGCCGCGACGAGCAGGCTCAGCCCCACTTCGTCCAATTCGTCCATATCATCATCCATGTTCTCAACCGACTCCAGCATCGTCTGAAAGTCCGACTGCACCTCCGAACTGAACTCGTCGCCGAGTGAGTCCAACACTTGCGAGTACGCCGGTGTTCGCAAATTAAATGCCTCGCCATCTTCCCAGAGGCTATTCCAGCGCTCGCGCACGGCCGCGACGAACTCCTCTTCATCGGTAACGAATGCAGCGCTGTGTCCACTATCCGACCTGAGAAGCGAAATAATCGCCTCATCTGCCACCACCAACGTCCCATCCAGTTGCTCACTGGCTCGTACTGCCAGTGTCCCCGCGTCGAGCAACTCCGCAGCTGTGCTCGCCAACATGAAATCATCTCGCAGCCATTTCAGCACGTCTCCTCCGACGAGCAAGCGCACTCTCGGCGGCTCCTCGCTCTCGGCGAGTATCTCGATGAGTTCCCCTGTCGATTCTTCGTCGAACCCCACTGCAGTCACCTCTCCACTCTCCTCAGCAAGGATCGTCCGAAGGTTCTCGCCAACTGATGGTCCCACGTGGTCCGAGCTGATTGTCATAGAGTGTGGTAGTCGTTGAAGCCATATCGTCTTTCCGCATCATATTAGCGATACTAAACACGAATAAATATGACAGAGAAACACATGCGACTGTTTTCTCGATATCACTTGCTAAGACAAACCTGTACTCACGGGGCTGATCCTACCACCGAAACCTGCGATCCTATGCTCCTGCCTCAGCCGCTGTCTGGCTGCGTCTCAAACGTACTCACCGGCGAGAATTCAGTAAACTCATCGATCTCCTGTACCAAACAGTCGAATTTCTGACGCAAAACATCCGCTTCGAGATCATCGCTCACCGCCAGCCGGTCTTTGAGTCCCTGCAAGCACGTCCTCTTGCGTTCTTCGTTTACCGCAGAATGTCATGCCTCTCTTGAGAACCGCCTCGACGTCCCGTCCTCAGTCGTATTCGCCGAGGCCCGTACCCTCGGATGGGTTCTCAGCGCCTCCGGATTCGTCAGGACTGCTCTCCTCACTCTCGGCATCGGAGTGACCCTCCGCGTCCGCTTCGACCGGTTCGGTATTGCTATCACCAGGAGAGTCGTTCCCTGCAGCCTCCGACTGTGCAGCCCCGCTTGTAGTGCCACTCACAGAATCATCGGTGGCATCGAGACTTTCCAGCGCTTCGATGGCCGCCTCCCGATACGGAGCGAGCCGCTCACCGTACTCGTCGCGTGCCATCTGCGCGTAATCGTTGATCTCCTCGTCGAACGCTTTGAGGCGGTCGATGGTCTGATCAGCGGTTTCGACTACCCAGCGGTCGCGGGTCGCTTCATCCACTTGGGTGATCGACTCCGGCCGCACGGCGACGTTCGTCTCACCGTCGTCGGTCTCGTAGCTCCGGGGTTTTCCGACTACCGTCACATCACTCGTTATCGCTTTAGGATTTGTCTGAATCAGCAGGCGCTACTGTCTCCCGCGTCAGTCGGGACTCATGGATCGATGGCTCAATATTCTCGGTCAAGAGCTTCGATATCTGCTCCCGCCACGGTCGGTGCGCGAGCACGCTCGCGCTACCGACCTCGTTGAACGCAACCGGCACATCGATGCGTTCGCGTTCTTCTGGTCGTTCACGATTGGCACTACCCAATCCAACGGGTCTCTTGCTGCTGCTCAAGACCTCTACAAGGCGTTCACCAGCGATTCCGTTGCGTATTCATCCGTCCAACAGTGGGTCACTCCTGATCTCACCGAACTACTTACCGACATCTGCGGCTACATCAGCGTTGAGCTTGGACGGACAGAATCAGCGCTCGAAGGCCGCTTCGAGCGCTTCCGAGATGTCTTCGTCTCAGATGGGACCATCTGTACGCTCTCGGCGGAATCATTCGATGAGTTCCCCGGATTAAGCGACGATCACGCTGGAGCAAAGCTCCACGTGATCGAATCACTTGCTTCGCGGGCTCCGATCTACTCATCGATCACCGACGCTCGTACCCAAGAAACCACGCAGCTCCAGATCGGTGACTGGGTCGAAGATTCCTTGGTCCTGTTCGATCTTGGCTACCTCGACTACGCGAGGTTAGCACGGATCGACCGCAATGGCGGCTGGTTCGTGAGCCGACTTAACGTCGACGCAAACCCTGAGATCATCGACGAACTCCGAACCTGGTGTGGTGATACGATCGATCTGGAGGGCAGGCACCTCCAAGAGGTGCTGCCCGACCTTTATCGGCAGATCATCGATGTGACGGGGACGGTCGGTGCGGATCAGAACGATCCGCGCCTTCCTTACGATGTCCGAGTCGTCGGCGTCCGCCATGAGGACGACGAGGATGATCACCGAACGGAGGAAGTCGAAGCCGATCACGATTACCACCTGTATGCGACGAATCTCCCGGCAGATGCGTTCGCGCCGCGAGAACTCGCGGCGCTGTACAGCAACCGCTGGAGCGTCGAAACAGTCATTGATGAACTGAAGTCGGTGTTCGAGTTGGACGAGATGTCGGTACGGCGGGAGGCAGCGGTGAAGTGTTTCATGATGGCGGCGCTGTTGATGGTGCTGGTGAGTCGGTACTTGCTGCGGCGGGTACGAGCACGGCTCGGACCCGCCTCACAGCGATCAGTCGAGGAAGAAGACCGAATCGAGCCGATCCGTTTTTCGAAGCGAATCCAGCTGTTCAGCGGTGATTTGCTGCGGATATTGGCTGAACAGCTCGGGTATGGGTGGGACGGCGTCGGGATCGTGATCATCGAAGGAGCAATCGATCCGAACGTGGCTCGCCACGCGCTTACGGAGCGAGTGGCTCACGGAAGTGTCGATCCGAACCTGCAAAACGCGGGTGAACTGGCGACGATCCGGCCCGGCTGACGACTGTCAGCCGAGCCGGGAAAGCTTCGCGTTGAGTGGCAACGCTCTCGATTAGGCGCGTTTCTGAACGGAAACGAATCTGTGATTGGTCGATTCCAGCAATATCGATCTCTACTCGGCGGTTCATGCTCTACTTCTGAGAAATCCCACAGCACTCAGCAAACCAGCTTCCGCGCTCACCGCTCATTCTGGGCTTAAGCGATAACCAGTGACTTCGGTCATGGTCTATCTGCCTCCGCGTGTGTTCGATGGGAGACACGCCCCGGTTGGCACCTCCCAGGCAAAAAGACGCGGAAAGGACAGTGGAAGTGAACCCAGACCGAGACTCCTCGGCGTCTTCCAACTGCTCCGGCCGGTGAACCCCGATCAACCGAACAGACGTCTCAGCCCTGTTCGGTCTGCTCATCGAACGTACTTGCCGGCGAGAATTCGGTGAGTTCCTCGATCTCCTGTTCTAAGCGGTCGATCTCCTGGCGCAGGACATCCGCTTCGGGATCGTCGCTGACCGCCAGCCGGTCTTTCAGCCCCTGCAAGCGTGTTTCCTTGCGCTCGTCGTCCACCTCGGCTTTGCGCACGTACTCACTTTCGGTGACATCGTAGACGGCCGATTCGGCCACGGAGACGACATCCAGTGCTTCCTCGACCTTGTCCCGATCGACGCCGAGCAATTGCTCGCGATCGATGCCCGTCCCTTCGAACGCTGTAAGCACGTCTTCGTCGTCTTTCAGCGAGCGGTTCCGGCGCGTCGTCTGCTGGACCGAGCCGTACTGACCGTGCACCGGGCGGTCATGCCCGACACGTTCCAAGAGCACGTCGGCGACGTCTTTGCGGAGGTCGTTGGCGTTACGCTGGACGTCCGACAGCAGCGTGTAGAGGTTCACCAGCACGGGCGTCTCGACGCTTTCGAGAGCGCTCATGTCCTCGCGTTCGAGTGCGTCGATCAACAGCAGCATGTCCGAGTAGACGTCGATCTTGGGTTCTTCGCGCTCGCTGTCCTGTTCATCGTCCGCGCCTGCACTCATCGACAAGTGTGGTGCATCGTCCAGCACGGCACTCTCGTCAGCCTCCTCAAGTTCGCTCAACGTGTTCTCGCGTTCATCAAGTACGTAGCGCGGGTGGAGTGCGAGCACCGCTGCGTACGGTTCGGCTTGCGTCGGCAGCCGGGAGAGTTCGTAGCCATCGATTGCCTCGCGAGTGTGCTCGGCGAGCGCTTCGAACTGCTCGCGTTGCAGCGGTTGGGAGTCACCCGAATCGACGTCCTCGATGATGATTCGCTGCTCCCGAACGTCGGTGATCCGGAATCGCTTCGCCGCCAACGGCGTGATCAACGTCGCGTCGGCGGGCAGTTCCTCACACCGCTCGATCAGTGTCCCCCACGTCGCGCCGAACGGGATTGCCATGTATCCTCTCAGAGAGCAGACCTGAAAACAACCATGGGCCATACACCGGATTTCTGGAGAAAAGCGGGCTCCTGTGATCTGTCTCACTCCCACACTACACCTACCACGACACGTCGTTTGGATGGGCACACCACGAGCCGGTGGAACTCCTCGGCTCAGGCGTCGATCTCGTAGGATGCGATCTCACTCGACCCGCACCGTGGGCAGCATTCGCTGTCAGGGTCGACGCTCGCACCACAGTTCCGACACTCGACGACCGACTCGGCTGTCGAGGGCGAGAGCAGCCGTTTGATCATCTGTATCATATCATAAAGAAACCGTGTAACACACTCTTTCGAGCTCCGGACCAGTTCCGTCCTCACTACAGATACCCTCCAACCGGTTATAGAACCTTCCCAACCGCACTGAAAGTGAAAATTTGGACGAATCTCTCTGCTGGTTGTGGCGAATTGCTTCAGTCGGTCGGCGTGATCCGGATATGCTCTCCAACGTAATAGACATATCCACGGCTCTGAAGCGACTCAACTGCCGCTTCGGCGTCGGCTTTGTCGAAGCGCTCGTCGTCAGTAATCACTTCGATGGCCTCGTCCCTCGGAAGCTCCTCGCTGGTCCCACCAGCCGCGTCGGTCAACACGGTGAGAATATCTTCGGCGAACGGCGGTATCCGCCGCTCTTCGTCCATACTCAGTGTTTCACCCGCCTGCATATGAATCTGTATCTGCCCCGCGAACTACAGCTCGTCGAGATACTCGATGTCCTCTTTCGAGACGTTCGCTTGGGTTATCGTCTCGGCCATCCAGTCAGGTTTGTCCTCGGGTGCTTGCTCGCGCCACGCCCATCCCTCGTAGATATGGAGTTTCTTCGTTCCCTTCTCCCGGAGGCGGAACTCGCTGCGAGCCGACTCCTCTTCGCTATCGGCCGCTTCAAGCCGCCGAGCGGCTTTGAGTGCTGCCTGTCGTGGCATCTTCCCGGAGAAGACCTTCGTCTCCTCGCCAGTCTCTGACCGCAATGCAAAATTTCGCTTGTCGTTTGATCTGTTGGCCATGAGTTCTCCTCAGCGAACACAGTGCGGACAATGTGATAAATGTACCTACGCCGGGCGATTTCTTACGACAAATACGACACTCTCCGGCTGAAGAGAGCTACTAACTCTCAGAAATCGGCCCGATCGCGAACCTCTGCGAACGCAACGTTCTGACGGACTTCGGTGATTTCGACTGTCACCTCATCGTCAGGTTGTGCGTCGGGCACGATCAGCACGTATCCACGATCAAGTTTCGCTATCCCATCGCCCTGCTCACCTAGCGTCTCGATTGTTACCTCGCGCATCTCTCCCCGTGAGACAGGTGGCTCCCGGGACGCTGAGCCCACCGAGTTCGTCGATAACCCCTCTTGCTGGTCGTCGCTGTCGGTGCTATCAGCCGGCTGGGGATTTTCGAGGAGCACGATTTGATAGGTCTCGCCGGCCGTAATCGCTCCCACGTTGAGCTCCTCCTTTGGTACCTCAACCGTGTAGGAATCGCCTTCCTCGGTGACTGAACCTGTGAACAGACACGCCAGTCGGTCGGGGATCTCGACCATTAGACGTCCTCACTGCCATCGACAGTCACCTGGACTCTCGATAGGCTGTCTCCGAAAGCATGAAGCCGAGGAATTGAAACACTCCGCATGGGGTTTCAGACCTCCGGCGAGACGTATTGCTCTTCCCACTCACGACGGGCCTCGATCTCGCGATAGCCCCGTTGAGTCACCTGATAGTAGTTCGTTCGCTTATCGAGTTCACCTTTTTCGAGCAGTCCTTTGTCCACGAGCGTGTCGAGGTTCGGATAGAGTCGCCCGTGGTAGACTTCCTTCTCGTAGTACCCTTCGAGTTCGTCTTTGAGTGCGAGTCCCTTCGGTTCATCCTTCCCGGCAGCAACGTACAGCAGGTCGCGCTGGAACCCAGTCAAATCATACATGTCCCAGCGATGGTCGGTCTGTCAGTAAAACACATCGGTGTTGAGATATCGGATGAGCCCTCCTGCCCAACTCATTCCTCAAACTCGTCGGAAAGCTGCGTCTCGAATGTTCATCCGCAACACAGGTCTGAAGAAAGGGCGATAGAATGAAGTTCCGAGGGCCGGCGGACTCTACTATGCCTGAGTGTCTGAATTGTGGTGAATTCGTCACCGAGCAGTACGTTCGTGTGTTTGCCCCAACCGAGATGGGTACCGTGCGCGTCTGTCCGAGCTGTCCTGATATGATTCGAGAGGGCAGTGAGGTACGCGAGGCGAAATCATCTCGGCAGTAGCCGCTGATCGCTCATCCCAGCTATTGATCGAATGACGAACTCTGAAAAGAGGATCCATATCCCGTCTCAGTAGGGTGAATTCGTATTCGATAGCTCCCGCTCGTCTTCGTACGGGTCTTCGATTCGTTCCTCATAGGCTGGTTCGCCGACTCTGTTTCCGTCTTCGTCCAACCGATACGCGGTCACGTCGCAGTGCGTCAGACCTGCTATGGCGTCGCCGACTACCGATGGAAGTTCAGTCGGCCCTGATTCGATTTCCATCGTCATATCATCGTTGTCACCCGATCGTTCAACGATGACGCGATACCGTTCTCATTCTCTCTCGGCGAACCGTCCCATGCATCTCGTTGCGTACGAATGAGTGTAAAAGTTAGTGCCTAATGCTGTCTCTCGGCAGCACGAAGGGTTTTCATAGACAAAAGGGGTGAGGGATGTCTCAATTCAGCATCTTCTAACCAGTCTGCCCAGAAAGGCTCGTTTTGACCATGCTACCGAGTAGCATCATTTCCACGGTTAACGCTCTGATCCAGTTCGCGTCTCATACTTACCCTGCCTGACCTCCGGCCCCGACAGGGGCCGTGAGGCACCACGGTGCAGTCTGTGGTTGCGGTGCTAATTGTCTTGCTCGCACCTCAGCGGGCATCATTCAGTGGAATCTGGTCCAGTTCCGCAGTGTGTTCGCCCTCGATAGTGTGACGCGTTTCGGTAAAATGTTCGATGGCACGAGAGACGACTTCCTTCCTACTGTAGGTCTCTGTGCTAGCAGACCAACCACATTCCGCACAGTAGTTTCGATGGTATGGCATACTAAGGCGTGTTTCTGCCTGATTATAGTGTATATGCTTGGTTGTTCAGGGTTTACCCTGTCAATAGTCACTCCCCTGTTTACAGGGTCCCGGTGGCGTGATCGGCGCGGCAGCACCCCGGTATCGAAATGTAGCTGTCGCAATCGTCCTCTAACTCTGACACGCACGGGCCGGATCGCCATTCCCATTTTGTCCAGCATATAGCCCGAGCAGCGCGCAGCCGGTTCCAACGACCACTCCAAGCATACCCCAGACGGCTCCGTCGCTGCTGGAGGCGAGTATTATCAGAAGCGTCGAAATTCCGACGACGACCATCGTCCAAGCAGTGCCTAGCGTCTGTTGGGTAGGCTTTGAAACCATGCTATTGATCATTGTGCCAGTGACATATATCTATCTCTGGCCTACAAGCAGCCACTTGACTTCTGACGGTGGCGTTCCGGCGTGATCGGCGCGACGACACCCCTCGTTCGGAGTGAAAATCAGTCGGGAAACGACCGCTCTTGCTGACTCGATGGAAATCCTGCTATCCCATGAGAGCGTGAGGCAAGTATGGGACGCAAGAGACCGACCATCCCCTGTCAGCGCTTCAAAGCGCGTGTTGCTGACTGGTCCGAGTGCGAAGGAACCCGAGAACTGGGCGCTACAGCCCGGGTGCCGCGCCGCGCGGCACCCGGGAAAGCCCGTATAGGTGATTCTCTGCCTCACGCACCGGCGTCCCGGAGTGATAGCAGATGTACCTTGGAATAGACATCCACAAACAGTACGCTCAAGTCGCTGTAATGGACGAAAACGGTGAGATTGACCGAGAGGTTCGCGTCGAGAACGCGAACCTCGACGAGATCGCCCAAGAGTACGCTGGGTCGGAAGCCGCGATCGAAGCAACTGGCAATTACTACCACATCCATGATACTCTCTCGGAGTATCTGGATGTGGTCGTTGCCAATCCGTCAGAGCTGAACCTCATCGCTAATGCGGATACGAAAACTGATCGCGTTGATGCGAAAGAACTCGCTCGACTGGTCCGGTTGGGATCTGTTCCAGAGAGCTACGTCCCATCTGAAGAGATCAGAGAGTGCCGCGCACTCGTGCGCGGCCGACACAAGTTGGTCGAGAACCGCAAAGACTACGCGAACAAGATTCACGGGCTACTCACTGATCACGGTATCACACGGAAGGTGAAGCCGTTGAGCGTGGGTGGTCGTGAGTTCCTTGAGGAACTCACTCTCCCAGCACCGTGGGACACGCTGCTTGAGACGTATCTCGAAGTGATCGAGACGTTCACCGACCAGATCGAACGTCTCGAGGTTGCGATCGAGGATCGAGCTGCGTCTCGCGAAGAGACGCAGCTCTTGATGACAATCCCAGGAGTGAGCTACTACTCGGCACTCCTGATCCACGCCGAGGTCGGTGAGATCGATCGGTTTGACGAAGACAAACAGGTGGTGAGTTACGCCGGACTAAATCCAGTGATCCGCGAGTCTGGCGACTCGCGGTTCGAAGGTGGCATCTCGAAGAAGGGGTCGGAGAAGTTGCGGTGGATTCTCGTCCAGTGTTCGCGCGTAGCAGTTCACAGAAGCGAAGACGAGTACTTGAGTCGGTTCTATCAGCGGCTAAAGAACCGAAAGAGCGGAAAGGAAGCAATCGTCGCAACGGCCCGGAAACTGCTCGTCTCGATATTTCACATGCTCGATCGTAAGGAGGTGTATGACCCACCAGGTGTGAGTGCGTGAGGGACGCCTGAGCGGCGTCCCTCACTGAGCGGGCATATGCGGTCGATGAGCGGCTGGTAGCCCTCCAGAGGCCACAAACAGCACCACACAGCACCGACCGCATGAGGATAGACCGCAACGCCCTCCGGTGGTTTTCTTCACCAAGCCGTATCAGCAGTAGATCACCCTAAAATCTATATCGATAGCGGTGGTTTACTCAGCCAGCAGGATTTCCATAGGTGACAGGGTGTGAGTTATCGGAGCTACAGAGACGACTATCAATTGCGCGGAATTCTTCCAGATAGGAAATAAAACACCGCAGTGATGGTGAGAGCAGGGATTACTGCGTCGAGAAGTTGTAGTTCTGTGAGAAAAATATCGATGATGAGCTGTGAGACAAGTGAGACACCGCCGGCAAAGAGGGCATATTCAATCCGAGATAAATTCCTAACCCACCGGTCGAGACGACCGTACAACTGCTTTGCACCAGCCATACGCCATCTGCAACTTCCATGCATAAAGATGGTCGAACCTTCATGGCCCTGTCGGGTCGGAGGGCTGACTCCCTGAGAATTCTCAAGAATGGTGTCGTGGGTTCCGCGAGATCATCTTGATGTTCGCCATCCCGAATATCGATCAAGACTGTGAGAAGCTGTGATCACCGCGCCATCCCTCTATTCAACATGGCCTATTTACAGAGGAAACATTTCGCTGTTGTTGTCGTGTCGGAACTTACGCCTTGCCAGAGTATCCCTGATTCTTGACCGAACCCAGTCAAACTACAGTAGACTCATTGTCATTCACCACGCTCACATATCGGTGGCATCCGAGCTTGGGTCCGATCTCTGTCTCAGGCCATTCTCGTTACGGAGTTGGCGATAAGCGTCAGTGAGGACAGCCATCTGATAGACGACCAGAATTGTGGTGAGGACAGCCGTGATGACTTGCGAGAATGCTGATCCGGACGGCACGGCGAGCCCGGATGCAAACGAAACGATCATGAAGAGGACTATCACCACAAGAAACAGCCCGAACAACCGCCAGCGATTCCCGGACGTAAGACTCCAGCTGTCCCGTATCGCACTGATGAACCCCTCATCTTCATCGGCGATATACACCGTCGTAAACAGCAAATTCACCGTCAGGAACAGCCCCGGAATCACTAAGATGATGAATCCGATCATCGTCAGTAAGCCAACGACGATCCCGGCAACAATCGAGTTGAGAACGACCCAGCCCATCCGTCGTGTGTAGCTCTCATGCGTGATAGTTTGCCGATCCGCAGCCATCACACGGATCAAGACGACAGTAATCACCTGAAATACAAGAAGGGCAACAAAAGCGAGTATACCAGCAGCCGTCGCCGACACAGGTAATGAAAGCGGTACAGATGGAGATTGAGTAGCACCAGCAGGGAGATCAAGTCCTGCGAGAAATGCTTCAGTGAGTGTGTTGGTCGAAGCGAGAAGCACGATCTGTCCGACACCAAGCAGGACGATAAACACAAGTCCGGCTTTCGTGAGTGTTTTCGAGACACCGTTACCGAGCGCACGCCTGATTTCTAGCACCATATTTCAAAACAACACCATAGGTGTGAAAAACATTACCCAAACGCTCAAACGATTGTCTCATGTGAACCGTTCTACTATCGAGGACTAACCGCAAGGATCACTCACAACCAGAGAACACTCTTTTACCCCGTCAATAGATACTAGTCTGCTGACAGAGCAACTCCGAACATGATCCGGGAGTAGGCGATACAATTTATGGATACAACGTGACATTAGCTACTGACGTTAGGTGTCTTCTGTGTGCCGAGTTTCTTCGACAACCATCCGCCAATCATTCCACCAATCAATCCTGCCAGTGCAGACATTCCGAGGATAACGAACCCGACGAATATCAAAAACACAGCCTCTAGAATCGGGGCTGACCATACTATCAGGGGACCATCTGGAATACCTATGAGTGTAGACAACCCCCAGACTACGATCGGTAATCCACCGATCACCCCCGCACTGATACCGGCATTCCGAGCGCTCACTGAACCATTCTTAGCAAGGAATCCGGCGAGAATTCCACCGAGAAGTATCATGTTCAGTGAGAGATAATCCCCCATCCCTGACCACCAATAGAGGCCAAATGTAAACGGTATCGAGATGAAGCCACCAATGAAGGCGTACTTCCACGTCTCTTTGGATTGGCGAGAAAGATAGCTATTCGAAGTCATTATTTCTCAACCGGATATGACTCTATACGTAAATAAAACCACTAGTCTATACTCCATCATCTTACGCGAACAGTTTCTCACGCAACTCTACGGGGTTTCACGTCGACAGAACGGCGATCCTCGAAAGTCACACGAGAGCACCGAGTTCGTGTGAATCTTCGCCGTTGGAGCTCCGGTTCGTATCCATTCACCGAGAGACGTCAGCCGCACGTACGACAAACGCACGCCATCGCGGCAGTTGCTCGGTCAACCAGCACGGGTGTGAGAATCTCGTGTGTCCGAGCCTGTCATGCGAATCCGAACAGACGGCAAGTTTGCCTATCGAGAGGAGTTTGTCGACAACGTCGCCGGTCTGCTCGGCGAGAACACGCGCGTCGGCGCAGTATTGCTCACCCACGTTCATATTGACCACTCCGACGGCCTGCCAGTCCTGGAAGCGCGCGACCTGCTCGCAACCGAGGTGACCGTCAATGAACGACCGACGAAATCCTCACCGGACAGCACAATGCTCTCCGGAATGCAAATGCCACATCGATCTCTTTTGAGAGCGCGATAGGCAGGCATGTGATGTGTTATACATTTTTGATTGAGTGATCTTTACGTGACTCTGTAGATGTACCCTTTCAGAAACGTGGGATTGAGGACCGACCATGATGCCCTCCCACATTTTCCCGGCCTATGCAGGTGGTTGTTGCACCGGGATTTGTGCAACGAGTAGAAGTAGCAAATAGCTTGTGGCCAATTAGCATACTGCCAAGTTTTCACATCGATTTTGTCGATCTTGAAATATGGGTGAACAAGTCTGATAGATATTCTCACATTCCCTGGCCCACACTCACACTAAGTAGCAACCGAGGGATTAATCGATGAAGGCTGAGTGTACAGTGAATTCTGGTCGATACGAGAGGGAGCGTTGCGTGGCATTCATCCTTTTCCCATTGATTTCCCATAGTGATGCTATGAGTAATTGTGGTCGATCCAACATTCTACAACGAGAATAGCAATAATTAAACCAGAATGAATCAATCATCCGGTGGGACAGAGAAACATCAGGTAGCATCACACCCCGTCGCGTGCTCTCTGTCCTTTTGCGATACAGAACTTGGCTATTGCTCTCTATCTCAGGAGGTGCGTCGGATTCAAGCATCAATACGGCATAGCTATAACCAAGGCATCATGTCCTTCGGTAAGGGAGAATAAAGAACCGTTGCGTGGCATCACCCTTTCTCCCCTTCGGATCGCGTTGACTGGTCCGCTACCCTACCAGTCGATTCAGACAGGGAGCGTGTATCATATAGGCTTTTTCTAAACAAATCGTAGGTTCATTATTTGATAATATTGAGGGAAAATGTCTTTCTCTGGCCGGAAGATCTCATTAATTGGACATAATTTTAGAAAACGTGGGAGACGCGAGTGGAGTGGGCGCTATCCCACGTTCCCCAGTCAATGGATGCAGTGATCGCAACCGGGATTCAATCGTAGAATCCGAAATACGAAAACGTTGTGGCCAATTAACATACAATTAAGGCTATGAGTAGTACCGTCAGAAACGTGGGGGATGAAGATCGAACACGACACCACCTCCACGTTCCCCGGTAGGATGAAGCGGGTCGTACCGGGGTTCGATCCAGAGATACCGTGTCAAAAAGAGTTCTGGCCGTCCATTGAAGATTCAAATTTGGCAACAAAGAGTTACCATCAAGCGGGCGAATCTGACGGCTGAACTTCGGATATAGCTCATTCAGAAAACGTGGGGTGAGTGAGTGGTACCATGTGTACCCACGTTCTCCCGGTCAAACCATGCAGGTGGTAGTACCGGGATTTGTACAACAAGGAGGAGTAGCAAATAGCTTGTGGCTGATTGGCATACTACTGACTTTATGCATATTTCTCGGGAAACGACAGGGTGTCATAAAACCGTTAGCATGGTGTATGTGTTTAGCGCAGTCCGTTCGTAGATGCCTCTGCACGTGATTCTGGTTCCTCTCCTCCGAGTATCGACATCAGTTGATCCGGCGGATCGAGTCCCTGTCGTTCCCACGTCGCTACCATCGTCGAGAGCGTTTCGTGGATGCGGACTCCGGTTTCCGACCGGAGTCCGCCGAACATCTTCCGCATCACTACCTGCTCGCGTAGAGCGCGCTCTGCGCGATTATTCGTCGAATCAACGTCCGGTTCCGTGACGAACGTCAGCCAACTTCCCAGCCCGTTCCTGATCTTCTCGACTAGTTGCGTCACTTCCTCGGTCTCGTAGCCCGCTCTGATTAACTCCTCCAGACACAGCGAGGCCTGTGCCCGCCTCCGCTCGCGGACGGAGGCGGGCGGGTCCTCTTCGTCGAACGCGGTCAAATCCTCGTGGAGGTCGTGTAGTACCTCCGAGATCGGCTCTGCTTCCTCGTGCCGTTCAGCTACGTACTTCGCCTCTCGTAGAAGGTGCGCCCAGCACCGCTGGAGTTTGCCGTGATAGCTCGGATACGCCGACCAGCCGTCACAGCTCAAAGTGGCGTCCTCGGCGAGTTCGTCGCCGAGGACGTCCTCCAGTACCTGACTTCCGCGGCTCTCGTCGATCGTATAGAAGACGTCCTCGTCGGTCACGAACGTCCAGACCCAGTGCTGGTCGCCGTCGACCGGAAAGCCAGTTTCATCGCAGTAGATGACGTCGCTGTCACGGACGCTGGCTCGAACGTCCTCGTACGCGGGTCGCAGCCGGTCTGCGACCCGCTCGGTCATGTTGTAGATCGTTGCCGGTGAAACCGGATGGTCGAGCTGCCAGTCGAACAGTTCGGCCTGCTTCCGGTGCGGAAGCCGGCCGTGATAGCGGAGGAGAGCGGTTTGGGCCAGCAAGCGTGGCCCAAACCGCCCGGTCTCCGGGCAATCAGGATGTTCGGCGACAACTTCGTTGCCACAGGAGCACTCCTGCTTTCCGAGCTCGTATTTCGTGACTTCGGTCGGGATGGGAAGCGGAATATCGACGATGACGCGGGAGACGTACTCATCGGGATCGGTGAGAACGCAGTCGCAATCGGGACAGTACGCCTCCCCGACCCGGACGGTCCTGTCCGGTTCGGGTGGTGGCCGGGTCGTTCCGTCGTGACCGGAGTTGCGTCCGGGTCCGGACGAGGAGTCGCTGGCGGCGTCTGCGTCGCCGCCAGCTTCGTCGTTCTCGTCGTTTTGCTCGGAATCGTCGTCCTGTGGCTGTTGTCCAGCACCGCCCTGCTTGCTGGACGGTGTGTGGGCGTTTTCGTACTTCTTGAGGCGGTTTTCGAGCTCTTCGATTCGTTCGTTCTGCTCGGCGTTTTGCTGGCGAAGAAACGCGTTCTCAGCGAGAAGAGCGAGATCTCGTTGGGGAAGGATCATTCGACCCACAGAACGGATCGCCGGGGTCGAACGACCCGGCGATCCGTCAGGCCCGGAAAGCACGATTAGCGGCTGTTCGTCCTGCTCTTCCCTGAGAGCTACGGTTTCGACTCGACTGTTCCGCTAAACACCTACGCAGCACGAAGGGTTTTCATAGACAAAAGGGGTGAGGGATATCTCAATTCAGCATCTTCTAACCAGTCTGCCCAGAAAGGCTCCTTTCTGGGCAGCCCATCGATAGCCATTCTCCTTTCAACTGGGCTGATTCACGCTTATCTTGCATCCTTGAGATCGATCCCATAGAGTCAGTCCTTCGAAGCTATTCGGTATGAGAGGATACACTGACTGCTGACGGTTCGTAGATCAACATTTCTCCAATGCTCACATCGTACAACATCGTCTCGCGAGGCATCCGAGCGAGTCGATAGAGTGCATACATATCGCCGACCGCGCCCGCCGCGTTGGTGACGAGCGCAACGAGGACGGCTACGAGCAATGTCTCGCTCATGACCGGGAGAACTGCTACCCCAAATGCAGTAATAACGATCAATGGTGCACCTGCGATGAGTATATTGTCTCGACGTGTAATGGGCTGGCCGAACGCAGCCGCGTATACCCCCGGCATTGACCAGGCGACGCCGAACGTAACCCGATAGCCGAGTAGGCGCATGAGCGCTCCATGGATTGTTTCATGAGTCACGAGCGTTACTGGAATGGCGACCACGAACGCAAGGACACTAGACGGGCCAACCACAATAGCGACCTCGCCACCACGGAGTACCGCCGCGAGGCCGAGAAACACACCGAGAGAGAGGACAGTCAGAACAGTACCACCGACCTGCAGCCACCGAATCGGATACTCAAAACGGTACGGTCGGTGATAACCTGACAGGTCAGGATAGGATGGCATGGGGTCTTACTGTCGTATGACGCAGAAATTGGTTTCGATGGCTCCCGTCAATAGATGGTTGATCGTTGATGGGAGGTGGCTCGGCGTGATCAGCACGCTACTCCCGATAGGCCGCTCTTGCTGACAAGGGGATTTTGCATTGAATGAGGTGGGGCTACTGACAGTCTGTCAATTGTCATGTGGCTGCTGACAGGGGTTGGATATTCACCCTCATCAGCGAACATAAGCAAACCACACCTAGGGGATTTAATGTCACAGCAGGCTAATGACAAGCATGGAATGGTTGGGCGTATCCGGTGGAACAATCCTCAATACTGGAGTGCTGTTTCTATTTTTCTGGATGCTTATCGGTCTGTACGTCTATCGAGAAGCGAAAAAGGAGCAGCGATCATCCCCTCGACTGCGTGGGCTCGGCTGGGGAATGCTCGGCATAATCGGTGCAGTTGATTATCTCACAGATATCAAGGCCGAGGAAAAGGGCCGTCTGAGATGGTTGGGGTTCTCATTGCTGCTGTTTGTCTTTTGGGCGGCGGAGCCTCTCATCCAACAGAGACCGCCCGGATGGTATGCGTGGGCGGGCTTCTACACCGGACTGCTCATTCTATACTGGCAATTCAATCTTGAGCTACTTGATGATTCAAGAATACAACCGAACATCAGGTAGTGAATATTCTCATCTGCTGATTAACAAGCGATGGATATTGGATATGAGATCGACAAGCGTGAGCATTTCCCCACCGTGGTGCCTCACGGCCCCTTCGGGGAGGGAGATCTGACTCTATGAGTATTTCAAGGATGGTATAGAGATGGAACTGTCGGTGAGAGGAGACAATTACGACAGGACTGGTGGCCGGAGAAGCGGACTGTCGTGGCGAGCACGCCGGGACGTGCGGTTTTCGGTGGTGGGTAGCACGGAGCTGCTCTTCACTCGACTCGGACGCCACTCCGAGAATACATCCCACCAGCTCCGCCGACGCGCTCGCTATCACGGTCCATCGTGTGTGCATCCAAAACGCACAACCGTAATACTTCCGCCCCGTGGGCGGTGAGAACTGCCATTTCGATGTCGAGACACGTAAGCGACCAGAACTCTCGGATCGAGCGTGCTGGACATTGTTTCGGTACTGCGAGGCACTCGCCGCGAGCGCCAAGGCGAGTCCGGGCGTGCAACCGGGATTGGTTGCGTCAATCGGATAGGAGCGCTCCTCTGTTAGTAGATTTCCCCTCGTTACAGGCGGAGAGAAGACATTCATGTTCTGAGATACTACGGTCAGGTACAAGGATGGTTCACAATGAGCACACTAGATCGTGTCAAAACGGTATTCACGGACGCTGAACCTGACGAATCCCATCCATACGAGTGCAAGACCTGTGGGGCGTGCTTCAGGCTTCAACCGCAAGTGTGTCGCGAGTGCGGCGGATATACTTTCGATCGAGCTGAGTGGCAGTCTTAGAGCACCCTGTAATTAGGGGAGTGCCTATTGACCCCACCTTCAGTACCTCCTACTCAACGGTCAAGCGAACGCAGGACTCGCCCTGCGTTCGCGGTTCTGGTATCGCCAGTTCCGTGAGATCGTTCTCCTGTTCGCGCTCAACAACATCAGGAAACTCGCCAAGACGCTATGATCGTACTCCCGTACCGCATTTTCAATAGAGCAGGATTTTGCTGATTTGATCGCATTCTCTAAGCCTGGTGACACCATAGAAGCTCTGCGTCTGATCCCGCAATCCGAAATGAATGAAAAGCTACTATCCGGCGAAATCGCCGGCACAAAAAGGATGAGATCGAGTTGAGCAGGTACTGAAAGTGGGATCCTACGGAGAAGATGATTAAGGAATATTTATGTGGTGGTTCTTCTCATCACTGGAAGAATGCGCCTCACTGTGTGTGAACTCCCCGAAGATCGTTCAGCGTTTGAGCGTGCTTGGAACGACCTCGTCGATCACGTTGCTGCTGAGGAGAGCGATCTCGTATTGCTCCCAGAGATGCCATTTGCCCAATGGCTTCCGGCAAGCCCCGACGATGATTCGGCTGCGTGGCAACAGGCAGTCACCGCTCACGACGAGTGGATTACTTGCTTAGATGAGTTTGCACCGGCAACTGTACTTCTGTCACGTCCAACGATCCGCCACGATCGGCGGCTCAACGAGGGCCTCATGTGGACCCCAGCCGATGGGATAGAAACGACACACGAGAAACGCTATCTCCCGGAGGAGCCAGGCTTCTGGGAGGCATCTTGGTACGATAGTGGGAGACGTGAGTTCACGCCAGTGAAATGTGCTGGAGCGTTGACGGGCTTTCTTATCTGTACGGACCTGTGGGCCGCTGAGAAGGCCCGATCGTATGGTCAGAGTGGTGCACATCTCATCGCCAATCCCCGAGCAACTGAAGCCTGTACACTCGAAAAATGGCGTGCTGGAGGTCAAGCGATGAGCGTCGTTTCAGGGTCGTTCGTCGCGTCATCGAATCGCGTCACCATCGAAGACGACCAATCGGACGTGATATTTGGCGGCGAGGGATGGATCGTGGATCCCGATGGAACGATGATCGCTCGTACCTCACAGGGTCAGCCATTCGTCACCATCGATGTCGATCTCGATGTTGCTGAACGAGCAAAAGAAACGTATCCACGACCAGCATTTCTGTAGTGTATTCTATCCTCAACATCCGACTGAAACCAAACTAACCAACTTTCAATTATAACGGAATAGATGAGGAGAGCAATTCCTACATGATTATATAGGAAGATTTAAGGGGTGGTGTATTAATGATAGGTCTGGATATGGTTGAAAAACCCACTCCAGATCGGCGATCGTTCCTGAAAGCAATCGGTGCAGGGGCGCTGCTCGGCGGATTGAGCGGCGTCGCATCGGCTACACCGGGTCGTCAGCCCGGTCCGAAAAAAGACGAAATCCTCGTCGGGGTGTCGGCGTCGGCGGCCGACATGGACCAGACAGTCACACAGGCCGTCCCCAGCAATGCGGAGATCGTTCACCGAAACGAGACACTGAGCTATGTCGCGGTGAAATTCCCGAGCCAAGCCGCAGACCGTGCGAAGGAGAACTTCATCGACGCGATCACGAAGAAAGATCACATCAAGTACGCCGAGCCGAACACGACCCACGAAGCGCTCTACGAACCGAGCGATCCACGATTCGGCGACCAGTACGCACCGACACAAGTCAAATCCGATCAGGCGTGGAACACTACGCTCGGCGATTCGTCGGTCACTATCGCGGTCGTCGATACGGGTGCCCAGTACGACCACCCCGACCTCCAATCGAACTACAAGTCCAACCCCGGTCGGGATTTTGCCGATGACGATTCGGACCCGTATCCCGATGTACCGAGCGACGAGTACCACGGTACCCACGTCTCGGGCTGTGCGGCCGCCGTGATCGACAACGGCACCGGCGTCGCTGGCCAAGGCAACTCCTCGCTCATTAATGGCCGCGCACTCGACGAAGGCGGGAGCGGTTCCACATCAGATATCGCTGACGCCATAGAGTGGGCGGCCGACCAAGGAGCCGACATCATCAACCTCTCGCTTGGCGGTGGCGGCTACACGAGCACGATGAAAAATGCCGTCAGCTACGCGACCGACAACGGCGCACTCGTTATCGCCGCAGCGGGGAACAGCGGCTCTAGTTCCGTCAGTTACCCCGCCGCCTACAGCGAGTGCGTCGCGATTTCGGCGGTCGACGACAACGAACAGCTGGCGAGTTTCAGCCAGTACGGCGAGAAGGTCGAACTGTGTGCACCGGGCGTGGACGTGCTCTCGACGACTACCGAAACGCGCGGCTCCTACGAGCGGCTCTCGGGCACGTCGATGGCGACACCGGTGACCTCCGGCGTCGCCGGACTCACGCTCGCAAAGTGGAACCTCACCAATTCCGAACTTCGATCACACCTCAAAAACACCGCCGAGGACATCGGCCTCTCCGAGAACGAGCAGGGGAGCGGTCAGGTCGATGCCCTCGCAGCTGTCACCACCGATCCGTCGGACGGTGGCGGTGGTGGCGGCGGAGGCGGCGGCGAAACCACGTCCGGGAATGTCAGCGGCACATTGTACAGTTCCTCGGACTACGACGACTACACGTGGTCGTGGACGTACTCCTCGCCGAGCCAGGTCGCCGTTGAACTCGATGGACCGACCAACGCCGACTTCGACCTTTACGTCAACACGGGCACAAGCCAGAGTGCCTCACCGAACAACTATGACTACACCTCTCGGTCGACCAACAGCCAGGAGACGATCACCATCGACAACCCCGACGACTCGGCAGCCATGCAGATCGACGTCGATTCATACAGCGGGTCTGGTGACTATACGCTGACAATCACTGAAACGAAATAATCGAACGGTACGGACGGTTTTTGTGACGTAACGCCAATCATGTGCCCATGAGTTAGACTCAGTTATTCTTGTCTTCGTGAGCATCTGCAGGCAAACATTGAGCAGTTGATCCTCAGCCATACAGGGCTATTCAGGAGCGTGTTTGGAAATCACCACGAACCAAGACCGCAAGAGGGCGAATGATCGTCTCAAATATCCATGCGAAATCGTATTGAAATTTGCCGAATGTATACCGAGAATCAATGACGGGCCTCTACCATTCGAAAATACTATCGTTCGAAGCAATATGGGTCATCGTGATGAGACGAGCCTCATGAGGTACTTCGAGTTCACCATCAAACCAGACGATGGAGCGATTCATCCCGTCGATAACGCCATCATCGAGACGCCCGGCGTCACGCGCGAGGCGCTCGTCCACATCAACGCGCTCGCCAATGGCACGGGCGTGATGCTCTACCGCCTCCGCGGCGACGTCACTGACCTCGAAACGCGCCTCGATGGCCATCCCGAACTACTCTCGTGTGCGCCAGTCGCCATTGAGGGCGAGACGTTCCATTTCTACGTCCACGTCAAGCCGGGTCAGCCCGCCGGCCGGCTGATGGCCGTCGCCCAGAAGTACGCCCTCATGATCATCCCGCCGCTTTCGTTCATCGAAGGTGGACTCCAGATCACCATCGTCGGCACCCACAAGATGCTCCAGCAGGCGCTGGAAGAACTGCCCGAAGAAACACATATCTCCGTCGAGCAGGTCGGCGAGTATTCACCGAACAGCAGAAACGTACTCACGCTGCTGACCGACCGCCAGCTCGAAGTATTCGAAACGGCCGTCGAAAACGGCTACTACGACATCCCGCGGCGGGCGACCCATGAGGACATCGCCGACGGTCTCGGCTGTGCGGCGAGCACGGTCGACGAACACCTCCGGAAGGCCGAATTGCGGATTCTCACGTCGCTGGTGTGAGCGGGAGCCCCGGTGCGCGCCAGGACTGATTTAGTGGACCATCCAGTAAATCCGCACCCAGTTAGAACTCCCGCAACAGTCGATTGCCACCGTCCAGCCCTGCTGAATCCCTGCTCTGCATACAGCACGTTCAAAATTGGATTCGCCATTTTGTATTGAGAATTAACGCAGGAATTCGGGTGCTTGTTGCTCAATAACCTTGTATTCAGACTTGTTGCATAGATGTGCATCTGCATAATAGCCGTTCAACACGGCAAGAATTATAGTAGTGCTCCGAGAGACGGCACTGTGGTTCAACAATGAGTGGAAATTTGCCCGACCCCCCAAGACGTTTCGGTTGATAACCTCGTTGAGTTGGTTGAAAATCTGCCCGAAGACAAACGACAGGAGTTGCTCTCACAAGTCACCAGTGGTGATCTCGGTGACGTTGGTGAGAACCTCGGGCTCTGAACGAGATCGAACCCGCTCGAACACTTATCTCTGGAGGAGCAGCCGTTCGGAAGAGGTGTGTTCTGGATGCAACGGCCAAACATGGGTCGCTGACCGATGGATTCATCTGGCGAACCAGTGGATAGACACACATGAAGCGGCGGACACTCGGCGTTGTGGTGGTCACACTTCTCATCGTTTTCGCGGGATGTGCGAGCAGTTCACCCTCGTCAAATCAGACGCAGCCAAGCAGTGCTCCCGATAGCGCCGGCTCGGGTGACACACCAATCAACGCCACGACTCCCTCGACCAATAGTCCCGCGAATACGAGTGAGTCACGGCAGTCAGGACCAGCGGCCAACGGCACGTTCGAGATCCACTCGATCAACGTCGGCCAGAGCGATTCCACGCTCATCATCGGGCCGACCAATCAGACGATGCTGATCGATACGGGTGACTACCGCGATGACGGCGAGTTCGTGCTCGACTACCTCAAAAAACACGACATCGACCGTATCGACTATCTCGTGACGACCCACCCCGACGCCGACCACATCGGGGGCAATGCCGCCGTCATCAAATACTACGAGACGAAAGCCAACGGGATTGGCGCAGTCTATGATCCTGGAATCAGCTCCAGTTCACAAACATATGAAGACTATCTCGACGCGGTCGAAAAGTATGACATCACGCTGTATGAGACCCACGCTGGGGACTCGATCCCCTTCGATGGTGTCCAAACACAGGTCCTCAGTCCTCCCGAGAATTACATCGAAGGCGAAGACCCCAACCAGAACAGCATTGTTCTACGACTCGGGTTCGGTCACACAAGTTTCGTCCTGCCGGGGGATGCTGAGAAAGGGGCCGAAAGCCACCTCACAGACGAGTACGGTGACCGACTCAATTCGACGGTACTGAAGGCCGGCCATCATGGCAGCGATACCAGTAGTACGAATCCATACCTCGATGCAGTTGACCCACAAGTGACGCTGATATCGAGCGCGTACAAGTCTCAATACGGCCATCCATCCCCGGAGGCGCTTCATCGGTTTGGGGAGCATGACATCGAAGTCTACTGGACGGCAACCCACGGCAACATCGTCGTAACGAGTGATGGCCACACGATCGATATTGCGACCCAGGAAAAAGCGCCAACCGACCCGACGTCACTCCGAGATGGAGACCCGGTCGAACCGGGCACGGACGGACCAGTCAGCCACCGCGAGAGCATCACGGTCGGTAGCGGGTTATCGCAAAATCCTCCGGAAGGCACATCGACGCCAGCCGCGAACACACCAACACCAGTGCGTTCATCAACATCGACACCGACCTCGGAGTCTTCGGAAACACCAGCCACGACGAGGATTGCGAGTGATGGTGGCACGGAATCGGGGGTGAATGAGAGTGGTCCATTCGAAGTGACGACCATCCATGCCGATGCGGAAGGTGACGATAGAGAGAACCTCAACGATGAATACCTCGTGCTCGAAAACACGGGGTCAACATCGCTTGACGTCTCGGGGTGGACCGTCAAGGATGGGAGCTCACGCGAGTACACGATTTCATCCGGGACTGTCATAGAGGCCGGCGAGACGCTCACGCTCTACACTGGCGAGGGAACGGATGCCGGGAACGACCTGTACTGGGGGTCTGGCAGTGCGATCTGGAATAACGGCGGTGATACGATCACGGTTACAAACGCGCAGGACGAACAGGTCCTCAAGGAGGAGTACTGATGGTGACCAAAGAATACCGCGGGGTACTGGACCGCTTCGAGGACGACCTCGCAGTGGTGCTACTCGAACGTGATGGGGAGACGGTGGGGGATATTGCGGTTCCTCGAGAGCAACTGCCCGAAGACGGTCGTCATCGGGACGCGATCTTCACGATCGAGATGGAAGGCGAGACGGTCCAAACCATCTCATACCGCCCAGAAGAGACACGCAAGCAGGCCGAGCAGGCCCAGTCACGATTCGACCGCCTCTCGCAGCGGCCGCCGAGAAGTGACGAAAAGAGTTGATCGGACAAGCCGATTGGCTAGAGACGGGTGGTCAGTCGTCGGAGCCACCCGCGCCGCTCGGTCCGGAGCCTCCCGGACCGCTGTCGTCATCGAACATGTCCTCGGTGTCCCCAGTACCGCCGGTGCTGCCGGTGTCGCGAGTGCTGTCGGCAGTTTCGTCCTCTTCAACGAGGTCTTCGGCACTGCTTCGCGCACTGCTTAGCCAGTCGCCGATGTTTTCGGCGACGTAGTCCTTGCTGCCCCAGCCGAGACCGATTGCGATGGCGAGGGCAAGCCCGACACCGAGCGCCCCGAAGACCGACACGACAACCGTGTTGAAGAGGGTTTCTAGAATATCGACGCCGAGACCGAGTCTGCTCAACACCGTTGTGATGACGTAGTAGTAAGCGAACACCTTCACACCGAGACCGGCGTAGTCGGTCACCTGGCTCGTGTTGATATCCGCTACGACGTCACCGAGCAGGTCGGCCACGTAGATGCCGATGAGGAGGAAGATGAGCGCGCCGATGAGCACCGGGAGATACGCCGTCAGGCCGGTGAACATCTGGGTCAGGACGGCAAACTGGAGCGCATCCACCGCCTGAACCAGCGCGAAGTAGTAGATGATGTATTCGACGACCGTCCCGAGGGCGTTGCCGACCCCGCCGACCGCGTCCGTGATGCGCGCGAGCGGCGTCCCTTCCAGATAGCGGTCGACATCGAACCCACCGAGGACACTGCCGATGATGTCACCGACGAACCGGCCGATGGCGAACCCGACGCCGAGGATGATGGCCGCCACGACGATTTTCAGCACGGCCGAGACGATACTCGACAGTATATCGCCAGGGATCGGGAGCTGGAGCTGTTGGAGCGCGAGGAGGAGTGCGAAGATGATGATAATGTACTTGACGAGCTTACCGAGTCCGCCCGCAAGGGACTCGTCGGCGTCGCCCTCGGGTTCAAGCGGCGTCCCCGAAACGTACTGTGAGGGACTGATACTTCTGATGACGCGTTTGACCGCATTGCCGAGAACGATGCCGACGATCCAGCCGATTATGAGGATGACGATCGCGGCGATGATCGACGGAATCGCCGAAAGGAAGCCCTGCACCAGCGGCTGGAGGGGCTGTGGGACTGCTTGAAGTACTATTCCACCGCCGAGCGTGTGTAGTCCTGTCATGATGACTCCCCGGTGTCACGCATCCGTAGTCTTCCGGACCTGCGTGACACCAGTGGCCACCGATTCTCCTACGATTATTATAAAAGCACCTGTGTCATGAAATTTGTTTTATACATCAGCGGGTGACTCCATGAGAATCCCGCTGAAGTCACCGGAGTGTGAAGTACATCAGGGACTCACAAAGGTCGATCTATGACATGCACGTCAGAGCACGTGAGGGTGACTGACCTTTGATGCAGTCGTGTTTGATTGAGATGAAAACCGCCACACAGCTCGGCATTTGCCTCCTCAAGCAGGGGAAGTCGTGACGGCGATGGCTGTTTGGCCTCGTGATACAGAATCTCGCCGAAGTTGGCTCGAACAAAGGCAACAGAGTGATCCGTGGGGAATGTCAGCATGGCCAGAAATGAGGGTTCCTGATCAGACTGGTTAAAAGATAGATTATCTTACTCGGCTCTGCATATTTATAAGGCATCCTCAGAACGTCGTGGAGACAGCTTGAAATCCCAGAGTTTGGGTATGACCGTCCATAGCGAGGCGATCACGTGGGTGGTGATCGCCGACTATGTGACGTTTTTCCGGCCACAAACGTGCTCAACCGGGTGACGAATCGAAGAATAGATTCGTCGCTTGAGGTTCTAAATCGGTGTGATTCAACACCACTTATAAACGTTCAAAGTCGAATTATTATTGAGGAGACCGTCCCTTCTCTCGAATACCGATGGCTCTCGTTGTCGAGTTCGATCTGATCTCGGACCGATTACCGCTAACAGCGGTTGCCGCTACTGCTTCGGATTCAACTCTCAGAATTGATGATATTCTTACCTCCGAGCGCAGCCGGCCGGTGATCGTTTTCTGGGCCGAAGGCGAGACATTCGATACCCTTGAAGCGGCACTCGACGATACAGCGGTGGCGACGTACAGTGTCCTCGGAACGACAGAGAATCGCCGTCTCTATCGGGTGGAATTATCCGACCAACCGCCAGCCATCTATACTGAGTTCGTTCGATTGGATACCGCCCCAATCAACGCGATGATCACGCCGACGGGATGGCGAGCACGTATCCGATTTTCCGACCGTGAGGCGCTCGCCGAGTTCCACGACGCCTGTGAGACGTACGGTATTACGTTTCAACTCGACCAGATATTCGAAGCCTCACCCGAGACCGACAACGAATATGGACTCACGCCAAAACAGCGCGAAACGCTGCTTGTAGCCCACGAAGCGGGCTATTTCTCGATTCCTCGAACCGGCTCCCTAGCAGAGATTGGCGCTGAACTCGGCGTGTCCGCACCGTCGGTCTCCGAACGGCTTCGCCGCGCGCAGGACCGACTCATTCAGCATACTGTCGCTCTCGACGAGAACCATTGATAAACACCACAACGAATTAGGCTCAACATTCGTTCATCGACGGGACCTACTCATAGCTGTCATGGCGACCACCGACGCATCGATGCAGATCGATACTGATGCACAGACGTTCAGATACTACCGCCACGCCGTTGAGAAACACTGGGACCCCCACGACATCGACCTCGATGCCGACCGCGAGGCGCTCAATGAACTCGACGATGCGGCATTCGATGGATTGAAGCGCGCGCTCGCGCTGTTCGGCGCGGGTGAGGATGCCGTTGCAGAGGATCTCGCACCGCTGGCGGTCGCGCTCGATGACTTTGAGGACCAACTGTTCATCACGACCCAACTCTACGAGGAAGCCAAACACTCGGACTTCTTCGACCGCTACTGGCGCGAAGTAATCCACGCGGCGGAGGACGACCGTGGTCAGGAACACTCCTCGCCGGCTGACGAGCGGTGGTTCTCTGACGAATATGACGAGCTGTTCGAGCGCAACGAGGCCGCAATGGCCGCACTACTCGATGAGGATACCCCTGAAAATCGCGCGAAAGCGTACTCACACTACCACATGACCGTCGAGGGAATCCTCGCCCAGACTGGCTACTACGGACTCACGCGCCAGTTCGACGAGGACACCTATCCTGACATCCCCCACCTGCCAGGACTGGTCTCGGGCCTCACCTATATTCGCAGCGACGAAGGCCGCCACGTCGGCTTCGGGATGGCAAAGCTCAAAGAACTCGTCGAAACCGAGCGCATACAGCCAACCATCATCGAAGAGACCGTCGGCGACCTCCTGCCGTTGGTGCAGGCAGCGATTCCAAGCTACGAGCGCGCCGGTGACGAAGGCGTCACGCCGACAGAACTCACCGAGTACGCAACCAACAAACACGAACAGCGCATGAAACAGATCACCTCTGCGAGCGAACACATTCCCGATGTCGAGGAGCTGACTTCGCTCGCGAACTGACGCTACATGCGATGAATCGACGCCGAATCAGCACAAACAACGCGAATCACATTCAGCCAACCATTTCATACTATCCAGACACCAATGTCAACAATCACTGATTTACCGGGCGACCCAGTCGTACCGATGCGTAACCGCTCGTGCGAGATAGTGGATACACTCACAGAATCGCTCCACAAGCTCTCGGTTACAAAAGAGCGACTCGACGAAGTTTCGGCCGTTAAGGTGGGTCAGACACCGAGTGAGGTCGTCTGTACTGAGGACATGCTGGAGTTGCACCACTACGAACCACAGACGGACGAGCAAGACGACGTGCCGATTCTCGTTATCGCTGCACTTATCAACAAATCGTATATCCTCGATCTACAACCTGCTCGGAGCGTTATTCGCCATCTATTGGAAGACGGTCACGACGTGTACCTTCTCAAGTGGAACGAACCCACGCGGTATGATACGGGACTGACGTTCGGTGATTACGTCAACCGCTACATCGCCAATAGCGTCGACGAGGTGTGCAAGCGCTCAGGAGAGGAGTCGATCAATCTCCTTGGCTACTGTACGGGCGGGACGATGGCAGCGATGTACGCTGCACTCCACTCCGAGAAGGTGAACGCACTTGGGCTGATAGCCAGCCCACTCTATCTCAACGATACTGGCGGGTTGCTCGAATTGTGGAGCGATGAGACGTACTACGATCCCGAAACCGTGATCGATATATATGGAAATATGCCGTCGGAACTGCTCTACGTGATTTTTACGCTGATGGATCCTGTCGATAGCACGGTTGGCAAGTACATCCGGCTGTACGAGAATCTGGACGACGAAGAGTTCGTCAAGAACTTCCTTCGGATGGAGCGATGGTTCTCGGACGGTATCGACGTGGCAGGCAAAACCTACATCCGACTAGTGGAAGATATATATCAGGACAACAAGCTATTCACGAATGATTTCTATCTCAACGGTGAACACGTCGATATTACGGAGATCGATATGCCCGTGCTTCAGATTACCGGTGAGGATGATCATCTCATCCCTTCCAAAGCGTCACAGCCATTCAATGCCGTCATCGGCACCGACAACGTGAGCACTATCGAACACCCTACCGGACATATCGGCCTATTGTTTTCGAACAGTTCACATGAGGACGTTTGGCCGGATGTTGCTGAGTGGTTTCACACACAGTCATCCAAGCCAAGACAAAATCATCGAGGAAGATTCAGCACTGACTCTCTGCATCGAAAGCCAGCCCACTAAGAGTGGTTTCAGAACACGCTCTGAGGTCAGGCAGAAAATTCTATTTCCTATGGCGATTCAATGGAACCGATCAGACGACCAGTGCTTTCGAAGAAGACGATCAATAGTGACGCGACGAAGAGACCTCGGGAACGTTCAAACGGGCTGAGACCGTGGTGTAGCCGTCCCGCGACGATGGATGACCTCTCGAACAGTCTCAAAGTCGCCCTCGTAGGTCCCGTAGACGACCGCATCGGCGTACGATTCGATCTGATGGGTCACATCAACGAGACGGTCGACTCCGGCTTCGGACGCCGATAGCTGAAACGTGAGTGGTATGTCGAGGTCACCGAGTTCGTGAGCGAAGCCACGGGCCAGCGACTCGACCCAGTACGTCGTCTCGTAGCTGATACTACAGAGCGGGACGAGAAAGCCGTCAGCCACCGATTCGAGAGCTTGTGGGTCTATCCCGGCGCGGGCGCGGAGATTGCCGGGATACGGATCCGGGTACAGTGTGACGATAAGGTCTCCCGTGATCCGATTTTTCGCTTCCCTGACGAACCGTGTGATGGTCGCCGTCCGCCACGCGACACGGTCGTCGAACTCGCTCGTTGCGAACTGTCGCTCACAGCGCACACAGCGACAGAACCCGCCACCGGGAAAGCCGGGTGTGGTGAGTCTGACGTCCCCGTTGTCACCGACCGTCTCAATCCGGTCGAGGAGTCCAGCGCGATAGTCGGGGTCTGTCGGGCAGATCGTTCCCCAGTGGTGACCCTCCGTCTCGGGTGTCGCCCGTGTTCCCTTGGTGGTGGTTGCGGCGCGGTCTGGGTCGTCTCGAACGATCTCTGTGTTCCCCCAGCAAGCGACGGCATTGACGACGCCGTCGAGTGGAGTGCCACGTCGACCGCTCACATCGTCAGTGACGAAATGAACGAACTCCCCGACGTCCGCGCGGGCTAGCGTTGGGTCGCTCGTGAGGATTCCGTACATAGCAGTTCGTCAACGGGGGAAGGTCATAAATAGTCCACCTACTATCGTCTGGGACGGCACGTCAAGGACGTCCCAGATGTCCTCGGAGTCGATATCGGCGTTCTCGCCGAGTTCGATATCGATCTCTTCATCCAGAGTGTTGACGAGAAAGTTAAGCACCTGCTGGTGAGTTCGTTGGCTGCTTGGTCTGGCTGCATCAACCGATCAAGCAGCCCGTTCACCCAACCCACTTCGCTCTTGTGTAGTGTAGCGGAACCGAGTCACGGAGATTACGGCATCCCGCCGACAGCAGTCGTACATGACCAATGAACGCGCTGCTCTCGGCGGAATGCTTGAGCAACTCGTTGACCTCGGAGCAATAGAGTTTCGGCCGGAGCCGCTCGACGCCATCGTCGAGCGGCGACTCAAAGCCATCTGGACCACCCGTACCTGCCCGAGCTGTGACGCCGACGCCCTCCACGCCCTCGATGGTTCGGCCCGTATCTGGTGTGGCCGCTGTGACTGGAAAACCACCTACACCCGTGGCACACCCTTCTATGACTCGGAACTCGCCCCCGGCGAGTTCCTCGTCGCCTTCGTCCTGTACGCTGATTCCCTCCTCAGCATCAACCAAATCGCACCGCTGCTTGACCGCACCTACAAAACCGTCTTCGAGGCAATTAGCGACGTGGAAACCGCGTTCGCTCGCGGTTTCCCGACTGTTTGGGAACGCATCGAGCACACGATTGCTGGGCCGACACAGGTGGACGAAACTCAGCGGGTGTGCTCGGGGTTCAAAGGCCAGAACCCACCGCGGGACGGACTGTCCCGCGGCGGGTCCCCTGGACCCGGACGGGCGCGATGGACAGGAGAGCAGGGCGATGAGATGACGCTCGTCGCGGCCTGCCGCGACGTGCTCCAGGTGATCTCAGCCGAAGAGGGGTCGAAATACGACGAGAACCTCGGGCCAGTGATTGAGGAAGCAGGCGATCTCTCCCAGCCGCTGGGAGAGATCTGGACCGACGAGCTTCCCGCGTATCAGCAAATGGAACACGAGCATCGAACCGTTGTCCATGATGATGAGTACGTCTCAGAGGAAGGTATCCACACGAATCAGGTCGAATGCCTCTGGTCGTTAGTGCAACCGTGGCTGGCGAAATTCCGCGGCCTGTCCAAGCAAGGCTTGGAGCAGGCCGCTCGCACCTTCGGGCTTCTTCGCTCCCTGAATCTTGTTCAAGCACCCATCCACAGCCTTGTCGATTGCGTCGCTGTCAACGTATTCCGCTAATCTACACAAGAGCGACCCACTTTGTGAGGTACTGATATTACGCTGGGGTGTCGGGGCGGTGACGCCGGCTGACCTGTTTCCACTTGTCGGTGGCGAAGCGGTAGTAATTGAGCACCGCCGGTACCGTCGTTTCAGCGAGGAAGGCAAGATACAGGCCGTAGAGACCGAGTGAGGTCGTCGCGCCGAGGTAGGCCAGCGGGATCGCGACGCCGAAGATGCCGAGCACCTGGCTGTAGAACGGCCACTCGGTGTCGCCGCTCGCATCGAGCGTGCCGGCAGCGGACTCCGAAACACCCTTGAGAACGATTGCAACGCAGGCCGCAGAAACCAACGACACCGCGACCGAGATCATGGTCTCGGAGCCGCCGCCCGCGAAGGTGGCGACGATGGGGTCGGCGAGCACGAAGACGATACTGGCCGAGACGACGTAGACCGCGACCGCGAACCGCACGATCTCGCGGCCGTACGCCTCGGCGGTCTCCTCGTGGCCACTGCCGAGCGCCTGGCCCACGAGGCTGGAGGAGGCGAGACCGAACCCCCAGCCGGGCGTATTCATCAGCCCCCAGATCCGGCGCGCGATCACGTACGCCGCCACGACCTGCGGGCCGAACAGCGCAACGATCGCGAGCATCGGAAACTGCGCGATCGTCCAGACGAGTTTCCGACCGACCACGGGGGTTCCGATGTCGACGAGTTCGCGGACATCGCCAAGGTAACTCCCCCGCGGATCGATCTGCACCGGAAGCTCGCCGAGACCGGGCAGCCGCCCCGCGACGAGCCCGCCCGCGAAGATCCCAGTCACGAGTGCGTTCGAGAGCACAGTACCAATCGCCGCGCCGGCGACTCCGAGATCAAGCCCGAAGATCATGACGCCGTTGATGACGGCGTTTGCGATCGCACCACCCGAACGGAGAATCATCGGTGTCTTGGCGTCGTCGACGCCGAGGAACACCCGACTCCCGATAAGGTTGAGCGCCGCAAAGGGGATGCCAAACGCCACGATCCGGAGGTAGGTCGCACCGAGCGCGACCGCCTCGGTATCGTTGCTCAACAGCGCGACGAGATCGCCGCCGAAGACCCAGAAGATCGCAATGAGCGGGAGCGTGATCGCCACTACGATGACGGCGCTCGATCGCACGGCTCGATCGACCGCACCGAGGCGCTTGGCCCCGTAGCGCTGGGAGACCAGCGCGATCGTCCCGGCAGCGATCCCGCCGCCGGCGGCGAACGCGAGCCCCCAGAAGGGACTCGCAAAGCCCACACCGGCGATGCCAGCGGAGCCAACCGCGACCCCGACCATCGCGATGTCGACGGCGTTTTTCGACATCCGGGCGATGCCGGTAAGGATGCGTGGCCACGCGAGGTGGGTCGTCCGGCGTGCCCGCTCTGGTTCGATGAGATCGGCACGCACGAGCGCAAGACCGATATACAGTACGACTACTCTGAGAGGGTTTGAAAGACGGACCACTATGTACAAAGACACTACTCGATAGGGGAATATAGCCCTTTCTTTCCTGAATTACCTCATTCTATTTATCGTTACATATTCGAGAACGTTTCTGGTTCATGCTAGCAGTTACCACTGTATTGCGTCGGTCACGCAACTGCTGAAAACATGTCATAGAGGGGTTCCCACAGCAATTTGCGTGAAACCGACGGACCGACCCGTGAAAGAGTTTGATTTCGAGTTACTCGTCGGTCGACATGATCTAGACCTGATCGTTGACGTAGTAGATTCGATCTCGGTCGTCGAGCACCTCTCGGCCCACTTTCAGTGCCTGCTCAACCCATACTCATCCGTTGTGCGTCGGGTGGTTTTGTCGAGCAGTAGATCTTCACCCATGTCCGGTTTCGGAGCCGCTCATGCAGCATTTCTTTATTATTGTCAAGTTAGCTCACGACATTGGAAATTCGTCAATCTGAGCAGCCTTCAAAGAATGTTGTCGATAGAATGTCTGGAGACGCTTGTTCTACTCGTCTAGAATCCTCAACTCCAACTCTGTGCCGCATTTTTAATAGAGCAGAAAAATCAGGAGCTGTCGCGTTTGATCACGAGATATGCCGTTTTGATATTCCAATACGAAAATAGAAATCTTCATATATCGTATGTGAGAACCAATAATATGCAACGACGACGCGTCTTGGTTGGTCTCACAGCAGGGTTTTCACTCCTCGCTGGCTGTAATGGTAGTACAGGCAACAACAGTAGCGGGAACAACTCTACCCAGTCCACAAACGGATCTAACACGTCGGCAGGCGGTGAGACAACTGCAACGACAGTTGCGACCACAATGGCCGAAACCGCACAAGAGACCGCTACTCAGACTCAAACTCAAACTCAGACACAGACCCAAACAGCCACTGCAACTCCCACCCCAATGCAGACAGCTACATCCCAGCCCACAGCAGAACCCACAGCTGCCGGAACGGCAGCGATGGGGGAGGGAAGTCTTGACCTCTCGGATCGCGAGACCTACAGCAGTGATTCCTACCCGTACACGATCGAATATCCGAGCAACTGGCAAGTGGATGAAACCGACCCCACGGAGGTTTCTTTCACAGCTGCAAATATGCCAAGCAGCCTGACTGTGTTCCTCCGCGAAGGTGCGCCATCGTCAGTGACGCTCGACCAGGCGACAGAGCAGTTCTTGAGCGGTTACCAACAGTCTGCCGGAGAGAACGAGATGACGAATGAAACGCTCGATCGACGGGAAGTCACGCTTCCAAACGACAGCCGCGCGACCTTTCTCGATCTGCGACTCAGCTCGGCCGAGGCCTCCATGAACATCCGACAAAATGCGGTTCTCACGCTCGTTGGTGATACCCTCTATACCGCTGCGAGTACCATCCCAGAGATGGTGTATTCCTCGGAGGTTGGCCAGCAAGTAGAGGATATGCTGCTGTCATTGACGATCAGTGGCGGCTCTGAAAGCACCGTCACGGTGTGAACTACCCGCCCGCACTGCCACCCATAGGCTACTCGTCACGACCGATGACTTCGACCACACGAAGCGGATGTTGATCGTTGTCGACGCTTAGTCAGGTTTGCTCTCCGGTGTACTCTGGGGACACTCTTGTGACTCGGTGGAAATCCTGCTATCCCTGCGCGGAGCATGGGCACAAGAAATCGAACAGTCTTCTCTATTGAAAATAGACAATTGCGCAGGGTTTTGATGGTTTAGACAATTTCTCCCCGATATAATTCATTAAGCATCTGGTATATATAATTGGATTGATCGCGACGATCACTGCCAAATCAGACAGGAAACTCACGATTCTTTCCGACTCAAATGTGTGACGTCTCAGTTCAAATCCACGAACCCTGCCGCCGTACCCCATTTTCAATAGATCAGTCGTTACGATCTATCGAGATGAGCGCGGGAGAAAAATCGTGCGGTGTCACGTATTCGGACAGGTTTATCCCGCCGCTGTTTGAAATTTCACGGGATAAGGCGTGACACTGGAAACTGACCCGACCGACACTGTCGAGATACAGAACGTGGTCGGTGCAGGTGATCTTGAACGGGAGGTCGATTTGGCGACCTTGGCGTCTGATCTCAATGGCGCAGACTACCAGCCGTCGAACTTTTCCGGCCTCTTGTATCAGGCTCCGGACCACGAAGCGACGGCGATGGTTTTTGAGTCAGGGAAAGCCACTGTGACAGGAGCGACGAGCACTAGCGAGATGCGGACGGCCTTCGAACATTTCGTAACGACCGTGCGTGATCTCGGAGTCTCGATCGAAGGCTCACCCGAGATCACAGTCCAGAACATCGTTGCGACCGCTGATCTCGATGAACAGCTGAATCTGAGCCCGGTAGCGATCGGGCTGGGCTTAGAGCAGACCGAATACGAGCCCGAACAGTTTCCGGGATTGGTCTATCGTCTCGACTCGCCGACAGTAGTCGTGTTGCTCTTCGGGTCGGGGAAACTCGTCGTGGCGGGTGCGACCGAGCGCACGACTCTCGAGACGGCGGTCGCAACGGTTGCCGAACAGCTTGCCGATCTCAGTCTCCTTGCCGACTAGTTGGCGTATAGACACGCTTTCCAGCCGATCTGTTGGTCTCTATTACAATATCCATCAGAAAGGCTCACGAGACGTCGTGGGTGAGCGACAAACCATCCGCCGTCGTCCGGACGATGGTGTGAGTACCGAGCGACGGGGTACACGTGATACGCAAAATTCCTCGATGCATAGACCGGCCACTGAATCATTCTGCCATGGCCATCGGATGGTGTTCCCAGAGCGGACATTCTGCCGACGGAACGCCGACCGCAACGTCACACCGACCGTCGTGGTTGAGTACGCCCGCTGTCTAACTCGTGAGTGGACCAGCGTGTTGCTGGCGGTTCCTCTTAAACCCAAGTACATAGATTTAAGTCCCATATTGTAGATGGAATGGTATGGAAGGATATCCGACCCGACCGACACGGGACGACACGAGTGTTATCGGTGCCAGAATCGGAGCCCAGATCGTCGACAGTATCGCCGTGGCCCTCATCATCGGCGTCATCGCCGGTGTGATCGGGGCGATCGGTGGTGCGATCGGTGGCGATGCAGGGAGCGTGATCGGCGGGATTGGACTCTTGCTCGGAGTCGTCGCCAGCTTCATCTACTTCTTCCTGCTGGAGGGGTTGTGGGACGGCTACACCGTCGGCAAGAAACTGTTCGGCATCAAAGTCGTCGAGGAAGACGGCGGGCAATGCTCACTGAGTTCCGCATTCGTTCGGAATCTCCTCGAGATAATCGACGGCCTGTTTTACTACCTCATCGGGTTCATCGCGATGGCCGCTTCCGACAAGAGACAGCGGATCGGTGACCGTCTCGCCGGGACGATGGTCGTCCGGGAGACACCCGACGACACCGATCAACCAGCAGACACCACAGCGGACCAAGCAACAATGCTGTAGTCCGCCGTGTTGTCCACGATCACCTCGCCTATAGTTGTGGGATTTCTACGCCTGCACCGCATCACGCTGGTTTGGACGCATGCCAATCGACCGCAAACCATTTACCATCACGGTCTTTCAACTGAGACGCGATTGTTGTCTCGGAGTCAGACAGCAAGCGTGGGGAATGGTCGTCATGTCTCTCCGTTCGCTCGTGTCCCCACGTTTTCTGATATGCCCAAGCTCAGCTCCCCGTCAGATCCCCCGCCCGAAGATAACTCTCTGTCGCCGAATCTGAATCTTCAATGGATGGCCAGAACTCTTTTTGAGACGATGTCTGTGGATTGAACCCCCGGTACACCCGCTTCATCATACCGGGGGAACGTGGAGATGGGTGTCGTGTTCGATCTTCATCCTCACGTTTCTGACGATCCTACTCTACACGTCCTACAGGCACGAGAGGATGTCAAATCTTATGAGGGTGTAGCCAAAGCACGATGGAATCCTCCGACCAGGAGCCACAACTTTAATTGGTGCTTCATCTGTCTGAATACCTGCATACAATGATACCGATGCAACAAGGGTTTTCACTCAACCCACAATCCCTGCTCAACCAGTTCGGTCCCGCACTTGTCAGTGCGGCCGTGAAAATCGTCCTGTTCGTCGTCGCGTTCGTCATCATCTACTACGTCGGGAAAGCTGTCATCATCCGGGCGTTGAAAGCCGTGCTCGATACTCGTGGTGTCGACGAAACGCTTGCGGGGTTAGCGGTGAGTATCACGGTCGCTCTCATCGGCGTGCTTGCGATTGTGATAGCGGCGACGATCGCAGGCGCTGGTGTCGTACTTACGGCGTTTGCGACGCTTCTCGGTGCACTCTCGCTCGCTGTTGGGTTTGCTGCACAGGACCTCATCGCCAACTTCGTCGCGGGCATTTTCATCATCCAAGACGAACCATTCACAATCGGTGATTGGATCGAGTGGGATGACAATGAGGGCGTTGTCGAAGAGATCCAACTCCGTGTCACGAAGCTCAACACGTTCGATAACGAGGAAGTCACTGTTCCGAACAGCGACCTCGCTGACGCTGTCGTGACCAATCCGACAGGAAACAACGAACTCAGAGTGGCGATCGACTTCGGCATCGAGTACGACGATGATATCGAGGAGGCCAGAGCGGCTATCATCGAGGAAGCACGAAACCTCGACGGTACCCTCCCTGACCCCGCACCATCTGCGCCCGTGACGAGCCTCGGCGACTCCGCAGTCGTGCTCTCGGGGCGACTCTGGATCAACCCGAACAAGACCAGCTACAAACCAGTCGCTACTGAGTTCACCGAAGCGGTCAAGAAACGCTTCGACGCTGAGGGCATCGGCATGCCGTATCCCTACACCGAACTTACCGGCAGTGTCGATGTCGAAAACACCGACGGAACAGGAGTCACACCGGCGAACGACTAACCACAATCGTTTCAGTCGGTGGCTCGTGTCTTCTCGAAGAGTACCTCACTGTCCAGAATCCCTGCGTGACCCGCCTACGGTATCTAATATCCCTGTTCTCACCTCCTCTCTCCTCCGAATAGCTTCTCGATCGGTCTCTGATTAGGCCGGGGCCGCCGAGAGCAAGTCACGAGCCACGTTCGCCAGCTCTTCAGCCTCGGCTTCGCGGAGCCGCTCTTCGCCCAGCAGCAGACGCAGCCGTGGCCGTCCCACGTCGATCGGTACTTTCTCCGTCTCCAGGAGTCCCTGTTCTTCGAAGTGAGTTTTCGTCCGTGAGAACGTTGCCTTGCTTGCGACACCCACATCTTCACCCCACTTCGAAATATCGTAGAGCAACTGCTCGTGTTTGGCCGCTATCAACAGACTCAGCCCCACCTCGTCCAGTTCACCGCTATCGTCCATATCCTCGAGCGATTCCAGCACCGTCCGAAAGTCCGACTCCATCGCCGAGTTGAACTCCTCACCAAGTGAGTCCAGCACTCGCGAGTACACCGGCGTTCGCAGATTGAACGCCTCGCCATCCTCCCAGACACCACTCCAGCGCTCGCGAACCGCTGCGACGAACTCCTCGTCATCGGTCACCAGCGCCGCACTGTGCTCGTCATCCGGGATGACCAGCGAGACGACCGTCTCCTCCGTCACCAGTAGTGTCCTATCCAATCGCTCAGCAGCGGCTCGCAGTTCCAGCGTCTCCGCTTCGATCAGCTCCGCCGCTATGCTTGCCAGCACGAAATCATCGCGCAGCCATTTCAGTACGCCTTCCCGAACGAGCAAGCGCACGCTCGGCGGCTCCTCGCTCTCGGCAAGTATCTTGACGAGTTCGCCTGTCGACTCTTCGTCGAAACCCACTGCAATGACCTCACCACTCTCTTCAGTAAGGATCGTCCGAAGATTCTCAGCAACCGATGGTCCCACGTGCTCCGAGGTGATTGTCATAGAGTGGCCGTAGTTGTTGAAGTCATATCTATCTTTTGGTCATATTAATGATTGCCCATGTAAATGAATGCGTCAGAGACACACAGACGACTATTTCTGGACTACACTTGGAGACACCCCAGACGGTGTCGAGCCGCCGACGAAGCCTACTCCTCCTTCAGTCGTATTCGCCGAGTCCAGTATCCTCGGACGACTCCTCAACGTCTGAAGCATCGTCAGAACTGCTTTCCTCGCTCTCGACGCTTTCGTCGGTTCCGACGCTCTCTTCGCTCTCAGGAGGAGTGTATTCGTCCTCTTCGATCGGGTCGGTATCGCTGGCGAGTGGGCCGCTCCCCGAAGCGTCCGATTCTGCCTCGGTTGTGGCCGCACTCGTAGAGCCATCGGTAGCATCGAGACTTTCCAGCGCTTCGATGGCTGCCTCACGATACGGGCTGAGCCGCTCACCGTACTCGTCGCGTGCCATCTGCGCGTAATCGTTGATCTCCGCGTCGAACGCTTGGAGGCGGTCGATGGTCTGATCAGCGGTCTCGACCACCCAGCGATCCCGGGTCGCTTCATCCACTTGGGTGATCGACTCCGGCCGCACGGCGACGTTCGTCTCGCCGTCGTCGGTCTCGTAGCTCCGCGGTTTCCCGACTACCGTCACATACGTTGGCGTCTCGATCTGCCGCAGCGCGCTCGCCGCTTCCGGTTGATACTGGCCCGCGTAGACGTAGAACGTCCCCGTCGGATCGACCACGCGCCCCTGCCAGTATTCCGAGTCCGACCCGACATCGTTCGTCTCAGTCAGCGTGCCCGCGAAAAACAGCCGGTTGACACGCTCACCCGTCGGGAGCAGCGTGTAGTTCGGTGCGAGCTCATCCTCGGACTCTTTGAACGTGTACGATGCGTCGTTGAACTCCCGGGCGAACAGTCGCTTGGCGACCTCCCGTCCCGTCGACTCGCCCGCGTCTGAACTTGCGCTCATCTACAGCGACCTCGCTGTGATCAGCACTTCTTCAGAATCCGTGCGCGCGCCAAGCTGTTCGAACTCGTCGGCCAACACGTATCGACCGAGCTCAGGTCCGTTGATCCGATAATATCGACCGAGAACCTTCTCACTGATATCATCGGCAACGACCGTAGTATCTAACGCGTCCATCGCGCGCTCTTTCGCCTCCGCAAGCGTGATCCCTGTCAGCTCCTCGGTCATCTCTTCGTTGAAGATCACCTCATGGACCTCGGCACCGTTGTCGAGAACACCCTTGATCCGAAGGTCGAACTCGCCGTCGACTTCGCCGTGTTCGGAACACCGCCCGTTCTGGAGCACGCGCGTGCAGTCCTCTTCCGGACAGCGCTTGATCAGCCCACTCCCACTCTGGATATCCACCAGCGCACCCTCGACCTCAGTCGAGTTGTCGCCGACTTCGATCTCCTCGTCTACCTCCTCGATGGTCGTTGTCCGGTTGAGTTTTACCGAGTACTGGCCCTGATACTCGTCGGTGACGACATTCCCGAGCTGGTACACCGAACCCTCTTCGATGCTGGGAAGATCGGATTTCGCCCACGCAGTGAACTTGATCCGGCCGGTTTCGTCGCCTACCAGCCCGACCTGCCCGATCGCATCACTCCGTGGCTCCCACAGTTCGACCACTTTCGCGGTGATGTCAATCCATTCTTCCGCTGTGTTGATACTGCCGATCTCGCGCTGTTCGTTCGCATCACTCAGCGATTCCTGGTCGACCTCGGTCTCGTCGTAGTAGCTGCTGGTGACGCTACGGCGCGCTTCCTCTATCGGCACCTGATACTCGTTGACCAGCGTGTCGAGGCGCTCTTCTACCTCCTCGACAGTAATCTCCATCTGGTCGGCGAACTGCTCGTGGATCTCTTCGGCGTGTGAATGCACTTCGGTCATGATCTATCTGCCTCCGCGTGTGTTCGATGGGAGACAGCACTGGTTATCGCTTTAGCCCACAAATCATCGGAACCGGAGCGAATCCCGAAATGAATGGTTGAAATCGGCGTACACTTAGTGCACGCCTTTCTAAGGTTGTCTTAGAAATGGCGAAAACGAAATTCGGAGTCTCGATCGACGATGAGATCGCTTCTGAGATCGACGAACTGGTTGATGAGTGCGCTGATCTCGGCGCAAGTCGCTCCGAAATCGTCGAGGCTGTCCTGACGGCGTATCTCGAATCAGACGTTGAACACGGCTCTCGAGTCCGTGAGCTCATCATCCGCCGTCGGAAGGGTACACTCTAACCGATTCTAAACTGCGTACACTTGGTGTACGCTGTTTAGCATCTGTTTTATCCGGATAAGTCAACATTCTAGCCAATATTGTCCGCTAAAGCGATAACGAGTGGGGAGACAGTAGCTTTCGGCACTTCTCAGTCAAAAAGACGTGGAAAGGACAGTGGAAGTGAAGTGAGCCGAGCCAACGCTTTCGCTATCACAGATCAAGCGTCTTCCCTGCAAACGCTGACGATTATCATGCTTGCGACCGCTCTGGATCTATAGTGGCTCCTTCAAAATCCCCACCCCTCAGAGAGGGGAAGGGACAACATCAGTGTATCACGCACCAGATGGCGTCGGTGATGGATCGTCTCCACCGTTCAGGATTCGGTTGATTACCTCGCTGAAGTCTGGAGCTCTCTCCTTGCTGGGCCGATCTGCCCAGAGTTGTCGTAGAGCCATGAGTAGTACCTCCGGTCGGGAATTGTCGCTCCAGCGGAATAACGGTTGGGACATCATCAACTCCGTGCAAATCCCATGCCCAGCTAACTGAGCCCCATGAGATGAAAGCAGATGGTGAATAATGCATCCGCTCGGCAGTGATGAGATTTTAGCGACAACGATACAACCAACTCAGTTCAGCCGGATTCCGCCTGCGTGTCGAACGCACTACCCGGCGAGAACTCGGTCAATTCCTCGATCTCCTGTTCTAAGCGGTCGACTTCCTGGCGGAGGACATCCGCCTCGGGATCGTCGCTGACCGCCAGCCGGTCTTTCAGTCCCTGCAAGCGCGTTTCCTTGCGCTCGTCGTCCACCTCGGCTTTGCGCACGTACTCACTTTCGGTGACATCGTAGACGGCCGATTCGGCCACGGAGACGACATCCAGTGCTTCCTCGACCTTGTCCCGATCGACGCCGAGCAATTGCTCGCGATCGATGCCCGTCCCTTCGAACGCTGTAAGCACGTCTTCGTCGTCTTTCAGCGAGCGGTTCCGGCGCGTCGTCTGCTGGACCGAACCGTACTGACCGTGCACCGGGCGGTCATGCCCGACGCGTTCCAAGAGCACGTCGGCGACGTCTTTGCGGAGGTCGTTGGCGTTACGCTGGACGTCCGACAGCAGCGTGTAGAGGTTCACCAGCACGGGCGTCTCGACGCTTTCGAGAGCGCTCATGTCCTCGCGTTCGAGTGCGTCGATCAACAGCAGCATGTCCGAGTAGACGTCGATCTCGGGTTCTTCGCGCTCGCTGTCCTGTTCATCGTCCGCGCCTGCACTCATCGACAAGTGTGGTGCATCGTCCAGCACGGCACTCTCGTCAGCCTCCTCAAGTTCGCTCAACGTGTTCTCGCGTTCATCAAGTACGTAGCGCGGGTGGAGTGCGAGCACCGCTGCGTACGGTTCGGCTTGCGTCGGCAGCCGGGAGAGTTCGTAGCCATCGATTGCCTCGCGAGTGTGCTCGGCGAGCGCTTCGAATTGCTCGCGTTGCAGCGGTTGTGAGTCACCCGAATCGACGTCTTCGATGATGACGCGCTGATCCTGGATGTCGGTGATCCGGAATCGCTTCGACGCCAACGGCGTGATCAACGTCGCGTCGGCGGGCAGTTCCTCACACCGCTCGATCAGTGTCCCCCACGTCGCGCCGAACGGGATTGCCATGTATCCTCTCAGAGAGCAGACCTGAAAACAACCATGGGCCATACACCGGATTTCTGGAGAAAAGCGGGCTCCTGTGATCTGTCTCACTCCCACACTACACCTACCACGACACGTCGTTTGGACGGGCACACCACGAACCGGTGGAACTCCTCGGCTCAGGCGCCGATCTCGTAGGATGCGATCTCACTCGACCCGCACCGTGGGCAGCATTCGCTGTCAGGGTCGACGCTCGCACCACAGTTCCGACACTCGACGACCGACTCGGCTGTCGAGGGCGAGAGCAGCCGTTTGATCGTCTGTATCATATCATACAACCGTGTGACAGCGTGCATTCAAGCTCCGGATCAGTTCCGTCCTCACTGTGGATACCTTCTAGCCGGTTATAGAACCTTCCCAACCGTACTGAAAGTGGAAATTTGGACGAATCTCTCTGCTGGTTGTGGCGAATTGCTTCAGTCAGTCGGCGTGATCCGGATATACTCTCCAACGTAATAGACATATCCACGGCTCTGAAGCGACTCAACTGCCGCTTCGGCGTCGGCTTTGTCGAAGCGCTCGTTGTCAGTAATCACTTCGATGGCCTCGTCCCTCGGAAGCTCCTCGCCGGTCCCACCAGCCGCGTCGGTCAACACGGTGAGAATATCTTCGGCGAACGGCGGTATCCGCCGCTCTTCGTCCATACGCAGTGTTTCACCCGCCTGCATATGAATCTGTATCTGCCCCCGCGAACTACAGCTCGTCGAGATACTCGATGCCCTCTTTCGAGACGTTCGCTTGGGTTATCGTCTCGGGCATCCAGTCGGGCCTGTCCTCCGGTGCTTGTTCGTGCCACGCCCACCCCTCGTAGATGTGGAGTTTCTTCGTTCCTTTCTCCCGCAGGCGAAACTCCTCTCGGCTCGCTTGGGCTTCGCTATCAGCTGGATCGAGTTTGCGAGCGGCTTTGAGTGCCGCCTGTCGGGGCATCTGTCCGGTGAAAACGCTCGTTTCCTCGCCGCTCTCCTCGCGCAGTGTGAAATTTCGAGGGTCGTCTGACGTGCTGGCCATGAGTTATCCCAAGCGAACACAGTACAGACACAGTGATAAATGTACCTGCGTCAGGTGGTTTCTCTCGACAAATACTGCCCGCTTCGGTTGAAAGAGAGTCACTGATCGTCAGATGTCTCACCCTGATCTCGGCCTGATCGAACCTCTGCGAACGCGACGTTCTCGCGGACTTCTGTGATCTCGACAGTCACTTCGTCGCCGGGACGCGCTCCCGGAACGATCAGCACATACCCACGATCGGTTTTCGCTATCCCATCACCCTGATCGCCCAGCGACTCGATGGTCACCTCGCGGATCGCTCCCTCAGACACTGGTGGCTTCGAAGTCGCTGAGGCTGGCGAGTTCGTCGATTGCTCCTGCTGATCGTCGCTTCCCGCGGGCGCTGCATCCTCGAGGATCACCACTCGATAGGTCTCGCCGGCCGTAATCGCTCCCACGTCGAGCTCCTCCTTTGGAACCTCAATCGTGTAGGAATCGCCCGTCTCGGTGACTGAATCGGTGAACAGACACGCCAGTCGATCGGGTATCTCAACCATTAGACGTCCTCACCGCCATCGCCGATCAGTATTACTCCCGAGGAGTTGCTTCCGAAAGCGCACGGCCGAGGAACTGAAACACTACACATGGGCAATCAGACCTCCGGCGAGACGTATTGGTCTTCCCACTCGCGGCGGGCCTCTATCTCTCGATGACCTCGTTGCGTCACCTGATAGTAGTTCGTCCGCCGGTCGAGCTGGCCCTTTTCGATCAACCCTTCCTCAACGAGCGTATCGAGATTCGGATAGAGCCGTCCGTGGTGGATTTGACTCTCGTAATATTGTTCGAGTTCGTCTTTGAGCGCAAGACCATGCGGTTCGTCCTCGCTGGCAGCAACGTACAGCAGATCCCGCTGGAAGCCAGTCAGATCATACATATCTCGAAGGTGGTTATTCTAGTAGTAAAATATACCGATAGACGGATAACGAGTGTGCTATCCAGCACGATTCACCCTCCAAACTCGTCGAAAACTGCGCGAAGGAGGCATTGTACACGAGAGAACCCAGAAATCATTCATCTCACCCACGCTCTCCCAGCGTCTCGAATAGTCGTCCGCAACGCAGATTTCGAAGTGAGGGCGATAGAATGAAGTTCCAAGGGTTAACCGACTCTACTATGCCTGACTGTCTGAATTGTGGCGCGTTCGTCACCGAGCAGTATGTCCGAGTGTTCGCTCCGGCCGACATGGAAACGGTTCGAGTCTGTCCCGAATGTCCAGATATGATTCGGGAGGGTAGCGATGTGCGCGAAGCGAAGGCTTCACGCCAGCAGTAGTTCAGTCGGTCGCTATCGAACGGGCAGCTGTCGAAAATCGATCGCCACAGATAGTGGTTCACGAGTAGTCACTATAGGCTGCTGAACGAAAGTTGGGCGTTCTCTCGTGATGGTGGACAAGAACCGATCTCGACAGCGTCTTCGGCGTCAATCTCGGCTTCTGCAGACAATCGGCCAGTATCGATTGGTGGTCTGTCTTCGATATCGGTGAGACCATAATGCGTCTCGATGAATCCGCGCCACTGTTCCAGTGCTGGCAGGGCGGCGAATACCTTATCGATATCAACTGGCCCAGCGAACAGCTCGTACTCTGGGTTGAGGCCGAGACCGAGAGCGATATCATAGAGAACATCATCCCAGCGAGAGGGGCTCGTGACCGCGTTTTCATCGCTATCATCGATTCGCGGTGCATCAACGCCGGCAAGTGGCGACCACCACGGGATAATCCATGCCTGCCACTCCTTGTGACCGCCGTTCCCGACCGATTCAACCATGCCGAGCGCCGCCAGTTCGTCGATGTTCCGGGTGTACGACCGCCCGGAGATATCAGCCCGCTCGATGATTTCCGAAGCGCCAAGCGATTCGTCGGCCACGAGCAACGCTTTCAGCGCTTTCTGCATCGTCGGCGGCAGTGACGGGATGAGACGTTCGGCCGGCAATTGGGCGAGGCCAGTCGCGAGGTCGCCCGCTGTGAGTGAAGCCGTCGGTGACCGCGCCTTCCCGATCGACAGCAGCGCTTCAGCGAGAGCATACGGTGAGCACCGGCCCGCCCGCTCGCCGAGTGTCGCCGTCGCCAGACGGACAAGCCTGCGGCGTTGTTCGCTGTCGAGAGTTGCGAAGCCCTTGCGCTCGGTATGGCGGTCGATCACCCGACGGAGCGCCCCGTAAGAGTTGCCGTCGACGACCGGGATTTCGAGGCTTACACCCCGCTCGACGCCCTCCTGGATTTGTTCGCGAATATCCTCTGATTTCGAGGCGATGGCCTGCTGTATGTCTTCCTGGAATGTCGAAGCGGTCGGTCCCGAGACCACCCATGATGCGGTGAGATCCGCGCTCGTATCACCATCGAACTCGACGCCCATCCGGTGTCTGAGTTTATCCACTCGTTTTTCGTAGAGCAGCCGGTAGATCGAGTGAATCCCGTAGGAGGCGTTTTTCGGCACCGTATGCTTGAAGAAGTCCAGAAAGCCACGGTAGCGGTCCTCACCAGCCCGAAGTTGTTTCGTATCGGGAACCCGGATGTGGAAGGTCACGTCGACGTCGACGGCGCGGTAGAGGTGCGTAGCCGATGCGAGCAGTCCGTGAGCATCCCGGCAGAGGTTGCTCCACTCCGTCGAATCACCGATCTTGACCTCCGAGAGTTTCGACAGCAGCAGCCGTCGTATCTCGCCGAAGCGCTCGCGGAGGCCGTCGTAGTCCTGCTCGTCCTCACCGAACCAGCCGATCTGAGCACCCAGTCGGAGGACGTCTTTGGTGGCGTCGTTGAGTGCGCCATCGTAGAGTTCATCGAGATCGTCGCCGATAGCCGACGGGGTGAGCACCTTCGACCACATCTGGCTGCTCAGTAAGGCAGATGTGATGCGAACCAAGGTGGGGAGGGGGCCACCCCACTGGGCGACGACCTGTGCGTGATCCTCAAAACAGGAGACGTAGCTTACTTTCCCATCCTCGAACGGTTCCGCAGATTCGTCGACGAGGGTCACGCCCTCAGTGCGACGCCCAGCGAGGAGCCGTTCGTGCATCTCCCATGCATCAAGTCGGCCGTCAGGACCGTCGAGCCATCGCACATAGCCGGTATCGGCTGCTTCGCCAGTTGCGGCGAGCCACTCTTCAGCGGTTGGAGCACTCGCAGGAAGGGAGCGCCCCGAAGACAAGGGAGAGGAGGACGCCCCTGCACCTACAGCACCGCTGCCGCGACTGCCACCACAACCACCGGCGGCTTGGGGGCTATCTTTGGCGTCGGTACAACACACTACACTTGTTGAGCCATGTCGGGTACGCGTAAGACGGTCGCCGAACTGGCTTTGAGATGGATGGAGAACCCGATGATTCGGGCCGATGAGGGCTTGTGCCGCCGCTCCTACTTTTGTGAGGGCAACGCGATTGTATTTCGGCCGGCCGTCGACGTCAACGAGATCGTACTCGTCGGCGAACTCGCGCACGTACCGGTCGATCGAACCCTCGGAAAGCTCGATTTCGGTGTCGGCCTTGAGGTCGCGCACCTCTCGCTCGTCGTCAGGATCAAGTGCCGCGAGCAGCCGGAGGCGGCCACCGCCAGGGGCAAACTCCCCGATCACCTCCCAGGCCGACGCGAGCGCATCCTCGCCCGCCTCAGTGGAGGCTGGTCCCCGGTGGGTATCCCCAGTGTCAGTAAGATACTCGTCGTACCAGTCGGGGTGCGCGCGTTCGAGGTGCGCGTCGAGTCGTGGCGAGCAGATGAGCCGGATATCGACCACTTCGGCGAGCAGCGCGAGCGCGTCGAGAGCGCGGGCGGCCGTCCGCTCGTCGTCAATGTCCTCCCACGTGGCTCCGTCGAGGCTGACGACGATCGCGGGCGTGTCGTCGCCGGCGTCGAGCAGCGGGACGATCGTCTCGCCGAGAGCGTCGAGACCGGTTGGCGCTCCCGGCAGATCGCGCGTGCCGACTTCGAGGATTTCATCGCGAGCGTAGTCGTAGAGTTCGCGTTTGCGGTCACTTAACTCGTCGGAGTCAACACCGAAATATGAAATCGCGAACTTCGCGAGCGCATCGTTAAACGGGTGCGCGGGCGTCGTCGCGCCCGGTGCAGTCCCAACGCCATGAGTATGGAAAAGGTCGGCCGCGAACAGGTACGGCCGTTTGTCTTGGATGGTTCGGGGATCGTACTGAAAGGCGAGTTCGCGTGCGGTGTGCGTAATCGTCGGGAGGAGCGTGTCGAGGACGTCGGGCAGCCACTTGGAAAATCGCGGGCCGACCCGACGAACGGTAGGTGTATCAAACGTGAGTTGGCCGCCGCTACCCGGCGGAACGAGCGTGATGCCCGCTTCCGAGCCGGAGATGTGACTAGCCGCGTCGCTGGTGGGGGCAGATGCTTGCTGACTCATTGAGGAGTCCCGACATTCCAGCGCTGACGGACGGCAGAACCGTCGTACCGACGACCAACGGGCGTTTGCGGCCATCTACGCAGCCGAGAGCCATGGCTGGCGAAGGAGCAAACTATATGGTCGTCGGCCGTGAGAGAACAAGTAACGGTCAATCCGGTGGGCACCCGGCGACCGCGCCTGTCCAAAGCGGGGCGAGGAAATGTCAGTTTCTCGCCCCGTTTTCTCTTGGCGCTTTGATTTCCTAGCTTATGCCATAGTCCGACAGGGAGGCGCGTGATAAAGATATCGTCCTTGCCCTCCCGATTGACATCTCCGTCGGTGGGTTTCGGGGGACACTCGGCGCTCATCGCGAGCCTCCGAGCATTTCATTGAGGCGGATGGGAACCGCGATCGGCTGGTCCGTGTCTGTATGAAGCGGTGCCGCGATCCACTCCTCGCCTTTCCATGCCTGCTCGTCGGCTAGATCGCTGTAGCTCGCAACGAGGAAGACATCGTGCTTGTTGCAGTAGCGCCTGAACGCCGGCACCGTCTCGCGGTCGGGGCGTGGCTCGCCGATCGCGCTTGTCGGTATCTCGTATTCGTCGACGGTCGCGGTGAGATCGGGCGCGTCGTCGTAGCTGTTGAGGGCGACACACCGCAGACAGCAAAGCGCGGTATCGGCTTCGCAACCGACGAAGGAGCGCACCTCCGTCATCGTTCCCCACCGACGCTGCCGACTCCGCTTCTGGCCCCGGACTCGGAGGCCGGCGGTGAATCATCAACGGAGGTCGAATCGCCGCGAGCAGCCGACCCGTCGACCGGCCGCAGCCCCTCGATCGCTCGCATGAGCACGTCGCCGTGACAGTTTGGTTCGTTCTCGTGTGAGCGCCGGCAGTAACACGCGAGGCGCTGACCTTTCAGTTGCGCGAGCGCGCGGGCGAATTCCGGTTCATGCTCGATCCGGTAGTGGAGGTCGTCCCAGTAGAGGGCGATCGACTGTTTGCGGCTGTAGCCACCGCCAGGTCCGTCGAGCTTGTAGGGGTTGCCGAGCCAGCCCGTCTCGCCGATGTCTGTGTTGTTGAGGTGGCCATCACCGCTGCGACCCCGACCGATATAGACATCGTGGGGTTCGCTTCGGTGAACGACGCAGGTTCCTGATCCACTGTCGGTCGTTGCCTTGCTATCGGCCGATTCACCACCGGATTCAGCGTTGGTGTCAGCATCGGCGTCGATATTGGTGTCGACGTCGGAACCAGGCTGGAGGTCCTCGACAAGCTCGCGATAATTCGGCGAAAGGGTAAGCGTGCCGAGCGCGCCGACCACAGTTGCAGTCGGATTGGTGGCGAAGAAGCGCTCGATATCTGCTCGGATCTGAGCGTCAGGCTCGGTTTCGTTGCTGTCACTCCCCTTGAACTCGCCGTTCATACGCCGACCTCCTGACACTCGGCGGGTGCGTCGGGATGCTCGCGCGTAGCGAGACGGACGGCGAGATCGCGGCTGCCGAAGATCGGGCCGACTCGCCGGAACTCGCCGCTCTTGTGTTCGATGATCATGCCGGCTGCCGGACAGCGCTCGGTTCGACACTGGTAGTTGTGATAGGCGGTGCCCTCGCCCTGCCACGCGCTCGACAGGTGTTCGGCGGTGCCGCGACAGACGGCACACTGAGTCGTCTCGGGAGCGTCGGCGTCGGCAACCTGCCCGAGTGCGTCGGGTCGCATTAGGCGACCTCCCCTTGCCGATCTCCGATTCCAGGGCCGGCGCGTTCGTCGTCGATGGCGAGAGTCGCCTGCTCGCGATACCGCGCGGCTTCTTTCGCGCGGCGCATCCGCGCTCGGGCTTGCCGGGCGGGGTCGTCGCTGTGTTGGTCGGCTGGCTGTGCCTCATCGTGTCGGTGGGTGTATGCTCTGTTACGTGCGGCCATATCTATCTATGGCCCGTGATTGGAGTGCTGACGGCCGGGAGAGCCGTCGTACCCACGGCTGACTCTGCTTGCTGCCGACGTGTGCGAGTCGGCCGCCCAGCGAGAGACGGCAACGCCTCTGCGCGTGGGGCGAAAGCTATATTTGCCGTGGACCACGAGGAAAGAGTGTTCAAATCCCCTCGTTGGCACTTGATTGATTAGTCCTTGCTTTGGGCAGACGATACATCGCTCGGTATAAATGGTTTTGTATGACGGTCTGACAGACCGTAGAGAACTCGCGGGCGAGCGTTGTGGTGGGGTGCGTGCAGCCATCCACTCGGCCCGTTTAGACTGCCCCCACCGGGATCGTCACGCGCACGCGGATGATCTCGCTCAGGTAGCCGGTTTTGGGGAGGTAGTATGGCTGGGAGTATTCCGGTCGTCCCTCAATCTGATATTCGCCGCCACTGGGACCACGAAGTGTGACCGATCCATCTGGTTCAGACGTGCTCTTAATGACGCGCAACGGCTGTTTCCGGCTTTCCAACACGACCCGCTGGCCTACTTGGAGATCTGTGAGCGAACTAATCGCTCCGATCGGCTCAATGGCATCTTGTGAGATGCGAGTGCCGGCTGTGTCGGTTTCAGGAGCGTCGGTCTGTTCGCACGGCTCGCCCTCGTCTCTTGGACGATGATACTTTGTAGGCTCGCGACAACTTCTCACGACCGTTTCAGTCTCGTCGTCGGGATGACCGTCTGGATAACACCATTCGCATGCCTCGTAAAAAGCCCGAATACGGCCATTATACGGCGTCTCGCGCCACTTTCGGCGCTCGGCTCCACGACCGATCTCTCTCGCGCGACAAGCAGGTTCTACCGTGTCGTTATCGCCAGTCTCCTCTGGCTGGTTGTCATGTTCTACGCGCCGCGAACGTGCGGTATCCTTAGGTGAATGGACACCAGAGTATGTCTTGCTTTGGGACATTGGATTGATTGTCCTTGAAATGATCAGCAATCCGATGTTGCCAGAGATCGTCAGTGCGGGTTCGGCCGATTCCGGGTGACTGGTTCTCACCCAGATACGGTGGCCGAGTTTGTCCGCACTGACGCACTACGCCCGTGAGCCGAGCGTCCGTCCCGTTCCCAACGAGCACCGCTGGCGGACCGCGTGTGCGCCGAATGGGTAGGGTTTCGTTCATCGATTTTACTCTGGCGATAACCACCCTTTGAGAGCATCCGTAATAAATATGTCCCTTAGAAGAGTATTATGTGACGGATGATGCATCTACCCCGGCGCTCCACGGGTTTTAAACCCCTGTCTGGGCGTACCGAGAGTCAATGCCGCCGCTGGTACCGTGGATGACTGGGGCAGATGGCTACATCCTGCGTCTGCTTGACCGAACGGGTGTCGCTATGCCGCCGAAGGCGATCGCACTCAATCTCCGGGCCGAATATGGGGCCTCCGCACCTTCGGAAAAGCACGTTGGGCGGCGATTGCGTGAGGAGCTTTCGACTCATGGGTTAGTCCACCAGCCGTTTCAGGATGAAGCACGGGCATACTACGCAATCACGAACCTTGGCGAGCGCTATCTGCATGATTCGGATGCCGAACCTGCTGAGTTCGTCGCTGGCATGGATGACACTACTGAATAGGGCTCTCTCACCTGAGACTACCATTCCAGATAGCGTCTCGGCGGCGTTGCGTGGCATCACAGTATGGTTCTTTTCGTGTGAACGACTCTGAGAGCTACAAGGGTATATTGACAAGGTAGCCGCTCCGCGGATTTCGTGCGGCTTTACATTAACACCCAACACGTTGCCCTGCTGCCTGCACACCAATCGTACTATGTCACGCGCAATTGCTCTGCTTCGCTCGAAGATTTCGGGTCAAACTCACGCCAGATCAGTTCGCCATTTTCTATCTGATAGCTCCGCTCGGGGAATCTGTTGTTTCGATCAGCGTAGTGCATGACTTTGCGCTCTGGTTCCCAACCAACTGGTTCCCATTCTGTTGGCCCGTAATAGACCTCGTTGGAGTGGATAGTAGAAGGGAACGGCGATGGATCAGCACACAACTGGCTGGTTTCGTCGACTGTTCCGAGGTCTTCTAAGTCATTTCTCATGTCAGTGGCGAGTTGATCTGGGAGAGTGATCGTTTCCCGTTCCTCGGTGTCGATCATCCGCGACTCCGGCTCGATAGCAGGACGAGGGTCTTCGTCTTTTCCGAAGACAAGGCGAGGCTCAGCGACATCAAGAGTCCCGTAGGGCATGGTGAAATCGCCCCGATTCGGCGGGACTCTGATTGTTGCGGCATCACCCGACAGGTCTGTGTTTTCTATTTCCCAGCAAATGCGGGGCTGGGAATCGGAGTTCTGACAGTGAGTACCAAGCCGAAGAATCAGGAGGTCGTCGAACTGAAATTCAAACTGGTAGTCGCTTCCGTGTGATGGTTTGGTCATGGTTTCCTGCACTTAGGCTGTGGAGGGGTTAAGTATCAGGGCCGTATGTGAAATGCTCGATCTATGTGTTCTGCGAACTTTCGTCGTCGTTCAAGTACCGGCTGTGTAGGAGTTCAACGAGATCGTTGATTCCGATACTCACTCCGATGGAAATGTCAAATGGATTTTCGGCTTGTTGGCGGTGCGACTCATACAAATTCACTGCCCAATCAATCAAGTCGTCGTCTTGTGAGAAGAGAGCACCCGTTCGGATATTGTTCGTCGTTCCTGGGTCTCGTGGTCCAACGACTACCATCTGTCTGTCAAAAATCGCCAACGAGCACGGGAGGCCGTCAGTGTGCATGAGCCAGTGATAATTTTCGGCTCTGAGACCATCTATAACGCATTTCACCTCATCGGGATTGGTCGGAAATTCATCGAGACCCACTGGACGGCTAACCACCTCGAACTCTTTCCCGTCTCTGACAGCCTCGATATATGCTTTCGCGTTTTCACCGTTCCAGTGAGACTGAAGCCCGCGAAAGTGGTGAAAATCCCTGCTGGATAGCTCACGGAACCGCTTTTCTATCCTGAATGGGTTTTCTGGGGTGGCTTCTACGATTTCTGCGTTGCCGAGTGTCTCAAGAGGTATATCTGCACAACCGAGATACAGGTCTCGCAAGCATGGTGCCTTGTCGATTACCTGTGTCATCTTCGCAATCAGATCATCGTACACGCGCCCTGCTCTTTCTCCATCCATAGTGAGATGAGCGATGAGAGTACGACTTCTCTGCTGCTCTTCGCAGTTAGCCCATCCCCGCTCATCGAATTCTTCAAGGGTCCGGTCGATGGTTCTCTTGTCTGGACATCCGTCGATCTCAGACATCTCCTGAGCACTATCAGGCCCCTCCTCCTGCAAATGATCTAAAATATCCTCACGATTTTCCGAGCGGGCCAGCCACGCGAGCTTGTCCGCGTCAATGGTTTCGAGAGCGGTCGCGAATGCTTGCCGTGCGGCCTCGCCAGCGGTGGTGATTTGCCGGTGTGCATTATTCGTACGTTCCACTCCCCACGGCTCTAGCGGATCAGTGATCTCAGGTACCACTCTTCGCTCTACCGCGTGTTCCTGGGCGAGTTCTTTGGGTTTCATCGGCTCTTGCATGGATTCCAGCAATCCCACGACGTTTCTCGTCTGAGAATGCTTGACTGCTAGATGCTTGACTAACTCGCGGCTAGTAAGGTCTGGTCTCATGTTTCAAAGTCCTGCCACGGTAGGCATAATGGTTTGTTGGTGGTGATCGGGGGCGCGACCGAAAATGCGGATACCACAATCGCGTGGCTGCTCCTAGTGTAGCTTCAACCGAGAACCTACAGGTATATCGTCTCTGGGCGCGTAACTACTGGAATGAGCGCGAAAAAATATCTCGTCGAACTCTCTGAAGAAGACCGCGATACGCTTGACTGGTTCATTTCTACCGGTGAACGGAAATCCGAGGACAACACGCGAGCACGGATTCTCCTGAAGGTAGATGACGGGCTCACTGATTCAGAAATCAGTGAGCACGTCGGCTGCCACACCAAAACAGTGTTCAACACGCGAAAAGCCTACACCGAGCGAGGGCTCGCGGCGATTCATCGCCGCAAGCCCGACCGCGAGTACGAAACCAAACTTGACGGCGACGCTGAAGCTCATCTCATTCGCCTTGCCTGTAGCGAACCACCAACGGGAGAAGCTCGCTGGACACTCCACCTCCTTGCCGACGAACTCGTGACCCTCGACGAGATCGACTTCGAGTCGATCTCTCACGAAACCGTCCGACAGCGTTTAAAAAAACGCCGCTGAAACCCCATCTCTCGGATTATTGGGCGATTCCGCCCGAACAAGACGCTGACTTCGTCTACTACATGGAGGACGTCCTCGACCTCTACCGGGAACCCTACGACGAGAACCGGCCAGTCATCTGCTTCGATGAATCAAGCAAAGCACTTCGGGGGCACAAACGCGATCCGCTCCCGGCGAAACCGGGAGCGGTCGAACGTATCGACACGCACTACGAACGCAACGGGAAGAAGAAAATTCATCTCGCCACCGAGCCGTTGACTGGGTGGGTGAACGTCGAGATCACGGACAGGCGACGCACTTGCGAGTGGATTGACCGGATGGTTGAACTCGCAGATGTCCACTACCCGGATGCCGACTGCATCCGGGTGGTGGTTGATCAGCTCAACACGCACAATCCTGCTGGCTTCTATCGGTTCTTCCCACCAGACAAAGCTCAAGCGTACCTTGATCGGTTCGAATTCCACTACACTCCCAAGCACGGGAGTTGGTTGAATATGGCTGAAATCGAGATAGGAGTCCTCAAACGGAAATGTCTCGACCGCCGCATCTATCACGCAGCGACCCTCCGGTCGGAGGTCGCTGCGTGGCAGGCTCGCCACAACGCCGCTGACCAATTGATCGACTGGCAGTTCACCACCGATGACGCCCGGATCAAGCTACGCCGGCTCTATCCCGTTCCGCTCGAAGAAAGCTAGCAAGATCACGGTTGAAGCTACACTAGCGTGTCTGGGACTAGAGCTGTCCATCGGTTCCCCGACTAACCACGACTGTCGCCCCGTCGTCGTGATAGCGCACGGCTCGGGACCTGATCTCTGAGCGCTTGACGGCGTATTCGTGTGCGACGGCGGCGACCGCATGATCCCCCGGAGACACATCAATTTCGTGCCTTTCGGGATAGCTCATCGTGGCTATCCAGTCGTCCTCTTGCTGGTTGATGTCCATTCTCGGTACGGTTCTGGCCCGTCACTTCACCCGGTACTCGTTGTCGCCGCCCTTGTTTTCGACCGCGTGAAGCTTGCGGTACACGTCGCCGTACACTTCCTCGAACTGTTCTCTGTCCATCCCGATACCGGCCTCCTCCAATGCGTGAATCGTGGTGTCGATCTCCTCTTGGGTCAATACTACTAGCGCCTTGGTTTCGCCGTTTTCGGTCATGCTGTCAGTTTCTCGTGTTTCTTGTCGTAGCGCTGGTCAACCACCGTCTCGCACACCTCGCACCGATAGCCGCCGAGATTCGTGCGCGGAACGAGACCCTGCGATCCGCATTCAGGGCAGCAGTACCGCCATTGTTCGACCGTCACTATGAGCCTCCGTCGGGGAGCGCCGTGGACTCTCGGGCTGTTCCCTCCGCGTCGTCTCGTTCGTCCGCTTCCAGTGCTTCGACGTGCTCGGCGAGGCGTTCGACCGTCTGCTCTAGCTCGTCGATACGCTGGGCCTGCACGCACGACGTTGGGCTGCTATCGTTGCGGTGCTCCGGGCACAACCGCGAACGAGTGTCAGGACTCATCTCTCGGCCTCCTCGTCCATCGCGTCCATGCAACAGGTGAGCGAGCAGTATTCATCTCCGCCGATGTGCATCCCGCGATACTTCTCACGCGGATCGGCGTGGGCGACCGGCTTCTCACAGTCTTCACGGGTACACTCGAGATAGGCGTTTGGTGTCTCGCTCACCGCCCTCCGACCTCCTCAGCGACGTAGTAATCGCCGTCTGCCGGACGTTCAGCGCCGCACTCGTAGCAGTACGGTTTCGCGGGCACGAGTTCGCTGCACTCTCGACAGTGGATTTTCCATGCGTCGTGATCGTCGGTGGTCGGTTCGCTCTCGTCGGTTGATTGGGCTTCGCTCTCAACGTGCTCGCCGTCGCGCGGCTCAAACGCTGGCTCGGCGTCCGCGTCCGTGTCCGCGAACAGATCGGTGCTCATGGGTCGTCAACCTCACGCGCGTACTCCCCGAGCGACCGATTCGTGCGCTCGTCCTCGGCGTCTGACCCGCCGAGAATCACTGCGTCGTCGGGACACGCGGCTTCGCCGACCGTGAGACCATCGAGACTCCCCGATGAGAATATCGTCGCTCATCGGTCTTCTCCCGTGGTGCTCTCGCTCGCGGTCTCGAACGGGTAGAACGTCGCGTACGTACCGTCGGCGGAAGCGTCCTCGTTGACGACCGTGGTCGAGGGGCCGGTGGGAGCGTTGACGAACACGATGCCGACGGGCTGACCGTCGGAACCGTCGGGGAACGTCGTTGGTGCGAGCGCACACAGCGCGTCGATGATGCCTCGACGGAACGCCGCTCCATTCTCGCGCGCGTTCAGGTCGCGGTCGAATCGGGTTTCATGGGTGTAACGGGAAAGCACCTGCTCGATCGAGAGGCCGTAGCGGTACGTCGCGCTCGAATCCGGGGCTTCGTCGATCGGTGCGGTCGTAAACGTTTGCGGGTCGCCGTTGGGCCAGTGGGTGCGGGCTTCGACCGCGCCATCCCTTCGGACGACAAGCGCCCACTCGTCGGTCGCGTGAACCGTCTCGGCGTCGGCTTCGGTGGTCGGTTGCTGGTCGGCGTCCGATTCGTCGGGTTCTTGTCCGCTGATTGCATTCGTCGTCATGGTTGTTCTCCACCTGAGACAACCAGCCCGCGCGTTGTCGCGCGCGGGCACTTTCCTCGTTGGAAAATGCCCCGAAGGGACCGGTCTGTCTCTACCATACACCACGTGATGTAAGGATTTAACTCTGCCGGTTCACGTTGAGGTGAAAGGGTTATACCCGCGCACGTTGGAGTGCTGGGTATGCGAGAGCGTGATGATCGCGGTCAGTATCAGACGGCAGTAAACGACAGTGAGATTTTGTCGTTTTTCGGGCGGGCTGTACGGCCCTATCAGACGGCTCAATCGGTCGGTGACGAGTTCGGCCTTGAACGCTCAACTGCGTACCGGCGGCTCCAACGGCTAGCTGACGAGGGACCGCTACGAAAAGATGAGGTCGGCGCGCGGGCCGTCGTGTGGTGGCTCCCGACGGACGAACTCGCTGATAGGAGCCTCGATGGCAATGAGTGAACTTCAGCGCTCCGAGAGTCACGGAACGCCCCACATGGAAGCGCGGCCGGTCGATTTGCCCTGCCAGGGACCGGCGTGCAACGAGCGCGTAGTTACCTACCTGACCGATGAGGATGTCGAGGCGCACGAGACGGTACAGGTGTTCCGATACACGCCCGAAATCGACGATGAACGCCTCGTCCAGTACTGGTTCTGCTCGTCAGACTGCCGCGCTACGTTCGTCAACGCGGTTGAGAGCGGCGAGCGCCCGGAAACGCTCTACGACGAATAGTGACCGGCAGCAAGGGCGGAAGTTCCCTTCTCAACCCGTCTCTTCGGCGCTCTCGTATTCGTCGCGAACGATACGGCGGATCTCCGCTTCGGACGGGCTGGTATCGTTTCGAGCAGCGGCGAGGTCTTCGCTCATCGCTGATAGCTGCTCTTGCATGATTTCGATTTTCTCGGGTACGGAGAGGTCGTCACCGTCGAAGTGCTCGGGCGTGAGCGCTGGCGTGTCAACGTCGATCTCCCGCGAGACGGCGATCGGGGTGAGCATCCGGCTGCGCGTTGCTTCCGAGAGACTTTCGACGTTTTTCGCGAGGTGCGTAGCGAGATCGCCTTGGGCGTACTCCGGGCCGTGGATGAGCGCAACCGTCTCGGGATTCACCGTTCGGGCGAACTCCAGCAGCCCGGACTGGGCGGCGTGGCCGCTCAACCCGTTGATCGTGCTCACCCAGTCGGCGGGGATCGTCGCGCGGGTGACGTGCTTGGCGGCACCTTCCTCCTCGACGGTGGTCCGCACGATGTTCGACGTGGAGGGCCAGTCGGTGCCGAGCGGTTCGCTGGTGACCGTGTAGGTGAGTTCGTCCTTGTCGGCTTTGATCTGGTCTTGTAGCACGCGCCCGGTGGTGTTCTGGGCCTGATAGCCGGTAAGGAAGATGTTCGCGGAGCCGAAGCGAGCGGCGAATTCGGTGAGATAGCGCGGGGAGTTGCCGCCAGTGAGCATCCCCGACGGCGCAATGATGATCGGGACTTTCCCGCCCGACTGGGCTGCATCGCTAAGGATCGCTCGACGGTGACTGTCGGTGTCGGGGAAGGCAGTATCATCGCGCAGGAACGGTTTTGGTGTCCCAGACTCGACGCGATTGACGATAGATTCGTCCATGAAGCTCGCGTTCGTCGTGAACTCGTGGTAGATGTCCGTGGCTTCCTGGGCCATCCCGTCGACGACGAGCTGGACCCGATCTCGAACGTCGTCTGAGAGCGTATGCAGCCGATTGGCGAACATCAGCATGAGCACCTGTGCCCGGCCGACGGCGAAAGTGGGTATCAGCACGGGTTCACCGGACTGGATCGCCCGCTTGACGGCATTGTAGAGGTCCGTCTGCGCGTCGCTCATCGAGGTGTGGCTGTGGAGCGACCCGTAGGTGGATTCGAGTACGAGCAGATCGGCCTGTGGCGGTGCGGTGATATCTGGAAGGTGGGGCGCACGTCCGCCGAGATCGCCGGAGAACACCGTGCGATAGCCGTTGGTCTGGAGCATAAGCCACGCCGATCCGAGAAGGTGGCCGGCGTTACCCATCTGGAAGACAAGCGGGTCCTCGTCAGGGATGTCGGCGAGAGCTTCGGCGCGGCCACCGCCGTAATCGACCGGCTCGAACCGCTCGAAGATAGCCTCGACGTGAGCCTCGACGTACTGCTGTTCTTCGCCCGCGTGGCGGCTCTCGCGGCGATGGATTTTCAGCGAATCTTCGAGCAGGGTTTTGGCGATCTCGATGGTTGGTGGGGTGGCGATGATCGGCGCGTCATCGGCGAGCAGCCCGCGTGCTTCTAGGACTGGCAGCCCGCCGGAGTGATCGATATGAGCGTGGGTAAGGAATACTGCGCCGACGCTGCCGGGTTCGAGTCCGCGAAAGTCAGGAAACGAGTCGCCGGTTCCCTGATTGAGCCCGCAATCGACGAGGAGAGTGCTGAACTCGGTATCGACCTGATAGCAGCTGCGACCGACTTCGCGTGCGCCGCCACGCGGAGTGACGGCGATTGGTGTTTCAGCGTCGATTTCCACGTCGGCGTGTGCGAGGGGATCGAACGTCTCGTCGATGTCAGCGGGGAGCCACGGCATTTCCTCGTTGATGTCGTTCATCGATCGTTACCTCGCTCGTTCACTCGGTGAGTCATGATATCAATGTCTTCGTACAGCAAGGCTTCTATCGTTTTGTTTTCGCAGTCCTCGATCATGCTGTTAGTATCTCCATGTTTCTTATCGTAGCGCCGCTCGATCACCGCGCCACACGTCCCACAGCGATAGCCGCCGAGATTTGTGCGCGAAACACGGCTGTGCGCCCTACACTCGGGATAGCAGTAGCGCCACCACTCGATGACCATCGATCGCCTCCGTCCGATAGTAGCGGAATTCTCGGGCCGTTTCCTCTGCGTCGTCGGATTATGCTTTGCGTCGCCGGCCACACTTCCGGCATTCGAGGATCTGAACGCTGTCCCAACTGTCGGGCCAGCCGGCGCTCTCTCGGGCACGCTTGACCATTCGCGGCGGTCGGTCGGAGCCACAGACACACCCGTTCATCGCTACTATCGGCTGCTCGCGGCGTTCATATCATCGTTCGTGATTTCTGCGAGTCGGCTGATCGGATAGGCGTAGCGTTGGATGTCCGCTCGTTCGAGTTGATCGTCAGCATCCATTCGGAGGATGTCGTCGGCCTCCCAATTGATGCCGACTGCATCCTCAATATCCGCGACGAACACAACATCGACCACTGGTTCATGGGGTGGATATTCGGGGTTTGCTTCGGCAACGGTCTGGTCGATGGCGTCGATGTGATATGCGCGGGCCGAAATGTCTCGAATCTTGAGTACGATCATCTGGCTGTCGTCGTCGCTTTCGCGGTCGCGCACCAGTTGTCCGTGAGCCAGTTCGGCCATCATTTCCGGTTCTTGCCAGTTGTCGGTGGTCATGGTTTGCCCTCCATCTGCCGGGAAAGTTCGGGGTCAGCGAGAGTGAAACCGTCGATGCGAGCGTCGAAGGCGAGCGTGGCTTTGGCGACCGCCTCGCCGGGTTCGTCGGCCTCACCGTCGCCGGGCGGGCCGCATTCCTCGCAACTGACCCAGCAGAGTGACCACTTGTTTGTGCCCGGCGCACAGGTCGCGTAGGCGTACACGGTGTCGGCTTCTCTGTCGTTGAGGTCGTGTTCGCGCTGGCCGTCGGTTAGTGTCCGATTGCAGCTATCACACGCGGCGAACCCGCCTGCCTCGCCGACGGGCGTGCCCGAAAGCATCGCAGGCGTGAGTGCGGCCGTTTCGCGGTCGCTCATCGGTCCTCATCCTCCTGCTCGCCGACGGTACCGAGCGGGTGGTTCGTGACGTATCGCTCGTCGGTAGCGTGCTCGCCGCACACGATGGCGGTCTTCGGGCCGGTCGGAGCGTTGACGTGGCGAACGTGGGGCACGCAGCTGTCGCACTCGCGGCGATCGCACACCGCGTCCGTGGCGATCGATTGGAGCGCCGAGATGATGCCGTCGCGCAGGGCCGCGCCGTGTTCGTCGGCATCGCGCTCGAAGCACGTTTCGTGGGTGTAGCGGGCCAGCACGTCCTCGATAGATTTGCCGTAGCGATAGTCCCCGCCTCGCGGTGCCCACATCGTGCTGCGGGTGGTGAAGTACCGCGCTCCTTCGTACGGTCCTTTGTCCTCGCGGGCTTCGACGTAGCCCTCTGCGGTGACGAGCAGCATCCAGTCACCGGCCGAGTGAACCGTCTCGTGGCTTTTGTCGTCGGCTTCGCTGGTCGGTTGCTGGTCGGCGGGCGATTCGTCGGGTTCTTGTCCGCTGATGGCGTTCGTCGTCATGGTTGTCAGGTCTGCGAGACAACCAGCCCGCGTGCGACAACACGCGGGCACTTTCCTCGTTGGAAAATGCCCCGAGGGGCCGGTCTGTCTCTACTCCACCGTAATATCTCTATTGCCTTAAACCTTTTACCTCGGGTTAGAATTCTAAGTTCGCTGTCTTTCGGTTTCGGTGCTAGTGGCCGGTGTGTGGAGCTAGCTGCGGCGCTGTTTCGTGTGAGTTGGTTTGACTTGTCATAATAGTCCGTTTCCGAACCCGCTGAGACGGCAAACTGCGTCCGCTAACGAACAAAGAAATGCAGTTTCGCTTCCCTATTCGGCCGTAGCTTCGGGTTCGTCGTCGTTCATGCTTCGGTCTTCATGTCGTCTGATGCAATCTCAATGAAACACTCGCGGCAAAGCGCGTCGTAGTCTGTCCATGACTCGTCTGTGGTGTCATGAACGAATCCGTTAAGTCCGTTATTGAGGCTTTTGCACGCCTCACAAGCACGTTTCTCGTCGGTTTCGGTGATTGTTTGGCCGCCGTCGGCGAGCGCTCGCGGGGCTTCGTCGCTCGCGGTGATGACGGCGTCGGGGTCGTCGTCGCTTTCGTCGTCGCTCTCGAAAAGACACTGGCTCGCGGCGTGTTCGCCCGTAAGGGTCTGTTGATCGTCGTCAGTGTCGGCAAAGAGCGCGCGCTGCTCGCCACCGTCGCGGCGGGTGACTGTGGCGCGGTCGTCGATTCCGAAACTGCTGGCTTCGGGCTGGTCAATCCGGGTGTCGCGCTCGCGGTGATCGACCGATGCGCCGAAGGCTTCTAGATCGGTTTCGACGCTTTCCTCGGATGGTTCAATACCGTCGGTATCGCCGTCCTCGCCGACCGAGAAGGCGTACTGCTGGCTGACAGTCGGGTTGTCGGACATTAGGCCAGCACCTCCTCGACGCGCTCTTTCTGGTCGGGGTCGATCCCGAGCTGGCTGATGACTTTGATCGGCGAAGCGTCGGGGTGAGATTGCTCGAAGCGCTCGACACGTTCGGCGAGCGTCTCACTGTCGTCGTTGGTTTGCTCGGGATCGTCACTCTCGGTGGTTTCATCGCTGTCGTCGATGGTGTCTGATTCGACGTGAACGCCGTCGATGTCGGGAATTTTCCCGGTCACGAATGCGGCGCGGTGGGCGTGTTTGCACCATGACCCTCGCTGACCGTCCGGGCACGTACAGGTCCCGTCTGACAGATCCACCGTGTAGCTGCTGCCCGACCCGCTGAAGACGGTATATTTGTCGTCGCCGGCTGCTTCGACGTGGAAAAAGCCATCGAGCGCGCGGCTGACGCGCTTTGCGACCGCTTCAATCCCGCGTCGTCCGTCGTCGGTACGTTCTTGTCCGCTGAGTTCGTTCGTGCTCATGGTTTCGTTCGGCGAGACCACCGGCCCGCGCGCTGAGACGCGCGGGCACTTTCCTCGTTGAAAGCGCCCCTAGGGACCGGTTTGTCTCTACTCCACCGTAATGGCCCCACTAACATAAACTCTTTGTCTCGGGTTTGTGCTTTGAGTCCGCTGTCTTGCGGTTTCGGTGCTAATGGCCGATGTGTGGAGATAGCTGCGGCGCTGTTTCGTATGAGTTGGTTTGACTTGTCATAATAGTCCGTTCCCGAAACCGCTGAGACCGGCAACTGCATCCGCTCATCGCCGATCATGAGACGAGATTTTGACAGGCCGATAGAAGTATGAGGCGTGCGACCTACCGGCTCCCTTCTCGGCGGGCGCACACCGCACAGAGTCGGCGCGTGGCCGATCGGGGTGCAGCCGGATCGGGAATTTCAGCGTTTGAGCCCCCGCAGATAGCGCAGTTCACAGGCCGTCGCTGCCGAGACAGCCCGAAAGCGTCGTACCGGTTACGCTGTCGTGGGTGAGGCTGCCGGTCGCCCCGCAGTTCCCGCACTCGTAGCCCTCGAAGGCGTCGTCGCCGTTGTAGGATTGGGCGGTAATGCGGAGGTCATGGGAGCCACACCGATCGCAGATGAGCGTCATTCGCCGATCACCTCACCGCCGTCGGCGGCCACGCGGGGCGTCTGTGCGCCCGCAGCGTCGGCGCTTGACAGGATGAGCGGGCGCTGCTCGACGGCGCGCTGGTGTTTGCAGTGCGCTCCGCGATGGGCGGCGTGAGGACACGAGCAATCGTCTGCTCGCCCGTTGGCGACGTGAACGCTGTAAATGTGCTCGCCGGGATCCTCGTGCGAATCGTTCCGCACGTTGACGTAGCCAGCACCGTCGCCGCCAACGACAGTCATACTGAACCGCTCCCATTCCGCGCGTCGTTCGTTGGGCGAGTCGCCGGATTCTTGACCGCTGAATTCGTTCGTGCTCATGGTTTCGTTCGGCGAGACCACCGGCCCGCGCGCTGAGACGCGCGGGCACTTTCCTCGTTGGAAATTGCCCCGAAGGGACCGGTCTGTCTCTACTCCACCGTAATGGCCCCATCAACTTAAACTCTATGCCTCGGGTTTACAGTCTGAGTCCGATGTCTTGCGGTTTTGGTGCTGATAGCTCGTTGAGAGCGCTGAGAGCGACGGAAGGGTCTATGAATCAGTTTGTCTTGTCATAATAGTCCGTTCCCGAAGCCGCTGAGACAGCAAACTGCGGCCGCTAACGGACAAAGAAAAATGCGGTTTCGCTTCCGCTGTCGGCTGATTATCGGCTGCTGAGGCTGAGATCTATCACGTCTTGATCGGCCGTTTTCATAGGAACGCGGCTGGTGGGCGTCTCACGCTGATTTGACGTGGCTTACATACTGTGGGTGGAAGCTATAGGTTTCTACCGATGGGTTTACGTTTATGGCTGGTGTAGGAGCGGGTATGGCTGACGAAGAAGAACGCCGCACCAACAAAGCGGGGCGAGATATGGATAGTGAAGGTCGCTTCGTTAAGAAATTCGACAAAGAGGATGTGATGGATGTGTTCGATATGGTCGAAGGGCCGGTCATCACGGCGGGCGACGTGGCTGACGCATACGATTCGGGGGCAGAGACTGCGCGGCGGCGGCTACGCGAATTGGATGCTGACGGGCGAGTGAACAAGCGAAAGGCGCGTAAGCGGGTTCTGTGGTGGCGTGCGGACGAGGACGAGGATTCACCGGATGTGGCTGACGTGCTCGCGAACAACGACCCTGAGACGCTATTCAAGCTCTTAAGCCTCAACCTCGGCAAGTCGATCACCGTGGGTGATACCGTCTACGAGAGCGGTAGCAAACACCCGGTCGAACAGTCCGCGGACAGCTAGCGGTTTCCTACTACGTTTTCCATCCATGAACGAGCGCCAGCAGGCTGCGGTTGCGGAGTTGGCCGATGATCTCGATGCACCCGAGAGCGTCCGCGAGATAGCCCATGCGCTCGCGTATCGCGCGTTCGCTGCGGAGATGCAGATGGGCCGGTCAATCGAAGTGATCGCCGCGAGCGCCGTGTATGCCGCCTTCCGCCGCGATGGCGAGAGCCACACGCTCGATGAAGTAAGCGCTGAAGCCGACGTAGATCGGACGAAACTCGGCCGGATGTACAGATGCCTCGCGGACGAGCTCGACATTGGTCTCGAACCCGCGAATCCTCACGAGTTCGTCGAGCGGTTCGCAGATTCGCTTGACATTGAGGACCGGACGGAAGCGCAAGCACATGAAATCGTCACGAAGAGTGTTGAGGCAGGGCTGCACGCGGGGATAAAGCCTGCCGGGGTGGCTGCCGCTGCGGTGTATCTTGCCGACTGTGACCGGCATGGTCGCCTCACGCAACAGGAGATAGCGGCGGTTGCCGGCGTCTCCGTTGTGACCATTCGGAGTCGGTTTAACGAACAAGCACACCTATTGGGTGGCGATGAGCATGGGAAAATCCCTGCGAGTCGGTGGCAGTATCTCGACACGGACTGACGCTTTGTGAGTCGTGCACTCTGATGGGCAATTGATGACGCTTGCGCCTGGTGGTTTTTCTGATGACTATTTGTCCTGTGTAGGGCACTCGCTGGATTCGGGGTGTGGGTACTGGCGAGAGAAGGCCGAGGACGGGGGGTACGACCGCGTTGAGACACTGGCTAGGCATGTTAACGCTCTGCCGTCCTCGGTGTATGGCTGTCTACTCGGCATGCCCATAGTCCTTGGGCGTGTGACACGCTTGCTGGTTTCTTCGCTCCCTCCTCTGCGCTCAAAGCACGCCGTCCCATATCTCCTCGTGAAAACCGACCGGAGGCGGTGAAATGCCCGAGTCCGGTAGCGAGAGTACTTCTAATCATCCCGCGACCCTCTCAGGATTAATGATCCGCTCGAAAACAGTGTCGAGAGTCAGCTAGAACGCTGCCGGTTCGTTGTGCCTTACAGGTCGCGGGGCTGGACGGTCTTTCGATCGTTGTCGCTCGCTCGTTGTGCAGCGTTCTCGAGTACTTCGCTGACTTGCTCATCGAGAGCGTCGTAGAAATTACTCGATACGTTCATCTCGCTCAATTCGTCTTTCACAGCCGCTTTGACGATGGTATTTGCCACAGACACGTTCTCGCTTCCGTTCTCATCAAAGTTGCCATTCAAGTACGTCTCGGCACTTCTTCTATGGATATAGCTGATTCAGGGTCCTAATAGCAGCGACGGGAGTAAGTTTTAACTGGTTTGTCCGTACATACCGGAGTGGAAAGTATGACCGGACAAACTGGGCATTCTGGCTTGGACCGTACCAATACTGAATCCGAACAAGATTCTGATGCTGAGGCTCCCGCAGTTACCTTCCCGCCGACGATCGCGGCGATCAATCAGAAGGGTGGTGTTGGGAAGACGACAGTTGCTATCAATCTCGCAGGCGCGCTGAACGAGCGGGGCCATGATGTACTGTTCGTTGATCTTGATCCACAGGGCAACGCGACCGAAGGACTCGGGTTAGCGGAGGCTTTTGAGGCACAACCACCGTCGCTGTACGATGCCCTCACCGATGCCCAGCAGCGTAGTGTCACGCCTGAGCTCATTCATCCTCATCCCGATGGGGAAATGGACGTACTTCCGGCGAACATCGACATGGCGACGATTGAAGCCGATTTGACGGTCACACGACGGGCAGGTGAACAGTTGTCGCTCGCACTCGCGGAAGTGCATCAGCTGACCGATGAGCAGCGCACCGAGCGAATGCGAGAGGGAACACGCGCACCCTACGATTTCGTGATCGTTGATTGTCCGCCAAACCTCGGGCATATGACTGACAACGCGCTGTTTGCTGCACGGAATATCGTTATCCCAGCGCTCGCCGAAGGAACGAGCCAGCGTGCAATCGAGTTGATGAACGATTACCTGGCGCAGATCGAGCATGAGTACGATATTGGAATCCGTGAGCGTGCGCTCGTTGCCAACCGTGTCGAAGCGACGGCTGTGGCAGATGATATGCTTGAGTATTTCGAGGCAGCATCGGCGAAAGCGTTCGGGGACATTCCCGTGTACGAAGTGCGAAAGCGGGTTGCTCTCCAACGGGCTGCCGATGCAGGCGTTTCGCTGTTCGCCTATGATCCGGAAGACCGAAAACCAAACCGGGATATGCGCGCGGTTTTTGACGATCTCGCTGCTGGCCTCGAAGCGAGTTTCGCTGACGATAACATGGGTGTACAATCAGAAGTGACGGCGACGTCTGAATCAGAGGGTGATGCGCAGTGAGCCAAGATGATTCCGACGACCCCCAGAGTCGTGCGGATCGGCTCATTGATCGTCGGGGACGCACCCGCTCTGGCTCTCCTGGGGACAACACAAACAGCGAAGAGGAAACCACTCAAACTGGACAGTCCGGACAATCTGAACAAACCGATACAACCGGACAAACTGGACAAGATGGTCAGGACGGCCAATCTGAACAAACCGATACAACCGGACAAACTGGACAAGATGGTCAGGACGGTCAATCTGAACAACCCAGTAATTCTGATCAAGATGAGGATGCTGAGTGGTCACAAGCCGGCGACGAGAACGTGAAACGCGAGAATAAAGCGCTCTATATGTACCTCGACCAACGGCTGCACGACACTGTTACCGATGTCTTTGAGGATGTGAAATACCACTATCGGAAAGCCTACGATGTTGAATTGCAAAAAAACCGCCACGTTTATCCGCTCATTCTTGAACATGGTATCGAACCAGTTCGAGAGATGTCTGAATCACCGGCTGAGGTGCGCGATGCGCTTGATGCGAACCCATACACACCTGTCCCAGCCGAGGTGACAGCTGATGGCTAACCACCGACCGCCAGCCGAGTTCGACATGAACACGCCGGAAAAAGCCGCTCGCGCTGGCAACGAGTTGGTTGATGAAATCGAGCAGATTGCCGAGCGCTATCCAGATGCCGAGATCGCCCGTGACGAAGCGAACGGTGACATGGATGCGTTCTTCGGCGCTGCTGCCGATCTAGACGGTGAATCACCGAACCAAGCCGAGATCGAGCGAGTTCAATGGGCACACAACGCTCTGGAACTGTGGATTGATCACGTTGCCAGCACTGGGATGATCGCGACCGATGAGGTACAGACGGTGCTCGCCCGCGTGAACATCGACACACGGTGACCACCATGCCTTCAGACCATCCTCGAACCCGACGAGGGAAAGCACGGCGAAGGAACAGACAGCAAGAGAATACACGCCGAGAGACGAACAGCACCGAATCCTCCACCGAAAGCGAGAGCAACGGCGGCCTACTGAAACCGGCGCTCGTGTTCGTTGTGGGGACCATCGTGGGCTGGGGAGCGTATCTGTTCTCCGCGTTGGCCGTCCTGAGCTATCCGACCGACGTGGAAGCGGTGTCGGTGACTGGGCTTTCGGCGTCGACGACGTTCTGGATCGCGGTCGGTCTCCTCGCTATCATCGTCTTCGTGATGCTCGCCCGACCGGGAACGGTCTTCGTGGGCTGGCTACTGATGGCTGGTGTCGTCGCTGTGGTGGCTTCCTCTGGCGGTGGGTGGACGGACGGAACACTGCTCATCGAGGGCTTGACGGTCGCGTTCGTCGCGATTGCAGCGTTCGTGAAGATGATCCTGATGCTGCCCGACTGGTTCCTTTTCGCTCATGCTCTGAACAACTCGAAGTGAGAGCGCTGAGAGAATACGTGCGTATTCTTTTTGTATTCTCTCGTGTTTGTTTCCAGATATGGACCCAATCACGCTCCGGCTGGAACCGAAGGTCATCGAGGAATTAGACGGTGAGTACGAAGAACGCGGGTTTCGCAACCGAACGCTCTACCTGCGTCACCTCGTCGATCGGCGGGACATGATTTTCGAGAGCGAGCAGGACCAGGAGGACACGGAGATCGGGGCGGCCGAGCAGCTAGCCGAGCACGGCGAGCAGTTGTCTGCCCATGATGATCGACTCGAAGACCTCGATGACCGATTGGAAGACCTCGAAGAGCAAGCACGGCCGTTCTCATGGTCCTCGCGGAGTTCGGATTCCTCACCGTAATCGCTGCGTATTCTCTCCTGGTATGCGGGCTTCTGATCCGAGTAACGACCTGTCCGAAACGCTGGCCGGGCTGCTTCGCCGCTGGCTGCTCTCATGCCGGTTGCTGCCGTCTGGGGTCCATCTCTTCATCGCTCGCCTGTGGACGCTGTCTGTGCGCTTCTGAGAGCATCGCCGTCCTACCGATAGTGGCATCGGTGGCACGGGCGTATTCTCTCTGTATTCGACGTATTCTCCCTCCGCTATAGGGATTAGCAATCAAATCCATACCTTGGTTTGCATACCCCTCCGGTGGCTGTCGGAAACCTCGTGCAAGATACAGGGCGCGTATTCAGTAGTTGAGTTCAGCCCCCGAACTCATTTAGCAGGGCGGACGCAATCGCTTGTGACGAATGCACACGACCAAGGAATTGGACAGGACCTCGTTCAAATATCGGGTCGATGGACACGGAGTCACCCGGGAAACGGTGATGCCGCACGTCACGTCGGATGACCGTGTAGGTGTCGTGATGGGAACAGGGATCGAGGGGCTCGGCGCTGGTACCTTCGTCCTGTCATGCGTCACTGCGTTTTATGACTATCTCACTGAGACTCGCGAGAAAGATTTCTTCGAGTACCCGGACTACTACACCTTCCAGACGACAAGCGAACCGGCGGATTACCGGATGCTCGATATCTATCCCGACCACAAGAACGTCGCAGTCGAACCCAATGCAGAGCAACTCCTGCGGACGATCAACGACCGGGCGATTACGACCCTCTTGATCCCGGATGTGTCACCCACATCGCCGGACGTGGATGCCATCACACTACAGAGTGCCCAGCGACGAATAGACCACTGCTATGTGTACTCCCCGGACGGTCATCCGAGCGACGCGGAGTTCTCGATACGTCAGCCACGCCAACCAACGAACGACTGGTTCGAAGCGACTATCGAATCGCTGGACAGCGAGTTAGGGGAAGACGTCCCAGCGTTCGGTTCTGATGACGTCTGGATAGTTCAGCAGTTCCGGCGCGTCTCCGTTGAACAGGCGCTTGAACGTCTCCCGGTTTAGGTTGCTTCACTGGTCGCCTGTGCTGAATCAAGGGCGCGTGTCGGGCACAGTTTATTCGCGCTGTCATAGACCCGACTGAGGCTAAATCTTCATCGGCTGACTTCGGGTTTAGCCAAGAGGAAGACAACGTAGGGCTACAAGTTACGTCTCGACGCTGAACCGAATTTCGATCTCATCCGGACCGATGATCGAGATTCCATCGTCCGTCTTAGTTACGGTGAACTGACTGCCCGCTACTTGGTCTCGAATCGTCTCAAGCGTCTGGGCCTCTGGAAGGACCACTTCGAACCAGGACAGCCCTCTGCCCTCGACTGTGCCTGTCCGGTGGTGCCACGTGTTCGCACCGATATGGTGGTGGTATCCTCCAGCAGACACGAACGATGCGTCCGGCACGGTCGTTTGAACGTCAAAACCGAGAGTGTCGACGTAGAAGTCGCTGAACGTCTCAAGCGAGGTGACTTCCAGATGCACATGCCCGATATCCGTTCCGGCTGGGACTCCTAGCTCACCTGTACCAGCCGCTTCCACCGGTTCGAGGTCGAGTGGATAGGTCCCGATCCGGACCCTCCCGCCGTCGGCGATGGGCCATTCCTCACGAGGAAAGTCACGATAGATTTCGACACCGCTTCCCTCCGGATCAGTGAGGTACAACGCCTCACTGACGTCGTGGTCGGCCGCACCACTAAGCTGCCAGCGGTCTCGTATTCGACCGAGCGCGTCACCTAACGCCGAACGCGAAGGGACTCTGAATGCGGTGTGATAGAGTCCCGCTCCCGACCGATCTCGTGCGAGTGCGGCCTCGTCCCGCTCCAAGACGAGGAGTGGCGTCTTTTCGACGCCGAGGATCGCTGTGGTCTCGGAGCGAGTGAGGACACTCAGGCCAACGACCTCTCGGTAAAATTCAACCATTTCATCGAGGTCTGACACCCGGAGTGCCGTTCGACCTATCCGGGTCTCGGACGGAAGCACGTGCGAATCGGGGTCGGATTGCATTCTCGTTCGGTCTCCAGTACCGGAGGTTTGTTCCGTCTGCTTTATCAAGTCTCCTTCTCCGGCTGTCTGCCAGTTTGTAGTTCCATTGCAGTACCTAGTTTGGTTCCAAACCAATGTATAGTTCAGGCAACAACAGTGTAACCAGGTTATGGCAACCCAACCACCCTCGATTGATGCTAATGAAGAGTCCAATGTCGAACAGCGGAATGCGGATGTCTGTACTGTTGTTGGAGCAGTCGAGCAAGTGGGTTCGAAGTGGAAACTCGTCATCCTGAATGACCTCCGGGACGGCGAAAAGCGGTTCAACGAGCTCAAACGGTCCACGGGAGCGAGTTCGTACACGCTTTCGCGGGTCCTCGATGGATTGGAAGAGAACGGGTTCATTGACAACCGCCGGGAGTTGGAATCGCCAGCAAGTGATTTGCAGCCACCGAGTTGCTGCATATAGCCTCTCTATCTTGCACGCCGGTTTCACCAAGTCGACAATCTGTGATATATGGAACTCTGAGAATCAGTGCTAATCCCTATAGCTGCGTAGTCGCTGCGTGTTCGCACCGAATACGGAGCAGGGAGCATCCACGGCTTCCGATCACGCGCCACGTAGGGCGGCCTGCTGTTGGCCTCGCTGTCGCTGGGCGGCTTTCCCCTCCCCCTACCATTCACTTACCGCTCGGCTGTGAACGTCGTCTGTGCGCTTCTGAGAGCAACCGGATGCCGACGGGAGTGCTCCGGGCCTGCCAACGGTGCGTAATCGGTCGTAATCGCTGCGTATTCTCTTCTCGTGCTCGATGCTGCCGGGGTCCCCGCTGGCGATCCGCTGTGAGTGCTCCGATGCTGGTTGTGATTGCGGGCGTATGCTTTCCGTATTCGACCGTATTCTCCCGCTGCTGACCTGCGTAGTCGCTGCGTATTCTGGTGTATTCTCTGCTGGCTTCGGCGTGTTCCGTGCTCGCTACGCGCTGCTGACCCCCGAGCGTGCTGGCGCTGCGCTGGCCGGCGACCGAGATCTAGCCCGACTGTGCTGTGGCGATCGAGCGGTAGCTGACGAGCCGCCGCTGATGCTGCCGACCCGCACCGCAGGCCGCAACAGCAGTTGGCCCCCGGCCATGCTGATGCAGCACTTCGCACTCCTGGATGTCCACCGTCGCTGTGCTGTCGCCGTCGTCGTCGCCGCCACCGCCACTCGTCAGTCAATCGGAGCTCATCACTCGCCAGCCGGACCCCCACTCGTCGTCGCTTCGCTGGACCCCCACTCAGACATAGCTCACCCGGACCCCCAGTTTTGCTGTAACGGTATCGCCACACTGGACCCCAGTAGAAGCTACGCTTTGCTGGACCCCCAGCTAGCACCAGCAGTTTTCCTCAGTCGGTATCCAGTCTCACGCTCACCTGGACCTCCAGTTCGTCGCCATCGGCCATTGCCAATCTAGCTCAGTATCTCGCCACCTGACATCCCCCTGCTGGCTGTCTCACAGTCGGACATCCGCCATCACTTTGTCACATCACACGCCAGATACATCCGGCAGTTCTCAGCACTCGGCTCACCCTCTCACTTACTGGTCGCTCACCGGACATCCAGGTATCGCTCAGTCAGTTGCCTCTCATTCACCCTCGGTCGGGGACGGCCACGGGGACGGGCAGCCGCCACGGTCCACTCACCACTGGGACCCCCATCTCAGCACCCTCTCTAACCCCCGTGGGGGGTCCCCCTCATAGAGTGGTGTCGGCGTAGCCGGCTATGGCTATATCTAGTCAGATTATTAGGGCCTGTATGACTCAATATGACTCCCCCAACGGACCATCTCGGATGATATGGCTATATCCAGCAATATTATTATGGCCTTAGTGTGCCGGAAAACGCCAATCTGGCTATATCAAGCGGTATTATTATTGCTGTTGAGTCCCAACATTGGCCCATGCCACAGGAACCATTCGAGGGTGAAGGTCAGGATGGAAGCACAGAAGTGCCGTCGTTCAAGACAATTTCCCAATCACTTGGGAAACCCCGGAAAGAACTCCTCACCGCTTTCTTGGAAAGTGATAAGTCGGTTTTGAATACATCCCAACTGCGGGAGCACACGACGGTATCCAGCGGGAGCATCATCCACCATTTGGAGCGGCTGGTGGGTTGGGAATTGGTGGTCGAAGAGGGTGAGCGCGAGTACCACGGACATGGGGGGTCAAACGCGCGGACATGGGCACTCACTGACCGGGGTGAACAGTTCTGTGCGGACCACCTCGGAGCACCGCTGAGTGAGTTCGTGTCACCCTCGGATGTCGCGGAAATGAACGAGCAACTGACCGAGACCACAGAGCGCGTCGGGAAGATGGAAGATGATCTGGCGATACTGCTTGACGCGGTGGCCGATATTGGTGAAGGGACCGGCCATATCAGCAGCGAGGTAGCAGCGAAATTGCGGAGTAAATCTCAGCGGATCAGTTAGTCGTCGCCCTCTACCATACTGCTCATTTTATCATCGAGCACACCGCCTTCGGATTCCTCGGGAGCGGCTTCTGCTGGTTGATCGCCGGTCTTCGTATTCTCGCCGTCCCCTTTGTCGTCCGGCTGGGGGTCCGGTTCGTCCGTCTCTCCAACGCTGTCGGCGGCGTTTTTGATTTCCAGATACAGTTCCGGGATTGGCAGGTTCTCCTCGTCGTCCCGATAGAGTTCGAGATCGGGCGGTGAGAGGGGTATCTTCTCACCGTCCTCGTCACGCTCGGGCTTCGGAACGGTGATGATGTCCCACTCAACATCGGCTAGATCACCGTCGAACTCGTATTCGGGGATGGCCGGCGGCTTGATCGTCCGGTCGCCGCCGTCGGGATACGCTTCGGCGTCGGTGAAGATGTCGGCTACCGTGTCGAAGCGGGCGTGTTCGGTGTCGTGAGTGTCGCGCAGGATATACTCACCTGTCTGGTCGTCGTAGACCCATACGTTCTGTGCCGCACCGGGGCGGGTCATTTTCTCTCCGTCGATGTTCAAGTTTCGTGTGAACGTGTAGAAGCGCTGCTCGCCGTCGACGGAGTGGTTATCGCGAACACATGGCTCCTCGCCGGCCACCGTGTCGTAGATCGCGTCGGCCTCTCCCGGCCGACAGATGAACAGGCATCGGTGGCCTTCGTTGTGCGCTTGTGCGAGGTTCGAGATCGTCTGCGAGGGCTGAGTCTGGCCGGTCGAATGCTCGGATTCGATAAACGCATCCTGCGTCCCCGCGAGACGGTTGAGCATCGGATGCTGCTCACGATAGCTGTTGATGCGCTCGGCAACTTTGTCGTGATCGTCAACGTCGAGATCGTCGAGGTGGAGCGCGTCGTCGAGCATGGCGAGGCCGTCGGGCATGGCCCCGCCTGTCTGCTCGGGGATGTCGAAGGCGAATCCTAACTGTGTGAACGGCACGTAGGCGTCGGCCATCTGCTCCCAGTGTTCTTTCCCGCCGTCGTTTTCCTGATGGCCGACGTTCATGAAGCTCTTATCGAGCGCTTTCACCTCGGTCTTGACCTCCTCACCCTCCTCGATGGTGTGCTCGCGATCGTCGAGGTAGGCATCCGGTAGTTCTTGGAACACGTCGCGCCATGCCTGCCCGACAGTGTTGATCTGCTCGCCGCCGGGGAGATACCGACGCAAGCGGTCAAGACAGTCCTCGACGGCGACGAACCCACCGGGGTTGCCCTGCCATATCGACTCGTCGTAGATGACTTTCAGCACCCGATTACGAACGTTCTTGTCCTCCATGTCGAGTTCGTCGGGCAGCGCTGCGTCGGCGTCGATCGTGCCGGTGCTGCCGCCGGTTGCGTTGACCAGCATCTCCTCTTTGATGTCGCTGGTCGAACGCACGGGCTGGCCGTAGCGCTCCTGTGATTCGGCGATCATCGCGTCGGTTTCCTCGTCGGAACGGACGTTCTCCTCGGAGAGCGCTTCGGCCGCTGGCGGGAACGTCTTGACCTTGTAGGAGTCGGTTTTGTCGTCCTGATCGTCGTGGGTCCGCATGTAGATGCGGTACTTCGACAGCTCCTCGATGTCCTCGGCGTCGATGCTTTTCGAGTGCTGGTGAGCGATGTCCTTGGCGTCCGCAGGGTCGCCGGGGTCGAACGTCAGGAACGTCTTACAGTTGCCCCGAATGGCCTTCTGAATGCTCTCGGGGATGCCCACGTCGTTACCACCACCCGTATCGAGGTTCTGAGCCGCGAACGTCAGCGAGAGACCGAACGAGCGGGCTTCTCGCAGAATGTTGTGGATGTTCGACTGCTCGCTCACGACCTTATCGAACTCGTCGCACACCACGTAGAACTGTGGCGGGTCCGGGTGGTCGTCGCGGTTGGTCTGCTCACGGATCGAGACCCACAGCCGCCGGATGAGCGCCGTCGTGATGAGACGCTTCGGCGTGTCCGCACCTGAACTGTTCCGTACGACAACGATCTTGCCCTCGCGAACGATGTCGTCGATCGAGATCGTCGTCGACGGGTGGCTCGCGACCGAGCGGATGGTACTCGAAAAGATCCATTCCCAGAGCCGCCGCGAGAGCGGTTCGAGATCGTCTTGGGAATACTCGGAGATGACGTTCGTGGCCTGCTGTATCCACTCAATTCGCTCCTCGCCCATCATCTCGTGGATGCGCTGGCGGCCTTCCTCGTCGGCGAGAAGGAACGCCATATCGAGCATCGTCACGGTCTCGTCGGTACGGACTTGGTACTCGGCGAGACCCCGGACGACGGCACGGGTAATCCCGCTCATGCGCGGTCCCCAACTACTACCGTCGCCGGACTGAGCCAGTAGCGCCTCGAAGTCGTCTGCGAGAGCGCTGACGGCGCTATCGAACGCCTGACTCTCAGGGTCGGGGTCCTCAAGCGGGATTTCGAGGAAGTTGAATCCGACCTCGTACTCGGCATCCGCGCCGATGTCGATGAACACGAGGTCGTCTTCACGGTGGTCGGGCAGCAGTCGAACGACATCCTTGGCGTCCTGTCCTTTCGGGTCGAAGAACAATCCACCGTGGCCGCGCTGCATGATCTGGCGGAAGAAATTGATGAGCAGCGTGGTCTTCCCGACACCCGTAGAACCGCCGACAAACTGGTGAACGTTCAGTATCTCGGGTTTGATGCCAGCCTCGACCTCGCTGCGCATGCCGTAGCCATACCAGTAGGGTTCGGTCGGGTCGGTCGTCGCAAGCAGCGCTCGCTGGCGCTCGGTGAGCGATGCCGTAGCCCTGTCGAGGCCGACTTCATCCCAGTCGAACCGGGGTGTGCGCGGCGGAACACCCTGTCCGGCGGCGGACATCGAGTGGTCGAACTGCTGGAGCGCGAGGTTGGTCGGGATTTTACAGACTCCGGTGAGCGTATCGACGGGGAACGTCATTTTGCGGTCGGTGTATTCCCGACTGGCGGCGTGCTGAAGCACGCGATGAAGCTTCTTGCCGGAGGGATTGACCGGGACAAACCCTTGCTGGAAACGGCTGTCGTAGAAGTTGCGGAACATCCCGGCCGTATCCTGCACGCGCTTCTGTGCTTCCTCCCGATCGTCGCTGACGGCGATGATCCGAATACAGAGATGGTAGCCACGCATGCCGCGCTGCTGATCGAGCAGCTGGGCAACGTCCGATCGGCTGGCAGTCGGCTCCTCGCCCGTGCCGGTGAATCGACTCCCACTTTCCTCGTGTTCACGGCGACGGCGACGTTCTTCGCGGCGTTGGTGGCGTTCGGTCATGCCGGCCTGCTGGATGGGTTCGGCGATGGATTTGCCGACCTCGCCCCAATCCATCGACCCACCGCTGTCCTTGCCGGTCACGGAGTCGATCGTCTTGTCGATCCCATACCACCAGTTGTTGCGATCCCATTTCGCCGTCGAAACGGCCGGTTTGATGACGGACTGTACGAGCACGTCGCAATCGGGCCGATGGGCCGCGCCGACCATCTCGCGGGCGATCGAGCGGAACGGACCGATCTCGAAGTGCTCGGGATCGAGCCGGAAATTCTGTATCGGTCGCAGGCGCTCGAACTCCTCGCGCTGGCGGAGTTGGAGCGTCGTGCCGGACACGTACTGCCCGGCTTGGATTTCGAGAAATGCGGGGTCAACTTCACGGGTATCGCTATCGGCGTAGTGCGATTGCACCTGCCGATCGACTAGCTCGAAGCGCTCGTCGGATTTGGTGGCGACACGCGACTGCAATAGCTCGGTTTCCGCGCCGTAGTGTAGCTCGAAGGCGAACGGTTCGGATTTGTTTCGCATGCCGAGCATCCCGGTACTGGGATCATGGAGCGCGGTGAGTAGCTTCATGCCGCGCTCTAGCCCGTTTTCCGTGTTCTTGTACGGGCGGACGGTCTGAAGGCGGGCGTCTCGCGAGCGATCGTAGAGGTCGGTCGCGAGCGTATCGCCGACTTCGATCACCGACGGGTCCGAATCACCGCTAAAGAACGATGTCAGTCCCATTGGCTTTCCCTCCCGTCAATCACGTTCTCGTCGGCTTTCGGGTCGATCCACTCGGGGGCGCTCTCGGCATGGAGAGCGACCATTACTGCGGAGAGCCGGGTGGTTTTCCCGGTGCCTGTACGTCCGGCGACGGTGCGGTGAGCGGACGATTCGTCCACGAACGGATCGTCTTCTGAGGGAATATCTTCAGTCATGGTTCGGGTTCGGTCGTGTCGGCTGTTTCGTGGGCGATACTGCTCTCGGCGGCGGATTCCTCGCTCTCGAAGCCGGGGGTTGCATCGTCGGAACCGTCCTCGACGGGGTTGTGTGAGCCGGAATCGGCCGCGTCGTCGGTATCGGTGTCGGTAGACCCGATGAAGGCAACGGAAGCGGGGGAGGTGCCGCTGAGGGCGATGATCTCGACGGTGATCTCGCGATACGCTCGTTTGGCGACGTACACTACGTCGCGATGGGCGAGACCGTACACGCGAAGCATCGTGTAGGGCACGGCGACCGGAAGGACGATCGCGATGATGGCGGTGACAGCGACGTACAACTGCCACGGTGCCGAGAGTATCGCCGTCGCCGCTGCGAGCGCGAGGGCAACGATGACCGTGAGTGCTCCAATGACGGCCACTCCAATCAAGCGGGCTGCATGGCCGAGCGCACGGCGTGTCTCGGCGTTCAACACCTGATCGCGGTCGCGCTCTCGGTCGGCGAAGCTCTCTGAATCGCTGTCGAACACCGCTACTCGCCTCCGGTTCTGGCTCCCATGAGCCGCGGAAGCCATTGCTGGCGCACGCTCTCTACCCAGTCGGCAAGCCACAGTGCGAGCGCTACTGTACCAACCAAGGCGGCACCTGCGCCACAGAGCGCCGCGACGGTCATTCCAAGGCGCGGAACGACGGCCGGCGACGGTCCATACAGGTAGAGGTGCGTCTGAGCGAACGCATACGCGAGGAATGCCCGTCCAAATGCCCATCCGAATAGATGGCGATATTCCCGGCGGAGGCGGGTATGAGAGTTTGTTGAGGTCATTTCATTCCTCACCTCCCGCACCGTCGGCCATCGCAGCTTCCAGCGATTCGCTGCATAGGTCGTTTGCGCTCTCGATGATCGTCTCGGCACGCGCAGCACCGATGCCTTCCACGTCGCTCAGGGCGCTCTCGCTGGTGGCTGCCACGTCTTCGACGCTCTCGAAGCCGGCTTCGCGGAGCACGTCGGCCCGATCGCCGCCGACCTCTCGGATGTCGGTGAGCACGGGCTGACTGTCGGCGCTCTCGCGCGATTGCTCGGCTGCATCGGCGCTCTCATCGGCGTCGGAAGCGTCCGACGGCTGTGGTGCTTCGGGCTGATCGTCGTCGTTCTCGCCGCTCTCGCTACTGCTCTCGGCGTCTGCGGCGGCCTCGTCGCGCTTGTCCGTTGTTTCGGGTGATTCGATCACGGACGGCGACCGACCGAGAGTTTTGGCGGCATGCCGCCGGATGAACACCGCTTTGGGCACGTCGATGCCTTCGACCTCCGCGAGAGCGCTGTTGTCCGCCTCGAAAACGTCCTCAACGCTCTCGAAGCCGGCTGCTCGAATATCGGCGGTCATCCGCGCGCTGATTGTCCCATGAATATCGTTCAACTCGGGATCTTCGACGGAACCGATCGTGCTGTTACCACCGACGACGCCACTCACTGAGTCTTTCAGCCGGCTCGCGATCCCGCCGGATTCCTGGCTGTCGTCCGGCTCACTGGCGTCCGGGTTGCTGGGTTCTGTTTCCTCTTCACTGCTGGCGCTCTCGCTCGGTGAATGAGCACTGCCGGCACCGTCGCCGGGCACGGTATCCACGTCGGAAACGTCGGTTGTGACCGTCCGGCCGTCGGCAAGCTCGGTTTCCGTTTGCTGCTCGTCGGTCTCGGTCGGCATCGACCACGACCACTCGGTGACATCGCGGCCCGTGCGGTCGGTGTACCCATCGAGATATGATAGTGGGTCCGAACCGTGGTCGGTCGGGTCGTACTGGTTCATCGCGAACTCTCGGGGATTGAGCTTGTCCGAGAAATTCACGTCCATCCGATAGCTGCCTTTCTTCTGCGTTTGCAGGAGTGCCTGAGCGGTCGGGTCGCCGGTCGAAGCATCGTCGATATACTGCTGTTCGGACTCGCTCATGTCGAACTCGCCGGCCCAGTCCTCGTTCATCTCCTCCAAGTAGTGCCAGATTTTGACCGACATGAGATTCGTCAGCGTGCTCGCGCTCTCGGTCAACTGCTGGCCGCCGTCGTCGCTCTCGGTGAAGAACTCCTCGACCGACTGGGTGGCCGTAATCATCGAGAGATCGGAGTGGCGAGAGTGTCGGTAGCCCTGTTTCAGCGTCTCTAACGACGACGAGTTGTGCAGCATATAGTGGAACTCGTCCATCGCGAGCGCCATCGGTTCGTCACTCTTTTTGGCAAGTTCGAGGACTGCCGTGACCAGCGGCCCCATCATCAGGCCGGCGGTGGTCTCGCTCTCGTAGTTCTGCAAGTCGAGATACAGCACGTCGATCTCCTGAAGGTCGGGGATGCTCGTCTCTTGGGAGAGGTGGGCGAACTCACCGTCCTCTTTCAGCGCGCCGATGTCGTTCTGATAGATGTCGTTGGCGGTCTTTTGCAGCTCGTCTTTCGAGAGGTCAACGTCGTCGAGTTCGTCTTCGACGTGTTTCTCGGGATCACGGATCATCTCCAAGAAGATCGGGAACACGTCCTCGGCAAACGTCGGACTCTCCTTGTCGTGAGTCTCGGGGTTCTGGGTGATCTCGCGCTGGCGATACGCTTTCTGAATGGCCTTGCGCCATGTTCCCTGTTTGTCCTCGAAAGGAATGCCCTGATAGTCGTAGAAGCTCCGTATGAAATCCATCGCCCGGCGGATCGCGTTGCGATAGGGCGCTTCCTCGCCGATTTCTTCCAGTTTCTCGGCGGCTGTCTCCTCGATCTGGAGCGGGTTGATCCCCGTATCGGAGCCGATCACGACGCGGTCGCCGTCGAACAGCCATGTGAACCCGGCAAACTCCTCTTTCGGGTCGATGATGACGACCGGCATATCGGGATTGCTCATTTTCAGCCGGGAGAGCAGCCGCGTGACCGTCGTAGTCTTGCCCGACCCGATAGTGCCCCATACGCCGACGTTGAATCCTGTCTCGCGGTTCTGAAGATCGAGCACGATGGGGTCGCCCGTGTCCTCGTTGATGCCGAGTTCGATTCCGCCGGGTTCGATGAGATTCCGCGCGGTCCACGGAATGAGCCGCGAGAGACCGTCGCCGGTCATTTTCGTTTTCCCGCCCATGAAGTCCTTACAGGCGGGCGCGGCGGTCTGATAGCCGAGTTGGGAGTGGTATTTCAGCGGCTTGGCGTCGGCCGACACGTCCTGCATCCGCGAGCGAATCTGCTTGATTGCCGTATCGAGCGTGTCCGGGTCCGGCGCTCGTACCTCGATATACGTGTGCGAGGTGTAGAGGCCGTATTCGGAGGCTGATACGGTGTTCTGGGTACGTTTGATGTCGGCGTACTCCGTGGCTGCCTCCTCGACAAAGTAATCGGGAATCCACTTGTTTTTCGCGAGGCTCTTGACGCGGCCTTTGAGCGAGTCGGCCGCTCCCGCGAGGTTCCGGTCGGCTTTCCGTTCGTTCTCGCCGGTCAGGTGTGTCGAGAGCGTCACGTCCACCTTCGGCATTGAGAACGACACAACACGATCGAAGAAGCCGTGAGCGGGGATTGCGGGCCAGTCGCGGACCTCAAGCGTCTGCGTGTAGTATTCGCCGTCGATCTCGCCGTACTCGCCTTTCACTTCGTCACCGTCGGTGTGGCGCTTGTACGAATCGGGCGCGAGAGCGGTTTTGTACCGCCACGAGAGTTCGTCGCCGTCGGCCGCGAGGCCCACGAGTACGTCTTCATTCAGTTCGTCCGCTGGCTGGTCGTCGGATGTGTTGGCTGCGTTGCTCATTGTGAATCACCTTGCTGGTCGCTGTCGGTCGTCTGTTCGGCCTGTTCTTGCTCGCTCTCGCTGGCTCCACCATCGGTAGCGTGAACGCTCGTCGGTGACGGCGACGGTGTAGACGGTGAACCAGCACGATCGCGGTTGGTGATGTGATCGTAGCCCACGTCGTGTACGGGGTCGCCGGCTTCCTCGCCACCCGGAACTGGCGAGCCACGGATCGTCTGTGTGAACTCCTCGTGCGCGCGGACGTTCGTTCCTCGGTAGTAGTCCGCGACAACCTCGCTGAACTCCTCGGACGGGAGGATGTTGGGCGTCAGCCCGTCGATGCGGCGTAGCTCCCGTTCGAGATCGTCGGCCCGGCGTTCGAGCTTGTTGATGAGTGTCGCCGTGTGCTCGTCAGAATTGCCCTGCTGGTAGAGGCGGTATTTCTTGACGAACCAGCGGAAAACGGGCACGCTACCGAGACCGCCGGCCTGCGAGGAACGGTCGATCACAGCCTCGCCGGGATCGACGCTGACGATGATGTAGTGCTCTCGAATGCGCTTGGTATCCTCGTAGAGGTTGATCCCAGCAGCGCGCTCGTTGGCGATGTCGGCGAGAATCTGTTGGCGGATCGCATCGACGGTCGTATCCTCGCCCTCGGCGCTCACGAGCCGGTCTGCCTGCGACTGGTACTCGCGGGCGCGGTCTTTCCACTCCGAACGTCGGCGCTCGAAGTTCGCTACGCGGGTCGGGGAAAACCACTCGGCGTCGTAATCGACCGTCCCTTCAAGCGCGTTGGCGACGGCTTTCTCGGCCTTCTCTTTGACATCGGTGGATTCCAGGCGGAGCGCGATTGCCCGAACACGGATACCGGCGATGAGTCCGCCGTCGTCGCGCTCGATGGCGTATTCGCTCCGGAAGGGCTTCTTGTGCGCGACGAGTTCCTGCGTCGGCTGATAGTCGCCCGCGCCGATGATCGGCCAGTCGCGAACGAGCGGTAAGCGTGCGAACCGGCCGAGCAGTGAGTCGTTTTTCGGCTGTTCGAGTCGGCTTTCGTCGGGAGCGCTATCGTGAATCATCTCTTGTTGGTGAGCGTGTCGAGAAACGACTGCCTCGAAGTAGTCGCGGGCGGACATGTCGCCCGGCGATGCAACTGTCGCGAGAATGCCGAGACCGGCGAGCACGGCCGTCGCGACGAACCCGTACAGTTGGTTCTGGCCGGTCAGAAAACTCGACGATACCCGGAACATGACCATCGCCGGGATGAGCATGAAGAACAGCCAGACTTTCGAGTAGCCCCACAGCGTCGGGTCTTCGGAGTAATCAGCGAGGATTTTTCGTTCGGTGTCGTCCTCGCTGACGGTCTCGTGGATGTCGTTGATGAGTTGGCGTGGATTCTGTTTCATTGGTTAGCGAGTTTCTCGCCCATCGTCATGCGCTGAGGATGGTCCTCGAAGTACGATTCCTTCATCGACGAGGGGTTCATCGGGTCCTGATGGTTGGATTGTTCTAGATCGCGCACTTGGCCGGCGGTCGTGGTCGATCCACCCGCCGGGTCCATGCTCGCGATCTGCTCGTCGGAGAGTTCGCCGTCGCTCGGCAATCCAGTAGTACCGCCGTCGGTACTGACTTCGACGGCCTTCTCGGTACGGACACCGGGGCTGGTATCGCCGGTCGCGGTGCCGCTACTGCCCGAATCGTCGCCGCCCCATCCGAGCTTGTCTTTGGCTGCGCTGGCACGGCTGGCGGCTCCGGCAGCGGCGGATTTCCCAGCGCGACCCACCTTGCCCGGAACTTGCAGGAACGTGTACGTCGTGATGCCGGGGATGCTCACAGCGAACAGGAACAGCGCGACTAAAACGAGCATCGAGACAATATCACTCTCCGTCGTGAGACTGACGGTAGCGGCGGCTTTCAGAACGATCGCCATTGGAATGACCATCGTGAGCAGGTTGACATACTGCCAGATGATGACGCTCGCGAAGCTCTTGAGCCGACGCCACGGCGAAACGTACAGTAGCAGCAGTAGCACCGGGAATACGTAGGGGAAGAAATACTGAAGCGCAATCCGGCGCAGGCCGAGTTCCACCCCCATGCTGAAGATGCTCGCTAGTATCCCGCCCGCTCCGACGAAATACGCGCCGATAGCTCCGGCGCTTAGTTTCGTCACATTGCCCCCGAGAGCTTCCATCGCCTGCTCAGAGGGCCGTAACCAGACGGTGATGTCGTTGACCGTCCCGTGCATGAACGTGATAATCGCCCATGACGAGACGTACAACAGCAGAAACGCAGTGAATTTCAGCATGAGATTTTTCGCCTGAAACCTCGACATGAGCGGGTTGACCATCAGCGAGATACCCATGATAATCACCGCCGTTCCCAGCAGGTAGTTCAACACTGGGTAGAGCTTGTCTTTGAGCAGCTGCTCATACAGTGGTTGGAACGGCTCGTTGGTCGGCTCGCCGAGAATGTTGTGCCAACCGTCGTTCTGTGGCACTGAGGTTGAAAACGCGAGGTCATAGACCTCACCGAGAATAGCCCCGGCCCCCTCGCGCATCGAGTCAGCAAGCGATTTGAGTTTCTGATCGAGCAGGCCTGGAATGTCGATGTCAATCTTCGGGACTGGATCATGCTGTTCGCGTTCGCCGACGTACTCCATAATGATCTGGCGGCGCTGCTTTTTGCGCTCGCTGTTGGCAGCCTTCCCAGCACCGTTCGCACCTGCGATCAACTGCTCGAACTCGTCGAATTTCTTGTTAGTCTCATCCTTGTTGAGATCGTCCGTCACGATCGACAGCAGAAGCTTGTTCGCGTTGGATTTCTGCTGTTTCGAGAGTTGCTTGTAGCCGAGGTTTTTCGACTTGAACTCGCTGATGATCTGATTGACCGACTCGTTCGACGTTGGCCCCGAATCTCCGTTACCGTTCCCGCTGCCGGCGTTTCCAGCAGAATTACCGTTGCCGTTGCCAGCATTTCCAGCGGAATTTCCGTTCCCGCTACCAGCATTTCCGTTCTCGCTACCAGCATTTCCGTTCGACCCGCTGCCACCGTTGTTCGCGGCGGCGACCGGTGCGGGGAACGAGCCACCACTGGATGCTTGGTTGACTTTGTTGATGACGGATTGTGGGCGCTTTTTGATCGTATCCGTGAGCCGAGTCCCCGACAATTGGGTATCGACGTTCTGCTTGAACGCGCGCGCAAGGATATCGACTTTATCGGTATTCTTCCGCATAGCTTCCTGCGCCGCGCCCTTGTCCATCCCCATCACCTCGTTGATCCAGTTGCGGAACTCCTGTTTCGTGACAGAATCACCGCCTCCGGCCTGTTTCCCTCCGTTCTGCTGTTGGGCAGCGGCAGGTGGCGCAGCGATGGCTCCGGCGATCGTACTCACGAACAGGGCAGCGACGAGCACGATAGCGACTGTGCGACCGAGCGTATCGTCTTGATCGGTTGAAAATGGCGAAGAGTCCATGATGCGGGTGTGAAAGCCGATTAGCGCTGATTAGTTGCCACCCTCGCCGCCTCCGCCGCCACCGCCGGTACACTGAGCGTCGAGGTTGACATCGGTTGCCTGATCAGCGAGGTCAACCAGTGCCGGGCCGATCACGAGGAACAGCACCCCGACGATGACGCTACCGACGAGGGCATTCCCCCAACTGTTCGTCCCGCGCATGGGGATCATCTTGAGCACGCCAGCAACGAGCACCATCGAGACGATGATCGTCCCCGCTCCTTGCGTGATCATAGAATGAATGTCGCTCAGAAACGACAGCGGGCCACTCTTACAGCTGACCTGAGCGGCTGCGGGACCGGCGAATACCAACATCAGCCCCATCGAGAGCAGCGACATCCGCCCCTTGCGGGAACTGGTTGCTTTCTCGCCGAGACGTTCGAGACCGATGAACGACCAACTGGCGAGCGCTGCGGGGATCGGTGCCTTCCGATAAGCGACCTGCTTGATCGATGCGACCTGATTCTGAACGTCTGCGAGCGTATCTGACATGGGTTATTTCGGGCATCTTCGTGAGTGATGCCGTTAGAATTGCTCCCTTCCACATAAACAAAAGAATAAAGAGACATGTCTTTGGTACAACAAATAGAATTAGTACTATAACAAATCGAATAATACCAATTAGATTTTCTGTAGCAAAGACACGACGCTTTATTTACTCCTATATTCAGCAGAGAGAGAGGATATGGGAGATACCGATACCGTGACTGAATCAGATATCGCACCACTGGCCGAGCAAAAAGAAATCAGCGAGATATTTCGTGAACCCTCTCCCGCTCAAGAGGCTCTTCTTTCAGTGTTCAACCTGCAAGAATCACACATCCGCGCGTATGTCGCCGTGGTCGAACATCCTGAAAGTAGGGTTGATGACATCGCCGAGGTGGTTGATCGGCACCGTCGCTACGTTGCGAAATCGCTGCGGGCATTGTTCGATGCTGGCCTTGTAAATCGTGAAAGAATGACATTTGACTCGGGTGGTGTCGGACACGTCTATTGGCCGGTCGCACCCGAACAGGTGAAATCGCACTTCCAGAACGAACTGCGGGAATGGCTGATCGACGCACAGGCTGAAATCAGCAAGATCGACCGGCGAATCGAGACCGATACCGACTCACTGTGCTGCGGTTCCGAGAACGAGGACTGAGCATGAACAGACAAGGACATACTGGCATGACTCTGCTGGCGTTCGCACCGCTGGCGTACCTGCTCGCGAGCGACGGCAAGCTCCTGCTCGCGGGCGTATGCTGGCTCGGGATTCAAGCGGTCGAACCATTGCCCGACCGTGATTTTCAGGTGCCCGGACTGAACCACCGCGGGGTCAGTCACTCGCTGCTGGCCGTGTTCGTCGTCGGGGTCGTGCTCGGCGGGATTGGCTGGCTGCTCGGCGGGTTCGGCTTTGACCTGTTGTATAGCCTGCTCACGACACTCGTGGACATCTGGGATTGGGTACTCGGCTACCTGCCGGAGCTTTCGACGGCGTTCCTGACGGGTCTCATCCCGAACCTGCCGCCGGGCGAGATCGTCACGACGCTCGAACAGCAGGCCGGCGGAAGTGTGAATCGCTGGTCGTTCGCGCTGTTCGGGTTCGTGATTGGTGCCTATGGTGTGGTCGCACACTTACTCGGCGACGTGATTACCACTCAGGGTATCAGGCCATTCCTGCCGTTCTCACGCTGGAAGCTTTCACTCTCGCCACTACGGGCGGACAGTCCGACAGCGAACTCCGCGTTGTTCGGTGCCGGGATGGTCGCTATCGCGCTCGTGGTCGTCCTGACCGTCCCCGGACTGATCCTCGGCGGTGGGCCAGCGGCCCTCCCGCCGATCGGTGTTGCTGACGCTCAAGGGACGATTCCGCAGCCGACCGACACCCCGAGCGCCAACGCTACCAACGCGAGCAGTAACGCGACTCCGCAAGCGAACGCGACAGTCAAACTCGACAGTACGAACAACACGACTGCGACGAACGCAACCATCACCGAAGCGACTCTCCCCGATGGTGGATTCGTGGTCCTGCACGGCGAGGGGTTCAATCAGAGCGGGACACTCAGAAGCACCGAGATCGCCGCGTCGGGCTATCTCAAACCCGGCACACATCGGAACCTCACTCTCCCGGTCGGGCAAGGTGTTCCGGGTGGCTCGAACGTCTCGCGATTGAACGATACCAGGACGAACCTCTCGCTGGTTGCCTATCAAGACACGAATAACGACTCACATTTCGGATTCATCGCCTCGAAGGGTCGCAACGATACACCCTACGAAACGGCCGAGGGGAAGCCGGTGTCCGATACGGGCACGCTCGTTTTTGAGGGGAACGTCGAACGGGTCGAACAGCAATCACAGCCACCAACGGCAGCGCTCTCGTTTGCCGATCAACAGCTCCAACAGCGGGATGGAAATGATACCGTTGTCGTACGGAACGTCTCGCTGGCCGAAGGCGGGTTCATCGGAATACATACGGCGAGCTTCCTGCCACCGCTCCAGAACCCTCTCGACAGCGCTCTCGGCCACTCACAGTATCTCACGGCCGGGAACTATTCGAGTGTCACCGTCCGGTTCCCGTCTGGCTCGCTAGCAGGGAATCAGACGCTCGTTGCGGTGCCGTATCTCGACACAAACGGCAACCAGCGCTACGATTACACCCGGAGTGGTGGCGAAACCGACTATGCGTACATCGAGCAGCGGAACAATTCGAGGGTTATCGTCAACGAGACCGCCGCTATCGGGGTCTCACAATCACTCCAAGCGACACCGGCCGCCTCGACCACGGTTTCGGAGAGATCGGGTGAGGACACGACCGAAGGGAATGCAACGAGGAACGCAACCAGCGGTGTCGAAGGCGAGCAGAACGGTCTGCTCTCGGGGAACTCGCTGCTGTACGTCCTCGGTGGGATTCTCGCTGTGGTGGTCGTGCTCACTGCCATCGGCCGGCTGATGCGGAGGGGCTGATTCAATGGCGACAGCACCCGACACAGCCGCGAACGACGGCACACAATCGGGGACGTTCACCCGCCGACAGTTCCTCGTCGGGGCCGGAGCAACAGCCGCGATAGGTGCTGCTCCACTCGCTGCGTCCGACCCGGTCCGCGCTGCCGATCGGGGTGATGCTCCGGCGGACATCCACGGCGGGGCGCACATCAGTCTCGACGGCTACCATGAGCTAGCCAATTCCGAGCGATTGCAGCAGCAGAAGGGCAATGACTTTCAGTTCGATCAGCGCGTCGATGCGGTCGAAGACCTCGGCTGCGATCCAAACGGGGGGAAACCCGTACAGGATACGCTAAACAGCAAGATCAAGGACGGAATGCTGGTCGTCTTTCCAGAAGGAACCTATGCGGCGACCGGCACGATCAATCCGGGTGCCGACCGCTTCGGCATTGTCGGGAAAGGCTACCAGCAGGCGACCAAACCGCCGAAACCGGGCGGAGAAAGCGTCGTTTTCAACGTCAAGGCGAACAGTCCATTCAAACTGTTCAACGTCGGTGCGAAAGAAGCTCTCATCGGCAACTTCGTCATCGACCAGCGGAAAGGAGCGATGGCAGGGGTAACGGCGCGCTCGTCGGGTAACGTCCGTGTTCGCGACGTTCGGACGGTTGGTGCACAGACGGCCGTGGGGAACGGCGATAGCACGCCGTTCTTTTTCGAGCCGTTCGCCAGAGGTGGCGATTCACTGATCGTTTTCGAGCGGTGCGTGGCGAGAGGCGGTGGGATTCCCGGCACGAAAAATATCGGCGGATCGGCTGGTGTCGGCATCTTCCAGCGGAACGGCGAAACCGGACGCATCGTGCTGAAAGATTGCATCATCGAGAACATGCCCGACAACGGTGTGTACGGCGCTCGGACGACGGCGGAGGTCATCGTGCTCGGCGGTCTTTATCGGAACAACGACGTGTCGCAGGTGCGCGTGAACGGTGAGGCACGGGTCGATGGCGTCACGATCGTCATTGACGAGAAAAACTACACGGGTCTCAAGAGCAAGTCGAACGCGAACGAGCGGGGACCGGGCTGGCCGGGGACAAACGGCCTCAAGCTCGAAACGGACTCGACAGGAGCGGTGAGTGGTGGGACAGTTGTGAAAAACTGCGATCTGCGGGCCAACTCTGTTGCCGACGCCGAGCAAAGCAACCTCGGCGGGGTGGTCAACTTCTTTGCCAGCGCTGGCGCTGCAACGCTGGACAACTGCCGGATCACGAACAACGTCTCCAGCACGACAAGCATCATCGCGAGCAACCCGAGCAGCGCCCCGGAGAAAGTAGCGATCACGGTCAAGAACTCGGTTATCCAGGGCAACGGCGCGGGCCAGAATGCGGCCGTGAACATCAGCAGCCGCCCGCGCTCGATCGTCAAAAACACCTGTCTCAGCTATCCCGACGCGAGCAAAGACGACATCAAGGGCGCAGGCGCGTCCAACGTGAGCTTCGGCCAGCAATGTGAGAGCGGGGCTGGCCTCAAAGCACCGCAGAAGGTCGGCAGCGCCGGCAACCTGAGTTCACTGCCCGCGCCGAGCGTGAGCTACAATGGGACTGGTGGGAGTGCTGCCCGTCGTCGCAAGAAAAAGAAAGGACTGCTGAAGAAAATCATTGGGAGTGTCTTCGGCGGATTCCTCCTAATCATCTTCCTGTTCCTCGGAGCGATCGCGTTTATCGTCGTAGGGGTGCTGGCCGGATTCGGTACGCTCGCGGCACTTCTCGGCGGCGATTGAAGGATTTACCACACCCACAACCAGATCGAAATCAAACGACATCATGACTGACCCAAACCAATCCTCGACGAACCGGCGACAGTTCCTCGCGGCGGCTGCGACGGCCGGCCTCGCGCTGCTGGCCGGCTGTGGGAGTACCACCGGGAGCAACAACAGCACGAACGGAACACCGACGAGCACGCCGATCCCGACGACGAGCGGCCCCGCACGCTTCGCACGCGCAGCGCTGCTCGGCCCCTCGACAGTCACGCTCGGCAAACCGTTTCGGCTCACGCTTGAGGTTGCGAACGTCGGTGGCGAGACTGGTACGCTCACGACGAACATTCAGGTTTCAGACGGCCGGAGCGACATCGACCAGCCGATCGAGCGGACGATTGATCCTGGCGAGCGTGTGAAGATACAGACCGATCCGGTCCAATTCGATATTGCCGATAGCTACACGTTCAACGTTGGCATCTCGAAAGTAAGCCATACCGTCTCCGTCCAGCCGAAAACGGCCGCCTTCGGAACGACGTTCGACCTCTCGAACAGGCTCAAAGGGACTGTCAAGAGCATCGAGTTCCACCCGTCAATTCTCTACTCACCCGCGAGTAGCGACCAATCGTATCTCCAGAAACCGTCCTCGGACCAACTACTCGCTGTGATTCGGGCTGATCTCAAAAACGTCGGCTCGCAAACAACCGCTCTCGAAGGCTCATTCGAGCTGACAAACGGTGAACTACGACAGACGCTCGGGAGCAACACACCTCTGAACGCGGCGAAGATCGACGGCACACCTCTGATTGATCTGGAACTCTCCCCTAGACAGCAGCGTTCGGGGTGGCTGCTCGGAGAGATACCCCGTCCGAAGGCCCGCAAAGCCGTTTCGATCATCTATCAGCGCGATACTGTCAGCACGCCGCCGGAATTTAAATGGACCAGTACCCCGCGACAGGGCACGCGCAACCTTCCACAGTTCACCGTCGAAAACTTCCAACTGCCGAACACAGCGATGCAGGGCGAAGATGCGACAGCGAACGTGACGATCTCGAACGAGGGCAATTCGACGCGAACGTTCCAAGGGCTACTCGAAACCCGTGTCGGGGAGAACGGAGACTGGCGGAGCTTCGCCCCGATCACCACACGAGTACGACCCGGACAAAGCACCCAGCAGAACGTTACTATCAACAGTTCTTCGAACGGATCGGTCTCGTACCGGCTCGCGCCACTCGATCGAACGGGAAGCATCGAATACGTCCCGCCAACGTTCGCGTTCGGGGAGAGCTATACGACGACCGAGAACGTTGAAGTGACGCTGAGTGAATTTCGGACGGCCGATACGGTTGCGATCGAGAACAACTACCCGGACAGCAACGAGCAGGTGTCACCGCCGACCGGCGAGCGCTTCATCCTGGTACACGTCGAAGCAACTGCCGTTGGCCGGTCGGGAGGGACACCATTCGCACGGGGATTCTCGCTGCGAAACGGCTCGAAGACGTTCGAGCAGGCCAGTGCAGTAGACCGGAGCCTCGTTACTCCGGTCGAAGGATCGCTATACAGCGGTGTCTATGATCCCGATGAGAACGAAACGTTCTCGGGGTATCTCGCTTTCAGCGTGCCTCAACAGGTGCCGCTCGGGGAGTTAACCGTTGAATGGACGAGTGCAGACGACTCGACGGGGGGAACCAGTGAGAGCGCACGCTGGACGAAGGGCGGATCTTAGGGATTAGCGCTGATCTTCAAAGTTCTCACATCGCAGGCTGTTGTCTTGTTGAACTCAGCGTGCACGATATAGAGGGTGTATGCAGCATGATAGAGGAACATTGTCCTCGGTCAATAGCGACAACCAGACAGAATTCCTGCAACAGCTTTATTTAACTGAGGTCAGCTAGGCGGATTCGTCATATACGGCTACTCGCGTAATTATCTCCTGTCAGAATAGCTTCCCAAACTGCGTTCATCGAGATCAATCCAGCCAATCTCATATACTTCGATAACAATGATCTACGGATTGACTCCGTAGATCAGCGATCGAGTGAACACGAGGACGGGAATGATTTCGAGTCGTCCGATCCACATATTTATCACGAGCATACCCTCTGCGATCGGGTGCATCGATGGGCCAGTGATCCCTGTCGAGAGACCGACGTTACCCTGCGCACTCGCGACCTCGAACAGGGCATCCGCATAGCTGAATCCCGGTCCAACCAGATTCGAGAGGATCACGCTACCTCCTATCAGAACAAGTACCCAGAGCAAACTCACAATAGCGGCCTCGCTGAACTCGCGTTCCATCCCTTCTCTGTCGAGCTGCCGATCACCGATGTGGGTGCTTACAACGGCACTTCCAGGCAGGAACACCCGGGAAAACTGCCAGCGGATGCCGCGTACGATAGTATAGCCACGGATTATCTTGATACCTCCGACCGTCGAGCCGGCCGCTCCACCGAGTACCATCGCTCCTGACGTGATAAGTTTCCCACCTGCACTCCACTGGCCGATTGGCGAGGACTGAAACCCCGTGCAAGAGAGTGCGCTGACGAACTGGAAGGCCGAATCGCGCAGTGAGAGCGCCGGGGCGAACGTCTGGAGGTTCTGGAGAGTCAAGACCGCGATTCCCGCTCCAAGCAGGATGAACAGCCAGCGCGTCTGGAGGTCGTCGAACAGCTCACGGAGATCGCGGTTTTTGAGGACGGCGTAGTGGATCGGGAAGGCGATCGCGCCGAGGGTCATAATGGGAAGGAGGACGGTCTCAACCAGCGGCGAGTCGTAGGTCGCGATCGAGTTGTCCGTCACCGAGAACCCACCCGTAGCGAGTCCGGTCATCGCGTGGTTGAGCGCTTGCCAGGCAGCCTCGGCCGGCGGGAGGGGTTCGCTCACAAGCAGCGCCCCGAAGAGGGCAACGACGGCGAGGACGGTGTAGCCGAGAAAGATCTTCCAGACCGTCCGCACTGTGGAGACGATGCTCGGATGGATGCGCTCCTTGCGGGCCTCGCTGCGATAGAGCGTGTAGCTCCCGCTGCCGGGCCGCGAAAGGATCGACACCGTGAGCACGATCACGCCGACGCCGCCGACCCACTGCATCAGCGAGCGCCACCACAGCAGCGCGCGCGGCAGCGACGGCTCGTGAACCGCCATCGTCAGTCCGCTACCGGTCCAGCCCGACATCGACTCGAAGATCGCATGGAGCGGGTTTGCGAAATACCGGAGGCTCGATGCGGTGTAGCTCGCCCCCTCGGGGACGTAGGCGGCCGCGGCGGCCGGCGAGAGCAGGTGTGCCGAGAGGAAAAAGGGCAGCGCGCCGAAGACAGCGGTGAGCAGCCAGCCGGCAGCAGCGATGATCATCCCGTGTTTCGTCTGTGGGGCGGGTGCAGCAGTGAAAATTCGTCTTGCCGCCCCGCCGATTGTGAGGGTCGCTACTGCCGCGAGGAAGAACGCGAGCGCGACGCCGTACTCGCCGAACGCGATCCCGATCAATGCGGAGCCACCCATGAGCGCCGATTCCATCACGAGTAGCGAACCGATGTCGCGGGCGATCGTCGCGAGATCCGCGGGCACGCCGGCGATAGTATGTCCTTGACGCATTTCAGCGTCGCTGGTGATTGTTTCGGAGGGATCCAGCGTGGTCTTCATAGTGGCCGAAAACGTCTGTGACGCCGGGAACTGCGCCTTCGGCCGAGTATATCACAAGCAAATCGCCTGCCTCGATACGCGTGTCACCACGAGGGGTGATCGGCTCCTCATCCTTACGGTCGATAGCGACAATCAGCGTTTCCTCGGGAATCAGTCCCTCTGTGTCGGCCTCGGCTAGAGTATGACCGGCGATGGGAGCTTCCTCACCAACGGTAATCTCGAACACTTCCGCCTGTTCACCGATACGCATGAAGTTGACGATGGACGGCCGTTTCACGGCGCGATAGAGATATTCGGCGATCAGTCGCTGGGGGTTCTCCATCCCGTTGACGCCGATCTGCCGGAAGACGTTCAGGTGTTCGGGATCATGAACGACCGAGACGACGCCTGGGATGTCAAGTTCTTGGGCGAGCAGGCAGACCATGATGTTGGTCGCGTCCTGTTCGGTCGTCGAGATCAGCGCGTCCGCGCGGTCGGCTCCGGCCTCTTCGAGCGTGTCCTTGATTGTCGCGTCGTCGTTCATTACGAGACAGTCGTATCTAGTAGCAGCCGATTCAGCCCTCGCTTTGTCGCGTTCGATGACGACGACCTCGTTACCGCCAGCGGTGGCGATTTCGATCAATGGCGTGCCAATGTCGCCTGCTCCGACGATCACGATGTACATTCATCGACCACCTCCCCAATGTAAACCCAGTGAAAGTTCTCTTCACCATTGATGTGTTCCTCCGATCGCACGTGGTAGAGATACGGTCCATGCGGGCACTCATCGCACCCATCGGCGCAATCTTCGCACTTGATTACGGTGGTATGGGTCCCATGATCTTCGATGGAGACGATTTCCTCGTTCGGCCCGGCCTCGATTCGAGTGTTCAGGAGGGTCTGCCCGTAGTCGAGGACCGCACGAAGCGATTCATCATCGAGTTGACTGAGTTCGGTTGCTACCGATGATGGCACTGCATCCGGTGGCGTCGGGTCGGTATTGTTTTGCATTGTATGAATTTCTCGTCGATTCTCTCGCTATTGCTGTTGACTTTTGAACCAGCGCGTCAGACGGGACGTGATCCCCTGATGGTGCTTCGCCATGATCACCGTGTGTTTCGCCCGTCGACCGACTTCTTCGGGGATGCCACCGAAGACAATCTGCTGTAGCAGGCCTTCTCTCGTGGCCCCGATGACGGTATGATCGTGATTGTCGCTCTCCTCGATGATACGCTCGGCAATATCCGTCCCTTCGAGAAGCGAGCTTTCGACACGATCATAGTCGTCGATGACATCGGTGGTCGACTCCAGCCGCTCGCGAGCGTTCTCGCGCTCGTCTTCGTCAGCCTCTGGATCGATCACGTACACTACGTTGATACGTGCGTCCTGTGGACGAGCGATCGCACGAGCGATTTCCGCGGCGTACTCAGCATGGGGGCCACCTGCCGTCGGCAGTAGTATCGAGTCGACGTCTTCGACGGAACTGATTCGCTCGACGAGTACGTCGCATTTGGCTTGCGTCACAACCTGATCAACGTTGCTGCCGAGAACGAAGTCTGTGCGGCGGCCACGACCCCGCCACCCCATGAGAATCGCATCGCTGTCGTGCTGTTCGACCGTGTTCAAAATAGCAGGAGCGACATCATGGCCAATACGGATCGTCCCTCTCACTGGAACGTCAGCCCCCTCTGCAATCGACATCGCTTCCTTGAGCGTCTCGCGTTCGTCGCCCACAAATTCCCGTCCTTCATCGAGTGGTGTCTGCTGAGGAACTGTCACCACACTGACAACATGGATTTCGGCGTCCATATCGCGGGCGATGTCGATGGCACTCAGCATCAACGGCTCCGCACTCTCAGGATTGGCAACCGGGACGACAAGCTGAGAGTCGCGGTCGGCAGGCGTCTGTTCGGTGGTGAGTGTCGGAGTCTCCTCTTCGAGCTTTTCGTCCTCTTTCTCTGCCGAATAGCCGTAGTAGATGACGAGTCCGAGAGCCATCCAGATCGTCGTCACACCGAGGGCGATGAGTCCCTCATTGCTGGTCCCGATGCCGATGGCCTCCAGCCCGAGTTCGTAGATGATGAACGGCAACAGGATGAGTAGGAGAACGATGCCGATGATCGGCGGCCACGGCATGTACGGAATTTCGAAAGTGCGCGGGAGGTCCGGGTGGGTACTCCGCATCTTGATGACCGTCCAGTTCACCTGCAAGAACAGGAGAATGAACATGATGTCCGCTGCGGCGGCGACGCTCTCGATAGGTAGTGTGACCGCCATAGCCATAATGAGCACCATCGAGACGATGATTGCGACGTGTGGCGTCTTTTTCTCGGGATGGATATTGTTGAACATCCCCGGCAGCACGCGATCGCGTCCCATCGCGAACGATACCCGGCTGGAGGAATAGACCGTCGCGTTGAGCGCACTCGTGGTCGAAGCTAGTCCGGCGACGATCAAGAGTAGAGCACCATACGGGAGGAACTGTTCGGCCGCACGAATCAGCCCGAGTTCACCGAGGTTCTGGAGGACTTGCCAGACGAATACTTGGTCCGGTGGCCGACTGATCCCCGCAATTTCAAGAATTTCCGGCGTTATATTGAGCCCGCCAATCAGGGCGAACGCGACGAGCACGTAGACCGGAACGACGATGATGAGCGAGTAGAACACCGCCTTGGGGACGTTCTCGCCCGGGTTGACGACCTCCTCGCCGGATTGGACGATGATCTCGTAGCCCTCGAACGCGATGAACGTAAAGCCCATCGCGCCAATGATACCGGCGACGCCGGCAGGAGCAAACGAAGGCTGTGAAAGGAATGTTGCCGGCCAGTTCGGGTTGCTGAACGTTGCGAGAGCACCGAAAAGAATGAACAACCCGAGAATCACGAGCTTGATAGCAACGACAACGAGTTCCGCGCTCCCGGTCTCCTCCGCGCCGCGGTAGTTGATGTAGGCGAACGCGGCGATGACCACTACCGCAACCGCCTTTTCTGTGACACGGCGGGTGATGAAGCCAAAGAAGACGAATTCACGCCCGAGATCACTGAAGACGACGAAGAATTCAGTGAGGAACACACCGAAGGTCACGGCATAGAGTGCACACGCGACGGCGTGGGCAAACCAACTCATCCATCCCGCATAGAAGCCATTCGGGTCTACGAGTGCCTCTTTGACCCAGAGATAGCCGCCGCCGGCTTCGGGGAACGCCGCACCGAGTTCGGCGTACGAAATCGCGATAAAGAGTGCAACGATCCCATTGAGGACAAACGCAAGTGTGATCGCGGGACCGGCGATACCAGCGGCGAACCCAGTGAGTGCGAACACACCAGCACCGATCATCGCACCGACACCGATCATCGTGATGTCGGTGAGACTCATGTCCCGGGAAAGCTCCGTCTCCACTGTTCCCGACCCATCACCGGTTGAATTCGTCTCTTGGGTAGGGTCAGTCATCGTTCAACGGTGGGCATTGTGTCTCGGGAGCAGATGGTGGATTGTCCCAGCGCTCAGTTCAATTGTCTCATCGGGGCTGTCCGTGAGCGTCATTCGATTGGATCACCCGCAATCCACCGGTCGTACACCGACGTGCTGCCGGTGTCGTGTTGGGCCATCACTACTGCGTTCTTGCTTTGTTGGGTAACTGAATCCGGAACCGTTCCGAAGACGAACTGTTCGAGCAAGCCACTCGTCGGAGACCCCAGTACGGTTACGTCGTACTCGTCGGAACGATCAATGATCGCTTTAGCAACGTGGTCTGTCTGTTCGAGTGTGGTCTCGACCTGCCCGTCGCCAAAGAGAGTGTTTTTAGCTGCTTCGATGATTTGCTCTCCGTCTTCGTGTTCGGCAGGTGTAGCGTTCTGATCGAGAAAGTGGACGACATCAATCCGTGCGTCCACATCGCTTGCGATCGCACGCGCAGTTTTTGTAGCGAGTTCAGAGTGCGGACCACCACTCACTGCGAGAAGGATTTGCTGAATCGGTGTGTCCTCTGCGGATTGTTTCTCAACGAAAACGTCACACTCGGCACGAGACGCGACTTTCTCGGTTGTATCCCCACTGAGCAGCCGTCGTCGCTGCGAGCGACCGGCCTCGACGGTCAGCAGCACTCCATTGCAGTCGTACTTCTCGACTGCATCGAGGACTGACGGTGACTCTTTGTGTGACAAATGAATGTGACCTGTGGCTGGCGCGCCCGCCTCTCCGGCGGTCTCGACGAACGCTGCTGTCACCTCATGCGCTTGTTCAAGAGCGCGGTTATCTGGTGGAATAGCATCGAGCGGAGTCTGTCGTGCGAACTTAGTAATACAGGCTATCACGAGTCCTCCACCGCGTTTGCGAGCAATGGCCGCTGCAGTCTGCAAGCGCCGTTCTGCGTCCTCTGGTGTGTCTTCGGTAGAAGTGGGAACGAGTAGACGATACTGGCCTTCAGAGAGCTTGGTTCCATGCCGTGGTGTGGAATTCACTGTTCAATCACCCATGGTTAGCGACTAAACGAGCGGGAGTATACATCTGAGAATTTTCACGAACGTTCCAGTGTCCCGCAGTCGAACACGGTTTCTGGCCGGGAGTGATGTACATACTCGCCCATGTTGCTGAAGCGCTATAAAAACACCGTCTCTATTACTGATACAGTAACCATACTGCAATACATTCTCTATTCGAACACGGGCCAGTGGCAAATAATGTACGGGGATTCACTAGTAGCTGACAACACCCATCACAACTGTCCCTCTGGACAGCGAATTCGTAGTGGACTGAAACAGCGGTTCAGAGAACCCGGTCGACAGCAGGTGAAAAACATGTATAATGATGCGGGGACCATCGCTACGCATGGCGAACCGGCTCGACGAGATCGATAAGCGGATTCTGTATCACCTCGCTGAGGACGCTCGCAATACCTCCGCCCCGATGATCGCAGAAGAAGTCAACGTCTCGGCCGGAACCATCCGCAACCGCATCAATCAACTCGAAGATAGTGGGATCATTAAGGGCTATCACGCATCGATTGACTACGAACACGCTAACGGTTCTCTGACGAACGTTCTCGTATGCGATACTGATGTTTCAGACCGCGACAAGCTTGCAAAGCAGATGCTCCGCGTTCCAGGCGTCGTGAACGTTCGGGAGCTGATGACCGGGCAGGGAAGCCTCCATGTGACTGTTGTCGGATCGGATACGAGCGACCTCACGCATGTCGGGCGGGCGCTCTCGGAAATCGGCGTCGACATCGTTGACGAGGGGCTGCTCCAGCGCGAATACTTCACTCCCTATCAGCCATTCGGTCCCGAAGAAGGATTCGCAGAACAATCAATGGCTGATTTCATGAGTCTCGCTGGCAACGCTGAAGTAGTCTCGCTCACCGTCTCAGTCGACGCACCGGTCGCCGGTCGCACACTGCGTGAAGCAAACGATGACGGATTGATCGGTGCGGACGTGCTAGTAGTTGCTATCGAACGAGAAAATGAGATACTCACGCCTAAGGGTGATACGGTTATTCAAGCAGACGATCTCGCGACAGTCTTCTCACGTGATGGTGTATCTGACGAGCTTCTCGCTTTGTTCACTGATGAGCAAGCAGATTATTGAGCCGTCGTGACAACGATTTAGAGAGAACTCTGTCACAGATTGAGAGCAGCCTTCATTACCAACCAATCTAACTCATTTCACCATTCATACTCACACCTCAGAATGTCCATCTAACATGAAAAACAGAAGTTTTCGACACCGATCAGAAAACCACCGTTCTTTATATACTGAACCACGGTACGATTAGGGAACCTGACCGCATTCTGTACAGTACCATCTACGTCCGCATCTCTCGACCACAGTCTCAGTCCCCTGTTCACCCGGACGCAACTGCGGGATCGGTTTCATCGTTCGGGCGTTGCCTGAACGGCACTGTGATAACCAGTTCGTCGTAGGGGAAGACTGGGCGTTTCGCCCTGCCTTCCTCCGCGAAATGGATGACGCCCATCGTTTCGAGACGGGCCAGTTCCTCGTGGACGTTTTTCACGTCGCGCTCGACGAGGCGAGCGGTTTCACGGATGCTCTCCGGTTCCGCGTCAGTGATGACTCGCAACAGCCCCAGCGTTCGCTCGGTGAATGTCTGGGCGAGCATCGTCTCATTGGGGAACGTCACACTGTCGGGTTGTTCGACTGTCTCGCCACGGTTAAGCGCCTCAATTGCATCGCGTCCCTCCTCGTAGAGACTCTCGTCGTCCTGACGGACGGTGATCACGAGCACGTCGCGGTTGTCAGCGTTGGTGTCGGTGGTCATGATGATTCTCCTCCATCGTCGGATGGCCCGAACCTCGGCTTTGGAACCTCCGACCAGAACCGTTCGTAGAGATCGATCATGCCCGGAAATTGGATGATCTCCGGGTCAGGATCGGGCGCAACATGAAGATCGTGGCCTCTCGTGTCTTCATGAGCGTTGTCGTAGCGCCGAATGGTTCCATCGTCCAGCGTTTCCGGTGGGTAGGGAGTGAGCGCACCATAGTGGAGCGTGTACCGCCACCCCGACGGATACGCGGTATCAGTCGTCTGCCGAACCGATACCCGAATGAGAGTCTCATCCTCGTAGACATCGGTCCGAGCGTAGCCATCGAGATCGGTCGGCGTCAGGGCCATCCTCTACTGTTGGTTTGAATGCCATCAGTATAAAACTGTTGGCTTCAATACCAACACAAAGCACTTACGAGAGAAGTCGGATGACAGCAAATCACATCCTGCTATACCAATCCTATCGAATATCTGACACACTGTTCGCGGGTTTGACGACGTGGGGAGAGTCGGTCTGGCCGTGAGCATACACTTCGAGAGCGGGGTGTATTGCTACTCGATGGGGCTGGCGCGGTCGCGCACCCTGCAATGAAGCACATGGATCATTGCAGACTGCAACAAACCCACCCACATTTATGTGTCTGAGATCCGGCAGGTAGATTGCTCATGCATTACTGAACTCGAAATCTATACTGGTAGTCTAAATTTCAGAGGGGTCTGTGTGTGTCAAATCTAGCTAGCCGACCTCTGAAACGGATAGGGACCCTGTAAACAGACAGGCCTCTATTTACAGCCTGTAAGTTGCGTCTGGTCTTTTTGTAGTTGCAGGAATGTGACTGAGAGCCCAACGTCGGAAACGGTGAGATGGGTTAGAGGAGTTGGTTAGCGAAAGAGACCGAGATCTGTGAGTTTGGAGATGATCACCTCTGTCGCCGCTTCCGCGTCTGCAGGTACTTCTCCACCCACAATGACGAACTTGCCCGATCCAAAGAGCAATACGACGACATCAGGCTCGTCAAGGCGGTGGACGAGTCCGGGGAACTGCTCTGGTTCGTATTCGACATCTTCGAGACCAAGACCGATCGCAATCGCATTCAGGTTCAGAGTCTCACCGAGATCACCACTCGTCACGATGTTCTGGACCTCGATATCAGGATTGTCACCCACGTCGATTCCCAGGTCGCAAAGTATCTCAAAGACGACTGCAAGTGCTTCGTGAACGGCTGGAACAGACCCCGCACCTGTACAGACGATCTTTCCCGACCGGAAAATCAGTGCTACTGCATCTGGCTCCTGTACCTGGTAGACCACTCCAGGGAACTGCTCACGGTCAAAATCCGCTCCTTCGAGATCCATTGCGACCGATTCCAGATTGAGTTCCTGGCCCACGGCTGTTGAAGCGACCACGTTCTGGATTTCGAGCGTCTCCTTCGGGTCAGTGACTTCCTCGTGGTCGCTCATAGATAGGTCACATCCGGTCCAATGGAGAGCGGTCATAAAAACGATTCCAGGACGGCGAAGTGCGTCCAGTTCGCAAAATCGGAACCAAATGAAAACATTTTGACAAAAATATCCATATCTCGACATGCAGTTTATAGATGGCAATATGTCCATATCACGGCCTATGTGTGGCGTATTCGGGGGTTTGAGCGGAATAGGTGTTTACTCGTGCTTAGTCCAATAAGGACACGTAGATTTATCCGAAGCCCCGCCCTCTGGCACAGCACACCAGATGCAACGACCCAGAACCACGGTTACCCGCCCCGAAAACAGTGCTCGAGCCAGCGAACGCTCCGGAGGCACGTAGCGTGGTACGGATCGATGCGGTCACCGAGGACTTCCTGACGGACAAGGGCAAAGGCCAGCGCGGCGAGAGCGGGAACTACCGTCAGGACGCAGGTCGAGAGCTCGATCGATTCGTCGAATTCCTCACCGGCCACGAGGAGAGCCCGACATCGTTCGACGAGTTGGACTCGGGCCACCTCCGCGAATATGCCCGTCACCTCACTCGGCAGGGCTGGACTGCGGGCACAGTACGTACCTACTACGCGTACGTCTCGGCGTTCTGTGGCTGGGCTGTCCGCGAAGGACATCTCGCTGAGAACGTCGCTCAGCGCCGTAATGCGACCGAACCGATTCCCGACGACGGCGGTCACAAGAGCGGCGAGCAGCAAGCCTGGTCCGCCGAGGATCGTCAGCAGCTCACTTCCTTCGTCGACGAGCAGGCCAGCACCGCGATCGATGACGTCGGTGAGGACCGGGAGGCCGCAATCAAAGCCTGCCGCGACCGTGCGCTCGTCTATCTCCTCTCGTATTCCGGCGTACGTGGTGCGGAGATTCTTCGAGACCGGAGCGACGAGCGACGTCAAGGACTCCGGTGGGAAGACGTCCATCTTGAGGATCGCTATGCGACGGTTTTCGCGAAAAAGCAGCGCCTCGACGATCGAGGGCTTCCTCAGCCGGTAATCCACCCGCTACAGATCTACCGGAAGGTACTGGATGCACCGAGCGAGAGCTGGCCAGTGTTTCCCTCGTTTCATCGACCGACGCTCTCTCAACGGGTGATGAACGAACTGGATATCCGTGGATACACCGATACGGAGATTGAGGAGATGCGCGCCGGCCGCTCATTGATCGAGGTCTGCGTCGAGTATGACATCGAACCACCCTCGATAACGACCGACGCCGGCCGACACATCCTCAAACGGCTCTGCGGGGAGGTAGGAATAGAACTCGATGACGGTGGGGAGTACCTGATGCCCCATGGTGCCCGGCGCGGTGCTGGTGAGGTTCTCGTACGTACGTCAGGCCATGCAGCAGCTGCCAGGGCGCTCGACAACTCCGAAGAGGTCGTTCGCGAGCACTACTCGCACATCGAAGCCGGAGAACTCGCCGATCAGATGACCAACGCATTCCAAGAAGTGGATCAGCAAGGTGGAGGCAGCAGCGAGTAAGGATAGACACGGATCACTCTCATAATTTGGCCATGAACCCTATGACACGCTCCAGACGGTAGCAAAGGTTTAGTGGGAAGGCGCAGAAAACACGAGATAGATCGATGCGACAATTTGTCAAGTGGGCAGCTATCCTTGCAACGGTCGCTGCGGGCTGGACCGTCATCGCGCCGGCGATCTGGCAACCCGACCACGCGCAAGCGCTCACAAACGTTCTACTGGGGGAGTTCGCGGCGCTCGTGCTCGGCCACACAGCCTATCGGCTCACCTCTGGGACGGTCCCCTCAATGTCGGCTGCCTTGGGCGGAGCACTCCTCGGCATCGTCATCGCCCTTTCTCCGATCGTCTTCGGTCTCGTGTTGGGGCTCACAACAAGCAACATGGTTTGTGGCGGACTCGTCGCCGTCGCCGGGATAGCGAGTGCGGTCGTCGCAAGGGTGCAGCCCGTCAGTCGCCAGTCGCAACGTGCTGGCGGTGACCGCTCCGAGGTAGCCTGACGGACGGTTTTCCATCGACTAAGTGGGGGGCTCAGGATAGTAGTGTAGGTGATTATAGTGGCAATTAGGGGATTCCAGATGCACTTCACGCTACAATAGCTCTAGCGGGATTCTCATGGGGTCTCCCCCTCCGTTTGGATGATCTTTGATCAGCCCTCGACAGGGCGAACGGGTGGGAATCGTCGGGCTACCTAAACCCGTTCAGTCAGTACAGCTCTCGTTCCTGTTCCTCACGCTCCGACTTCTCGGCCTGCTCGGGTTCGAGTTGTCGTCGGCCACGTCTGTACTGGACGATCCCGGGAACAATCTTGTTTTTGATATCGAGCAGGAACGAGACGATACCGTAGGCCCAGAAGAAAAAGAGGACCACCAGCCCGCCCCAGTAGACGAGTGCGACGGTTTCAGCCGCCATGGTCAGTCATTGGTTTCGACCGGCGAGCCAACCGCCCTGTCGACCCCCGGCGGAGCGACGATGCCGTGGGTGATTGCTTCCCCGCTCGCGGTGTCGAACAAGTGGACTTTATGGCGGTCTAGGACCACGTCGATTTCTTGGTCTTCCTGGATATCCGCGTTGGGATCGTTGCTCATCAGTAGCTGGTCGGTCTTCGTCGCCTCTTGGGCCATCGATGTTTTCCCCTCGCCGAGCAACAGGTAGGTGAATATCTCGTCGCCCATCGGTTCTAGCACGTCGGTAGTCGCCTCGATATCTCTGGATGGGCTCGGTACAGACTCCACGTCCGTCACCGGATAGACATCCTCCGGCCTGACGCCGACTGTCACGGCGTCCTCGATGCGGACGGAATCGAACGGGGCGGGGTCGAACGCGAGATCGAAGTAGGAGGACTCCAACCCCGACTCGGTGACCGTCGCCTCGACGAAGTTCATGCTCGGCGAGCCGATGAAGCCCGCGACGAACAGGTTCGACGGCTGGTTGTAGCAGGTCAGCGGCGGGTCGATCTGCTGGAGCTTCCCACCGTCGATCACCGCGATCCGGTCGGACATCGTCATCGCCTCGGCCTGATCGTGGGTGACGTAGATGATCGTGGTGTCGAGCTGTTTGTGGAGGCGCTGGAGCTCGGTCCGCATGTGGACCCGGAGCTTCGCATCGAGGTTCGCCAGCGGCTCGTCCATCAGGAAGGCGTCGGGCTCGCGGACGATCGCGCGCGCGATCGCAACTCGCTGGCGTTGACCGCCCGAGAGTTCGTCGGGGTCCCGGTCGAGCATCCCCCCCATCTGGACGATCTCGGTCGCGTTCTCGACCCGGCGATCGACCTCCTCGGTGTCGAAATCCCGGAGCCGCAGCCCGAAGCTGATGTTGTCGTAGACGTCCATGTGGGGAAACAGCGCGATGTTCTGAAACACCATCGCCACGCCCCGATCCTTCGGCGGCAGGTCCGTCACCTCGCGGTCACCGATGGTAATGGTGCCCTCGGTGGGTGTGGTCAGTCCGGCGATCGTCTCCATCGTGGTCGACTTCCCACAGCCCGAGGGCCCGACCAGCGTGACGAACTCGCCGTCGGCGATGTCCAGGTTCATGTCGTCGACCGCGACGACATCGTCGTACCGTTTCGTGACGTGTTCTAGTTTGAGTCGTGTCATTTGGTTACTCCTTGAGCGCGCCTGCTGTCAGTCCGCTTACGATGCGTTCCTGAGCGATGATGACGAGTATCACGACGGGGAGCACCCCGACGATGCTCGCGGCCGCCATGAGGTTGAACTGAGTGGTGTACTGAGTCTGGTAGCTGAGGATACCGCCGACGATGGGCGACCAGTTGGCTGCCTCTGTCGAGGTCGCCATGATCGAACTGAAGAAGTACTCGTTATAGACGGAGATGAACGTCAGGATAGCCGCGGTCGCGACACCCGGGGCCGACAGCGGCATGATGACCCGGAAGAGTGCGCCGATCCGGGACGTTCCCTCAACACGTGCGGCGTCCTCCAATCCGTCCGGGATCTGGCTGTAGAACGTCGTCAAGATGAAAATCGACAGCGGCAGGAACAGCGCGCTGAACGGGATCACCATTGACCCGGGCGTGTTCAGCAGTCGCGGCGGCGTGAACAGCGCCACTTCCGTGAAGGGGAGCGTGACGGGAATATTCCCGGTGAACGCTTCGAACAACGGGATGACGAACGCCGCCGGTGGGAAGTAGCTAATCGCAAGGATTCCGAGCATCAGGACGCCCCGGCCGGGGAATTCGAGACGGCCGAATACGTACCCGGCGAGGCTGGCGATGAACAGGACGATAATTGTCGTTGTCACCGCGAGCGCGAAACTGTTCAGCATGAACAGGTGGAACGGCACCTGCTGGAAGACCTCGACGAACGCAGCGGGGTTGAACCCCTTCGGGACCGGCAACGGGAACCCGACGGCTGCCCCGAAGAGGTCGACTTCTGGAAGAAATGCTCCCTCCAGCAGCCGATTCTGCGGCGTCAGCGCCAGCACGAGCAGCCAGTAGAACGGGAACAGCGTTGTCACCATGAAGAAGATCATGGCCGCGTAGAACAGCGCGCGGTACACTCGTTCTGGGTTCCGAATGGCCTGCTGGGTCCATCGCTCAAGCGGTCCGCCTTCCGTTTCGGCACGTTCGTCCGAGTCGCTGAACTGGTCTGTCGCCATCTCAGATGCCCTCCTTGTACTGCTGGTATATGATGGCCGACACCGCGATACCAATGACACCTGCGGTGACGAACGCGATGGCTGCGGAGGTCCCTTGCCGGGTTAGGAACGTTGTGACGACCATACATGATAACGACGGGACGACTTCACAGCTAGAGACCGTATCGATAAGGCCGTAGATCCGCATCGCCTGGACAGAGCGGAATAGGACCGCGATTCCAATGGTCGGCAAGATGAGCGGAAGCGTGACCAGCTTGAACTGCTGCCACTTCGACGCCCCCGCCACCTTCGCGACATCGTAGAGTTTCCTGTCGATGCTTTGGAGCCCGGCGAGGATCAACAATGCCATGAACGCTGATGTCTTCCAGATGTCAGCGACGGTGACAATGAACAGCGCACTCGCAGGATCGTTGAGCGTGTTACGCTCCGCGAGCACGCCTAGATTCGAGAGCGGTTCGACGAAGAACCCGATGCTGGGGTGGAACATTAGGAAGAAGATCATCCCTTGGATGATGATAGGGACGGCCCAGGGAATGATTATCGCCGCACGGACCCAGCGCCGGCCGGCGAAGTCTTGGTCAAGGACGAGCGCCTGTCCGAGCCCGATAACCGTCTCAAACGCCACCGCCACGACGGAGAAGATGATCGTCACGACCAAGGCGCTCGATATCATCGCGTCGAAGCTGAATTCGGTCGGTAGGAACGTCGAACTGCCGGGGAGCCATCGATCCTTCTGGCCGGTAAACAGCTGGACGTAGTTATCAAGTCCAACGAATTTCTGTGTGGCTTGATTGAGGCTGGTCTCGAATAGCGACAGTTCAAACGTCCGCAACAGCGGATATAGCGCCACGACACCAAGCAAAATGAATACCGGCGTCAATAACAAGTACGCGTACTGCGTCTCGCTGAAATTCTCTACCCGCCGCATCACGCTGACCAGCAGTCTAGACCGCAGCGACTCGCGCGTCGGTTCGTTGTGCGTCTCTGCCGTCATGTTTGTGTGTCCCGCCTCACTTTGGATCCATTCATTATTTTGAGGTGTCTTTCATGTCACATACGGTGTTGTCACGCTATCCTTCGATGTTCGAGAGCGTTGATTCGAGCGCAGCCATGGCATCCGCCGAGGACCGATCCTGGTTAACAGCGGCGTTAGCTTGCTCGGCGATGGCGCTGGCCTCATCGGACCAGACGGGCGTGACCGGCCGTGGCATTGTGTTCTCACCAGCGACCTGGAGCGTGTCCATGTAGTTGCCCATCGGATCAATGCTTCTTGCCTCCTTGGAGGTGAACAGGTCACTACGCGGTGGCAGCCATCCCTCTATCTCCAGGAGGAACAGTTGGAACTCCTCCTGCATCGTCGCGTCCATCACCTGTGCAACCGCGTCTAAGTTCTGGCTATTAGGGTTAGCCGTGATGTGCCAGCCACCGAGAGCGGAGGTCGTTCCTCCGGTTCCCTGAAACTGGGCCTCACTTTCGGGGACGGCGTACGGGATCGGCATCGAGCCGAGGTCATCGCCGAACTCCGACGCGGCTGCGTTGATCGCGAACGGCCAGTTCCGATGGAAGACGGCGTTCCCGTTCGTGAATGGTGCCAACGAAGCGTCCTCGATCCAGCCGAGGATGTCGGTCGGAACGAAGCCCCCACCGTAGCCCTGGAGGTGATCGAAGTCCTCGTCGTGGACGAACTTCCGCATCATGTCCAGCGACTGGATAACGGGCTCGGAGTTGACGGTAATCGGCCGATCGCCGACGGGGCCGAAGAGGTTCTCGCGGCCGCCAAAGTAGGCGCCCCCCCACGAGGACATCACCTCGTTGAACGTACAGCAGGCAGTCCCCGGGTAGATGTCCCACTGCGTCGTGAAGCCGTAGTCGACATCTGCATTGTCGTAGGTGTCAGCCGCGATGTTCGACCACTCCTTCCAAGTGAGCGGCTCCGTCGCCCAGTTGTTCCCCTCCGGGTTGTACCCTGCCGCCTCAACGAGATCCTTCCGGTAGAGCATCGTCGGGTAGTCGGGGTAGAGCGGGACACCGTAGAGGTCGCCACTTGACGGGTCGATTGCCGTATCAGTGAACGCACTGAAATATTCCTCGTCTATGGTGGTCAACTGCTTGTCGGTGAGTAACTCCGTGAGGTTCTGGAGCTGTCCGCGCTGGGTGAAGATATTCACCCAGCCGTTGTCCATCAGGAACATGTCGGGCGAGGTCTCGCCCGCGCTGAGTAATCGATTGTAGCTTGCCCGCCGTTTGCCGGTATCGGGCTGGCCCTGCTCAAATTGGACATTAATGTCGGCCGACAGTCCACCCTCGTTGTGGAGCGCATCGCGGATCTGGTTGGCGTGGTCCTGTGCGACCGTCGCGTCGAATCCCCAGGTCACGGTGGTTGTTCCGCCGTCGGCGTTGCCGGTCTGCGTTCCGTTGGTTGAATTGCCGATGCTGTCGCCGCCGCCAAGCAGTGTCGAACACCCTGCGAGCCCGGTCGCTAGACCGGACGCGCTGGCTCCAACGATGAACCGACGGCGCGAGACTTTGCTTCCCTCTCGATTGGTCCCGGAGTTCTCTGACGTCATCTCTCTCTTTGTTAGGGAGTGTACAGTGACTTATAGCTTAGGGAGATGGGTTGTTTTATCACAAGAAACTTTACTAAGCCACAGGGATAACTCGGCGTATGGCATTTCGCCGCTCACTGGCAGATTACAAACGGGCCGAAGGCGACCCAGAGCTGTTCCCGGGCGAACGGCGCACTCATTCCGGGCTGTTCGCCGGCTCTGAACGCCGTCTTGTTCATGTCACCCCTGCCGGCGCCGTCCGGGACTACTCGTATCCACTGTCCGGGCTCCACGGGATCACCGCCTTGCGATTCGGCGTACGTTTCGGGGGGACGGTCCGCTGGTTCGACGACCTCGACGACACCATGCAGCGCTATCACGGGAATACCGCGCTCGTCGAGACCGTCCATCGCTTCGATGAATTTGACATCGTCCAGCGCGACATCTCTGTCGGGTGTTCTCACTCGACCTTGTTCGAACTGACTGGCGATTGGCCGGACGATCTGTCGGTCGTCGGATTTGTGGAGTTCTTTCCGGATGGCCAGGAAGGGCGCGTCGGACAGCTGATCCACGATGACGAGGTCGTTGAGGTGTACCACAACCGGGAACATGACTACCTCTGCGCATCGACAGAACTGTCGGCGATCACGCCCGAGCAGTCGGCGCAGTTCGGGGAAGTCCTTGCCGAAACGTCGCGGTCGCCGCGCCACTCCAGCGAGACTGACGATTATGAAGGGAGCCGGCTCACTGGCGGTGTCAGCTTCCGCGCTGCCGTCGAGGACGGGAAGACGACCGTTGTGACCCGACTAGCCGACATCGAGGACGAACCCCGTTCGGACAGCCTCGCCGCACTCGCGGACCTGACGCGGCGCCACGGTTCCCCCGCCGACGTCCGCGCGGCTGCGCACGAGACGTTCCCACACGTCGATACCCCTGACGAACTCGTCAATACGGATCTCCGGGTGCTTCGATTGCTGTCCGCACCGACGGGCGCCCGTATCGCCGGCCCCGAATTCGACCCCTACTACCAGTACTCCGGCGGCTACGGCTACACGTGGTTCCGGGACGATGCCGAGATCGCACGATTCCTCCTGAAGGCCGACGGCGAACTCGGCCTCGGACTGGCGGATACCCACCGAAAAAGTGCCGCGTTCTACCTGGCGACCCAGCTCGACGACGGCCGCTGGCCCCATCGTGTGTGGCCGATGAACGGTCGCCTAGCCCCCGGTTGGGCCAATGGCCACGTCGAGGGCAACGAGACGCATTATCAGGCCGACCAGACGGCAAGCGCGCTCGTCTTCCTCGCGGCGTACCTGTCGGCGTATCACGACGCAATCCCGGAGCCGACCCGCACAGAGATACGGAATGCGCTCGCGCGCGGCGTCGGCGGGCTGGACCGGTCCCTGGCGACGGATGGACTCCCGCTGGCCTGCGAGAACGCGTGGGAGAACATGGACGGACGGTTCATCCACACGGCTGCTAGCTTCCTCCATGCCTACAGTGTGATCGCGACTGCGCCGTGCCACCCGACGGTGAGGAACCACGCGGCCGAGCGGACCCGGCGAATCGATGCGGCACTAGACACGATGTGGCTCCCAGACAAGGGAATCTACGCACGCCGGTCAGTCGACGGCGAGCTGGACGGGCGCGCCGACAGTACGACGTTCTCGCTGATCGACGCCCACCTCGTCTACGAGCGGATCGCCGACGTGGACGACGACCGGCTGCGCCGACTCGAACGTCACCTTGACACAACGTTCGACCGTCTCTGGAAGGAGACCGACGACATCCGTGGCCTGGCCCGATTCGAGGCGGACACGTGGCGACAGCAGACCCAGGACGGCGGGAAAGTGTGGACCGTCTCGACAGGGTGGGGCGCCTACACCGCCGAACGGGCCATCGAGCTGTTCCCTGACACGGACGAGCCGTTCGACGCCACAGCCTGGTCCGACCGCCTATTCGCCGAAATCGACCTCAGCGGCTCTCTATGCCTGCCGTCAGGCTACCTTCCTGAACAGTTCTTCGATACGGGCTCACCCGACAGCGCGACGCCGCTCGGCTGGTCCCATGGCATCCGACTTGCGACATTCGCGGCGCGGCACGCTCGAAACGCCTAACACGCCATGCCAACCATCGCTACCACACCACCGACACAATGAACGAAGACGACATCATCGACCGCCTCACGCGATTCGGCCTCTCGGATAAGGAAGCACTCGCGTATCTGTCGATACTCAGGAACGGAAACACGCAGATCAGCGTCGTCTCAGAGGAGGCGGACCTCTCCAAAAGCTACACCTACGATGTCGTGGATAAACTCGAAGCCAAGAACCTGATCGAGATCGACGACCACATTGTCCCAACGCAGATACGGGCGTTGCCGCCCTCACAGGGCATCGAAAACCTCGTCTCGCAGTTGTCCACTATCGAAGCGGAACTAGAGAGCATCTTCGACACCGAGAACTACGAGCAGGAGACGTTCAGCATCATCAAAGCGCGTCAGACCATCCTAGGTAAGCTAAACGATCTGATCGGATCCGCTGAGTCTGAGATCGTCCTCTCGCTCCCAGCGTCCGCTCTTGAGGCCGTTGAGGAGTCACTCCGGTCGGCGTGTGGCCGGGAGACGTTCTGTATGCTGCTAATCACCGAGTATGGCGACGAATTCTCCGTCGACGACTCACTCGCCACTATCGTCCAGAGCTGGGACGCGCCGGCGCCCGTCATGCTCACGACCGACCGGTCGGACGGCGTGGTCGCTTCGGCCGACGCGGTACTGGACTCGAACTCGAACGAGTACGCCATCTACCACGCGGAAACCCATATCGTCTCCGCGCTGTTCGACTCGTTTATTGCGAATCACTGGCAGATGGGCACCCAGGAATACGTCGCAGACGCAGGGACGCTCCCGAAGGCCTACGACAGTTTCCGCCACGCGATCTTCGACGTGGCGCTCCACCGGGCCCAAGACCGTGCGATTGAAGCCGAACTGTCGGTCAGACCTCCCCAGACAACCGATCCCTTCGAGACGATTACCGAACCCGTCGTCGACGTGAAACAGAGCCTCGTTCGCCCGTACTCGAACGACCTGCCGACGCAGGAATCCCTTGTCCTCGGGTCGGATGACCACCAATTCGAGGTCGGCGGTCCCCGCACCTTCCTCGAAGACTATGAGGCGACGGACGTCACGCTTCACCCCGCGGGCGAGTCCTGAATCCCCAGTCGTCGTTCCTTCGCTGGACATGATTTGCCTTGTTGCAGCCTAGCTGACGTCGTTTTCAACTATCCTCTCTACTGATTTCGTGGGATTTGTGGAGAATTGGACATCCTCTTCGATATACGATCGAAACGACTGCTTGCCCGATAGTGTGAGAATCTTGCCAAGCAGTTCGTTACGATCCGGACGTACTCGCTGCGGAGAGTGGTCTGCGCAATGATTGAACTCCATTTGTCTTTAGGTGAGCGACAAATCGGATAACTGTGGCTGGAATCGAAGCCGGTTCTTGAACGGAATGAGGAGGAGTTCGTATAATATTTGTTTTACATTACTTGTTTACTCGTTCTTAGCTCTCTAACCCCGAGTACGCCCCGACAGCGTACTTGACGACGATCCACTCGCCTAATCAAAAGCAACGAGATCGGTGACTACCGACGGAATCGGGAACACAATCTCAGTGGGTCTCCCGCCGAGGCTAAGAAACGGGCACGCTCAACTCCCTTGGAATGCTGCCTACTGACGAAAGCCTTAGGTCATTCAGAAAACAAGTATATACGTGAAAATCGTATGAGCACCACTGATGATACTCCCCTCTCGCGGAAGCGGCTTCACACTGTCGTCGAACAGTTGGCCAACGACCGCAAACTCGAGATTCTTGGCTATGCTGCCGAACACGGACAGTTCTCCGTGGCCGATCTCAAAGATGAATTTGGCTTTCCTCATACGACTGCGCACGAATACTGCCGCGATCTCGCCACAGCAGGATTGCTCCACCGAGAGCAGGGCAAGCCTGCGGTCTACTCCCCTGTTGATTTCGACATTCGTCTTTCGTTGGATGCGATCTCCACAGCTGTCGCAGCCGAGTCCGAAACGGTCGACTACATGCTCGCTGAATACGACGATGGAATCATCGAAGAGGTCATCGAGATCTGGGAGCGTGTTGAGGCAGGCGATCTCACCTACCGTGAAGCCAGCGCCACCCTCGATATGGCACATGCCGATTTCCTCCGCCTTGCCGCCGAGCTCGATCTTTTCGACCGATGAGTGTTGTCGTTCTCGATGCGAACGCCGTCATCATGCACGGACGAGCGTTTCCCGAACGCGTTCACACCGCCGTCGAAGCGGGAACGAAGCTCCTCCTCCCTCAGTCGGTCAAGCAGGAACTCGTCGACGACGTTCTTGATGCCGACAATGCTCCACAAAATCATCGAAACGCAGCTCAGGCAATCCAAGAACTCATCGATGAGGGGTATCTCGTGCTTCGTCAGCCAAAATATGAAGCTTACAGTGACGTGATTGACGAAGCGCGACGGCGTATTACCGACGACTCGTTACCGGAGCACGAGGTCAAAGCTGATCAGTATATCCCCGCACTCATCTGTGAACTTGCCCAGAACGATACTGTCACCCTGGTAACTGCTGATAGGAAACTCCGCGACACAGTCGAAGCAATCACAGAACGCCAGGGCATCGCTGATCAAGTGACCCTCAACGACCCTCTGACCGTGCTATGAGTTCAGGCCACGCTCTTTGGTAGACTGGACGAAGAGCATACTAACAATAGGCGCTCTAGGGTGGACTGACAACCGCTACGTCGCGGATTCGGACTACTTAGAGGATGATTTTCTCGTTGGCTCACGGTTCCGCTGTACTACAGGAGAGCGATGCGGTTTCACTCATGCTTAGATAAGTAAGGACACGTAGATTTATCCACCTCCTCGCCCTCTCCCACAGCGAACACGATGCCACGACCCAGAACCACGGTTACTCGTCCCCAGAATGGTGATCAGTCCTCGCTCTCGTAGGGTTCACCGACCGAAGAGGGAACTTGAGTCCGTCCCCAAACCGTGAGAACGGCAACCACAACGACGTAGGGAAAGAGACCGATGAGTCGATTCGGGGCGTCGATACCAACGGCTTGGAATTGAACCTGAAGCATATCCAGCGCGCCAAACAGGAGCGCTGCTGCACCCGCTCCGAGCGGATTGTAGTTGCCGAACAGATATGCGACAATGCCAATCCACCCCCGTCCGTTGACCATCGTGTCGCCAGTACCGACAAAAGTGCCTGCATTCGCAAGTAAAACTGCACCACCGAACCCCGCGAGCGCACCCGAGCAGATCACGGCGGCGTACCTGACGTGATTCACGTCGATACCTGCTGTATCGAGTGCTTCGGGGTTTTCACCTGCAGCTTGGATCCAGTAGCCGTACCGCGTACGGTAAAGCACGACCCAACTCACGATGACGATGAGGATGGTGAGCAACACGAGCGGTGACTGAGCGAACAGCGTCGGTCCGAGAATTGGCATCTCTGTGAGATACGGTGCCCGAATCGCGTTTATTCTCACGAGACCGGGACTGTTGACGCTTCCCCAGAGGAGGTTCGCGGTGAACGGTGCAAATCCAAGGCCAATGAACCAGACCGCGAGTCCCGCGACGATCTGGTTTGCCCGATACCGAATCAGTAACACTGCGAAAACCGCAGCGAGCACTATCGATATCACCACGGTAACTGCCATCGCTATCCAGAGATCGCCCTGTGTGGCACTTGACCCGCCGAGGATAAAGGTAATAACCGCGGCTGTAATCGCTCCGATAATCATGAACCCTTCGAGGCCGATGTTGAACACTCCGCTCTTCTCGGCGAAGAGACCGCCGATCGCCGCGAGCGCGATCGGTGTTGCGGCTTGAAGAAGGCGACCGACGAAGCCGATCGTGAAGATCCCATCCAACGGTACGTCGAATAGGTTCGTCAAGAGCAGCCACAGACCGGCCACAGCCACGATGACAAGGGCACCAACGACGATTCGTCGCGTGGTAACCTCGCGGTTCATCGATTTTCACCACCGAGGCGGGTATGTTTTGCTGCCATCCGAAACAGTTCGGGCACGGCTACGAATAACACAACGAGACCGATGATGCCGTCGATCAGTTGGATCGGAACCTCACTACTGATCTGGATGTATGACCCGGCCGATTCGAGTCCACCGAACAACAGCCCCGCGGGGATCACTCCGAGCGGGTTATTGGCCGCGAGCAGGCTCACTGCGATTGCATCAAAGCCATAGTTCCCGATGCCAGCTGGGTCGGTGTAGTAGCCCTGGACCATGATCGCGAAGATAGCGCCCGCAAACCCGGCGATGAACCCTGAGACCGTCATTGTCGAGACGATCATGTGTTTGGCATCGACACCGGCATAGGTCGCTGCAGTAGTCTGATGTCCGCTCGTCACCATGTCGTAGCCAAAAATCGTCCGAGAGACAAGGACTGCAACGGCGACGACGATCACGAGCGTGAGAATGAGACCAATGATCGAAAAGTCCGGATCGTCGAAGAGGATCTGAGGGAGTACAGCCGTTTCCGGAAGACGTTCAGTGTTTGGTGCTGACGAATCCGCAGCACGAAAGGGACCCTGAACGAGCCATCCCACCGCACCGGTGGCGATGAAGTTGAGCATAATCGTCGTGATAATCTCGTTTGCGCCACCGTAGGCTTTCAGCACACCAGGGAGTGCGGCGTACAACCCGCCAGCGACGACTGCAGCGAGTGTCCCAATGACTACCAATGCAGTCCCGCCAAGGGTTCCTTCAGGAAAAGCGGGAGCGAGCACGAGGATGGTCGCGACACAGGCGAATCCACCGACGATGAACTGGCCTTGGACGCCGATATTGAACACACCGGCTCGGAACGCGACTGCGACCGCGACGCCGGTGAGGATGTAGATCGTCGTGAATCGGAGCGTGCGAAGGATCGCCCCTTCGCTGCCGAACGAGCCGACAAACAACTGTCCACCGAGTGCGACCGGATCGTAACCAGTTACCGCCGCGACGAACACCCCGACGATCAGTGCAGAAGCCGTCGAGGCCACTGCGATACCGATTCGTTCGAGGACCGTCGCGGCCAACAGCCGATTCGCAATGCGCTCTACCATCTCCCGAATCCCGGTTTCAGTGCTCACTGGCGCATCTCCCCGGAAGATTCGATTGCTTCCGTCGAGTCGTGACCAGCCATCAACAGTCCGATCTCCTCTTCGGTCACCGTTTCCGGATCGACCGTATCGATGAATCGTCCCTCGTACATGACCGCGATTCGGTCGGCGAGTCGTTGGATTTCATCAAGTTTCGAAGAGACCAACAACACGGCGACGCCGTCCTCACGGAGTTCGATCAGTCGGTCGTGGATAAACTCTATCGAGCCGATATCGACACCGCGAGTTGGGTGTGAGGCAACGATGACGTCAGGGTCATGTGCGATTTCACGGCCCACGATGAACTTCTGTTGGTTTCCACCCGATAACGACGATGCCGTAGATGTCGTGTCCCGTGGCCGGACGTCGAATCTCTCGGTGATATCCGTCGCGTGCTCACGGGTGCGCTGCCAGTCGACGAATCCCGCGTCCGAGTAGGGGTCAATCGTCTGATTGCCTAGTAGTGCGTTGTGAACGAGGTCGTAGTCTTGAACGAGCCCCTCCGTTTGACGGTCTTCCGGAATGTAGGCGATACCAGCCTCGATTCGCTCTCTCCGATTCATTTTCGTGATATCAGTCCCACTGAGGCTGACGCTCCCAGCCTCCGGTGTGCGGAGACCCGTGATAGCCTCGACGAGTTCGTTCTGTCCGTTACCTTGGACGCCTGCGATGCCGAGAATCTCCCCCTCTCTGACGGTTAAATTGATACCGGAGACGCGCTCAAGCCCTCGTTCACCCCGAACAGTTAGACCGTCGACTTCAAGCAGTAGGTCGCCTGGAACGCGCTCGCGGGCCGGCCGCTCGGTCGAGACTTCGCGGCCGACCATCATCCGTGCAAGTGCTTGCTCTGTGGCTTCGGCGGCGCGAACGCTATCGATTGCGGCTCCGTCCCGTAGTACGGTAATCCGATCGGCGGCAGTAAGCGCCTCACTGAGTTTGTGCGTAATGAAGACTATCGAGCGCCCTCGTTCGGCAAGATCCTCCATTACATCGATCAGTTCTGTGACCTCCTGAGGTGTCAACACGGCCGTCGGTTCGTCGAATATGAGGATCTGCGCGCCTCGATACAGACTTTTGACGATCTCGGTTCGTTGCTGAGTACCGAGGTCAAGTTTGCGGACGGGCGTTTCGAATTGATTATCGATTTCGAAGCCATAGCGGTCACAGATCTGACTTATTTCTCGCCTCGCTTCTGCACCATCGACGAGACCGCGCGACGTAGGTTCGTTTCCGAGCACGACGTTCTGAAGCACCGTCATCGGCTCGACGAGCTGAAAGTGTTGGTGAATCATACCAACTCCAGCGTCCATCGCTTCGCGTGGTGAGTCGAACGTCCGTCGTTCGCCATCGATCGATATCGTACCCTCGTCAGGGGAATACAGCCCGTAGAGAACGCTCATCAACGTGGTCTTGCCCGAACCATTCTCGCCTAGCAGTGCGTGGATGTTTCCGCTTTCGAGGGTGAAATCCACTGCGTCGTTCGCAACGACGTCACCGAATCGTTTGGTGATCTCATCAAGCCGAACTGCGGGTGGTGAATCACTCACAAGCCCGCCTCCCCCATCGTGAGCGGCATCGATGAGCATGTGCCGAGCGTGTTCAACACCCTGTCGGTCCACATGAGAGTTCGATATCGCCGTTCGAGAGACCTTTTTTCGCCTGGTCGATTTTCTTGCTGATGACGTCCGGGAGGTTGTTTTTGAACGCCTTTCCGATCACCACGTCGACACCTTTGTTGTCTATCGTGAGCCGATTTTGTCCAGTGACGCTTTTGAACTTGCCCTGTGCGGCCGCCTCGGCAACCGTTTGAGTGGACTCGTTGAGATGCTTTACGCCAGATCCGATAATCACGTCCTTGTAATCCGGTTGAGTCTGTGATTGATCGACGTCAACGCCGACCGCGAAACGACCTTTGTTCTGTGCGGCGGAGAATACACCCGTACCGGCAGCCGATGCGGCATGATAGATGATGTCCGCACCGTTATCGTACTGTGAATTGGCGATATTTGCAGCCGCGCTCGCGTCCGAGAAGCTCCCGGCGTAGCCCGCGTTCACCTTCACGTTTTCGTTGACCCACTGTGCGCCCTCGGCATACGAGCGCTCGTAGGTGTTGATAAAGTTGGTGTCCTGTCCGCCGACAAATCCGACCTGAGCGGTGTTTGGCGTGGTAGAACCACCCTTGTGGTCGAGCTGTTCGGTAGTCATCGTACCGGCAAGAACGCCCGCAAGAAACGACATCTGGTTGTTGGCTGCGATCCATCCCGAGACGTTCGGCTGGTCGACGTAGTCGTTGATTAGCATCCAGTTCTGATCCGGATAGTCCGAGGCGTTCTGTTCGAGAGCGTTCAAGTGCTCGGAGGCCACCAGAACGATAACTCCGTAGCTACCCTCCTGAGCGAGGTTCGCCTGAACCGACTCGTAGTTCGATGGATCAGTTTCTTCGACCTGATTGACTTTGATGTTGTAGTTGTCACTCGCATCCTTGAGGCCCATCAGGGCGTTGTCGTTGAATGCATTGTCGCCGAATCCCGCTGGACTTGAAATAATCGCTATCTGGGTCGCGCCACCACCACTACCCCCACTACTACCATTTCCACCACTGCCCCCACTGCCACTACCGTTTCCACCACTACTGTTACTAGTACTGTCGTTGCCACCAAGGCAACCGCTGAGTCCAGCCGTGCCAGCGCCCAAAACAACACCCTTGAGATATCTCCTTCGGTCCATGATTTCCGATATGAGTATTATCACACAGGGTATTTTAATGTCCCTGTTCATTTTATATCATTATAAAAATCAACTTTAGGTTTAATCTATAGAATAAATATCGATGACGGTGTCAGTCGATGTTTCCAACGCGTTCCTAAATCCGCTCCACAAAGGGGAATGAGCTAGGTACATTCGTCTTTAACTAAGAGCGGAATCGCATGACTGCGGCTGGAAGCGAAGTCGGTTCATGAACGGAATGAGGAGGAGTTCGGTGTGACTCCAGAACCCTCTTCAAATCGAATTGAACGCCGGCTCACACGCTCTTTCCATCGACTGCGCTTGAAGACCACGCCGAGGCAGTCGGCGTGGTCGAACGCGACGGCAAGTTCTAGATTCCAGCGATGGTCTAGGCGCTCGTGTTCGGCTTCGCCGCAGGCGAGAGCCGAACACTCGCCGCCTTCCATCGTGCCTACAACGCTACTGCCGACAAGACGCTCTCGCCTGGTGAACGTCCTCATGACAGCACCGAGTTCAAGACGGGATCGTGGCTGGAAGGACGGTTGCTACTCCTCGATTTGGCGCATTTCAAGTTCCGTCGCTTCGCTCTGATCGACGAGAACGGCGGCTACTTCGTGAGCCGTCTCAAGCGCGATACCAAGCACTGATAAGAATGATCGAAAAGTGGTTCAGAAAGAGCACTCGTTTACTGGACTGAACTGGGACAAGTGATTTCTCGGTGGATGCGATGAGTTATGTCGCACTGGAGACCAGATTCGGTATGACCTGGCGCGTCGTCGGCGCGAACTTCGACCAGATGCACATGAACACCAACGTCGCATGGGCGGCTGACCATCCCGACGTGAAAGTGGTCGGACTCTGTGACGAGCATCCTGAAACGTCCACCGGATCGCTCGAAGAATCCGCCACTGACTGCGAGGTACCCTCGGGCCAGCAATACGACGACCTCGAAGTGTGTCTTCGGGAGGTCGAACCAAACATCGTCATCGGTGGGCCGATGAATTCGGCACATCCGGCGTTCGTCGAGCGTGTCCTCGCCCACGGCATCCACGTCGCCATCGAGAAACCCTTCGCACAGTCGCTGGCGGACGCCGACCGAATGCTTGATGCCGACGCCGAATCGGCGGGACGGCTTGCGGTCAACTGGCCAGTGGCGTGGTCACCAGTCCACAACGAACTCCGAGAACTCCTCGCTACGGGGACCATCGGTGATGTGATCGAAATCCAGTACTACGGAGGCAACGCGGGCGCTCCACCCGACGACAGCTGGTTTTACGACCCCGAGAGCGGCGGTGGGTCGCTGCTCGACTATCTCGGCTATGGGGCCACGTTCACCACGTGGTTTCGTGATGGCGAGCTGCCGAACACCGTCTCGGCACATACCCACCCTCCAGTCGGTGATAGCGTCGACCTCCAGAGCGCGAGCGTCTGTCGATATGAGACCGGTCTCTCGACGCTTCAGACCTCACTCCGTACGTCGACACATCCCTGGGAGCACGACCCAATACCGGCGAAGGGCTACGACATCGTCGGCACGAAGGGAGCAATCACGACCCGGCAGCACGATGTCCCGATTCGCGTCCAGACGGCCGACGTCCCAGATGGCTACGCCGTCGAACCCGACCCACTTGAAGCGCCACACACAAATCTCGTTCAGTATCTCATCCACTGTCTCGAAAACGACGAGCCGTTTGTCGGACCCACCGACCCGAAATTGTGCCGAAAGGCCCAACGGATCATCGAAACGGCACAACAGAGTGCCGCCGCGGCGGGCGTAGAAACAGAACTGGTCGGCGAGCGCCGATAGCTCTCCACGCCCTTCGACGAATCACTCCCTCGCGCTCGGAGGGACGTAACCGGAAAGGTCGACGACTCGTGGGTCGACGGCCGCACCCGTCTCCGCCGCTCTGTACCCGGCCATACACAGTTCCATCACGGCGAGACCGTCCTCAATATCGAGAAATCCATTCTCGCCGCGACGGAACGCCTCGACCGCGTCGTGATTTTCGGCGAGCATGGCACCGTCGACTAACTCGCCCGCAACCGGCATCCGACCGCTGGTCGCGGTCTGTTTCTCCGCCCAGCCCTCACCTTCATCGAGTTCATCCGAGAAGAAGACGCTCGAAGCCGTCTCGTCGGTGACGACCTGCCCTGAGTACTCAGGACCAAGGAGTTCTATCCGACGACGAACCCCCGAGCCGACGAAACACCACGACCCAGTCGCCTCCGAAACTACTCGCCGTCCTTCGTCAGTTTCGTAGGTCACAGTCACTCGTGCGTAATCGTCGGTGGGTGCTGTTTCGTAATCGATGTTATACTCCTCGCGGAGCTGTTCGGCGTACTCTGGCTGATCCCATTTCAGAGTCTCCACGTCCGCCGATATCGAAACTGGGGTGAGATCCGTTCCGTCCGCTTCGGGATCGGTGAGGATGAATTCGTTGCCGGCGAGCGCATGACACAGCATATCCGTCAGTGCTCCACCTCCCTGGCGTCTTCCATCCCAGAACCACGCCGCGTGTGGACCCGCGTGTTCGGCCTGTGAACGGGCTATGTACGGCCGTCCCGCCGGCCGTCCACGCTCCCAGAGCCGCTCCTTCATTCCAGCAATTTCTGGGTCGTGAACGTAGTTTTCGAGATAAGCCGTCGGAATTTCGACCTCCCGAACAAGTGTGGCGACCTCTTCGGATTCGGCCAGTGTACGCGCGACTGGCTTTTCGAGCGCAATACCATCGAGCCGTGCGCCATCCTTGACAGCCTCGACGACAGTCTCAATGGTTTCGAGTCGGGTGTAGTTCGGGCTCGTGACCCAAATTCCATCGACGTTCTGGTCGTGGACCAAGTCTACAAGCTGGCCTTCGTCGTATACCGCTGGGTCACCGGCTCCGGTTGCCCGACACTCTGCAGCGAATGCTTCGGCTTTGGATCTGGTGGGATTGAGAATTCCCGTAATGTTCGCATCAGGGACGTATTCAAAACTCGGTAGATGCATCGTGGAAGCAATGAATCCTGCCCCGACGAACCCGACACCGAACTCTCGGTCGCTCATGTCTCCATCACGGATGCACGGTGTATAGGTCCGGTGTTTGATAAGTGTCGTGAAATTTCCCCGAATCACAGATGAGCAACTGACGGTGATCGTCGGGCAGTCGGATCGAGCGGCGGTATGCCCGACGAGGTCGAATACACGGCAGCCATCAAAAATTCCAAGAACTGACTGAGTAGCGCCACTCGGCACGTTCCGAAATAACGCGCCTAAGAGCATTGATGGCGGACAGCCGATGATTGTCGAATAGCAAATTCAACAAGTGAAATTGCAATTTACTCGTCCTTAGCTCTCTAATCCCGGGTAGACTTTCCCGAACGCTCTTGTGTAGCGTAGCGGAACCGAGTCGCGGAGATTACGGCATCCCGCCGACAGCAGTCGTACATGACCAATGAACGCGCTGCTCTCGGCGGAATGCTTGAGCAACTCGTTGACCTCGGAGCAATAGAGTTTCGGCCGGAGCCGCTCGACGCCATCGTCGAGCGGCGACTCAAAGCCATCTGGACCACCCGTACCTGCCCGAACTGTGACGCCGACGCCCTCCACGCTCTCGATGGTTCGGCCCGTATCTGGTGTGGCCGCTGTGACTGGAAAACCACCTACACCCGCGGCACACCCTTCTATGACTCGGAACTCGCCCCCGGCGAGTTCCTCGTCGCCTTCGTCCTTTACGCTGATTCCCTCCTCAGCATCAACCAAATCGCACCGCTGCTTGACCGCGCCTACAAAACCGTCTTCGAGGCAATTAGCGACGTGGAAACCGCGTTCGCTCGCGGTTTCCCGACTGTTTGGGAACGCATCAAGCACACGATTGCTGGGCCGACACAGGTGGACGAAACTCAGCGGGTGTGCTCGGGGTTCAAAGGCCAGAACCCACCGCGGGACGGACTGTCCCGTGGCGGGTCCCCTGGACCCGGACGGGCGCGATGGACAGGAGAGCAGGGCGATGAGATGACGCTCGTCGCGGCCTGCCGCGACGTGCTCCAGGTGATCTCAGCCGAAGAGGGGTCGAAATACGACGAGAACCTCGGGCCAGTGATTGAGGAAGCAGGCGATCTCTCCCAGCCGTTGGGAGAGATCTGGACCGACGAGCTTCCCGCGTATCAGCAAATGGAACACGAGCATCGAACCGTTGTCCATGATGATGAGTACGTCTCAGAGGAAGGTATCCACACGAACCAGGTCGAATGCCTCTGGTCGTTAGTGCAACCGTGGCTGGCGAAATTCCGCGGCCTGTCCAAGCAGGGCTTGGAGCAGGCCGCTCGCACCTTCGGGCTTCTTCGCTCCCTGAATCTTGTTCAAGCACCCATCCACAGCCTCGTCGATTGCGTCGCCGTCAACGTATTCCGCTAATCTACACAAGAGCGTTCCCGAAAGCCCCGGCTCTCGTTCCCAACAGAGCTCCCTAGTGATCCAAAGAAAGTGCTGTCGAGACAATCGACACACCAGACTTCTACCGATCAGTTCGCAATCAGACGTGCGATCCAGACGATGGGAATCACCGGGATCGCTAGTCCAGTGACGAGGAGAACAATTGCGATGATGATCTTCTCACCACGACTGGCATCGCCCCAGATTGACTGCCACATGTCGTCGATTGCCGTCGCAGTTCGCTGTATGAGTCCAGCCATACAAGACCTTTCAGTAGAACGACTGTAAACCTTCGCGCTGCAGTAAAATGATGTCGTGGATGGAATCGCTCGTCGACATGAAGTCTAGACGAAGGTTCAACAGGTATCCCGTCGCAGACAACAGCATATGGAACCCCTACTCAGCGATCCGGTGTACCTCTTCGTCTTTTACGCGGCGGTCGCCGTGGCGATGGGACCGGACATCCTGCGGGAGATACGACGTCGTCGCCGTGAGGACACCGAGACAGCTGAGGCACACGATAAGGGATCGAGACGGGTCATTGGCATTACCGGTGGCGGCGGTATTCTTGTCGGTGTTGCGGCCATCTATCTGCTTCCTTCGATGACGATCCTGTGGCACTCGCACATCATGTTCGCTGTCGGGATCGCTGTCCTGCTCGTTGGCGGTGCCGTCCGACGATATGCAGTACAGACGCTAGATGAGTACTTCACGCCCACCGTCAAGATACATCAAAATCAGCAGGTTATCGACACAGGGCCCTATCGATGGGTCCGCCATCCATCCTATACTGGTGGTCTCCTCGAATACACCGGTATTGGTCTCGTCCTGAGTAATTGGGTGAGTATCGTCGCGATCGTTGGCGGGCTCGTCATAGCGTATGTTTACCGTATTCGCATCGAGGAACGCACGCTGTCCGAAGAGCTCGGCGAACCATATCAGCGCTTTTTGGACCGCACACCCTACCGCTTGATCCCCTACGTGTGGTAAGAAGCATTCGGATAGCGGGAGGTGGATTTGAACCACCGATCTGCGGGATATGAACCCGCCGGAATGTCTGGCTATCCCATCCCGCTACCATCACTCAGTCTCGGACGCCAGTAAGAGTAGCGAAACTCCCCAGTGATCTGGTGAGCTGGGGCATTCCGGATCATCGCTGCGTGGCCGCTGATCCTTTAAGTGATTCTGGCGACAAGGTGAAGATACGAGAGAGGATCGGTCCGGTTCTTCTCAACTCGTTCGAGTGATCAGTCACATCCAGCAACACCGCTGAATCCCGCATCATCACCGATGTTCACTGTGGTTAAGACTGCAACTGAGGTTGTTGCGGCTTGATTACCACGAGGCGTTCCCGCGGATGCTGACGTCTGCGTGGAGACCCTCCCGGAGCGCGTCGTGTACATGACAGAGAGCGTTCGCACGTTCAACGATTGCTCCCCGGATTTCGTCATCGAGGTCGCTTTCGACGGCTACTGCAAACCGAATGGCTTCGAGGTTATCGTCAGTGTCTCGATCAGCCTCCGCATCAATCTCGACACGGCCGAGATCGCCCGCTTCCCGTTGCTGTGCACCAATACGAAGCGCTACAGTATAACAGGACGCGTAACTTGCAACCAATGCCTCTGTCGGGCGCGGACCCGCCTCACTACCTGCATCGATAGTCACCGTCTGGTCGTCGACATGAGTCTCGGTCCGATACCCTTCCATCGAAGTCGTCGTACTGTCGATCATTGCGTGTGTAACAACGGGAAGTAGCTCCGTAGGAGTTGGTTCTGTCGGCTTGGAGAAGGATACGTGCGCGAGTAATTTTCTGCGCCCGGTAGACGCCGTGAGATGTAATGCCGTTCAGTGTATCGCGCTCTTCCTCGGTCAACTTGATTGGATACGTCGATGGGTCATTACCACCAGCCTACTATCCAAGACAAGATGAGTCTTTCAACTCACAGCTGACAGTACACTAGTTGCTCCGATGGGTGATGTATCGGATTCCGGGATGTCGTGCTCACGTGAAACCGGCCGTCTCGAACTTCTTGACGATAGCCTCAGGACTCGGCTTGTTCGAGTACGGTTCGAGGCCCTTGTAATCGTCCCAGCCACCCTATTAGTCGGTTAAGATAGCTCCACAAATGTGCTGATTTTACGTGGTGAAAAACCGGTTTCAGACAAAATAACGATGGTACAAATCATGCCAAGATTTTGTGACTGATTCTGCAGCACAGACGAGATGTTCTGATTACAATCAGATGGTAATTCATTAGTGGTAGGAAAACTGGTGATGCGGTCTACAAGTTGTTCTGAGAGTTGATCAACTACTTTCGAATGGTTTTGGAGTATCATATTCAACTGCTCTTCAAACGAAGAATCAGTCTCTTCACCCATTAGCGCCCCAATCGTTTCTGCCTCAGTCTGTGATGATATCATATCCAGCTTTTGTTTGTTGAGTCCTGAGAATTGCTTTTCACTAATCCGAATATTGTAATATGCTTCGAGCATTGTTCGTCGCAGAAGATATGTTGTTGATATATTTGTGTCGTTATATATTGATTTGAAATAGAAATTGAACATTGGAGCTAACTCATCAAATGTCTGCAACCACGTCTGTAAAATCCGTTCAAACTCGTCCTCAATATCTGGTAACAAGAAGAGTATCTCTTGTGGATGTTGGTCGTCCGAAGTCGTGCTCTCAGCGTTTGCAGACATTAGTATCTCCACACTGCTGCTATCTGATCCAGTATCTGATTGATAATATCCTGTCATTTCCAGGGATTGAACTGGTTCTTGAAGCGCCAGAGCGATGAACAATCTGACTTTCCGCGACATAGCTTGTGCTTCTGGTAGTGAAACTGTCCCATTCTCATGTCCCGAATCGATATCAATTGACGTGTATTCTCCAAGATTGACAGACGACCGCTCCCTTTCAACCGTGATCCCAGGATCGAAGTGTAGAGTCATATCTCCGACATCGATGGTTTCAGAGTCTGGATATGCATATTCAGCACGTACTACTGGCACTACAGGATCGGATTCTGGCTTGTCCTCACTGGATTTTTCTTCTTTTTCTGGTTCAAAATCAAAGTCTAGCCCACTTCGTGAGAACCATCGGTGTAGCGCCTCCAATCGTAATCGTACTGTGTTGAACCGAATATCCCCGTCAAAATGTTCGCCGATCAGTCCGGTCTCAATCACAAACGTCTCCGGATTCGTAATCTCTGTTCCATATACAACTCTCTCAAAGGTTCTGTAACACTTGACAAGTGTCACAGGATCACCATCGTGAGTAATACCGTAAATCCGCTCTACTGTCTCTAAAGTATCCTCATTGCCTTTGAACGAGTTCGTTTCGTGCTGATCAAGTGAGTCGAACAAATCCAGCTCGAGACCGTTGGACGGCTGATAGGAAAAAATACCGCCAACAGAATCAGATCTATGCCCGGGACGCCACCAATGACCGCGTACTTCACGCTGGTCGTGCATTTGGCTCATCCCCATATTGACCATGTCGCTTATTCGCAGCAGAGAACGTCACTTCTTCGTAAGATTGGGTGCTTACTGCGGAAGTCCCTTCCTGTTGAGACGCCTCAACTGCAGACTGAAGATCTACCGCAGATTCTGGAACACGCACCGCAAATCGGTCACGAAGGATTTGTGTGTCTTCAAAGCGACTCGCGTGCTTGGCATGTCGTTTTGCACGTAGTCCCGCCGCAACGTCTTCTTCGAATTCCGAGAACAACCCTTCCATATCACAATAGTACTCTTCCACAACGGATCTGACCTGAAGAAGTCGCTGACGGACGAGCTGCTGAGCAGCCGCTTCAATCTGTGCTGTGCGCGTTCGTTCTTTCGACGCTTGGTTCATCTGTCTCATCACTCGGGTTATCTCATTGTCGCGCAACTCTCGACAAAACCGTTCAGCAACCGGATATAGGTTCTCTTCACCAAGTAACTGCAGCACTTGCTCCGATAGTACATCTGCGAGTTCAGTCGCAATACAAGCCTGCAGGAACTCAACAGGAGTTTCGATCTGCCGCTCATACCAGGAACGCTGGGCTGCGTTATATAGAATCCGGGGGCTCTTCTCACGCAGATACGCTACCTGTTTACCAGCGTCCGAACTCATAGTGGTCATATGAATCTTGAACGCCAATCATCAAAAGTGTAGTCCTCTGTTCTCACATTAAGTCACAGTATCTGTTTAGCGGAACAGCCAAGGAGAAATCGTAGCTCTCAGGGAAGAGCAGGACGAACAGCCGCTAATCGTGCTTTCCGGGCCTGACGGATTGTCGGGTCGTTCGACCTCGGCGATCCGTTCTGTGGGTCGGACGATCCTTCCCCAACGAGATCTCGCTCTCCTCGCTGAAAACACGTTTCTTCGCCAGCAAAATGCTGCCCAGAACGAGCGAATCGAAGAGTTCGAAAATCGCCTCAAGAAGTACGAAAACGCCCACACACCGTCCAGCAAGCAGGGCAGTGCTGGACAACAGCCACAGAATGAGGAGTCGGAGCAAGACGAGGATAACGACGAAGCTGGCGGCGACGTAGACGCCGCCAGCGACTCTTCGTCCGGACCCGGACGCAACCCCGGCCACGAAGGAACGACCCGGCCACCACCCGACCCGGACAGGACCGTCCGGGTCGGGGAGGCGTACTGCCCCGATTGTGACCGCGTCGCTCTTGCCGAGTCTGGTGAAACAGTCGCGTAGGAACTACAGCATCCCGCCGTATGCTAGTGGATGTGCTCCAACGGACAGCTTTCGGCGGGATGCTCCAGGAAGTTGTTGAGCGCCAAGCAATAGTGTTCCGCCCCGAGCCGCTCGACGCCATCGTCGAGCGGCGCTGCAAGCGTGCGTGGGAGCAGGCTCCCTGTCCCGAGTATGGAGAAACAGCTCTCCAGACTCGGGACGGCAGTCCCCGAGTCTGGTGTCGTAACTGCCGCTATAGCTTCATATACACCCGAAACACGCCGTTCGCAAACACCGGTCTTACACCCGGTGAGCTCCTTCTCATCTTCATTCTCTACGCTGATACCTTGCTCAGCATCAACCAGATCGCCCAATTATTCGATTCCTGCTACGACACGATCCATACACAACTCCGCGATGGGGAAGCCGCGTTCGAACGCGGCTTTCCCCTCGTCTGGGAGCGCATCCAGCACACCGTTGAGGGACCAACACAGATCGATGAAACCGGTTCGAAGTGTTCGGGCTACAAAGGTCAATCGCCGCCGCGGGACGGTCTCTCCCGCGGCGGTTCTGGGGAACCGGGCCGATCACGCTGGGAGGGAGCACCGGGCGACAAACTCACGCTCGTCGCGGCGAGCCGCGACGTGCTTCGGGTGATCTCAGCCGAAGAAGGATCAAAATACGACGAGAATTTCGGGCCAGTGATAGAGGAAGCAGGCGATCTCTCCCAGCCGCTGGGAGAGATCTGGACCGACGAACTTCCCGCGTATCAGCAGATGAATCACGAGCATCGAACCGTTGTTCACGACGATAAGTACGTCTCAGACGAAGGCGTCCACATAAATCAAGTCGAATGCCTCTGGTCGCTGATCCAGACGTGGCTGGAGAAGTTCCGCGGTCTCTCCAAACCAGGATTGGAGCAGTCCGTCCGAACCTACGGGTTCGTACGGACGTTGAACCTCGTCGGAGCACCGCTACACGGCCTCGTTGACTGCTTTGCCCTCAACGTGTTTCACTAGATTCGGCAAGAGCGTCAATAACGTCATTCGAGATTGATTTGCCTGTCAGTGATGAGTGAAAGCGCATCAGCAACTGATGGATCAGTTCTTGATTGTAGCTCCGTTTCAGTATCTGCGTACCATGCTTCAAGCCGCTCAATTCCTTCCTGCGTCGTAACAAGAAGCTGTTCACGGGGGAACGAGTCATCCACCGAATATTCTTTAATTCGTTCACCAGCAGATTCCAACATCTTAGTGAATACCTCGAAACCCCAGTTATTGGAGCGTGGAATCGGATCAAAAAATTCTTCAAGAGACGACCGGTTCTGAATAACTCCACCAGCCCCATCTTTGTGGACAACCGAAATCTCATTCGCCGAAAAATTGGTTGTCACAGTTCCAAGAACTCGGCATTCCCCATCATTTGTGAATAATGTTCCATCATTACTATCGAATTCTTTGATGAAATAATCTGGTGTGAGAATAATATCGGTCATATGAACCTCTTTTTGAATGACTAAAGGACTGTATTCAGCTGCGTTTGTTTCATTCGGTGAATAATTATTGAGAACTGTCGCAGGGACTGTAAACGATTTTCGTGACGGATCATCGACAGCTGCTGCAAGAACATGTGGAATATCATACCGCTCATGGAAACCACGAAACAGGCAGACAGATTCATCAGCCACCTCACAATCATCGCTTACAGCAGTGAGCGCAATTGATTGAGATAATCCATACAATACCCACGCAAATCGGCAAGCTTCCCCACCCCACTCTTTGGAGGCAGTTGTTCCTCGGATCTTTAGATTTCTTGGATCTTGTTGCGGACCAGCGTCAGCCAATATATATGAAAATAACGATTCTTCACGCCCCATTTTATCGACATGGCCATCTCTTTTCCATGCCTCCAAATCACCCCAATGGGTCGAAAGCGTTTCAATCGAAAAATTCTCAAGGAAATTCGCACTAATATCATCCTGTTGCGGATCAGCAAGCGCTCCGAAAGATTCGCCAACTCCGGTTCCATATTCGACTTGCATACGGTTAGACAAATCGATGACCGACTCGCCGGGTAGCCAATGTTCGTCAGTTGCGTGCATCGTTAATTCGACATTCGATTCTCATTGAGTGGGTTCAATAACCAAGGGGTGAAGTATAAAATTGTCTCTCTGAGATCGTCTGAGCACCTGATTCTTTGCTTGAACGGCAGTGACTCTATGAAAACCTTGCTAAAATCCCTCGGCAAACGTCCCCTCTCCCACAAATTCCGACGATCGTGTGATCGACAATCTTCATCTTGTTTCAATCCCGTGCTGGGTTTCTACCGTCCTGCGACCCGAATGGCACTTCCACGTTGGCGTGCCGGACGGTGTTTCAATCCCGTGCTGGGTTTCTACCGTCCTGCGACAGCCTGACTTCAACATTCGATTCACCCCGATTCCGAGTTTCAATCCCGTGCTGGGTTTCTACCGTCCTGCGACCGTCGGCGAGTCAGCCCGCGAACACAACGTGGCGATGTTTCAATCCCGTGCTGGGTTTCTACCGTCCTGCGACCGCGGTGTGAGACGACTCTCGTGGACTCGTTCAGCCGTTTCAATCCCGTGCTGGGTTTCTACCGTCCTGCGACCGTCGTGGTCGCCGGCGTCCAACTCGCTTTCGAGATGTTTCAATCCCGTGCTGGGTTTCTACCGTCCTGCGACGTCTCGGTCCCGGCCGTCGATGGGGGCCATACGGAGGTTTCAATCCCGTGCTGGGTTTCTACCGTCCTGCGACCTCAAGCGGCGGTTGCACGAGTCGCACGCGGCACTCCGTTTCAATCCCGTGCTGGGTTTCTACCGTCCTGCGACGAGTCACTCGATCGTCGAATACGACTACGAACAGGTGAGCGAGAGCGGTATCAGTATCACGCACTTCCGAGTGTTTCAATCCCGTGCTGGGTTTCTACCGTCCTGCGACGACGTGGTCCGGCAGCGGCAACTCGACGGTCAAGCTGTTTCAATCCCGTGCTGGGTTTCTACCGTCCTGCGACCGTCGCCGTACTCGACGACGAACTCGCCCTCGTAGTGTTTCAATCCCGTGCTGGGTTTCTACCGTCCTGCGACCGTCGCCGTACTCGACGACGAACTCGCCCTCGTAGTGTTTCAATCCCGTGCTGGGTTTCTACCGTCCTGCGACCCGACGTTGTCGAACCCGCGGGCGGCGCTCTCGTGTTTCAATCCCGTGCTGGGTTTCTACCGTCCTGCGACGCGTCTGTATCGAGTGTGGGAAAGTAGTGATCTACTGTTTCAATCCCGTGCTGGGTTTCTACCGTCCTGCGACTATAGCGCTGGGGGACAAACAAAACCAGCATTACTACGTTTCAATCCCGTGCTGGGTTTCTACCGTCCTGCGACCTCTTCGTCGCGCCACAACTGTGCTTCAAGAGCCTTGTTTCAATCCCGTGCTGGGTTTCTACCGTCCTGCGACCGATACCCATGATGACCCAACCGATTGGACCGATGGCGTTTCAATCCCGTGCTGGGTTTCTACCGTCCTGCGACAATCTCAATATGCGGACCATTCGCATCGAGACAGAGTTTCAATCCCGTGCTGGGTTTCTACCGTCCTGCGACGAAGCGGCACATGGGTCACATCGAGGAGGACACCGTTTCAATCCCGTGCTGGGTTTCTACCGTCCTGCGACCTGGACAACGAGGCCGTCGTAACTGTGGTCAGGTTTCAATCCCGTGCTGGGTTTCTACCGTCCTGCGACCGGATTGTGGGTTCTGAACACCCGATTTCATCCGGTTTCAATCCCGTGCTGGGTTTCTACCGTCCTGCGACATGGTAAATACTACCATGTCCGTATTCACAGACTGTTTCAATCCCGTGCTGGGTTTCTACCGTCCTGCGACGACGCGGCTCATTCGCGGTCCCCAATAGTCGTCCTGTTTCAATCCCGTGCTGGGTTTCTACCGTCCTGCGACCCGCAGACACAAATTCTCCGTCTTTTAGCGACAGATGGTTTCAATCCCGTGCTGGGTTTCTACCGTCCTGCGACGGTCAAGCCGTACCGTCGGAACGGGCCCGGCGTTCAGTTTCAATCCCGTGCTGGGTTTCTACCGTCCTGCGACTGGCGATCGCCCCGACGCTCGTGCCGTCGTGGGCGTTTCAATCCCGTGCTGGGTTTCTACCGTCCTGCGACCTCGTAGATGTTGTAGCGCGCACACTCCCACGTGTTTCAATCCCGTGCTGGGTTTCTACCGTCCTGCGACTAGAAGTCCTCGTCGAAGTCCACCGTTAGTCGTTTGTTTCAATCCCGTGCTGGGTTTCTACCGTCCTGCGACTAACTGCCCCTACTGCGACGATGACGACGTCAACCTGTTTCAATCCCGTGCTGGGTTTCTACCGTCCTGCGACTCCTATACCTCCGAGTACACGCGGGTTTTCCGGACGTTTCAATCCCGTGCTGGGTTTCTACCGTCCTGCGACCTGTCAAGGCGATCATCAAGGATGACGTTGAATAGTTTCAATCCCGTGCTGGGTTTCTACCGTCCTGCGACTGAAGTGGATGACATCCAGCAGGAGGTTCAAGACCTGTTTCAATCCCGTGCTGGGTTTCTACCGTCCTGCGACCGACCAGTGCTCACACGGCGGCACGGGCCATCCCGAGCCGTTTCAATCCCGTGCTGGGTTTCTACCGTCCTGCGACTGCTCCAGGCTTCGGCAAGGACGAACGATTTGACGAGTTTCAATCCCGTGCTGGGTTTCTACCGTCCTGCGACGCGAAGCGCCCATGAGACGGCGCGCAACCACGCCGAAGTTTCAATCCCGTGCTGGGTTTCTACCGTCCTGCGACGGCGTGGCCTTTGCCCTCTCGCTCGTGTTGACGGTGTTTCAATCCCGTGCTGGGTTTCTACCGTCCTGCGACGGTGGCGGTGGCGGCCTCAAAGCCAGCGTCATGAAGTTTCAATCCCGTGCTGGGTTTCTACCGTCCTGCGACCGCAGCGAGAGCGATCGACGTCCTCAAGGCCTGGCTACGTTTCAATCCCGTGCTGGGTTTCTACCGTCCTGCGACCCGGAAGATGGAACGTACCAACTCGTTAATAACGTCGTTTCAATCCCGTGCTGGGTTTCTACCGTCCTGCGACTTATCAGCAGGGCCAGGAGCAGCCGCCCGCGACCTGTTTCAATCCCGTGCTGGGTTTCTACCGTCCTGCGACCGTGCCGCCGATCGCGAGCAGCGGGAGGAACGATGAGGTTTCAATCCCGTGCTGGGTTTCTACCGTCCTGCGACCATACACGCTTTCGTCGACGTGCTGGCGACCAACATGTTTCAATCCCGTGCTGGGTTTCTACCGTCCTGCGACCGTGGCGTCGGTGTCGACAGTCCACTGCGCGGCCGTGTTTCAATCCCGTGCTGGGTTTCTACCGTCCTGCGACCCGCAGGACAACCAGTTCCCGAGCATCTGGCAACCCGGTTTCAATCCCGTGCTGGGTTTCTACCGTCCTGCGACGTGCCGAACTCGGAACCAACCGCGAAGCCCTGGTAATGTTTCAATCCCGTGCTGGGTTTCTACCGTCCTGCGACCTTCGTCAGTCCGCGGACGTTGAGAGCAACACCACCATGTTTCAATCCCGTGCTGGGTTTCTACCGTCCTGCGACAGGGGGTGTAATTTGCTTGAGCCGGGCTATAAACCTTGCTCTACCAACAACGGCCCGGCCCGCTCTCGTGGACCCCTGCTGTACACGGCTTTGAAAAAGGTCGACGAAGGTCGACGAAGGTCGACGTCAGATGACGTTCGATTGCTCGTCCGGTGGTTCGGTTCCAAGATCGGTCGTCGCTTCTTGGCAGGCTTCGCAGAGCCGATACAGTCGGACTCGATCTCCGTCCGCCGGTTCGATGTGTCCTTCGAGTTCGTCTTCGAGTTCGACTCGCTCGCTCTTCGATACGTCGAGTTCGAAGACGCTGTACTGTCGCCACGCCCCGTATCGTTCCAGCGTTCGATAGACGTGCCGACGATTCGTGTCGTCGCTGACGTCGTACGTCACTGCGAGTCTCATCGCAACACCTCCAGCGCGTGGTAGTCATCGAGTTCATCCGTGATCACTTTCCGCAGGAGGATCACCTGCTGTCGGATCGCCTTTCGGCGACTCACGCGGTACTCGAAGTGCGGGTGTGTCAATTCTTCGCTCATGTAGTCGTCGAATTTGTCCAAGTACGCTTGGAAGCCGTCGTCGGTGAGTCGGTTGTCGTTTCCGAACTGATCGTGCGTTATCGTCCCTCGGTTTACCAGGCGTGTGACGAACGCATCACAGAACAGCGGCCGGAACTCTTCTTGGAGGTCGAGCGCGAGCGACGGTCGTCCGTGCCGATCGGCATGGAGCACGCCCAGGAAAGGGTCGAGGTTGTAGCAGCGCAACGCGCTCAACACCTCGTTTTTCATCATGACGTAGGTCAGCGACAGCAGCGAGTTGATGTGGTCTTCGGGCGGTCGTTTGCTGCGCGTTTCGAACGTCCAGTCGTCGACGAGCGTCTCGTCGAGTCGGTCGAAGTAGCGCTCTGCAGCCTCGCCCTCTATCCCGCGGAGATCGTCCTTGTTCGACGCGGTCGAAACGCGTTCACCGAGGTCCTTGAGGACGGTCGTCCCTCGGACGCCCTTCCGCGAGAGGATCGTCCGCGCGTTCCGGACCTTCGCCGCGATCATCGCCTTCGCGATTGCCAGTTCGTCGGGTTCATCGAGCGCGTACTGCGCCCGGCGGACTTCGGCGATCGTGTTACGCTCCGGAACGAAGCTCCCCCGATACTTCCCGTTCTGCGTGAAGTAGTTGAACACGATTCCGTGCTCGTTCGCCGTCGCGACGAACGGCGTCGAAAAATTAACCCCACCGAAGACGTTGATCGTATCGAGCTTCTCAACGGGGAACGATCCGAGTTCACCGTCGTCGCCATCCACGTCGTAGATGACGACTTGCCCACCGTCAATACGTACCTGCGAACCCTGCGTCGTAACGTAGACGACCGAATCATCGAACATCCCCTGGCTTTCTTTCACGCTAAATCACCCGGTGTTGTTCCCTCCCATCCGGTTCCTTCAGCATCGGACGGCGAGAGGAGCGCCGTTTCGCCGGGCATACAGTACGTCTTCGCTGAACACGCCTCGCACTTCGACTGGTTCTGCGTCAGCGGCGGAACCGAACCGACTGACATTGACCGGATGCGTTGTCGTATCTTTCGAACGGTCTCGCGGTGATCTTGCGTAATCCGGACCGAGTGACGCGTATCAGTCGAGTAGAGGTAGATATATCCCACATTCACGGGTTCGTCGATCGCGTCTTCGAGCAGCATACAGTAGCCGGCGAGTTGGACTTCGTCGCTTGGGTAGTACGACCCGCTCTCGGAACGCTTCCGTTCGACCGGGGTCGGTGTCCCGTCCTCGGTATCGACGAGGTCGATCTTCCCGTGCATCCCAAGGTCGTCGGAGCGAAAGTATCGCTCTGTCACCCAGTTCCCGCGACGGGATGCGTGTTCATGCTTCGATCGGCCGTCGACGAGTTCGTAGGGTTCGCCGATCTCGTCGTAGTACCGCTGGTAGTAGTACCGTCGGGGACAGTAGACGAACTCGTTCAACGCGCTCACGTAGACCAGTTCGTCCTTGAAGCTTGAACCCGTCATCTCATAGACCAATCCCCAAACTCTCCAAGTCGACGGCGTTCTGCGACTCTTGGACCGCACAGTGGAGGTAGAGCGCGTCGACTCCGAGTGCGGCACACCACTGTTCGTCACCGACTGTGAGCGGGTAGAGGAAGAGGAACTTTCCGAGGTCGTACTGGTTCTTTACCTGTCGTGGATGTTTCTTGACCGCGTAGCAGAGCAAGTCGAGGTCCTCGCACATCTCGTCGCGGAGGTGTTCGATCGACGTAATCCGGTCCGCGCCGTCGGGATCTACATCAATACTGATCCCGCCGAGTTCGCGTGGTTTCCGTGTCTCGTCGTCGACGCCGTCATCGGCGCGTAGCCAGCCATATATCTCGGAGATAGCCTCGAGACGGACGCTCCGTCCGTAACCGTCGTCGTTCGTTTCGATCGTTCCGTCGTACGTGCAGTAGCCCGTGACGTACGGCGCGAGGTGAGAGACGTCGTCATCGTGTTCGTCCGGGACGACTTCGTCGAACCCAGTGCGTGAGAAGAACTCGACGTCGCCATGCCGCAGGAGGTAGAATAGGTCGTACGTCTTTATTCGGTCGTCTGCGCCCAGCGTCCGGTCGTAGACGAGTGCCTGAAGCGACCCGCCGCGGTACCACTGAAGCGTCCGTTCGACGGCGTTGTCGATGACATCGGTGTGTGCTTCGACATCCGACCGAGTGAGCGGTGGATCGCCACCGCCAAAGTGTCGGAGGATTCGCTCCCAGCCCTCCTCGCGGATCCCTTTGGCACGTTCCGAGTTGGCGTCGCGAGCACGACGTTCGATGTGGTGATGGGCTTCGGCCGCCGAGTATCGCCAGTCGAACGATTCGAACTCCTGGGGGTCGTGGTAGGCATCTTCGAGCGTTTCGACGAGCTGTGCACGTGGGATACGCCCGCCGTGTTCAATTTCCGAAAGCGACGCAGCGGCGGTCGACGAAACGTAACAGCGGGCGAGCTGTGGTTCGGATTCAGTTCGGAGGCGGCCGAGACGCTGGACGAAACTCGCCCGATCGGGCGCTGAGAACACGAGGCGGTCGACCGAGAAGTCAATCCCGACTTCGACGGCGGAGTTGCTCACGAGGACGTCAAAGTCGTCGAGTTTCTCCTCGAGGTCGCCGCGGTGAAACCCGTCGATGCGAACGACGGTTCGGTTGTCGAGCGCGTTCGAGAGGCGAGTATAGACCTCGTCCACCTCGTGAATCCCGTCGAGGATGAAGACGGTCCGTCCGGGTTGCCGGGCGAACGCTTCGGTGTCATCCCAGTCCTCACCGAGCAGTTCACTCGCAGTGTCGAACGTCGACGCCGAACGGACATCGAGGTCGACGGGTGGCATGACTGCACCCCACCCGTTCGTTGGTTTCTCGTCGAAGGGGCGCTCTTCGGTTGTCTCCCGCTCCGACGTCACGCGGTGATACGGCGCGCTCATCGCCTCCTCGAAGCGGTGTTCGAGCCGGGTGGTCGGCGTCGCGCTGAGGAGAACGATCTTCGAGAGCGCGCACTGGAATTCCGAGAGGTCGTACATCTCGTCAAGGGAGAACAGGAGCGTGTTCTGCTCTTTCCTGTTGGCACGATGGAATTCGTCGACGACTACCGTCTCGAACTCGTTGAGTTGTCTGACACGGGATCCGGGATCGCCGGTGCGCCCATAAATGTGCCGTCGCATCATCACGAGGATGTCCGGGTTCGTCAACACGAGTACCGGGTCTTCACGCTGATACACGTACGTCCGGAGGAGTGCGCGGAGCCGCTCTCCGTTCGTCTTCGCGTCCGGGTACTCGGCCGCGTACCGTGTCCGGAGCGTGTCGGCCGTAATTGGGAGCACCGCGACGTCAGACCCTTGCCCGGGGAAATTCTCGTCGAGTTCATCCGTAAGTTGATTGTACTGGTCGTGGATGAGCGCGTTCGTCGGGTAGACCGCGAGCGCGTGCTCTCCACGTTCGATGACGGGCGCGAGCCACGACATCGTCTTCCCGCCGCCGGTCGGACTGTCGTTCACCGCGAGAAACTCACCCGAACTCCGGAACAGTTCTCGGAGATCCTGCTGGTGAGCGTACGGTTCGAATTCAGGATCTTCGACCGGATACTCGGGATCGTCGTGCCGTCGTAGTTCGACGCCCGAGAGAGGGAGTGTCGCCCTCATCGCTTGGTCCCCAGGAAGGTAACGTCAGCGGGCAGCCGGACGTCGTTGTTGTCCGGATTCGACGCTTCGAGTTCGACGTATGCGCCCTCGTAGGATGCCTGCATCACGAGCGGTGTCGGCCGCATCCGTTTCGTTACGAGATTCCCCATCGGCGTGAGGGCCGTGTCGTACGCGCCGATCGGGTGGCCGAGGTCGAATTCATCGTCGCCTTCCGAGACACCGAGAGGCTCGGTCTCAACACGCGCTTTGCCGCGTTTCTTCCCGAGACGGATGTAGCCGGGGACGCGCGACTCGAGTTCATCCGCGCTGAGGCCACGTCCGAGCAGGTAGCACGTGAGTTCGTTCCCGTGACCGAGCACGCGACGACGACCATATGTCGGAAGGTTCTGCTTCGCGTCGGTATTCTCGTCGTCCGTCGCTGCGTAGTTGATAGTCGCGTAGTCGTCACTGCTCGTGTTATACGTCGACGTGATTCGATTGGTAAGCCCCGCTCTGGAAGAGTCCGATGGCGTTGCCGGCGTTACGTACAACTCCTCGGCGACCTCGTCGGTGTCGTCGAGGTACGTCGGATCGAACGAGCGGTCGACGTACCGGCCGGATGCGAACCCGAACGCGTAGTAGAGCGCCGTGTTCAGGAAGTACGGCTCCGTATCGGCGAGCCGACCGACCTCGCGGCTCGCAAACCAGATCTCCCCCTGCGTCCGGATCGTCACTTCGAGTGCTGCCGTCATGTCCTTAGGCAGTCTGTTCGAGGAATGCGCGCGAGGCGTCCAGTTGCGTTTCGAGGACGTCAGCGAGCGAGTCGCCGGTCGCGGCTTCGAGCAGGTCGTTGACGGTGTCGTCCGGGACGTGTTCGAGGTCGAGTCCGCCGTGCTCGGCATCAATCCGATCATCGAAGGAGGACTGAAGGAGTTCGCCAACAAGTTGCGGGTCGTGTGCCGCCGACGTGATGACGTCTTGAATTGAGTCGGCGGTCGTCTCGTCGCTGTTGCGGAGGCGGGTGACGACGTCTCGAGTCAACCCGAGGTTCGCCGGACCTTCTTCGCTCCCCGTGTAGACGCCGAGGACATGGTTCTTGACGCGACCGAGACGTGACGTCGCGGCACCGTAGCGTTTGTTCTTCGCCGTGACCCCAAGGACGAACGCGAGTTCCTCGGGCGTCGCATCCCGAAGCGTAATAACCGACGGGAATAGCGTTCCGGGCTCGAAGAAGTCGGGTTCGCGTATCGTCGCTTCGGCGGTCTTCGCGTAGTCGTCCCCGGGCGCGTTCTGGAACTTCTCGTCGATCGTCGCGGTTGCGTCCCGGAGCGTGTAGGCGGTATCGTACATCACACGGGACGTGATCGAGAGCTGTTTGTCGGCGTCGTCGCTTGCGGCGCTCCCATAGAGGATGCACTCGACGCAGTCCTGGCACATGCCGTTGACCTGCATTGTACACTCCGTACCGAGGAGGTCCCGCTGGAGGGACTTTCCGAATCGTCGGTCGCTCCCTGTCTGCTTGCGCATGAACATTAGGCCCGGCGAGTACGTCTCACGATCGTCGCCCGATCCGACCGCGACGTTCGCGAGGTCAGCGCTCTGCCCGTCAGTCGTGAAGATTGCGTGGCTCTCCAGTTCGCGCAGAACGAGGACGTTCGTGAAATTGTTCTGCGGGGCAATCGTCATCTCGTCTCGGGAAACGGTACCGCGCTTTAGTTCGGGGTAGGTATCGTAGTCGAACATTGTCAGTTGGTCTCCGTCGTGTTGTCGGTCGTGTCGCGCTGCAGTTGGATCGTCGCCGCGTAGAAGCCGTCCGCGAGATTGTTCGCTCGCCGCTTCAACAGCGACGGCTTCCCCTCACAGCGGTCGACAAGGAGTCGCTGCGCGAACGCGTCCGCGTACCGCTCGATACGCTCGTTCAGCTGGTCGCCGCTCCGACTCTTCTCAGCGGGTACCGGCCACACCTGTTCGCTTCGCTGGTGGAGTTTTTCGAGCCGGCCAGCGACGAGAAGTGCCGCCTCGTCGGCACTCAGCCGAAACTCGTTCGAGTCCTTCACAGCTTTCACTGATTCGCGGAATACTCGCTCGATGGCGTACGGCTTGTCGTTCCCGTACGCAGGCCGTATCGCGTCGTAGGCAAGTTCCGCGAGCTCAGTCACGTCGTCTTTCGTCGTGTTCGTCATTCGTGGATCACTGTCATTGTATCCATATCGTTCGTCGGATTTCCGTACCGGTCGAGGTAGTCCGCTTCCTCGAGCAGGTACCGTGCGATCCCGCCGTCATCGGAATTCTGCACCGCTCGTTTCAGTAGATACGATCCAGGGAGCGGTTTGTTCCGGACGATCCGGAGATACTTTGCGAACCGGGCGTCGTCGCGGGCGAGCGCGTAGCCAAGTTCGATTAGGGCGGCGGCTGCCCCGAGCCGATTTCGGAGCTTCGAGAGTGGAATTTCTCGGCCGTAAAACCCGTTCACGGTCGTGAACCCGGCGTCAAGATTTATCATCTCCGGGAAGTCGCGTCCCCGGACCTCCGGAATCGGGGACTGTGAGACGTACGCTCGCAGCCCCATCGTCGACGCGACCGCGAGACCAACGAAGACACCGAAGAACTGGAATTCCGTCTCGTTGTCCTGTGGCTTGTAGAACGAGAGCGTCTGTGTCCCGAATCCGGCGTCGGGGTCGAACCCGTTTTGGAGTTGCTCGATCATCGAGCGGCCGCCCACGTCCTCGGCTTGCGTCGCTTCTCGGAGGACCGTCGATACCGACTCGGAGATTGGCGTCTCGTCCACTTGGTCGCGGTCTTCTCCGGTAGTCACGACATCGAACATCGCGGAGGCGAGACGACCGATTCGGGTCATCGCTTCCCCCGTGAACCGCGCGAAGATCTCGTCGGCGTAGAGATTCCACATCATCGGCGTGTAGAAGTAGTCCGGCACGAGATGGACGAAGATCCGGCCGGCGTCACGTCGACTTGATCCGGTCTCACGGAGAGAGAGCTCGATCTGACACGGCGTACAGACGAGGAGTTTCTCGGGCTGGCCGGCATCGGCGGGGATCCGGTTCGAGTACCCCGCTTGGAGCGTCGTGAGCGACTTCGGCGCTTTCATGTCGCTCTTTCGGGTACTCGTCGTCCCGCGGTTGCAGAACGTACACGTCTTCCCCCGACGAGTCGCGTGGTGCTCCTCGAACGGATCGGAGAGTTCGTCCATTTCCGTGGTCGGTGGGGACGCCTGACCACCGACGCGGAGGACATCACCGATGTACGCCCGGAGTTCGGTCTCGAACTGGCCCGTGTGTGCGCCCATGACGACATCTTCCCAGTTGTCAGGGAGAGCGTCGAGATTCGTGATGAGGCGTTTCACAACCTCGCCCGGAACGTCCTGCCAGCCCTCACGACGCGCCCGATCGGCGATGTGTTGCCCGACCGCGTACGCGTAGTCCCACTTCCCGCCGGCCGTGAGGTCGATGTTCTCGTTATCACGAATCTCCCGGAGGCCGTCGAGAACGCCTTCATCGATGTCGAAGAGCCGACACGTAACAGTGAGAGCGTCCTCGTCTGTCAGGCCGGCATCGACGAGCGGATCGACGAACGCGCGTTTGAACGTGTACACCAGCCGCGCGTATCCAGGGGCGACTCGTGTCGTCGTGTCGATGTCGATCGGGAGACGGTCGTTCAGCGTCTCCATCGTCTCCGCCATACTGTCAGTCGGACCCGAGTCGGGGTCCGCGTCCTGCTTCGCCTTCAACGCGGTCGCGTAGAGGAGGTTCCGTGCACCAGCGTAGAAGAAGTCTTGATCGTTGATCGTGTAGAACCCCTGCGACTGCGTCGAAAGGTTATCCGCGAGCGCGCTATGACTGTCGTACGCATCGTGGGATTCGGGGATGTCATCCCGAAGTCGGTCATACACGTCGCCAATCAGGTCCTGGTCGACTGCCGGTTCCGGGGAGTCCTCATCGGTCAGGTAGACGCAGCCGTCTTGGTAGATGAGGAGCCGCTCGTATCTGAAGCGTTCTTCGAGGACGTGGCTGACCGCACCGTTGAGGAGATTAGTGAACACACCCTTCACGTCGTCAAGCGTGTGGTGCCGGAGTTCGAGGTCGGTTCCGGGGTATGCGACTTCCAACCCCGTCTGGTTCCGCTTGACCGTCGCCGCTTCTGGCGTCTCGCAGGACGCGAACGCGTCGGCGAGACGGACGTATGGTCGGAGGCGGTCGTACGTTCGGGTGGAGTGCTCCGGGTTCGAGTTCCATGTATTTGCGTGGTCGACCGCGCACGCGTGGAAGGTCGCAATCCGAAGGTCGGGCGCGAACGCGTCGACATTGAGAGCGTCGACGAGGTCTGCTACCTCGTCCTCATCTATATCGTATTCCTCGTCCATTTCCTGCTCGTCACAGAGCTTGTGGAGATCGTGAACGGCGAACAGCGCGACGACCTTTCGAAGTTCGTCGTCGCTCAACTCGTAGGCATCGAACGACGGCGCAATTTCGTTCAGTCGCACGATAGCGAACACGCCGTTCCGGACGTGGTTGAGCATCGACTGGTCGGTTAAACCGTATTCGACGCTCTTCGCCGACTCGAAAGACCACCCGACATCGAGAAGGAGAGGGTCGAGGTCGGCGAGGTACTCCGCGAGGACGGGGTGAAGATCCCGATTGCCCCAGATCGATGTGCTATCGGACACCAGTGTTTCCCCTGTTAGACCTTGACCGGTCCCCGGTTCGAGCGAACACGCCCCCGTAAGAAGCGTCGTATTTTTTGCCCGTTGGTCGACCAGCCGGTCGAAATCGTCGGTCTACTGGATGGCGATACGTCTGGGTTCCCGTTCTGATACGGAAACTCGCGCTCAAACGCTCCACGAGTCCGGGGTCATCTGACCTTCTTAATTTTGTCTTAGCTATCATGCTCCTCGACATGTGGTTCACACTGGAGATACAAAAATCCCTAGTGGCTCTTGTATGGGTAGCGCCAGACAGAACCTTCGAGTACCTCGGGGAACGTACTTCTTGGTGCGACCCCTGAAAAAATCCGAACGGAATTGAAACCTTGTCTGGGTCGCGCACATACCCTCTCATTCTTTCACCTCCACAGAGACCGTCCCACAGCCGCGCGAGACGAACGCGCCGACGCCGGCGTACTCGCTGAAGAGCGCGAGCGCCGTCACCGCGGTCCGGATGGCTTCGCTCGCGTCCTTGAACTTATACGTGCAGTCGGCGGTGAACCCTTGGCGGAGGATCGGACCGCCGTCCTCGCCACGGTTGACGAGGACGCTGTCCGTCTCGTAGGTGTCCGCATCGGGTTTCTCGATGAGGTTCGTCCCGAAGTCCTCGCGGGTCATCGCGATCTCGAACTCGTCCGCCCGCTCGTCCGGGATAGTTGCGTTCCACTTGCGCAATACCGAGGCGAATATGTATTGTCTCGCGGGAAACATGTTAGTTATCTCGCTATTCTCTTTGACGCACGTCGGTGTCTCGAAGCGGACCTCAATCTCGAAGGTGTCGTGGTTCCGAGCGACGATCTCTGAGGCTTCTTTGAGGAGGTCCTCGTGAGTTGTGTTCGTACTCGCGAAGTCGCGCACGCGGAAGTCGCCGTCCGTGAGTTCGAGCGTATCGTCGCTGAAGACGAACGCGTCAGCGAGTGCTTGGAAGACCTCTTGGTCGCGGGGGTCAGCGACGCCCAACTTGAGGTCGTACGTCTCATCGCGGATCACGCGTTTGTGGTGGTCGCGCTGGCTCCCGTCGAACGTCCCGAGGAGGCCGCTGTTCGTCAGACTCCCGATCGAAGAGTCATGGACGCGCGTGCTCACGTCCTCGTCGACGCCGTCGAGCGCCGCGAGGACCGCACCGTAGATGTGGTAGCCGTTCGCGGTCGGCACCGGGAACGAGCCCTCCGGCTCAAGCGTCAAGTCGATCCGACGCATGACAACTCGCGACAGTAGGCATTCGTGTGTTGATTCACGACAATATCTGAAACGGTCATCCTCTTGAATCTTTTTACAACTTCGGGAATGTATTCAGTTATTCGGGATCGTAGCCAGACGATTACGCAATTACGAAGCCAAACCGTTTAGTCGAACACGACTGCAGTCAGAGGTATGCGGACGTACGTCTCCACGATTGGACACTACAGCCCGCGGGTAATGCGCCCGATACTCGATAACGGCCTCGACGCCGAGGACGTCATCGTGCTCCTCCGACCGCGCGGCGACACGAGTGATAGGGCGAAGAGCGCTATCCAAGATGTTGTCCAGACCGTCAACGAACTTGGTCCCGAATCGGACATCGTTATCGAGGAGATTAGCTACGAGGCGTTCGAAGCCGCTGTTCTAGAATGCGTTGACATTCTTGAAGCCGCCGAGGGGACGGTGGTACTCAACTTCGACGGGGGGCCGCGGGAAATCTTCCTCCCGCTGACCGTCGCCGCGATCGCCAGGCCGAACGTTGTCGATCTTGCACTCCAGTTCAGGGACGTCGACGAGGAGATCGAAGAGATCGGTCTCCCGAACCTGATGAGTCGCCCATCCGACGCGACCCTCGACACGCTCCGGTATCTCGTCTCTATCGACAAGAGTACGACACTTCCTGAAATGTCCGACGAGGCCGGGAAATCGAGGAGTACTGTCGGCCGACACCTCGACGCGCTCGAATCCGATGGTGCCGTTGAGACATGGATGAAGGGCAAAACCCGCCACGTCGCACCGACACTCGCCGGCCGACTCCACGCATGAGTGTCAATCTTCGTCGACCCTTTTCAAAGCCGTGTACAGCTAGGATCCACGAATAACTCCCACGTTTTCGCATCTCCAGAGAAAACTATAGGTGCTATCCCCGAGAAAACACCCCCTGTCGCGACGCGGTAGAAACCCACACCGGGATTGAAACAGGTGTTTTCGCGGGGGAGTGGTGGCGGCGTCTCGGGGTCGCGACGCGGTAGAAACCCACACCGGGATTGAAACGCCGTTGTACGTGAACGAGGCGTGCTCGAATCCGCTGTCGCGACGCGGTAGAAACCCACACCGGGATTGAAACGGCGACGACGAACCATCGAGTCTATCGGGCGAATACAGTCGCGACGCGGTAGAAACCCACACCGGGATTGAAACAGATCGTCGTCGAATGGGCTTGGACGCACGAGGCGGGTCGCGACGCGGTAGAAACCCACACCGGGATTGAAACTGGAGAGGTGAACGACACGCAAAGCTAAGAGTTCAAGTCGCGACGCGGTAGAAACCCACACCGGGATTGAAACATGGCGGGCAACGGCGAGCAGGCGACCGCACTCGCGTCGCGACGCGGTAGAAACCCACACCGGGATTGAAACCGAACATCGCCTGGAGGTTCGTCTGTTCGCGGCCGGTCGCGACGCGGTAGAAACCCACACCGGGATTGAAACTGATACCGACCGGAACCGCGCCGGCCGGTGCTCTGTCGCGACGCGGTAGAAACCCACACCGGGATTGAAACCGTCATTGGCCGTCACCGTCCCGCCACCCGCTCGGGTCGCGACGCGGTAGAAACCCACACCGGGATTGAAACTCATCAAGGCTGCGGAAGGACTCTACGACGGGTTGGTCGCGACGCGGTAGAAACCCACACCGGGATTGAAACAGCGCGTTCGGCTTGCTGGCGGAGCCAGCGCTTGAAGTCGCGACGCGGTAGAAACCCACACCGGGATTGAAACCGGGTTTGTCGCCTCGCTCCGCCCTCTCCGAGCGGGTCGCGACGCGGTAGAAACCCACACCGGGATTGAAACAGAACACGGCCGTCGACGACGCCGTCGAGAAGGTCGCGACGCGGTAGAAACCCACACCGGGATTGAAACCGATCGAGAGCGGTGAGGCAGGTCCGTGGGCCTCGAGTCGCGACGCGGTAGAAACCCACACCGGGATTGAAACCGAATGAGTGAGGACGATGGCAGTAGTTCGGGCCGCGTCGCGACGCGGTAGAAACCCACACCGGGATTGAAACCGCACGTCATCGCGGCCGCGAGTGGTGTCGAGAGCAGTCGCGACGCGGTAGAAACCCACACCGGGATTGAAACGAGGTTGCTTATTCGACAATCGGTGCGAGCGGGATAGTCGCGACGCGGTAGAAACCCACACCGGGATTGAAACATGAACTGCATCCGTGGCGGCTATCACGGCGGCGATGTCGCGACGCGGTAGAAACCCACACCGGGATTGAAACATGAACTGCATCCGTGGCGGCTATCACGGCGGCGATGTCGCGACGCGGTAGAAACCCACACCGGGATTGAAACAAGCCCGACGCGATGGTGGCCGAACCGGCGAAGACGCGTCGCGACGCGGTAGAAACCCACACCGGGATTGAAACAAGCCCGACGCGATGGTGGCCGAACCGGCGAAGACGCGTCGCGACGCGGTAGAAACCCACACCGGGATTGAAACGCCGGCCGAGATCGGCGTATGCTCGCCGTGCGGCGTCGCGACGCGGTAGAAACCCACACCGGGATTGAAACAGGATGTCGGGTAGCACGGTGTGTTCGTGCAGTCGTGTCGCGACGCGGTAGAAACCCACACCGGGATTGAAACGGCCAGCCGTTGATGACGAGCGACTCCCACGCAGGTCGCGACGCGGTAGAAACCCACACCGGGATTGAAACTTGCCGTCGCGGCCGGGATCGTAGTGGCCGCGCTCCGTCGCGACGCGGTAGAAACCCACACCGGGATTGAAACACTCGGTCGGGTTCGGCGACTTTCTCACCAGCAACGTCGCGACGCGGTAGAAACCCACACCGGGATTGAAACCGAGCGCTACAGTGAAAGCAGAACTGCGCCTCCCCAGGTCGCGACGCGGTAGAAACCCACACCGGGATTGAAACTTGAACGTCTCCCGCGTGTCGATTCGGGTGGTGAGGGTCGCGACGCGGTAGAAACCCACACCGGGATTGAAACATGGATGGGCTCTACGCGAGCATCCTCCCGTCGCTCGTCGCGACGCGGTAGAAACCCACACCGGGATTGAAACCGCTCGGGTGCTCGCCCCGGCTCGCGTTACTGCGGGTCGCGACGCGGTAGAAACCCACACCGGGATTGAAACTGCATTCCGTTCATTGCTGTTCCTGAAGCACCGTCGCGTCGCGACGCGGTAGAAACCCACACCGGGATTGAAACGAAATCGCAAACGACCCCGAAGTGAACGGAATCGGACGTCGCGACGCGGTAGAAACCCACACCGAGATTGAAACCACTCGTTCCACCGAGCCGTCCGCGACGACGACGGGTCGCGACGCGGTAGAAACCCACACCGGGATTGAAACAGTTGGTCCTGAAGAGCAGGGTTTGGCATTCATGACGAGATTCGGACGTTGATCAAGATGTCCAGAAGGTACTCCTTTCTGACCCCCGGTCCAGAAGCCCCGATCTTCATATGGTTATCAGGGCACCAGAAGGGAATGAATTCACCCGCTATCTACGCCCGCGTCATCCTCTACGATTCGAACTCTCATCCGACTCAGACTCTCGTTCGCACCCTGTACGCCCGCCCCATCTCAATCGGGAGCAACGCCTCACTCGACGTATCTACGAAGCGCGAACGTCGATTCCTCAAACAGCGCCTGCGGCATCTCTGAAACCTCGTCGGCGACGATCGGATCGAATCCCATCTCTCCGAGCACCTCCCTCTCGATGTCGATTCCCGGGGCGACTTCAACCAATACAAGGCCCGAATCGGTCAGTTCAAAGACTGCCCGCTCGGTGACGTACGTAATCGGCTGGTCGATCTCAACAGCGTACTCGCCACTGAACGTTACCTGCTCAACCTGCTCGACGAACTTGCGGTTCGTTCCCTCACTTCGAATCTCTATCTCGCCATCGCCAACAGCAACGTCGAGGTCACCTGCCGTGAGCGTCCCACAGAAAACCACCTGCTCAGCGTTCTGTGTGATGTTGATGAAACCCCCACAGCCCGGGATATCGGCACCGAAGCGACTGACATTGACGTTGCCAGCGGCATCGATCTGTGCCATCCCGAGGAAGCCGATATCCAGCCCACCCCCATCGTAGAAGTCGAACTGCTCAGGTGAAGTGACGAGCGCGTCGTGGTCGACAGCCGTCCCGAAGTTGATGCCACCCGACGGTGATCCGCCGATAGGGCCTGCTTCGACGGTTTGTGTGATTTCATCCCCGACGCCAGCTTCGGTCGCGACCGTCGGGACCAGTTCCGGGACCCCGACCCCGAGATTGACAACCGCGTCCGGAACCAGCTCCATTGCCGCACGGCGTGCGATGACCTTCCGTTCGGTGAGTGCTGGCCGATTCTCATCGCTATCGCTCTCGGGGACCCGAATTTCACCACTCAGTGCACCACTGTAGTCTTCGCCGTACGTCTGGCGGTGGTGGGACGGTGGAGCATCAACGACCGTATCCACGAGGATCCCCGGGAGGTCCACCTTACGTGGGGAGATCGTCTCCGCCTCGGTTACACGCTCGACCTGTGCAATGACCGTCCCCCCGGAGTTGTGTGCAGCCTGTGCAGTCGCAAGCATATTCGCCTTCAGCGCCTCCCGTTCCATCGATATGTTCCCATTTTCATCGGCCGTCGTCCCACGTACCAGGGCCACATCAAGCGGGATTGAGTGGTAAAACAGGTACTCCTCGCCGCCGAATTCCATGACCTCAATAATGTCCTCTGTCGTGGCATTGTTCACTTTGCCACCATCCTGTCGCGGGTCGACGAACGTCCGCAATCCGACGTTCGTGATCGTTCCCGGTTTGCCGGCAGCTGTGTCACGAAGCAGGTGGTCCATCGCCCCGAATGGGAGGTTGTATGCCTCAATGTCACCCGCGGCGATCTGTTCCATCAACTCCGGAACGAATCCCCAGTGGCTTCCGATGACGCGTTCGAGCATCCCGTCACGGGCGAGATGCGAGACTCCTCGCCCCTGCCGGTCGCCTTCGGCAGCAGGATGATACAGCGTGAGATCACCCGGGGATCCGGTTTCATTGTAGCGGGTTCCCAGCGCCTCAAGGAGATACTCTGGTAGACCAACGGCGACGAAGCCACCGACTCCGACGGTATCACCCGTCTCGACTTGTTCGACGGCTTTGTCGACTGAGCACACGATGTCCATCGTATTTGCCTGTTGTCGGCGGCCGATATACCTTGCTGTCCGGCAGATTCACGAGAGTTCCTGACCGTGGGCAATCTTCAGAAGATAGTGTGAACTGCGTATTCAGCCACTGAATGCGGCCAGTGCCAGCACCGATCCGAGATAAGCGATCGTCACGACTACCGCAACTACCGATACCATGTTCACAAGCTCGAAGTTCGCCGATGCTCGCTCCACCAGTCCGGTTGAGGAAGATTCAGCATCCGAACCGAACTCTGACGTGCTTTGCTCGACTTCTTCGACAGTCGGCATTACTGCTGGGAGATCCTTTCGACGGGCATCAATCGTATTGAAGACAAATACGCTTCCAACGGTAACCACAAGCGCGATCGGCAAGATCACAATTGGTGAAGTCAACCCCAATGCATACAAGCCATACATCGCGACCGCGACACCGCCACCAGTCAATGCAAACGGAATCTGAGTGTTGACGTGATCAATATCAGTACCTCACAAAGCTGGTTATGTGAAGGGGCTGCTTGGTGGATTGATGGAGGCCAACCAAGCAGCCAGTGAACTCACAGAGGACCAGGTCCTTAACTTTCTCGTCAACACCCTCGACGAGGAGATCGATATCGAACTCGGCGAAAACGCCGATATCGATTCCGAGGACATCTGGGACGTCCTCGTCGGCGCAACAGCCGACGAGGACTCGGTCAGCCACCTCTGCGAGATTTCAGAGGACTCACCGCATGGCAATACGATTCTCCACCACCTTCGGACGAAGTTCGAACTCTCTGAGCTCGAACGAGTCGGCAAGACACTCATCCAGCAGGATATCCTCGAACTGCTTCCGGATCGGCCGGTGGAGGTCGTCGCCGACCTCCATCTCCGTCCGTACTACGGCGAGGAGTACGAATCTAAAGATGAGCTCTACAATTCACTCGCTAAAGCCGGAACGACGACGTTCCACGGCTATGCCACGCTCTACGCCCGCGTACGCAACAAACGCTATACGCTGGCGGTGCGCCGTCTGACCGACGGCGACACCGCCAGCTCGATCCTCGCGGAACTACTCGGCGTGCTCGACGGCCTTGACCTCGAAGTCAAGGCCGTCTACCTCGACCGCGAGTTCTACGATACGTACTGTTTGACGCTGCTTGCTGCCCACAACTACGCTTTCGTCATGCCGATCGTGAAGTGGGGCGAGAAGATTCAGAACGAATTGAGCACAGGCTGGAGTCGCGTGATCGATCACGACCTCCAAGGCGAAATCGACGGTCACACGTGGACCGTCGATTTCCCGGTCTATATCGACTGTACGTACCAGCAAGGGAAGTACGATGAGGAAGGTGTGGCGCGTCACGGCTACGCCGTCGACGCGCCGTTCATCGAGACGCCACGCCAAGCCAGGAAACACTACAGCCGTCGATTCGGTATCGAATCGTCCTACCGTCTGTCTGAGCGAAGTGTAGCGAACACGACGACACAGAATCCAGCGGTGCGGTTCCTGTACGTGCTGATTAGCTTCCTCCTCCAGAATGCGTGGCGGTATCTCCACTGGGAGTACGTGGCGTCGCCGCGCCGAGGCGCGCGACGCCTCTGGTCATGGCGATTCGATGAATTCCTCGGAATGGTGCGTCGTGCAGCGGAGACGGCACTCGCTGTACGTCGCGCCGTCCCCGCAAACAAGCCTCCGGACGACCGTTTCGAGCGCTAACCCACCGACCGGGAATGCCTGCTCGATGAGTGGCAACACCGTCGCGTCGGCGGCGTTCCGCCGCCGACTGCGACAGGTTCGATGCTTTCGGTGTTGAACCTCGCCCTCAGCAGTTGCTCGATACCGACTTCTCCACTAAATTCACGCCTCAGAAGCAATCAACTGGCGTGCTTTGTGAGGTACTGAATATGATCCGATCCAGAGAAGATCGACGACATGACTGTGGTATCGCTGATCGGTGAGCAGTGATCACCCATGATAGCTCCACCGAGGAGCGCACCCAAGAGCACCGGAAGGATTTCTGCCCCTACCGTCTCGTAACCCAGTGGCAATGCAAGTGGCGTGACGATCGACATTGTCCCCCATGAAGTACCGGTCGTGAACGCAATGAATGCGGAGATGGCGAATATCAGAATTGGCAGCGTCTCGCCGGGCAGCCCGCTCCCGGTCACGACGTTGATGACGTACTGAGCCGTCCCAACCTGTTCGGCTGCCAGACCGATCGTCCACGCGAGAACGATGATCGCCACCGCAATCATCATCGTCTTAAATCCATCTATAATCGTATCGCTCGCCGTATCGAGATCGAGCGCCCCAGTGGCCACGGTTCCAAGAAACCCAACGACGGCGAACGCAAACGCTGAAAACAGCAACGCTCGGGCGATGTCCGTCTCCTGAAACGCTTGAGCAAGACCGACAGTCGGCGACGCACCACCACCCAGCCACCACATCGAAACGAGTCCAGCAACGATGAGTGCAACAATCGGCGCAAAGAAGTTCACTAACGTCGGATTCATTTCGCTTGGTTCACCGACGTCAGAACTGACGTTCGAAAGCGGTGATGCTCCCTCTCGCATCGTTTTCCGTTCGCTCCGTGCGCGCCACTCTGCATCCAGCATCGGTCCGTAGAAACGTTGAGTAATAGCGATGATCCCCACCATGAGGAAGGCCATAAGACAGTAGATGTTCCACGGGATGCTTTGTAGAAACAGTTCATATGGAGATGCGCCGATGGCGGCGACAGTCAAAGTGCCGGCAGTAATGACCTGTGCAATGACCGATACCTGAAATCCGATCCAGTTCGAGATCGGTCCGAATGTCGTCACCGGCGAGGTTGTTGAGTCAAGCACGTAGGCATGCATTTCACGCGAAGAGTATCGCGAGTTGGAGAGTTCCTTTGTCGCGTTGCCCGTGATGATCGTACTCGTGTACGAATCGAAAAAGATGAAGATCCCGATCAGCCAAGTGAGTATCTGCGCGTCACGGGCGGTTTCAACCTTCTCACCAACCCACTGTTCAAGCGCAAGGATACTACCGGATTTGTAAATGAATGCTGCACCCGCTCCCATCAAGAGGATCAGGACAAGAAACGTCGCGTTGAACGGATCGCGAACGGTCTCAACGATCCAGTCAAGCGAGAGAGCTGCCGCCGCGATTGGATCACCCGAGGTCGCGATCAACGCCCCTGTCCAAATACCGGCATACAGTGAGATGAGTACTTGCCGGGTCGCCATCGCAAGGATAATTGCGACTAATGGTGGTGCGAGAGCCAAAACAGCCGGATTTGGTATTGGCACACTGGCAAATCTTACCAAAACATAATAATACTTGTGCATGTAATTTCGTTCCAATAAACAGAGATTGAAAAGGAGATCCTCAGCACAAGCAGCCGTACGATGTCAAATTGCGACCTGTATCCTTTCGATTGGAAAATGGCTTCAGCAGCCAGTAGTACGCTCTGGTTAGGCCGGAACCGCCGAAATCATCCGCTTTCTCAGCCGACAGCTGTAATACTCCAGCACGGCCAACCTCCGACTGAATTGTGACTCGCTCACCGTCTGATCACTCACTCGCCGATCTCGCTGATCTCGTTGCCGAGCAATTCAGCGACTACCGACACTCCGAGGAATTCAACGAGCTCTCGCTCGTCATCGACAACAGCGACCGGGAACGCTCGACTCTTATCGATCATATCGATCGAGAGCAAGCAGCCGAACTCGCCGACCGCGTCGAAGCGTTCCTCCGCGATCACGGCGCACACACGCAGCGCGAGCGCGACGACGATTCTGACATCCGCGTTCTCGCAACGTTCGAATAGCGACTCACGGCTATGCTTCCAAGTTGAGCAATCAGCAGTGAACAGAATCGGGCGCGAACGTCTCTCGTATCTTCATCTTGTCACCAGAATCACTTGAATGACCAGCGGCCAGATGACAGAACCCTGCCCAGCGATACCAGGATACTGAAGAGGTCTCCCGGCCAGTCGCACGGCACGGAGAACCAATGTACAACTTCGGGCTGTATCACTGGCGGCGACGGCTGCGTACCATCCTGACCGCACTCGCTGTGATCCTCCCGGCCGAGATATGCCGACGAACGAGTGAATCAAGATGGGTCCGTCTGGTCGCCATGGCGGCGATGATCGGTGGTGCGGTTCGTGGAGCGACAGCGGCGCGACGGCTGCTGTCCCCACCTCCGTGGGCTCTCAACCGGGAGCCATACGCCGCGCTTGCGTCCGCGCTCCCGTTCGCACAGGCCGACCGCGCGCTCGACATTGGGTGCGGAACCGGGCGGTCGCTCGTCGGTCTCGCTCCGAGCGTTCCCGACTCGTGTACGATGCTGGGCCTCGACGTGTTCGACGACCGCATCATCCTCGGAAACGGTCCAGCACTCGCGCGGCGCAACGGCCGTGCAGCCGACGTCGACATCGTGCCCATCGTCGGCGGCGCATCTCGGCTTCCCGTGGCGACCGATTCGCAGGACGTAGTGACCGCCTGTCGGGTGCTCCACGACCTTCCTGCGGCGGAGGTCGATCCGGCACTCCGCGAGGCGCATCGCGTCTGTGCACCGCAGGGAACGCTCGGCGTGCTCGAACTCCCGATCGTTCCCGAGGATACGACCGCAACTCCTGAAGAATACTGGCCCGAGCACATCTCTCGGGCGGGCTTCACCGTCACAACGGTCGAACGGGTGGCTCGGAAGGGACGAGCCGAACCGTACGTCCTCGTCGTCGCTACGCCCTAATGATGGCCTCTGGTATGACAGCGAGCTTGGCGATATCCGATCATACCATTCATCCCAGCCATTGATCAGATTCGTTGGTGTCCGCACCCACGAATTTAAGGCGTTGGTGTTCGTACCGACGGTAGAGGATGGCCGATGATGAGAGTCCCGAGGTGGTCTATGAGAAGCAGAAGATGGTGCGGGCGGGCATCCTCGTCCGATACAAGTTCATCTACCCCGCCGCTATCGGACGATACCCGCCGGGCGCATGTTACGCACTCCACTACGGGATCGCCAATCCAGCCAATCCACCCGACGATGTCGAGTGGCCTATCGGCCCGAAACAGGTACGATGCTACGCTACGACAACGACCACGGCGACGGAACCCATCATCAGTACCTCACAAAGCTCGTCGGTTGACTGCTTCTGAGTGTGAATTCGGTGGAGAAATCGGTGCCGAGTAACTGCTGAGGAGGGTTGTTCGACACCGAGAGCATCAAACCTGTCGCAGTCGGCGGCGGAACGCCGCCGACGCAACGGTGTTGCCACTCGCTGAGTAGGCGTTCCCGGTCGGTGGATTACCGCTCGAAGCGGTCGTCCGGTGGCTTGTTTGCGGGGACGGCGCGACGCACCGCGAGCGCCGTCTCCGCTGCTCTCCGCACCATTCCGAGGAATTCATCGAATCGCCACGGCCAGAGGCGTCGCGCGCCTCGGCGCGGCGACGCCACGTACTCCCAGTGGAGATACCGCCACGCATTCTGGAGGAGGTAGCTGATCAGCACGTACAGAAACCTCACCGCCGGATTCTGTGTCGTCGTCATCGCAATACTTCGTTCGGACAACCGGTAGGTCGATTCGATCCCGAAGCGTCGGCTGTAGTACTTCCGAGCCTGACGCGGTGTGTCGATGAACGGCGCGTCAACGGCGTAGCCGTGACGCGCCACACCTTCCTCGTCGTACTTTCCTTGTTGGTACGTACAGTCGATGTAGACCGGGAAATCGACGGTCCACGTGTGACCGTCGATTTCCCCTCGGAGGTCGTGGTCGATCACGCGGCTCCAGCCTTCACTCAGTTCGGTCTGAATCTTCTCGCCCCACTTCACGATCGGCATGACGAAAGCGTAGTTGTGGGCAGCGAGCAGCGTCAGACAGTACGTATCGTAGAATTCCCGATCGAGGTAGACGGCCTTGACTTCAAGGTTAAGGCCGTTGAGCACGCCGAGCAGTTCCGCGAGGATCGAGCTGGCGGTGTCGCCGTCGGTGAGACGGCGCACCGCCAGCGTGTAGCGTTTGTTGCGTACGCGGGCGTAGAGTGTGGCATAGCCGTGGAACGTGGTCGTTCCAGCTTTGGCGAGTGACTCGTAGAGTTCTTCCTTGGAGTCGTACTCCTCGCCGTAGTACGGACGGAGGTGGAGGTCGGCGACGACCTCCACCGGCCGATCCGGAAGGAGTTCGAGGGTATCCTGTTGGATGAGCGTCTTGCCGACTCGTTCGAGCTCTGCGAGCTCGAACTTCGTCCGGAGGTGATGGAGAATCGTATTGCCGTGGGGTGAGTCCTCTGAAATCTCACAGAGGTGACTGACCGAGTCCTCGTCGGCTGTTGCGCCGACGAGGACGTCCCAGATGTCCTTGGAGTCGATATCGGCGTTCTCGCCGAGTCCGATATCGATCTCCTCGTTGAGCGTGTTGACGAGAAAGTTAAGCACCTGGTCCTCTGTGAGTTCACTGGCTGCTTGGTTGGCCTCCATCAATCCACCAAGCAGCCCGTTCACCTAACCCGCTTTGTGAGGTACTGATCATCGCCACGTCGGCGGAGATCTCGACGCTGAGTACGAGTTTCCAGAATCAGTGGCTGCGGTGTACGACCGCTTCTTTCGGGAAACAGGAATCGAGCCGTTCGGACCATCACCGGAGGACTACAATATATGACTGAGAACGACACCGAGAACGGACGCGAACAGAAGAGCAAGGAGCACGCTGGGACGCATCCCGACTCCGTGCCCGACGAATGGGCACGAACGCTGCGTGTCACCGTCGAGTCCGACGAGCAGAGCGATGAAGACGGAACAGATCATCCGACGCTTTCGTTCCCGGACGTGGACACCGCGACAGCGGTGTTTACCGACTCGACGCTCGCGCTCTTGCGTGCGCTGAATGTCCACGAACCAGCGAGCATCCGCGAAGCAGCGCGGTTGGTCGACCGAGACAAGAAAAACGTCCACGACCAGCTCCGAAAACTCGCTGCCCACGGTATCGTCGAGTTCGTCGAAGAGGGGAACGCAAAGCGACCGATCGTCGCCTATGACCAAATCGTCTTCGACTTCTCCGTTTCACTCAAATCTGAACGGGACCACACTGACGAACCTGCTGCCGCATAGTCCACGTCTGCTTTCTTCAATCAGTCGTGTTCGTGGGCACCTGATCAACGCGACCGTCGGAGGCCTCGGCATCGAGATATGGACATTCCCCCTCAAAATATTTTCATTCAATCCCGATTTTGCGGACTGGACATACTTCGGCGTCCTGGAATCGCTTTTATGACCGCTCTCCATTGGACCGGGTGTGACCCATCTATGAGCGACCACGAGGAAATCACTGACCCGAAGGAGACGCTTGAAATCCAAAATGTGGTCGCTTCAACAGCTGTGGGCCAGGAACTCAATCTGGAATCGGTCGCAATGGATCTCGAAGGGGCAGATTTTGACCGCGACAAGTTTCCTGGCATAGTCTATCGGGTACAAGACCCAGATGCCGCAGCACTGATCTTCCGGTCGGGAAAGATCGTCTGTACAGGTGCGGAGTCTGTTCCAGCCGTTCACGAAGCTCTTGAGATCGTCTTTGGAACACTCTCCGACCTTGGAATCGACGTGAGTGACAATCCTGACATTGAGGTCCAGAACGTCGTGACGAGCGGTGATCTCGGTGAAAGTCTGAATCTGAATGCGATTGCGATCGGTCTCGGCCTCGAGGATGTCGAATACGAACCCGAGCAGTTCCCCGGACTCGTCTACCGACTTGACGAACCTGATGTCGTCATGTTACTCTTTGGATCGGGCAAGACAGTCATCACGGGCGGGAAAATACCTGCAGACGCGGAAGCGGCGACAGAGGTGATCATCTCCAAACTCACAGATCTCGGTCTTTTTGGCTAAACAACACATCTGTAACCCAACGTCCCGTCGTTTCTGACGTTGATCCTACTCGATTACAATCTCCGATTGTGAATGATAGAATATTTATAGTATATAAATGGAGGTCTGTCTGTTTACGGGGATCCCTACCCAGTTCAAATCGCTGTCGTGAGCACTGGATTCACTAACTCCCCCTTGCAAGTACTGCGCTGAATAGGGTACAGCAGTAGGATAGGCCATCCAACCGGTAAGGGTAAAGTCAAACGAGTCGCTATGGCTTGATCGAGGCCAAACAGCCAGTATGCCTGTCTCGACGCTCACCGATCCAACGCTCAAAGATGCTCACTACCTCGTCGACACGGGCCTCAAGCACGGCGAAATGCTCACGATCGTCGGTAAGTGTGAAGTCGACTATGACGGACGCGCATCGAGTCATCTCGCGTCCGGTGAGCGGTTGGTGATTCTCAAACCCGATGGCACACTGTTGGTCCACCGCAACAAGCAGCGCAAGCCTGTCAACTGGCAGCCGCCCGGTTCGACACACAGCGCTCGTCTCAACGACGACCACCTCATCGTCGAGAGTGTCCGCAGTTCGCCTCACGAAGAACTCGAAATCACGTTCCAAACAGTTGCACAGGCTTCACGTCTCGAATTAGACGACATGTCGGAGTTCGCACTCGAAGGCAGCGAAGAAGACCTCCGCCAGCGTATTCTCGCCGATCCCGATATCCTCGAAACTGGCTTCAATGCGATGGCAACCGAACGCGAGACGTCTGCCGGACCGATCGACATCTATGGACAAGACGCCGATGGCACTCCCATCGCGGTCGAACTCAAACGCCGCCGCGTCGGCCCCGATGCAGTCGGCCAACTCAATCGCTACGTCGAAGCACTCGAGCGAAATCGCCCGGGCAAATCCGTTCGAGGCATCTTGGTCGCCCCTTCGGTGACTGAGCGCGCCAAGCAACTACTCACCAGCGAAGGTTTGGAGTTCGTCTCGCTCACTCCGGAACAGGAGGACATATCCCAGCCGACAGATTTCTCAAATGACGCCGGAAAATAATAAAAATGTCACTCCTATACTCCTTCGACCTGAGTCAGCCGAAAACACAGTTGTGTAAACTGAATTAGACCACCAGTTCTCAGTCGAGGACACAGTCTCTGATAGCTATTAGCGATCGTCCGATCCAGCAGTAGTGGTTAATCTCACACTAAGACGCACCGATGAACGGATGATCTTATTGTCGACGAAAATTAGATCAATTCGGCGAAACATGGAATGTTTGCTTCAATAGTGACCACATATCAGAGTGCAAGCGTTGCCACTCCGCGAGTGATGATGAATGAGCTACCGAAAGGGGTAGCTCAAAGTATGAATGGGAGGCGGCGAACCACTAGTTATGAGCCGTTGTAACGGAGCGGTCTCGGGTTCCACCGGGACGGACCCTGCGTGTACTACCGATTGCGCTCCTGGGCTCACACTTGGCCCCTCTTGCGAGGCAGTTTTCCCAGAGGTTCGCACACTCCAGTACTCGCTGGAACGCTGGCGGGCTTATCTGCCGTGTTCGGGATGGGTACGGGAGTCGCCCCGCCGCTGTGGCCGCCTTAATGCCGATCCGCGGAATCGAACCGCGTAACGCCGACGATCGGTGGGCCGATGCGTTCGGGTATCTAATGTATGACGTGCGATCCAGTTAGCGCCTGGACCCGTCCAGCAGGACGGATTCCAATGCGATATGACTGATGTGGCTCGGTCTGTTAGTGCTCGCGGGCTGAACGCCTCGTTGCCTCGGCGCGTACACCCCGAGTCTATCGAACTCGTCTTCTACGAGTGACCTCGGCGGTACCTCTTTTCCGGGTGGGTTTCGAGCTTAGATGCGTTCAGCTCTTACCCCGTGTCGCGTGGCTGCCCGGCACGTGCCCTCTCGGACAACCGGTACACCAGTGGCGACCAATCGTAGTTCCTCTCGTACTATACGATCGTTCCCGTCAGGTACCATGACACCCCCAATAGATAGCAGCCGACCTGTCTCACGACGGTCTAAACCCAGCTCACGACCTCCTTTAATAGGCGAACAACCTCACCCTTGCCCGCTGCTGCACGGGCAGGATGGAGGGAACCGACATCGAGGTAGCAAGCCACCCGGTCGATATGTGCTCTTGCGGGTGACGACTCTGTTATCCCTAAGGTAGCTTTTCTGTCGTAAATGGCCCGCATCAAGCAGGCTCATCCGTTCGCTAGACCGCGCTTTCGCGTCAGCGTTCTCGTGTTGGAGAGAACACTGTCAGACCACCTTTTGCTCTTGCGCTCTATTCCGGGTCTCCGACCCGGATGAGGTGATCTTCGGGCGGGCTCGATATCTTTTCAAGCCCGTACCGCCCCAGTCAAACTGCCCAGCTACCGGTGTCCTCCTCCCGGAGTAAGGGTCACAGTCACTAGTGGGTAGTATTTCAGTGGTGTCTCGGCGGCCCGCTAGCGCGGGTGCCTGCGTAATGACTCCTACCTATCCTGCACACTAGCGACCGTGTCCCAGCGACAGCTTGCAGTAAAGCTCTATAGGGTCTTCGCTTCCCCTTGGGGGTCTCCAGACTCCGCACTGGAACGTACAGTTCACCGGGCCCAACGTTGGGACAGTGACGCTCTCATTCATCCATTCATGCGAGCCGCTACTGAAGCGGCAAGGTACTACGCTACCTTAAGAGGGTCATAGTTACCCCCGCCGTTGACGGGTCCTTCGTCCCGTTGTACCGGGTGTTCAGATACCCGCACTGGGCAGGATTCAGTGACCGTACGAGTCCTTGCGGATTTGCGGTCACCTGTGTTGTTATTAGACAGTTGGAGCGTCCGAGTCGCTGCGACCTGCCTCATTCCGAGGCAGGCATCCCTTATTGCGAACGTACGGGACTAACTTGCCGAATTCCCTAACGTCGGTTGTCCCCGACAGGCCTTGGCTTTCGCCGCCACGGACACCTGTGTCGGATCTGGGTACGGACCGCGTGCGCCTTTTCACGGGCCCCAGGTTGGACCGAATTTCTCTATCTCATCGTTCACCCGCTTCGTGCCGTTACGGCTTCCACGAGTTTTGGTGATTCGACCGGGCGAGTGCCCGGCTCGGTCGACCCCGAGGCGTCGGCATGATTGCACGCGGGCACTGGAATATTAACCAGTTTCCCGATTCGTCCTACTCGAACTGCGGTAGGACTGAGGACCGGCTAACCCTCGGTTGACGAACATTGCCGAGGAACCCTTGTCCGTGAGGCCGTCGGGATTCTAACCCGACTACCGCTGCTACTGTGGCCAGGATTATCGTCACCGTTCGGTCCATACGAACTCTCGCCCGTACTTCCACCCAAACGGAGCGCCGACCTACTGGATCGCACTATACAGTGCGCCGCTAGGTCTCGGTGGTGGACTTGAGCCCCGATCATTTTCGGCGCTCCAAACCTCGGCCGGTAAGCTGTTACGCTTTTCTTAGCGGATAGCTGCTTCTAAGCTCACCTCCCGGCTGTCTATGGCTCGGAACCACCTTCGATCGCACTTAGTCCACACTTGGGGACCTCAACCAAGCTCTGGGTTGTCTCCCTCATGGTGCACAGGCTTACCCCGCACACCGCTCTCCCCGCGTCGACGGCGTTCGTAGGTTCGGAGTTCGACAGGAGGGCCGACTCCTCTCGGAGTCGGTCCCTCCAATCGGTCGCTCTACCCCACGAACTACCTCGGCGGAGGTCATGCTTCGACATGTTTCGGTCGGAACCAGCTGTTGCCGGACTCGATGGGCCTTTCACCCCTACACACTGGTCACGGGAGGGTATTGTAGGACACCATCCCTAACAGGCCTCCACGCAGCTTTCGCCACGCTTCACCTTGCCATCGTGTAGATCGTCCGGATTCGGGTCGTGTCCGCTCGACTCCCCGCGCTTGAACACGGCGGCCCTCGTACGTAGGACGCACTGCGGCCATGTCGGTTTCCCTGTGCCTTCCCCGATGCTCGGGTTAGACTCGTCAAGCAGACACACTCCCTGGCTCGTTTTTCAAAACGCACGACGGAACATCGGCTCGTCTCGGTTGCTACTGCGGGGTCGCCCCCGGGTCGTTCACTAAGACGCCTTTTATGCCCCGTCGCTCGATCGCCAACTGAGTTCAAGCCCTATTGCACCTCCCTTTGTGGGGTGCTTTTCAGCGTTCGCTCACGCTACTTGTTCACTATCGGTCTCGAGATGTGTTTAGTCTTGGCCGTCGATGCCGGCCATATTCACGAGGGATATCCAACCCCCGATACTCTGGAGCTGACGCACACCGTACTGGTCTGTGTTACGGGGTTTTCACCCTGTCTCACGCTCCGTTCCAGGAGACTTCACACAGACGATCCGGTGCTGAGAGTCAGTCCGAACACCACATTGCTCGTGGGGCAGAGCCCCGTAAGCTTCGGTTTGGACTGTGTCGCGTTCACTCGCCGTTAGTAACGACATCCCATTCGGTTTCTCTTCCTGCCGGTACTGAGATGTTTCAGTTCCCGGCGTTCCCCATTGCGCGAAGCAATTGCGGTGGGGATTCCCATTCGGAAATCTCAGGTTCTTCGCCTCCGTGCGGCTCCCCTGAGCTTATCGCAGCTTGGCACGTCCTTCATCGGCACTCGAGCCGAGCTATTCACCAGTTGGCATAGTAGCCACGGTCTTCTAATCAGAATCCATGAACCCGCTGAACGGGTCCAGTGGACGCCTGGATCGCACGTACACACAGTCTCACGGACGTACCCGAGTGTCACGAGGTACGTCTCAACCCTTCCCACTCACGCTTACACGGAGTGGTGCATCGATTTGGTCGGACTCGAATATATCACCAATCCCTACTTAAGAGATTCGATTTATACGAGTCGACGGATAGACCCACTGGGATTCGAACCCAAGACATCCTCCATGCAAAAGAGGTACTCTCCCACTGAGCTATGGGCCTGTCTCCCTTGGAACACTCGCCTATACGAGACACCAAGCAAGGTTCGTGTTTGCTGTCAGCCCTGATAGTTCGTAGGTGCCCGGTCGGCACCGCGAGTCACGAACGCGAACACAGTTGCAAATGGGTCGGGCCGTCGGCCCGATCCCGGTCTGTAGGAGGTGATCCAGCCGCAGATTCCCCTACGGCTACCTTGTTACGACTTAATCCCCCTTGCGAAGCCCAGATTCGACCGGCGTTGCGCCGGCCTCATCCGGACCTCACTCGGGTGATTTGACGGGCGGTGTGTGCAAGGAGCAGGGACGTATTCACCGCACTCTTCTGAAATGCGATTACTACCGAATCCAGCTTCATGCGGGTGGGTTTCAACCCGCAATCCGAACTACGACCGAGGTTAGGAGATTAGCGTCCCCTCTCGGGGTAGCGTCCCACTGTCTCGGCCATTGTAGCCCGCGTGTCGCCCGGCACATTCGGGGCATACTGACCTACCGTTGCCCGTTCCTTCCTCCGTCTTAGCGACGGCAGTCTCCCTAATGTACCCAGCCAGCACAAGGCTGCTGCTGGCAATTAGGGACGCGGGTCTCGCTCGTTGCCTGACTTAACAGGACGCCTCACGGTACGAGCTGACGGCGGCCATGCACCTCCTCTCAGTGGCTCAAGTAAGCTCATCAAACTGACTGTCACTGCACACTGTCGGTGCCGGTGAGATGTCCGGCGTTGAGTCCAATTAAACCGCAGGCTCCTCCGGTTGTAGTGCTCCCCCGCCAATTCCTTTAAGTTTCATCCTTGCGGACGTACTTCCCAGGCGGCTCGCTTCTCGGCTTCCCTACGGCACAGCGCTGGCTCGTAGCCAACGCCACACCTAGCGAGCATCGTTTACAGCTTGGACTACCCGGGTATCTAATCCGGTTCGAGACCCAAGCTTTCGTCCCTCACCGTCGGGTCCGTTCTCCAGAGACGCTTTCGCTACCGGTGGTCCGTCCAGGATTACAGGATTTCACTCCTACCCCGGACGTACCTCTCTGGTCTCCCGGCCCCAAGCCGACTGGTTTCCGCCGGACGTCCACCCGTTGAGCGGGTGGATTTCCCGACGGACCTGTTCGGCCGGCTACGGACGCTTTAGGCCCAATAATAGTGGCTATCACTCGAGCTGCCGGTATTACCGCGGCGGCTGGCACCGGTCTTGCCCAGCTCTTATTCTGAGACCTTCTTACGGTCACGAAAAGCGAGGACTGTATGCCCTCGCACTCGGGGTCCCCTTATCGCACTGGCGTGCAGTGTAAAGGTTTCGCGCCTGCTGCGCCCCGTAGGGCCCGGTATCTTGTCTCAGATACCGTCTCCGGGTTCTTGCTCTCACAACCCGTACCGATTATCGGCACGGTGGGCCGTTACCCCACCGTCTACCTAATCGGCCGCAGTCACGTCCTCCGGCGGCGGACCGTTTCCGACTTTCTGTATTCCAACATGAAAGCAGTATCTGGGATTGACCTCAGTTTCCCGAGGGTATCCCGGTCCAGAGGGTAGTTTGACCACGTGTTACGGAGCTATTTGCTACGGGTCTAAACCCGTACAACTAGCATGGCTGAATCGGACCCCGATAGCAATAGCCTCCGGCAGGATCAACCGGAATGTCCCGAGCACGAAGGCTCGGGGGGTTAGGCGGGAACACAAGGTTGTGTTCACCTATCGGGTTCGCGTTCGTGACACCGCGGACCGAACCGGGTGTCACCGAACTATCAGGGCTAACGTCAGATTCCATCTTGACGGCGGACCGCAGGGGCGGAATCCTCACTTCTTTCGGACCTCATCGTATACCAGTGGAACGAATAAACTCTTCGAAGCAGCGTCGGTGAGCAAGTCGATAGCAAACCGGTCCAATCTGACATTTTCAATGTTGCTACGCTCTAAATTCCTTATTGGCCACGTATACAATTGAAAGTAGATCAACTTAGGTGCGAAAGATCATTCAAACGATTGGTCGCGTCGCAAAGTCGTTTAGATTTCTTTCCGTCCTCTAACCCATGGTCAGCAGGGTTTCTCAATATCACGTTGAACGACAGATTCACCGCTTCTACCAGCTATTCACCGTTCTATCAGTTGCCAGTAGAAATTGTAGGAAACAGTACAGCAAACGAGATCAAGCAGTTTTGCGACGCCATCCGAAGATTGACGCCCACCGCCCATCAAGTGAAACGGGATCGTCCAATGACGAAGGTGAACTGTGCCATTTGCGGCGGGTACGTCGAGCGAGACACCGACCACGTTCGGGTCGAGGCAGAGCATAGACGGACCAGCGACCGCGACAGCGTGGAAGAATACGCTTTCCACACCAGCTGCTGGAATCGACTCTCGGAGGGGTGGATGGAACCTGCTTGACGGCTACTTGCGAACGCTCACATCGGTCGAGATCTCGTACTCGACGTCGACGACGCGCGTGCTCAGTATCTCGGCGAGCTCTTCGGTCATATCCGGATGCTCGACGGCCTTCGCGAGCGCCGGGAGCATCTGCTGGGTGAACTCGCACGCGCCATCGACGGCTCCGCTTCGGGTGCTCTCGTCGAGCAGCTCGCCAACGTCGTCGTAGAGGTCGATCCGCCAGGCGTACTTCCCACTGGTCTCGATTCTCATGTGTCGGCTGATTTTGCACATCGCTCTCGCAAAGCCGTTCTGCTCGGGTGAGAGAACCGGCTGCCGTCTGCCGTCTGTCATGCACTCGTCTGACTACTATCAATTCACATACACGAAATCGGCGGGTGTGCTGCTATTTTTGCACATCGAAGTCGGTGTGTTCGGCTATTTGATGTGCAAAATCAGGATCGGTATGATCTCGACGCGCAACCCGTGGTTTGGGATTACATGGGATGCACCTCTACGGCTTCATGCTCATGTTTACTTCACGACAGAATTTCTACTAATACGCTTAGATACAACTTGAGAATCTGAAACTATAACCTCAATAAATACAAACCTAACGTTTAATAATGCTTCGACCAGTAATATGCTTTGTCATGGTACGACACAACAGGCGGTCGTTCCTTCGATTGACGGGCACAGCACTCGGTGCTGCAACGCTCGGTGCGGGCACTGCAACAGCGGCCCCCTCGGACTCGCGATTTTTCATCAACCTCCGCGATGTCGACCGGTCGGAGGTCCCAGATGACATCGAGATCATTCACGACCTCTCGCAGGCCGACGTCCTCGTTGCACGCGGCGATCAAGAGCGGGTGAACGGCACGACGGTCGCCGACCGCGTTATCGATCGAGGAGACGACCGTACTGGTGCCGTCAAATCCCGCGGTGGACCGACTACCGATGGCAAGGGATCGAGCCACAACCACGACGGTGCACCGAAAAACAGCGAATTCCAGTGGGACAAGCGCGTCCAGGGCGTCAGCAACGAACTGACTGACAAACCGGGTGGCGGCAAGTCCATTCACGACACGACGACCGGCGCGGGCACCCGCGTTGCCGTCGTCGACTCGGGCGTCTACGATGCCCACCCCGATCTCGCGGGCGTCGTCAACGACGAACTCTCCGAGAACGTTTCCGAAGACGAGTACGACTGGCGGCCCAACGGTGCGGGCAGCCACGGAACGCACGTCGCCGGTATCATTGCCGCGACCAACAGCAATGACGGTCCCGACGGCGGCGTCCTCGGGACGGCCCCGGACACTGAGATCGTCTCCTACCGAATGTTCTCGGGCGAGGAAGGGAAACAAGGCGACGGCTACGCTGGGTGGGTGAAAGCCGCCGAAGCGAACTGTGACGTCATCAACTACAGCGTCGGCTTCCCCGCACCGTTCGTCTACGTCGACCAGTATCCGTTCCTGACAGAAGAGCTCCGCATCGCCGAACAAGTCGCAGAGTACGTCCGTTCGCAGGGAACGATCATCGTCAACTCTGCGGGCAACGACTCGCTCAACATGTCGCCGGAAAACACCCTCAGCATCCCCACGGAGGCCGAGGGAGTCTTCGGTGTCGCCGCGACCGGCCCGATCGGCTGTGGCTGGGGCGGCAAGCATAGCGACAACGAGGCGAAGTGGCTCACAGGCAATCGACTGGAGGATCCCACCGATTCCCCGGCGTTCTACACCAACTACGGGAATGCCGTCGATGTGAGCGCCGCGGGCGGCGACGCGGACCTTGACGCACTCGACAAAATTCCCGAAGCGGGACAAGACCTCGTCTACTCGACTATCTACGAGACCGACGAGAACGGCAACACTGTCCCCGCCTACGGCTGGAAAGCGGGTACCTCGATGGCCGCCCCACAGGTCGCAGGTGCGGCCGCGCTCGTTCGCTCGCTCCGGCCGGACGCCAGCGTCGAGGAGGTCGAATCACTCATCCAGAAAACCGCAAGCAGCGCACCCGGTGACGAAACCTACCACGGTGCCGGTCACCTCGATCTGAAACGACTCGTCAAACGCGCCTGAAAGTAGCGGAGACGCCTCTTCATCGATAAGAGGCACTATCTCGCCTGTGAGCAACCGTTTGATTGCTGACGGGGTGGCGCTCCGGCGTGATCGGCGCGACGACACTCCTCATTCGGAGTGAAAATTAGTCGGGAAACGACTGCTCTTGCTGACAAGGCGATTCTGTATTGAATGAGGTGGGGCTACTGACAGCCTGCCAGCAACCATGTGGCTGCTGACAGGGGTTGGATATTCACCCTCATCAGCGAACATAAACAAACCACACCTAGAGGATTTAATGTCACAGCAGGCTAATGACAAGCATGGAATGGTTGGGCGTATCCGGTGGAACAATCCTCAATACTGGAGTGCTGTTCCTATTTTTCTGGATGCTTATCGGTCTGTACGTTTATCGAGAAGCGAAGAAGGAGCAGCGATCATCCCCTCGACTGCGTGGGCTCGGCTGGGGAATGCTCGGTATAATCGGTGCAGTTGATTATATCACAGACATCAAGGCCGAAGAAAAATGCCGTCTGAAATGGTTGGGGTTCTCATTGCTGCTGTTTGTCTTTTGGGCGGCGGAGCCTCTCATCAAACAGAGACCGCCCGGATGGTATGCGTGGGCGGGCTTCTACACCGGACTGCTCATTCTATACTGGCAATTCAATCTTGAGCTACTTGATGATTCAAGAATACAACCGGGCATCAGGTAGTGAATATTCTCATCTGCTGATTAGCAAGCGATGGATATTGGACATGAGATCGACGAGCGTGAGCATCTCCCCACCGCGGTGCCTCACGGCCCCCTTCGGGGAGGGAGATCTGACTCTATGAGAATTTTCAAGGATGGTATCGAGATGGAACTGTCGGTGAGAGGAGATAATTACGACAGGACTGGTGGCCGGAGAAGCGGACTGTCGTGGCGAGCACGCCGGGACGTGCGGTTTTCGGTGGTGGGTAGCACGGAACTGCTCTCACTCAACTCGGACGCCACTCCGAGGATACATCCCACCAGCTCCGCCGGCGTGCTCGCTATCACGGCCCATCGTATGTGCATCCAAAACGCACAACCGTAATACTTCCGCCCGTGGGCGGTGAGAACTGCCATTTCGATGTCGAGATACGTAAGCGACCAGAACTCCCGGGTCGAGCGTGCTGGACATTGTTTCGGTACTGCGAGGCACTCGCCGCGAGCGCCAAGGCGAGTCCGAGCGTACAACCGGGATTGGTTGCGTCAATCGGATAGGAGCGCTCCTCTGTTAGTAGATTTCGCCTCGTTACAGGCGGGGAGAAGACATTCATGTCCTGAGATATTATGGTCAGGTACAAGGATGGTTCACAATGAGCGCACTAGATCGTGTCAAAACGGTATTCACGGACGCTGATCCTGACGAATCCCATCCATACGAGTGCAAGAACTGTGGGGCGTGCTTCAGGCTTCAACCGCAAGTGTGTCCCGAGTGCGGCGGATATACTTTCGATCGAGCTGAGTGGCAGTCTTAGAGCACCCTGTAATTAGGGGGGTGCCTATTGACCCCACTTTCAGTACCTCCTACTCAACGGTCAAGCGAACGCAGGACTCCGCCCTGCGTTCGCGGTTCTGGTATCGCCAGTTCCGTGAGATCGTTCTCCTGTTCGCGCTCAACAACATCAAGAAACTCGCCCAGACGCTATGATCGTACTCTCGTACCGCATTTTCAATAGAAGGATTTTGCTGATTTGATCGCATTCTCTGAGCCAGGTGACACCATAGAAGCTCTGCGTCTGATCCCGCAATCCGAAATGAATGAAAAGCTACTATCCGGCAAAATAGCCCGGCACAAAAAGGATGAGATCGAGTTGAGCAGGTACTGAAAGTGGGATCCTACGGAGAAGATGATTAAGGAATATTTGGCTCCATTGAATCGCTATAAGGTGGTGGAATTCACGGTTTGACGAGGCGCTTGATGTTGTAGACGAGACACATCAGGACGACTTCACGGAACTCGCGGTACCATTCACGCGCTCGGACGGCGGAGCCGTACGAGCGCTTGACCGACGAGTTCGCTGTCTCGGTCATCGAACGCTGCCCGTAGAGATCGTCGTCGATTCTGGCGTTGTGAGCGTGATCGTACGGTGCGTGCACGCAGTGTTTGACCAGCGGTCGTATCCCGCGATCGCGGAGTGTTTCACGTAACCACTGACTGTCGTATCCCTTGTCGGCGGCCAGTGTCTGCAACTCGCCCGCGTACCGGCGGGCGAGTTGCGCGCATACCTCTGCATCGCTTCCGTCTCTGGTCGTCGTACAGTGAACGTCGAGGATAGCTTGAGTCTCTGTATCGACGAGTTTCGTGGTTTCGATGGTCTGCACGCGGTAATTCGTGCGGTCGCAGTAGTGTTTGCTGGCTGGAGAGCGCTCGTAGTGTGTTGCATCGACGGCGACGTGAGGGGATGGGTCGTGCAGCTGCGCCGACTGGCGCAGCAGCACGCGCCAGACGTCCATCACGATTCTATCAAGCCACTTATTCAACGTCGACGGATGAGGAAGATCATCCGCCTCAAGGTCAATAACCTCCAGAATTGGTGGCATTACTTCGAGTCGGTCGATGATCATCTCGTAGGATTCTTCGAGGAAAATCCGCAGCCCGTGGAGGGATATGATCGCGTAGTCGGCGAACCTGCCGCCGCCTTCCGGCGCGGCAGGTTCGTCAGCATCGTCGGAATAACTTTTAGCGAGCGAGACCAACTCCTCGGTGAAGCGGGTGGTAAGGTTCACTGCAAACGCTACTCACCCGCTTCATACTCTTCGATCTATCGCCCCATCACGCCGCCGTCTAGTGATTCAATGGAGCCGTCATGATGACTCCCGGTGTCACGCATCCGTAGTCTTCCGGACCTGCGTGACACCAGTGGCCACCGATTCTCCTACGATTATTATAAAAGCACCTGTGTTATGAAATTTGTTTTATACATCAGCGGGTGACTCCATGAGAATCCCGCTGAAGTCACCGGAGTGTGAAGTACATCAGGGACTCACAAAGGTCGATCTATGACATGCACATCAGAGCACGTGAGGGTGACTGACCTTTGATGCAGTCGTGTTTGATTGAGATGAAAACCGCCACACAGCTCGGCATTTGCCTCCTCAAGCAGGGGAAGTCGTGACGGCGATGGCTGTTTGGCCTCGTGATACAGAATCTCGCCGAAGTTGGCTCGAACAAAGGCAACAGAGTGATCCGTGGGGAATGTCAGCATGGCCAGAAATGAGGGTTCCTGATCAGACTGGTTAAAAGATAGATTATCTTACTCGGCTCTGCACATTTATAAGGCATCCTCAGAACGTCGTGTAGACAGCTTGAAATCCCAGAGTTTGGGTATGACCGTCCATAGCGAGGCGATCACGTGGGTGGTGATCGCCGACTATGTGACGTTTTTCCGGCCACAAACGTGGTCAACCGGGTGACGAATCGAAGAATAGATTCGTCGCTTGAGGTTCTAAATCGGTGTGATTCAACACCACTTATAAACGTTCAAAGTCGAATTATTATTGAGGAGACCGTCCCTTCTCTCGAATACCGATGGCTCTCGTTGTCGAATTCGATCTGATCTCGGACCGATTACCGCTAACAGCGGTTGCCGCTACTGCTTCGGATTCAACTCTCAGAATTGATGATATTCTTACCTCCGAGCGCAGCCGGCCGGTGATCGTTTTCTGGGCCGAAGGTGAGACATTCGATACCCTTGAAGCGGCACTCGACGATACAGCGGTGGCGACGTACAGTGTCCTCGGAACGACAGAGAATCGCCGTCTCTATCGGGTGGAATTATCCGACCAACCGCCAGCCATCTATACTGAGTTCGTTCGATTGGATACCGCCCCAATCAACGCGATGATCACGCCGACGGGATGGCGAGCACGTATCCGATTTTCCGACCGTGAGGCGCTCGCCGAGTTCCACGACGCCTGTGAGACGTACGGTATTACGTTTCAACTCGACCAGATATTCGAAGCTTCACCCGAGACCGACAACGAATATGGACTCACGCCAAAACAGCGCGAAACGCTGCTTGTAGCCCACGAAGCGGGCTATTTCTCGATTCCTCGAACCGGCTCCCTAGCAGAGATTGGCGCTGAACTCGGCGTGTCCGCACCGTCGGTCTCCGAACGGCTTCGCCGCGCGCAGGACCGACTCATTCAGCATACTGTCGCTCTCGACGAGAACCATTGATAAACACCACAACGAGTTAGGCTCAACATTCGTTCATCGACGGGACCTACTCATAGCTGTCATGGCGACCACCGACGCATCGATGCAGATCGATACTGATGCACAGACGTTCAGATACTACCGCCACGCCGTTGAGAAACACTGGGACCCCCACGACATCGACCTCGATGCCGACCGCGAGGCACTCGGCGACCTCGACGATGCGGCGTTCGAGGGATTGAAGCGCGCGCTCGCGCTGTTCGGCGCGGGTGAGGATGCCGTTGCAGAGGATCTCGCACCGCTGGCGGTCGCGCTCGATGACTTTGAAGACCAACTGTTCATCACGACCCAACTCTACGAGGAAGCCAAACACTCGGACTTCTTCGACCGCTACTGGCGCGAAGTAATCCACGCGGCGGAGGACGACCGTGGTCAGGAACACTCCTCGCCGGCTGACGAGCGGTGGTTCTCTGACGAATATGACGAGCTGTTCGAGCGCAACGAGGCCGCAATGGCCGCACTACTCGATGAGGATACCCCTGAAAATCGCGCGAAAGCGTACTCACACTACCACATGACCGTCGAGGGTATCCTCGCCCAGACCGGCTACTACGGACTCACGCGCCAGTTCGACGAGGACACCTATCCTGACATTCCCCACCTGCCGGGACTCGTCGAGGGCCTCACCTACATTCGCAGCGACGAAGGCCGCCACGTCGGCTTCGGGATGGCAAAGCTCAAAGAACTCGTCGAAACCGAGCGCATACAGCCAACCATCATCGAAGAGACCGTCGGCGACCTCCTGCCGTTGGTGCAGGCAGCGATTCCAAGCTACGAGCGCGCCGGTGACGAAGGCGTCACGCCGACAGAACTCACCGAGTACGCAACCAACAAACACGAACAGCGCATGAAACAGATCACCTCTGCGAGCGAACACATTCCCGATGTCGAGGAGCTGACTTCGCTCGCGAACTGACGCTACATGCGATGAATCGACGCCGAATCAGCACAAACAACGCGAATCACATTCAGCCAACCATTTCATACTATCCAGACACCAATGTCAACAATCACTGATTTACCGGGCGACCCAGTCGTACCGATGCGTAACCGCTCGTGCGAGATAGTGGATACACTCACAGAATCGCTCCACAAGCTCTCGGTTACAAAAGAGCGACTCGACGAAGTTTCGGCCGTTAAGGTGGGTCAGACACCGAGTGAGGTCGTCTGTACTGAGGACATGCTGGAGTTGCACCACTACGAACCACAGACGGACGAGCAAGACGACGTGCCGATTCTCGTTATCGCTGCACTTATCAACAAATCGTATATCCTCGATCTACAACCTGCTCGGAGCGTTATTCGCCATCTATTGGAAGACGGTCACGACGTGTACCTTCTCAAGTGGAACGAACCCACGCGGTATGATACGGGACTGACGTTCGGTGATTACGTCAACCGCTACATCGCCAATAGCGTCGACGAGGTGTGCAAGCGCTCAGGAGAGGAGTCGATCAATCTCCTTGGCTACTGTACGGGCGGGACGATGGCAGCGATGTACGCTGCACTCCACTCCGAGAAGGTGAACGCACTTGGGCTGATAGCCAGCCCACTCTATCTCAACGATACTGGCGGGTTGCTCGAATTGTGGAGCGATGAGACGTACTACGATCCCGAAACCGTGATCGATATATATGGAAATATGCCGTCGGAACTGCTCTACGTGATTTTTACGCTGATGGATCCTGTCGATAGCACGGTTGGCAAGTACATCCGGCTGTACGAGAATCTGGACGACGAAGAGTTCGTCAAGAACTTCCTTCGGATGGAGCGATGGTTCTCGGACGGTATCGACGTGGCAGGCAAAACCTACATCCGACTAGTGGAAGATATATATCAGGACAACAAGCTATTCACGAATGATTTCTATCTCAACGGTGAACACGTCGATATTACGGAGATCGATATGCCCGTGCTTCAGATTACCGGTGAGGATGATCATCTCATCCCTTCCAAAGCGTCACAGCCATTCAATGCCGTCATCGGCACCGACAACGTGAGCACTATCGAACACCCTACCGGACATATCGGCCTATTGTTTTCGAACAGTTCACATGAGGACGTTTGGCCGGATGTTGCTGAGTGGTTTCACACACAGTCATCCAAGCCAAGACAAAATCATCGAGGAAGATTCAGCACTGACTCTCTGCATCGAAAGCCAGCCCACTAAGAGTGGTTTCAGAACACGCTCTGAGGTCAGGCAGAAAATTCTATTTCCTATGGCGATTCAATGGAACCGATCAGACGACCAGTGCTTTCGAAGAAGACGATCAATAGTGACGCGACGAAGAGACCTCGGGAACGTTCAAACGGGCTGAGACCGTGGTGTAGCCGTCCCGCGACGATGGATGACCTCTCGAACAGTCTCAAAGTCGCCCTCGTAGGTCCCGTAGACGACCGCATCGGCGTACGATTCGATCTGATGGGTCACATCAACGAGACGGTCGACTCCGGCTTCGGACGCCGATAGCTGAAACGTGAGTGGTATGTCGAGGTCACCGAGTTCGTGAGCGAAGCCACGGGCCAGCGACTCGACCCAGTACGTCGTCTCGTAGCTGATACTACAGAGCGGGACGAGAAAGCCGTCAGCCACCGATTCGAGAGCTTGTGGGTCTATCCCGGCGCGGGCGCGGAGATTGCCGGGATACGGATCCGGGTACAGTGTGACGATAAGGTCTCCCGTGATCCGATTTTTCGCTTCCCTGACGAACCGTGTGATGGTCGCCGTCCGCCACGCGACACGGTCGTCGAACTCGCTCGTTGCGAACTGTCGCTCACAGCGCACACAGCGACAGAACCCGCCACCGGGAAAGCCGGGTGTGGTGAGTCTGACGTCCCCGTTGTCACCGACCGTCTCAATCCGGTCGAGGAGTCCAGCGCGATAGTCGGGGTCTGTCGGGCAGATCGTTCCCCAGTGGTGACCCTCCGTCTCGGGTGTCGCCCGTGTTCCCTTGGTGGTGGTTGCGGCGCGGTCTGGGTCGTCTCGAACGATCTCTGTGTTCCCCCAGCAAGCGACGGCATTGACGACGCCGTCGAGTGGAGTGCCACGTCGACCGCTCACATCGTCAGTGACGAAATGAACGAACTCCCCGACGTCCGCGCGGGCTAGCGTTGGGTCGCTCGTGAGGATTCCGTACATAGCAGTTCGTCAACGGGGGAAGGTCATAAATAGTCCACCTACTATCGTCTGGGACGGCACGTCAAGGACGTCCCAGATGTCCTCGGAGTCGATATCGGCGTTCTCGCCGAGTTCGATATCGATCTCTTCATCCAGAGTGTTGACGAGAAAGTTAAGCACCTGCTGGTGAGTTCGTTGGCTGCTTGGTCTGGCTGCATCAACCGATCAAGCAGCCCGTTCACCCAACCCACTTCGCTCTTGTGTAGTGTAGCGGAACCGAGTCACGGAGATTACGGCATCCCGCCGACAGCAGTCGTACATGACCAATGAACGCGCTGCTCTCGGCGGAATGCTTGAGCAACTCGTTGACCTCGGAGCAATAGAGTTTCGGCCGGAGCCGCTCGACGCCATCGTCGAGCGGCGACTCAAAGCCATCTGGACCACCCGTACCTGCCCGAGCTGTGACGCCGACGCCCTCCACGCCCTCGATGGTTCGGCCCGTATCTGGTGTGGCCGCTGTGACTGGAAAACCACCTACACCCGTGGCACACCCTTCTATGACTCGGAACTCGCCCCCGGCGAGTTCCTCGTCGCCTTCGTCCTGTACGCTGATTCCCTCCTCAGCATCAACCAAATCGCACCGCTGCTTGACCGCACCTACAAAACCGTCTTCGAGGCAATTAGCGACGTGGAAACCGCGTTCGCTCGCGGTTTCCCGACTGTTTGGGAACGCATCGAGCACACGATTGCTGGGCCGACACAGGTGGACGAAACTCAGCGGGTGTGCTCGGGGTTCAAAGGCCAGAACCCACCGCGGGACGGACTGTCCCGCGGCGGGTCCCCTGGACCCGGACGGGCGCGATGGACAGGAGAGCAGGGCGATGAGATGACGCTCGTCGCGGCCTGCCGCGACGTGCTCCAGGTGATCTCAGCCGAAGAGGGGTCGAAATACGACGAGAACCTCGGGCCAGTGATTGAGGAAGCAGGCGATCTCTCCCAGCCGCTGGGAGAGATCTGGACCGACGAGCTTCCCGCGTATCAGCAAATGGAACACGAGCATCGAACCGTTGTCCATGATGATGAGTACGTCTCAGAGGAAGGTATCCACACGAATCAGGTCGAATGCCTCTGGTCGTTAGTGCAACCGTGGCTGGCGAAATTCCGCGGCCTGTCCAAGCAAGGCTTGGAGCAGGCCGCTCGCACCTTCGGGCTTCTTCGCTCCCTGAATCTTGTTCAAGCACCCATCCACAGCCTTGTCGATTGCGTCGCTGTCAACGTATTCCGCTAATCTACACAAGAGCGACCCACTTTGTGAGGTACTGATATTACGCTGGGGTGTCGGGGCGGTGACGCCGGCTGACCTGTTTCCACTTGTCGGTGGCGAAGCGGTAGTAATTGAGCACCGCCGGTACCGTCGTTTCAGCGAGGAAGGCAAGATACAGGCCGTAGAGACCGAGTGAGGTCGTCGCGCCGAGGTAGGCCAGCGGGATCGCGACGCCGAAGATGCCGAGCACCTGGCTGTAGAACGGCCACTCGGTGTCGCCGCTCGCATCGAGCGTGCCGGCAGCGGACTCCGAAACACCCTTGAGAACGATTGCAACGCAGGCCGCAGAAACCAACGACACCGCGACCGAGATCATGGTCTCGGAGCCGCCGCCCGCGAAGGTGGCGACGATGGGGTCGGCGAGCACGAAGACGATACTGGCCGAGACGACGTAGACCGCGACCGCGAACCGCACGATCTCGCGGCCGTACGCCTCGGCGGTCTCCTCGTGGCCACTGCCGAGCGCCTGGCCCACGAGGCTGGAGGAGGCGAGACCGAACCCCCAGCCGGGCGTATTCATCAGCCCCCAGATCCGGCGCGCGATCACGTACGCCGCCACGACCTGCGGGCCGAACAGCGCAACGATCGCGAGCATCGGAAACTGCGCGATCGTCCAGACGAGTTTCCGACCGACCACGGGGGTTCCGATGTCGACGAGTTCGCGGACATCGCCAAGGTAACTCCCCCGCGGATCGATCTGCACCGGAAGCTCGCCGAGACCGGGCAGCCGCCCCGCGACGAGCCCGCCCGCGAAGATCCCAGTCACGAGTGCGTTCGAGAGCACAGTACCAATCGCCGCGCCGGCGACTCCGAGATCAAGCCCGAAGATCATGACGCCGTTGATGACGGCGTTTGCGATCGCACCACCCGAACGGAGAATCATCGGTGTCTTGGCGTCGTCGACGCCGAGGAACACCCGACTCCCGATAAGGTTGAGCGCCGCAAAGGGGATGCCAAACGCCACGATCCGGAGGTAGGTCGCACCGAGCGCGACCGCCTCGGTATCGTTGCTCAACAGCGCGACGAGATCGCCGCCGAAGACCCAGAAGATCGCAATGAGCGGGAGCGTGATCGCCACTACGATGACGGCGCTCGATCGCACGGCTCGATCGACCGCACCGAGGCGCTTGGCCCCGTAGCGCTGGGAGACCAGCGCGATCGTCCCGGCAGCGATCCCGCCGCCGGCGGCGAACGCGAGCCCCCAGAAGGGACTCGCAAAGCCCACACCGGCGATGCCAGCGGAGCCAACCGCGACCCCGACCATCGCGATGTCGACGGCGTTTTTCGACATCCGGGCGATGCCGGTAAGGATGCGTGGCCACGCGAGGTGGGTCGTCCGGCGTGCCCGCTCTGGTTCGATGAGATCGGCACGCACGAGCGCAAGACCGATATACAGTACGACTACTCTGAGAGGGTTTGAAAGACGGACCACTATGTACAAAGACACTACTCGATAGGGGAATATAGCCCTTTCTTTCCTGAATTACCTCATTCTATTTATCGTTACATATTCGAGAACGTTTCTGGTTCATGCTAGCAGTTACCACTGTATTGCGTCGGTCACGCAACTGCTGAAAACATGTCATAGAGGGGTTCCCACAGCAATTTGCGTGAAACCGACGGACCGACCCGTGAAAGAGTTTGATTTCGAGTTACTCGTCGGTCGACATGATCTAGACCTGATCGTTGACGTAGTAGATTCGATCTCGGTCGTCGAGCACCTCTCGGCCCACTTTCAGTGCCTGCTCAACCCATACTCATCCGTTGTGCGTCGGGTGGTTTTGTCGAGCAGTAGATCTTCACCCATGTCCGGTTTCGGAGCCGCTCATGCAGCATTTCTTTATTATTGTCAAGTTAGCTCACGACATTGGAAATTCGTCAATCTGAGCAGCCTTCAAAGAATGTTGTCGATAGAATGTCTGGAGACGCTTGTTCTACTCGTCTAGAATCCTCAACTCCAACTCTGTGCCGCATTTTTAATAGAGCAGAAAAATCAGGAGCTGTCGCGTTTGATCACGAGATATGCCGTTTTGATATTCCAATACGAAAATAGAAATCTTCATATATCGTATGTGAGAACCAATAATATGCAACGACGACGCGTCTTGGTTGGTCTCACAGCAGGGTTTTCACTCCTCGCTGGCTGTAATGGTAGTACAGGCAACAACAGTAGCGGGAACAACTCTACCCAGTCCACAAACGGATCTAACACGTCGGCAGGCGGTGAGACAACTGCAACGACAGTTGCGACCACAATGGCCGAAACCGCACAAGAGACCGCTACTCAGACTCAAACTCAAACTCAGACACAGACCCAAACAGCCACTGCAACTCCCACCCCAATGCAGACAGCTACATCCCAGCCCACAGCAGAACCCACAGCTGCCGGAACGGCAGCGATGGGGGAGGGAAGTCTTGACCTCTCGGATCGCGAGACCTACAGCAGTGATTCCTACCCGTACACGATCGAATATCCGAGCAACTGGCAAGTGGATGAAACCGACCCCACGGAGGTTTCTTTCACAGCTGCAAATATGCCAAGCAGCCTGACTGTGTTCCTCCGCGAAGGTGCGCCATCGTCAGTGACGCTCGACCAGGCGACAGAGCAGTTCTTGAGCGGTTACCAACAGTCTGCCGGAGAGAACGAGATGACGAATGAAACGCTCGATCGACGGGAAGTCACGCTTCCAAACGACAGCCGCGCGACCTTTCTCGATCTGCGACTCAGCTCGGCCGAGGCCTCCATGAACATCCGACAAAATGCGGTTCTCACGCTCGTTGGTGATACCCTCTATACCGCTGCGAGTACCATCCCAGAGATGGTGTATTCCTCGGAGGTTGGCCAGCAAGTAGAGGATATGCTGCTGTCATTGACGATCAGTGGCGGCTCTGAAAGCACCGTCACGGTGTGAACTACCCGCCCGCACTGCCACCCATAGGCTACTCGTCACGACCGATGACTTCGACCACACGAAGCGGATGTTGATCGTTGTCGACGCTTAGTCAGGTTTGCTCTCCGGTGTACTCTGGGGACACTCTTGTGACTCGGTGGAAATCCTGCTATCCCTGCGCGGAGCATGGGCACAAGAAATCGAACAGTCTTCTCTATTGAAAATAGACAATTGCGCAGGGTTTTGATGGTTTAGACAATTTCTCCCCGATATAATTCATTAAGCATCTGGTATATATAATTGGATTGATCGCGACGATCACTGCCAAATCAGACAGGAAACTCACGATTCTTTCCGACTCAAATGTGTGACGTCTCAGTTCAAATCCACGAACCCTGCCGCCGTACCCCATTTTCAATAGATCAGTCGTTACGATCTATCGAGATGAGCGCGGGAGAAAAATCGTGCGGTGTCACGTATTCGGACAGGTTTATCCCGCCGCTGTTTGAAATTTCACGGGATAAGGCGTGACACTGGAAACTGACCCGACCGACACTGTCGAGATACAGAACGTGGTCGGTGCAGGTGATCTTGAACGGGAGGTCGATTTGGCGACCTTAGCGTCTGATCTCAATGGCGCAGACTACCAGCCGTCGAACTTTTCCGGCCTCTTGTATCAGGCTCCGGACCACGAAGCGACGGTGATGGTTTTTGAGTCAGGCAAAGCCACTGTGACAGGAGCGACGAGCACTAGCGAGATGCGGACGGCCTTCGAACATTTCGTGACGATCGTGCGTGATCTCGGAGTCTCGATCGAATGCACACCCGAGATCACAGTCCAGAACATCGTCGCGACCGCTGATCTCGATGAACAGCTGAATCTGAGCCCGGTAGCGATAGGGCTGGGCTTAGAGCAAACCGAATACGAGCCCGAACAGTTTCCGGGATTGGTGTATCGTCTCGACTCGCCAACAGTAGTCGTGTTGCTCTTCGGGTCGGGGAAACTCGTCGTGGCGGGTGCGACCGAGCGCACGACTCTCGAGACGGCGGTCGCAACGGTTGCCGAACAGCTTACCGATCTCAGTCTCCTTGCCGACTAGTTGGCGTATGGACACACTTTCCAGCCGATCTGTTGGTCTCTATTACAATATCCATCAGAAAGGCTCACGAGACGTCGTGGGTGAACGACAAACCATCCGCCGTCGTCCGGACGATGGTGTGAGTGCCGAGCGACGGGGTACACGTGATACGCAAAATTCCTCGATGCATAGACCGGCCACTGAATCATTCTGCCATGGTCATCGGATAGTGTTCCCAGAGCGGACATTCTGCCGACGGAACGCCGACCGCAACGTCACACCGACCGTCGTGGTTGAGTACGCCCGCTGTCTAACTCGTGAGTGGACCAGCGTGTTGCTGGCGGTTCCTCTTAAACCCAAGTACATAGATTTAAGTCCCATATTGTAGATGGAATGGTATGGAAGGATATCCGACCCGACCGACACGGGACGACACGAGTGTTATCGGTGCCAGAATCGGAGCCCAGATCGTCGACAGTATCGCCGTGGCCCTCATCATCGGCGTCATCGCCGGTGTGATCGGGGCGATCGGTGGTGCGATCGGTGGCGATGCAGGGAGCGTGATCGGCGGGATTGGACTCTTGCTCGGAGTCGTCGCCGGCTTCATCTACTTCTTCCTGCTGGAGGGGTTGTGGGACGGCTACACCGTCGGCAAGAAACTGTTCGGCATCAAAGTCGTCGAGGAAGACGGCGGGCAATGCTCACTGAGTTCCGCATTCGTTCGGAATCTTCTCGAGATAATCGACGGCCTGTTTTACTACCTCATCGGGTTCATCGCGATGGCCGCTTCCGACAAGAGACAGCGGATCGGTGACCGTCTCGCCGGGACGATGGTCGTCCGGGAGACACCCGCCGACACCGATCAACCGGCAGACACCACAGCGGACCAAGCAACAATGCTGTAGTCCGCCGTGTTGTCCACGATCACCTCGCCTATAGTTGTGGGATTTCTACGCCTGCACTGCATCACGCCGGTTTGGACGCATGTCAATCGACCGCAAACCATTTACCATCACGGTCTTTCAACTGAGACGCGGTTGTTGTCCCGGAGTCAGACAGCAAGCGTGGGGAATGGTCGTCATGTCTCTCCGTGCGCTCGTGTCCCCACGTTTTCTGATACGCCCAAGCTCAGCTCCCCGTCAGATCCCCCCGCCCGAAGATAACTCTCTGTCGCCGAATCTGAATCTTCAATGGACGGCCAGAACTCTTTTTGAGACGATGTCTGTGGATTGAACCCCCGGTACACCCGCTTCATCATACCGGGGGAACGTGGAGATGGGTGTCGTGTTCGATCTTCATCCTCACGTTTCTGACGATCCTACTCTACACGCCCTACAGGCACGAGAGGATGTCAAATCTTATGAGAGTGTAGCCAAAGCACGATGGAATCCTCCGACCAAGAGCCACAACTTTAATTGGTGCTTCATCTGTCTGAATACCTGCATACAATGATACCGATGCAACAAGGGTTTTCACTCAACCCACAATCCCTGCTCAACCAGTTCGGTCCCGCACTTGTCAGTGCGGCCGTGAAAATCGTCCTGTTCGTCGTCGCGTTCGTCATCATCTACTACGTCGGGAAAGCTGTCATCATCCGGGCGTTGAAAGCCGTGCTCGATACTCGTGGTGTCGACGAAACGCTTGCGGGGTTAGCGGTGAGTATCACGGTCGCTCTCATCGGCGTGCTTGCAATTGTGATTGCAGCGACGATCGCGGGCGCTGGTGTCGTACTTACGGCGTTTGCGACGCTTCTCGGTGCACTCTCGCTCGCTGTTGGGTTTGCTGCACAGGACCTCATCGCCAACTTCGTCGCGGGCATTTTCATCATCCAAGACGAACCATTCACAATCGGTGATTGGATCGAGTGGGATGACAATGAAGGCGTTGTCGAGGAGATCCAACTCCGTGTCACGAAGCTCAACACGTTCGATAACGAGGAAGTCACTGTTCCGAACAGCGACCTCGCTGACGCTGTCGTGACCAATCCGACAGGAAACAACGAACTCAGAGTGGCGATCGACTTCGGCATCGAGTACGACGATGATATCGAGGAGGCCAGAGCGGCTATCATCGAGGAAGCACGAAACCTCGACGGTACCCTCCCTGACCCCGCACCATCTGCGCCCGTGACGAGCCTCGGCGACTCCGCAGTCGTGCTCTCGGGGCGACTCTGGATCAACCCGAACAAGACCAGCTACAAACCAGTCGCTACTGAGTTCACCGAAGCGGTCAAGAAACGCTTCGACGCTGAGGGCATCGGCATGCCGTATCCCTACACCGAACTTACCGGCAGTGTCGATGTCGAAAACACCGACGGAACAGGAGTCACACCGGCGAACGACTAACCACAATCGTTTCAGTCGGTGGCTCGTGTCCTCTCGAAGAGTACCTCACTGTCCAGAATCCCTGCGTGACCCGCCTACGGTATCTAATATCCCTGTTCTCACCTCCTCTCTCCTCCGAATAGCTTCTCGAACGGTCTCTGATTAGGCCGGGGCCGCCGAGAGCAAGTCACGAGCCACGTTCGCCAGCTCTCCAGCCTCGGCTTCGCGGAGCCGCTCTTCGCCCAGCAGCAGACGCAGCCGTGGCCGTCCCACGTCGATCGGTACTTTCTCCGTCTCCAGGAGTCCCTGTTCTTCGAAGTGAGTTTTCGTCCGTGAGAACGTTGCCTTGCTTGCGACACCCACATCTTCACCCCACTTCGAAATATCGTAGAGCAACTGCTCGTGTTTGGCCGCTATCAACAGACTCAGCCCCACCTCGTCCAGTTCACCGCTATCGTCCATATCCTCGACCGATTCCAGCACCGTCCGAAAGTCCGACTCCATCGCCGAGTTGAACTCCTCACCAAGTGAGTCCAGCACTCGCGAGTACACCGGCGTTCGCAGATTGAACGCCTCGCCATCGTCCCAGACACCACTCCAGCGCTCGCGTACCGCTGCGACGAACTCCTCGTCATCGGTCACCAGCGCCGCACTATGCTCGTCATCCGGGATGAGCAACGAGACGACCGTCTCCTCCGTCACCAGCAGTGTCCTATCCAATCGCTCAGCAGCGGCTCGCAGTTCCAGCGTCTCCGCTTCGAGCAACTCCGCGGCTGTGCTCGCCAGCACGAAATCATCGCGCAGCCATTTCAGTACGCCTTCCCGAACGAGCAAGCGCACGCTCGGCGGCTCCTCGCTCTCGGCAAGTATCTTGACGAGTTCGCCTGTCGACTCTTCATCGAAACCCACTGCAATGACCTCACCACTCTCTTCAGTAAGGATCGTCCGAAGATTCTCAGCAACCGATGGTCCCACGTGCTCCGAGGTGATTGTCATAGAGTAGCCGTAGTTGTTGAAGTCATATCTATCTTTTGGTCATATTAATGATTGCCCATGTAAATGAATGCGTCAGAGACACACAGACGACTATTTCTGGACTACACTTGGAGACACCCCAGACGGTGTCGAGCCGCCGACGAAGCCTACTCCTCCTTCAGTCGTATTCGCCGAGTCCAGTATCCTCGGACGACTCCTCAACGTCTGAAGCATCGTCAGAACTGCTTTCCTCGCTCTCGGCGCTTTCGTCGGTTCCGACGCTCTCTTCGCTCTCAGGAGGAGTGTATTCGTCCTCTTCGATCGGGTCGGTATCGCTGGCGAGTGGGCCGCTCCCCGAAGCGTCCGATTCTGCCTCGCTTGTGGCCGCACTCGTAGAGCCATCGGTGGCATCGAGACTTTCCAGCGCTTCGATGGCCGCCTCTCGATAGGGAGCGAGCCGCTCACCGTACTCGTCGCGTGCCATCTGCGCGTAATCGTTGATCTCCGCGTCGAACGCTTGGAGGCGTTCGATGGTCTGATCGGCGGTCTCGACTACCCAGCGATCCCGGGTCGCTTCATCCACTTGGGTGATCGACTCCGGCCGCACGGCGACGTTCGTCTCGCCGTCGTCGGTCTCGTAGCTCCGGGGTTTTCCAACTACCGTCACATACGTTGGCGTCTCGATCTGCCGCAGCGCGCTCGCCGCCTCTGGCTGATACTGGCCCGCGTAGACGTAGAACGTCCCCGTCGGATCGACCACGCGCCCCTGCCAGTATTCCGAGTCCGATCCAACATCGTTCGTCTCGGTCAGCGTGCCCGCGAAAAACAGCCGGTTGACACGGTCACCCGTCGGGAGCAGCGTGTAGTTCGGTGCGAGTTCATCCTCGGACTCTTTGAACGTGTACGATGCGTCGTTGAACTCGCGGGCGAACAGTCGCTTGGCGACCTCCCGCCCCGTCGACTCGCCCGCGTCTGAGTTTGCGCTCATCTACAGCGACCTCGCTGTGATCAGCACTTCCTCTGAGTCCATGCGCGCACCAAGCTGTTCGAATTCGTCAGCCAACACGTATCGCCCGAGTTCAGGCCCGCTGATCCGGTAATACTGCCCGAGAACGTCGTCACTGATATCGTCGGCGACGACTGTCGTATCCAGCGCGTCCATCGCGCGCTCTTTCGCCTCTGCAAGTGTGATCCCTGTCAGTTCCTCGGTCATCTCTTGGTTGAAGATCACCTCATGGACCACGTTACCGTTGTCGAGGACACCTTTGATCCGAAGGTCGAACTCGCCGTCGACCTCGCCGTGTTCGGAACACCGCCCGTTCTGGAGCACGCGCGTGCAGTCCTCGTGGGGACAGCGCTTGATCAGGCCGCTTCCGCTCTGGATGTCCACTAGTGCACCCTCAACCTCCGTGGTGTTGTCACCGACTTCGATCTCCTCGTCGACTTCCTCGATGGTGGTGGTCCGGTTGAGTTTTACCGAGAATTGGCCCTGATACTCGTCGGTGACGACGTTGCCGAGCTGGTACACTGCGCCCTCTTCGAGCGTGGGCAGCTCGGATTTCGCCCACGAGGTGAACTTGATCCGGCCAGTCTCGTCACCCACGAGGCCGACCTGCGCGATCGAATCACTCCGTGGCTCCCACAGTTCAACCACTTTCGCGGTGATGTCGATCCATTCTTCGGCTGTGTTGATACTGCCGATCTCGCGCTGTTCGTTCGCGTCACCCACCGATTCCGGATCGGCGTCGGTCTCGTCGTAGTAGCTGCTGGTGACGCTGCGGCGCGCTTCGTCGATGGGCACCTGATACTCGTTAGCGAGCGTGTCGAGGCGTTCTTCGACCTCCTCGACGGTAATGTCCATCTGGTCGGCGAACTGCTCGTGGATCTCTTCGGCGTGTGAATGTACATCGGGCATGGTCTTTTCCTGCCTCCGCGTGTGTTCGATGGGAGACACGCTCAGTTGACGCTTCCCAACTAAAAAGACGCGGAAAGGACAGTGGAAGTGAACTCAGACCGAGACTCTTAGCCAGTAGTGAGTGCATCTCACCCTCAATGAAGGTGTGAAGTACCGAATAGAGTGAGGGAATCACTGACTATCAGTAGTTATTTGTGCGATTGATACGGTGAGAACATATGGCCAGCCAATCTACTGGGACAGCCAGTTCGCAGTCGCTGGTGAGCCTTCCAACGAATAGTATCGCCTACGTGGCGCTTCTCGGAGCGCTCGTCTCGGCAGTAATTCATCTGTACCTCGCGCCGAGCATACTGGCATTCAGCCAGACATCCGGGATTCTGTTCTATCTCAACGGCGTCGGGTGGCTCGCCGGAATTCTCGTCTTCGTCAGCCGATTCTGGCGGCGTGAATTCTACCTCGTTGCGGCCGCGTATGCGATCATAACCGTCATCGCGTTTTTCGTGATGAGTGGTGATCTGTCGGGACTGGCTCTCCCGTCCAAGGCAGCTGAGATCGTCGTGGCAGCCGTTTCGCTCTATCTCTATCCATCTTAGCCACTTGTCGAATGCTATAGCGATACACCACGCGTTCGCCGGTGGACCCGATCAGGCGAACAGACGCCTCAGCCGCTTTCGGCCTGCTCGCCGAACGTGCTGGCTGGCGAGAACTCGGTCAGCTCCTCGATCTCCTGTTCCAACCGCTCGACTTCCTGGCGCAGGACATCCGCTTCGGGATCGTCGCTGACCGCCAGCCGATCTTTGAGCCCCTGCAAGCGCGTTTCCTTACGCTCCTCGTCCACCTCGGCTTTGCGCACGTACTCGCTCTCGGAAACATCGTAGACGACCGATTCGGGAACGGAGACCACATCCAGTGCCTCCTCGACTTTCGAGCGGTCAACGCTGACGAGTTGCTCGCGATCGATACCGGTCTCGGCGAACGCATCAAGCACTTCCTCGGTATCCTTGAGCGAGCGGTTCCGGCGCGTCGTTCGCTGAACTGATCCGTACTGGCCGTGGAGTGGGCGGTCGTGACCGACACGCTCTAAGAGCATATCGGACACGTCCTGTCGCAGGTCGTTGGCGTTGCGCTGGACATCCGACAGCAACGTATAGAGATTCACCAGTACGGGCGTCTCGACGCTTTCGAGAGCGCTCATGTCTTCACGTTCAAGCGCGTCGATCAACAGCAGCATGTCCGAATACACATCGATCTCGGGCTCCTCGCGCTCGCTATCCTGTTCGTCGTCCGCGCCTGCACTCATCGATAGGTGTGGCGCATCGTCCAGCACTGCGCTCTCGTCGGCCTCATCGAGTTCGGTCAGCGTGTTCTCACGCTCATCGAGGACGTAGCGCGGGTGGAGTGCGAGCACCGCCGCATACGGTTCAGCTTTCGATGGGAGGCGGTCAAGTTCGAAACCATCGATAGACTCGCGTGTGTGCTCGGCGAGCGCTTCGAACTGCTCGCGTTGCAGCGGTTGTGAATCAGCCGAATCAACATCCTCGATGATGATTCGCTGATTCTTGACATCGGTAATCCGAAAGCGTCGCGATGCCAGCGGCGTGATCAATGTCGCCTCTTCGGGCAGTTGTTCACACCGCTCGATCAGCGTGCCCCACGTCGCGCCGAACGGTATCGCCATAGGCACCACTCAGAACGTCACTGGCTAAAGAACCAGGGACATCACCAGATTTCGAGTGAAAATCCCCGGCTCTCTGGCGCGGTTCACCTCTCACACCACGTCGCTGTGGGCGGGCACAGGACGGGCGGGACGAAGCAACTCCTCTCAGCTCATGAAGCTATGTCATAGGACGCGATCTCGGTTGACCCGCATCCCGGGCAGGAATCAGCCTCTGGCTCGACGTTCGCACCGCAGTGACGGCACTCAACGACCGACTCCTCTGTCGTCCGGGAAAGTATCCGTCTGAGCATCTGTATCATGAAAGGGAAGGAGCGTGTGACACGCTTGTTCGAGGTCCGGACCCGTTCCGTCCCTCGATATTCAGCTATCCACCGGACGATGATAGAAGCTGTCCAACCGGACTGAAAGTGAAATCCCGACAGAGACGACCTGCTGGCTGTGTCCCAGCGAGTTACCACTCACTCGTCGGTCGGTGTGATTCGGACGGTCTCATCGACGTAGTAGATATGGCCACGGCTTTCGAGTTCGGTCAGCGCTGCTTGGGCGTCGGCTTCTCCAAAGTGCTCGTCGGCCTGAATCACTTCGAGAGCCTCGTCTTTCGCAAGATCCTCGCCGGACCCACCGGCAGCTTCGGTCAGCAGCGCAAGCGTGTCTTCGGCGAACGGTGATATCCGTCGCCCTTCATCCATGCACGTTGTTTCAACTGGCTGTATATGAATCTGTATCAGGCCCTCGAACTACAGCTCGTCGAGGTGCTCGATGCCCTCTTTCGAGACGTTCGCTTGAGTGATCGTTTCGGGCATCCAGTCGGGCTTGTCCTCGGGTGCTTGTTCGCGCCACGCCCACCCTTCGTAGATGTGGAGTTTCTTCGTTCCTTTCTCCCGCAAGCGAAAGCTCTCTCGGCTCGCTTGGGCTTCGCTATCGGCTGGGTCGAGTCGCCGAGCGATTTTGAGTGCCGCCTGTCGTGGCGTCTGTCCGGTGAAAACGCTCGTTTCCTCGCCGCTCTCCTCGCGCAGTGTGAAATTTCGAGGGTCGTCTGACGTGCTGGCCATGAGTTGTTCCAAGCGAACACAGTACAGACACAGTGATAAATGTACCTGCGTCAGGTGGTTTCTCTCGACAAATACTGCCCGCTTCGGTTGAAAGAGAGTTACTGATCGTCAGATGTCTCGCCCTGATCTCGGCCTGATCGAACCTCTGCGAACGCGACGTTCTCGCGGACTTCTGTGACCTCAACGGTCACTTCGTCGCCGGGACGCGCTCCCGGAACGATCAGCACGTATCCACGATCGGTTTTCGCTATCCCATCACCCTGATCACCCAGCGACTCGATGGTCACCTCGCGGATCGCTCCCTGGGATACTGGTGGCTTCGAAGTCGCTGAGGCTGCCGAATTCGTCGACGGATCCTGCTGGTCGTCGCTTCCCGCAGGCGCTGCATCCTCGAGGATCACCACTCGATAGGTCTCGCCAGCCGTAATCGCTCCCACGTCGAGCTCCTCCTTTGGCACCTCAACCGTGTAGGAATCGCCCGTCTCGGTGACTGAATCGGTGAACAGACACGCCAGTCGGTCGGGGATCTCGACCATTAGACGTGCTCACCGCCGTCACTGATCAGTGATATTCCCGAGGAGTTGCTTCCGAAAGCGCACGGCCGAGGAACTGGAACACTACGCATGGGCTATCAGATCTCCGGTGAGACGTATTGGTCTTCCCACTCGCGGCGGGCCTCGATCTCTCGATGACCTCGTTGCGTCACCTGATAGTAGTTCGTCCGCCGGTCGAGCTGGCCCTTTTCGATCAACCCTTTCTCAACGAGCGTATCGAGATTCGGATAGAGCCGTCCGTGGTGGATTTGGCTCTCGTAATACTGTTCGAGTTCGTCTTTGAGCGCAAGACCATGCGGTTCGTCCTTGCTGGAAGCAACGTACAGCAGATCCCGCTGGAAGCCAGTCAGATCATACATATCTCATATCTCGAAGGTGGTTATTCTAGCAGTAAAATATACCGATAGACGGATAACGAATGAGTTATCCAGCACGATTCATTCTCCAAACCCGTCGAAAACTGCGTGAAGGAGGCATTGTACACGTGGAATCCAGAAACCACACACCTCACCACGCTCTCCCAGCGTCTCGAATGGTCGTCCGCAACGCAGATTTCGAATGTAGCGATAGAGTGAAGTTCCGAGGGTCAGCGGACTCTACTATGCCTGACTGTCTGAATTGTGGAGAATTCGTCACCGAGCAGTACGTGCGTGTGTTTGCTCCGACTGGGATGGACACGGTGCGCGTCTGCCCGAACTGTCCCGGCATGGTTCGAGAAGGAAACGATGTTCGCGAGGCGAAAGCATCTCGACAGTAACCGCTGGCTGGGTAGTTCAGCAGAGATCTGTTGATGAACTCTGCAGCGACAATTCATGTTCTACGACTCTGACAAGGTGATTTATATATGAGGAACAGAGGCTACGGACATTCTATTAACAATCCAGTACTTGCTGACAGAGGAGGACGGGTTGAGTTTCTTACAACAGGCCGAATTGGAGACTTCGCAGCCTCCAACCCGAGAATCAACTATGTTTGATCAGGTAGGCAGCATTCGATGTCGTCGAGTCGATCAGACACTATCGAGGGCCGCTCAAGAGGCTTTTCGACCTCCAACGCCTGTTGATATAGCTCTGCGGCGCGTTTCATCTCGCTATCCGTTGGATCGCGAGAATCGGTGAGCCAGTAGCTATCCGCGAGTTTCTTGTACGCCCAAGGGTCGTCGGGATAGTCACGAACGAGCGCCTCAAGTTCGTTCCTGCTCTCGGTGAGTCTTCCCAGCTCTGTCAGCGAATCGGCAACGAAATGGCGGAAGTCCAACAGCAGCTCGTCGGGTGCGTCCGGAAACTGGTCACAGACCTCCCGACAGAATTCGAGTCGTCGCTCATGATAGGCCGGATCGTCTGCTGCCAGAGTAGCGAGGTCGTTATCGACCGACCGCAAGAACGCTTCGAGCGAGAGCACGTTCGGAAGGTGATCGTCAGCCGCCTCGATCATCGTGATTTCATCCGGTGTCACGGCGATAATGATCTCCCACACACTCAGCCATCGCTGGCAGGCCTCGACATCGTGTCCTTTCTCACTGAGTTCCCGACCTTCCTGTAGAAGGTCGTAGATCCGTTCGCGATTCGGGATACCGGGTACCCACCGTTTCCAGAGAACTTCCGCAGCCATCCAAATGAAATCCCGATCATACCCTGACACGTCAACGTCGTGGTCGTCCTCCCATTGGTCAGCGAGTGTCATCGCGGAGTCAATCTCGGCCGCGCGGTCACGGAACGATTCCTCGGTCGTCTCGATACCGTGCTCGGCAAGCTCATCCACGATTTCCACCGTCGAGAGCGCCTGTACGTCATGTAACTCCCATCGCTCATCCGAGTGACGGTCAACTGCCGAGCCAGTGCGTACTACCTCGTCGATGTCCTGCTGATCAAGAGAGTCATCGTCGTTGCTCCCTTCGAGGTTGTGTTCATCGACGTACTGGTCGACCCGCTTGGTGTCGATCCGACCGAGCTCATCGTACTCGTGGTCTTCATAGAGATGCTCGCGAATCTCGGATTCATCCGCGAAAGATTGCTCACAGTACGGACAGTCGGCCATTGAGTGCGCGTTCGAGGAGTACGGTGAAAAAAGCGGGGCAACTGGCCGCGTGTGGCATCGCTAGGGTCGTTTCTGGTCGATGATGGCGGCTGTCGCAGTCGCTGCAATCGGCTCACGCTCGTCGAGAAGCCTCTCAATCTCGTCTGGGTCGTACACGTCCTTGACGATGCAGTAGTAGTGTGAGGGCGTCCCGAAATCGTAGACCATACTGAGCCTGTCTCCGTCCCAGAGCGTCGCACGGTCGGCGACATCGGCGATCGTCATCTCGCTTGCTTTCATGTATGAGGGGTCATCGATCTCAGTGAATTGCTGATCGGGGATGACGTTGAGTGTCGAGTCCATATACTCATCTTCGAGACCGTACATCCGAAGATGGAAGTCATCGAGTGTCGTGAACCGACAAATGAGCGTGTCGAGTTCAGCCATGGTCGTCTCCGGCCGGACGACGATGTCGTACCATTCCTTGCGAGCACGGCCCTTCTGTTTCCACCGAAGTCGGTACCCGACCGTCCCGACTCGCTTGTCTCTGTCATCGCTCACGAACTGTTCTTCTCTCTCGATCTCCGTGAGTACATCTGTCCAGCAATACGAACACACCTCGTCCGGCGCATCGCCATCGAAGGCTGGCTTGTCGAGACCTTTCCAGTCGGCGTAGTCCGGAAGTTCGATGTACTCGCTTGCAGGCGAGCGCGTGCTCCGATCACACAGCTTCTCGCCCGGCAAGTCCCGTCGCGGTGAGTACGGCGTCCTGTCCACTGGCTCTGCTTCCAAGTCGACGATGTGATCGACAGTCCCTACACGGCTGACTTCGATGACGAATCGGTCCGTGATGTCTGTATCAGTCATGGTCTTCGTTGTGTTCTCACCCGTCGAATTCCTCAAGCAATTCCTCCAGCATCGGGCGCAACTTGTACTTTTGATAGTGATCGTCCCGCATCGTTTCGACATAGTCACGCCACTCGTCGAGTTCGCCAGCCGCCTGGGCTGCCTGTCCTGCTCGTCTGAGCCAGCGCACAGCCGTCTTGTAACTGTCATGCTGGCCGGCTTCGATTATCGGTTCGGCCTGAGATTTGCAAGTGCTGATCGCCCACTGAGGGTGTTCCTTGACGACAGCCTCGACGACCGGTTCGATTACACTGGTTTGACTGGTGCTATCCGCGAGTTCGATGGCTTCCTCGTACTGTTCTTCATGGAGAAACACCTCCGCAGATCGCGCAGCAGTGTTACCACGCGGATTCTGTGTACGGAGGAATTCGAGAAGGTCGGGCTGAACGTTCTCCCAACCGTCGTCAGCGATTTCTTCGACTGCCTGGTAGGAGCGTAGCGATGGACTCGCCTTGAACGCAGTGACGGCTGCTTCCAGCGCGAGGTCGCTATCGCCAGTACTGGCTGCACGGTCGCGCAGCCACTCTGCAAGCCTGTCTTTCCGGAAACCCTCAAGTGTCAGGCCGTGTTGGGCCACCCGCAAGGCTGCCTGTGTTTGGTCGTGCGCACGCAGCGTTTTGGCCAGCTCAAGCATTGAATCCGGTGTCGACAACCGCTCGGTGGCGTGGTCAACAGCTTCTTCGATATGTCCTTGCTGTACGAGCATCTCCGCGTACGCTTGGGTCTGCTCTGTCGCCTCAGCGAGGTTGAGATACTCCTCGATGCGATCCTCTCGTTCGAGAATCGTGAGGCGGACAGTGACGATATCTTCAGCATACCAGGATGGCTCATCCTCCCAGAACTCACCCTTGGCGAGATCACCCTCCATCGCCTGCAGGACACGTTCATCATCCCAGCCTTCTACCGCCGCGTCCGCCGCAGCCATAAACGTGGATTCACCCATGAAATGGATGAATTGGTCATCCCATTCAGCGAGACGGTCTTTCCAGTCCTTTCGTTCACGCTTCGTCAACTCAGCCGTCAGAATAGCTTCGGTGAACGTCTCGTTGAGATCACCGATAACCTCGTACACGCTAGGAATATCATGGGGAAGGAGACCGGCCCACCTGTTGTCGGCGAGTTCATCGGTGACCGCTGCGAGAACGTCGAGCGCAGTTTTGCCGTCTTCGGCATCGAGAGCCATCCGTGCCTGCTCGATCAATCCGTCCAGTTCCTCGGCCATGCGTTCTGCCTCAGCATAGGCATCGTTGTGCCCTCTCTGCCCCGGTTTTGGCAGCGCATGATTTGCCTGCCGGCGAATCGAGTCCAGACTCACCGACACCGATGAGTCGGTGTCTGTATCGTCGCCAGGAGTGGTGAGACGAGTTTCGACCCAGTCAGCCATTTCCGGACGACTGTCGGCGAGTTCAATGAGTAGATCCTGAAGCGTTTCCGGATTCGCGTCAGCGATCAGTTCCGAGAGCGGTTGCCGGTTGCTTATCCGCTCAGAATTACGGATGTACGTCAACAGTACAGCAACGCGATGCTTGCAGATTCCGCCGTGGTCGTACGGACAGGAGCAGTCGGTCTGAGCGATGCCAGCGTCGTCGAATTCGATGGTCACCGTATAGGGCTGATACTGGCTCCCTTCGACATCAGCTCGGACTGTCTCCCCGCGCCGAATCACGTCGCTGACTGCTTCTCGTTCGTAGTATGACTGCCCGCGTTCGTATGATTTAGCTCTGGCCAGGTCCCTCACAGTCGCTTCCGTCAGGGTGGGCCTCTGCCCGTCACTCATGCTCTTGTGGGACTGCTACGACAGGCCCGGTATTATGCTCTGTGTCGTTCCATGACAGCAGACGCCATCAGTCTCAGTTGTTCTGTTGGCCAAAATCATCACTGAAACCGTCCTCACCACTACTCTCGGGCAATCAGGAACCAGCAGAGGGTGCTTGGGTTGCATATCTCTCAGCGAGATCGACGACATCGTAGACATGGATACCGGTCTTGAACCAGAGCACTCGGGCGGCTTCGATATCGATGTCCTCACTCGTGCAGTCGAGGTTTTCGGAGACCGCCAAGACCAGATTCTCCACATCGGCCTGCCGAATCTTGGCGAGTTTTTCTTCGAGATACTCAGGCGTCCAGAAGCCCATGATTTCCAGAATCGTTCGGCGGCCATCCGGATGTTCCATCGCGAAATCCGGTAGCAGGACCTCGGCACCCAGATCGATCACGTCGTCCTCGCGGACCAGGTTCCACTCCGTATTCGATCGACTCCACTTGTCGGCGAGCGTGCGTTCGAGATCGCTGTCGTACCGGCTCCCACCGCTGTAGTGTGTTTGGAATCCAGTCGTTTGGTCCAGTGTGAGCTCGCGTGTTTCGTTGGCTGACTCGTCGACGAGAATGTCCGCCGTGAGTTCCCACCGCTTGCAGTGGGGCAACGCCGGCAGGAAATTCGCCATCCGGATGCCGTACTTGCGCGATTGCCGGAACAATGAGGCCGGACCATCCAAGATCGCTTCGTATCCCTCCGCGAGGTCCGTGCTCGACACGCGCTCGCCGTGTTCGTCGATCGGATAGATCCGGTGCATCAACCCGAACAGCTTCACGTAGCTGAACACCGTCGCAAACTGATCCCAGACCCGAATCCGCAGTTCGGTCGCATCGTAGAGCACTGCCTGCGCGAGCGCGAGGTTATACCGATTCAATAGCCACTCGTCAGTGAGTGCCTTGCCTGTGTACGACTCCTCGCTTTGGCCAGTCAGTTGGGTCGTGGTGGTCGTTCCATCAGTGTCCAGTTCGACCGACTCGGCGACTTGATCGCCGAAGCGCACGAGCCGATTGTTCGCATCGAGATCCGCGTACATTCCCTGATGGCACTCCGCGAGTGAGATGCCGAGCTCATCAGCAACCGCCGTGTAGACATCGAGTTTGCGGGTATCCGCTTCGAGCGTCGGCTGGCGAACGATCGGATAGGAGTCGTTCGCACGCTCGAACAGTCGTTGGCGGATCTCGTGCGGCTCGGCGGCCGCTACCGTCTCGAAGTCGCACTCGTCACGCAGCAGTTTCGCCAGCCCTTGGATGATCTTGTAATCGGTATCCGCCACCGTCAGCTGGTCGATCGCGGTGTCAAGGTCGGCTTTCGGCTCGCCCACGTGCGTCTCGAACAGTTCGATCAGCTCGCCCGCCGTCTTTCGATAGCGTGCATCGTCGGGATCAATGAACAGCGGCGTCACTTCACCGTCGGATGTCCGCGAGCGCGCGAGGTCTGCCGTCAGCATGGCCCCTGTCTCACTGTGGTGCTCACGATTGTGGTCACGGTCATGCTCCCGCCTCAACGCCTTCGCGGCGGCGCTGGGAGACGTAGTTCTCCATCGTATCCGTGGCAATGATCTCGTAGAGGCGCGCCGGTTGTCGTTCGTCCGTGGGGCGCAGGATCCGCCCGAGACGCTGGGCGTACTGGCGTTTTGATGCACTCCCTGAGAGGATGATCCCGACGTTGGCGGCGGGCACGTCGATCCCTTCGTCAAGCACCTGCGACGTCGCCAAGATCGAATATTCGCCGGTGCGGAACCGTTCGAGTATCTCCGTGCGTTCGTCGGTCTTGGTCTGGTGGGTGATACACGGGACGATGAACTCTTGGGAGATCTCGTAGGCGAAGTCGTTGTTCGCGGTGAAGATGATCGTGCGGTCGTCGTGATGGCGCTTGAGCAGGGTGTCGAGCGTATCAAGTTTCTTCACCGCTGTGCGTGCAAGCTCCTCGGCGCGTTGCTTGGCGATCAGCGCTCGACGGCCGTCAGAATCGTAGGAAGTGTGCGCAAGGAATTCCTGATAGCCCTCGGCTTTCCAGAGATCGAAGTCGTGCGTATCGACGTATTCGCGATAGATACCGTACTCCTCGTCGTACTGGGAGCGTTCGTCGTCGGTCAACTCGACCTGCATGTGGATGGTTTCGTATTCGCTAAGATACTCGCCGGCGAGCTCGTCAACCTCCTCTTCGTAGACAACCGGCCCGATGAGACCGGTGTCTTCGAGGAGTTCGTGAGCATCGTCGGCGCGCTCGTAGGTGGCGGTGAGCCCGAGACGATACGGCGCGATGGTCATCTCGGGGATCTGTCTATAGGTTGGGGCTGGCAGGTGGTGGATTTCGTCCGCGATCAGCAGGCCGAACTGGTCGCCGTACTCGTCGATGTACCGGTACGCACTATCATAGGTTGTCACCGTGATCGGCCTGATCTCGTGGGTGCCGCCACCGAGCACGCCGACCGCCTGTTCAGGCCCATCTCCTCTCCGCTGGGGTAGTTGGTCGCCGAAGGCGTTGGTGAGGGTGGCGTGCCACTGGTTCATCAAATCGATCGTCGGCGCGACTACGAGCGTGGCGACACCAGCGTCGGAGATCGCCTGAATACCGAGAAACGTCTTCCCGCTCCCGGTCGGCAGCACGACGCTGCCACGACGGTCATGAGTGCGCCATGCGTCGAGTGCTGCCTGCTGGTACTCGCGTGGCTCGATCTGAAGCGCCGGATCGAGTGCAAGCTGTGGATAGGCTCGGGCGGTATCCTCGACCGCAACAGTGGCCGATTGGATGGTCTCTTGGTTGTTTGACGCCTCTGCAGTGGTGCTAGAGGTCTCACCGTCCCATGCGTCGGCCCATTCAAGCAGGGGGCGGTACCGATACGCGTGCGCGCGGTAGTCCTCGACCCGGTCATCCCACTCCGCGTACGGAACATCCTCACTGACTCCCCGCAGCAGGAGCGTACCCCCGTCGAACTCGATCCGCATCTGGTAGAGGTCAGAACCGCGACCCGAATAAGCCATACTGATTGGAGGGGGTGGATAATTTCGAGCCATCTACTTGTGCTTCTGCGGGAACAGAGTGATTCCATTGGGTACCAGGCGACTATCAGCGCTCAAGCCAGTAGTGCCAGTCTGCGATCGCTTGTTCGGTGGTACTGCTGGTATCGACCGGTTCCAGTTGCTTGAGTGGCACACCAAGTTCCCTATTCTTCCACTCTATGATTACGAATTGCTGGCGGAGCGTCGGCTCTGTCGTTGGCATTCCGACCACGCGTACCGTTTCGCCTTCCTTGAGGGGTGATTCTTCGCGCTCGGTGAGACAGCTCGCTTCGAACGGAAAGTCCAGCGTATCGTTCAGATAGGCGTGCCAGCCCATTGCCTGCTCGTAGGTGTTTAGCGGAACAGTCGAGTCGAAACCGTAGCTCTCAGGGAAGAGCAGGACGAACAGCCGCTAATCGTGCTTTCCGGGCCTGACGGATCGCCGGGTCGTTCGACCCCGGCGATCCGTTCTGTGGGTCGAATGATCCTTCCCCAACGAGATCTCGCTCTTCTCGCTGAGAACGCGTTTCTTCGCCAGCAAAACGCCGAGCAGAACGAACGAATCGAAGAGCTCGAAAACCGCCTCAAGAAGTACGAAAACGCCCACACACCGTCCAGCAAGCAGGGCGGTGCTGGACAACAGCCACAGGACGACGATTCCGAGCAAAACGACGAGAACGACGAAGCTGGCGGCGACGCAGACGCCGCCAGCGACTCCTCGTCCGGACCCGGACGCAACTCCGGTCACGACGGAACGACCCGGCCACCACCCGAACCGGACAGGACCGTCCGGGTCGGGGAGGCGTACTGTCCCGATTGCGACTGCGTTCTCACCGATCCCGATGAGTACGTCTCCCGCGTCATCGTCGATATTCCGCTTCCCATCCCGACCGAAGTCACGAAATACGAGCTCGGAAAGCAGGAGTGCTCCTGTGGCAACGAAGTTGTCGCCGAACATCCTGATTGCCCGGAGACCGGGCGGTTTGGGCCACGCTTGCTGGCCCAAACCGCTCTCCTCCGCTATCACGGCCGGCTTCCGCACCGGAAGCAGGCCGAACTGTTCGACTGGCAGCTCGACCATCCGGTTTCACCGGCAACGATCTACAACATGACCGAGCGGGTCGCAGACCGGCTGCGACCCGCGTACGAGGACGTTCGAGCCAGCGTCCGTGACAGCGACGTCATCTACTGCGATGAAACTGGCTTTCCGGTCGACGGCGACCAGCACTGGGTCTGGACGTTCGTGACCGACGAGGACGTCTTCTATACGATCGACGAGAGCCGCGGAAGTCAGGTACTGGAGGACGTCCTCGGCGACGAACTCGCCGAGGACGCCACTTTGAGCTGTGACGGCTGGTCGGCGTATCCGAGCTATCACGGCAAACTCCAGCGGTGCTGGGCGCACCTTCTACGAGAGGCGAAGTACGTAGCTGAACGGCACGAGGAAGCAGAGCCGATCTCGGAGGTACTACACGACCTCCACGAGGATTTGACCGCGTTCGACGAAGAGGACCCGCCCGCCTCCGTCCGCGAGCGGAGGCGGGCACAGGCCTCGCTGTGTCTGGAGGAGTTAATCAGAGCGGGCTACGAGACCGAGGAAGTGACGCAACTAGTCGAGAAGATCAGGAACGGGCTGGGAAGTTGGCTGACGTTCGTCACGGAACCGGACGTTGATTCGACGAATAATCGCGCAGAGCGCGCTCTACGCGAGCAGGTAGTGATGCGGAAGATGTTCGGCGGACTCCGGTCGGAAACCGGAGTCCGCATCCACGAAACGCTCTCGACGATGGTAGCGACGTGGGAACGACAGGGACTCGATCCGCCGGATCAACTGATGTCGATACTCGGAGGAGAGGAACCAGAATCACGTGCAGAGGCATCTACGAACGGACTGCGCTAAACACATACGCCTGCTCTTCCGGACTGTAGGTATCGACGATGATCTCCATCTCAATACGTTCGTCCCGTTCTTCGTCTTTGTCGGATCGTGTCACGATCTACTAGTACTCACCCCGGATGGAAGATAGTCAGGATGAACGAACCAACCTACCGACCCACACAAAGGTGCTCAATCGCAGCCGTAGAAGTACGACCATCAATCATCCCAGTACAGCCATCCCAAGGAGTTACGCGGCTGTAATCAAAATACCCACGTATGAAGCGCACACCCGCCGCATTCTCCGAGGCACTCTGGTCCGGCGATGCCGAACAAGTGAACCGCGCACTCGATGAAGTCCACGAGATGGAACTCGAAGAACAGGCGGAGTTGTTCGATGAAGGGTTCGAGATCTGCCAAGAGCTATATGCGGACGGTGATGGCTACCAACGCCAGTCCGCGATCCGCTTTGCAGCCGAGCTGTATCCTCGACTGGCGTTCCGAACAGTTGGCTCGGAATTCACCGATGACGCACTACCGGGCGACCACACCACCGACGAAACAGCCTCTCATCGCCACCAACTGCGCGAGCTGTACCTTGATGCACTTACCGACGGTGACGGCCGCGTGCGCCGTGCCGCGGCCAAATCCATCAAAGACCTCGCGCTCACCGCCGAAATCATCGAAAACGAAGACGAACTCCAGCAACTCGTCGAAGAACTGGAATCACTCGAAGCCAGCCACACGGATCCCGAGCAAAAACATATCCAGCAGGCGTACGAAAACGTGACCTTCCACACCAACAAGCCGTTTTCCGTCCTCTCGAACGCAAGGGACGAAATTTTCGGGGGGAGTTCCCCACCGCGTGGGTCCTGATTCCGAGTTTTGGATCTGCCAACCAACACCAGGAACGGTCGATTCAACCATAGATGGCTGCTAAGGGCTCTGCTGGGATTCACAGCCTCGCAACGTACTCTGACCTCCATTCGGTATTCAGCGCTTTCGTGCCATCGTCTTTCCCACCGGTGGTGAGCAACCCGACGTGAGTCGGCTTGGGCCTTAAACCACCCTCAAACGCCACCGCAGGTGCCGCCAGCCGCACCAGCACCCGCCGCCCCTGCTCCAGCACAACTCGCTGCACCCGCACTCGTCCCAGCTGCCATCGCAGCTCCGTTGGTCACGATCGCCGCGTTCGCCGTACTGCTGTAGTTTTTCGATTCGCCCCACGCAACCGGCGCGATTTCATCATCGATATCATCAGCGTCGAGCATCGCGTCTCGCAGCGCGCCGGTATTGAAGCTGGCATCCGAAACGAACGTATCGGCGAGATCGGGCGTGACGGCGACGCGACGGCACTCCTCGGCTTCGAACAATTCGTCGCCGTCGAACGTGAACTGGATGTCGTAGTGACGCACGAATACGCCCTCAAGCGCTGGTTGGAGCGCGTTGAGACCCTCACCGACCAACTCCCAGACGAGATCGTAATCTGGTTCCTCGACGTCCTCACCGAGCGAGAACCGCGCGATCGGCACCACGATCGGCTCACCATCGGGCCCTTCGTTGACGACCGCAATACCCGTTACCGCACACGCGTCAATTCCGTATTCCGCTGTGTCGATGCGACCATTCAGCGTGTCATCCGCTTCGTGCTGTCGCTCTTCGAGATCAACCTGTTCGTCCGGTGTGTCCTCTCCCAGTAGACGTTCGAGTAGTGACATAGCAGTCAAGAATACTACCACCCACCCACTTCGGTGTTTCCGATATCTTGAGCACGTCGAACAGAAGGTGATTTCACATCCAATGGTTCAGCTATCGCTGCACCCCATCCTGCAGGCGATGGATGAAATAATGCTCTGTTGATCGCCGGTTCCGTCCGGCGATTCTACCGCTGAGTTCAGGGGAATTGGACGCCTTCTTGCGGTATGGAACGTTTGCGACAACGCGCGAAGAAATATCGAGAACTTGCCAAAGAACACGTGGAGGATCCAGACGCGCCTGCCGTCGCCGACGAAGACGGCGACGGCGAGCACGCTGAGTGGAACAAAATCGCGTTACTGCTTCTGCGCGAAGACATCGGAAAGCCGCTCCGTCATCTCGAAGATTATCTCAACGAGATGCCCGGGATTCTCGACGTGTTCGGGTTGGAGAAGTCGCCGGATCACACGTCGTTTTGCAACTGGGAGAAAGAGATCTCGATGCGAACACTGCGCAGCCTGCTCCGCAGAACGGCGGAGCAGGCTGGCTTCTCGGGAACTGGTGCGATCGATGCCAGCGGCTTCCAGCGTGGTCAGGCAAGCCATCATTACCGCAAGCGGGCGGATTACTCGTTTCAGGCGATGAAAACCACGGTTCTGGTTGACACGGAGTCGTTGGTGATCAGGGACGTCCATTTCACGACGAAGAAGGCCTACGACGGACATATCGGGTTGCAAGTCTTCCGGCGGAACGCCGGAGACCTGCGGGAACTCCTCGCGGATAAGATGTACTCGTGGAAAGAGCTTCGAGAGAAGTGCCGGAAAGAAGCCACGCGTCCGGTCATCAAGCACTGTGAGCAATCCCCGTTGCAGAAGGCTCACAACGCCCGGATCGACGATGACCTCTACAACCAGCGGTCAATGAGCGAAACCGTCTTTTCGATGCTGAAGGCAGATGATGGCGAGAATCTCCACACAAGGACGTGGCACGGGCAATTTCGAGAGCTGACTCGGAAGTGCATAATCCATAACCTCTCGCGGGCGGTCGGCTAACGCCGCCGCCCGCTCTTTCTCTGTCAGATGGTCTGAGAGGCATCACCAGCGATACGCCGATCCATCCGCCGGTCCTTATCAAATCTGTCAATTCTAACCCAACCGCAAATCTATGTTTCTGCATCGTGTGTCACGTTGAATCGTCGGTTAGAGCCGCTAAGAGTTGTATTCAGCTACCCCACCCCTTCGCTGTCTGTCGATCAACAGAGCATGAAATAACGAAAAGTTGGTTTGTACTGAGGTTTGAGCCACCGCAACAGTTTAGTCTATAGTTCGCGTACTATGCACTATGTCGAACGCCTCAATCCCAACTCATCCACCAAACGTGGGGGACACAGCTCACCGATTTTTCGCCGTCCAAGAATTGCTGGCAACACCCGAACTCGCATGCTTCTACACCGATCTCTTAGTCAACTCCCCAACAACAGTCACCGCTGCCCGTGACCGCCAAGGATTCTCGAAAAGCACCGCCTACAAGTACGCTAACACATTGGCTGAACTGGGCGTCGCCACGGAGCTCGATACACACGAAGATGGGTCAGCACTCTGGCGTGCTGACCCTGTGAGCGGCAACTGGACAGACGAAACGACGATCAACCTCAGCCCGGTCATCATCGCCGTCTATGGAGCGACCAGTGCAAACGATGATATCGAACTATTCATCGACCGTCACGGGAAGGCCGCACTCGCCCCCGCAGTCACGGCAACAATCGACTACCTTCAAGGCGAGACAACGCGACGGGGCGTCGCGGACGTCCTCGATGTTCCTGCTGTGGAGGCGATTGCGGTCACGCAAGCCATCGAGCAGATCATCGCTGTGGTGAAAGATGCTGATCCGATGCTCGATGATGTCTCGTTTGATGTAGATACCCATCAACGAGCACTCGAACAGGCTCCGTACCAGCGCGCCGATGAGTGAGGACCACCCGTCACCGTTCCCGCCGGCTCTCGTTCTCGATACAAGTTTCCTGCGGACGATCGGTGGTACGGACAGTTCTGCGTATCAAACGTTCATCAGCTACGTTCAAACGGAGGAGCGAGAGCTGTATCTGACCAGTGGCGTCGTAGAAGAACTCGAGGAGCAGCGCGGATACATCAGCATCGACTGGGTGGACCGATCAGACACGACAGAGTGGATTACGCTCCTTAGCGATCTCCAGCCGGGGGTTCGTATTCACGACGGGCCACGAGCGGGTGAAGTCATGGATCAGGCACAGGAACGCCTAGCGGAATTCGAGCAGACACCCCCTGACGAATTGCGGAAGACTGATGCGGAACTGCCAGCCATGGCCGTAATGCTGCTTGGTTCATCGGCTCATGACGCCGTTGGAATCTTGATGGATGATCGGAACGCTGAGCGAGCTATCGATGGAGTGGTCAAAAATACGTACTACGAAGGACGAATACGCGTCCTGAATATTTGGACGGCCATTGAACACATGGAATCACAGCGGCGATGACAGCATTGACCCCTTGAAGATCGCTTCACCACTCCCCAGTGCACATTCTGAACGAAGGGGATCGTACACCACCTACTGTAGCCGCCGGAAAGTAGAAACGAACAAAACGAACAGAATGAACAGAACGAAAGAAACGAATGCGTTTCGGTCAGTGAGTGTAACGAACAGCAGGCTTTAACTTCGCCGTGATTCTCTCATTGAGCGAAACGCTCGCACCGAACGCACTGAGATAAACGAACAGAACGAAAGAAACGAAGAAAACGAACTGGCAGCAGCTTAGATAAGAACAATAGACATGACCGATACACAGACCACCCGAATCACTGTAGCGAATCAAAAAGGAGGCGCAGGGAAAACGACGGATGTCATCCACACAGGCGGCGCACTATCCGCGCGCGGCTATGATGTACTTCTTGTTGATATCGATTATCACGGGGGGCTCACGTGCTCACTCAGCTATAGCGATCTGTACTACGACACCGACCGGACGACGCTATTCGACGTTCTTGACTTTGATCAGATGGCGTCGGTCAACGATATCATCATTCAACACGAGGAGTTCGACATACTCCCCGCCAGTGAGCAACTTGCAAACAATAAGAACATCCAAACATTGCTTGAAGCTCCAAAAAGCCGAGAGCGATTGGGAAAGACTCTCGACAAACTCGATAACGACTACGACTACATCATCGTAGACACGCCACCGTCTCTCAACGTTCTTACTGATAATGCTCTCGTGGCGAGTGGGAATGTGGTTATTCCGGTGATCCCTGAGCAACTAAACGCCAATAGCCTCCGGATTTTCGCAAAGCAGCTGGGATCGCTCGAACCAGCCTACGGTGATATCAATCGTCTCGCTCTCATCTGCAACCGTGTTGAACAGAATTCCGAACATCGGAACACTATCGAGGAGATAGAATCAGCATACTCGCTTCCGCTATTTGAGATTCCGAAGCGGACAGACCTCTCGCAATCAATTGGAGAAGGGGTGTCGATTTTCGGCTTTGACAAGGAGAACAAACGTGTTGAAGACGCTCGCGGCCTGTTCAACGAGATCGCCGATCTGTTTGACGAGACATTCGAGAAAACACCCTCCAAGGAGGTAGAAGTGTGAGTGATGATTGGGGAGATGCCTCGGGTATCGAAGGAAACTATGAGGATGATGATGACGACGAGGAAAAATCGAATGAAATGAACGAAACAACTGAAACGAGTTCATCTACCGAAATCCAAGAAATGAGTTCACCGAACAGAACGAGTAAAACGAGCGAAACGAAGACAAACATCAAGGAGGAATGGAACGGTCGGACGATCTATATCCCAGACGGGATCCTTGATGAACTTGAGGATACGTATTTAGAATCTCAATTGAAACTCCGAAAAGCCGGCCAAGATGAATTCAAGAAGAACCGGCATTTCTACCCCCTCGTTGTACAGTTCGGTCTGGAAGCTCTCTCAGACGCCGATGATGACGAAATCCAAGCCCGTCTCGCCGAGATCAGTGATGAATGACTCTCAGGCGCGGTCTAGTTAAGATTACTCTGCCGGCGTGCGGCGGTTGAGAGTTTGATGCGGACGTTGCGTATTGTAGTAATGAACGAATCGCCGCAGCCAGCAGCGAATGCTGGCCGGACCGCCGTTCCAGGTCGTATGGAAGCGGTCCGTTCGCCGTTTGAGCGTCTGGAATCACGCTCGATGTGGTTCCCGGCCGCTGTATTCGACCTGACCGCTCAGTCCCAGTCGGGACAGAGCGGTCCGCGCGTCAATTCGTCGATTCAGTATTACGCTCGATCTGTTCGACATCCTGTGGGTACACCAGAATCAGGCGACCACTCTCTTCGTCGAGGAGCCATCCATCTGTCCGTTCTTCGATCAGCGTGCCACGGAGGGTATCGCCATCGTTCATCTCTATTACCACCGGCGCTGGCGGGTCGGGCACGTTCATGTAAGGATCTCAGGGACACACGCAAGTAAACCATCACCCGACCTCAAGAATCCCAGCAGCCGAATCGACAATCGTCATCTCACTAAACAGGCTACTGGCTCTCCGACTGCTCGCAGTCACCACACGCCAACTTCCAGGATTACCCGAAATGACCCGAACTATCCCGGCAAATTGGCCGAGTCAATCCCTCGAGAGCAGGGAGTGTTTCCCGACTACTCCGACAGCGACTGTACTATCCACTCGGACCTGCTTTGCTCAACATTGCCTGATCTGGGACGACACAAGACCCACTCATCCACCGAATCTCTGACGGCAATGGTTGAGAATATCGTGTCCGAGTGGATAGCCTCTGTATCTTGCAAGCCATTTCTGACAGCCACCGGAGAACATACAAAGCAGAGTGTGGATTCGGTTGCTAATTCGTAGAACTGTTCGTCTCGCCGAGGAATTCTTGTTCGCTACCCCGGTCTGTCCGACCGTAGCCGATCTCGACCGAGGAAAGAGCGTCAGGACCATCCACAATGGCGTCGCCATCGGGGGTTGACGCTGGCTGCTCGACATCGACAAGTCCGTAGTGGCTCTCGATGAACCCGTGCCACCACTCCAGCGCTGGCAGCGTTGCAAACACTTCATCGACATCGACGGACCCAGCAAACAGCTCGTATTCAGGGTCGCAACCGAGGGCAAGGACGATGTCGTAGAGGACGTCATCCCACCGAGAGGGCGGTGTAACCCCGCTCTCGTCAGTCTCGTCGGTACGCGGCTCATTAACGCCGGCGAGCGGCGACCACCACGGGATGATCCATGCTCGCCACTTCTTGTGACCCCCCTCGCCGACCGATTCGACCATTCCGAGTGCCGCCAATTCGCCGATATTGCGGCTGTAGGACCGCTCGGAGATACCGGCCCGCTCGATAATGTCCGAAGCGCCGAGCGGTTCATCAGCCACAAGCAGCGCTTTGAGTGCTTTCTGCATCGTCGGCGGCAGCGACGGGACGAGCCGTTCGGCCGGCAGTTTAGTGAGACCAGCCGCGAGGTCACCCGGCCTGAGCGATTGCGTCGGCGACCGGGCTTTCCCCAACGAGAGCAGTGCTTCGGCCAGCGCATACGGCGAGCACCGACCCGGTTCTTCACCAAGTGTTGCCGTCGCCAGACGGACGAGCTTGCGGCGTTCATCAGCGTCGAGGGCCGCGAAGCCCTTGCGCTCGGCATGGCGGTCGATGACCCGCCGGAGTGCTCCATACGAATTGCCCTCAACGACCGGAATTGCGAGACTAACACCATGCTCGATGCCCTCCTGGATAGTCTCACGAACGTCGTTGACTTTCGAGGCGATGGCCCGCTGTACGTCCTCGCGGAACGTCGAGGCGGTCGGTCCCGAAATTACCCATGACGCTGTGAGGTCCGCCGCGGCGTCAGCGTCGAATTCGACGCTCATCCGGTGTTTGAGCTTGTCCACTCGGTCCTCGTAGAGCATCCGATAGACCGAGTGAATCCCGTAGGAGGCGTTCTTGGGTACGGTGTGCTTGAAGAAATCGAGGAAGTCCTGATACCGGCGTTCGCCGGCCCGGAGTTTCTTCGTGTCGGGAACCCGGACGTGGATCGTCACATCCACCCCGACCGCCCGGTAGAGATGTGTCGCTGAGGCGAGTAGGCCGTGAGCGTCCCGACAGAGGTCGCTCCACTCGGTCGCATCGGCGTCTTCGACCTCCGCGAGCTTCGAGAGCAGCAGTCGTCGAATCTCTCCGAAGCGCTCGCGAAGACCGTCGTACTCTTGTTCATCCTCACCGAACCAGCCGATCTGAGCACCCAGTCGAAGTACGTCTTTGGTCGCGTCGTCAAGCGCACCATCGTACAGCTCGTCGAGATCGTCACCGACCGCCGATGGCGTGAGCACTTTCGAGAACATCTTCTCGCTGAGTAAGGTCGATGTGATGCGAACCAAGGTGTAGAGGGGCCCACCCCACTGGACGACAGCCTGCGCATGGTCCTCGAAACAAGAGACGTAGCTCACCTTCCCGTTCTCGAACGGTTTTACCGGCTCATCGACGAGTGTTACACCCTCGGTACGACGTCCAGCAAGGAATCGTTCGTGCATCTCCCATATACCGAGACGACCGTCAGGACCGTCGAGCCATTGTACATAGCCGGATTCGGACGCTTCGCCGGTTGCGGCGAGCCAATCCTCAGCGGTCGGAGCACTCGCAGGCAGAGAGTGCTCCGAAGACGAAAGCGAGGACGAAGGCGGAGATGAAGATAAGGAGGATGGAGAGGACGCTCCCGCACCCCCAGCACCGTCACCGCCACCGCAACTGCCGGCGGCTGGGGGGCTATCTTTGCTGTCTGACCAACACACTACACCTGTTGAACCATGTCGGGTGCCAGTAAGACGGTCATCGAAATGGGTTTGCTGTGGATGGAAAACGCGGTACTCCGGGCCGATTAACTCCTGTGCGGCTATTCCCGTGTCCGTGAGCGAGACGCGATTGTATTTCGGCCGATCATCGATGTCGACGAGGTCGTGCTCATCGTCGAACTCGCGTACGTAGCGGTCGATTGCGCCTTTGGAGAGCTCGATTTCGGTGTCAGCCTTGAGATCGCGCACCTCTCGCTCCCCATTCAGGTCAAGCGCCGCGAGCAGCCGCAGACGGCCACCGCCGGGGGCGAACTCCCCGATAGCATCCCATGCTGCTGAGAGCGCACTCTCGTTCGTCTCAGTGGGGGCTGGTTCCCGGTTGTCATCCCCGGAGTCAGTAAGGTGTTCGTCGTACCAGTCCGGGTGAGTGCGTTCGAGGTGGGCGTCGAGTCGTGGTGAGCAGATGAACCGGATGTCGACCACTTCGGCGAGCAGCGCGAGCGCGTCGAGAGCGCGGGCGGCCGTCCGATCGTCATCAGCTTCCTCCCATGCCGGGCCATCGAGGCTGAAAACCATCGTCGGAGTTCTGCTGCCGGCGTCGAACAGCGGGACAATCGTCTCACCGAGAGCGTCGAGGCCGGTCGGCGCTCCCGGGAGGTCGCGCGTGCCGAGCTCGAGTATCTCGTCACGAGCGTAGTTGTACAGTCCGCGCTTGCGATCACTCAACTCGTCGGGGTCAACGTCGAAGTATGAAATGGCAAACTTCGCAAGGGCGTCGTTGAACGGATGCGTGGGCGTATCTGCGCTCGGTGCGGTCCCAACGCCGTGAGTATCGAAAAGGTCGGCTGCGAATCGGTACGGCCGTTCGTCGCGAATAGTCCGAGGGTCGTACTGAACAGCAAGTTCGCGCGCGGTCTGGGTAATCATCGGGAGGAGCGCGTCGAGGACATCGGGAAGCCAGTCGGTGAATCGCGGACCAACCTGACGCACGAGGGGCGTATCGAGCGTAAGCTGGCCACTGTTGCCGGGCGGAACGAGCGAAATGCCCGCTTCCGAACTCGAGGGCTGGCTGGTCGCGTCGCTATTGGCGGCTGGTGTTCGCTGACTCATGGGGAAGTCCCGCCGTTCCAGCGCTGACGGACGGTAGAACCGTCGTACCGACGACCAACAGGCGTTTGCGGCCTTCGACGCAGTCGATAGCCGTGGCTGGCGAAGGAGCAAACTATATGGTCGTCGGCCGTGAGAGAACAAGCAACGGTCAATCCGATCGGGGATCGGCGACCGCGCCTGTCCAAAGCGGGGCGAGGAAATGTCAGTTCCTCGCCCCGTTTTCTCTTGGCGCTCTGTTTTCCTAGCTTATGCCATAGTCCGACAGGGAGGCGCGTGATAAAGATATCGTCCTCTCTCACACGAATGGCATCCCTGTAGACGGGTTTCGGGAGGCGCTCGGCGCTCATTCCGACCCTCCCAGCATTTCATCGAGACGAATCGGGACCGCTATCGGTTGGTCGGTTGCCGTGTGGAGGGGGACTGCGATCCATTTCCCACTCTTTTGCGTCCACTCGTCGGCTAGATCGCCGTAGCTTGCGACCAGGAAGACGTCGTGCTCGTCGCAGTAGCGGCCGAGTGCTAGCACCGTCTCGCGTTCGGGGCGTGGCTCGCCGACCGCGGCCGTCGGAATCTCGTATTCGTCGACGCTCGCGGTGAGGTCCGGAGCTTCATCGTAACCGTCGAGAGCGACACAGCGCGGACAGCAGAGCGCGCTGTCGGCTTCGCGCCCGACGGGAACGCGGACGTCGGTCATCGTTTGCCATTGCCACCGTCGCGGTCAGCTTCACGCTCACTGTCGGAGCTGGAGTCAGCATCGGTCGCCCCGACGGGTTTCAGCCCCTCTATCACTTCCACGAGAACATCGCCATGGCAGGCGGGTGCGTTCTCGCGAGCGTGTCGGCAGTAGCAGGCGAGACGCTGGCCTTTCAGCTGGGCGAGTGCGGCCCCGAATGTAGGATCATCGTCGAGACGGTCGAGAACGTCGGCACGATAGAGGGAAATTGACTGCTCTCGGGTATAGTCACCGCCTCCTGATTTCGTCTTGTATGGATTGCCGAGCCAGCCCGTGTCGCCGATGTCGGTGTTATTGAGGTGAGCATCGCCGCCGTCACCTCGTCCAATATAGACATCGTGAGGCTCGCTTCGGTGGACGACGTGGGTTGGTGGTTCTGAGATGCCACCACCGAATTGTTGCCAGTCTGACTGGCGGTCGGACTCGTCCGGAGTCATAGCGCGGCCTCCGGGCTCTCGGCGGGTGCGTCGGGATGGTCGGTAGCGATACGATCAGTGCTGGGTTGAGATTCGTCTCTTGACATAGGCGTTAGTCCAGCATTCCAGCGCTGACGACCGGACCACGACGTCGTACCCGACAATAACGTTTGCTTAGCGATGAACGAGCCTCGGGAGCTGCACAGAGCAGTCGCTCGCCAAGAGGCAAACGTTATTATCGTGGGCCGATGAGAAACCAGTAAGACCTCCTGGGAGAGGTAGGTCAGCTGGTACCGATTGCTCGGGACGGGGGCGTTGGACCCCCCGATCCCACCGGCACTATTTTGTTTTCCTAGCTTTGCGTCAATGTTTCCCGCCCGCCTTATTACTGTTGTGTCATTCGTGTGTAGATGTGTCTGACACCCTCTGAATAGGTAGCCTGAAACGAGAGAGCCGGTGCGATCGTTTGGAGCGCTTGTCGCTCGACTCTTTTTCAGACTAGCTCCAGAGTGGTCACGCACCTGCTCCCTGCGACTTAGTTCGTATCGGTGTCCACAATCGGGATGACCGAACACCGAGCGAATGCATTCACCTGTTGAGGGGAATGAAACTGCGAACGATTGCGTGGTGACTGAATTACGTCGGTTGGTACTGCTTGTGTTAGATTGTTTCAATATCTGAACGGCAGATTTTGGCGCGTGAAGGCCTTCCAACAGCCTTCATAGACGATGGAGTGATGAGCGATAGAGCCAAAAGCCCGCAGGTGAAAGAATAGCTCACGGGCGAGCCACCACCGTCCCGGCGACGCGCCCTGCGCTCTGCCGGGCGGTGGGGCGCGTCCCGTGGTCATAAGACCAGTTTAACTGGTCACAAAGCAGAACCTCGCATCCAATCGCGGTCCTGCGTTGCGGTGCAAGAAGCCACTCGTCGGCGTGGTGGCACACGCTGACACTCGCTTCGTGGCTTCTTGTTCGATACTCCCTGACAGCCATGTTTATTCCTCTTGAGCGTCCTCCTCTGCGACTTCCCATATACGACTTTGTCCGACGAGTTGACTTTCGACGTAGCCTTCGTCTTCCATTGCTCGCAACTTGACGTAGGCTGATTCAGTGGTAGTCCCGATCTCGTCGGCGATACTTGCGGTTCCGGCGTAGCCGTCTTGTTTCTGAATTGCAGCGATTACTTCCTCTGGTGGATACTCCTCTTGGAAGCGCCCGCTGTCTTCATCACGGTTCCGACCCGGCACAACTGGTGACATATCTCCGGTCGTGATAGGGTTATTGGTCGGGGAGTATAAACCATTTATGCCGGATGATGTGGGTGTCTTGGATCCCGACTGATGTTGGTTGTTCTGGGTTGGCCCTTCGTTCGGGATCATACTTCTTCGATAGCTCCACCTTCGGATTAAACGTTCCGAATATTGTCATATTATGTCCATAGAACCCAGTATTGTATCCATAACGTTTTCGTCGGGCGAATACTGCGTCCATATTACTGTCCATGACGGAAACGATGCTCCGATCATGTCGTCACGACTGGCCGACTCCTCTCCTCGTTACTACCGGGGAAGTCGTACGGAGAGTAACTCCGACCTCGTTAGCATCGTTAGTGCTTCTCGACAATGGTACTGCAACCACTCAGACGGAGATTGCTGATGTCATTAATCGAGATCAATCGACTGTCTCAAGCACCTTCCAGTCGCTCAAGCTCGAAAATTTCGATGTCTCTCTTGTCGAGAAATCTGGTCGGACCCACACACTCACGAACTTAGGGAAGGAGATTGTTGAAATCGTAACTGACGCTCATCAGTTGGGAACTGAACTGGATACCGTTGATTGGGGATCCGAATCCGACAAAGAACAGATTTCGGCACGCTTCGCGCCGCTACATGATTCACGGGGCAGCGTGCCGTTTCTGTTGTTGGATTCGTTAGCTTCTAGGAGCGAGATCGGTGGTGCCCGCGATACTCCACGGCCTGTTCCTCCGAATAAGGCTGCTCGCGATGTCAAAAATCGTCTTGAGAAAATCGATCGTAGCACATCGAAACAGCAACTTCGCCAGTTCACCGGCCGTTTTGCCGAACAAAACGCGATCACAGTCGACGATGGTAGCCTTCTTCTGACAGAAAAGGGTCAGCGCCATGCTGATCTTTTGGATCAGGTTGCCGAAGCCGTCGGTAAACGAATCGAACCCAACCAGGATGTCATTTCTGATTCCTCTACCGTAGATGAAGTCGCCTTGCAGATGCGTCGGGGGCGTCTGGCAACGTCGTATAGCTTGGAGAACAACGACCCGGAATTAGTTGATAAGTCGCATATCTACAAGAATCTGAAGCGTATTGACGCTCTCGATACACCGAATGACGACTGGCATAGCTATCGGAGGGTGACGATCAAGAACACTGGAACATCCCCGACGAACGCTCTTGTCCACAAGGAGAGCGGCGATACCAAAATCACGTTCGAGGACATGGACCTCGCAGCGTTTCTGGATGGGCCTGACGGTCAGCGATTGGAAACCGAGAATCTCAGTGACTATCAACCGGCAATCGAACAGAAGATGGCGATTTACTTTCCGAATCCGCTGCCTCCGGGCGAATCTTTGGTGGTGTCGCAAAGTCCTCTAGACTTTGCCTCTGGTAGCCTCCACTGAGAGGTCACAGCTCATGGTTGTTTTGGTTGATCGACTGAGAAGTTCGTCGAAGAACGTCCGGTAGTGACCTGGATTGGCGTACTTCACGAGTCTGAGTTGAAGCAATGCCTCTAACCCGGCCTCTGTCCAGCGCATCCATTGGTTCTTGCATCGGTTCGCCACCTCTCCCATCGCTCGTTCCACGGGGTTCGAGGTCCACGGTACCTCGAACCCCTCAAGAGCCTGCTCGGCGAACGTCACTATCGACGGCAACCACCGCCGGAGATACCCCGCAGCCTTCCTCGAACCGAACTGCGAGAGTTGCCACGCTGTCTTCTCAATACGCTCGGTTGTTCGCGCGATCCGTTCGCGGATCGCCGCGAACTCTTCCTCGGGACGGTGCTTGGCAACCGAGTTCTTCAGATGGAACACCTCGTCGATCACTTCTGTGACGATCTCGGTTCGCCGCTCCAAGGAGAACACGCCGTCATCCCAGAGATTGTAGCCCAGCGTCCGGCCAACGTGGACGAGATCAAGCTGATGCTCGCGTGTTTCGTCGGTAAATGCCGTGACGATACTGTCATCAGCGTCACTGACGACCGTAGCGTCGTCAGTGACTGCGCCGATGTCATCGAGAGCGGCCGCTGTCTCGTCCCAGTCAGCATTGATCGACAGATCCAGCAGGGACCGCGAGTCCCCAGCAGTATCCTCGCCGAGCGTTGCTTGAACGGAGTGGTACGAGCGGTCTTCGTCTTGGCTGTGACACTTCGTTCCGTCGGCAATAATCGCGTCAGCGTCCGTTCCGGCAACACAGTCAGGAAGGAACTGCTTGAGCTTGCTGCCGTATTCTTTGGCACGGCGGTTGATGGTGTCTGGCGACGGCATCGAGACGAAGCCGTCGCCGTGATCGGCGGCATCTCGATAGCTGAGAGAGGTAGCGAGATCGACGCTCTTGGCCGCGATGTCCTGTTGATAGCGATTCTGCCCGTCGAAGTCGATGACGTCTTCGACGGGCCGAAGATAGCTCGGTTCGTCGTGGTCAGCGGCTGTATCTTCGACGTAGTGGAGGTCGAATTCGTGCTCGCCGGCGGTCGTAACGGCTGTGCGGGGATCGGTGCCGCGGCGCTGGAACCGCTGGTCACCGTTGCCGTGGGCGTATTTTTCGCCACAGAGCGCCTCGACGCGGCCCGCGTCGAGGCTCTCGACCAGTTCTTCGAGAAGTACCGATTCGATGTTCTGGTCGGTGACGAACTCGGCGAGTGCGGCGAGCGGTATGGTTTTGTCGTCATCGGTACTGAGTTCGAACCGCACGTTGATTTCAGCGTGCATGGGGTGGTCTCGGTTTGGTCACCAGAGACAACCCCTTCCTGAAGGGAGTCAGTTGCTACCGAAGTCTAGACCGCTTTGCGACACGACCAAGAAATCCTCCGGGCGCTGCTCGAAAACGAGGGGTCGGCAAACACGACGGAACTCCGCGCGCTCACAGGGATTAACGACAACAATCCAATCAACTATCGCTACAACAACAAACTCGTCCCTCGCGGACTGGTCGAACTCACCCAGCCGGATTCCGAAGCAAACGAATTGCTGCCTCAAGTGGCGACACTCACGCCTCATGGTGAAGCCGTGGCCGAGACCGTGATTGAACAGCGGGGAGAGACAACCAACATCGGCGATGCCGTCGAGCAGTTCAACGCCCGACTTACGCGGGTCGAATCACAGATAGATCGCCTCGACGCTGACTCGGACGGTGATGCGCCCGCTGACCCTGCCGCTCTGAATGAACTTCAAGAACAGGTTGACGACCTTGATGGGAAGCTCGAAGCGCTCCGGCAGAGTATGGTCCGGTTTCGGGATTACCTCAACGCCCGCGACGACGGCGGATACAGTGAATGGGCTGAGCAAAAACAAGGCGACAACAGTTAGCGTCTATCAGAGGTTGTAGTCCGGGTATTCGTCGGCGTCTTCTTCGGTATCCTCGGCTGATTCAGTGTCTTGTGTGGTTTCGTTACTGTCGTTGGATGCCGTTGTATCAGTACCGTCACTGTCCCCGCTCTCTGCCGTTGCTGACTGTTTCTGCTCGGCATCGGTGCTTTCCACTTGCCCTCCCTTCGCGCTCTCAGAATTGTGTTCATCGCTCTCTATGGCCTGCTGTGACGACGCCCCATCCTCGGCCGGTGTATCCGTCTCGGCGGGACTGCTGTCGCTCTCACCGTTGTTCTCGTCAGGAACGAGTGGCCGCAACTCACCGTGCTCATAGATGTGCGGCTCGTCATACTCGTCGTTGTTGTCGTCGGGATAGACCACGAACATGAAATCATGCTCTGTTGATCGACAGACAGCGAAGGGGTGGGGTAGCTGAATACAACTCTTAGCGGCTCTAACCGACGATTCAACGTGACACACGATGCAGAAACATAGATTTGCGGTTGGGTTAGAATTGACAGATTTGATAAGGACCGGCGGATGGATCGGCGTATCGCTGGTGATGCCTCTCAGACCATCTGACAGAGAAAGAGCGGGCGGCGGCGTTAGCCGACCGCCCGCGAGAGGTTATGGATTATGCACTTCCGAGTCAGCTCTCGAAATTGCCCGTGCCACGTCCTTGTGTGGAGATTCTCGCCATCATCTGCCTTCAGCATCGAAAAGACGGTTTCGCTCATTGACCGCTGGTTGTAGAGGTCATCGTCGATCCGGGCGTTGTGAGCCTTCTGCAACGGGGATTGCTCACAGTGCTTGATGACCGGACGCGTGGCTTCTTTCCGGCACTTCTCTCGAAGCTCTTTCCACGAGTACATCTTATCCGCGAGGAGTTCCCGCAGGTCTCCGGCGTTCCGCCGGAAGACTTGCAACCCGATATGTCCGTCGTAGGCCTTCTTCGTCGTGAAATGGACGTCCCTGATCACCAACGACTCCGTGTCAACCAGAACCGTGGTTTTCATCGCCTGAAACGAGTAATCCGCCCGCTTGCGGTAATGATGGCTTGCCTGACCACGCTGGAAGCCGCTGGCATCGATCGCACCAGTTCCCGAGAAGCCAGCCTGCTCCGCCGTTCTGCGGAGCAGGCTGCGCAGTGTTCGCATCGAGATCTCTTTCTCCCAGTTGCAAAACGACGTGTGATCCGGCGACTTCTCCAACCCGAACACGTCGAGAATCCCGGGCATCTCGTTGAGATAATCTTCGAGATGACGGAGCGGCTTTCCGATGTCTTCGCGCAGAAGCAGTAACGCGATTTTGTTCCACTCAGCGTGCTCGCCGTCGCCGTCTTCGTCGGCGACGGCAGGCGCGTCTGGATCCTCCACGTGTTCTTTGGCAAGTTCTCGATATTTCTTCGCGCGTTGTCGCAAACGTTCCATACCGCAAGAAGGCGTCCAATTCCCCTGAACTCAGCGGTAGAATCGCCGGACGGAACCGGCGATCAACAGAGCATCTTCATCGACTCGCGGAGGATATACCGATGGGCCGGGCCACCTGCGTTCTCCACGCCGCCGGTATCCTGCTCGAACAATTTGCTCAGGCCGGTGTCGGTGAGTCTGGCTTTCTCCGTGCCCTCGCGCAGCGCTTCGACGCGCTCGCCGTACTCGGTTTCGAGTTGCTGGGAGAACTTCGCTTCGCTCATCTCGACGCCAGTGCGGGTCTCGAACTCCTCGTGAACGCGGTCGGTCGTCACCGGCTCAGTCCCATCGTTGTCCTCGCTCGCACGGACGGCGGCGACGAAGAGGGATTCTAAGATCGTGTCGGTCGGGATGTTATCTTCCGTGACCATGCTATCGAGGCCGAGCGCACCCGACTGCTCCAGCGCTCCTTCGCCACCGCGAATGAGGATCGAGTCACGGACTTCCTCGGCGGTCTGTGTCGGCAAGCCGTGGTCGTGAAGGTACTCCATAATCATCTCGTCGCGCTCGTCGCGGGTACGCATCGGCGGGAACTCGGGGAGCGTGTAGGTACGGAATGGTTCGGAACTCTGGCGGCGGTCGGGAAGATCGAGCGTCATCCAGACGTGGAACGGCGTGTCGCGTTGCAGCGTCTCGGCGTCCATCCCGATGTTGTTCGCTACAAGCCGCGAGTCTTTGGGTGAACCGGGCGAGAAACTGACCCACGTATCACAGTTCGCCGCGAGCGACGGGAGCACGTCTTGAATCTGGTTTGGTGCTTGGCACGAGAGGAACAGCGAGAGACGGTACTTGCGGCTCTCGGAGAGCATCTGGTCGATAGCGCCGTCCTGGCTCGCAAGGTTGTCGAACTCGTCGGCGAGCAGGTAGAACGGCGTGCGTTCGGCACGGTCCATCTCCGCGCGTGCTCGAATGACCGACCAGATACGCCGGAAGATCGCCGTCCCGATCATCTGTTTCAGGTCCTCGTCTTCGGGACCCATCCGCACGATGATGAGCTTGTTTTCATCGACCGCATTCGCTATGTCGATTGGCGAATCACGGAGTGACATGAACTGCCGGGCGATGGGTGATTCCACCCAGTCTTTGAACCGTCGCCAGAGCGGTTCGAGCGCGTTTGCATCATTCTCGGCCACGTCGGCGATCTTGTCCGCCGAGTCCGCGAGCAGTTCGAGATCGGCCGCGCGGACGGCTTCGGCAAACCGACGGCTGTTCTCCGGGGTTTCGATGATATAGAACAGGTCGGCCGGGGTAAACTCGTATTCAGTGTTGGCCGAAGCGCGCACGAGCGAGGCGGTCACGCCGTCCATACGTGCTCCCCATCCCTGCGAGGCACCGAGCATATGCCGGAAATCAGCAACCAACGACTCTACCGCGTGGTCGAACTGCTCGGACTCGGGCGGGATCGAGGTGTCGAGGAAGTTGAACCCGGAGACACGCCCGCGTGTGCTGCCGGGTTCGATCCATACAACGTCGTCAAGGCGGTGCTCGGGGAGGATTTCGATGAGTTCCTCGGCGTCGTCTCCACCGGGGTCGATGTAACAGCCGCCCGCGCCGAGTTCGGCGATCTGTCGGAAGGTGTTTTTCTGCAACGTCGATTTGCCGTAGCCGGTGGTGCCGAAGCAGGCGAGATGGCGGAACATCGAGCGCTGTTCGATACTCACGTCACGGCCGCGCCGGGTGCCGATACCCAGCCAGATCGGGGCGTCGGGGTTAGTGCGGCCGTCGGCCAGCATCCCGCGCGCTCGGAGGCTGGCAAACGTCACGTCGCGGTCGTCGTGGCCTTCTGGAAGCTCGGTATCGACACCGTGGGCGACGACGGGCGCTCCTTGGACGCGCTCGGTGCTGGTAGTGTCATACCGATAGGCTTGATCTTGGTAGCCGTCTTCCTCGCTGTCGTCCTTGCCGTTACTGCCGCCGAGTAGCGCATCTCGCAGTCCCATTGCTATATCCTCCGTGAGGACTGAGTGGCGGCTTCATCGAGCGCTTCGGTGAGCAGTCCGTTCACTGTCTGTGGTTGTGGAACGTCGGTGAGCCTGATTTCCATAGTATCCGTGCCAGCGGTGTAGATCGTGATGTCGCCGAACGAGAACAGCCGTTCAACAAGCGACTGGTCGCACGCCGTGTTCTGGATGCGGTCATGACGGATTTTGCTCACGTTTTGGCGCAGCAACCCGTCTTTCCGGTACACTTCCTCGGTCGTGAGCACATAGCGGGTCTGGCTGAGTAGCAGATATTCGCTGCCCGCGTAGAACGCCCCACCGATCACGAGAACCAGCGGTGCCCACGCTGGAAGGTCAGTGAGCGGTGCCGGCAGCCACGCTACCGACAGCGCAAACGCGGCGGTGAAAGCAAGACCGACGACGGCCAGCACGAACCCAGCCAGAAGCCCCGGCGCAATGGTGTAGAGGCTCGGCCGGCCCGACCACAGTACCGCCTCGTCGTCGGTGAGGTGGAGCCAGTCGGGCGAGTTCATCGGTCTCCCCTCACGGAATCGTCATGCTCTCTCTGCCGGTCATGGGGTGGGTCCTCGGGCGGATACGTGTTCATGTCCGCGCGCTTCGCATCCACGTATAGCACACCGCTGAGTACGATACTCCCCGCAAGAAGCAGGAGAGAGACTGTGAGGCTGGTCGCAGAAGAGGCTACGGTCAGCCCCACTACTGGTACTCCACAGACGATAAGAGAGTCTGCTGGGGGGGAGTCCAAACGCGAGTTCAGGGCGAGCAGACGGCTTACTGGTTTCCTCTCCTCGGGATTCTATCGCTTGGGGGTCTCCAGCGATAGCGCGCGCTTCGCGTGTGAGGTCGCGCTTCATCTCGCGGAGCGTTTCACGTGTCGGCACAAGGTTGACGCGCTTCATCACAGCGACGGTCACTACTGAACCGCCGATGAGACCCGCCGCTGTGAGAGCGAGGTCCGCTAGCGGGGCCAGCGATATCGCGTGAAGAACGATGACCGCAATTTCAGCTAGGAGGAATGTGCCGATAACGGCCACCAGTCGTCCAAAGTCACGCCCGCCACGTCGGAGCGCGCGACACGTTTCATCATTGAATACGACGCTCTTGTGTAGATTAGCGGAATGCATTGACAGCGACACAATCGATGAGGCTGTGGACGGGTGCTCCGACGAGATTCAGGGATCGGAGAAGTCCGAAAGTATGAGCGGCCTGCTCCAAGCCCTGCTTGGACAGGCCGCGGAATTTCGCCAGCCACGGCTGCACTAACGACCAGAGGCACTCGACCTGATTCGTGTGGACACCGTCGTCCGAGACGTATTCATCGTCGTGGACAACGGTTCGATGCTCGTGTTCCATCTGCTGATACGCGGGGAGTTCGTCGGTCCAGATCTCTCCCAGCGGCTGGGAGAGATCGCCTGCTTCCTCTATGACTGGCCCGAGGTTCTCGTCGTATTTCGATCCTTCTTCGGCTGAAATCACCCGGAGCACGTCGCGGCAGGCCGCGACGAGCGTCATCTCATCGCCCCGCTCTCCTGTCCATCGCGCCCGTCCGGGTCCAGGAGACCCGCCGCGGGACAGTCCGTCCCGCGGTGGGTTCTGACCTTTGTACCCCGAACACACCCGCTGAGTTTCGTCCACCTGTGTTGGTCCAGCAATCGTGTGACCGATGCGTTCCCACACAGTCGAGAAACCCCGAGTGAACGCGGTTTCCACGTCGCTAATTGCCTCGAAGACGGTTTTGTAGGCGCGGTCGAGCAGCGGTGCGATTTGGTTGATGCTGAGGAGAGTGTCAGCGTAGAGGATGAAGGCGACGAGGAACTCGCCAGGAGCGAGTTCCGTGTCGTAGAAGGGTGTACCACGGGTATAGGTGGTTTTCCAGTCACAGCGACCACACCAGATTCGCGTCGAGCCATCGAGAGCGCGGAGGGCGTCAGCGTCACAGTTCGGAATGCTTGGGAGGTCCAGATGGTCTTGAGACGCCGCTCGACGATGGCGTCGAGCGGCTCGGAGCAGAACTCTATTACACCGAGCTCGGCAAGTTGTTCGAGCATCCCGCCGAGAGCGGCGTGTTCGTTAGACATGAACAACTGCTGTCGGCGGGATGCCCTAACCGCTGTGACTCGGTTCCGCTACACTACACAAGAGCGACTTCAATACTGTCTCCGATTCGAGTGCGAACTCCAACATACTACCCATGACTGGCGGTAATGCCTTTTCGACGATCGGCGGCCCATGTCTGCCGGGCATCGAGGTGATGTCGAGTTCGACCTCACCCTTGGAAATAGCTATGGTGTCCCACGTATCCAGCGGATACGCCTCCTGAAACCCCTTTTCTTCGAGGTTGTCCGCTGCATGGTGAGTCGTCACAATCGGAAGCGTCTTGTCGAGTTCCTCCTCGACGAGGTGATCGAAATGGTCCCCGTGATAGTGTGAGAGTAACACGAAATCCACCTCTGGAGGAATGCCCTCGATATCCATGGCCGGGTCAGTTCGGCGCTCTGCGGTGATTCCGTAGCCGAGATGGGCGTGGTCTCCGGCGTGGAGAAAGTTCGGGTCGGTCAGGATGGTGAATCCGGCGTAGCGAAGAATCACCGTCGCCGTCCCGACGAAGAATATCGAGCCGGTTTCGCGGTCCATGGTCGCTTCGTCGGACGGGGGCAATTCGAGGTCGGCCGACTGACTCATGATAACAGGGTTCGTGCTAACACTTCCTAAAGCTACCGTTCGGGAGGGTCATAACAACGATCTAAAATACGTGTCGTTCGCGTTCAGGGCGTCAGCACTACCTTGATGCAGTCGTCTTCTTTGTCTCGGAAGGTCTGGTACAGATCCGGACCGTTCTCCAGTGGCTCTTCGTGAGTGATGACGAACGACGGGTCGATGTCGCCATTCTCGATTCGCTCCAGCAGCGGGTCGAGGTAGCGTTGGACGTGGGTTTGGCCCGTCTTCACGGTCAGGGCTTTATTCATCAACGGACCAATTGGGAAATCGTCCATGGTGTCGATATAGACGCCCGGCATCGAGAGGGTACCACCCTTGCGACAACACCTGACCGCCTGCTGAAGCACGTACGGCCGGTCGGCCTCATCGGAGATGCCGTGGAGACCGTGGGCCTCCGACCCGACCGCGTCGATACACCCATCCGGTCCGCGGCCGCTAGTCATGTCCATCAGGCGGTCGTAGACGTCCTCGTCCTCGTAGTCGATGGTTTCGGCCTCGCCGTGTTCTCTCGCCATGTCGAGCCGTTCGGGCACTCGATCGATGGCCACTACCCTGTCAGCACCGAGCATCTGGGCGCTTTGGATGGCGAACTGGCCGACCGGTCCACAGCCCCAGATTGCGACCGTATCGCCCTCCGTGATGTCCGCGTTTTCCGCGCCCATGTACCCTGTCGGGAAGATGTCCGAGAGGAAGAGTACCTGCTCGTCCGGCAGGTCGGAATCGACCTTGACCGGGCCGACATCGGCGTAGGGCACGCGCAACTGTTCGGCCTGCCCGCCCGCGACGCCGCCCAGCATGTGCGAGTAGCCGAACAGGGCGGCTGGCGAGTGGCCCATCGCCTCTTGGGCCATCTCCGCGTTCGGGTTCGAGGTGTCACACAGCGAGTAGAGACCGTTCTCGCAGAACCAACACGAGCCACAGCTAATCGTAAACGGCACGACCACGCGGTCGCCCTCCTCCAAAGTCTCGACCTCGTCGCCAACTTCGATTACTTCGCCCATCGGCTCGTGACCCAGTACGTCACCCTCCTGCATCGACGGCATATAGCCGTCGTAGAGGTGGAGGTCGGAGCCACAGATGGCGGTGGCCGTGATGTCGATTATCGCGTCAGTCGGCTCTTCGATTTCGGGGTCGGGAACGTCGTCGATGCGAACGTTCCCCTCTCCCTGCCATGTCAGTGCTCTCATTGGTTTCTTCTCCCGTATTGACCGACAACCGGATTCCAACTAAAGATAGGGCTTGATTCTGCAAAGAGCAATTCAATCCTGCTCACAACGTCGAATTTCCGTCGTCGATTCGGCTCGATGGGATCGCAGTCCGGTCGAACGCGGGACGACACGGTGAATGACGAGACCACGCTACGGATGGATAATGAGTTTGCCGACGTAGCCGCCCCCGGTGACGGCGCGATGAGCCTCGCCGGTTTCCTCGAAGTCGTACGTCTCGGCGACCACGGCGGTGAGATCGCCGCGCTCCATGAGACGTGCGACCCGACGGAGGATTGGCTGGCGTTCGGACGTATTGGCAATGGCCATTCCTCGGATGGTGAGTTCCTTCGCTTGGAGCGGCGTGTCCGTGACCGCTGGAATGCCGCCCGTGATGGTGACGACGCGCCCGTTCTGTGCGGCCACGGTCAAATCGAGTCCGAGATAGTCGTCGAGGCGGTGGTCCAAAATCACGTCAACGCCCTCGTTGTCGGTTGCTTCTTGAATTTCCTCGGCGAGCGTCTCGCTGTCGTAATCGAACGCCGCGGCCGCACCGAGGTCGCGGACCCGCTCGCACAGTTCCGCGGAGCCGGCGGTTGCGAGGACGTTAGCACCCATCGCGGTCCCCAACTGGACGGCAGCGTGGCCGACGCCACCGTTTCCGCCGTGGACGAGACAGTATTCGGTCGGACGGAGACCGGCGTTTTCGACGAACGCCATCCACGCGGTCACGCCCACGTTCGAGAGCGCAGCCCCGTCCTCGAACGACACGCTCTCGGGGAGATGCGCCACCTTCATTTCGGGAATTGTCGCGTACTCGGCGAAGGTCCCACCGTCGCCGTGTCCCAACCCGCCGGCGAAAACCCGGTCGCCAGCCGTGAAATCCTCGACTCTTTCGCCTACTTCCGCGACGACGCCCGCTGCGTCGCCGCCGGGAATCGCCGGCAGCGATACGTTCCCATACTCCCCCGACCGGAACCGCGCATCGACCGCGTTGACGCTCGCGGCCCGCACCTCCACGAGGACCTCGTCCGACGCCGGGGTCGGTCGGTCCATCTCGTCCACCTGCAACACGTCCGGCCCGCCGTGTTCGTGATAGCGAACGACTCGCATACTCCATAGGTTCGATGGTGTTCGGCATATGTCCCTCGGTACTGGTGAGCGATTGCCGCGTTCCTGCTTCGCTTATCCGTACTGGCCATAGCTCGTGTGCCATGTCACGCACAGCCGAACCCAAGCAGGCGTCGTTCGCAATCAGACCGACTGGAATCGACTCTACATCGACGGCGAGCGTTCGGCCGACGACCGCGAGAGGATCGCGGTGGGAAACCCGGCAACTGGGGCCACGTTCACAGTTCTGAATCGTCCTCGTATTCACGCTCCCGGCTGCACTCTCTGTCGACTTTCCTCGTCGGCGTCACATCACAGATGCACGACTTCTGGAACGCGGAGGACGACCAACAGCAAGAGGAGACGATCACGTTCCTGAAAAACACCGCCCTTCTCGGCGCGGCCATCGCGTTTCTCGTTCGGGGAAGCGAAAACCAGTAACCACCGTGTCGGTCAGATCCGGCGAGCGGTGTCCTCTCTCGACTCTTCGCCCACGTACCGCCACTTGTCGTCCCGGCGCTCCACGTCCGGTAGCGCTACCCTGGTTGGACGACCTGTTCCCACCAGCCGTCGTTCGGGTCGTCGTACCCGGCAGGGTGGTCGGGGAACACGTCGTCCGTGAAGTCGTCCTTTCCGGCGTTGATGCCGTCGCGGAGGTAGCGGTACGCCGCCCGGAGGGCCTCGCGCCGCTCGTCCTGTTGGTCGGGCGTCCCCGGCAGGTCCATCGCGCCGATGCGGTCCGTGGTCGGTTCCTCCGTATCTCCGACTGGTTCGTCCTCGGGCATCTCCACGCCCGTGGACCGAGCGTCGGTCCGGCGTGGCGACGTTTCGAGGTCCGAGGCGTCTTCGGCCTGCATCTCGACGTTCGTCTCGATGTCAGTGTCCGAGGGCGAGAGGTCGTCCTCGACGCCGGGCGGGATGGACCACTCCGTTCCACCCAGCACGTTCTCGCTATCGAGCAGGCCGCGCTCGTAGAGGTCGTCGAGGCGGTCGTTCAGGATGTCGAGGTCCATCGGCAGGTCCTCGGTCACTTCGCGTGCCTCCAGCCCGGACTCGTCGCGCCGGGCGAACACCGTCAGAATTTCTTCGTCGCTCACCTCCGGCTCTGATGTCCCCATGTCCTACCATGGGGTCGGGGCGGTATTGAATCCTCGCCACCGAGGGTTCCGCGATTGTCCGTCGGAAAACCCCATCCATGACAGCGTACGAAAACGAATCCACCTCATATTGTGGCTGGTGTGCGCTAAAGTTGCCTGAGTGAATACCGATTGCTCTAGTATCGTCCTGAGATTCGTCAGGGTGTCGTCTGTGGTCTCGTTGTGGATGCGGTCAGCGGCGATGCTCGTCGTTCATATAAGCGTGTGTCGTTGCGCCAGGGCATACGACTTTACTACTGGCCGTGCCACTGAGCAGCATGAACACGCCGCTCGACGACTCCGTAGGAGGACCGGGATGAGCGACGAAGGGACCGATCAAGAAGGTCAGATCCGTGAGCCGGACCGCGCCGCCTCGGGCGCGCCGGCCGCCGGCTGGGCGATCGGCGACCGCTTCTCGACGACCGAGATCTTCCAGCGACTCCTCGCAAGCGCCGACGAGGAGGTCGCCACCGGCACGACGGAACTGCTCTTCAGTGGGGTCGCTGCGGGCTTCGCGATCGTGCTGACGTTCGTCGGCCACGCGGTGGGCAGTGCGCTCTTCCCGAACAACGGGTTCCTGGCTGCGATTCTCTATCCGCTCGGGTTCGTCTACATCATCCTCGGTCGCTATCAGCTCTACACCGAGAACACCCTTCCTCCAGTAGCGCTCGTGTTGGCCAGGTTGGCCAGCCTCCCGTTGCTGTTGCGCGTCTGGGGGATCGTGCTGTTCGCGAACGTCATCGGGGCGGGCCTCGGAGCGTTCATTCTCGCCAACAGCCACGTCCTCTCGACGACAGCGATGCACGCCGGCGCGGAGTTCACCAGGAGTGGGCTCGAACACGCGTGGTGGGACGTGTTCTTCAAGGCCCTGTTCGCGGGCTGGCTCGTCGCCGGGGTGGTGTGGCTCAGTATTGCTGCGCAGGACACGATCGCCCGCCTGTTGCTCATCTACAGTGTCTTCTACATGATCGCTGCAGCGGAACTCTATCACGTCGTCACGACGGCGGCGGACGCGCTCTTTTTCGTGTTTCTCGACGTCCCCAGCCCTGGGTTGTTCGTCGTTTTCTACGAGTTCTGGCTGCCGGTGTTGCTCGGGAACACCGTTGGCGGCGTGTTCTTAGTCGCGCTCGTGAACTACGGTCAGACCGAACAACGGCGCTTCCCGGAGGTCCGCGAGCTCTCCGCGCGCGAGGTGCTCTTCAGCTGGAAGGGCGGCCGATCGCACACCACGCCCCGCCCGTACGTCGAGGAGAACGAGCCCGAAACCGACTGATCGACGACCCGTCGCTCCGCCCTCGACGAACTCGTCGTCTTGGAACCCCCGCAGAGCGAGATTTCCGGTAGGTGCCCTGTGGTATTCCTGTAACTGTTTCGAGAACCGTCATAGCTTCCTTTGTCAGTGGCTGGCGAAGTTCAGGGGCGTCTCGAAGCACCACCTCCAGAAATACCTCGGATTCCTCGGACTGAAACTCAACTCACCGGACGACTGATTCGAGAAATTGCGGTGTTGCGATGTATCGGGATGAGTGTCTAGCATGAATAGTTATGTGGTTGCGCACACACCTACGGACTGAGTATGACCGACGCAAACGTCGCGCTCCTCGTTCGACTCCAAGCACAGTCCGGCAAAGAATCCGATGTCGAGGAATTCCTCCGTTCGGCACTGCCGATGGCCGAGGAAGAACCGGACACCACCACGTGGTTCGCGCTCCGTATGGACGATTCGACGTTCGGCATCTTCGACACCTTTCCGGATGAATCCGGTCGGGAAGCGCATCTCTCGGGCGAAATCGCTGCTGCCTTGGAGGAAAACGCGGACGAGCTGTTTGCAGAACCGCCGGAGATAGAAGAAGTCGACGTACTGGAGGCCAAACTCCCCTAACATCTGAAATTGAACAGACAGAAGCAGCAAAGACGAATCTCACATCTCGTTCACGAACGCCGGACGTGGCGATGGACACTTTCACGCTATCGCGCCGTTAGTGGCGACCCTCCTCGAACTCCTCGATGATTTTATTACAAAAGGCGTCCAAGTCGTCGGGCTTGCGGCTGGTCACCAGTCCCTCGTCGACGACGACTTCCTTGTTAACCCACTCGCCGCCCGCGTTGCGGATGTCGGTCTGTAAACTGGGGAAGGAAGTCAGCGTCCGACCCTCGACCACGTCGGCCTCGACCAGCGTCCAAGGGCCGTGGCAGATGACTCCTGCGGGCTTTTCTGCCTCGATGAGCTCCCTGACGAAATCCACTGCGTCGCCGTCCGCGCGGAGTTGGTCCGCTCCGACGGAGCCACCCGGAACGACGAGCGCATCGTAATCGTCGGGGGAGACCTCGGAGAAGGTTTTCTCCACCTCGAACGTGTCACCCGGGTCGAGGTCGTTGTTGACGGTTTGGACCTCGCCGGTTTCGGCACCGACGACATCGGTGCTCGCCCCGGCGTCCTCGACGGCTCCCTTCGGTTCGGTGAACTCGACTTCCTCGGTGCCTCTCTGTGCGAGGAAGACAGCGACGTTCGTATCGGTGAGTGATTCTGCCATGGTGTTTTGTCTCCGTCCCTAATGACATCCGCGTTTCAAATAAAGCGAGAGCCTGCCCTCGCAAAGACGTGGTCCACTTGTTCCCGAATTTCCCTCGTCGGTTCGAGTCGGCTCCCGAAGGGGAGGGCAATCCGACAACGCCGGAAAAACATCGTTCGGAACCAACGAGGATGTCATAGAATAAATGGCAAAGACAACCGAAGTGAGCTAGTCGGCGTTTTTTCCGGTCTGTCCTAACAGTTTCACGATGAAGAGAGTGCCATCGAGGGCGAGAACGGTCAGCGTGTCGCCACCGTTTCTGTACCGTCTCTTGAATTGCTTCCTGGGAGTTATTCGCGCTCGGGGAGTTGTGATCGTTGAGAAAGAACGGTCCAATCGTCAGCGTTCGATTCATGACAGTGAGCAGCCGGAGCAGGTAGGCCAACAGGAGCGCGAACGGGAGCAGTGAGAACGCGAACACGACGCCCACGAACAGAAAGCCCGTACTGATGCCGACCACATTGGTGACCCCGAACAGCCAGTCGGACACAGCGGTCGGGTCGAACAGGACCATCATGTACCCCGTGAGCGCGATTGCGGGCAACGCGGCATACAACACGGCGCGCCCGACGCCCACGAGTTCGCGCTGAAAATAGAGCGACTTGAAATACTCACGCGTCGGGCCGAAGAACAACAGCGTCTCGATGAGTTCGTCGAACTGTTCCATTGCTTCTTCTGAGAGTTCGTCCGCGTGTTCGTCGCGCAGCTGTCGCCCAAGATAGATTTTCCACGAGTAGTTGTGGTTGAGTACCGGCAACAATGCGCCGAAGGAGCCGAACGTCGGGTTTTCCAACTGCTCACGTTCGTCCTCGCTGTACGCGCGGACGGCATCGATGTACTCGGCGACCTCCCCGGTCCCGGAGGGATTGTCGCCATCGGCCATCACCCCATCCAAGTCGTCGAGTTCCTCTTCGACTGCTCTGGCGAGCGCCTGAAAGAACTCCGTGGGCTGTCCGGGGCTGACGCCGACATCGATGTGGTTCTCCGTGTCGCGGCGGAACTCCATCGAGTGGTTCATGTGGTCGCGGAAAGTCCCGAGGTCCGAGAGTTGCTGTGAGAGACCGAACTGCGAGAGCGTGAGCACCAATGTTACAGTCGTGATGATGCCGGTCATCAGCGCATAGAACAGCGTTCCAATGGTGCCGGTTGAGAGAAACTTCTGTATCGAGCGTGGACCGTACAGACCGAAAATCACGAACGCCACGAACGTCCCGACGAGCATGGCGGCGGCGACGGCGCGGCGGTCGCCCGTGATGAGCAACCACTGGGTAACTCGGTTGTTCCCGGCCTGTTCGACCATCGTCTCCGGCGGTTGTGAAATGTCGTACGATTCCGTCTCACTCATTGTTGGCCACCACGGCCGTCTCTCGGATGAGTGACTTCGTGACGATAAGTCGCCGACTCCGTTCGCCCCACAGTCGCTCCCGATTCAGCGTCTCCTGCAACGTTTCCGAACGATTTCTCCATCGGCCCGTTCGACGTGTCCCGTATCGTCGCGCGCCAGTGGTCGTACTCAACGAGACCCGCATCCGCGAGCGTCGGCAGGTCTCTGTAGTGCAGTCCGACGGCGACCGCCTCGCGGTGCTTCTCGGGTTCGAGCGTTTCTCGTGATGGTTCCGAGTCACTCTCGCGTCGTCTTTCCAATTCGTGTGCGGACACTTCGCCGACGAGGGCATCGAACGAAACGGTTCCATCGGGGGCGTCGGTCACACAATCGAGTATCGTTCGACATCGGTGATTGGCGACGGGAGCATATGATTCACTGATCGTCGTCAGGTGGTCAGCAGTCGTGGTACGACTCGTTCTCTCGATAGGTGATGAGCGGCGGTCGATTCCCGAGCGAGACACCCGGTAGTTGTCGGCTGTGTCCGTCATCGGGGTCCACCACGCTTGGCAAGCGATTAAATATTCTTGGTGTACGGTGCAACGTGCCGCGTACACCGTACAGTGTCCTTTGCACCATCCAGCACGGACAGGTACCTCCCTATGGTCCGTTTCGTTCGAAACCGACCGGCCCAAAGGGGTGATCGAACGCTATCGCCCCTCGTTAGTGTCAGCCTGTTCGACGGCGAGTTCGTGGAGGTGCTTGTTTCCGCTCGTCCAGAGCGGCGTTACGACGAACGCGGTGATGTTCCACCTGTCCTCCGTCCGTCGGAAGTCGAACTCGTAGTGACCGCCGACGGTCCAGAAGCCCCCGCCATTCGTCGCCGGACGGTAATATTGCGTCTGGAAGTACGTCTGGCAGGTCGCTCCGTTGTCGTCACCGGCCACGAGATGATTCGTCGAGAGATGCTGGGTTGATTCGAATCGGGAGAGATAGCGCTTCCAGCGCGCCACGAAGTCGTCGGCTGCTATCTCTCGGGATTCTCCGCCGGTCACGCCCGGAAAGTGCACAGTGAGGTCGTCGGCAAAACACGAACGGAGACCCGTCCAGTCGTGAAAGTCCGCGTGCATACACAGTCGAGTCGTCGTGTCAACGATCTCCTGCCGGTCGCACAGCGATGGGACTTCCAGGGGAGGGTTGTCAGCGGTCATCGGGGCGCAACGCCTTCCGACGCGTTCTTGGTTCGGTCGAATGCGTGTTTCGATCCGATATCGTGGCCGGTGTTGTGCCGGGCGTCCTGTTGGAGCAGGTGGAGAATTTGCCTGTCGAGACCGTCGAGCGGTTCGGAGACCATTATGTACCGTGCTTGGGCATGAGAGTACGTGATACTGTCTCCTGTTCGGTGTAAAGCGGGATGAACATCTAAACCGGTACGAAACGCCAGCCACGGAATCATGTCGATCAGGCGGCGTTCGATATTGGTCGGCGTCGTGGGTATGCCGTCGGGAACTTTTATCCGCGAATGGAACTTTCGACACCAGGGTCGCTACGTATCCACGTGGTCGGCATAAGCAACCAGCAATGTACGGTCGGTTTTTGGAAAGATAGTGTGTTGTCTCGTCCGTCGTCGTACACGGGGAAACGATTTGAGGCCACATGCGGTAACGGATGGCATGGATGGACCTCTCGACGACGCCGAGTTCCTGATTCGCTCGGCAAACCGGGTGAGACTCCTCGAACTCCTCGTCGAAGGGCCACACGAGCGCCGCGACATGCAGGACGATATCGACGTCACGCGCGTGACGATGGGACGTCTGCTCGGCGACCTCGAAGACCACGGGTGGGTTGAACGCCGCAGCCACGACTACCACATCACGCCGCTTGGCCGCATCGTCTTCGAGGACTTGGACGTGTTCCTCGACACGATTTGGCTGGCTCAAAAACTACGCGACCTCATCTCGCACGTTCCGACCGAAGACCTCCCCATCGACCTCCGCCGCCTCGGCGAAGCCGAATTCGTCTGCGGGGACCCCGCCGATACCGACGCTCCGATACGCCGCATGAGCGACCTGATGGGAAATGCGGACCACCTTCGCATTCTCTTCTCCATCGTCATGGAGGCGGGACCTCGCACGACCGCCGAACGGGCGGAAGCGGGCGCTGACACGGCAGAAGCCGTGCTTTCGGCCGGCGTTGTGGAAGTAGGCCGCAACAATCATCGCTTGTCCGAGTATTTCCGGCGGTGGCTCGAAGCCGGCGATCGCGTGTATCGCTACGATGGGGAGATGCCCCACACCATCGTCCTCGCCGACGAGTCCGTACTGTACTTCGTCGTCAACGACCGCGGGAACGTCCTCGGAATGTTCGTCATCGAGGACGAGGCGGTCTTCGCGTGGGCCGAGGAGACGTTCGAACAGCACAAACGTGCCGCCGAACGCCTCGATGTAGATGTGTTCACCACCGACAACTCAGAACACCCCATGTAACATCCATCCCACCGAGTTGCGTGTATCACCGAGAATTGCTAATGGGACCCCCTGAGACGGACGCGTGTGGTGCAACCGAAAAACCAAGCCGGGAGTGAAACGGGGAATCGCCATGCAGACCAGCGCTCGCCGGACGAACAATACAACCGTCCGGCGTCGAGCGAATGGGGGAATCCTGCTCTGGGATTGCGGACGAGCGTCCTCTCCGGCAGACATGAAAGGGAACGGTGAGTCGCCATGCCTCACTGCAACAACTGCGGCACGTTCGTGAGCCGAGTACGTCCGCGTGTTCGCACCGCCCGGATAGATACCGTGCGCGTCTGTCCCAACTGCGAGGAGAAGCTTCGGGATGGGGCTGGCGTCCGTGAAGCACAGTCTCCCCGCCACGTCAACAATGCCTGAGAGCGCACAGTCGGTCGGCGCAAAACGCGGCCGTCCGGTATCCAGTGATGCGAGCACCGCCCGGTTCGAACTCCCAGCAGCGGGGTTCGTCCTCGGGGAGTTGTTCGAGCGGGTTCCCGACGCACGCGCCGAACTTGAACCCACGGTCGCCGGTCCGACCGACCGCGCTGTCGTCGTCGTTCGGGCGGATGAGCGCGAGCGCACCGCAGTCGAGGACGCGCTCCGAGCCGATTCGGATATCGTGGCGATCGAACGCTTCTGCGAGCAACCGAACGGGTGGATGTATCGGGTGACGTGGGACGGTCACCCCCGTCGGCTCGTGGACCGGCTCGTCGCCGGCGGCGTCACGCTCCTGTCGGTACGGGGACGCGCGGGCCAGTGGCGTTTTCGCCTCGTGACTCCCGACCGGGACATGCTTGCCCGCGCACACGAAATACTAGAGGAGTCGGGTTGTGAAGTAGAATGCAGACGTATCTCGACCTTCGAAGGGGAACCGTCGGCGCAACGCACGTTGACCGAGAGACAGTATCAGTACCTCACAAAGCGGGTTAGGTGAACGGGCTGCTTGGTGGATTGATGGAGGCCAACCAAGCAGCCAGTGAACTCACAGAGGACCAGGTGCTTAACTTTCTCGTCAACACGCTCAACGAGGAGATCGATATCGGACTCGGCGAGAACGCCGATATCGACTCCAAGGACATCTGGGACGTCCTCGTCGGCGCAACAGCCGACGAGGACTCGGTCAGTCACCTCTGTGAGATTTCAGAGGACTCACCCCACGGCAATACGATTCTCCATCACCTCCGGACGAAGTTCGAGCTCGCAGAGCTCGAACGAGTCGGCAAGACGCTCATCCAACAGGATACCCTCGAACTCCTTCCGGATCGGCCGGTGGAGGTCGTCGCCGACCTCCACCTCCGTCCGTACTACGGCGAGGAGTACGACTCCAAGGAAGAACTCTACGAGTCACTCGCCAAAGCTGGAACGACCACGTTCCACGGCTATGCCACACTCTACGCCCGCGTACGCAACAAACGCTACACGCTGGCGGTGCGCCGTCTCACCGACGGCGACACCGCCAGCTCGATCCTCGCGGAACTGCTCGGCGTGCTCAACGGCCTTAACCTTGAAGTCAAGGCCGTCTACCTCGATCGGGAATTCTACGATACGTACTGTCTGACGCTGCTCGCTGCCCACAACTACGCTTTCGTCATGCCGATCGTGAAGTGGGGCGAGAAGATTCAGACCGAACTGAGTGAAGGCTGGAGCCGCGTGATCGACCACGACCTCCGAGGGGAAATCGACGGTCACACGTGGACCGTCGATTTCCCGGTCTACATCGACTGTACGTACCAACAAGGAAAGTACGACGAGGAAGGTGTGGCGCGTCACGGCTACGCCGTTGACGCGCCGTTCATCGACACACCGCGTCAGGCTCGGAAGTACTACAGCCGACGCTTCGGGATCGAATCGACCTACCGGTTGTCCGAACGAAGTATTGCGATGACGACGACACAGAATCCGGCGGTGAGGTTTCTGTACGTGCTGATCAGCTACCTCCTCCAGAATGCGTGGCGGTATCTCCACTGGGAGTACGTGGCGTCGCCGCGCCGAGGCGCGCGACGCCTCTGGCCGTGGCGATTCGATGAATTCCTCGGAATGGTGCGGAGAGCAGCGGAGACGGCGCTCGCGGTGCGTCGCGCCGTCCCCGCAAACAAGCCACCGGACGACCGCTTCGAGCGGTAATCCACCGACCGGGAACGCCTACTCAGCGAGTGGCAACACCGTTGCGTCGGCGGCGTTCCGCCGCCGACTGCGACAGGTTTGATGCTCTCGGTGTCGAACAACCCTCCTCAGCAGTTACTCGGCACCGATTTCTCCACCGAATTCACACTCAGAAGCAGTCAACCGACGAGCTTTGTGAGGTACTGAGTATACGGCGCTCGTGAAGGCCTTCGAGATGGGGTACTATAACATCCCGCGGAACGTAAGAGCGACTGACCTCGCGGAGGAACTCGATATCTCCCATCAAGCGCTCTCCGAGCGGTTCCGCCGCGCACACAAGCGACTGGTCGAAAACAACCTATTTATCAACGACACACAGCAAGAAAAATCGACTGACCGCCACGGGGGTGACTGCACTCATGACTGAAAGCGGAGCGAAGCAATTTCGTGACCTGCCTCCAAGTGCGAAACTCGTGTTCAAGACGCTCGAATACGCTGACGGAGAACTCACACAACAGGACATCGTCGTTCGGTCCCGACTGTCATATGTGCAAACTGAAGATCGGTGGTCTCGATTCGTGCAACCGGGTGTAGTTGCGTGAGAACGCCCTTCCACGGGCTTCACGCTCATGCTCGTATGAAAATCTCACAAACAAATCTTATCCTGCCAGCGCCACGAGCCGGGGTGCGGGGGCGAGCACCGGAGCCATTGGTCACACGACAGCGTGAGCGTTTGCAGTGTGGTCAGCGGGTGCGGAGTGTTTTATGCGTAGTTGGTGTATCCCCACTATGGTCGCGCTAAACCCCATCCTATCGCTACTGCTCGTGTTCGCGTTAGCGACGCTCATCACACGAATCGGGGCAGTCGCATTGGAAATGTCTGGCCTCTCGCCGGATGTCGCTCAGTTCCAAGCCGCAACGGCGTTTACCGGAGCAGGATATACGACTGACGAGGCCGAAGCGGCGACAGAAACACCCGGTAGACGAACCATCGTCACGCAACTCTTCCGACTCGGGAGTCTCGGTCTCGTCAGTGCGATTGCCTCGCTTGTCCTGTCGTTCACTCGGAGCGGCGGTGATGATTTCCTCAGTATTGTGTATATCGTCGCGGGATCTGTCATCCTATTCCTCGTTGCGAGGAGTTCGTGGCTCAATAGTGTCGTCACGCCAATCATCAAGCGGATACTCAACCGGAGGACTGACCTCGAAATCCGTGATTATGCAAAGGTCCTCGGGCTTCGTGACGAGTATCGCATTGCAGAAATCGATGCTGATGAAGGGGATTGGATCACTGGAAGCCCACTGGCTGAATTGGATCTCCCTGACGAGGGAGTTCGCGTATTAGCTATCGAGAGGCAAGATGGGTCATATATCGGTGCTCCGGGGTCTGATAGCGAGATACAATCGGGTGATACGGCTGTGTTCTACGGACAGGAAAATAGACTACAAGAACTCGCAGACCGTGACCAAAGCGATACGCAAGCACATGAGGACGCCGTTGAAGAGCACAATGAATATGTCAAAGAACAGGAGGAGTCTACAGGATAGTAGTAGTAACTTTTTCTGTAACTAATACTTTCCCACTTACAGGGAATCACTCCTACGATGAGACGGGGGCGAGAGTGTTAGTCGAGTCATCATCCTCTATCGTAGATTGATCCCGGTTGATACTCAATTTCGGGTTCAAAAACACCAGTTTTCCATAGCGATGCGAAAACCACCGTTCTTGATATGCTGAATCGCGGTACGATTAGGACGTCCGAGCACCCATGCAAATAGTCGCCTACGTCCGCGTTTCGACTGTCGGTTCTGTATCCGGATGATCAATCCTCACCAATCAGAGGTCGGCTAGCTATATTCGTCATGCACAGGCGTTTGCGAAATTTAGACCATCAGTATAGATTTCAAGTCTAGTCGTGCATGAGCAATCTACCTGTCTGAGTTCAGACATAATGTATGGAGTGCGCATTTCTCAGGTACTACAAATGGCGAAATCAATTCAATGCCCTAAATTTCACAAATAGGTCGGGTAGTAAAACAATCTAGTCGACCTCGGTCAGTACTCGAACTTGGTATCGATGTACCGTGCGTTTTCAGTCATGACCTGGATCGCTTCGCTGTACTGGAGGACTTTCTGGATGTCGCCGTCGAGTTCGAATTTCTCCTTGCGCCGCCCCTCGGCAGCGTTGACGTCGCCTCGGATGAGGTGCTTCCAGTGGGTTGCTGGACCGTAGTACCTGAAACCGAAGTTCTCCGAGGTCGGCGTATCGATCTGCCGTGCCCGCGTACACTTCCCGTCGATGAGGTCGACAAAGAAGTACAGCGGTTCGCCGTCGTAGGCGTTGTCGGGCTGGATTTCGAATAGGAACGCACCATTGAACTCGACACCCCACCCCGACGCCGCCCGCTCGAAATCCTCGTTGTCGTTCAACTGCTCGTGCCATGTCCCAATCCAGTCGTCGGCCTCACTTGGTAGTTTAATCGCCATTGATCCTATGTAATACACACGTCGAATATCAAATAAACATATTGCCGCTCATCCACAGCCATTTAATATCCGACGCTCTTGCCTGTACTTCTGCGGTTTAATCACCAGTCGGTCAACCCTCTGACCATGGCTTTTCCAACTTCTTCGGCTTTCAGCCGTTCCAACCCTTCAGATTCCGCGATCTGTGTCGCCATTTCGTAGACGAGAGCTCGGGCGATTTCGGGAAATGGTGGCGGCCGAGCGGCCGCGCCCTGCGCGGCTCGCTCGGTCGCAATGAACGCATACGTCAGCAGCACGATCGTCACATGGTGATGCCATCCCTTCCATGACCGGCCTTCGAACTGATCAAGTCCCAGTACTTGCTTGGCTTCTTTGTGGAACTGCTCGATCGCCCACCGAAGGTGGGCGTAGGCAGCCAATTCCTCTATTGACCACTCGTCTAGTCCCCAACAGAGCCAAGCACGGAGCTTCTCTTCGGCGTCTTCGATGAGGAGCCAGCCGATCTCTTCGGAAATGCGGCGCTTTCGGACACGCTTAACCACGCGTACCCGCGTCCGAAAGAACCGCCCGGAGAGCGATTCTTTCGTGCCTTCTGCCCACGTCACTCTGGTCCAATCGTCGTCTGTGAGGCTCTCAGCAATCTCCTCCGGAGATTGCGGAGTCACATCCGACGGATATCGCGGTTCACTGGGGGGACGCCCGATGCCTGATGCGTCTTCAGGGTGCTCGATCGGCGTTGACTCAGGGATGACGTGCATATCCTTGGGTCCGACACCGAGAATGTACGGTTCGCTCCAGTCACGGAGCTGTTTGCGAAAGGACCGGAGTTCACCATAACCGGAGTCGGCCCCCACGCAGGCGTGGGGGACCGACGTCTCTCGTGCACGGGCGAGAAGCTCGAGTGCGATCTGTGGTTTCGTCCGGAATGAGAGGTCATGAGGAACGCCGCAGTCGTGGCGGCGTTCCTCGAATTCATCACTTGTTGCCCAGTTTTGTGGGAGGTAGAGTTCACAGCCAAGTGGCCAGGTGAGTTGATCGGCGTTGTAGTGGTCACCTGGGACGGCAAGAACGCAATCGACGCCAACCTGGCAAGAGGAAATTTTGCCAATCGAGCCAGCGTACTGTGATTTGACGCCGACACTGTCATAACCGTGTTTGAGGATATCGACATCGTCGACGATCAGCATCGCCTCGGGCGATGCGATCGTCTCAGGGATGTGCTCGTTGAGATGATCTTGGACAGCGTTGTGTTCCCAAGGACTCTCACTGATGAATCGGCGGACTCGATGCTCATTGATGTCGAGACGTTTGCCGATGCCACGGAGCGTCTTGTGACTGCCCGGACGAATCAACCCCTCAACGTAAGCGGGCGCGATACGCCAGGTGTTTGCTGCCCGTGGCCAAGAAAGCCCACCGGGACGCGTCGTGAACGCGTCCCTGAGGGGCGCAAGAAACCGACGGATATCGATCTTCGGCGTGTGATTTCGGTAGGAAATGCCACTCATAACTTATCTAGGTTAGACAAGGAGATAGCATCACAGTTTAACCGCAGAAGTACAGACAAGAGCGTCGATCTTTGTGACTTCCTGACGTACTTCACGCTCCAGTGACTTCACCGGGATTCTCATGGAGTCACGCTCCCGATGGCTTGATTCCGCTACGCTACACAAGAGCGTCTGGAATTAAGCGATTTCATAGATCTTCTGTCGAGCATCAGCAAAATGGATTTTCTCAGAGATTTTCTCAATCTCTTTCAGCTGAGCGAGCGCATACCGAACTGTCCGTGGTGGAAGCAGCGTTTCCGCACCGATCTGCTTCTGTGTGAGTGGTTCTTCATGTTCAAGAACTATGAAAACGAGCTTCGCACTTGGCGGGAGATCGAGAAGTTTCTGATCAGCACTCATCATCCCAGATATCGGTCCTAAAGCCGATAAACCAGTTGATAAGTATGAACAGCATTGCACCTACCGACCGCACCGCTCACACAACCGCCGTCATGTGTGATTATAGCATGGCAGCGCATGTAACCGCCGTAGTAGCTCTCAGCAATTTTTACTTCTATCTTGGTATCGAGGATTTCACATAAACCGTTACACGATCCGTCTATTCATTGAACGAATGTCGTTTGGATTGGGAATTCTTATCTGCTTCTGAACCTTTCGCTTGTCATATCCAAGATTTTCAAGCATTTGTCGAGAATACTGGTAAATTGCCTCCGAGATCGTGGGGATTATCGCTACATTGGAATTTATTAACCCGCTAGGGGCTCAACGAGGGAACGCTATGGCAGATCTGAACGTCGCACACGAGTACTTCACCTGGCGTCTCGTCCAGGAGGTCGCCGAGGAGAACAGCTACTTCGAAGCGGAGGGCATCGATCCCGACCTGTCGTACTTCGCTCCGGGGACACAGGACTTCGACGACGGCGACAACGCGTTCGAGTCTGACTGGTGGGATGATCTTGACGAACAGGGCGGGACGCATGGCGTCTGCGAGTGGAACGCTGTCGACGCAGCCGCGGAGACCGACCGCGAGATCATCGGCTCTTACAGTGAGTGGGACCGCGTCATCTTCGCGCGGGCCGACTCCGACATCGAGGACATCGAAGACGTACGCGGACGCTCGATCGGGATCAACGAGTACGCGACCTCCTTCTACTCGCTCCCGGAGATCCTGGAGGGCAACGGATTCGATGAGGAGGAAATCGTCCTCGAGCACGTCGGGTCTGCGGAGGAACGCTTCGAGGCCGTCAAGGAGGGCGAGGTCGACGCCATCGGCGTCCTCGAGCCGTACGTCACGCTCGGCCGCTACGACGACGAACTATCGGAAGTATACGTCGGGCCGTGCCGGGCGGCGATCACGACGAAGGAGGACGTCGACCCCGAAACCGCTGCGAAGTTCCGGACCGCGCTCAACCGAGCCGTCGAGGAAATCAACGACGACCTCGAGGTGTACCGCGACAGGTATGTCGATATGCTCGAAGAGGCCGCCGATGAGAACCTCGATACCTTCGAGGACGTCGACTTCGATCGGCTCCGCGAGGAGTTCGAGCTACGGAACTTCCTGCCGGTCCGTGAGCCCGACTCCAAGCGGGTCGAACGGACCGCCGAGTGGATGCGCGAACACGGCTTCGTCGAGGAGGACGCGGAGATCGAGACGACCGAGGACGTCATCGAAGCCCAGTCGGAATCCGCCGATTGATACAGACTGTCGTAGCTATGTGCCGGTGACCGCTACCCCGTCGGACGTCATCACCGGTAAGAGACTACGACAGTCCTCACGAGGGCGGAGGTCAATTTGCTTGCGGTACGACAGTAACCCGATTATCACTCCTTACACCGACACATGGTTAGCCTCCTGACGGTCGTCGGCGGCGTCGCGTTGATCTTCACCGTCGCGTACCTGACCTACGGGCGGTACATGAGCCGCATGTTCGACCTCGACGAGGACAGGCCGACGCCCGCGCACGATCGGTATGATGGCGTCGATTACGTCCCCTCGCGGAAGCTCGAGCTATTCGGCCACCACTTCTCGAGCGTCGCCGGCGGTGCCCCGATCATCGGACCGATTACCGCCGCGCTCGCGTGGGGCTGGGCGCCTGCGCTCGCCTGGATCGTCGTCGGAACCATCGTCTACGGGGCGATGAACGACTTCGCGGTCCTCACGATGAGCGTCCGTCACGACGGCCGGTCGGTCGGTCACATCTTCGGACAGTACGTCGGCGAGCGCGGGAAGTCGCTGATGCTCTCTCTCGCGTTCACGGCGAACCTGCTCGTCATCGGCGTTCTCTCGCTCGTCGTTGCGATCGTGTTCGACGCGTACCCGAGCACGGCGACAGCCAGCGTCTGTTACGTCGTGCTCGCGCTGCTCTTCGGTCTTTACAAGCGATACGGGCTCCCCTTCCGGCTCGGCACGCTGCTCTTTGTCCCCGCTGTCTTCGGGGGCGTCTGGGTCGGCCTGCAGTACCCGCTGGTGCTGGTGTCGGACGGCGGCGCTACGGTCCTGCCGACGGTCGTGAACGCCAACGTGTCCGTCTGGCTGGTCGTGATCCTGCTGTATGCGTTCTTCGCGAGTGTCCTCCCGGTGCAGACGCTGTTGCAGCCCCGCGATTATCTCTCGTCGTTCCTGCTGTACGCAGGACTTGGCGGGGCGGTCCTCGCGATCGTCGTCGGGACGCTGTTCGGGACCGCGAACCAACCGCTGACGATGAGCCTCGACCCGTTCACCGGGTTTATGAGCGACGCGTTCGCCGGAATCGGCCCCGCGGTGCCGATGCTGTTCCCCACGATCTTCTGCGGCGCGGTCTGCGGGCTGCACTCGATGGTCTGCTCCGGGACGACGCCGAAACAGCTGAACCGCGAGACCGACGCGAACGCCATCGGATACGGGACGACCCTCGTTGAGGGACTGTTGGCGGTCGTCGCCATCGGAACCGTTGCGGTGATCCCTTCGATCCCCTCCGGCTCTGGGATCGGGCTCGCACTCCCGAGCTTCGCCGAGGGCGGGGCCATCATCCTCTCGGCGCTGGGCGTCCCGACCCGCCTCGGTGCGACGTTCATGGCCCTCGTCCTCTCGGCGTTCGCGCTGACGACAGTCGACACATCGATTCGACTCGGCCGATACTTCGTCGAGGATGTCGTCACTGATTCCGAGACGAGCTTTGCGGGAAACCGGTTTGCTAATTCTGCTGCGCAGACGGCACTCGCGTACCTGTTGGTCGCGAGCGGGAGCTGGGCGGCCATCTGGCCTCTTTTCGGCGGCGCCGTCCAGGTGTTCGCCGGCCTCTCAATCGTTACCGTCGTCGTGTGGGTTCGCAACTGGGACGCGGGCAAGGAGGTGCGCAGTCTGCTCGCCGGTGCCGCGTTCGTCCTCGCAACGAGCCTCTCGGCGCTGGGCTACCTCGCTATTTCGAATCTGGGGACAAAACTTCTCAATCCAGCGTGGCTCGGTACCGCGTCACCCATCCAAATTGCCTCCGTCGCCGTCCAGGTAGTCGTCGTTGGCGTACTCGGCGCGCTGACCGTCGAAATTCTCCGTATCGCCGCCGGGAACGTCTCGTTCGGCGTCGGGCGCTCGTCGACGGTGCGAGAGCCTGGCGACTGATTGGTGGCTTCGCTCATCCCGACGAACCGTAACTTAATTGAGAGCGTGTCGGTCTCACCGGGAGGTATGACTCGTTCCCGCGCTCAGTCTTTAGGTGATGGATAGTCGAGATGAGCGTTCATCGAATTCATCCAGTAACCCCACTTTCGACACCCCTGACTGGTAATCTAATCCTTTTTCCTTCGGGCGATTTCACTGTTTATAATCGAATATTTGACTTGATCGGGTGCAGATCGTCGCTCTCCATGAGCGGCGATCTTCATTCGTCCATAAACTGCTGTAGGTGCCGGTCTCGCACCGTTTCAGTCAGTGCTCACCACGCTCACCGACACGGTAGAACTCCTTCTGATACATGGGTGTCTGAAACATCACACATACTACTGCTTATCGAAACCGCCCGACGGAAAAAGGATAGAATTGAACCGAAGGGGTGTCGAAAGTGGGCTGAACTCACCGAAGGAATCGTCAGGCGGAACCGGGATCAACAGAGCACTCTCACCCACTACTGGCGACACTGATTACGCGCGATCCGACAACCGGATGTTTGTGCTGGCACTGCAAGCGTTTTGCAACCAGCGCGGCTACGAGCGAACGAGCGGAATTGATGGATGCGTTGTCTTCTCTCCGGCAGGAAATAGGCGCACTGTGGGCCGATGGAAAAGGAAAGAAGCTAATCGCGATTGCTCTCGGATGGGGGCTCTTGAACGGAACTCGGATGATCTATCCGGTGTTGTTGCCATCATTGAGCGAGAGCTTCGGTCTCACGCTCACCACTGCTGGCCTGTTAGTAACGATTATCTGGGTCACCTACGCGATCGGTCAGGTCCCAAGTGGCGTTCTGGCTGATCGATACGGTGAGCGGACGATATTGACAACAGGGCTGCTGATCGTCGCTGGTGCCGTGTCGTTGGTGGTTCTTGCTCCGTCGACGTGGAGCCTGTTCGCTGCAACCGGACTGATCGGTGTCGGATTGTCTCTGTATCCGGTCGCACGGATTACTGCTCTCTCGGATCTCTACCCTGATCGCATCGGTCGTGTGCTGGGAATAACGATGGCAGCGGGTGACACTGGACAGACAGTCCTCCCGTTGGTTGCTGGTGTCCTCATCGGTCTCACATGGCAGGTGGGTCTTGTCTTTGTCGTACCCCTCCTCGTCGTTGTTGCGATCTCTGTCTGGCGAGTTCTTCCATCAACAGTCTCGTCGGACACAGCACGCACGGAACTGTCTCTCCAGCGGGCGAAGACTGTTCTTCGGGAGCTCTACCATCCGACACTGGTGATCATGGCGATTATTCTGTTTTTGTATATCGGTGTTCTACAGACGTTCTCGGCGTTTTATCCCACCTATCTGATCCACGAAAAGGGATTTTCCTCGACGGCAGCAAGCGCGTTGTTCAGTCTGTTTTTCGCTTTCGGGATCGCTGCCAAGCCGCTTGCTGGCGTTGCGTACGATGTAATCGGTATTCGGCGCTCACTGCCACTCGTCCTCGGTGGAGCCATCCTCGGGTTTGCTCTGCTGCCGTTTCTCACCGATTTCTGGTTACTCGCAGGGGATACGGTTCTGATCAGCTCGATGCTCGGTTCGGGTGCAATCACCCAATCGTACCTTTCGGAGACGATTCCGTCGGAGATAGAGGGCACTGGACTAGGAGCTGTCCGGTCAAGCGCCTCGTTGTTGGCCTCTACGGGGCCGGTGCTCTTCGGCGCGATCGCCGAGCGTGGTTTCTTCGACGAGGGCTATCTCTCGCTGGCTCTTCTTATGGGGGTTGTCACGCTACTCACTCTCCGGCTTCCTGATAAAACGGATTAGGGTAGTTGCGATTCAGAAGGAGGAGTTGACTCCACCGGCTGGATGAGCATGCGATAGGTATGGTTGATTCTCCTCGTGATTCATAGCGAATCTCGAGACTAACCCGTGCGTATGTCCTCACTCGCTGCCGGATCCACCTTGCTGATCAGCCTCCTCGAAGGCACTGGACATCTGATCAGCGAGCTCGCCGGCTTCGATATGCGAGTAGTGCTCGCGAACCACTTCTTCGGAGTTATCTAGCGCTCGGGCGGCAGCTGCATGGCCTGACGTGCGTACGAGAACCTCACCAGCACCGCGCCGGGCACCGTGAGGCATCAGATATTCCTCGCTGTCATCGAGTTCGATACCTGCTTCCTCGCAGAGACGTTTGAGGACGTGCCGGCCAGCGTCGGTCGTTATCGACGGTGGTTCGATATCGTGCTCGATGCAGAGTTCGATCAACGAGCGGTCGGTGTGCATTTCCTCGATCTCTGTGTCGGTGTATCCCTGACGGTCCAGCGTATCTGTCACCTGCTGAGAGAGCGTCGGGCGATGAAACGAGGGGAACACCGGCCAACTCTCGTTCGGTGCATCCAGTACCTTCCGGTACATCTGCAGCGGGTGGATCACCGGCTTGGGGAGGCCTCGATCGTCAAGGCGCTGCTTTTTCGCGAACACCGTCGCGTAGCGGTCCTCGAGATGGACGTCTTCCCACCGGAGTCCTTGGCGTCGTTCGTCGCTCCGGTCTCGAAGGATCTCCGCACCTCGAACGCCAGAGTACGACAACAGGTAGACCAGAGCGCGGTCACGGCAGGCTTTGATCGCGGCCTCTTGGTCTTCACCAACATCGTCGATCGCAGCGCTGGCCTGCTCGTCGACGAAGGAAGTGAGTTGCTGGCGATCCTCGGCGGACCACGCTTGCTGCTCGCCGCTCTTGTGACCGCCGTCATCGGGAATCGGTTCGGTGGCGTTACGTCGCTGAGCGACGTTCTCGGCGAGGTGTCCTTCACGGACGGCCCAGCCGCAGAACGCAGAGACGTACGCGTAGTAGGTACGCACTGTACCTGCAGTCCAACCCTGACGAGTGAGGTGACGGGCGTATTCGCGGAGATGGCTCGAATCCAACTCGTCGAATGTCGTTGGGCTCTCTTCGTGACTAGTGAGGAAGTCGACGAACCGATTGAGCTCTCGGCCTGCGTCCTGGCGGTAGTTACCGCTCTCGCCACCCTGGCCCTTGCCTTTGTCCGTCAGGAAATCCCCGATGACCGCATCAATCGACACCACGCTATGCGCCTCCGGAGCGTTCGCTGGCTCGAACACTGTTCTCAGGGCGAGTAACCGTGGTTCTGGGTTGTGGCATCTGGTGTGCTGTGGGGGAGGGCGGGGCTTCGGATAAATCTACATGTCCTTATTGGACTAAGCACGAGTAAACAACAAAATCGCTAATTCCGCCGATTACAACCTCTTCAAGACTACAGAGGCGCATATCTGCGTCTATAAACTATATACTGCTATAATATTTGCGCAGCGGTCAGTCCCCCAGAACTTCGGAGCATGGAAAATTACAAACCACCATTTCAATCACAAGTCTGGAGCACTATAATTCAATCGTGTCGACTTCAGACTTTCCGACCGCGGTAGACGGTCTCGTTGAGCAGGCTGAAGAACTGTGCGACGTCCACGACCATATCACGCGAATTATCGCGGACCTCGACATTCCACCAGACAGTTTCTCCGATCAGTACTCCCACCCTGGTCAGGCTCAGTTCGACTTCGAACCAGTCATCCGTATGTTTCTCTACCAGCACGCGCGTGAGTTCAACGACAGTGAACTCACGCGCCGTCTCACCGGTACAGCCTACGTCTTCATCCGATTTCGCCTCTCTCGATCTCCCACTCAACAGGCCGTCAACTACATCTGGCGGCGTCGGCTGTCGCTCGCCGACCGCCGCCAGATCAAGGCCACTGCCTGTGCGATCCGTGAGATAGCCGCTAATCACGACCTCATCTCGCCGGGCGAGCCACGGCTCGACCCCGGCGAGATCGACGATGCAGGCGTCACCGACGACCAGATCATGCGGGCGATCCGGATCGCCCGCGATCGTGGCCTCTCCGCGTTCGATACCGACCGAGCGGCCAATACAACGTATCCAGATGAGGTATTCTTCGAACGCCAAGCCTACCTCAATTTGGCGGATATTGGAACGACGACGCCACGTCGTCGTTTCGATCGGCTGAGCGACCGGGCGAAGACGCCTCACGGCGATACGCACCTCCGCACGATGAAGAAGGTCGGAGCGGCGGACGAACAGACCACGCTTGATGATTTCGCAGACGGAGACCCGCCACCGGATTGGGATCGCCTCCGCGAGGCGATCCTCGAACCATTCCACGAGGGCATCGAGTGTCTCCTCGACGATGTTACAGAACGCGGTGGTGTGCGTCAGCCGGTCATCGCTGCCATTGATGTCACTCACTGGGAGTTCTATCCGTCGCCCTACAAGGACGACGAGGATATTGAGTGGGACGACGAGCCAATCATCGTCAACGGCGACGAGAAGGTTCCTAAAGACGATTTTCCCGAAATGGTGAGCGGTGATCCAGATCACCGCCGCAGCTACAAGTTCGCCACGCTCACGATTGTTGGCGAGGACACACCGATCGTCCTAGCCATCGAACCCGTTCGGGAGACGTCGGCCTGGGAGGCCGACGCCGGTGAATCTACACCGAAAACGGCGTTCGTAAACCGATTGATGGAGCAAGCCGAGCAACATGTCGACATCCACAAAGTGTTTGCCGACCGTGAGTTCGACGCGCACGGAGTGCGCGACGAACTCGACCGACACGGCGTCACCTACCTCATCCCGAAGAAAAAATACGCAGCAGATTGGCGTGGAATCGAGCAGATTGACGAGCATTCAGCCGTGGATGTCGCTGTTGAACGTGAGGTACCACTCTGGGTAGATGGCCGAAAACACAAAGTAAGCATCATATATGTTCCATCGACAGAAGAAGAGGGACAGTATGCAGTATTCACAACAAACCGCGACCTATCGCCGGACGAGGCGATAGGTTTCACCTCGCAGTATCGCCAGCGGTGGGTAATTGAAAACGAGTACAAGACAATCAAGAAATATTTCCTCCCAACAACTGCGTCAACAGACTACCGCGTTCGATTGCTGTATTTCGTGCTTGGAGTGGTGATGTATAACGTTTGGAGGCTCACGAACCTCCTGCTCCGTGAGGCAGTTGATGTCGATCTCGGTGACACGCCGCCACTTCGTGCCGGCGAGGTCGTGGAACTCATTGGGTTCTGCCTCGCGCCGGGTGGGTAGCCGTCCACATCACGTCAGTTGTGGACGGCTCAGTAGCGACAGCTGTCTTTTATATTATCTAATCTTACTGATTTTCGATATGAAATTGGTATTCACGACAGGACGTGCATAGAAACTGACGCAATGACCGTGGTATCACGATCTGAGACTACTGGCAATCGTCGAATCGGCTTGTATATTCGCTATACTCCGAAGTTCTGGTGGAAGATGAGACTACAGCAGGTAGAGAGGGCCTACGATGCACGACTTTGGAAGAATAGTAGATTCCGTTTACCACCAAATTAGTCTCAACCACCCAGTTCGTGTTAGAACCGGTTACAGATTCTGCAATGGCTCGCCGAGCCAGCACAAAATTTCTCTCTTCAAGAAGATATCAAAGCGTCGGCACATGTATTGATTCTATTCGGAATAAAAGTAGATGTATCACAATCTACTACTTCACAATATCTCTCAAAGCTTGAGGATGCAAATCTCGTAAAATCACAGCGTATTGGCCAATGAACGTATTGTTAACGTAACGAGGAGATTATTGAGGCCTTTGCAGAATACGTTCACAACGAACTATAACAATTTCTCCGCTTAGTCTCTATAGCATTTCTCGCAGTCAAAATCTATATACCGAGATATGCCGATTAACCAATCAGATGGCCGAACAACCAACTCCACTGCAGCTGTCAAGAACATGACCAGCCACCCACTCTATACCGTAGATGTGTTTTCCCAACGGAAGTACACAGGGAACCAACTTGCAGTTGTAGACGAGGCCCATCGACTATCACCTGACGTCATGCAGCAGATTGCGCAAGAAATGAACTATTCGGAGACGACGTTCATTACTGACCCGAAACCGTCTGAAGCCGGACACCGCGTCCGTATCTTCACCCCACAAACCGAACTCCCGTTCGCGGGGCATCCCACGCTTGGAACTGCTTTCGTGATCCGCGAATACGTCATAGATGGCGAACCGAATGAAATCGTCCTGAATCTCGATGTGGGGTCGATTCGAGTGACTATCGAACAAAACGACATGGGACAGGACATTTATTGGATGGAACAGCAACCCCCAACGTTCGATACTACCATCGACTCGGAACGTGCTGCCCGAATTGTTACCCTCGACACTAATCAAATCGATCCAGCCTACGAGCCACAAGTTGTTTCGACGGGCATCCCCACCCTTATTATTCCAATGACCTCGATCGAAGCAGTGCGAGAAGCCGAAATAAATGGAACGCAATACGAAAATCTAGTTGCAGAGTACGGTGCCAAAGAAGTATTCGTCTTCTCGTCAGAGACTGTTGATTCGGAGAATGATATTCACGCACGAATGTTCGCTCCAGCTTTGGGCGTTCCAGAAGATCCTGCAACTGGTTCAGCGAATGGGTGTCTCGCTGGTTACTTGGCTCAACATCACTACTTCGAAGCGCCATCTGTCGAACATAGTGTCGAGCAGGGCTACGAGATCGAGCGCCCATCATTGCTTCGGCTTCGCGCAGACGCAACAGGTAACAGCGTCTCGGTATCGGTTGGTGGACAAATCCTTCCCGTTTCCATGGGGGAGTTACTATGAATCAGAAGCGTATTCTTGAAACTCCAGATGCACCGGCAGCGGTTGGTCACTACAGTCAGGGGACCACAAACGGACAAGTTGTATTCACTTCAGGACAAATCGCACTCCAATCGGACGGCGAGTCCATTACCGATGAATCAATCACGGTACAGACCCGCCAATGTCTGGACAATGTCATGGCGATACTTGAGGAGGCTGGCGCGAATCCTGAGACGATACTAAAGATGAAGATTTTCCTAACGGATGTGGAGATGTACGAGGAAATGAACACCGTCTACGAGACGTATTTCGCTGACGAACCACCAGCACGAACAGTCTTCGAGGTTGGCAACCTCCCACTCGGAGCAGATGTAGAGATTGAGTCTATCGCAACTATCAATTCAAATAACTGAGGCCACAGAGACCTTGGAAGCGCCGGTCATCGAGGTGTTTGGAAGGCACGAGGTTTTCATGAGGTCTGCTTGACCCACATTAGATGTTCGTAACCACTCTCTGGCTTGAACAAGGATCAGCGGTTCGGCGTTTGAATAGCTACAAATCACCCAATCTCTGATAGATTGCTGACCGCCATCTCTAGACAGCGGGCTATGCATTGAGAGCGCCAGTCTCAACTTCTGCGCGGCGGGTGAGAATATATACACAAGCCGTTGGATATATGTTTCGGCAGGCTGTAGACAGGATATGTCTGAAAAATCCGATTCTGGAACAGCTCAGCATTCGGATGAGCAGGAGCAACCGACTGCTCCTTCCGAGAGTTCCGAACGAGCCGATCGCGGCACCCGTTCATCGCGAACCCGCGGCGAGCGCGTCCGAGCGGCTGCTTGGACGCTTCGGGAGCCTCGTACCGCCTCGTGGATCGCCGAAGAGACGGAGGTCTCAGTTAAGACCGCCCAGAAATACCTCAACCAACTCGTCGAGGACAACGTACTTCTACGAGTCGAGCAAGGTGAACAGACGCTCTACGCTCTCGATCAGCTCATGGCGTCCTACCGCGAAGTGGCCACCCTTCAGCGCGAGCACACCCGAGAGGAGCTCACTAGCGCGCTCGAATCGATGCGCGACTGCATCACCGACTGGAAGGCAACCTACGATGTTGACCAACCGGGCGAACTCCGGTCGAGTCTCGCTGCTCTCGATGACAAACAGGAGAGGGAGTCCCGCCGTGAGGCTGCCAGCGAGTGGGAGCAACTCGAAACCCGCCTCCCGCTCGTGCAAGCGGCCCTCCGCGAGTACGACTGGGCGACCGAACGCGAAACCATCACTGCCTGAGATCCGTTTGATGGGGCTTCCAGGCACAACCGATCCGAGTGTTTACCGTGGATTGAGGGGAGTACTCGACCGTCAGCCGGAGATTACGGCCGTCCAGTATGAACCCGATAGCATCATCAAAGCGTGGCTACGGGCGACCATTGATCCAGATCGAGTACGTCCTCCAACTGGACCCGAGGCTCCAGAACTCCGCGTCGAGTGGCGCTTCCACGGTGATGCAGTCTACTACCAGATTCATTATTACGACCCGAATACGGGCTTCAACTGCGGATGGCACCGCGATGATGACCACCCTGATCTCGGACCGGTTCATTTTCAGTACGAGAACCCAACGACGGGCGAGCACAATCACGAGCGTGTGCAGTTCTCCAAGACTGTCCCGACAGAGATCCTCTGGGAAGCCGGAGATCGATTGTTCGAGGAAAAGCTTCCGACGCTCGTTGGTGAAGATTGATTATCCCGATACAGAACCGACAGTCGAAACGCGGACGTAGGCGACGATTTGTATGGCGTGCTCGGACAACCTAACCATACCGAGCGGGAGTTTTCGTATCGGTATGGAAAACTGCTGTTTTCCGTACTATCTGTGTGAGTAGTCCACTGCGTGATTTCTACCACTTAATCCCTAGGAGCGATAACCAGACGAATATGCCGGATCAACTGGACGACGATGTGCGTGTCTGGCTGGTTGAACGCACCTACTCTGACGACGAGCAGAATTTGATCATCCTCACTTACGCGACCACTAACGGTGAGCAATACTACCGGAAGGAGCGGGCACTCACCTCCTTCACCGACGTGCGCGACACCACCGCGGCCGCCGATGCTGAATCGGATAATCTCGGCACTGTCGATGATCCCGACCTCCAAGAGCGGTACGCCGCCGAGGCACAGCGGATGCAGGAAACGCACGACCCCGACGATGTGATCTGACCCGACCAGCCGAATCTAACAGGCTGAAACCACCTGTTATGGCACTGTAGCACCTATTGCAACCTATGCGCGAACTCGTCTTTGCCCTCGAATACGAACCCGGGTGCAATCGGGTGGCTGATACTCTCGCTAACCATCCAGATGCTTCGGTTCGCTCACTCTCCCTGCACGCTACTGATGACCGACTCTGGCGCGTTGACCATGCTACGGGGACGCCCGATGCTCTCACTGCCATCGAAGACGCCTTTCTCAACAGCGACTATTACGCGGACTGTCTCGCGACCGAGGACTGTAACGCGACTCAGACCACACAGGTTCTTGACCATACCACTGAGACGCTCGTTCTCTACTCGTACTGGGAGCGTACCCCTCTCTGTGCCTCTATCCCTCACATTGCCCGCGATCATCTCGGTGACGGGCTACTGTTCGATACACGCCACGAGAGCCGCCACTACACGTGGCGCATCATCCATTCCGGCGAGGGCAATGTGAGCGAATTCTTCGATGAGCTTGAAACGACAGTCGGCGATTGCGCCCAGATGGAGATGCTTCGAACGGCGGTCGCCTCACCATCCACAAACGACACCTCCAACAGCAACACTGAATTGGCACCTGAACAGCAGGCAGCGGTTCAAGCCGCTGTTGAACATGGTTACTACGAATCTCCCAGAGAAATCGATGTCGGTGAGCTAGCTGAGCATCTCACTATACCACGGTCGACGCTCACCTACCGACTCAGGCGAGCAGAAGAACACTTGGCGAAGCAGTACATTACCCGTGAGCAGCTACCAGACGACCCATCGCCGCCGCTTTGATGCGAAGTCCGGATTTGGAATATTCCAACTAAGGCTTATCGAGCTGTCCACCCTATCTTACGACGATGACTGAAGGTCTGGACGCAGCGGGGCAGGCGAGCAACTCGGGGCAGGGACGACAGTTATCTGTCCGTCTTGCTGTCCCAGAGATGGACTGCCCCTCCTGTGCACAGAAAGTCGACAAGAGTCTCCAGCGCGTCAACGGAATCACTGAGACGACACTCCAACCGACTACCGGCACAGCCACGGTAACCTATGATCCAGACCGTACTGCCGAAGCTGACGTGGTTGCAGCTGTCGAGGGAGCGGGTTACGAGGTTGCTGGCGATGAATCTGATTCTACTGGGAAATCAGGTAGTGAAATGGACATTGCGCCGCCGTCGGAGATCTGGACGAGTCCTCGCGCGATCAAAACATGGATTGGCGCAGGCTTCGTCGTCCTCGGCCTTCTCTTTGAGTTCGTTCTTGCCGGACAGAACCCGGAGGTAGCGTCCCTTCTCGGCTACTCACTGACGCTTGCGGATGGGCTGTTTCTCGTCGCAATTGCTGTCAGCGGCTATCCCGTCGTTCGTGGTGGGTATTACTCCGCACGGAATCTGAGTCTCGACATCGACCTTCTGATGGGAACGGCGATCATCGCAGCCACAGGCATCGGCTATTTCGTCGAAGCCGCGACGCTTGCCGTCCTGTTCAGTATCGCAGAACTCCTCGAAGATTACGCGATGGACAGGGCACGGAACTCGCTGCGTGAATTGATGGAGCTCTCGCCGGACGATGCCACGGTCCGTCGGGATGGCGATGAGGTGACCGTGCCGGCTGAAGACGTAGAAGTGGGTGAGACCGTCATCGTCCGTCCCGGTGACAAGATTCCGCTCGATGGATCGGTTGTCGAAGGTGAGAGCGCAGTTGATGAATCTCCGATCACCGGCGAGAGCGTCCCCGTCGACAAGTCTCTAGGCGAGGAAGTCTACGCCGGGAGCATCAATGAGGAAGGCTATCTCGAAGTGGAAGTCACTTCGACGGCGGGTGATTCGACGCTCTCGCAGATCATCGAGATGGTGCAGGGCGCTCAGGAGAAGAAAACCGAACAGGAGCAGTTCGTCGACCGATTCTCTGGCTACTACACACCCGCAGTCGTCGTGCTGGCGATCCTCACGGCAGCGGTGCCGCCACTCGCGCTTGGGTTGCCGTGGGAGACGTGGTTCATCCGCGGGCTTACCTTGCTCGTCATCGCGTGTCCGTGCGCGTTCGTTATCTCGACACCTGTCTCGGTCGTTTCCGGGATCACGAGCGCTGCGAAAAACGGCGTACTGATCAAAGGCGGCAACCACCTCGAAACGATGGGTGAGGTCGACGTCGTCGCGATGGACAAAACCGGGACTCTCACCAAGGGCGAACTGACGGTCACCGACATCGTTCCGCTCGGAGAGCACAGCGAGACGGATGTCCTTCGATATGGCGCAGGGTTGGAACAGCGTAGTGAACATCCGATTGCTGAGGCGATTCTCACTCGCACGGACGAGGCTACCGTGACCGATCTCCCTTCCCCGTCTGATTTCGAAAGTTTGACTGGAAAGGGCATTCGAGCCGAAATCGACGGCGAGACATACTATGCAGGCAAGCCAGCGCTGTTCGAGGAACTCGGCTTCGATCTCTCACAAACTCGTGGTGTGACCGACGGAGGGACTGTCTCAGACGGTGTTTCTCGAAACCCTTCGCCAGAGCAGGAAGAATTCACCGGGAGCGTATTCACCGAGCTTCAACAAGACGGACGAACAGTCGTCCTCGTTGGAACGGAAGCCGAGTTGGTCGGTGGGATCGCAATCGCTGATGAAGTACGTTCGACCTCGCAGCGTGCAGTCGAGCGTCTCCATGACCGTGGTGTCGGCCACGTGGTGATGTTGACTGGCGACAACGAGGGGACAGCGCGGGCTATCGCCGAGCAGGTCGGTGTCGACGAGTACCGTGCAGAACTGCTGCCGGACGAAAAGGTGGATGCCATCGAGGAGTTGCAGGCCGAGCACGGAGATGTCGCAATGGTCGGCGACGGAATCAATGACGCACCTGCACTCGCCACCGCTGACATCGGCATTGCGATGGGCGCAGCAGGGACGGATACGGCGCTTGAAACCGCGGATATCGCACTGATGGGCGATGACATCGGGAAACTGCCATACCTATACAGACTGTCGCACACGGCAAATGGAGTGATCCGGCAGAATATCTGGGGGAGTCTCGGTGTGAAGGCGTTACTCGCTGTCGGCGTCCCGCTGGGATACGTGAGTGTTGCGCTCGCGGTCGTGGTGGGTGATATGGGAATGAGTCTGGGTGTGACAGGTAACGCGATGCGCCTCTCGCGACTGAGCGGCCCCGAGGACTGAGAGGGTTGACGACCCGGAGGAAACGAGTGTTACTCGGGCGACCACTCGCAGGCGTCGCCGTAGGTCAGTTCGTTCTCGGTGATATACGCCGATAGGCACGCGTAGTTACAGAAGTGGAGAGGTGAGCCACAATCGGCGGTGCAGTCGCGTACACAGATGGGATCGTGGTCGAAGATATGCGAACCACAGTATGCACACGTCTCGTCTGTATCGGGAATCTCGACGGTTGTGGCCATGTTTCGTGGTTCTTCACGACCAACCGAAAGCATTCCGACCGTCTACTGATAGAGCTTCCAGTGATACGCTCCTCCTATGCGTACCGTTCGTCGAAGTATGTGAACTGTTCTGTGACACCCTAACCACGGGAAACTGCTGAAATCAGTCTTCGTAAGGTGCTCCGGCGTCACAAGATTCTACAATGGTACAGCTTACGAAAGACTGGATTCAGCACAATCAGATACTCATCTACGCAACTGGCGTCCTTCTCGCAGTTGTCGTGAGTTTTGCTCAGCCGGGGCTAAGTTCTCCTCTGGAACAGCTCATCAACCCCGTCTTGGCAGTGCTTCTGTACGTGACGTTCCTTGAAATCCCGTTCGTCAAACTTCGCCGGGCGTTCACGAACGGCCGATTCATGCTGGCTGCGCTCGGGATGAACTTCCTCGTGGTTCCGGTCGTCGTCTTCGCTCTCACCCGATTTCTCTCGCAGGACCCGGTCGTTCTCGTCGGGGTATTCATGGTATTGCTCACGCCGTGTATCGACTACGTGATTTCGTTCACGGAGCTTGCGAACGGCGATGCGGAACAGATCACTGCGGCGACGCCAGTGTTGTTGCTCATTCAGTTACTGCTCCTCCCGGGGTATCTCTGGGTGTTCATGGGAGAGCGAGTAGCAGAGTTCATTCAGGCAGGACCCTTCATTGAGGCGTTCGTTCTCATCATCGCACTTCCGCTGACGCTCGCATGGCTTACCGAGGTGGGTGCAGAACGTTCTGAGACTGGAAAGCGATGGAAAGACGCGATGGGGTGGTTGCCAGCCCCAATGATGAGTGTGACGCTGTTCGTGGTTATTGCGTCCCAACTCCCGCGTGTTCAGAACTCAATCGGACAGATCACTGCTGTCATCCCCGTGTATGTCGCGTTCCTCATCATAATGCCACTACTCGGACGGTTCGGGGCCGGACTCTTTGGAATGGATGTGGGCGAGAGCCGTGCTCTCGTGTTTACGTCGGTGACGCGGAACTCACTGGTCATTCTGCCGCTGGCACTCGCGCTACCGTCGGGATACGCACTCGCTCCGGCGGTCGTCGTCACACAGACACTCGTCGAATTGATTGGAATGGTCGTCCTTACCCGAGTCGTGCCAACGTGGCTTGTTCCCGAGACCGCTCGGGGAATTAGCTCGGAGACGACCCCAGACGACTGAAACACATATCTGAGAGTGGCTAGGCCGCCCACCACATATAATGAGTTAAATTTCATATCTTAGTTGATTTCATCATTCGCTGTGCATGAGAAATCCATCTGCCTGACTTCAGATAGTGATTGTCGAAGCATTCCATAGTTTTGGGCGAATCTTCCTTAGCAGTTGGGAGATCCACCGTGCTAGATACATACATACAGGGCGCGTATCGGTCACGGAATGCGCTCAGGTTCAGCGCTACATATCGATCAGAGAGATAACAGCGAGCGCAGCTTGACGTGTTACGCTGGTATCGAAGATCGCAGCACTGTGTCGGCCCGGAAAATGGATTACTGCATACTCGTCCTCGGATCAGGTCGCTTTACAGGGCGATCTGCTCTCCGTCCTCAGGAACGAGAACGTCCTCTGTCTCCGAGCGCAATTCGTCCCGCGAAAGAAGACAGTGGTTGATGGCCTCCATGTGATCGACAACGACCGCCGCATCGGTCGCATTGCGAACGGCGTTGATGTCCTCGACACCCATCGTGATAGGTTCGCCTTGCTCGAACTGTGCTTCGCCACCGTTGAGGACGACCATATCGGGGTTAAACTGGCCAAGCGTCTCTTCGACCGGGTCGTACCAGATCGTATCCCCAGCGATGTACAGCGTTTCGTCGGCTTCGAAGACGAACCCGGAGACGGGCCCCATTCCTTCAGCTAGTTCGCCATGTCCGTGACGGCCCGGTGTCCGGTGGATCGTGACGCTGTCGAAGGTCATCTCGTCGTCGACAGGCCGCACGTCGGTGAACCCCTCGTCAGTGAAGGCCCCCGCCTCCTCCGGCTGACAGAAAAGGGGAACATCCGCGTCGAGTTCTTCGATGGCTGCCTCGTCGAAGTGGTCAGGATGTCGATGGGTGACGACCACGGCGTCGTAGGACAGTTCGATATTGGGCATCGGGACGAGCGGATTCTCGCGGTCATTCGGCGTGTCCGGTATCGGCGGTATCTCACCGGGGGACGCGAACATCGGATCGATGAGGAACGTCGTCTCATCAATGGTCGCAAGGACGGTAGCGTTCCGTACGAGCTGAACACTAATCCTCGAATCAGTAGTCATACACGATTCCCTTCGGGATACGACAGATTGGGGCTTACGTTGAAATATTCCAACTGCCGCGGGTTCGACCGGAGGGCACGCTCACCGTATGAACTCGATGTCCTCGGGATCGAGCTCGGTGTCGATGTCGACACCGACCGAATCGCCCGCAAACTGGTGGGCTAACCACGCTTCGGCCCGATTGAGTCGGTACTGGAGCGTCGAACTCGATACATTGATCTCGGTCGCAATCTCGGTGACCGACTGCTGGCGCGGAACGTCATAGTACCCGTGTTCGACAGCGGCTTCGAGCGCCGACTTCTGTTCGGGTGTGAGATTCCGTTGTACCCGACCGTCTTCAAGCAAACATGGCGGCTGTCCAAGTCGTTCGACGGTGAGTGACAACCCGTCTCGAAGATTCTCACGGATTTCGTCATGGATTTCGGCCACCGTGTCGTCGACGAGCAAGCTCCAGCGGGACTGGGCACCCCGGCGTTCCGAGCGCAGTATCAACCCCTCGCCGACGTGCTTTGCAGCGACGAGTGGGATCGACCGCGGGCCGTCGCCTTCTCTGCGGAGCGAGTATATTTTTCGCGACTCCGGGTTCGATGAGAGGACGTCGTAGTGCCACTCGGAGATGGGAGCACCGCACACTCCGGTCGCATTCGAGTCGCTGGTGACGCGTTCTAAGCGATCATCGAATTCGGTGAGGATCTCATCCGGCCCCACGACCTTATCGATGCCCCACACCGACTCGCTGGTCGCGTGAACCTCCATTGATCGGGCGTGGAGGTCTGGATATTCGATGAAGAGGTCCATCACCTCATCAACACCCTTCTCGTATTCGACAGTGAAGACGACCTCGCGCATGATATGGTTCGTATTTGCTCGCCGCGTATAACCAGATGGAATGGTTTCGATTTTGTGACAATTACTGCGAGAATCATAGACGGGTCAATAAGCACACCTACCGAACGGCTGTTTCACAACCACGGATGTGAGACGAACAACGACCACCTGCTGACTACACGCTCTGCATCTCGCACGCCGATTTTAATAAGACAACAACCTCCGATGTGAGAACTCTGAAATCAGTACTAATCACTATAGGTGGCTGAGGCCGATTCCGGTGATGGGGCAGCCGTTTCAGTTCCGGGCAGGTTCGGCAGGCTGAGATCAGCTCGCCGAAGGAACTGCGCGTTGATCGCTACGATTATCGTCGAAAGCGACATCAATACGGCACCAACTGCCGGCGAGAGCACGATGCCAATCGGTGCGAGCACGCCCGCTGCTAGTGGTAAGGCGAAGATATTGTAGCCCGCCGCCCAGACGAGATTCTCCTGCATCTTCCGGTAGCTTTTCCGACTGAGCTTGATCAGTCGAACCACATCGGCCGGGTTGTTCTGGACAAGGATCACATCAGCCGATTCGACGGCTACGTCCGTGCCGCTACCGATGGCTATCCCGACGTCCGCACGAGTCAGTGCTGGGGCATCATTGACGCCATCGCCGACCATCGCTACGAGCTCCCCGCCCGACTGGAGTTCTGCGATCTTCTCGTCTTTGGCTTCTGGAAGAACTTCCGCGAAGTACGTGTCGATTCCCAGCTCGTCGGCGACCGCGCTGGCAACGTCTTCGCTGTCGCCAGTAAGCATCGCCACCTCGACACCGAGATCGTGGAGCGCGTTGACGACCTGATGGCTGTCCTTACGGATCACGTCCGCAAGTGCGAACGCTGCAACCGCCTCGTCTCCACGCACGAGATAGACGACCGATTGGGCGTTCGTACCTGCTTCCTCGGCGAATGCAGCGAGCGTCGGAGCTGGCTCGATCTCCAACTGTCTGAGTAGATTCGGGCCGCCAACGTGAACGGTGTCTCCGTCGACGGTCGCCTGCACACCGCGGCCTTTGATTGCCTCGAAGTCGCTCGTGGCTGAACGCGAGAGTTCGCGTTCATCCGCGGCTTCGCGGATCGCACGAGCGATCATGTGCTCGGAATCACCCTCGATAGCTGCGGTGAGCGCGAGCGCCTCGTCTTCATCCACCCCCTCGACAGTTTCGATGCCGACGACGCCCTGTTCGCCCTCAGTGAGCGTCCCGGTCTTGTCGAAGACGACGGTATCGAGCTCGCGGGCCTGCTCCATAGCGATCCGGTCGCGCACGAGCATCCCGTTGCGCGCGGCGAGTGAGGTATTGATTGCGACGACGAGCGGAATCGCCAACCCGAGCGCGTGGGGACAGGCGATCACGAGCACGGTCACGGCACGTTCGATGACGCTGACATCGAACCCGATTGCAACCACCCATGCGACGGCAGTCACTCCCGCAGCGGCGAGCGCGACGTAGAATAGCCAGCCCGCCGCGCGGTCGGCGAGCATCTGCGTGTTCGATTTGCCGGATTGCGCCTCGTCGACGAGACGCATGATTCCCGAAAGCGTCGTATCATCACCAGTCGCGCTCACACGCACTCGGAGACTGCCATCGCCGTTGACGGTTCCGCCGATGACCTCGTCGTCGGGTTCCTTCGAGACGGGTTGCGATTCCCCGGTGATCATCGCCTCGCTCACGTTCGAATCGCCTTCTTCGACAACACCGTCGGCGGGGATGCTCGCACCGGGCCGAACCAACACGAGATCATTCTCTGCAAGCTCGGAGACGGGCACTTCTTCCGTGTTCCCGTTCTCGGTAAGACGCTCAGCCGTGTCGGGCATCAACTTCGCTAGTTCGTCGAGCGCACTCGAAGCCCGACGAACGCTCCGCATCTCGATCCAGTGACCGAGCAGCATGATATCGATCAGCGTCGCCAGTTCCCAGAAGAAGTCCATTCCGGGGAGAAACAGAACCGTCCCCACACTGTAGATGAACGCGACGACGATCGCTAATGAAATGAGTGTCATCATGCCCGGCGAGCGGTCGCGGAGTTCGGGCACGGCCATTCTGAGGAACGGCACACCGCCGTACCAGAAGACGACCACGGCGAACAGCGGGCTGACCCACTCGCTTCCCGGGAACGACGGCACCGAAAAGCCGACCAGCGCCTGGAAGCCCTCGCTATAGAGGAGTACCGGAATCGAGAGGACGAGGTTCACGAAGAACCGACGTTTGAACATCTGTTCGTGGCCGGCGTGCATGCCGCCACCGTGGCCGTCGTCCTGACCATCGTGCTCCCCGTGTTCACTGTCGGGGCGAGCTCCTCCGCTTCCCTCGCGGGTCGCGTGCTCGGCGTGACGACGATTGTCTCCCATGCGAGGGTGATCGCTGTGGTGCTGTTCTTCGCTGCTATCGGTGTCGTTCGTATTGGACATGGTATGTATTCCTCTTCCAGCCGGTTGAGACCATGCGTGGGCAGTATAGCCCTCGACGGTGATGGTCGTGCTCAGCCGAGTACTTCTACGCCCGCCTATTTCATTCTTCTTTGTGTTTTGATACTGGTGGTGTGATGAGGCGACCACTATTGATTCGAAAGTGCATATTCGGAAGCTCATTTATTCACCGAGTGCGTTCAGTCTCGCATGCGCGACCTCGACGAAACCGACCTCGAAATTCTCGAACTACTGATGAGCGACGCGCGCCGGCCGTGGAGCGATATCGCCGAGATCGTTGACCTCACCCCGCCCGCGGTGTCGGATCGCGTCGCAAGGCTCCAAGAGATGGGTATCATTCGCCGGTTTACGCTCGACGTGGACCGGTCCCAACTCCGCGAGGGCGTGCCCGTTCTCCTGACAGTGACCGTCCACGCGGATCGATTCGAACCCGTTCGTGAGACGCTTCTGGACGCCGAGGCAGTCGAGTACGCCTTCACGACCGCGGAGAACGACCTTCTGTGTTATGCGCGCGTCCCCGGTGGAGATGTCCCAGCGTGGCTTTCGGAAACGCTCAACAAGGAAAGCGTGGACGACTACGATGTGACGCTTCTGACGGGTGCCGAGTGGACGCCCAGCATCGGCGGGACGGAGTTCGCACTGACGTGTGCTGAGTGCGGCAATACCGTCACGAGCGAGGGTGTCGCCAGCCGAATCGGCGGCGACCTCTACCAGTTCTGTTGTCCATCGTGTGAAACCAGCTTCGAAGAGCAATACGACCGGTTGGAGGAGGCAACGAGTTAACCCGGACGTGCCCAATTTGGCTTTCGAATCACAAATTCACACGGATTCGGACCCTGCACATCAATAGAAAAACCGCATTGAACGAGGACCCCGTAGGTACTACTGATGAGTCACCGGAAAACACAACTCGACATACGGGGCATGAGTTGTGCGACATGCTCCCAGTCGATAACGGAATCCGTGGAGGGGCTTGCGGGGGTGAGCGATGCGAGCATCAACTACGCCACCGACGAGGGCACCGTCGAATACGACCCCGACGAGGTGTCGCTTTCGGCCATCTACGCCGCGGTCGATGACGCCGGCTACGAAGCGGTGAGCGCATCGACATCCATCGGCATCACAGACATGACGTGTTCGAACTGCGCCGAAACCAACCAGCAGGCGCTCGAAGACGTGCCGGGCGTGATTTCGGCGGAGGTCAACTACGCGACCGACGAGGCGAACGTCGAGTACAACCCCGCCGAGACCGACCACGAACAGCTCTATGGCGCAATCGAGAACGCGGGCTACTCGCCCGTGCGCGACGACGGGAGTGAGGATTCCGAGCAGGACCAGCGTGATGCCGCACGCGAGGGCGAAATTCGCCATCAACTTCGACTCACGCTGTTCGGCGCGGCGTTGTCGCTGCCGCTGATCGCGTTCATGGTCGAGAAGCTGCTGTTGGGTGGTGGCGCGCTCCCCGAGACGATTTTCGGCGTCGAGTTCGGCTGGGTGGAGTTCCTGCTTGCGACGCCCGTGCAAATCGTGCTCGGGAAGCCGTTCTACGAGAACGCCTACAAGGCGCTTGTCAAGAATCGGACGGCGAACATGGACGTGTTGATAGCGCTCGGCTCCTCGACGGCCTATCTCTACTCGGTCGTCGTGCTGCTGGGCCTGCTCGCGGGGAGTCTGTACTTCGATACCGCTGCGTTGATCCTCGTGTTCATCACGCTCGGCAACTACCTCGAAGCCCGCTCGAAAGGGCAGGCTGGTGAGGCACTCCAGCAACTGCTCGAAATGGAGGCCGACACCGCGACCGTCGTTGACGAGGCGGGCAACGAAGAGGAGATCCCGCTCGAAGACGTCGCCGTCGGCGACCGGATGAAGGTCCGACCGGGCGAACAGATCCCGACCGACGGCACCGTCGTTGACGGGCAGTCAGCGGTCGACGAGTCGATGGTTACCGGCGAGTCGGTGCCCGTCGAGAAGGAGGAAGGCGACGAGGTGGTGGGTTCGACTATCAACGAAAACGGCGTCCTCACTGTCGAAGCCACCAAGGTCGGGTCCGATACGGCGCTCCAGCAGATCGTCCAGACTGTGAAGGAGGCCCAATCGCGCCAACCCGACATCCAGAATCTTGCCGACCGGATTTCGTCGTACTTCGTGCCCATCGTGATCGCGAACGCACTGCTGTGGGGCGTCGTCTGGTATCTGTTCCCCGAAACGTTCGCGGGCTTCGTCAACTGGCTCCCGCTGTGGGGGCTCGTCGCGGGCGGGCCGGCGGTCGCCGGCGGCACGGTCTCGGTCTTCGAGTTCGCGGTGGTCGTGTTCGCTTCGGCGGTCCTGATCGCCTGTCCGTGTGCGCTCGGACTGGCGACCCCGGCGGCAACGATGGTCGGCACCTCGATCGGGGCGAAAAACGGCGTCCTGTTCAAAGGTGGCGACGTGCTCGAACGCGCCAAGGACGTTGACACGGTGGTCTTCGACAAGACTGGGACGCTCACCGAGGGCGAGATGGAACTGACCAACGTCGTTCCGCTCGACGGTCATCACGCCACCGACGGTGGCTCCGAGACGGTGGCTGATGGCGGCACGCAGGCAGTCAGTGGTGGCGCGGAACCTACCACCGACACGATCGACGAGGAGACCGTGCTCCGGGCCGCCGCGAGCGCCGAATCCGGCAGCGAGCACCCGCTCGCGCAGGCGATCGTCGAAGGAGCCGAAGAGCGCGGCATCGACCTCGACGCTCCCGAAAACTTCGAGAATGTTCCCGGCCACGGCGTGCGCGCAACGGTCGACGACGAGGAGGTGCTCGTCGGCAACCGCAAGCTCATGCGCGACAACGGCATCGACCCCTCGGTCGCTACCGAGGAACTCGAACGACTCGAAGGCGAGGGGAAGACTGCGATGTTGGTTGCACGCGGAGACACCCTGCTTGGCCTCATCGCCGACGCCGATACGGTCAAAGAGAGCGCCAAGGAGGCCGTTGCGGCCCTCCGTGAGCGGGACGTCTCGGTCCACATGATCACCGGCGACAACGAGCGGACGGCCGAAGCGGTCGCTGAAGAGGTCGGCATTGATCCCACGAGCGTCCGAGCAGGGGTCCTCCCCGAGGACAAATCCGATGCCCTCAATGACATCCAACAGGGTGGCCGAAAGGCGATGATGGTCGGCGACGGCGTGAACGACGCACCGGCGCTTGCGACCGCCTACGTCGGAACCGCGATTGGCTCTGGTACCGACGTTGCTATCGAGGCCGCCGACGTCACCCTGATGCGCGACGACCCGCTCGACGTAGTGAAGGCGATCCGCATCAGCGATGGAACGCTCCAGAAGATCAAACAGAATCTCTTCTGGGCGCTTGGGTACAACACCGCGATGATCCCGCTGGCCTCGCTGGGTCTGCTCCAACCAGTGCTGGCGGCGGCCGCGATGGCGTTCTCATCGGTATCGGTGCTCTCGAACAGCCTGCTGTTCCGCCGGTACACTCCCGACCATGACTACGAACTGCTGGACTTCCTCCGCTAGCGGAGTCCGAAATTCTTCGCGAATTTGTGGCGATGTAGCCCGAGAACCACCTGAAGACAACAAGTAGATTGCTCATACCTTACTGGGCTTGAAATTTATTTTATCAGCATAAATTTCACGGAGAGCTATGCATGATGAATTGGCCTAGCCGACTTCTGGTATTACCGAACAGGGTCACTGCATCACTTGTTTTCCAGACAGTTGATGCTGGCTCTGGACCTACAGCCACTCCTCAGACCAGGCTTCGATTTCTTCGAAGACGGGGCGGAGCGACTGTCCCTTCTCCGTGAGTGAATAGTACGTGGCGACGGGTGCGTCTTCTTCAAGCCGACGTGTGACAAGGTCGGTCTCTTGTAAATCGTCAAGGACACGGGAGAGCGTTCGTGAACTTGCCCCGGTCGAGCGTTTGAGTTCGTTGAAACGTTTTTCGTTGTTTTGGAGGTCGTGGAGGACGATGAGTCGCCACTGGGAGCCGATCTGGTTCAGCGAATCGATAATCGAGCATGCCGTCTCGTCGTACCGTTCGTCAGCTTCGGACAATCTGTTTGCTTGGGCCACGGTTTGTTCCGTGGATATCCGTAGGCACTGAATTCTCAAATAGGTTCGCTTCCGAACCTGGTAGCATTATGAAACCTGAAGTAACACCGCTGTCACCGGCTAACACCGACGTACCCTGATAACATCAATGTCAGATTGGATATAAGTAGGTTCCAGAACGAACTAGATATCGTTGTGATAGCAGCTACGGTCGCACCACTAATCGCACCGCACACTAACCAGTCGCAGACGCAGGAGGTGAGCCAATAATGGCAATCGATGCTGGACTCGGCGCAATCGGCTTCCTCATTGCGAGGATACTCTTCGGGGGCCTCCTTGCGTTTCAGGGCCTCAATCACTTCCAGAACGCCGACGCGATGAGCGGATACGCTCAATCGAAGGGTGTCCCCGCAGCCCGGGCGGGCGTCCTGTTTTCCGGTGGAATGCTCATCTTCGGCGGGCTCGGCATCGTACTCGGAGTGTTCCCTGCGATTGCCGCGGGGGCAATCGCAGTCTTCCTCCTCGTTGCCACGCCGATGATGCACGACTTCTGGGCAGTGCCTGAAGACCAGCAGCAGGATGAGATGACGAGTTTCATCAAGAACGTCGAACTCCTCGGCGCATCGGTGGTCCTCCTCGCCCTCAGCAGTCAACCCTGGGCGTACGCACTGGGCGGTCTCGGGCTCTAATCGGCCGCGAAGCGCTTGATTTCCAAGAATAGATTTTCAAACGAGATACCCAAACAATACATGACTATCGAAATACCCGGACTCCATCACGTAACATCGATCGCGAGTAATCCCCAGCAGAATGTGGACTTCTATACGGAAGTCCTCGGTTTGCGCCTTGTCAAACGGACTGTCAACTTCGACGACAAATACACCTACCACCTCTACTACGGCGACGAAGTTGGCAACCCAGGAACTGTGTTGACGTTCTTCCCGTTCGAGGACGGTCGACAAGGTCGCGTCGGCCGCGGTCAGACGAGCGCGACCGCGTTCGTCATTCCCGAGGGGTCAGTCGACTACTGGATCGACCGGCTCGAATCGAGAGATGTCGACGTCGACACACCGCATACCCGGTTCGGCGAGACGGTCGTCCCGTTCCGCGATCACGACGTCCAGCCGTTGGAGCTTGTGACTGGCACGAGCGATATCGAACCATGGGCTGACGGGCCGGTCCCCGCAGACAACGCTATCCGCGGGTTCCATAGTGTGACGCTGGATTCTCTCAACCCCGAGAAGACGAGAGCGGTGCTTGAGACGTTGGGATATGAGTCAACTGCACAGGACGGAGAGCGGATGCGATATCGGGCATCCGGCAACGGTAATCGCGCCTCATTCATCGATGTTCTCGCGCGGCCGGACACTCCACGAGGCCAGCAGGGTGTCGGCACTGTTCATCACGTCGCATTCCGAACGCCCAATACGCAGACCCAAGCGGAATGGCGTGAGCCGCTTTCGGAAACTGGACTTCAGGTGACGGCTCAGAAGGACCGCCAGTACTTCATGTCGATGTACTTCCGAGAGCCCGGCGGCACCCTGTTCGAGATTGCGACTGACGGACCGGGCTTCACCCGTGATGAGTCCATCTCGGAGCTCGGTACGGAATTGAAGTTGCCGCCATGGTTGGAGAACGATAGAGCGATGCTCGAAGAACGTCTTCCCGAGATCGAACCCGCCAGCATAACGGAGGCAAACTAACGTGTCTGGACCTCACCAAGACCAACCCCTTGTAACAGCTGGTGCCTCGTTTGATACTGCGGAGGCCGCTGTCGTTCTCGTTCACGGCCGCGGAGCGACCGCCCAGAGTATCGTCCAAATGACCGAGGAATTCGACCGAAACGAAATCGCGTATCTCGCACCACAAGCCGCCCGCAACACGTGGTACCCGAGCGCGTTTACCGCACCCGTCGAATCAAACGAACCCGGGCGTACGTCGGGGTTGCAAGCCATCGTTGACGCCGTGAACAAGGCCAACGAGGCAGATATTCCAACGGACCGCGTGATGGTCCTCGGCTTCTCACAGGGTGCGTGTCTGGCGAGCGAGTTCGTCGCGCGCACCCCGACACGCTACGGCGGGCTTGCAGTTTTGAGCGGTGGTCTCATCGGTGAAGAGATCGATCCAGATGACTACGATGGTGATCTTGAGAACGCACCCGTGTTCCTCGGTTGTAGCGATGTGGATCCACACATCCCCGAAGAACGCATCCACGAGACCGCAGATGTCTTCGAACGGTTGGACGCCGACGTGACGACGCGTATCTACGAGGGAATGGGTCACGGCATCAACGAGGACGAACTTCGAGTGGTGTCCGAGCTTCTCGATAGTCTCGCCCGAAACGAGTCAGAATGAGCCAAAGTACGCAACTTTGCCACCATCTCTCCGTCCTGATGATGGAAGTATTGCGTCCGTGTCTCCATCCAGTACTGACGCCAATGTTATCTGATAACAGCGGAGTCGCCGAGAGTTTTAGCGGTTCGGGAACGAACCTACTAACAGAGCCCAATCATGACGGACGATCAATCGACTACTACTGACGAAGTGCCCGTGACAGCCGAGCCTCCCCATAGTGCGACTCAACTCGCCGGGGTAGATCACATCACCCTCGTCGGAAGCAACATCGAGGACACGGTCGGGTTCTATCGTGATGTCCTCGGAATGCCGCTCGTGCTACGCCAGCCGAACCTCGATCAGCCCGAGGTGACCCACCTGTTTTTCGATACAGGTGACGGCCGTATGCTCTCGTTTTTCGTCAAGGAAGGCCGCCAGTCGCATCAAGGCCCGCAACGACCGGGCATCGGTGCGGTTCATCACATCGCATTCCGGTACGAACCTGACCGTCTCGCCGAGATCAGCGAGGCACTCGAAGAACACGATCATCGATACAGTGTGGTCGACCGTGGCATCTTCAAATCGATATACACGTACGACCACAACGGGCTTACTATCGAAATCGCCGCCGATAAGTTCGAGATCCCCGAGGACAAGCGTGGCGAAGCACTCGCGCTCGCCCAGCAAAAGCGCGTCGAGGCGGGTGCAGAGTACGCCAAGGAAGAACACCTCGAAGCAGCTATCGAAGAACTCGGCCTTCCGATCGAACGCCACGATTTCCCAGATACCTGATGACAATAGAGACAGAGAGACAGTCTATTTGACTGAATGTGTGAAGGGAGATTACTGTGCTGTCCGGTAAAGATTTCGTCGGTCATCCATCGACGGTCACCTCGGTTGCGAGCAGGTCGCCACCGCCCGTCGTTGGCGATGGCACCAACCGCTCGAACGCCTCAGTGTAGCTTCACATTTGTACTCGCTAGTTTATCGTCTCTGACCGCGTATGTAGAGGAATGAGCAGAAAGAAGCACGTCGTTGATCTCTCTGACGAAGAACGCAGAACACTCGAGTGGTTCATCTCGACTGGTGAACGCAAGGCAGAGGAGAATACGCGGGCGCGAATTCTTCTGAAAGCTGACGACGGGCTCACAGATGCGGAGATCTGTGAGCACGTCGGCTGTAGTATCGGAACCCCATACAAGGCGCGCAAAAACTACTCCGAACGAGGGATTGCGGCGATTCATCGCCGCAAGCCCGATCGCGAATACGAGCGCAAACTCGACGGGATGCTGAAGCACGCCTCATCAAACTCGCCTGTAGCGACCCACCAGAAGGGTGCGCTCGTTGGACGCTTCACCTTCTCGCCGACGAACTCGTTACCCTCGACGAGATCGACTTTGAGTCGATCTCTCACGAAACCGTGAGACGGCGTCTAAAAAAACACCCTCAAACCACATCTCTACGATTACTGGGCGATTCCCGCTGAAGACGACGGTCAGTTCGTTTACCACATGGAGGACGTTCTCGATATCTATCATGAGCCATACGATGAGAAGCGGCCAGTTGTCTGCTTTGACGAAACCAGCAAGGCGCTTCGCGGCCACAAACGCGACCCGCTCCCGGCAGAACCGGGAGCGGTCGCACGTGTCGATACTCACTACAAACGCAACGGCAAGAAAAAGCTCCATCTCGCCACCGAACCACTAACTGGCTGGGTCAACGTCGAGATCACCGAAAAACGGCGAACCTGCGAGTGGATCGATCGAATGGTCGAACTCGCCGATGAGCACTACCCGGATGGGGACTGCATCCGGGTGGTGCTCGATAACCTCAATACACACAATCCTGCAGCGTTCTATCGGTTCTTCCCACCGGATGAAGCACACGCCTATCTCGATCGATTCGAGTTTCACTACACGCCAAAGCACGGCAGCTGGCTGAATATGGCCGAAATCGAGATTGGCACACTCAAACGCCAGTGTCTCGACCGGCGAATCTATCACGCAGCGACCCTCCGGTCGGAGGTCGCTGCGTGGCAAGATCGTCGTAACGCTGCTGATGGGCTGATTGACTGGCAGTTCACCACTGATGACGCCCGAATCAAACTACGCCAGCTCTATCCCGTTCCGCTTGAGGTGGACTAGTGAGAGTACGATTGAAGCTACACTGAGCAAGTTTCATCTCACCTAGTTGATCGTCAGGCAGATAGCGCCGACGAAATCTTTGGCGGACACTACAGGGACTCGTCGACCACAAGTCGATCATACACGGCAACGACCTGCTCGCGTACGTCCGCCATCGATATACCAGCGCGGTCGGCCAGCGCCAATGCGCCGCCCATCCCGACGCCTTCCTTGGCCTCACCGGCAATGTACGGGTTCATCGCCGAATGGTTACGATGATGGAAGCCCGGGTCGGTGACGGTCACGTCCAACGAGAGGTCGTTCGCCAGTTCGTTCATACGTACCGTCTCGTCGTCGGCAATGAAGGAGGTCGTCGCGACCGAGAGTGCCGTGTCCACGCCTGCATGCCGAGCGAGGGCGGCAGCGGCGACGAGTTGTGTCCCTCCGGCGAGCGTCACTGACGTATCAGTGGTCGTCGCTCCGATAGTCATCCCGGCCACGGCAGCGAGTACCGGGTCGCCGACGTGGCGTACCGTTTTCACCGGCTCGTCCGCGGTCTCACCTGCTGAGAGATTACTCGCCGCCAACGCCTCGTCCACTACCTCTCGCTTGAGCGCGAGCGGGTTCTCGGGGAGCGAGGACGACACTACGGCGCGTTCGCCGAGCGCGGTGAGGACTCCGAGTGCAGTGGTCGTGCCGCCAGGAATCGTCTCGCCGATCACGAGTTCGTCGTCCGGCAGGCTCCGTCCGAGTTGACGGGCAGCCTCGAACGTGTCCGCTGCGGAATCGACGGGCCGAGGATGGCGGATATCTCTTCCGGGCATCGCTTCGAGGGCGACAGTCGGTGCACTGGTTGGACGAACGAGACCCGCATCGAGGGCCAGGATCTCGAACTCGGTCAGTTCGTGGACGGCGCGTGTAATGACCGCAGGGGTCGGACAGCCAGTCGGACTCACTGGCATGACTGGTGCCTGTACTGGCTGCCCATATTCAACGATTTCGAGGTCCGCGCTCGGAGTGTGTGCCATCAGAGCGGGGTCCGCTCCGGCGGCGCTGATCCCCTCGATGTGTGCGGTTTCAGTGGTGCCGGCGACCAAGACGAACCTCATTGGACGAACGGCTCCATTACTGCAGGAACCCCTCGCCGTCGGTTGCGACTGGACGACGTTTTCGGCGAGGTGACCTTCACGGACGGCCCAGCCGCAGAGTGCTGAGACGTACGCGTAGTACGTGCGTACCGTACCTGTGGTCCATCTCTGTCGGATAAGGCGGCGCGCGTACTCACAGAGATGGCCCGAGTCCAACTCGCCGAATGATGTCGGACTGTCCTCGTGGTTGGAAAGGAAATCGACGAACCGATCGAACTCTTGACTCGCATCTTCTCGATAGCTACCGCTCTCGCCACCTGACCTTTGCCCTTGTCCGTCACTGAAGTCAGGAAGGTGGATTGCTCATGCACGACTGGGCGCGAAATCAACGTCGCCAGTATAAATTTCACAGGCTTTTGTGCATGACGAATCCATCTAGCCGATTTCTGATAGCAGCAAATTTGGTGGATAGTATCAGCAGTTGTCCTCAATGTGGCGAGCGATTCGCTCAAGGCCTTCTTCGAGTTCCTCAGTATGGAGGCCGAAACCGATACGGAATCGGTTGGGATACCCGAAGACATCTCCGGGCGCGAGAACGACGCTCTCGGCCTCGAACACAGACCGGCAGAATTCCTTGCCGTTCTCGAACCCACCGGGAATCGTCGGGAACCCGTTTACACCCGTTGGCTCAAACCAGTCGAGGTCATAGCGCTCGAGGAATTCGGCGACACGTTTTCGGTTCGCTTTCGTGTGAGTGCGATTCGCCTTCAGAATGTCATTCTCCTGCTCTCCAAGCGCTTGTCGAGCGATGTTGTTCCCAACAATCGGCGGTGAAATCGTCGTGTAATCCTTCCATTTCCGTACTGCGTTCGCAATCTCTGTGTCTGCGACGACCCACCCGAGCCGCGCCCCTGCCAGACCATATGACTTCGAGACACCAGCAGTCGAAATCGCTCGTGGACCGAGTGCAGCGGCTGGAGTGTGAGGATCGCCGGCCAGCATCCGGTATACCTCGTCGACGAGGAGATGCGCATCGTTCTCGTCGACGAGATCGTAGAGTGCTTGCATCGTCTCCGGGCCGAGATACTTCCCCGTCGGATTGCTCGGGTTCGTGAGGACGACGAGTCGAGTTTCCGGCTGCATCGCTTCTGCGACAGCGTCGACAGAGAGGTCCCATTCTGGCGGTTCGGTTCGAACTTCACTAACCTCTCCAACCGACTCGGGGACGCTCACAAGCGACTGGTAGGTCGGCGAGACGACGACAGTATGGTCCCCTTCACTCAGAAGCGACATGAACGTGAGAAAATCTGCCTCTTGCGTTCCACAGGTGAGAACGACTTCCTCAGTATCACGGTCATAGCGCTCAGCGATTTCCGTTCGAAATTCCGGAGTTCCGTCAGTCGGAATGACGTATCCGAGTTCATCTACGTCGAGATCGAACCGGTCGGCAGGGAGACTTCGAACGCCGCTTTCGGCGAGCATCAGATCAGCGTCTGATTCGTATTTGTCGAGCCACCGTTCGAGTTCAAAAGGGGGCAATTCCATACGTGACACAGTATAGACGACCATTAGAATTTCATCATTCAGTGTGGCCGCATGGGTGCCGAAGGATTCACCCGATGATTGCTGATTATAGCCTCTGAATCGGTCAGGCGAGAGCTGGCAAGGATACAGCAGTTCTGAACGACAGCGCTGACTACATGGCGCGTATCGGTCACCCGTAAGGTAGGACTTCCGAGTGTTTATACCTCTGTCAAATGGTATAGCACGCATGACCGGGTCTGGCACCGTCAAACGGGCGTTTATCGCACATGAAGCCGAAGCTCAGATGGAGGAACAGGCCGACGTTGAAGCGATCGCCGGAAAGGGGTTACGAGGTGATCGGTACTTTAGCGAGATCGAGACGGGGACCTTCGTTGAGTGGGAATCAGATGAGCAACGCCACGATGGGTACGACCTCACGTTGATCGAGCAGGAGGCTGTTACAGCAATCGAACGTGATGCGGGAATCGAACTCGCACCCGGAGAACACCGACGGAACATCGAAACTCGTGATGTCGCACTCAACCATCTCGTCGGACAACGATTCCGAGTCGGTGACGCCATCTGCCGAGGAGATCGGCTGTGTGAACCGTGTAGTCACCTTCAGCGCATCACCCACGATGGTGTATTGCAGGCACTCACTCACCGAGGAGGCCTCCGAGCGGACATTCTTGAAGATGGAATGATTCGCCCCGGAGACGCTGTCGAACCGCTCGAATAATCCGCACCCATTCGATTGGAAACGTTCGTATTCCCGCTTGCGGCTGCTACGACTGGTGGACAGTCGATCTGCTTGCCGATTGGGTCGGTTGGGAGAAAAGGGGAACGCCCGCCTACGGCAGCGCCATCCGGAGGTCCTCGCAGAGGTCGTCACCGTCTTCGATGCCGACCGAAATTCGGACCAACGTCTCAGGAATCTCCGCGGTGGCAGACCCGTGGCTGACCTCGTCGGGGATCATCAGCGACGGCACCTCGATGAGGCTCTCGACGCCACCGAGGCTGGCCCCTGGGGTGAACAGCTCGAGACCATCGATGAACGCCTCGAGTTCGACAGGCGTGCCGTCGAACTCGAAGGAAAGCATCCCACTGTACCCCGACATCTGTTCGGCCGCGAGATCGTGTTGTGGGTGACTCTCAAGGCCCGGGTAGTGGACGTGAGCGGCCCGGTCGTGGGCCTCGAGGAGACGAGCGACCGCCATCGCGTTCTCCTGATGATGGTCCATCCGTGCTGGCAGCGTCTTGATGCCTCTCGCGACGAGGTAGCAGTCGAACGGCGAGAGCATGTTGCCGAGCCCAATCCGCTGAGAAAACGCCAGTTTCTCGAAGATCTCATCGTCGTCGGTGATGACGGCACCGCCGATTGAGTCGGAGTGCCCATTAAGGTATTTGGTGGTGCTGTGGACGGCGATGTCAGCACCCAGTTCGAGCGGCGCTTGGAAGTACGGGCTCGCGAAGGTACTGTCAACCCCGAATGGGACGCCGTGGTCGTGGGCGATGTCGGCTATCGAGCGGATATCACATAGGCGCATCAGCGGGTTCGTCGGTGTTTCTGCCCAGATCAGGGTAGTTTCCGAATCGACTGCTGCGGCGACGTTTTCGGGCTCGCGGGCGTCGACGAACTCGACATCGACGCCAAGGTGACCGGCAACTAACTCCGTGAGTAGTCTCTCGGTCCCACTATAGACGGAGTCTGAGGTGACGAGGTGGCCCCCCGGCGGGACCAGCGATAGCATCGTCGTCGAGATGGCAGCCATCCCGGAGGCGAACGCCAGCCCGTGTTCGCCGCCTTCGAGGCGGGCCAACTGCTCTTCGAGGGCCGCCCGCGTCGGGTTGCTCTCGCGCGAGTAGTCGTGTTCGTTGACATCATCCCCGCCGGCCCACTCGAAGGTGCTTGAGAGGTGAATCGGAGGAATGACGTCGTTTGTTCCTCTCTCACCGGGACGCGTCGCGTTCTCGGCTGCCCCGACGGCGAGTGTCTCGAATCGGTTTCCGTGGAACCGATCACCGTGTCGTGTCATAGGCGAATCACCGTGGAACCCGTTCACGGGATGTCACACGCTTTCGGCAAGGTCGGTTTTCCATACCGGGATTTCTCTACAGGGCACTTAGATTTGTAGGTCCATGATTCAACTGAATCAGCAATCACTATACACCCAGATTGGCTCGTTTCTAGATGGTCTCAGCATGGCTGTATCTCATCGTCGCAGCGATCTTTGAAACCGGCTGGGCAATCGGCCTTGAATTGTCAGATGGGTTCACGAAACTCGCTCCCAGCGTTGCTACCGCTATTTCAATGGCTATCAGTGTCCTGTTGCTGGCGAAAGCCGTTCAATCGCTCCCGATTGGAACAGCCTACGCCGTCTGGACAGGAATTGGAGCGGCCTCAACAGCCATCTTAGGCGTCGTCTTGTTCGACGAGACTTCAAGCATTGCCCGATTCGGATTTATCGGCCTCATCATCGCTGGCGTTGTCGGGCTAGAGGTTACGGGCCACTGAGGGCCACCTCACGGCCCGGAGTGGTCTACGTAATAACTGAAGGCAGATGGATTTCTAATGTACAGTAAGTGACGAAATTCACCGACAACCTAAATTTCACAAGCTCCGATGCATGACGAATTAACCTAGCCGAGGTCAGATAACAACGGAAATGTGGTGTGTCCAGCCTGGTTCCGAATCGGGAACACTCCGCTCCATCAACTGGAACAAACATTCAAGTAGTAGAGTGAACAACTCTACAGTTGAAGACGAGACGATTCATGGACGGGACGAACACTGATAGCAAGAAAGTCGAACAGCTCACAGACATTTTTCACGATATCACCGGCAAATCTTCCACCACCGAACGCCAACACGAAGATCGCTGGGCATCAGTCTCTGCGGACAGCTCAGACGGCAACGACACGATCCGGAGCATTATCCGTGAGATGACCGACGAGTACGGAATTCAGACCTCCCTCGACGAGGACGAACTCGTCATGGTCGTCCAGCGCTACCACGCTGGAGAGGGAGGCAGAGAGATCGCTCGGACACTCGGCACGCCCAACCGCGACAAGACCATCACTCGCGCCCGCGTTAGTCTCCACCTCTTCCGAGACACTGATTTCGACGCGCCGTTCGAGCTGTCGCAACTGCGCGAACTCCTCGATCAAGATGCATCGAACGAAGAGATCGCTGACACTCTCTCGGCGAGCAAGAGCACCGTTCGCGCCTACGCGCGCGTACTCGCCGCTGAAGCCGAAGCCGAACAAGCCAGCCACGAGTACCAATCTCGGTTCAAGCAGGCACTCACTGATGTTGAGACGGACAATGACGACACCGACCAGCTCAGCGAAACGGTGTCTCCAACCGCGTATGCGAGCGGTCTCGAAGACGTTGTTGGAAGCAGTTGATTAGCCACTCCCATCAGCCGCCGGACGGAGACGATATCGTCGATCTCATGTGACATCGCCCCACCCGATCGACCAGCACTGGTCACCCGAAGAATTCTAAGCCGTACCCACCGCGAAAACCTTCGGCCAACTGTTCTACACTCCGGCTAAGAGCGAGACTGATCGACAATATATGCGGGTTTCGTTAGTGTTGTACTCGGCGAATAGAACTATAGTAGCCCGTTCCGTATTGCCAATAATGACCACTCGTTTCGTCCCGACCAAGACGCGGTCCGCAACAGAGGTCGTCAAGAGCGATCGTGAATGGACGACCGACGAGCGCGATGCATTCGCGTCATTCACCGATCGCATCACCGACCTCAACGCAGTGGCAGTCGACCCGCCAACCGACGAGTTCCAGCAGCCATCGACACAGCTGTTGGTCCCATCGGCTCACCCATCGAATGCAGCTACCTCGCTTGAGGAAGTGTGTGACATCTACCGCGAGACGGTCATGGCTGTCGATCATTACACCGATATCTACGACGATACGCTCGAGGAAAGCCTTGCTCAGGAGTTCGGATCAGCGGTTGCTACTATCGTGCTAACCAGCGACCAGCTCACACCACAACTCCGCGATCGGCTTGTTGCATGCAGCCAACAGGCGCGTGAGAGCCGCCACTTGCTGCTGCAAGGTCTCAAAAGCGAATATAGTGCTCTCGAGACTGCCAATGAGAAGCTGACGCGCTTGGGGTCTGATCTCGACGGGATCGTGGGGACGTGCTCGTTCGAGAACTGGACCGACAGGGAACTCGCTGGTGCTAATGAACGCCTGCGCTCGCGCAAACACGAGTGCAAGCAGCTACTCACTGATCGACAAGCCACTCTCAGCGAACAGCGCGTTCCCAGTACCCATCGTACTGATCACGAGTTCAACGAGTACCTGTACGGATCACTCTCCGTGACCTATCCCGTAGTGTCGGACACGACCAGTCTCATCGGTACCCTTCGCACTGCCCACCAGAGTGTTGACCGTGCACGTATCGGTCGCGGACTCAGCCCCGACGAAGAATCAGCCACTGCTTCCCGCGGAAAGTGTGATACCTTGTTGCACGTTCAAAATCAAATCGCCAGACGGAACGATCGGGCCTGAATCCGGACTCCATCAGTAGAGTTGGTGAAACGATGGAACGATTTTGATAGAAATGGCTGAATCGGCCGGTAGATTAGCCTGATTGGTCGAGCTTCTTTCAGAAAAAACAGCCGCCTGAGAGCGATGCCTCTCAGGCGGCGACACCTGTTTTTTGGACAGATGGCGCGACCGTCAGATGAGCCGACTCGGTGACCGTATCAGCCCTGGTTTGTTCTGCCGTTGTGCAGTGAGAGACGCTGCAACCAGCGCTACTGCCGAGAGAACGACGTGAGTCTCAACGTTGTTCTTCTTGCGTGCGCGGACGCGATCAAGGCCGGTAAAGGACTTCAGACGCGAGAATACACGCTCGACACCTGCCCGCAGGTGTCGATGCATCCGTTCTTTGATTGCCTGAAAAATGTACGTCTCCTCGACGTTTCCGACGGAAACGCCGTACTCTGAAAGTTGCTCCTGTGGCAGCCGTTCCAAGGCATCGTATGGACTGTCGATCTCCTCACCGTGTTCCTTGAACAGTTCCTTGATTTCGTCCTTGATCGTCGCTAACGGCGACGATCGGCGAGGATTGATCGCCGTCAGCAACGGACAATCGAGCTGATCCTGACAGAAGTCGCGGTTATCCTGACTGTCAAACCCGGCATCGGCGAGGGCTGCCTGGAGATCGTCAGTGTCGTACCGCTCGTTGAACTCCTCAACGAGCGGTTCGAACGCCGCACTGTCGTTCCTCTTGCCGGTCTCCATCGTGATGGCGACCGGCAACTCCGTTGCCGCATCCACCACGAGAAACACCTTGTACCCGTAGAACGATCCTTCGTGTTTCCCCCAGCTCGCACCTTCAACTTCGCCATTTTCGATCTCATCACGCGTATTCGCCCACGCCGCGATGTGCGTTCCATCGATCACGACGAACTCACCGCCATGTTCGTGATCGGCAAGCAACTCGCCACACATCGACTGGAGGCAGTCTCGGAGTTCATCGGGATGAAGTTCGTCGAAGGCCCGCCAGAGCGACGTCCCATCCGGGACGTCCTCTGGCTCGGTGTAGTCGAGAGCCTCTCGAAATGAGTGATTGCGCTGAAGACGGCGTTCGAGGGCGTCGAAGGAGTCGCCCTCGAACTGCCGCAAAACGAGTGCGGCAGCTCGTTCGGGAGAGATTGACTGAAGTTCCGAGACAGCGACCGAGAGGAAGGTTGCAACGAGTTCGTCACGGTAGAGGTAGCCGTCGTCAGCAGGATCGTCGGGAGTGACATCGGCTGGCTGGTCGGTTTCACGCTGAGCCAGCTGGTCGTCCCTGCGGGACGGCCAGCTGTGGGTGTAGACGGTGGTGTCTAGCCACTCCGTGGCGTGTACTTCCTGTTGGTCAGCGAGCTTCTGGAGTGGGCGGTAGGAGCGACGACCGAGAAGGTCGTTTGCTTCGGATGCGGTCAGCCCGGATGGACGGCGGAACGCGAGGTGTTTGAGCGTCGGCTTGGCGTCTTCCTTGCGGTGGAAGACGGCGACGCCGTCATCCACCTCGGGCCGCCAGAACCCGTCGTGAGTGGATCGGTGGCCGACGATGTTCTTGCTGGCGACGTACTCGTTGTTGTGGTTCAAGGAGGTGTAGAAGGGGGGTTGGGAGGCGATGTTAGTGATGTACCACGCCGGCACGTCGGTGCCGGCGCGGAGATCGTCCTTGGAGGCGACCTCGCCGTGGGTTCGGAGGTATTCACGAACGGTGATCTTATGCGAATAGGCGGTGTTGTCGCAAGCGTCGGAGGTGCTGGTACTCATAGCACTACTCCGACTTCTAGTCTAGTGAATGTGACTATTCCTGCAATTAGTGACTACTGTACGACATTACCGAACTGATTTCGAAACCGTGCAACGGGCTATGTAATCCAGGAACGACAATAGCAGGTCGTGCTTGCTGTCGTAGTGGTAGTGGAGGGCGGCCTTGCTCTTGGTGGTCTCGTCGGCGATGTCCTGCATCCGGAGCGCGGCGTAGCCGTGCTTGCACAGCGCGCGATACGTCGCGTCCATGATCTCTTCTATGGTCTCGTCGGTCGTGGTGTCGGTCATGATCGTTGGTGTCTGACTGGCCAGTCAGTCCTTGGCCAAACTAACTGTCTAGTTGGTTAAAGAGCTTCGGTCGGTGGTGGTAGGTGGACTCTGAAGCTAGGCAGGTAGTGTCTGATCGGCTCAGTTGAATCCGCAGACGGCAGCAGGATAGGTCGCCAGAATCACGACGTTGAAGCGGGAGAGTGCAGTTGTGGAGAAGACACTCTTCCGCTTCGTGAAGCAGGTGGCTTCACTCGCTCAAAAGCTTACTGACGCGGCACTGATTCAGCTCAGCGATCCAGCCGGTAACGGGTTTGCCGGCTGGAAACACGCCGTGTTGCTCTACCTGCGCGAGCACATGGACGCCGAGTACGAGGAGATCATCGATTGGGCCGAGGAAATGGAGCGTATCCGGTTTCTATTGGGTCTTCGGCGCGGGAAGTTTCCCGCGCCTTCGACCCTGTGTAAGGCGTTCAAGCGGGCTCCGATGAGCGTCTGGCGAGAGCTGCTCCGCCGCTCGGCGGAGCTGCTCGACCAGAATGGTCACGCCGCGATCGATGCCACCTACTTCGACCGTCACCAAGCATCAACCCACTACCTCAAACGGACAGGACGCTCGATACGCACGATTCAGGCGACGCTTCTGGTCGACACCGCCGAAGGAGCGATCCTGGACCTCCACTGCAGCACGAAGTGGCCGAGTGGGATGCGAATCGGTCCGAAGGTCGCCCTGCGGAACGCAGGCGACCTTCGAAGCCTCGCCGCAGACAAGGGTTACGACGATATGAGCTTCCGCGAATCTCTTCGAGCGGCCGGCGTCAGACCGCTCATCAAACACCGCGTCTTCGCACCGTATGATCACGCGCACAACGCGCGAATCGACGATGAGCGCTATCACCAACGGTCGATGACTGAGACCGTGAACTCCTCACTCAAACGCTCACACGGCTCCGCCGTGCGAGCGCGTGACTGGTTCCGCCAGTTTCGTGAGATTGCTCTCATTGCTGGCGTTCACAACGTCGAACAGGCGATAGAAGCGTGAATGCTACAGATATTCGCGGATTCAATTGAGGCATCTCGACAAAATGGGATACACAAGGCCTTATCCCGGACTCCTTAATGGGTGCTTCCCATGCACGTTATCATCGTTGGCGGCGGGAAAGTCGGCCGGATGCTCGCCACACGCCTAGAAGACCGCGGCGAGAACGTCGTCATTATCGAACACGACCGGAGCGTCATCGAGGATTCACTGGAAGGGTTTTCGGTATTCCTGGACGATGGTACCGACGCGGATGTTCTCAGGAATGCAGGCGCGGATCACGCGAAGATCGTCGTCGCCGTCACAGGAGACGACGACACCAATCTCTTGGTTTCCCAGCTTGCAACGACGCGCTTCGGCGTCAAACAAGTCATCACGCGGATGAATGACCCTGAAAACGAGGCCGTATTCGAAGACATCGGTGCGCTAGCCATCTCCGAGACGTCATCGGTCACGCGGGCCATCGAGAATATGATCGAACGCCCTGCGCTTTTGAACTGGATGACCGAATTCAGTCGGACAGGCGATATCCAGGAGTTCGAAGTCACCGCCGAGGAGATTGTCGGACAGACTATTGGCGATATCGGCAATGTCCTCCCAGATGGGTGTCTCATCGCCCTTGTCGGCCGCGATGGGGACAACCACGTTCCCAAGAATGATTTCATGCTCGAATACGGCGACCACGTGACGGTAATCGGCAAAGAAGGTGCTGTCCGCGAGGCACTCTCAACATGCAGGGATTCTAACACAGCATTGGAAAACAATCTATCTGATATCAAAGCTGATCGCTATAGGGGTTCTCAGAGCAATTCATAGTTTTCCGCAAATTCTTTCCAGCAGTTGAGAGGCACAGCGTGCGAGATACAGCGCGCACATTCAGCAGTAACTCATAGTTTATAGGAGGATGAGTCGTTCTGACTGAACAAATGAGTAACCTTGCTGTGGCGACGGCCAGCGTGGAGGTCACGTCTTCAATTTGATTGGGAGAGAACACCCTCTATATTGTAATGAATTATTAATCTATTCATTCAGAAATGAGAAGACATATTGGGTAGGGAAGGTACTCTTCGTTGATGTCAAGTACCACGTCCAACAACACTGCCGGCCCTCCTCTAATCACGGGGATACCTACTGGCATCGTCCCGTATTTAATGATCATCGCGGCACTCGTGTCGACAGCGGTTCACTTCTGGCTCACACCAATGATCATCGAATTCGATACGATGCAGGCTATTTTGTTCGTTCTAGCAGGTATTGGATTCATCGGTGGTATTATTGTTTATGCAAGCCGGTTCTGGCGGCGTGAATTCTATCTTCTTGCCGCACTATTTGCCCTTGCTCAAATCGTTGCATACTTCGTCATGAGCGGCCCGCTGAACACGATGGCAGTTGCTTCCAAGGCTGCTGAAGCCGTTGTCGTACTCACTGTGGGATATCTTTATATGAACACTGAACCGACAGCTGATTCGTTATAATTCAAATTCCAATACATAGACTCTATTGTGAGGGCAGCATTTCACACCTGCCACCACCCGCAAGTTCGGAGACTGTGATAGCCCTGTAAAGCGTGTCATAGAATCGATCACGTGACCTTTGGACTCCGTAGTGAACGGTAGATATAGAGCGTTCACATGCCATTAGATATCTGGATTTATCCCACCAGAAGTCCAAAGACAGAACATGCCTGACGAAGAGGACGATCAAACAGATTCGAATAAGATGGTCTAGGGATTGCGTTTGGACCTCTAATAGGAGTCGTTCTTGGGCTTGCACTGGATGATATCGGGATCGGTATTGCGATTGGATGGGTCTCGGTACTATTTTTGGTGTAGTGTGAAGTCTAACGTAGAGAACTGCCACGCGCGAACTTGAGCAGTTGACGCTCTACTCGCAGGTAAATGCGCCGGCTGATTCAAGCAGAACGAGTTGAAACCAACGCTCTGAGAATTTTTTATGATACTCTTCATAGTTGAAGCTAAACTCAGATAGCGCTACAACAAGGCAACCTCTCACGTAATTATTGCCCGATAAGACACCGGAAATCCTGTCGGGTAATCAACTGAGCCGTGCAAAATGACGGCTTTTTTCCCACCTGCTCCGGAATTCACTGTCGAGTGGCACTTCGTACTCTCTCAAATCTTCTTCGACGCATCCTCGCTCCAGGCGAGAGCCTTTCTGAGCGTGTAGTCACCAGTGGCATCTGGGTTGCGCTTACGAATATCATCGATCGAGTTCTCCAACTTGTGATCGTTTTATTCGTCGCGCGGATTATCGGTCCGGATGACTACGGGGTGATGGCGATTGCGCTTGTAGTAATGAGAGGATTAACCCAACTTTCGAGGCTTGGTGTCGACGCTGCTTTGATCCAGCGCGAGGAGAAGAATGTCGATGCTTACCTAGACACTGCGTGGGTGATGCAAAACGCGCGGGGGGTAGTAGTAGCCATCATCCTGTTCATGGCTGCCCCCTTCATCGCATCTCCCACGGTTTATGACCAGCCCCAACTCACACCAGTGCTCCGAGTACTCGCACTGTCGCCGCTACTCTCAGGCCTCCAGAATCCTGGCCTGTTATATCTCAAAAAGGACCTCCGTTTCGACAAGCAGTTTTTCTACACCCTTTCGGGCACTGTTTTCTACGTCCTCGTAGCGGTGGTCGTCGCCCTCGTCACGCAGTCTGTGTGGGCATTGGTGTTCGGAGTTGTTGCAAGCGACTTTGTGCGGCTGGTAGCATCCTACTTTGTCGACAGCTACCGGCCGCGGCCCCGATTTGACTTCGATCGAGCTCGGGAACTCTTCGGATACGGGAAGTGGATCTTCGCTTCTGGAGTGGTGCTGTTCCTCATTATGGAAGCTGATGACCTTTTCGTCGGGTGGTATCTCGGTGCTGCTGTGGTCGGCTTCTATCAGCTCGGTTATCGGGTGTCGAATGCACCTGCCACCGAAGTCACCCAGACCATCTCCTCCGTAGTTTTTCCAACCTATGCGAAGATCCAAAATAGCAACAGTCAACTCCGTGATGGTTTCTTCAAAACTGTCCAACTCACCACGTTCGTCTCCGTTCCAGTCGCAGTCGGTATTGCCGCAATCGCCCCCACGTTCGTCGAGACATTTCTCACAGAGGAGTGGCAGCCGATGGTGCCACTCATCCAGATTCTCGCGGCATGGGGACTCCTGCGCTCATTCGGGGCCACAACTGGACCACTGTTTCAGGCAGTTGACCGACCCGAAATCGCTACTAAGATCCAGTTCGGGAAATTCATCATCATAGCAGCCCTGATTTATCCTGCGACCGCGCGGTACGGTGCAGTTGGTACGGCACTCGTGATTATGGGGAACTCTTTGGTGTTCTCTGAACCAGTTTCTGCATATCTTGCGGTACGTATCGTTAATGGGAGCTACACGAAACTCCTCAGTCTCATTGTCTACCCCTTACTTGCGAGTGCGATCATGGGTATCACCATAGTTGTGATCCATGCCGTTGGCATCGCTACTGGTATTCTTGAATTCGGGCTTCTGATCGTTGTAGGAATTATAGTTTACGTTCTTTGTATAGCCGTGGCTGAGGCTGTTTCAAGCTACGATAGTATCCGACTTACTCATAACATGTTAAATTCGGTAGTATCCTAGGCTGCAAGACATTGGCCTCCGTAAGCACCAATTCGACGTGCTGGCGGGTATCGGCGACACGCGCCGCGAGGCGATCATCGACGAGCCGGAGGCGGGGCCACGACCCATCACCTCACGTCGCCGTCGACGCGACCTACTACGAGCGGTCTCCAGCTAGCAAACACTACTGCGATCGCACGGATTACTGCGTTCAGACCATTGAAGCGACGAAACTCGTCGATACGGAGACTCAAGCTATCCTCGACGTTCACTGTACGACGACCAGGGAGGGAAGCGATGCAGAGGTGTGCGCGCAACTCGCCCGCCGGTACGCGGGCGAGTTGCAGACGCTGGCTGCCGACAAGGGCTACGACAGCCAGTGGTTACGCGAAACACTCCGCGATCACGGGATACGTCCCCTGATCAAGCATTGCGTACACGCACCGTATGACCATGCTCACAACGCCAGAATCGACGATGATCTCTGCGGGCAGCGTTCGATGACCGAGACGGTGAACTCGTCGGTCAAGCGCTCGTACGGCTCCGCCGTCCGAGCACGTGAATGGTACCGCGAATCCCGTGAAGTCGTCCTGATGTGTCTCGTCTACAATATCAAGCGCCTCGTCAAACCGTGAATTCCATCGCCTTATAGCGATTCAATGGAGCCTTGCTATCAGAGATACAGTGGATGAGTGAATCTTGTGCCGTCTCAGATCAGACGAATTTGAAATTCCGTACGAATTACCGAACAGGGTCTCGATGGTGTTGCGAATCCGACTTCCCAATCGTCGCCGTTACTCCGCCTCGTCCACGACGCTCCGGTCTAGCTCTATCCCCAGTCCAGGTCCGTCGGGAGCCGTGACGTACCCGTCCTCGTGGTCGAGCGTCTCGGTCAGGAGGAAGTCGCGGGCGTCGGGCGTCAACGGCGGTTCCATCGGGAACTCACACCACCCAGAGCGCGCGGCGGTCATCACGTGAAGGTTTGCGGCGAAGCCGACGCCGTTGGTCCACGTGTGCGGCACGAACTTGACACCCTGATCGCGGGCGCTCGCCGCGATTGTCGCGCCTTCCTGAATCCCGGTGGCGAGCATCGCGTCGGGCTGGAGCACGTCCACCGCGTCGTGGTGTAGGAATTCATGGACCTCGTGTGGCCCGTCGTTGAACTCGCCGCCCGCAATCGGAACATCGGTGCGGTCGCGCAGGCGGGCATACCCCCGGTAGTTATGGCGCGGCAGCGGCTCTTCGAGCCACGCGATGTCGAGCGGTTCGAGGGCGCGCGCGACCGCGAGCGCCTCGGCGAACGACCACTGCTCTTGCTCTGTTGATCGCCGGTTCCGTCCGGCGATTCTACCGCTGAGTTCAGGGGAATTGGACGCCTTCTTGCGGTATGGAACGTTTGCGACAACGCGCGAAGAAATATCGAGAACTTGCCAAAGAACACGTGGAGGATCCAGACGCGCCTGCCGTCGCCGACGAAGACGGCGACGGCGAGCACGCTGAGTGGAACAAAATCGCGTTACTGCTTCTGCGCGAAGACATCGGAAAGCCGCTCCGTCATCTCGAAGATTATCTCAACGAGATGCCCGGGATTCTCGACGTGTTCGGGTTGGAGAAGTCGCCGGATCACACGTCGTTTTGCAACTGGGAGAAAGAGATCTCGATGCGAACACTGCGCAGCCTGCTCCGCAGAACGGCGGAGCAGGCTGGCTTCTCGGGAACTGGTGCGATCGATGCCAGCGGCTTCCAGCGTGGTCAGGCAAGCCATCATTACCGCAAGCGGGCGGATTACTCGTTTCAGGCGATGAAAACCACGGTTCTGGTTGACACGGAGTCGTTGGTGATCAGGGACGTCCATTTCACGACGAAGAAGGCCTACGACGGACATATCGGGTTGCAAGTCTTCCGGCGGAACGCCGGAGACCTGCGGGAACTCCTCGCGGATAAGATGTACTCGTGGAAAGAGCTTCGAGAGAAGTGCCGGAAAGAAGCCACGCGTCCGGTCATCAAGCACTGTGAGCAATCCCCGTTGCAGAAGGCTCACAACGCCCGGATCGACGATGACCTCTACAACCAGCGGTCAATGAGCGAAACCGTCTTTTCGATGCTGAAGGCAGATGATGGCGAGAATCTCCACACAAGGACGTGGCACGGGCAATTTCGAGAGCTGACTCGGAAGTGCATAATCCATAACCTCTCGCGGGCGGTCGGCTAACGCCGCCGCCCGCTCTTTCTCTGTCAGATGGTCTGAGAGGCATCACCAGCGATACGCCGATCCATCCGCCGGTCCTTATCAAATCTGTCAATTCTAACCCAACCGCAAATCTATGTTTCTGCATCGTGTGTCACGTTGAATCGTCGGTTAGAGCCGCTAAGAGTTGTATTCAGCTACCCCACCCCTTCGCTGTCTGTCGATCAACAGAGCAACTGCTCTTCTTCCTCAATGGCACGTACCGCCCAGCCCTTGTTCGCGTCAACCATCAGCATGAGGTCGGGAAACGCCTCGCGCACCTGCCGAACGATGTCGATGTCCTCACGGGAGGTAATGCGGAGCTTGACCGCTTCGAACCCCTCGTCGAGACGGTCTTCGATGTACGCGATGCGCTCGTCGGCCGGCTGGATTTCGCCGGTGCTCGCGTAGGTCGTGATTTCGTGGCTGGTGGCCCCGAGCAGCTCGTGAATCGGTTTGCCGGCGTCCTTGCCGATGATGTCCCACAGCCCGACCTCGATGTGCCACGGCCGCGCGCTGAGTAGGTCGAGCGAGGCGAGCTTCCGGCGGATATGGGCAACGTCGTGTGGGTCCTCGCCGAGCAAGAGCAGCCTGAGAGTGTCGCCGTAGGTGATACCACCGGGAATGCTCGGGCTGGCCGTGATGCCAGTGATGCCCGCGTCGGTCTCGATTTCGAACAGTTCGCACTCGTGGCTGCCTTACGGGTAGCCCGGCACCCACGTCGGGTTGAATCTCCCGTCGAGGTCGTGTGCGAGGTGGTACTGGGTGACGCCAGTTATTTCCATGGACGACCATGTATGTGACTTGTGGATAATTATTTCTATTCCGACCACATATCAAGAAAGTGTATTTCCCACACGCGACAGATACTGAAACCAATTTAGCAGACTAAATTTCACGGACAAATTGATCGATAAAACGACCTAGCCGACCTCCCTCAGTACTCGAACTCAGTATCGATGCACTGTGCGTTTTCAGTCATGAACTGAATCGCTTCACTGTACTGGAGGATTTTCTGGATGTCGCCGTCGAGTTCAAATTTCTCCTCGCGCCGTCCCTCGGCAGCATCGACATCCCCTCGGATGAGATGTTTCCAGTGGGTTGCTGGGCCGTAGTATCTGAAGCCGAAGTTCTCCGAGGTCGGTGCATCGATTTGCTGTGCGCGCGTACACTTCCCATCAACGAGGTCGACGAAGAAGTACAGCGGCTCACCGTCGTAGTTCTCATCCGGATGGATTTCGAACAGGAACGCACCATTGAAGTCGACGCCCCACTCCGACGCCGCTCTCTCGAAATCCTCGTTTTCGTTCAACTGCTCGCGCCATGTTCCAATTCAGTCGTCGGTCTCATTTGATAGTCTGATTGTCATTGATCCTATATAGTTCCCATGCCGAATATCGAATGAACATATTGCCGACCATTCATGACCATTTATACCTGAAATCAAGCAGATAGATTTCTCATGCGCGGTAGATGCTGGTGCCAATCTTGACAGTATAAATTTCAAAACATTCATAAATGACAAATTAACCTAGCCGACCTCTGGTAGTATGGTACGGATCGATACGGTTATCGAGGACTTCCTGACGGACAAAGGCAAAGGTCAGGCTGACGAAAGCGGCAACTACCGCCAGGACGCGAGTCGAGAACTCGATCGATTCGTCAACTCTCTCACCGGCCACGAAGACAGTCCGACGACGTTCGACAATGTGGACTCAAGCCACCTCCGCAAGTACGCGCGTCACCTCACTCGTCAGGGCGGGATCGCGGGCACAGTACGCACCTACTACGCGTACGTTTCGGCGTTCTGTGGGGCTGGGCCGTCCGGAGGGGAATCTCGCCGAGAACGTCGCTCAGCGGCGTAACGCTACGGAACTTATTCCCGACGACGGTTGTAGGGGAAGACCCACAATTTTAGTCATGGGTCACCTGACAGTCGAATCAATGGACGTCGACGACGCGATTGACCCGCCATCCGCGTTCCGCAAACGGGCCACCCTCACAAGTGACCCCCGTGAACGCTTCAGCAACGAGTGGCCCGAAGCGTGGGACGCTGCCGGCGACCTCCTCGATTGGTTCGAATCATATGACGCAGTTCTTGATAATGGAACACCGCCGTTCAAATGGTTTGAGGGTGGGAAGCTCAACGCCAGTCACGAGTGTCTCGACCGCCATCTCGACGAGCGGAAAAATCGCCTTGCGATCCGATGGGAGGGGCAGCTCGGCGAGACGCGCACCTATACCTACCTCGACCTTCATCGCGAGGTCAATGAGTTCGCGGCGGCCCTCCGCGAGCACGGTGTCGAGACAGACGATGTCGTCACTCTCTATCTGCCGGTTGTCCCCGAACTGGTCGTGGGAATGCTCGCCTGTGCGCGCCTCGGTGCACCGCACAACGTTGTTTCTGCGGGCTTTTCGGCCGATGCGCTGGCCACCCGGATGGAGCGTGCCGATTCGCGCTTTCTCGTGACCTGTGACGGCTACTACCGACGCGGTGACGCAGTCAACCAAAAGCGCCGGGCGGACAACGCTCGTTTGGGCATCGACCACGACCTCGAAGCCACTATCGTCGTCGAACGACTCGGTAATACCCGACTCGGGACCGACCAGTACGATTACGATCAATTGCTTGCTGCCAACGCCGGGTGTGAGGTCGAACCGGTCACCCGCGACTCGATGGAAACATTATTTTTAATTTATACCTCCGGGACAACCGGGGAGCCAAAATCCGTTACGCACACCACCGGCGGCTATCTTGCTCACGTTGCGTGGACCGCACGCAACGTGCTCGATATCAAGTCCACAGACACCTACTGGTGTTCGGCGGACATCGGCTGGATCACCGGCCACTCCTACATCGTCTACGGCCCGCTCGCGCTCGGTACGACGACCGTGCTCTACGAGGGAACTGCCGATCACCTTCGAAAAGACCGTCTCTTTTCGATCATCGAACGCAACGCTGTTGATGTCCTTTACACCGCACCAACGGCGATCCGGTCGTTCATGAAGTGGGGCGGGGAGTATCCCGCCCGTCACGATCTATCGAGCCTCCGGCTGCTTGGTACCGTCGGCAAACCCATCGACCCGCGGGCATGGAAGTGGTACTACAGACATATCGGCGGTGAATCTTGTCCAGTTGTCGACACCTGGTGGCAGACTGAAACGGGAGCTATCCTCGTCTCGACGCTTCCCGGTATCGACGCGATGAAGCCCGGCTCCGCCGGGCCGCCGCTGCCGGGTATCGACGTTGCCGTCGTCGGGCCGGACGGCGATAAGCGGCCGGCCGGCGAGAGGGGTATGCTCGCGGTCCGGACGCCGTGGCCAGGAATGCCCCAAGAGCTTGCGGCGGCGACTGATTGGGGGGCGAGTGCCGCCGCGGGCGACGAGTGGCGTTACATCGCGGGCGATGAAGCGGTCGCCGACGATGACGGATATATTCGTCTTCTTGGCCGAATGGACGACGCCATCACCGTTGCCAACCAGCGAATCGGAATCGCGGAGATAGAGAGTGCCGTCGTCAGCGTCGAGGGCGTTGCCGAGGCCGCAGTCGTCGGCGTCGGTCGCTCGACGCGAGAGACGGCAGTGTACGCCTACGTCAACCCGGCGACACAGCAGGCTGCCGACGATGCACTCTACGAGGCGGTTATCGCCGCCGTCGAGGAGGCGATTGGACCAGCGGCCAGTCCTGACCGGGTCGTCTTCACGCCAGAGCTTCCGAAAACCCGCTCGGGAAAGATCATGCGTCGGCTGTTGGAATCGGTTGCCAACGACGAGGACTACGGCGACCTCAGCGCGCTGCGCAACCCCGAAGTTGTCGGCGAGCTGGATTCGAACAAAGACGGTCTTTCGGATAAATAGATTCTTTCGAAGCATTTCCGAGGGGCAGAGGAACTGACCAGGAACTAATAGCGGTGATCGCGCGTATCGACCGCAGAATCTATTTCGCTCTCCCGAATAGAACCGAAACAGGATGGATGAAGTGGCCCAGTTCCTCTGTGCGGGTGGCTATGAGCGTCTCCGTCGGGCGACCCAGACCCACCGTGAAGACCTCGTTGTCCGATTGTGTGGGGAGGTGGGACTCCAGCCAAACGAAGTGGTTGCCATCAGTCCCGCTGATATTCAGCGGACCGGCACAGTACGGCTGCTCAACGTTGGAAATCGCGAGGCATTTGTTCCGGCAGCAGTAGCCCATTCGATACAGAAATACGCCCAATCGGTCGACGACATTGACCCACTCGTGGATGTCTCGGAGCGTCGCATCCAGATGTTGGTCAGCGAGAGCGGCACGCGGGCCGCTGACGCGACCGGTGACAACCGGTTCCGTGACGTCTCAACGCGGGACCTCCGGGCCGCCCATGCCCGCCAACTGTTACACGACGGTATTGACATACCAATCGTCCTCGCAGTGACCGCCTACGAGCGGGTGGGCGCGCTGGAACCCCACCTCCCGACCCCGGATCGTGAGGCGGTCGCGATGGCTCTCTCGGAGGGAGGCACACTGGCAGCCAACGGCCTACCCGCCTGGCTCCGGCGAGCGGCACGGGTCGCAGCCGATGTCGGGGAAGCACTTGCGGTCGCCACTAGCGCATCGGACATCCACGAGATGGTCTGCGACCAGCTGGCTGATACGGACGGCTATCGCTTTGCATGGGTCGCGGAGACGGCTGGGGATGGCCTCGCGGTTCGGGCACACGCCGACGTCGCAGCCGACAGTATCAACCAAACACTTGCAGACCGGACCGACCTCGTCACCAACGTGGTCGAGGAACAGACAGTCCGGGCCGCAGATGTTGGGAACACCACGCTACTTGCTATTCCACTCGTCGGGGAGAGAACCCGTGGCCTGCTCGGAATCGGCACCCTTCGGGAGGAAGTCAACGCTATCGAGCGTGACTTACTCGGCGCGCTCGGTGCACAGGTCGGCCACGCGCTCGCCGTGATCGAACATCGGCAGCTGCTACTCGCCGATACAGTGACAGAACTGACCTTCGATATCGGGCGCGAGGCAGCGTTCCTGCCCAAAACCGCGGCCGCTCTCAACTGTGAGTTCGAACTCGTCGGCATCGTCCCCGCCGACGAGGGGGTGCTCTGTTACGTCTCGACTCAAGCGGTCACGCCGGATGCGGTCTTCGAACACGCGACCGCTACTGATGCGGTAGGCGACGTTCGGTTTGTCAGTGGTGATGAGACGGGCATGCTGCTCGAACTCATGCTTCGGCATTCTCCGATTCAGGCGCTCGCGAAGGCCGGTGGCCAGATTCGGTCCTACGAGGTCAGTTCGAAGGGTGGGCGGCTGGTCGGAGAAGTATCAACAGATATAAACGTTCGGCGTATTGTCGAGACCGTGACCGACGCGTTTCCCACGGTCAATCTGACGGCGAAACGGGAAACCGAACCTGAGACCACGACCGATATCCGATTCCGCGAGACGCTGGCCGACGAGCTTACCGAACGACAGACTGCGGCGCTTCGGTCAGCCTACTTTGGCGGCTACTTCGAGTGGCCGCGTGACTCCACGGCCGAGGAACTGGCCGATTCACTCAACGTCTCGTCGCCGACTCTCCACCATCACCTTCGCATCGCCCAGCAAAAATTGCTTTGTTCGTTCTTCGACGAGAGCGTTTAGCAAAACCTACGAGTCAGCCGTGGCTACTCGAATCTAACTATCTAGGATAGCCACTGCCACGAAAACAGTACTCGTGGGCGACATTATTGTTCATCTTGGTGAGAAAAGACACGGTAGCGGTCCACATATTCATGAATTTCCCGGGAAGGGTGGGAGCAACGAAATCATTGGAATAATTAGGACGTTTCTTTATGATAGATCCCTTTGGAGAGCAACTCGCCAATGTCGGAACAAGATGTCGAACTGGAGGCCCGGTTGGCTGAACAGGACGAGTTCGAGCCACCGGGGTCGTTCGTCGAACAGGCAAACGTGACCGATCCGTCGATCTACGACGAGTCCGCGGACGACTGGCCGGCATGCTGGGAAGACGCCGCGACCCTCCTCGATTGGTCCACGGAGTATGAGCAAGTTCTCGACGACTCGAACCCGCCGTTTTACGAGTGGTTTACCGGTGGCGAACTCAACGCATCCGCGAACTGTCTCGACCGTCATCTCGACGAACGCGGCGACGAGACCGCCATCGAGTGGGTCGGTGAGCTCGGCGACACCCGCACCTACACCTACCGTGACCTCCACCGCGAGGTCAACGAGTTCGCGGCAACCCTCCGCGATCAGGGTGTCGAGGCTGACGACGTAGTTACCCTCTACATGCCGATGGTGCCGGAGCTACCGATTGCCATGCTCGCGTGCGCCCGCCTCGGTGCCCCTCATTCAGTAGTGTTCGCCGGCTTTTCGGCCAACGCTTTGGCGACCCGAATGGAAAGTGCCGATTCTCCGGTGCTGGTGACCTGTGACGGTTACTACCGCCGTGGTGAGGCTCTCGAACACAAGCTGAAAGCTGACGAGGGGGTAGCGGCTGTCGAGCATGACGTGACGGGTGTCGTCATCGACCGACTCGGCGACGAGTACGAGCACTCGATGCGGGAGGCAGACCACGACTACGACACCTTGATTGCAGACCACGAAGGAGAGAAGGTCGAGCCGGTCACCCGTGACGCCGAGGACATGCTGTTCCTGATGTACACGTCGGGAACGACCGGTGAGCCGAAAGGTGTCAAACACACCACTGGGGGCTATCTCTCGTGGGTTGCGTGGACGAGCCACGCTGTTCTTGACGTCAAACCAGAGGACACCTACTGGTGTTCGGCGGACATCGGCTGGATCACCGGCCACTCCTACATCGTCTACGGCCCGCTCGCGCTCGGTACGACGACCGTAATGTACGAGGGCACGCCCGATTACCCCGAGAAAGACCGACTGTGGGAGATCGTCGAGGAGTACGACGTCACCCAACTCTACACCGCACCGACGGCGATCCGATCGTTCATGAAGTGGGGCGAAGAGTACCCCGCTCGTCACGACCTATCGAGCCTCCGGCTGCTTGGCACCGTCGGCGAGCCCATCAACCCGAGGGCGTGGAAGTGGTACTACAGAAATATCGGAGGCGAGTCGTGTCCGGTCGTCGATACGTGGTGGCAGACCGAGACTGGCGGGCTGATGGTAACGACGTTGCCGGGTGTCAATAGCATGAAACCCGGATCTGCCGGCCCACCGTTGCCGGGCATCGGTAGCCGAATCGTCGATACCGACGGTGAAGAAGTTGCGGCTGGACGGGCAGGCCACCTTACCATCCAGAAGCCGTGGCCCGGCATGTTGCGAACGCTGTATCAAAACGATGAGCGTTTCATCGAGGAGTACTGGGCAGAGTACTCCGATACCGACTCCGGCGACCCCGACGACTGGGTCTATTTCCCAGGAGACGGCGCGAAAATCGATGACGACGGCTACCTCACTATCCTCGGTCGGGTGGACGACGTTGTCAACATCTCCGGTCATCGTCTCGGGACGATGGAGATCGAGAGCGCCATCGTCAGCGTCGAGGGTGTCGCCGAGGCCGCAGTCGTCGGCGGCGACCACGAGGTGAAAGGCGAGACCGTCTACGCCTACGTCATCACCGAGGATGGCTACGCGGGCGATGATGAGATGCAGGATGCAATCATCGCCGGTGTGGAAGATGGAATTGGCCCCATTGCGCGTCCTGAAGAGGTCGTCTTCACCCCTGAACTCCCGAAGACCCGTTCAGGAAAAATCATGCGCCGATTGTTGGAAGATGTCGCCAACAGGGAAGAAGTGGGCAGTACGAACACGCTCCGTAACCCAGAGATCGTCGACGAAATCCAGCGGCAAGTCGGGGGAGCTGATTCGTAATGTCGGCTTCGAAATTGTGTCATCAGACAGATGATACTACACAGCAGTGGCTAGAAACACAGACGAGCACGGCAACAATAGTAACAAAATGACTGACGACCGCATACAGACACCGAACGATTCGAGAACAATGGAGACAGACGGTGGAATGACGACAAGCAGTCGTTCCACTAACTACCTCGATGCGGAAGTGAACATCTTCAAGCCAGATACTGCGTTCATGCGAGACCACCTAAAACTAATCTGGGTGACGTTTCTCGCTTGGACGGTGGCCGTTTTTGGACCGGTGACGGCTGCACTCGTTTTTCCTGACCTGATGACCGAGACAATTGTCCTTGGTTTCCAGTTACATATTCTCCTGACGGGTATCGGCGCGCCATTCGGCGCGCTCGTCCTGTCGGCGGTGTATGCCTACCGACGCGACAAACTCGATGAGAAATACGGAATTGAGCACGGAAAGACGAGAACGAAGTCCGACTCGGCGACGGCAACTGATGGCGGTGAGAATGCATGAGTACGGATCTCCTATTGCAAATCGTTCCTGAAGGACTCGACATCGGCTTCAAACTCATTCCGGCACTCACAACCATTGGGATGTTAGTAGCTTTCCTTGCAGTCGGCTTTTTCTTCCGTGTGGCCGATACGGACAATCTCTGGGTCGCTGGTCGGTCGATTGGGAACATCGAGAACGGGATGGCAATCGGTGCCAACTGGATGTCGGCGGCGTCGTATCTTGGCGTCGCAGCAACCATTGCCACGCTTGGCTACTTTGGCCTAGCGTATCTCGTCGGCTGGACAGCAGGCTATTTCATTCTCCTCATCTTCCTCGCCTCGCAGTTTCGTCGGTTCGGTAAGTACACGGCACCGGATTTCGTCGCAGACCGGTTTTACTCCGACACTGGCCGCGCCATTGCGGCAGTAACGACGTTGTTCATCGCATACGTGTATGCTGTCAGCCAGGGACGCGGCATGGGGCTGATGTCGATGTATCTCTTCGGCACGACCTACACGCAGGGAGTAATTCTTCTCATGGGCGTCACTATCGGCTACGTTGCCCTCTCGGGGATGTTAGGTACGACCAAGAACATGGCGCTGCAGTATGTCATTCTCATCATCGCATTCCTTGGTGGGCTATACGCAGTCGGCTGGACACAAGGCTATTCGACCGTACTCCCATATCTCGAGTTCGGCGATGAAGCGACGCTCGTCGCGGAGCAGATCGCTCGCGAATTCACGGCCCCCTTCGTCAACGCCGGTTACTACGAATGGGTGGCACTGTGTTTCACCCTAATCGTCGGTACTTGTGGGCTGCCACACGTGTTAGTGCGTTTCTACACAGTCGACAACGAGCGGACGGCTCGGTGGTCCTGCGTCTGGGGACTGTTCTTCATCTGTTTGCTGTACTGGGGCACCGCTACATACGCCGCTTTCGGTACGTTGCTGTTTGACCAGAGTGAAGCACTGTCGTTCCCCTTCACATCGGCTCAGGGTGATGTCGTAGTCGTTCTCACGACACAACTTGCCAATCTTCCAGAATGGCTCGTTGGTCTCGTCGCTGCCGGGGCGGTCGCAGCGGCGTTGGCAACGGTTTCAGGGCTGTTCATTTCCGGGTCTTCGGCTGCCGCACACGACATCTACACGAACCTCTACAAACCCGAGGCATCCGAGCGCGAGCAGCTCATCGTGGGCCGGTTGACGATACTCGGACTCGGGATTTTGGTAGCGGCGACAGCGATTGCCGACGTTGGCGTCATCGCCTCCCTCGTCGCTGTGGCGTTCGCAATCGCTGGTGTCGTGATGTTTCCTGTGTTCTTCCTCGGTCTCTGGTGGGAGCACACCACTCGAGAGGGGGCTCTCGCCGGGATGCTCGTCGGACTGGCGATCTCTATCGTGACCATCATCAACGACTATGCTTCGGAGGTCATCGGTGGCGAGGGGCCTCTCCTGCCAGCACTCAACGCAGTGCTGCCCGCGACATCAACGGCACTGATCGGCGTGCCGGTCGTAATGACCGTCATCATCGCGATCTCACTAGTCACCGACGATCCGCCGCAAGAGGTCAAACGTATGGTTCGCCAATGTCACAGCCCTGAGCCAATGAGCCGAATGGAGAGTGCGGAAGAGGTTGCTACAGACGGTGGTGAGGAACAGTGAGATTCTCACGTCGACTAACGACTGATGTCTCCCTTCACCTGAAAGCTCGGCAGCCGAGGGTCATCTCGAACTTACAGAGCAGATACTCATCCGGAAGATCGTCCACCTTAGCGCCGATCAGTCCTTCGACAGTGCTAGGAGTGGCTCCCTCGTCAAGAGCGTCACTATCAACCACCGTTAACGATCAATTGCTGCTCGGCGCATCACAAGTACAGCCTGTGTCGCCTAGACACGGAGGAGGAACCGTACCACTCGAAACTCAAGAGAACAAGAAGGGTAATACGAGCAATTGCAGCAAATCCCGCGCCTTTACAAGCCGTGGATTGTGTAAGAGCTGTACTTCGAGATATCATCAATGAATCTCCAGAAATACATTAGTGATAACCAATCTGACATGCTCATCGATCTGGTGTTCGCCTGCAGTTGGGTGACGATGGTCTCAATTTTGTTCAACGTACTCGATGGCCCACAATGGGCATACTATTTGTGTATGTTGGCAGGTGTGATTGCCTATTATGGCTTTTTCACCTCACTTGCAATTGCAAGAGGCGATAATATGACATCATAGTGCTAAAATCCACCAAGATCTACTTATAGATTGGGAGATCTGCTGCCGATGATGTCGTGAATCAATATTTGAATGTTTCAATGTGGGACAGTGGGAGTAACTGCGGCCAGTTCGGTTAGAATCCAGTTCTCCTACACGCCTTCCCAGCACTCAAAGAAGCGTGGTGACCTCTCCATGGAATGTGTGAAATTCGTGTATGATTAGTATGTGACTACCCATTTACTCGTGCTTAGCTCTCTAATCTCGAGTGAGGATATGGAAGCTACATTGTCAGTGAAACACGAAATGTGCCTCGCACTCAGAGCATCTTCACACGTCGAAACACTCGGAAGCCGGGGGTCGTAACACAATTTTGTTCAATTATGATAGCATTCTTTTCTACAACAAATTCAGGTTTATGCCACTCAAAATAGGTGACCATCAACAATCTCGGCACCGCCTCCGACTTTCCAAATACGAGATTCGATACCTAGTGCTTCAACTTCACTGGCAACCTTATCAGCGTACTCAGTAGTTGTGTTGAGATATGCTGTCGCTCCCGTATCTGATGAGAAAAAGACTGGAATACCGTTTTCGCGTAGGCGATGTGCCAGTAAGAGTAGATTGAGGGTTTCTGGTTGCCAGTAAATCCAGCCTTCAGGACCCGTCATTGTTACTGCGAGGAGGTTCAGTGAGTCTTGTTCAGCGAGCGCGAACACCGATTCGAAATCCCCATTTTGGATTGCTTCGCGCATCTCTGCCAGGGCACTATGTATATACGCAAGTCGCCCACGGAAAAGGTGAGATTGTGGTGTTTCTCTATGCGCACGGGAAGTCTTCTTGTACTGTGACACCACTCCAACTACAATACGAACGTCTTCATGAAATGAGTTCGCTATTGGCTCTGCAACACAGTTTTCATCGTATTGGCCTGATCGGAGATGTGAGAATCCACCAGCTATGCTTCGTGCTGCCGATGTTGCACCGCGCCGCGCCACCGCAGAGAGTTCTTTGCGAGAAAGATTTAGCTTCGCGGCTGTCGCCGCCGCAAGCGTAAGTGCTGCGAACGCGGATGCTGAAGCACCGAGACCCACATTTGATTCGAAGGTGTTTTCCGATACCACTCGAGCAGACGTATCGATATCCGCAAGATTCCGAATCCGATCAAGGACCGTTGTTGCCCGTTCATAACCCTCATTGTCAATTTCAGTACCATTCACGAGACAGGAATCACTTCTATAGCCGAACTCCACAGTGGTGCGCGTTTTCGATGGAGCCGTGCAAACAGAGATTGAGTCATGATACGGGATATTGTATTCAGTGTTTCTAAGTCCATGATACTTGATCAAGCCTTGAATCGGATATGCTTGTGCGGTCGCTTTCATGAGTGAAACTATGATCAGTACCTCACAAAGCTCGTCGGTTGACTGCTTCTGAGTGTGAATTCGGTGGAGAAATCGGTGCCGAGTAACTGCTGAGGAGGGTTGTTCGACACCGAGAGCATCAAACCTGTCGCAGTCGGCGGCGGAACGCCGCCGACGCAACGGTGTTGCCACTCGCTGAGTAGGCGTTCCCGGTCGGTGGATTACCGCTCGAAGCGGTCGTCCGGTGGCTTGTTTGCGGGGACGGCGCGACGCACCGCGAGCGCCGTCTCCGCTGCTCTCCGCACCATTCCGAGGAATTCATCGAATCGCCACGGCCAGAGGCGTCGCGCGCCTCGGCGCGGCGACGCCACGTACTCCCAGTGGAGATACCGCCACGCATTCTGGAGGAGGTAGCTGATCAGCACGTACAGAAACCTCACCGCCGGATTCTGTGTCGTCGTCATCGCAATACTTCGTTCGGACAACCGGTAGGTCGATTCGATCCCGAAGCGTCGGCTGTAGTACTTCCGAGCCTGACGCGGTGTGTCGATGAACGGCGCGTCAACGGCGTAGCCGTGACGCGCCACACCTTCCTCGTCGTACTTTCCTTGTTGGTACGTACAGTCGATGTAGACCGGGAAATCGACGGTCCACGTGTGACCGTCGATTTCCCCTCGGAGGTCGTGGTCGATCACGCGGCTCCAGCCTTCACTCAGTTCGGTCTGAATCTTCTCGCCCCACTTCACGATCGGCATGACGAAAGCGTAGTTGTGGGCAGCGAGCAGCGTCAGACAGTACGTATCGTAGAATTCCCGATCGAGGTAGACGGCCTTGACTTCAAGGTTAAGGCCGTTGAGCACGCCGAGCAGTTCCGCGAGGATCGAGCTGGCGGTGTCGCCGTCGGTGAGACGGCGCACCGCCAGCGTGTAGCGTTTGTTGCGTACGCGGGCGTAGAGTGTGGCATAGCCGTGGAACGTGGTCGTTCCAGCTTTGGCGAGTGACTCGTAGAGTTCTTCCTTGGAGTCGTACTCCTCGCCGTAGTACGGACGGAGGTGGAGGTCGGCGACGACCTCCACCGGCCGATCCGGAAGGAGTTCGAGGGTATCCTGTTGGATGAGCGTCTTGCCGACTCGTTCGAGCTCTGCGAGCTCGAACTTCGTCCGGAGGTGATGGAGAATCGTATTGCCGTGGGGTGAGTCCTCTGAAATCTCACAGAGGTGACTGACCGAGTCCTCGTCGGCTGTTGCGCCGACGAGGACGTCCCAGATGTCCTTGGAGTCGATATCGGCGTTCTCGCCGAGTCCGATATCGATCTCCTCGTTGAGCGTGTTGACGAGAAAGTTAAGCACCTGGTCCTCTGTGAGTTCACTGGCTGCTTGGTTGGCCTCCATCAATCCACCAAGCAGCCCGTTCACCTAACCCGCTTTGTGAGGTACTGATGATCGTCTTCTGCTGCCCACAGTGAATAGATCACTCTTCAGCGGCATCGACTACCTCGTAGCTGATGTTTCTGTCCCGAAGCTCATCCGTATGCGCTGAAAGAACGTCTGTTGTGGCCAGTAGCAGGACATCCAGTCCTTTTGTGGCTGCCTCCCGTACAGCAGCGACAGTACCGAATCGGATATCCGGTTCGAGACTCGCTGCGCGGACTGCGGCTAACGCTTCAGTGCCGGCAGTCGCAACCAGTTCGTGCGTGTCGACATAGTCGGATATCAGAGTTGGGTCTACTGTTGCACTTCCCCCGTTTTCGACGTGAGGAATTGAAACGATCGTCACCGTCCCTACGTCATAATCGACAACTCCATCAAAATCTGTGACGCCGACATCTCGGTCGGCAGTTGCATTCGTTACCGCAACTGCAGTTGCGTTGCCAATGTCGCCGGACAGCGCCCGCAGGACGCCGTCTTGCATCGTGAGTGAGACGGTTTCACCCTCGCTGATCGCCGTCGTTGCGATGGCAGTTTCAATCTCCACTTGCCCGATGACGTCCTCAGAGACATGTTGGACAAACTCGTGCAACGCATCAGTCTGGGACATGAGCCAGTCGACACCCTCCTTGGTAACCTCGTATCGGCCACGGCCGTGTTTAATAGCATATCCTTGCTCGACGAGGTCGAGGAGATAATCGCTCACGGCTTGGGAAGTGACACCGATAGCGTCAGCGATTTCACGTTGGCTTACCGCCGGCTGTCGCTCCGCAATCTGTACCAAAATTTGATATCTAGTGGCGTTGCGTTTGCTTTGGAGAACACTGGAGCCGTCGGCGTCGTCAGTATTCTTCGACATTATACATTCTCAGCAATGATAGCTCAAGTATTTTTGCTTTATCTCTGATAAGGTTGTATTACAACTCTACCTGCCACGACTTACACAATTAGAGATTCCTTAAAACAACCAAAATTGTTTTACGGTCTGCGTGAGTTGTCCATGGTGATGTCGCGCGTATTGCTTCCATACGAGGCGAAGGCTGGCCCGACGAAGCCAGAAGTCAGGGCGGTCCTTCTGAGCAAACTCGATCTCGGACCGACCGACCACTTTACAGAGGTCGGCTCGTGTACCGGAGCCGTCACGGTCGAGGCGGCCCGGCGCGCTGGTCGGGTCACTGCACTCGAACGAAAGCCGGAACGACTCGAAACCACTCGGAAGAACCTCGCCGCAAATGACGTCGAGGGCGTAGAATTCCGCGAGGCGGAAGCGCCCGACGGACTGCCGGACGACGCGAATGTGTTATTCCTCGGTGGCAGCCGCAACTACGAGGAGGTTCTCGACCACGCGGTCGAAACCGGTATCGGCAGGGTGGTCATGAATGTCTCGCGGCTCGAAGTCGCCGGTGCGGCTACCGAGGCGTTCCGTGATCGGGACCTCCTCGATGACGTCGTTCAATTCCAAGTGAGTCATGGCTACGATCTCGCAGGCGCAACGAGTTTCGATTCGGATAATCCGGTATATATGCTCGTCGGCGGAGCCGGCGGGGTCGCAACGGATGGAGAAACCCAGTGACTCTCCACGGTGTCGGACTCGGACCCGGCGAAGCCGATCTCGTGACCGTCCGCGGAAAGAAGATTCTCGAATCGGCCGCGGTCGTATATTCACCCGGACGCCTCTCGCGGTCGGTTGCAACCGAACACGTCTCAGAGACCTGCATCGGCGACCTCGACTTCCCGATGACCCGCGACGAGGATGAGCTCCGTCGGGCGTGGAAGGAGGCCGCCGAAGAAATCGCACCACGTGCGCGCGAGGAGACCGTCGCCTTCGTCACGCTTGGCGACCCGAACGTCTACTCGACGTTCGGTCACTTGCGGCGGACCCTCACCGCGTTTCATCCGAATATCGAGATTGAAACCGTGCCCGGCGTGAGTGCCGTCACGGCCTTCACCACCGCACTCGGCATCGAAATCGCGTCGGGAGCCGATATCGCGCTCCACGAGGCACCATGCGGTGCGACTCCTACCGGTCCGGACCGGATGGTGCTGTTCAAAGTCACGGACGTGCCCGCGACTCACGAAGGACTCGTGGAGGCGGGTTACGACGTGGTGTACGGTCGTCGGCTCTACATGGAGCAGGGCGAGACCGTCGTGACCGACGATCCTGAAACATTGGCCGACCGGGATTACTACACGCTAGCGTATGCCGAAAAATTCAGCCTCGATTCTGAACCTGCCACCGCGACGTTCGAGACCGCGCCCACTTCAGATACTGAAACGGTGACGAAGACGGATGGCGGGCCCACATCGGAGGAAGATCGAGAGCTAACCGACGAGATGCCGAGCGAGGTCGCACGACTCGAACGCGCTGAGGGCGAACTCTGTGGCGACGAGGTTTCGGGAGTCTCGCGATGACTGAGCCACAGGACGCCATCGATTCGGCAACGGCCCGCAGCGAGCGCGACCCGCGCATCGACGAGCGGACCGCCGGCGAAATTCAAGAAGGAATTCCATTCATCGGTGCCGGTCCCGGCGATCCCGGATTGCTCACCGTCACAGGAAAAGAGTTGGTAGAGGCGGCCGATTTGGTTGTCCACGCAGGGTCGCTGGTCAACAGCGAGCTCCTCTCCGAGTTCTGTGCCGACGCCGAACAGGTGTCGAGCATCGGTAAGGACCTCGAAGAGTTGGTGCCGCTGATGCGCGACGCCTACGAGGACGGACGAACCGTCGTCCGTCTTCACAGTGGGGATCCCGCGATCTACGGTGCGGCGCTCGAACAGATGGACGCGCTCGAACACGAGGAAGTGCCCACATATCTCGTGCCGGGCGTGACCTCAGCATTCGCGGCGAGTGCGACACTCAGGACCCAACTCACCCTGAACGGCGTGGCGAACCACGTCGCGTTCACCCGGCCGCAGGGGAAGACCTTAGACATCGAGGAGGACCACATCAACGAATTCGTCGAGATGGGTGACGTGACAACCTGCATCTATCTCGGAACCCACGCCGTGGGCGAGACAATGGACCGACTTCTCGACGAGGGCCACGACCCAGAGACGCCCGTGACCGCCGTCTATCACGCCTCGTGGCCCGACGAGGACATCGTGGAGGGAACGATCGCTACCATCGGCGAGAAACTCGAAGACGCCGGCTACCGTGCCTCCGCGATGGTCGTCATCGGCGATGCAGCGCGGAAAGCGGGCTACGAGCGGTCGTATCTCTACGGTGACTGGGCGAATCGCGAACAAAGCGAGGCGGACGATTGAATCATGAGCACTGACACAACCGACACAAACACCGACGATACGGACGAGGAATCGGGCGACCATTGTTCGACCCCGGACTCGGACGGGGAAGTGGCTGAAGAAATCGCTATCATCAGCTTCGAGCGCAAACTCGATACGGCCCACGAAATCGAGGATGGAATCGGCGACGGTTACGATCGCGTGGACATCATCGAGTACCACGGTGACGTTTTCGAGGAACACTGGGGCGAGTACGACTGTTTCATCGGACTGATGGCCTCGGGGATTGCGATGCGTAAAACCGCGCCGCTGCTCGACAGCAAGTGGGACGACCCCGCCATCGTGGTCGTGGACGAGGAGCTCACGTGGGCCATCCCGATCACAGGCGGCCATCACGGCGCGAATCAGGTCGCCCACGATCTCTCCACATTGGGTGCTGTTCCCGCAATGACCACTGCAAGCGAGGCCGCGGGCAAGCAGGGCGTCGAGAGCAAGGCGAAAGCCCTCGACACCCACGTCGTCAACGGCGATTCGACCGTGGCGACGAATCTCGCAGTGCTGAACGACGAACTCGGACCTGTCGCCCGCCTCGACGGCCCGCATGCGGTCCTCGTGGATGACGATGTGACGGTGTTGAAACGCAACGGCGATGAGGGCGTGGTTCTCGGGACGGGTACCGTCTCGGGGGTGAAGAAAGAGCAAGTCCTCGATGCGTGGGAAGATTCCCTTTCCGCCCTCGGACTCGACTTCGCGGCTGTCGATTTCGTTGCCACCGGCACCCGCAAGGAGGGTGAAGAAGGGATGTACGATGCCGCTCAAGAAATCGGAGCCGGTGTCGTGCTCTTCGAAAAGGAGACCTTGGAGGAGTTCGAGGGTCCCTCTTCGTCGCGCTCGAAAGAACTCATCGGCTGGCCAGGAATAGCCGAAGCGTCGGCCATCGCTGGCGGGCGCGACCACGAACTCACGCGCGAGAAAGAACGATTCGACGACGCGGTGACGGTGGCGGTGGGACGATGACGAGCGAATCAACCGAGGGGATGGGTACACTCTATGTCGTCGGCATAGGGCCGGGACTGCCCCATGCGATGACCCAGCGCGCGAAGGACATCGTCTCGACGGCCGACTGTGTGATCGCATCGAACCTCTATCAGGAATTCCTGCGCCAAGACGGCACCATTCCATCCGAAGATGCCGTTACCGACGGCGGGATGGCGGTTCATCCCGATGGAACCGAACAGGAAATCGTCCGGTCCTCGATGGGCCAACAGGTCGAACTCGCCCGCGAGGCGTTCGAGCGGGTTCGGAACGGCGAGGATGTCGCCCACGTCTCGGGCGGCGATCCGAACGTCTATGGAAAATCCGACTTGCTGTTCACGATGGCTGAGGCCGAGGACGCCGACGACGTTCCCATCGAAATCGTGCCAGGCGTGACGGCGGCTTTGGGTGGTGCAGCGAACCTCGGTGCGCCGCTCAGCAACGACTTCTGCACGATTTCGCTCTCGGACAAGTGGCGCGGCTGGGACGAAATTGAGGAGAAATTGCGCGCAGCGGCCATCTCCGAGTTCGTTATCGTCCTCTATAATTGCTGGCGGGATTACGAGCGTGCCATCGACGTACTCCGCGAGGAGCGCGACGACGACGTTCCCGTCGGGATTTTCAATGATGCCGGACGCGGTGATGCGGGCCGGAATCTGGACGACGAGACCCACACCATCACCACCCTCGGCGACGCCAACGATCACGACGACGAGGTCGGCGGGATGGGGACTTCCATCCTCGTCGGCACTCACGAGACAAATGTCTGGGAAAACGACCACCGGCAGTACCTCGTCACCCCGCGTGGCGGACGTGACGTGGAGGACTTCTAAAATGAACACTGACGACACCACCGACAACGACGCGAGTACCGAATCCGAAACCAACTGCGGTTCGAACAGTGCCGAAACGGAATCGAGATCGAACTGCGGAGCCTCGACAGAGACTGACGGTGGCGTCACGAGCGCCGCGAGCACCGACGACAGTGTCTCGAAATGCGGTGGCTCCTCTGAGTCGTCGGAATCGAATTGTGGCGCATCGAAAAAGAAGAAAACCGACGAGAAGGTCGCCTCGACGGTCGATGACTTCGATGCGGACCCCGGCCGGTTCGTTGCGGTCGGTCTTGGACCCGGACAGGCCGAGGGAATGACCCAGCGCGCCCGCGCGGCACTCATGGCAGCCGAACACATCGTCGGCTACACGACGTACATCGACCTCCTGCCTGCAGAAGTCATTGAATCAGCCGACGACCTCTACGACACGCCGATGTGCGGCGAGGTCTCCCGCACTGAGGAGGCAATCGACCGCGCGCTCGCGGGCAACGACGTCGCCATCATCGGCAGCGGCGACCCAAATGTGTATGCGCTCTCTGGACTCGCGCTCGAAATCCTCGAATCCAAAGGCGCGACGGCGAGCATGGTGGATTTCGAGGTCGTTCCGGGCGTTCCCGCCGCTCAATCCTGCGGCGCACGGCTCGGTGCTCCCCTCGTCAACGACACTGTGAGCATCTCACTGTCGGATCACCTCACGCCGATGGAAGACATCGAATCACGGCTTCACGCCGTCGCAGGCGAGGGATTTACCGTTGCAATCTACAACCCGTGGAGCCGCAAGCGTCGCAAGAACTTCGAGGCATGCTGTGAAATCCTGCTGGAACACCGCGCGCCCGACACGCCCGTGGGCATCGTCCACGGAGCGGGCCGCGAGGACGAGGAAGTCGAAATCGTGGAACTCGGCGAGTTGGAGGAACTCGGTGAGACCGACCTCATCGACATGACGACTACTATCCTCGTCGGCAACGAGGAAACCTACGTCTGGGACGATCGGATGGTGACGCCACGGGGCTACGAGTCGAAATATGACTACTGAATACCAAGTCCGACTTGACCGCGACGCCTGTGACGGAATCTTCGCGTGTCTGGTCCGCGACGACCGCTTCACCGAGGCGTCGGACGGGCTTGCGACTATCGACACCGACGGCAGCGCCAACGGTGACGACGAACTGACCGCACGATTCGCCGACGAGCGAATTGAAGACGCCCGGCAGGCCGCCCGTGCGTGTCCAGTCGGTGCAATCGACGTGACGGCGGTGGACGATGAGTGAAACTGCCGACGCAGCCCCGGGACCTGCCGAGGACTTGCTCGCGGCCACGCCGGAAACGGCGTATTTCTGGGGTCGCGTCGCGGGCGATGGCGAGCTCACAGGGAACTGCGTGACCGTCCACACAGAGGACGAACGCGCGGCGGATGCGCTGGCGACGATCGCAGGTGCCGACCGGACCGGCCACCAGGTTGCCGCCCGCGAGCCAGCCCATGATGCCTCCATCGTCCGGTACGAGGACGAATACGAGATACAGGTCTTCGGTTCCCCGGCCGACCGCTCGGGTGCGGCGCTCGGATTGCCAATCGACGGCCAGCCGGGAGGCTATCGGTTCGATTCATTTGCCGACCATCGCGCGCCGCTAGTTCGTGGCCTCCTCGAAGCCTGCGGAACGGTTTGCTTCCGCGAATCATCGGGATCGGTCGGGATTTCGTTCGTCCATGACGACGAGAGCTTGCTGCAGACGATTCGCTCGTTGCTCGCCGACGCCAACCTGCATGTTCCTACCGATGGCCTCGCCGAGACCTCATCGGGCGGCTACTGGTTCGGACTCGCAGACGATGCCGATACTGGGGAATTCGCCGAGTGGGTCTATACCGAAAGCGACGAATCGGGGTGCTACTCTGACGGACGACGACGGAAACTCCGCCGGAGCGTCGAGCGCGCGACCGGCAGCGATGTCGGTGATCTCGGATGACGGCTGGCGCGCAGGACGTACCGTCCGAACTCGACGACGAGGCGGTCCTGCTGGTCGGTCACGGCTCTCGGCGCGAGAAATCGAACGAGCAAGTTCGTACGCTGGCCGCCCGAATGGAAGAGCGATTGGGCGTCCCCGTCGATGCGGGATTCCTCGAACTCGCTGCCCCGTCGATTGCCGACGCTATCGCGGGACTCGCACCGACCGTCTCGACGGTGAGTGTGGTCCAACTTTCTCTGTTCGCGGCGAGCCACGTCAAAAACGACGTGCCGGTGGCAGTTCGGCAGGCCCGCACGGCTCACCCCGAACTCACAATCCACAACGGATCCCACCTCGGTGTCCATCCCGCCATTATCGACTTACTTGATGACCGGGCAGCGGCAGTCGAGTCAGCGTTAGGAATCGACCGCGCGACCGATGATGTGGCGGTGGTGCTCTGTGCGCGAGGATCGAGCGATCCGGACGCCAACAGCGACGCGCACAAACTCGCCCGACTGCTGTATGAAGGTCGGCCGTTCAGTCGTGTTGAGACGTCGTTCATCGGAGTTACCGAACCGCGCCTCAACGAGACGTTGCACTCGGTCGCCAAACACCGGCCCGATGCCGTGGCCGTGCTCCCGTACATGCTTGGCGATGGCGTGCTCACCGAGCGAGTCCGCGACCGGACGACCGAATTCGACGACGATTATCCCTACGTCGATACCGGGGCCGGCGACCCGCTCGGCATCGACTCACGACTACTGGATGTGCTCGCCGACCGCTGGCAGGAAGCCAGAACCGAGAGCGTCGAGATGTCGTGCGACACTTGCAAGTACAAGGTCGAACTCGACGGCTATGAGGAGGACACCGGCGGTGCGCGGGCGATGCTCCGGGCGCTGACCCACAACGAGACCCACGCCGACCGCGAGAACGTCGCCGACGATCCGCACGCCCACGACGCGCCCGAAAAACACGTTACGGTCTGTACGAACCAGACCTGCGCCACAGACGGCTCGCCAGCCGTGCTCGAACGCCTCCGTCAGGAAGCGCGCGATTCGGACGCATGTGACGTTCGCATCACTCGGTCGTCGTGTCTCGGGCGGTGTGGCGACGGGCCAATGGTCACGGTATCGCCCGACGGCATTTGGTACGGCGGTGTCGGCACTGACGACGTAGAACGCATCGTCTCGTCGCACCTCGACCGCGATCGCATCGTTTCGGACCTCGTCGATCAAACACTATGAGCTGTTACGAACTCGAAGCGTTCCGACTCGGACTGATGAACGTCCTCGGCACCGCGGACCGAAGCGCGCGTGAACACGCCGAGAAAGAACTCGACGGCCATCTGGAGGGACCTATCGAGGCCCTCGCGAAGGCCGAAACACTCTCAGAAATCAAACGCCACCTCGACGCGGCGCTCGTGGACTTGGAGGAAGAAATCGCCGCTACTGACGCGGACGATCCGGAATACGACTACCTCCGCGGTCGGCTGGTGGCGGTCCGCGATGCCGAGCAGTCGGTCCGCCGATTGACCAAGCAGGGCGAAAGCATCCTTGAGGGAGTGGGCGAGACCCACGACCTGCTCCACGAGACGTTCCCAGTCGATGAGTGACACACCGGAACAGATGAGTCGCACAGTCGAATACCGGGTGGTCAGTCTCGGCGACATTGAGCCGGCACGGTCCAGACACGCCGGCCGGCGATCGGCCGTCGCGCTGACCAAGGATGCGGTTGTCGTCGGGACAGCCGCTGGCGACGTGCTCGCCTACGACCGGGAGACACTCGACGAGTGCTGGCGAGCAGAGTCATCGAACGAACGGGCCGCTGTCGTTTTTGTAGTACCGTTCAGCGGTGGCGTCGCAGTCGGCGAGCGTGGTTCCTATGGTGAGGTTCGGCTTCACGACAGCCACACCGGCGAAACGTGCTGGCGATACACTACGGCCGAGGATATCGGCGATTCACAGAAGCAGTCTCGATTTTTCCTGCCATTCGTCGCCGACATCACATCCGACGAAAAACGACTCTACGCTGCCGCACGTCGCTACGAGCGCGATGGAGAAAATCGGTCGTTCACGAGCGTCATCTATGCTTTCGACGCGGATGGCGATGTTTCGTGGACTTACGAGACCGATGCCTCGCCGATCAGTCTCGACGTGTGCGACTCTCGCCTTGCGGTCGCGTACAACCGCTGTCCCGGGACCCACCAGTGCGGGCTGGTCGTTCTCGACACCGAAACCGGCGCGGAACTGTATGATTGGGATCCCGGTACGGATGGCGAGCGGCGCGTCGGTGATGTCTCGCTTATGGAAAACGGGGCCTCAGTCACAAGCCACGGCGACTACCGTGGCTATCTCCTCGGAGCGGATGGCACCGAACGGTGGCAGACGGATCTCGCTATGCCGGTCGAAATCGATGACGAGATACTGTATGCCTACCCGAACCACGTTCACGCGACGGATGATGCCATCATTTTCGTCACCGGAAACACCTACTCGACCGAGGGGCGCGAGACGGACTCGCTCCACCCCGACGAGCACACGATCTTCGGATACTGCGATGGCGAGCGCATATGGACGGATTCGGTCGGTGGATTTGCGGGCGAAATCGCCACCGATGGCGACAGCGTGGCCGTGCCCGGCGCACAGCATTTCCGGGCGCGTGATAGCACCGTTCACGGACTTCGTATGTTTGAGGTGGATACTGGTTCCCGAACCACTCTCGAAACGGATGGTATCGTCACCGCAGTTACACTCGACGGCGAGACGTTCGCCGCCATCGAAGAGCCGGTCGTCTACCACGACGAGGGAACGAATCACGGCGCGTACCAGCTATTGGTCGGTTCGATTGGCCAAAAATAGCGTAATGGTCTGTTGCTGTCGTTTTTTCGAACCATCCGTTCCTGCTTCGACACCCAATAGAATTGCCTCGGGATCGAACTTGTCGCGGAATCACTGGTTATTGCTTACGGATTCGTCCGGACTAGCAGGCGCTACTGTCTCCCGTGTTAGCCGGAAATTATGGATTGATAGCTCAATTAGTTTAACGCTCTTGCCAAGTTTGGTGAAACAGTCGCGGAGGAACTACAGCATCCCGCCGTATGCTAGTGGATGTGCTCCAACGGACAGCTTTCGGCGGGATGCTCCAGGAAGTTGTTGAGCGCCAAGCAATAGTGTTCCGCCCCGAGCCGCTCGACGCCATCGTCGAGCGGCGCTGCAAGCGTGCGTGGGAGCAGGCTCCCTGTCCCAAGTGTGGAGAAACAGCTCTCCAGACTCGGGACGGCAGTCCTCGAGTCTGGTGTCGTAACTGCCGCTATAGCTTCACATACACCCGAAACACGCCGTTCGCAAACACCGGTCTTACACCCGGTGAACTCCTTCTCATCTTCATTCTCTACGTTGATACCTTGCTCAGCATCAACCAGATCGCCCAACTATTCGATTCCTGCTACGACACGATCCATACGCAACTCCGTGATGGGGAAGCCGCGTTCGAACGCGGCTTTCCCCTCGTCTGGGAGCGCATCCAGCACACCGTCGAGGGACCAACACAGATCGATGAAACCGGTTCGAAGTGTTCGGGCTACAAAGGTCAATCGCCGCCGCGGGACGGTCTCTCCCGCGGCGGTTCTGGGGAACCGGGCCGATCACGCTGGGAGGGAGCACCGGGCGACAAACTCACGCTCGTCGCGGCGAGCCGCGACGTGCTTCGGGTGATCTCAGCCGAAGAAGGATCAAAATACGACGAGAATCTCGGGCCAGTGATCGAGGAAGCAGGCGATCTCTCCCAGCCGCTGGGAGAGATCTGGACCGACGAATTTCCCGCGTATCAGCAGATGAATCACGAGCATCGAACCGTTGTTCACGACGATAAGTACGTCTCAGACGAAGGCGTCCACACAAATCAAGTCGAATGCCTCTGGTCGCTGATCCAGCCGTGGCTGGAGAAGTTCCGCGGTCTCTCCAAACCCGGATTGGAGCAGTCCGTCCGAACCTACGGGTTCGTACGGACGTTGAACCTCGTCGGAGCACCGCTACACGGCCTCGTTGACTGCTTTGCCCTCAACGTGTTTCACTAGATTCGGCAAGAGCGTAGTTTAATCTCTCATCATGGATTTGCGTTCACATCGTTCAAGGTGGCACGCCAAACGGGAAAGCGAGCACACCGGCGGATCGTCCGCTTGACGAACCTCTCGTTCCAGCTCTCAGTTCCCAGAATCAGCTTCCAAGTCGGTAGTGATCGTATCGTCCTCGTGCACTGCACAGTGAGGTGTGACCTGCGGTCCGATTTCGGTTCGTTCGACCGTCGCATCGATTTCGAAGACATCGGCAAGCAGAGCCTCGGTCACGATTTCGCTGGGATCGCCGCGAGCGTAGATTGCGCCGTCTTTTAGCGCGAGCATGTGTTCGGCGTAGCGCGCCGCCTGATTGATATCGTGAAGGACGAGTACGACTGTGACCTCGCTGGTGGTCTTCAGCGTCTCCACGATATCCATCACTTCGAGCTGGTGGTGGAGGTCGAGAAACGTGGTTGGCTCGTCGAGCAACAGGACATCAGTGTCTTGAGCGAGGATCATCGCAATCCACGCAAGTTGTTTCTGTCCACCACTCAGGCTGCCGATCTCGCGGTCGCGGAGGTGTCCGATACCCGCGAGCGAAATGCCGCGCTCGATGGCTTCTTGGTCTTCGTTGGTGAGCGAGTCGAAAAACCCACGATGGGGATAGCGTCCGTGCGTGGCGAGGTCCTCGACGGTGAGGCTGTCGGGAGAGACGTTCTCCTGTGAGAGCAGGCCGAGTTGTTGTGCGATTGTCTTCGTATCGAGTGTGTGGATGTCGCGCCCATCGAGCAGCACTTGTCCGTCGTCGGGCGTCAGTTGGTCGGCGAGTCCCTTCAACAATGTACTCTTTCCACTGCCGTTCGGGCCCACAAGAGCCGTTACTTCTCCCGGTGGGATCACGAGCGATTCCCCATCAATGATCGGTTCGTCCGTCCCCGAGTAGCCGAGGACAAGCTCCTTGCCGGCGAATGGGGTGCCGGTTTCGCTCTGCGACTCCTCCTCTGCTGGTTCGTCACCGTTTCGCAACAACGGTGTGTATTCGAGTTCCGATTCGATCGTGGTGTCGATTGGTTTCGGATTGTTGCTCATCAGATATCACCCAATTGTTGCTGTTTGCGCATCAGATAGAGGAAGTACGGCCCACCGATGAGACCGGTGAGAACTCCGACCGGAATCTGGGTGGGCGACCCGAACAGCAGCTGCATCGAGAGCCGCGCGCCCACGTCGGCGGCCACCACCAACGCTGGGCCTGCAAAGACACAGCCAACGACGAGGCGCTTGTAGTCACTGCCGACGATATTTCTGACCAGGTGTGGCACAATCAGGCCGACGAAGCTGACGATGCCTGCGGCGGTGATACTCACCGCGGCCGCGATGACCGCCACACCCGAGAGTGCGAATCTAACCTTCTCGACGCTCATCCCGAGCGATTTCGCCGTCCGTTCGCCCAGCAAGAGGACGTTCAATTGTCGCGAGCCAGCGAGTGCGAGTGCTATCGCCAGCACCGTCCACGGCAGTGCTATGCGAACTTGCTCCCAGTCCGTACCCGTGAGCGAGCCAGTAAGCCACGCAAGAGCATTCTGGGCTACACCCAACGAATCGGCGAAGAAGAACAATCCCGTCTGAACAGAGCTGAGAACCGTGCCGACGATCACGCCAGCAAGCACCAACCGGACAGGATTGGTTCCGCTCTGCCATGCGATAAGGTAGACGAGCAGAAACGCTCCTGCACCGCCGACAGCGGCGAGTAACGGAAGAATACCCGCAAGCCCACCGGCGACGATCAACGAAAAGAGTATCATCAGCCCTGCGCCCGAGGAGACGCCAAGAATGTACGGGCTTGCGAGTTCGTTGCGGGTGACTGCTTGAAAAATCGCTCCCGAAACGGCGAGACTCATTCCAACCAGAATGGCAACGAGCACCCGCGGGAGGCGGATGTTCCAGACGATGAGACTGCGCTCGCCCATCTCGGGAATCTCGCCGCCTAACAGGAATGCCTCCCATGTCTGTGGATTGAAGAGCACCTCAGGATTGAATACGGCGTACCACGCCTCGACAATCGACATCGAGAACGTGCCGAAACTCACCTGTATCAGTCCACCGACGATGACGATAGCAATGCTCCCAAGGATGAGGCCGATGAGTGAGCCATCAACCCAGCCGAACCACTGCTCCAGACGGGAGGCAGATTCTTTGGGCGCTACGGTTTCATTTGCCATCAGTCGTCACCTCTCGTGATGGACTGGCGCTCGGTCTCGATCTCACGAACACGTGAAAGAACACGCAAAGTATCCGTCGTATCCGCTCGGCCGAACCGTGCTTTTGGAGGACGCTGTTGGGTCGGGAGCACTCAGCTGTTGGTTCAGTGGACCTGCCACGCAACTCGGGAACCACGGAGGCTGAAACTGCCGCTACTGCCTGTTGTGGGTTTGTCTGGTAGGTGATCGGCGTTTCCTTGACGGTCATACTCAGAATCTCCCATGGACAATATCAGAAACCCGCTGTGGGTCGTACAGTTGCACTCCGCTGAATGCATCGGGATAGAGCTGATTTGCGGCCCGTTCGGTCAGTACGAGATTCACGATCGGACCCTGATAGAACGGGCCGCCGCGAAACACCTGTCCGTTGTTGACAGCTTGGAGTTTGCTACCGACTGGGTGGTTCTTCATGAACTCGACGACCGTATTCTGGAACTTTTTTGCGCTGTAGTCTTCGTAGGTGCGCATCATTATTACTTCCGGATCGATTTCGAGTAGTGTTTCGTAGTCGATTTGAGTGCTGCCGCCTGTAGCGTAATAATCCTGTATGCCTGCTTGCGCGAGTGCATCGTATACTTTGAGATCGCGCCACTGCTTGCTGTTCGTCCCCTTGTCGATGGTATGCGGCCAGAATTTCTCCGGTTTGTCTCCCACAGGCAACATTATCGCCACTGACGGCCGCTCACCCTTCGATGGGAGATTCGCCTCAATGGTCTGTTGGACCTCCTCGTGGAGTTTCGCAAACGCCTCGTAGCGGTGCTGCTGTTGGAATACTTCTGCAAGCTTCCCAAATGCTTCGTACAGCGTGTAGTAGCGATAATCGTGCCACGAGTGGTCGTAGCTATCGATGAAATTTCCGAAAAATGGCGCAACATTCTTTTTGACCCTCTCGATATCCGGTCGCTCGAAAGATTTGGACCTATTGACAATAGAGATCGGGTCCATCACATGAAGGTCGGCTCCTATCTCGTGGAACACCTCCGTCGAACCAGCGTTGCCGAGCTCGACCATCTCGTTCTCGTCAACCGAGACGCCAGGAATTTCGTCATAGTATTGCTGAGTATAGTAGAACCCACGGTTCCACACGCCCTCCGGTGGATTGCGTCCGAGAGCGATGCCCATGTCGGCCCAAGTCGAGGAGCTTGCGAGCCACTTCGTTGGGACCTCTTCGAACTTGACCTTCCCCACAGGGGCTATCGAGACGCTGTAGGAACTACTCTCCGTACCGGTCGAATTATTCTGACTATTGCTGCCGGTCGGAGTACCACTCCAGTCACCCGACGATCGCGCTGTACATCCAGCGATACTGCCGAATGCACTGGCGGCGAGTCCCTGTAGTAATCGCCGCCGAGTTGTATCTTTTTCCATGTATCAACTCACCTCTTGGGCGGAAAATATTTGGTCGGTACAACCCATCTGTGCGCCGTGGTGAGTGTCCCCTCCGAAAGTTTCAGCGTCCGCAATTACTGGAATTCCGGCCAGCGTCATGAACAGACCGAACATGATTCCGCCGACGTTCCCTGGCATTCGACCGCGCGTGACGCAGTTCGTGAACGTCGTTAGTGGCGGGTGACGCCGGCCGTGTGTCGGAAATTGTGGAGTAAACCGTGTATCACCGATTCCAGCATGAAGAGAAGAGTGAATCCGGGTACGACGAGTACCAGTCCGATGGCCACCTGCAGCGGCGTGAATACGATGCGAACGTGGTCGATGTACGCGGATAGTGACGTTTGCAGCTGCCATACCAAATCTAATTTGTACAAAAACAACCAAAGTTGTAAAAGTTTCGAATGGGCTATCTCAGTTTCGTTGATAGTTGATGATCGTATCGATTCGCTCAGCGGACAGCGCGGAGAGGGGAATGCGTTCGCCACCGGTTTCATCGATGACTACCTCTGTGACGCCCCCCTGTTCGTCGTTGCTGGCATCGATGACGAGTACCTGCGTGCCGGAATCGGCCAATGTTTCGGCTGCTTCGCGCGTCTCGCCCACTGGACTGCCCTCGGCAACGTTCGCTCGTCCATCGGTGATCAGCACAACGACGCTCGTGGCGGGGTTGGCCCGGTCGAGAACCTCGCGAGCAGTCCGAAGCCCCGCGGGAAGCGGCGTCCGGTCACCAGTCGGGAGGTCCTTCAGGTGGCGGGCCGCGAGCGACACGCTGTCGGTTGGCGGGAGGAGCACGTCTGCGCCCTCACCGGAAAAGGTGACGAACCCGACCTCATCGCGCTGTTGGTATGCATCCTTCAGGAGTTCCAGCACCGTACCCTTGGCCGCACGCATCGCGGGTCGCATCGATGCGCTCGCGTCCACGACGAACAGCACCAGCGCGGCCGCATCGCTCCGACGAACGGATTGACGCAGGTCACGCGAGCCGACGCTTGTAGCCCCACGGCTGGTCGCCGCCCGGATGGAGGCCGCGGCGTCGATATCGTGGGATGATTCCGCTGACCGGATTCGCACCCGCGGGCCATCGTTGTCGACACTCGGTCGTGCGCATGACCGGGAGCCGGTTTCGGCGATTTGTGCGTCGACCGCTTCGGGAGTCGATACGTCGGGGGCGCGCGCCTCGCCGATGCTGGCGCGTGACTGACCCGGCACGAGCGGTGTTCGTTTGGTCGAATGGTCGTTCTCGTCGTCTGTGGAGGCTCCAGCGTCGACTTGTGGTTCGGTCTCGCCGTCCGTTCCTGTCTCTGGCGTGTCTTCCTCGGTCCCGCTCGACGGCTCAGGCGTTCCCATCGATTCGGAACCCTCAGTGTCGTCCGTTCTTCCTGACCTGTCGCGTTCGTCAGATCTATTGGATTCGTCACCATCACCGTGTTCCGGCTCGCCTTCGGTTTCCTCGTCCGAAGACTCACTCTCTCCATCGTCTTCGCTATCGAAATGCTCATCGATGAGTTCGCTGGAATCAGGGGTGTCCTCAAACGGGCGCGACTGCAATCGGTGGGGGAGCGCGAGCTCCGCCGCCCGTCGAACGTCAGGCTGGATGACGTTTGATCGTCCATCGAGAGCCGCAAACGTCCGCGCGGTGCGCGCCGTGGCGATATCACCGCGGTGACCGTCGATGCCTGCATCACGACAGCATTCCGCAATTTTTTCGGTGAATTCCTGGGCAAGTTCCACTTCACCGAGCCGGTCGCGTGCCTGTCGGAGCTGATTTCGACGGTCGTCAGTCTGCGCTCGACTGCCATCCGGTGTTTCGTTCCGCCCGAGCGCTCGATCGATGATTTCCACCCGTTGGTCGATGTCATTGCAGGCCGTGACCGTCGCACAGAGCGCAAAGCGGTCACGGAGTTGCGGCCGGAGATCACCCTCTTCGGGATTCATCGTGCCGACGAGCGTGAAATCGGCCGGGTGTGAGACACTCACGTTGTCACGTTCGACTCGGTTGACCCCGCTTGCGGCCGCGTCGAGGAGCACGTCTACCAAGTGATCATCGAGCAGATTCACCTCGTCAACGTACAGAATCCCGCGGTTCGCACGGGCGAGGAGTCCGGGATCGAACTCGTAGTCGCCGTCGAGCGCATCAGCCACCGAGAGCGTTCCGACGACGCGCTCACGGGTCGCTCCCAGAGGGAGCGTCACGAGCGGGACCGGCCGTTCGGTCGTGGGTGGGTCGTCGGTCCGCATGCGACAGTCAGCACACTGCAACGTCAGAGCGTTCGGCGGACAGCCGTACGGACAATCTTCGATAGCGGTCTGTGTCGGGAGATGGTTCGTCAGTGCCCGTACCGCCGTGGATTTCGCCGTCCCTTTTTCGCCCTGTATCAGCACCCCGTCGAGGTTATCGTTCGCTCCAGCGGCCAGTAAAGCCTGCTTGAGTTCGTCTTGTCCAACGATATCTCCGAACGCGAGTTCTGTCCGCCGAACGTGCGAAGCCTTTTTGCCTCCACAGTATTCAACCACACTTGTCTTAGAGCAATGGAGGTTTAACAACGTTATGCCAACGATCGGCCTATACACCGCAACGGAAAACGAACTGGGAGCTGTTCAGCGCGCCGCCACTCACCTCAAAAATGACCTGGTTGTCCGTTCGGAGAGCGACCTCGACGACCAAAGCGACGTGGAGGCGTTTCTCGACGAACTGACCGATGCCACAGCTGTAATCTTCTGGCTCCACGGTGCTGAAGAGAGCATGCCAGGATACGACCACGCGGTTTCTCGGCTCAACGACGCCGGGATACCACTCATCGTGAAATCGACGGGTGACGCCTACGCGGTCGAGGATACGAGCATTCCGGCGACCGACCGTGACCGAGTGTACGATTACTTGGCAAAGGGCGGCACCACCAACGTCGGGAACTGCATCCGATTCCTCGTCGACGAGTACGCGGACGAGGACCGCACATATGACGACCCTGTGGCGCTCCCGACCGAAGGCGTCTATCACCCCGACCACCCCGGCGTCGGCTACGATGAACTCGTGGCGACGTTCGATCCGGCGAAACCCACGGTCGCCGTCTGGTTCTACGAATCTCACTGGACCCACGAGAACACCGAGTACGTCGACGCACAGGTGCGCGCCGTCGAGGCACAGGGCGCGAATGCTCTCCCGATATTCTGTAATCCTGCGACCGACACCGACGAGCAGTGGGACGCGGAGCGCATCACCGATGAGTGGTTGCTCGAAGACGGTAAACCACTCGTTGATGCCGTGCTGTCGTCGTTCATGTTCTCGCTGTCGATGGACGAGCGCGGGCGGAGTGCAAGCGACGAGGGCGATGGTGCAGAGGAGGTTTTCCTCGACCGGCTCAGCGTACCGGTCATCCAAACCGTCACGACAATGCGCTCGCGCTCGCGGTACGAGGCGAGCGACACCGGCGTGATGGGGTTCGAGCTCGCGCTCTCGGTCGCACTTCCGGAGTTCGACGGCAATGTCATCACGCACCCGATCAGCGGGAAGGAACGCACCGACGACGCGGCTGATATCGGGAGCGCGCCGAAACAGCACTTTCCGATCGACGATCGAATCGAGCACACCGCGCGACTCGCGGTTAGCTGGGCAAACCTCCGATACACACCAAATCAGGAGAAAAAGGTCGCCGTCATCCTCCACAACTACCCGCCGAGCGACGACGGCATCGGAACGGCGTTCGGTCTCGACAGCCCAGAGAGTACGGTCAATTTCCTCGAAGAACTCGACAGTCGGGGCTATGGTCTCGATGGAAAATTCCCGGAAAGCGGACAGGAACTCATTGACAAGTTGACAGCACAACTCACCCTCGACGACCGCTGGGTTGCACCCGAAGACGTCCGCGACCGGAGCGTCGATGTCGTCCCAACCGAGCAGTACCGTGAGTGGTTCGACGGGATGGACGAACGGTTTCGGGAGAACGTCGTCGAAGAGTGGGGCGAGGCTCCCGACCGTCCGTTTGCGATCCCAGGCGTCGAATTTGGGAATGTGCTCGTCACTGTGCAGCCGCCACGCGGGTTCGGTATGGACCCATCGAAGGTATATCACGATTCGGACCTCCAGCCACCACACGACTACGTGGCGTTCTATGGCTGGCTCAGAAACACCTTTGACGCTGATGGCGTCGTCCACCTTGGAACTCACGGGAGTCTGGAGTGGCTCCCCGGCAAGACTGTCGGGTTGAACGGCGAAAGCGCGCCCGACCAACTGGTCGATGACCTTCCAAACATCTATCCCTACATCATCAATAACCCCGGCGAAGGGACCCAAGCAAAGCGGCGCTCGTACGCCGCCATCGTGGATTATCTGACCCCAGTGATGGCGAACGCCGGGACCTACGACGAGCTGGCCGACCTCGAAGAACTCGCCGATCGCTATCGCGAGGCCGGCATGAAGGACGCCCATGCAGACGACGGCGAGCACCTCGAAGACCTCCTCCGCGAGAAAGTCGCGGAACTCGATTTGGCAGTGGAACTCGGTATCGGCGGGGAAATTGACGAGAAAGCCGACGTTCGTGGTCCTGACGAAGCCGGCACCACGCTCGCAGAGGGAGAAGTCGAGGGCGACAAAGTGGATATCGAGGAACTCACCGAGCGAATTCACGAATACCTCACAGACGTGAAGACCACCCAGATTCGGCTCGGGCTTCACACGATGGGTGAGCCACCCATCGAGGACCGTCTCGTGGAGTACCTCGTCGCGCTCACTCGACTCGAAAATCCGGGCGCACCGAGCCTCCGCGAGAGCGTCGCGGGCGTACTCGGTATCGACTACGACCGGATGCTCAACGCACCCGGCGAGTACGACGACAAGTTGGGGATGACATTCTCTGCGGCGGCCGACGAAGTTCACGAGAAAAGCCTCGAACTCGTGGAGACGCTGGCCGACCACAATTTCGACCTTCCTACCTCCGAGACGGAGGCTGGCCCTGACGACGAGACAAATATGAACCTGCTCGTCGTAGATATCGACCCGCTGGGCGATGCGCGAGCGAACGTCGGCGCGCACGACGACCTCCGCGAAATCCTGGAGTTCATCTGCGAGGAGGCCGCGCCGCGCGTGCAGGGTGCCACCGACGAAATCCCTCAGACCGCTGACGCGCTCGCCGGCGAGTACGTCCCGCCGGGCGGCAGCGGCGCACCGACTCGTGGTGGAGTGGACCTGCTCCCGACGGCGCGGAACTTCTACACGCTCGACCCACGGAAAGTCCCAGCAAAGAGCGCATGGGAGGTCGGCAGCGAGATCGCCGACGGCGTTGCCGAGCGCCATCGCTCCGAAGAGGGCGAGTATCCCGAGGAGATCGGTGTCGTCGCGTGGGGCACCCCAACCGTTCGCACCCGTGGCGAGACGATTGCACAGGTGCTCGCGTTGATGGGTGTCGAACCCGAGTGGACCGACGCCGGTCGAGTTGATGATGTACACCCAATTCCACTCGAAGCACTCGACCGTCCGCGCATCGACGTGACGACGCGGGTTTCGGGACTCTTCCGCGACGCCTTCCCTCAGGCCGCGAGCGTCGTCCATGACGCCGTTGATAGCGTGGTGGCCCTCGATGAACCCCACACAATGAACTACGTCAAAAAGCATGTCGAGGAAGATATCGAAGATCTTGAAGCTGACGGCATGGACGAATCCGACGCCGAAACTGCCGCGAAACGCCGCGTGTTCACCACCCGACCGGGCGGCTACGGCGCGGGCACGAACAAAGCCGTCGACGAAGGCAACTGGGACGACCGCTCGGACCTCGCGGACGTGTACGTCCAGTGGGGTGGCTACGCGCTCGGCAAACGTGGGAAGGTCAACGAAGCTCACGACGCCTTCGAACGCCGACTCAGCGGTGTCGAGGCCACGGTAAAAATCGAAGACACCGCCGAACAGGACGAATTCGACTCCTCGGATTGGTATGCCTTCCACGGCGGGTTCATCAGCGCAGTTGCCGAAATCGCTGGCGAGGAGCCGGCATCGTACGTCGGTGATTCCTCAGACCCCGACAACGTCGATGTCTACACCAACGAGGAGAAAGTCCGGAAGGCGATGCGCGCCCGTGTCCTGAATCCCGAGTGGCTCGACAGCATGGAAGATCACGACTATAAGGGTGCTGGCGACCTCTCGACGACGGTGGATGTCGTGCTTGGCTGGGACGCCACGGCGGGCGTCGTCAGCGACACGCTCTGGTCGGACATCGCCGAGAAATACGCCTTCGACGAGAACAGACAAGAATGGATGCGCGATGTGAACCCGTGGGCGCTCGACAGTATCACCGGCACGCTGCTTGAAGCCGTCGATCGTGGGTTGTGGGATGCCGACGACGAAACCCGTGAGCGCCTGCAGGACCTGAATCTTCAAGTGGACGGTGACCTCGAAGCACGCGCTGGCGATGCGACCACTCCGGGGGTGACGGGCGATGACGACTGATTCACCGGATATCGAGGAATACGCCGACCTCGGGGCAACCACGGAAGACGCGATGGAAATTGCCGAGACTAGCATGGAACGCGTGCGCGAACTCGTCCCGAGCGAAACGCTGGCCGACCGTATCCGGGGGAAAGCCGTCCATGCGACAGGCGACCCCGAATTCCAGCATCTCGTTCGATTCACCGGCGGAACCGAAGCGGAACCGGTTCGCGCTGGCGCGCGAGCGGTCCTCAATGAACGGCCCATCGTCACCGATATCACGATGGTCAAAGCCGGCATCACTGGCCGCGGTCACGACTGTTCTGTGCGCAAGGCCATCGGCAACGGTGCCGAACTCGCCGAGCAAACTGGGATAACCCGAACGGCGGCGTCCGTGCTCGAACTTGACAAGCAGGGAGTGTACGACGACGCAATCGCCGTCGTCGGCAACGCTCCGACCGCGGCGCTGGCACTCGCAGACTGCATTGAGGATGGCACTCACCCCGCCGTCGTGGTCGCCACGCCAGTCGGATTCGTCAAGGCTGCAGAGAGTCGAAATCGGATTAGATCGGTCGCAATGGAACACGACGTTCCCGCCATCACGAACGTCGGCCGTCGGGGTGGCAGCGGCCTCGCTGCCGGACTGACGAACGAACTCGTTCACGTTGCCAGCGATGCTCGCGACGGCAGCGTAGCAATTTCGGTCGCGGACAGCACCACATGACCGGCGATCTCGATGCGGGACCGGACCCAGCAACCATCGCGGCAGCCGATCCCGAACTACCGAACGCCGCCGACTCGGTCCACGCCGTCGGTATCGGTCCGGGAAACCTCGAATACCTGACGCCGCGTGGCGAACGGGCAATCCGAGAAGCGGACGTCGTCATCGGCTTTGAGACCGTCGTCAACTTCGTTGCCGATCGGACCGACGCCGACCTACTGACTTGTGGCTACCACGACGAAGGCGCGACGCTCGCCACATTCGCCGAGCGCGTCGCTGATGGCGACACGGGAACGGCTGTGCTGATGGGCGACCCGAACCACTCGGGGTATCAGTTCGTTGGGAAGGTTCAAGCTGCGGTCGAATCGCCCGTCCGCGTGATTCCGGGGATTTCGTCGTTGCAGGTGGCCGCGAGTCGAGCACGTACGCCGATGGAGGAGACTGAATTCGTCACTCTACACAAATCTGGAGACATAGAACCCGACCGCCGGCGACTCCACGCGAACGTCGGCGAGCGTCACCTGCTCGTCCTTCCCCGCCCCTACGATATGATGCCCGGGGACATCGCCGCCGACCTCCTCGATGCGGGGGCACCACCATCGCTCCCCGCGCTCATCCTCGAACGATTGACACACGATGATGAGGCAACAACGCGAACGACGCTCGGCGAGCTCGGAACGTACGAGGGTGGGTCGGAGACTGATGACACACCGTTTTCGGATCTCTCCGTGCTGGCCGTTCGGACAGAGTAGACGGACAGCTACACACGGGGGAAATCTTCGCTCGTGTTCGAAATCACCGCCAAGCGACGTTTGCCGGCGAGTGGAATTCCATCGCTTCGACACGTATCCCAACCATGGCAAACTGTTCGCACTGAGTGCATAAATCAACCCACCAAAACTTACTTAATAGTCCGTCGTGTCGTCTATGACAATCCAACTTGGAATAAGTAAACTGAGATTGCTTCCAAGCGGAGACATCACACATGACAAGCGAATCACTCCTACTCATCGGCCGCGAGACAGGCAACGCCCACGAAGTGTTCGAGACGCACGCCGAGCGGCTCACTCGCCGCACTAACGTCGACGATGTGTCAATAGCAACCTACGAGAGCGAACCAGTCCGCGAACTCCGGGCACAGTTTGAAGCAATCTCCACAGACCGGACGTACGTGATCCCAATGCGTGCCGCCCACACCCACGATACGATCGAGGACGTGCCCGCTGCACTCTCCTATATTTCCGGGAACGTCCGCTACTGTGAACCGCTCGGACGAAGTCCTGCCGTCACCGAGATACTCCGAAAACGGGCGGTGAATTTGGTACCGGCGGGCGAGGACGCCTCTCTCGTTATCGTCGGCTTCGGGAGCAGTTCGAAGCCCTACCATCGACAGACCACCGAGTACCACGCGGCCCGACTCCGCGACGGCTCGGACTACGGGGAGGTGCTGACTTGCTATCTCCTCCAGAATCCCGCTGTCGAATGCGTCCGCTATAACGTCTCGAAACGCCGTGCGGTCGCGGTTCCGCTGTTCGTGACACGATCCGAAGCGACCGACGAGCGGGTCCCGGATGCACTCGAACTCGGGCGCGGTGGAATCGAGTACGCCGACCCGTTCGGCAAGCATCCCCGGATAACGGACGCCATTCGTGCGGAAGTCGAAAAACAGCGCACGCTCACGGTTGAGGAACCGTCCGCGTCGGTTTCGTTCGAAACACAGTTAACCCGAACACGTCGTCCAGTCGCAACCGACGGCGAGGGGTTCCCGCAGTAATGGAGCCGTTCGTCCAATGAGGTTCGTCTTGGTCGCTGGCACCACTGAAACCGCACACATCGAGGGGATCAGCGCCGCCGGAGCGGACCCCGCTCTGATGGCACACACTCCGAGCGCGGACCTCGAAATTGTTGAATATGGGCAGCCAGTACAGGTACCAGTTATGCCAGTGAGTCCGACTGGCTGTCCGACCCCTGCGGTCATTACACGCGCCGTCCGCGAACTGACCGAGTTCGAGACCCTGGCCCTCGATGCGGGTCTCGTTCGTCCAACCAGTGCACCGACTGTCGCCCTCGAAGCGATGCCCGGAAGAGATATCCGCCATCCTCGGCCCGTCGATTCCGCAGCGGACACGTTCGAGGCTGCCCGTCAACTCGGACGGAGCCTACCGGACGACGAACTCGTGATCGGCGAGACGATTCCTGGCGGCACGACCACTGCACTCGGAGTCCTCACCGCGCTCGGCGAACGCGCCGCAGTGTCGTCCTCGCTCCCCGAGAACCCTCTCGCGCTCAAGCAAGAGGTAGTGGACGAGGCGTTGGCGGCGAGTAATCTCTCAGCAGGTGAGACCGCGGACGAGCCGGTGAAAACGGTACGCCACGTCGGCGACCCGGTGCTCGCTGCCGTGGCCGGAATGACTATCGGAGCGACGACCACTGATACGTCAGTGACGCTCGCCGGAGGGACACAACTCGTCGCCGCTGCCGCCCTCGCTCGGCATGCAGGCGTGGACATGGCACTTTCGATCGCGACGACCTCTTTCATTGCCGAAGACGAGACGGTACGTATGAACGAACTGGCGAACGACCTCTCGTTGGACGTGACCGTCACCGATCCGGGCTTCCACCGTCGTAACCATTCATCGATGAACCCGTATACTGCCGGTGAGGCCAAGGAAGGCGTCGGGATGGGCGGCGCATTGGCGCTGGCCGACCGCTCTGACGTATCAATGGCAGACGTACGTGAGCAGGTCATTACCGTGTATGATCGACTTGTGGCCGACGAGCCCACAATAGAGGCATGAACGGCATCGTCATCGCTGGAACGCGGTCGGGCGTCGGCAAGACCGTTGCCACCCTCGCCGTCATCCGCGCGCTTAACGCGGCGGGTTGTTCGGTTCAGCCGGCGAAGGCCGGGTCGGATTTCATCGATCCAAGCCACCACGAGAGCGTAGCCAGCCGCCCGTCACGTACCCTCGACTGCTGGCTCCAGGGCGAAGCAGGACTCCGTCGGAACTACCACCGTGGGGAGGGCGACGTCTGCGTCGTTGAGGGCGTGATGGGGCTGTACGACGGGGATGCCTCAAGCACTGCGATGATCGCCGAGACGCTTGATGTTCCTGTGGTTCTCGTCGTGGATGCGAAGGCTGGCATGGAGAGCGTCGCTGCCACGGCGCTCGGATTTCGACAGTATGCGGCACGTGCCGGTCGTGCCATCGACGTCGCTGGCGTCATTGCCCAGCGCGCACACGGTGGGCGTCACGAGCAAGGGATTCGTGACGCCCTTCCCGACGACCTCGCCTACTTCGGACGGATCCCACCCAGCGACGACCTCGACATCCCCGACCGGCATCTCGGACTGCACATGGGCGATGAATCCGCTCTCGGCACCGACGCACTCGATACTGCTGCCGATCACATCCGCACGGAGCGACTCCTCGACATCGCGCGTGCGCCCCCGCAACCAGAACCGAAAGCGGAACGCTCCTCGACTGAGAAACGAATCGCCGTCGCCCGCGACGAGGCGTTCTGTTTCTACTATCCGGCGACCATCGAACGACTCCGAGAGCGCGCCGAGGTTGTCACGTTCGCACCGACCACAGGAGAAACCCTTCCCGACTGCGATGGCGTCTATCTTCCCGGCGGCTATCCCGAACTGCACGCCGACTCGCTGGCCCACAGTCCCGCAATTGGACAGCTCGCCACTCGGGCAGACGACGGGCTCCCCGTGCTCGGTGAATGTGGCGGGTTGATGACCCTTGCCGAGACGCTGACGACAGCAGACGGCGAGACGTACGAGATGGCTGGTGTCCTCCCAGCAGACGTACGAATGCACGATCGGTATCAGGCACTCGACCACGTGGAACTCCGTACGCGTGGCGACGCTCTCACCGCTAGCGCGGGAGACACGCTTCGAGGCCACGAGTTCCACTATTCCAGCGCCGACACCGACTCGGACGCCCGATTCGCGTTCGACGTCGAGCGAGGTGCTGGCATCGAAGAGGGACAAGATGGATTGATAGAGCACCAGACAATCGGGACGTACTGTCACGTCCACTCGGAGAGCGGAGCGTTCGATTCGCTGGTTGAAAATATTTGACATACATATCCATACTATCGCCAATGACGAACGATACCACCGACGAGCCCGATAGCAGAGAACAGTTACAAGGGACGCCTGGACAGGGAATATCGCCGGACGCTTGCCCCATCGAACCAGCAGCGCCGGCGGAGTTCGGACTGGTCCAAGCATGGTGGGGTGACGGAAAGGGGAAGACGACGGCGGCGATGGGGATGGGATTTCGGGCGACCGGCCACGGCTACCGGGTCCACATGCTCCAGTTCATGAAGGGCGGAGCGTCGAGCGTCGAGGCGACCCGCGGCGAGTACAACGCCATTGCAGCAATGGATGGCTTCACTTACGAGAACAGCGGTCACTACGGTTGGCACGGCTTCCTCGACGGATCGGCCGACGACGAGCACGCCGCGAAAGCCCGCGGTGGCACCGAACGTGTCCGTGAGCTGCTCGCCGCGGCGAACGACGCCGACCTGCAATCGCCGCTGCCGCTCGATGGGCCGCCCGAGGACGGTATGCACATGCTCATCCTCGACGAGATACTGTACGCCGCGAACCGCGGCCTCGTTGAGCCATCCGTGGTTGTAGAACTCATCGAAACCAAACCCGACGACCTCGAACTCGTCCTCACGGGCGGCCACGAGAACCCCGACTACATCAACGACCACGCTGATCTCGTGACGAATGTGCAAAAGGGGAAACATCCGTTCGATGCGGGCCACCGCGCCCGGAAAGGAACCGAGTACTGATGGCGCGAACCCTGCTCGTCGCCGGAACGGCGAGCCACGTCGGCAAAAGCACGGTCGTCACCGGCCTCTGTCGGCTTCTCTCTCGGAACGGCATCTCGGTCGCGCCGTACAAAGCTCAGAACATGAGCAACAATGCGCGAGCGGTCGTGACCCCAAGCGGAGAGTGGGGCGAAATCGGCGTCTCCCAGTACGTACAGGCCCGCGCCGCGAACGTGCCATCAACGACGGACATGAACCCCGTCCTGCTGAAACCGCGCGGCGACGGCGAAAGCCAGCTTGTGGTTCACGGCGAAGCGATCGGCCACTACGAGGCCGGAACGTACTACGACGAACACTGGGAGCGTGCTCGCAAAGCCGCCGTAGAATCCTACGAACGGCTGGCGGAAGAACACGACCTCATCATCGCCGAAGGGGCGGGAAGCATCGCTGAAATCAACCTTCACGACCGTGATTTGGCCAACGTTGAGACCGCGGAGTTTGCCGACGCATCGATCCTGCTCCTCGGCGATATCGAACGTGGTGGCGTGTTCGCCAGCCTCTACGGAACGCTCGAACTCATGCCGGACGATCTGCAAAAGCGCGTTCGGGGCTGTGTCATCACGAAATTTCGCGGAGATAGCACACTCCTCGACTCCGGTATCGAGAAACTGGAGCGACGAACCGGCGTTCCAGTGGTCGGCGTACTTCCCTACGACGACCCCGGATTACCCGAAGAAGACAGCCTTTCCCTACCGTCCGACGACGAAAGCGCTGTATTGGGTAATGAAGACGGCGTGCCACCAGCGGAGGCAGTGACCATCGGCGTCCCCCGCTTGCCACACATCGCTAACTTCACCGACCTCGAACCACTGGCTCGCGTTCCCGGCGTTCGTGTCGCCTACGTTCCGCTCCGTTCGAAACTCACAGGGGTCGACGCCGTCGTCATCCCCGGGACAAAGAACACCGTCGATGACCTATTAGCGCTCAGAAACGCCGGGTTCGACGACGCTCTCGATGGGTTTTCCGGGCCAGTCATTGGCATCTGCGGCGGGTATCAAATGCTCGGGGAACGGATAACGAACGCCGCTGTTGAGGGAATCGGGGAGAGAAACACCGTTCGAGGGTTTGGCTTACTCCCTGTCGAAACAAAATTCACACATGAAAAGCAAGTTCGACAAGCGACGGTAGCGGTCACAGGAACTGGTCCGATTGATGGTGTTACAGGAGCTGTATCTGGATTCGAAATTCATATGGGACGAACGACATACTTGTCACCGCTTGACCGCCCTTTAGGGAATCGGAGTGCTGCAACTGAGTCGGTTCTTGGCACGTATTTACACGGTCTCTTCGAAAACGAGAACATCTGTACTGCGTTTCTCGACTCAATATCTCAAACTACAGATGATGGTTGTCCATCTTCACTAGGAGGAACGTCGAATTCGCCATACACTGAAGCCGCGGAGCTGGTTCGGCAGATCGATCTACCGTGGATTCCTTCAGAGATTAATCGTTGATAGTTTATATTTAGTATTTCTACAATATATATTAAAAAAGCGATAGGGTCAATAGCTGTAGCCATACAGCAGCCCACATCTCAAAGAGATGAGCAGTGTCTACCACCAATCTTTGCCGTCTTTTTTCATCACATTTCAGAGATCACAGAACTACATATAGGTATTCATGCGAAGTTAATAATTTGACAATAAAACGCCATACCGATAATTGTGATTACTCGTGCTTAGCTCTCTAATCTCAAGTATACTCATCCGTTAGCCTTCAGAGAAGATCGATGCAGTATCGGATCTCAGACGATAACGGGGAAGAGTTCAACACTGATCCAATGCAGTACGTGTCAGACAACTCGAAAAATCGACGTCAAACCCTATCTACGTTAGCCCGTTGCACGGTTTCGAAATCAGTTCGGTAATGTCGTACAGTAGTCACTAATTGCAGGAATAGTCACATTCACTAGACTAGAAGTCGGAGTAGTGCTATGAGTACCAGCACCTCCGACGCTTGCGACAACACCGCCTATTCGCATAAGATCACCGTTCGTGAATACCTCCGAACCCACGGCGAGGTCGCCTCCAAGGACGATCTCCGCGCCGGCACCGACGTGCCGGCGTGGTACATCACTAACATCGCCTCCCAACCCCCCTTCTACACCTCCTTGAACCACAACAACGAGTACGTCGCCAGCAAGAACATCGTCGGCCACCGATCCACTCACGACGGGTTCTGGCGGCCCGAGGTGGATGACGGCGTCGCCGTCTTCCACCGCAAGGAAGACGCCAAGCCGACGCTCAAACACCTCGCGTTCCGCCGTCCATCCGGGCTGACCGCATCCGAAGCAAACGACCTTCTCGGTCGTCGCTCCTACCGCCCACTCCAGAAGCTCGCTGACCAACAGGAAGTACACGCCACGGAGTGGCTAGACACCACCGTCTACACCCACAGCTGGCCGTCCCGCAGGGACGACCAGCTGGCTCAGCGTGAAACCGACCAGCCAGCCGATGTCACTCCCGACGATCCTGCTGACGACGGCTACCTCTACCGTGACGAACTCGTTGCAACCTTCCTCTCGGTCGCTGTCTCGGAACTTCAGTCAATCTCTCCCGAACGAGCTGCCGCACTCGTTTTGCGGCAGTTCGAGGGCGACTCCTTCGACGCCCTCGAACGCCGTCTTCAGCGCAATCACTCATTTCGAGAGGCTCTCGACTACACCGAGCCAGAGGACGTCCCGGATGGGACGTCGCTCTGGCGGGCCTTCGACGAACTTCATCCCGATGAACTCCGAGACTGCCTCCAGTCGATGTGTGGCGAGTTGCTTGCCGATCACGAACATGGCGGTGAGTTCGTCGTGATCGATGGAACGCACATCGCGGCGTGGGCGAATACGCGTGATGAGATCGAAAATGGCGAAGTTGAAGGTGCGAGCTGGGGGAAACACGAAGGATCGTTCTACGGGTACAAGGTGTTTCTCGTGGTGGATGCGGCAACGGAGTTGCCGGTCGCCATCACGATGGAGACCGGCAAGAGGAACGACAGTGCGGCGTTCGAACCGCTCGTTGAGGAGTTCAACGAGCGGTACGACACTGACGATCTCCAGGCAGCCCTCGCCGATGCCGGGTTTGACAGTCAGGATAACCGCGACTTCTGTCAGGATCAGCTCGATTGTCCGTTGCTGACGGCGATCAATCCTCGCCGATCGTCGCCGTTAGCGACGATCAAGGACGAAATCAAGGAACTGTTCAAGGAACACGGTGAGGAGATCGACAGTCCATACGATGCCTTGGAACGGCTGCCACAGGAGCAACTTTCAGAGTACGGCGTTTCCGTCGGAAACGTCGAGGAGACGTACATTTTTCAGGCAATCAAAGAACGGATGCATCGACACCTGCGGGCAGGTGTCGAGCGTGTATTCTCGCGTCTGAAGTCCTTTACCGGCCTTGATCGCGTCCGCGCACGCAAGAAGAACAACGTTGAGACTCACGTCGTTCTCTCGGCAGTAGCGCTGGTTGCAGCGTCTCTCACTGCACAACGGCAGAACAAACCAGGGCTGATACGGTCACCGAGTCGGCTCATCTGACGGTCGCGCCATCTGTCCAAAAAACAGGTGTCGCCGCCTGAGAGGCATCGCTCTCAGGCGGCTGTTTTTTCTGAAAGAAGCTCGACCAATCAGGCTAATCTACCGGCCGATTCAGCCATTTCTATCAAAATCGTTCCATCGTTTCACCAACTCTACTGATGGAGTCCGGATTCAGGCCCGATCGTTCCGTCTGGCGATTTGATTTTGAACGTGCAACAAGGTATACGTAAGTGGATCAAGAACGCCAGCATCTTCGAACGCTTCCTCCCGCTCGACACATGCAGGGCATTCTCCACAGGGGTCACCCCCCTCGTCATTATAGCAACTAAACGTGAGTTCCCAATCCACGCCTAAGCGCTCACCGAGTTGCAAAACCTCTGATTTCGAGTGGTTGATGATCGGTGTATTGATTCGAATCGTGTGCTGGAAGGTAGATTGGTTGATCGCATTTTCCGCGGCTTCAAGAAATGTTGGTCGACAGTCAGGATAATCTTCTCCATCATTTTGTTGGGCTCCAAGATAGAGAATGATGTCTTCGCCAGTCTCAGAGTTGTGTTCGGCGACCGCAGCAGCAGTCGTGAGGAAATGGAGGTTCAGTACCTCACAAAGCACGCCAGTTGATTGCTTCTGAGGCGTGAATTTAGTGGAGAAGTCGGTATCGAGCAACTGCTGAGGGCGAGGTTCAACACCGAAAGCATCGAACCTGTCGCAGTCGGCGGCGGAACGCCGCCGACGCGACGGTGTTGCCACTCATCGAGCAGGCATTCCCGGTCGGTGGGTTAGCGCTCGAAACGGTCGTCCGGAGGCTTGTTTGCGGGGACGGCGCGACGTACAGCGAGTGCCGTCTCCGCTGCACGACGCACCATTCCGAGGAATTCATCGAATCGCCATGACCAGAGGCGTCGCGCGCCTCGGCGCGGCGACGCCACGTACTCCCAGTGGAGATACCGCCACGCATTCTGGAGGAGGAAGCTAATCAGCACGTACAGGAACCGCACCGCTGGATTCTGTGTCGTCGTGTTCGCTACACTTCGCTCAGACAGACGGTAGGACGATTCGATACCGAATCGACGGCTGTAGTGTTTCCTGGCTTGGCGTGGCGTCTCGATGAACGGCGCGTCGACGGCGTAGCCGTGACGCGCCACACCTTCCTCATCGTACTTCCCTTGCTGGTACGTACAGTCGATATAGACCGGGAAATCGACGGTCCACGTGTGACCGTCGATTTCGCCTTGGAGGTCGTGATCGATCACGCGACTCCAGCCTGTGCTCAATTCGTTCTGAATCTTCTCGCCCCACTTCACGATCGGCATGACGAAAGCGTAGTTGTGGGCAGCAAGCAGCGTCAAACAGTACGTATCGTAGAACTCGCGGTCGAGGTAGACGGCCTTGACTTCGAGGTCAAGGCCGTCGAGCACGCCGAGTAGTTCCGCGAGGATCGAGCTGGCGGTGTCGCCGTCGGTCAGACGGCGCACCGCCAGCGTATAGCGTTTGTTGCGTACGCGGGCGTAGAGCGTGGCATAGCCGTGGAACGTCGTCGTTCCGGCTTTAGCGAGTGAATTGTAGAGCTCATCTTTAGATTCGTACTCCTCGCCGTAGTACGGACGGAGATGGAGGTCGGCGACGACCTCCACCGGCCGATCCGGAAGCAGTTCGAGGATATCCTGCTGGATGAGTGTCTTGCCGACTCGTTCGAGCTCAGAGAGTTCGAACTTCGTCCGAAGGTGGTGGAGAATCGTATTGCCATGCGGTGAGTCCTCTGAAATCTCGCAGAGGTGGCTGACCGAGTCCTCGTCGGCTGTTGCGCCGACGAGGACGTCCCAGATGTCCTCGGAATCGATATCGGCGTTTTCGCCGAGTTCGATATCGATCTCCTCGTCGAGGGTGTTGACGAGAAAGTTAAGGACCTGGTCCTCTGTGAGTTCACTGGCTGCTTGGTTGGCCTCCATCAATCCACCAAGCAGCCCCTTCACATAACCAGCTTTGTGAGGTACTGAGGTTGCGTTGCGGAACGTAGCCGACGCTGTGATCGTCGTCGGTCGTACGTTCTCGATCGTATTCTTTGTCCTCGATAGTACCTTCAGCAAACTCGCTGAACACCGCTCGATAGTTGCTGGTGTAGAGGGATACGCCGAGATCGTCTGCCTGCTTCTCGGCGTTGGCGCGTTCGATTTCTTCGGTTTGCTGGCCATAGTCGATATGGATGGCTGCAACACTATCGTGCTCTTCAGACGCTTTCTTCAGGCAAACTGCTGAGTCGATACCACCCGATAGCAAAACGAATGCTTGCGTTTCGTTGGAATTGTTGTCGTTCATTGTCTGAGTGTGTTTATTATTCACCTATCGTACGAGCGCTGGCTGAGATGATACGTGGTTTCGCTAGGTGTTATGTTCCATCTCATCGTCCCGCCTCATCGTTCCAGAGGTTCACGTGCAGGCGTGGAGTGTACCGATATCCGTGCTCCATCGCGAGCTCGGCAACCAGCGCTCGCTTCTGACCGACTTCGGCCTCGGTCTGTCCTTCCGGCATGAGCAAGATATCCTGGCTCCGTATGCGAGCATGTGTCTGCTCACGAATACGCTCGATGAGGTCATTGATCTCCTCGATGTCTTCCCGGGAGGTGACGACGAATTTGAGCTGGAACGAGTAGTTCTCGATCAGACGCGTCAGCGCCGTCATATCGATCCGCCGCTCTTCGTGTTTCTCACTCCATTCTCCATCGCCTTTCGGATCTTTCGGTGCCGTGGGTGTACTACTGGCGAGTTTTGGGCTGATACTTGCGAGATCAATTGCAGCGTCCGGGTAGATCGTTCCGTTCGTCTCAACCGTTATGTGGTATCCGTCGTTGCTGAGAGCCTCAATGAGATGCGTCGTTTCTTCATGAATCAATGGCTCACCACCAGTGATCACGACGTGGTCCGCTTCAGCGTGGGTGGAGACTTCTTCGATGATTTCCGTGGTGCTCATCCATGCGTGTGTGGGTTCCCAGGATGTGTGATACGAATCACAAAACCAGCAACGGAGATTACAGCCGCTTGTGCGAACGAAAACTGATGGAACACCTGCGAGTTTGCCCTCTCCCTGCATCGAATAGAAGAGTTCGTTGATGGGGAGACCCTCTGTATCGGAACCACTCTGTGGTCGCTCTGCAGTATCGACTTCGGAGTTAACCGGCATACTATCGTGAAGAATGAGTCTGCAGTTCGCTTGTTTCAGAGACCACAACATCTACCTCACTGACTGATGCAGGCAATTGATCGGATAATCTGTTTTCGAGAACGACACCCATCACCTCAGCCGTGGGTGGATGGTCGAGAACGACAGTAGCGCCACTGTCGCCACTTTGCTCAAACGCGTCGATGAGTGGATCACCTTGTTCAAGCAGAAATCGGTGATCCCACTGTTCGATGACGTCAGTCACAACACCTTTGTCGACGACCCACCCCTCTTCACGGAGTGTTCCAGTGATTGTGACGGCGATTTCGTAGTTGTGACCATGAGGTCGACTACATTTTCCCTCATGATGCAGCAACCGATGGCCAGTGCTGATGCGAATAGGTCGATCGGATCCAATCGAGAGCACCTGCTCCGAACCGTTGAATAATGACGAGCGATCGCCATGCTCGCTTGAGGCAACTCCAGGCATACTGGGGTATTATTTTAGCAGTGCTTATAGATCGTTGGATATTGGAATCAGGCTACTCTTCGCGCTCAAGTCGTCCATGTCGATTATCAATATCATCCAAAATATCGAGCGTTTTGCGCATAGACGCACGGATTGCATCACTCCGATTGACGAACTTGCCCTCTTCTCCGACATGCTCATCGAGATCATCAAGCAGTTCCTGTGGGACATCAACGCTAATCTTTGGCATAGCCGATAATATCTGTAGAATACCTAAAACTCTTTGTCTGCTTCCGATCGTACTACAAGGCTACAGTAGTCGAGTTTGGCTAATCAGGTGTCTAGAAGGTACTCCTTCCTGACCCCCAGTCCAAAACCCCAACTATTGATATACTTTCTCACCCCCTCCAGAAGTCCGACTGCATTCAGCCACCAAGATTCAGTCTCGAATTTGTCGCTGCATGGTTTCGATATTAAGCCAGCCATCTCGGACATCTACCACCAATCGTGCAAGATGAGTAGCTTCACCGGACAAAAGGTTGAATCAGCAGTATAGCAGCAACGCCCGGCGCTCCTATCGATAGTGCTGAATGATATCCAGGCTCTGGTAGTCAGCATCGTTTAGCACGATCAAACGGGCAGATGCAGACCAGTGGCACACATCTTGACCAAGCTCACACTGGCTCCGACCTCAACCGCTACTGCGTATCGAGCAACCGTACCGGATGTGCAGCCCGACGCGTGAGCAGCGCATCGAGTTGCTCAAGACATGACGTGCCGCTGGCGACGACAGTGCGGTCCGCGGTGTCTTCCGTCGTGAACTGGTCGACGAGCGTTTCGCCAACGTCCACGCTGAGCTCGTAGTATTCGGATTTGTAGCCGAAGCTCCCAGCCATTCCGCAGCACTCCACGTCCGAGGTCGTAGTGTCGAACCCACAATCCTCGAGAACCGCCAACGTGTAGGGTTCAAGATTAAGCGTGCGCTGCTGGCAGTGGCTGTGGTAGGCGACCCGCTCGTTACCGCCGTCTGGGAGCGCATCAATGTCGGCACCGTTCTCCAGAAGGCCGTAGACGTACTCCATGATCTCGTAACTGTTCGCCTTCAGAGCGGTGTAGTCGTGCTCGGGAAGGAGCCGTTCATACTCCCGCTGGAACATGGCGAGGTCCGATGGTTCCACAACGACAACATCGTGGCCCGCGGCGACAGTAGGTGCGAGCGCATCGTAGACGTCTTCTGCGTTAGACTGGGCGGTTGCCACCATCCCCTGCGAGAGCGGGGCGCGCCCGCTTTCGCCGGCGGCCGGGATGTCAACGCAGACATCGAGGGCTTCAAGGACACGGACAGCAGCCTTTCCACGCTCGGTGCGCACGTAGTTCGTGTATGCGTCGGGATAGAGCGCGACCTGTCGACGCGCCTCGTCAGGATCTACTCGTGACCCGCGGCTCTCAAACCACTTGACAAGAGATTCGCGCTCGAACTCTGGGAGATCTCGGCGGCTATCGACGCCGAGGGTCTTCTCCATCAGGGAGCGGGCAGGATCAGTCCGTGTGACCCAGTTCGAGAGCGGTGCGAATGCCGACCCGAGTTTCGCCAGTGTATCGAAATTCCCGAATAAGCGCTTCTGTACGTCGATTCCGCCAGGGTCCTCATCGGGAGTGAGCCCTTCCACAAGAAAGTCAAGGTTACCGTCTTTCCCACGGTTGATGCGATCGCGAACGACGGTGTTGATCCATGGAATGTCAATTTTTGTCGGACACTGGTTCACACACCGACTGCACCCCGTACAGAGATCGTTGAACTCTGCAGCACTGTCTTGTCCGTGGACGCCGGCCTCCCAGCCGGTGGCGATACCGCCGGAGTACGTCTCACCACCAAAGGCATGGCCGCCGACATGCTGGAAATTCGCGCACGAATTCGCGCACGCCGAACACCGGATGCAGTACAGGGTTTCCCGGAGTTGGTCGTCTTCACGCATCTCCATGCGGCCGTTGTCGATGAGTACGAGGTGGAACTCGCGATCGTCGCCGGGCCCGAGTTCGCCTCCTTCGTCGAAAGTCGGTGAGTCGCCGGGCGGCGTGAAAAGTGAGATGTAGGAGGTGATGTCCTGTCCGGTCCCCGATCGGGCGATGAGTTCGACGAACGGTTGGAGGTCCTCAACGCTCGGGACGAGTTTCTCTACACCCGCGACCGCAATATGGGTGTCCGTCGCCTGCACGCACTTGCGGGCGTTGCCTTCGCTTGTTACCAGCGCGAGTGTGCCGGTATCCGCCGTGATGAAGTTCGCCCCCGTCATTCCGACCTCGGCATCGATGATCTTCTCGCCGAGATACTCGCGAGCAAACTGTGTCAGTTCCTCGGCAGTTTCGAGATGCTCTTCGGGGTCGAAGTGCGTATTAAACAGATTCGCAATCTCCTCACGGGATTTGTGGATGGCCGGTGCGACGATGTGTGAAGGCGCTTCGTCGGCGACCTGCAGGACGAATTCGGCGAGGTCGGTCTCCCAGACATCTGCACCGCTTGCTTCAAGAGACTCATTCACCTCGATCTCCTCGCTGGTCATCGACTTCGACTTCACGACGTCGCGGCCGCCGGCGACCTTCGTTATGTATTGGTTCGCGTCAGCGGCGTCATCAGCGAGGTAGACGGTGCCGCCGTTGGTTTCGACTGCTTCAATAACCTGATCGAGGAGTTCGGGGAGGCGTTCGATAGTGTCTTCCTTGATGGCGCGGGCTTCATCTTTGAGGCCGTCGTAGTCGTCGAGATTCGCAGTAGACTCGTAGCGGCCGTCGTTGAAGACTTGAGTGTTTTCGTGGACGCTGTTACCCTCCGTCTCGAGGAGGTGGCGGATGTGTTCGGCTTTCTGCTGCCGGTTATCGACGCTCATCTACTTGTCCTCCAAGAGAACGACGGTGACATCCATCGGACCGTGGGCACCCTTGACGAGCGAACCCATATCCGCTGTGGCACTCGGTCCGGTCGCGATAATGGCTTGCCCGGCGTCACTACGGATGTCCTCAGCAAGCCGATCGAACGTCGCGTCCATATCTGGAAGAATATCGCTGCCGGCGATGACAGCGATGTGTTCGTCGGCGTAGAGACTAGCTGGTTCCTCACCATCAGGGCCGCCTTGGATGATCACGGAGCCGTAGTCGGCGATACCATATCCGGCGGCGGTGACACCGGTTTCTGCAGCTTCGAGTTCCTGCACCGTCGGATCAGTCTCTACGGCGTCCGGCAGGGAGACGTTCTCGAACGGGAGCGGAGTACCAACCGTGGGCATATCGAGAAGCGGGGTAAGAGTCGACTCGAACTGGTCAGAAGTCGTCTGAACGAATTCAACTCCGAGCTCGTCGAGGGACGATTCGAAGGTCGTGAGTGGCTCGGCTGACATATAACGGAAATTCATGAAACAGCCTAATGGGTGTTTCCCTCTATGGATGAGATTATCATTCATTATTAATTTCAAGTAACGTAAGAAGCGAACAGATCGTATCGAGCACTGTCCATGGAATTCGGTTATCTTCTCGGAGAGGTGTTGAACGTGGACTGTGATGAGATCTAGGAGAATGAGTGCATCCACGACACCCGCCAGGATGTTCGGGATGTGTCCCCATTCGATGGGGCGTCGCTGCGGGTGATCGTCGCTGTCCTCGACCGACTCAGCGTCGATCCTTCCCATGGAACAATCAGGAAGGCGATTCCGAGCGTAATGAACGAAACCTCGAACATGAGAGCCTATACATTCGGGATCGTGTTGGATGATATCTTCAGCGTGCGATCGCTAGCGCGACCTTCTCGATCGGATGACGCGGTGTGGTTTCGCCCGGTCGGTCGCCAAGCTGGGTACGACAGGAGGTGCCGGGCGCAACGACCTCCTCGGCGTCGCTTTTATCGACCTGTCGGAACAGGATATTGCCGATGGCCTGCGAGAGCTGGTAGTGTTCGTCCTCGTAGCCGAACGAACCCGCCATCCCACAGCAGCCCGAGTCCAGCGGATCGACAGCATACCCTGCCCGGCGCATGACACCGACCGCGTGGTGATCCTTGTTCATCGCCTTCTGGTTGCAGTGGCCGTGATAGGTCAGCGACCCGTCCTGGTCGACGAAATCGATCTCTTCGTCCAGCCGCAGCACGTCTACGTATTCGCACACGCCATAGGCTTCTGTCGATACCCGCTCTGCGGCGTCGCTTTCGGAAAGCAGGTCGAGATATTCGTCCTGAAACATCACCGCATCTGAGGGCTCCACGAATACCACCGACCAGCCCTCGGTAACGTATGGGTCAAGTA
>NZ_CP095008.1:0-123302 GCF_022870485.1 Halococcus dombrowskii | reverse complement strand
CCAATCGAGCGACACCGGCGAGTGGACGGTACTCGAAAAACGCAATCTGGATTTCCGCCCGGTCGAGGGAACATGGACCAACTGTTTCGGAACGGTCTCGCCGTGGGGCACACCACTGACCTCCGAAGAATACGAACCTAACGCGGAGGACTGGTTTACCTCGGGCGGAAGCGGCGCTGGACGAATGTCGACGTACCTCGGTAAACCCGCAAACGCCTATCGCTACGGTTATATCGTCGAGATCGAGAAGCCACAGTCGGACGACCCAGCGCCGGAGAAACGATATGCGATGGGACGGTTCTCCCACGAGAACTCCGTGGTGATGCCCGACGAGCAAACCGTCTATCTCAGCGATGACGGCACTGGCACAGTGTTCTTCAAGTTCGTCGCCGACGAACCAGGCGATCTTACCGCCGGAACGCTGCACGCTGCACAGGCAAAGCAGCAACGTGGGGATGACCCCGCAGAGGTCGGGTTCAAACTCGACTGGATCGAACTCGCACACGCCACTGACAAACAAGTCCTCTCGTGGATCGAAGAGTACGACGATCAGGAACCCTCGCCGAACGCGGACTACGTCACTGACGAGGAGGTTCAAGCGTGGGCGAACGGCAACGCGTCAGACGACCGTGCGGCATTCCTCGAATCACGGAAGGCTGCGGCAGCAGTCGGTGCGACTGACGAGTTCCGCAAGATGGAGGGTGTCAACATCAAAGAAGGCGCTGGCCCGGGTGATTTCCTCTACATGGCGATGTCGGAGATCAGCCAGACAATGTCCGACAATGAAGGTGACATCAGGCTCGAAGGCGAAGACTACGGAGCAGTCTATCGAATGCGGCTCGACGGCAATTATGATGTCCACCAAATGGAGCCAGTCGTGGTGGGCGGTGAGCACGCGAACATCTGTGGTGGCTGTCCGTACGATGCGGACCCGAACTCGAAGAGCACGGTCTGTCAGGACTGTGCGTTCAACCCGAACGAAGAGCACGGCTCCGAACCCAGTTCTTCCAACAAGTCAGAGAGCAACGCGAAAGGGATGCAGAAGGCGGCGAACGCGATGAAAGGGCTGGCCGGGAAGGGGATGAAACGACTCGCGGCGTCATCATCGTCCGTTGACCCCGAAAACACGATCGCCAACCCGGACAACCTCGTTGTAATGCCCGATGGCCGCGTCATCATCGGCGAAGACAGTGGAATTCACGAGCCGGATATGCTCTGGATGTACTCGCCAGGTCCCGGGAAGTCATAACGGAAAAACTGCACCTCTCGCTGACAGTCAGAGGTTGGCCACAATTTGAACGACGCTCTCTTGATGTTGTTCGTGAATTGAAAGCGAATACGCCCAAAACGAACGTATCCCGCTCAGGATGCCCTGGGGGTATGCAGACAACGTCGTACGTTGCGTTCTCTGGATCCGCGTTCTGTATCGAACATCCATAATTCACTAACTCCAGAATGACAATAGAATTGCGCGTACTATATATTTTTGAATGGTTTTATCACTAAGAGAGACGACTAACGAGCATGGAGACGCGCAAGGTCCAGGTCACAGGTGGATCAACCTACACTGTATCATTACCGAAGACCTGGGCAACTGACAATGGAATCAGTGCCGGGAGCGTAATCGAGTTCTATCCCGAGGAGAATTCGCTGTTGCTTGCTCCCCAGACCGACGAAACCACGGTCGAGGGGACACTCGACGTCAGCGATCTCAAAGGAGCAGAACTCACGCGGACAGTCGTGACGATGTATGTCAATGGATTCGATGTTATCACCCTCGAAACACCGAACGTCGACGCCGCCCAGCGTCGGACTATTCGCGAAGCCACTCAACAGCTAGTGGGACTCGAAATCAGCGAAGAGACCTCCGAGTGGGTGAGCCTTCAAGATCTCCTCGATTCCTCTCAACTCTCAATCCATAACGCAATCACAAGGATGCGACTGGTCTCGCTCGCCATGCTCGCAGACGCAATCGAAGCACTCTGTGCAGGTGATCCTGATCTCGCGGCCGACGTAATCGAGCGTGACGATGATGTCGACCGACTGTGGTACATGACCTCGCGAGTATTCCGAGGTGCACTTCGCAATCCGAATGCAGCGACCGACATCGGTCTGTCGCGTGAGACCTGTTACGATTACCATACGAGCGCACGTCAGCTTGAGCGGGTCGCCGATCACGCAACCAAAATCGCCGAGCTCGTCACCGATCTCGAAGACGTCTCCGACGAAGTCGCCGAAGCGCTTGTTTCGCTTCACGGCAGCGTAGAGAACATTCTCGAAACCGCGATGGACGCACTACTTGCTGACGACGATGCTCTCAGGATGGCGAACGACGTGATGAACTCCATCGACGAGATCGACGAGCACATCCAGACGGTCGATAACCTACTACGTAATCGTGATTCAGAGCGTGCCCAACGGCTCAGACTCGTCGTCGACTCGCTCTCACGGAGCGCCGACTACGGTGGGAACATTGCTGAAACGGCGATGCAAAAGGCTGCACCGCAACCATGATCACTGACGGCAGAGTACCGGATGAGGATTCTCGGTTGGTTTGTTGCTGTGTCAAAGCTGTGCCCTCTTGCTGAACAACTGTTTGTTACGGCCAGTTTCGCGGGATCGTCTTGATGTGTGACTTTCACAACACGATGGTGGTGGTGAACGTCAAATCAACTGCAGTATGGTGATTCATTAGAGCAGCTCTTGTAAATCAACTTCATTTCCAATAACCTGCTTCTATATCTCTCCATAGCGGACGTTACTCTCATACAATCTATCCAGAATAGAATTATTCTCCGGTCCATCGCACTGGGAAGTGTAGCACCCGATGTCAGAGACAAACCGATCTACGACGAAGCGACGTGGCTTCCTCCGCACGCTCGGTGGGGTAGCCACGCTTGGCAGCGCCGGTATTGCACTCAGTGACCGCGCGGAAGCGGCCAGTCAAGCCCAAGGCCGCTTCAAAGGCGACCCATTCACACTGGGAGTTGCCTCGGGCGACCCGCTCCCGGATTCAGTCGTCCTTTGGACCCGACTCGCACCTGAGCCGCTTGAATTCAGTGGTGGGATGCCCGACCAGCCCGTTCCGGTCCTGTATGAGGTTGCCACTGATGAAGAGATGAGTAACGTCGTCAAGCGGGACGTAACGTTTGCCAGCCCTGACTGGGCACATTCAGTTCACGTCGATGTCGAAGGACTTAGTGCAAACACAGAGTATTACTATCAGTTCCAAGCCGGCAACAAATACAGTTCTGTCGGACAGACGAAAACGGCGCCCGCACCCGGAACCAGTCCCGACAGCTTCAGTTTCGCGTTCGCGTCGTGTCAGTCGTGGCCCACCGGCTATTACACCGCTTACGAGCACATGGTCGAGGACGATCTGGACTTAGTGATTCACCTCGGCGACTATCTCTACGAATATCCCATCCCACCGAGTGCTGGCGAGCGGAGCACCGAGATTCCCCGCCGGTTCAATACCGAGATGAACACACTCGAACAGTATCGGCTTCGCCACGCCCTCTACAAGACCGATTCCAACCTTCAAGCTGCCCACGCGGCATTCCCGTGGATCGTTACGTGGGACGACCACGAAGTCGAGAACAACTACGCTGATGAGGTTTCAGAGAACAACGTCCCACCCGAGAACTTCTTGGAGCGACGCGCAAACGCCTACAAAGCGTACTTCGAGCATATGCCGCTGCGTCCCTCGCGGATGCCTTCGGGACCGGACCTGCCACTGTACCGACGATTCACATTTGGCGATCTCGCGGAGTTCAACGTCCTCGATACTCGACAGTACCGCTCTGATCAAGTATATTCTGCTGAGGAAGCCAAAGACTCCGACCGGACGCTACTCGGTGACGAACAGGAGGATTGGTTGATCGACGGTCTCGCCAATTCATCGTCGCAATGGAACGTACTCGCTCAACAGGTCCCGTTCTCGGCGACAGATGAAAATCTCAACCCGGATGTAGAGAACTTCGGCGCGGGCGACAAGTGGGATAGCTACCGAGCCGAGCGTGATACGGTTCGTGATTTCATGGCCCAGCAGTCGGAGCTGAATCCCGTCGTGATCACCGGCGATGTCCACCGAAACTATGTCTACAACATCAAAGCCAACTTCTCGAATCCCAATTCGGCAACGGTCGGTACCGAGTACGTCGGCACCTCGATCACTTCCTCCGGTGATGGCTCCGGAATAACCGACTACGATGGCACCGCAAACGAGCCATGGCGACGGTTTTACAACGACAATCGGGGGTACGTACGCTGTACGCTCACCCCAGAACGGTGGCAGACTGATTACCGCGTGGTCTCGGCGGTCACACAGCCGAACGCATCGGCAACTACCATCGCATCGTTTGCGACCGAAGCCGGCAATCCCGGCGCAACACTGATCTCCGAACACCCCGAAGAGGAACCCATTGAGATCGCCGAGATTCAAGCAAATGCGCCGGGCAATGATGGTGGGAATCCCAACGGAGAGTTCGCTACACTACAAAACATCGGCGAGAGCGCAATCGATATGTCTAGGTTCATCCTCAGCTTCGAAGGCGGAAGCGGACAGAACTACACGTTCGGCGAGTTCACGCTCGGAGCGGGTAAGGCGGTCACTATTCGGAACGGAAGCGGCGAAAACACCGATTCAACTATCTATACTGGATTCCCTTCAGTCCTGAACAACGGTAGTCCTGACTTAGTGGTCATCGCTAACGACGAAGGAGTTATCCTTGATCAGGAATCGTATCAAGCGAGCTGAGCTCACATTCGCTCTTCGATAATGCAGTGTGGCATGGCTGGCAGTGGAGGTGTGATGCCTTCCCGCTGATGAGCCAGCACTTCTAGAACTGTGGTCTGTCGGTACGTTCGCTACGCATGGGTTCGCCTTTACTTGGACGACTGCGGCGTCAAAATCACCCACCCAACCAAACTAGGAGAATTAGCTTGAGTGGCGATAAATGTCTCACTTTTGATCGTCGAATGGAATCCCGTACTCATCATGGCCGTTGATGTCAGAAACACAGCCACATCTATACATAATAAATATATTATGAGCGATATATTCAATCAGGTCGATAGCTAACCTACAACCAGAACTCAGAAGGACATGTCAGCCTGCCCAATCTGTAAGACCACCGAGAACGTGCGAACAAGTTGGACAACCAGTTACCAAAGACGCTGTAGCGAGTGTGGAGTCCTATTCAACGAAACAGGAGGGAAAGCAGTATTCTAGCAACACTATTTCAAAAGCGGCAAAGAAGCCGATTTAGAGTGTGGAAGGGTACTACAAAGGATAGGCCCAATCGGCATAATTTTTGGTGTCTGACAACAGTACATTTCTAACTCCACCGCAATCATATACAAGCTACAACAATAGTGCTGTTACCGGGTTCTCAAGTATTGTACAGTTTACTCGTCCTTAGCTCTCTAATCCCGAGTAGATTTTCCGAAATCTCCGGCTCTCGCTCCCAACAGAGCTCTCGAGTGATCCAAAGAGAGTGCTGCCGAGACAGTCGACACGCCGGACTACCGATCAGTTCACAATCAGACATGCGATCCAGACGATAGGAATGGCCGGGATCGCTAGTCCAGTGACGAGGACGATTGCGATGATGATCTTCTCACCACGGCTGGCATCGACCCAGATTGACTACCACAGATCGTCAATTGCTGTCGCGGTTCGCTGTATGAGTCCAGCCATACAAGATCTATCTGTAGTGTGATCACCCTGCCTCGTCACCGAACTCGCTGAGTGAGCACGAACAGCAATAGCGCCAACAATAGCGATCCGAGAAGCGACTCAATACCGGCAATCGCCCGCGCAACTGCACCAATTGGTTGTATATCGCCGTAGCTGAGCGTTGCAAACGTGACAACGCTGAAGTACAGACCTTGATAGAACACGCGTGCCAGCTGTCCGGGTGTGGCTGCAAGAATATCCATGACCGGCTGTTCGAATGCATAGGTTCCCGAGCCTGTGCGCAACCCACCAGTCAGCGGATATAAAATCCCAGAACAGCCCATTACCACGGCCGAACTCGTGACTACCCGTGTAGGGCTGGTCCCATAGCGCATCACCCAGCGCGACCCTTCGAGTTTAAGCGCACGAAGATACTCACCGCGCGCCCACGCGGCCCGCCGTCGGGTGTTTTTCTCACCCAGATAACATGCTCGTGCACGGCGTGGCAGCGCGTCCTGTTTGAACAGACGGCGTAGCTCCCGGTAGGTCCAACTCGCCGCTTCGAGCGTTGCCGCCCGCGATTCACGATCGTCGGCATCGTCGACAAGATCCTCATAGACCATCTGATCACCGAAATTACTGGCACGGTTGAGGCGGACGTCGGTAAATCCGGTACGGTAGAGCTTTGCCCTGTTGAGACTCGCATCGCGGAGGTCGGCGTTCTCGAACGTCGCACCCTCAACATCAGCCTTGTCGAAGCACGCTCGTCGAGCATCGACTCGATCAAACGTTGCCCGCCGGAGATCCGTGCTGGAAAGGTCCGCTCCCCGAAGGGTTGCGCCGGTGAAATCTGCACCGACGAGACTCCGCTCGCGCAACCACGACGTGTCCACCAGATCTGCTCCACGAAAATCAGCGCCGTCAAGACGGCCACCGGGATCGTGACGGTCATCGAACGCTTCGGCAGCTTTCGGGGTGTTATCGTGCCAAAAGCAATTTTCACCGCTCTCGTTGACCGGTCGCCAACAGCACGCCTTTCCCCGATCCGTGAGCAGTTCCACGTCCTCGACATAGCCACATCGTGTCTCGGACATCGTTCGGAATAGAACGGAGAGTCATTATAGGTCTTTTAGCCGGCCGGCCAATCCAATCATCTTCGAACTCAACCAAATTGGTTCCCAGCTGCTGTTTTAGGAATCGGCTGCGGTCAGCTGACTTAATCTTTCAATGCGAGACGATATCGGAAGGCGGGGATCAGATATCGCACTCCGAATGCGATTGTCAAGGCGATATGATAGTGGAGGTGTTAACACCACGCCTACGAACAGGTTCGAACACCGCGGCATTAGCAATTCCCATTCCGGTTCCCAGAACCATCATACCGGCAATCGCCGGCCAGAATCCCGTGGCGAACGTCATGATCACGCTGCCGAGCGCCATGATCGCAAAACTAACGATGGCGACGATCTCACCACCGAACCTGTCACTGATGCTTCCGGCCGGGACCCGAATGAGCGATCCGTAGGCGATGAAGACCCCCGCCAGAAGTCCCGCCGTCGCGAGCGACAGTTCGTGGAACTGCTCCCAGTAGGTCGGGAACCAGGCCGACAAGGACGTGAATCCCCCGCCGAAGGAGACCGTGTAGAGAAAGACGAGAATCCACGTGCGGCGGTTTCTCGCTGACGTCTTCAGCGATTCCCACGCGTTCCCTGACGGGAAGATGTCTTGTCCAAGGTCGTCGGCGATTTGTCTTGATTTCTCTGGATCGTTGCCTTGCTTGCGGAGCTGGCCGTCAGTGGTGTATACATGGAGCAAGTGACTGCCGTTCGGGCGATCCTCGATGTTGGTGATCTGGCCCTGCCCGCCGGCGAACGTGACGTGGTTGCCGACTTCGTAGTCAGTCATCCTGTACGGCCGATTCGACTATTTCGATCTCCTCCTCGGTGAGATCGTAGAGGTCGTAGACGATCTCATCGATGAGCTGGTTGGTCTTCTCGATCATCTCGTCAAGTTCGTCGGCCCGCTCCTTCGTCTGAATATACCGCTCCAGGTCGTTCGCGACGTCGCCGGGGGTCGGCAGCGTGATCGCCTTCAGGCGATCGATGGGCGAGTTCGTCTTCGTCGCGTTATCACGAAAGCCCGCAAAGCCATCGGCCTCCTCGACGGCGACGGGCACGAACGCCTCGACGAGTGCGGATTCTTTCTCGGTGAGGTCGGCGAGCGTGAACGCCTCCGTGTAGTCGGTCTCCGTGTAGCCCCACTGGTCGGTTTTGAACTCGTCCTCGTCTTCGGGCTTGTACCGAGCCGTCGCGTACACCGTGACGCTGTACCCGTTGCGCTCGGTCTTCACGCCGCCCACACGGAGCTTCTCGTACTCCTCCGTGGTGGCATCGAGGACGTTCGACGATGTCGGCTGGAAAAGACCCACATCTGGGAGCTTCGGACCCTCATGGTAGTTGCCGAGGTAGTCGAGGAGGGAAAGATTGAGCGAGTAGCGACGGTCAACATGGCCCCGCTGAATCTCCGCGGAGTCGACTAGCTGATAGTACCGAACAGAGTTGCTTCTTGGCTGCAAACTATCACCTTCAGAGACTAGAGTAGTAGGAGACTGATAGTCCGGCTCATTCTCAGTCACATCAGGCACAGCAATAGGCAACTCATGAATATATTGGGGCTGATACCGATAGTAGCCACCCGAAAGATAGGGGGTGATTAGCTCGAACACAAAACGAAGAGTAGAGGAGTTGAGAACCGCCGATAAGTATCGAGGATCGACATCTATCTCAGGAACACCAGCATACGCTGTTGTAGTCGTCAAAACATCACCCTCCGAGTCAAACGTATACTCGGGGGTTGTCGAGATATCTGGAAAGAGAACCTTCGGTCGGTTGTGGTTCTGCTTCACATGCGGATACTCGTACCACTCAAGACCAGCCTCTTGAATCGACTTATTATAATATCTCCTATTCCGAAGATCTTCTTCATATCCCAACAGGTGGGATTTGGCTCGTGGGTACTGGTCAATATCAACCAATTTGAGCTCCCCAGAACCATCTCTCTCGTATGGGAATAGAAGATACTTCTCTATAGCTGGAGAACTGTATCGATGAATATCCTCACCATCAACGACTGACTGCAACAGTTCATTTTCAATATTTATTTGATCTTTCGGGCTCTCAAAAAGGAACGCCTCCTTGAGATTCGTAGATACACTTTTTGAAATCTCGAAAACGTCGCTATCGACCACCGTCGGAGTATCTCGTAGTGAGTCAATCACCGATTGTTGCTCACCATTTGGGAAAATCCACGCCTGATTTGGCTTTAACCGTTCGCTGTCTATTGTATTGAGAGTTAGACTCTGACCGGTTAGCAGGTCCTCGATCTCTTCTGGAGAAGCATCAGGCAAATGGAGATAATCGAAAGTGCTACACTCTGTTTTTGTAAGCCGAAGGATTAGGGGATAGGTTGTCGTCCCTTGGAAAATACCAGCGTCTTCAAAATCGAGGATCTGACCGACGTACGCTTGATCCAGCATTTTCTCTTTGACGTACTTCCCATAATCTGCCGAAATGAATTTGTTTTGTACAATATATCCGAATTCTCCCACTTCGCTCAGTAGTTCCATCCCCCGTTCAATAAACACAGCATACAGATCATATTTCGCTGTCGCGGATTCGTAGTGGTCTCGCTGGAAATCTCGATCCTCAGCATCTATTTTCTGAAACACCATCCACGGAGGGTTCCCAATGACTGCATCGAATCCCGCATTCGCTCGTCGCCTCCCGTCGTCGCCATAGAACGCTACGGGGAATTCAAGTTCCCAGTGGAAGAAGTTCTCCTCGGAGGCCATCGCTTGCGCTCTCTCGAACCAGTCTTGGCCCTCGATTTCGTTCCACGAGTCGTCGCGTAACGCCTCGGCCATCCGTTCGTAAACGTCACTCGGCACATCCAGTCCGAACTCCTCGGCGGTGTGGATGTTCGCCATCGCCAGCAGGTGTTGGTAGAGGTCGTCGCCGCGGACATCGTCGTAGGCGTCTTCCATCCGCTTGATGTCCGCGAGCGTCTCGTTGTCGATAGAGAGCAAGTCGGTGAAGCGCTCCATTACGTGTTCGAGTGCCTGCTGGCGCGTGTGCTCGAAGGACTGCTGGAGCGTAAGCTGGCCGCTCTCGCTTGCATCATCGTTCTGTCCAAGGACGTCCTCGATGTCGCTCCCAACGAGTGAGTTTCCCGCCTTGAGGTGGTGGTCGAGGAACGCGAGGGGTTGCTCGGCAGCGAGCGTCCGCAGCCAGAGAGACACCTTCGCCAGTTCGACGGCGAGCGGGTTCAGGTCCACGCCGTATATACAGCGCTGGGCGACCTTCCGACGCGCCCAGTTGATGTCGTGGTCCTCCTCAACCGTCTCGATACCCTGCTGTTCGGCCTGCCGTTCCTGTGCGTCGATGATCTCGCGGGCGAGGTAGTCGATGGTGTTCGTCAAGAAGTGCCCGCTCCCCATCGCCGGATCAAGGATTTTTAGCTCGAAGATACGATCCGCGAATTCCTCAGCAAAACCAGTCTCGTCATCGTAGGAGACGTTTCCCGCCAAATCCTCACGGATGCTGTCAACCAGCGGCTCCAGCGTGTTCTCGACGATATACTCGACCACGTACTCCGGCGTGTAGTACGACCCCGTGGCCTTGCGCTCGCCCGAGTCCGTCGTGAGATACACCTCGCCGGGTTCGACGGCCACTGCCGCACCACCATCGGCAAGCACGTACTCGCCGTCGTCGAGCGTGAGCGGCTCGTCCGCGACGTTCAGTTGGTATTCGAGGAGTCCTTCGTAGATACTCCCGAGGTGACGCACGTCGAGCGAGGAGTAGTCCACGAATATCTTCCCGCTACTCCCGGTTCGACTTCGGGTCAACAACTCGATGACGCGCGCGAGATACTCGTCGCCCACCGCGTGCGTGGCCAAGAATCGTGTCTCACGGTTGTCGCCCGGGTCGGGGTTCGTCCGAAACAGTCCGCCATTGTAGGCCGGAATGTGGAGGTCCTCTTTCGGAATCCCGCGTGAGGTACTCCCCTGATCGATCAGCTGGAACAGTTCATCGATCCGGTCCCATAGGTCGTCCTGCCAGTTCTGATAGCTCGGACTGTCGCTGTCGAGTCCCTCGGCGACCTCCTGTTTGATCGTGTTCAGACTGTACGACCGCTCGTAGATCTCATTGTCCGTGTTGAGGAGGTCTCGTCCCTCGCTCTCGGCGTACAGCACGAAGATGAGTCGGTAAAGGTAGATCAGCGAACTGTCGTGGATGAGATCCAGATCGTCGGCACCGAGGTCGTTGTCGGGGTAGGTGAGAAACCCTTCCGCGAGCGACTGAATCGCGTCGTAGATGTTGTTCTGTAGGTCCTCGCCCAACTCCTCGGCAAAGACGTTGCTTTCGCTGTAAACATCGTCGAGGAAGCAGTCACCACTCGTGTCCGGAAGGAACGCCTCGTGCTGGAAGAACAAGTAGAAATACTTGAAGGCCTCCAAATCGCCCGATTCGAGCACCGTCGGGAGATGGATCTCGTAGTACGAATCGAGCCGGTGGCTGGTTGGACCGTAATAGAGCCGCCAGTACTCGCCGTTCGTGAGGACTGCCCATGTCGTCGGGGTCTCTTGAAGATAGACGTGGATCTGGTAGCTCGGGTTCTCGAAATCGCGCTGCTGTTCGCCTCGCGTGTCGAGCTTGCGGCCCCAGCGCTTTGCGTCAGCAACCGCGACCGCATGCTTGTAGAAATCGCCGCCATCGCGTCGGCGCGTGAACGCGTTTCGTGCTCCCTCGTCCGACTCGAAGAATCCGTAGTCGGGTCGGCGTTGGCCCTGTTCAACGCTTTCCTCGACCTCGAACGGGATGCCCAAATTCCGGAACATCGGGCGGATGAACTTCTCTTCAAGCTGGGATTCGTTCCGATCTGCAACGAGATCACGCTCGCGCTCCCAGAGATCGACGATATCGTCGTACGCTTCTTGGAGTTCGGTAGCGTCGACCGACTCCCAGGCGTCCGTTTCTGGGAGGTGTTCGTCGAGATAGTGGTTCGAGAACAGATCGCGGTTCGTTCGGAATTCGGTTGTATCCTGCATTCGTAGTTATTCAGTGGGGGTGACGATGAGAAACCGGTCTGTATCTTTGCTATCGATAAGTGCCTGCGCAATGTCTTTCGACTCAGCGACGTCAATATCGACCGCGCTACCGATTGCGAGATCGAGTTGATCGAGTTCGCTCCCGGAGACGTTGACACGACCGGAATCTCCGGCATTGCGCCCGATGGTTTTCTTCGCCATGCGAGTTAGTTGTAGAACATACCCACCACATATAGTCTTTACTTAGACTAACTGGGGTGGATTTCAAACGAACATCATGAAGGAAACAGTAAGCTAAGACTGTCCAGAAGGTACTCCTTCCTGACCCACCCTCCAAAACCTTTGAGCTTGATGTGCTGAACAGAGGGACCAGAACACCGTCAACTCAGCGTTCCTATTTAATGGAACTCGCAGGCAATACAGTCCGTGAACTCGGCATGTCGTGAAAATTCTTCTACATGACGATAGGAACCTATCGAAGCGTAGTTACACGTTTCTTTGTGATACCCGCCGTTTCGACTCTTGTACGGCACACGGGCTACTGATGCTGCTCGCACTTAGTCGTTGTCTGCTTCCGGGGCGACATTCCCGCTGGGATTGCTTGTTGATGGTAAGGTCCCCCGAAACGCCGGGAACGATGGCGATGGCGCTGACCGCCAGCGGCTTCGCCTTCTTCAAGCAAAATAGTCAGATTACCTTGGTGTTGAAACGAACGGGTGTAGAAGCAGATCCCCCGAAGATCATGAATTTTGACCAAGGTTTATCAGACAGCGAATTCAAATCAGTCATGGAAGGTACATATGCCACCGAGCAACTTACTAGACGTCATCGACTCGGTCGACGATCTCGTCCAGTTCATGCGGGATCGGGATCTTGAGGCCTCCATTTGGGAATATCCGGACAAGTCGTACGACTTCCCCGAGGAATTCACCCACTGGGCACGGGAGCAGCAGGCCTGGCGGGAGGACGTGGCCATCATCGACCAGTCGTTTCACATGACCCATATGAGCGTGACGGGCGACGAGGCGGACGCCCTCAATCTCTTCGAGAGCCTCGCCGTCAACAGCTTCCAGAACTGGCGGGATGGCGGACCCCCGATGGCCAAGCAGTACGTCGTCTGCAATCCGGACGGATACGTCATCGGCGACTGTATTATCTTCTGGTTGGAGGAAGGCCACTTCCTCTTCGTCGGGGAGGAGCCGACCCACAACTGGACGGACTTCCATGCACAGAAGGGCGACTACGACGTCGAGTGCGAGCACATCTACAATCCGCTCGGCCCGAATGACCCCGCTTACTTCCGCTTCGAGCTGATGGGGCCCAAGGCGATGGATCTGGCGGAGGACATCGTCGACGGCGGGTTCTCGGGGATCTCCTTCTTCCAGATGGACGAGTTCACGGTGAACGACGTTCCCGTCTATGCGCTGGGCCACCAGATGACCAGCGAGAAAGGCTTCGAGATTTTCGCCGACTATCAACACCACGGCGACGTGCTCGACTACATCTTCGAGCTGGGCGAGCAGTACGACCTCCGCCAGGTCGGGAACAAGGCCTACATCTCGACGGCTCCGGAACTCGCCTGGATTCCCCTCCCGCTCCCGGCGATCTACGAGCACCCGGACCTCCAGGAGTACCGAGAGTGGCTCCCCGTCGAGACCTTGGAGGCGAACTTCGCTCTCGGCGGGAGTTTCGTCAGCGACGATGTCACCGATTACTACGCGACGCTGGGGGCGATGGGCTACACCCACATTCCCAACTTCGACCACGATTTCGTCGGCAAGGAGGCCGTCAAGGAAGAGGTCGAGGACCCGGCCCAGCAAAAGGTCACGCTCATCTTCGACGACGGCGACGTCGAGCGGATTCAGAACTCGATCTTCGACGAGGAGGACACCTATCAGTACATGCAGATTCCGGATGTCCCCTTCGAGAGTTCGATCTCGCGATACGACTCGGTCGTCGACGAAGGTGGCGAGCACATTGGAATGTGCAAGCACCCGGCGTACAACTACAACGAGCAGGAGCTCCCGGCCCTCGGCTGGGTCGAGACCGAGTACTCTGAACCGGGGACCCAAGTCACCGTCGAGTGGGGTGAACCTGACACCGCGAAAACGCAGGGCATTCCTCACACTATGACGAAAATTCAGGCGACTGTCGAACCGGCCCCTTACATCAAGACCGACCGCCAGGATATGTAACCTCAACAACCATTCCTCCCATCATGGATTCAAGATAAACGAGGACGTTCTTCTGTGGACTGGCGGAATAACGTGTTAACAACAATCAATCAAGCGTGAGAAACAACTGGTTCCGATGTGACCGACGACGAAAGCGTGTGTACTGTTGAAGTCGACGCGGTAGTCGTCGGTGCTGGTCCTGCAGGGTGCATGTTGAGCCATCTGCTCGCGCGCAGCGGTGTCGAGACGATATTGCTCGAACGCCAGTCATCACTCGATCGGGAGTTCCACGGCTACGCGTTCCAGCCCTCGGCACTCCGACTATTCAACGACATAGACCTGGTGGAGGACGTACTGGCGCTCAACCACGCGGAGATCACTCAGTTCGGCGTCGATCTCTACGGTCACACACGCACCCTCATCGATTTCACGACCCTCCCTGCCCCGCACGATTTCGTGCTTTCGATCGAGCAACCGCCCTTGCTCCGGCTGCTCGTTGACGCAACGAAGCGGTTCGAAACGTTCGAGTTTCGTAACGCGATGCCAGTACAGGATCTCATCGTTGAAGATGGAACGGTGGTTGGCGTGCGCGCTACCGACCGTGAAGCGAACAAGGCCGTCGAGGTGCGAGCGCAGGTCGTCGTCGGAGCCGATGGCCGCTTCTCGACTGTTCGCTCGGTCGCAGACATCGATCCCGGTTTGTTCGAGACGGACTTCCAGGTAGTGTGGTTGAAGGTCCCCAGCACAGTGCCGCACGAAACCCAGGTGCGCATCAACGAGCACGGCCAAGTGCTGTACTTCGGCCTTGGAACGGACCTCCAACTTGGCTGGCTCATCCCCAAAGGAACGTATCCAGCCATCCGTGAGGCAGGTATCGAGAGCTTCCGCGAGCGTATCGCAGCAGTCGATCCCCGTCTGCGCGACGGTCTCGCGTCAGTGACCAGCTTCAACGATTGCTCGCTGTTGAACGTTGCGCCCGGCCTGAGCGACGGATGGGTACGCGACGGACTCGTCCTCATCGGTGACGCAGCTCACGTCGCCTCACCGGTTGCCGGACAGGGCAATGCGCTGGCGATTCAGGACGCTGCAGTCCTCCACAGTATCGTCGTCCGCGCGCTTGATCGAACGGCTGGCGTGCTCTCGGCTCAAGACCTCCGCCCCTATGTCCAGCGTCGTTGTCCCGCCGTCCAGCGTGTGGTCAACGCGCAATTGCTCGGCCATCGTGCCATCTCGGCACTCGTTCACCATGGTAACGACGTGCCCGATATCATGAAGCGCGGCATCCTTCGAACGCTCCTCACGCTCGCGGGGACCGACCCGATAATGTCGCGGACCCGTCGATTGATCGCGTTTGGGCCGGATTCAGTTCGCGTCGAGACGGAGTTGTTTGAGTAGTGACCCAAGCGAGTCGTGCGGTGGTCTGTTCGTGGTAGCTCTATCCTGTGTACTTCTACGGTCGCTTTGTGTACACCGGCGGAATAGCAGCCAACAATGGACACGAGAGAGTGAGAAACAGCCGCCATCCCGAATGCGGACTATTCAGGGATCAACTCGGTCGACGCCTCGTGGTTCCGCTGTACTATAGAAGAGCGAACCCTGTTCCACAGCACGATCGACCCGCACACAGGTGAGTTGCGATTCGTGAAACAAGCCCACCTATAGACAGAGGTCTCATCGCTGCAGATCAGTACTCTCTCATAAGCTGGAAGTCAGCGCTTGACTGCGTTCGAGACTATGTGATCTCGGCCTCAGTCATCGGTTCGATGTGCGAAGCGTGGCCGGTTTCATGCGTGTGCGTTTCAGCCTGTGTTTCCGCGCCGACTCGTGATGGGTGAAAGCCGTACTCTCCACAACTCTCACAGATGATCTTGTACATGGGTTGTTTGCTCCGCGAGTCGTTATTATCATATACAATCATTAATGTTCCGGCCGTATTCACTGTCACTCATCGCCGAGCTCGGAGAGACACTTCTATTGGAGACCCTGTTCTCTCTATAGCACATCGATCCCAGCGAAAGAGTCCTCTAAGCTCCTGTAACCGGTGATGTCACAGATTCCGGTCGGGATCGTTGTCTATTCACTTGTCGAGAAATCTGAGGTCAAGACCACGATGGCGTGTCGTTTTGCCAACCACAACACCTGTGCAACCGGCGTTCCATCCACAACGTCAGCCGACAAATGTGTGAGTGGCTGTACGTGAACTTCCAGCCGTGCCCATTTTACTGTCTTATTCATCTGTCAAATAAGAAAAAGTAACGGGGTTATGAATAGTGATTGATCACTAAACGGGGTACCAGTAGATATCCCAATCCAGCCGGTGAACCCCGGTCAGGCGAACAGACGTCTCAGCCGCTTTCGGCCTGCTCACCGAACGTGCTACCTGGCGAGAACTCGGTCAGCTCCTCGATTTCCTGTTCCAGCCGCTCGACCTCCTGACGCAGCACATCCGCCTCGGGATTATCGCTCACTGCCAGCCGATCCTTCAGACCTTGCAAGCGCGTCTCCTTGCGTTCTTCATCCACCTCGGCTTTGCGCACGTACTCACTTTCGGAGACATCATAGACGTCTGACTCGGCCACGGAGACGACATCCAGTGCTTCCTCGACCTTGTCCCGGTCGACACCGAGCAATTGCTCACGATCGATGCCCGTCCCTTCGAACGCTGTGAGTACGTCTTCGTCGCCTTTCAGCGAGCGGTTCCGGCGCGTCGTCTGCTGGACCGAGCCGTACTGGCCGTGCACTGGGCGGTCATGCCCGACGCGTTCCAAGAGCACGTCGGCGACGTCTTTGCGGAGATCATTGGCGTTGCGCTGGACATCCGACAGCAGCGTATAGAGGTTCACCAGTACGGGCGTCTCGACGCTTTCGAGAGCGCTCATGTCCTCGCGTTCGAGCGCATCAATCAGCAAGAGCATGTCCGAATAGACGTCGATCTCGGGTTCTTCACGCTCGCTGTCCTGCTGGTCGTCTGCATTCGCGGTCATCGACAAGTGTGGTGCATCGTCCAGCACGGCACTCTCGTCAGCCTCCTCAAGTTCGCTCAACGTGTTCTCGCGTTCATCAAGTACGTAGCGCGGGTGGAGTGCGAGCACCGCTGCGTACGGTTCGGCTTGCGTCGGCAGCCGGGAGAGTTCGTAGCCATCGATTGCCTCGCGAGTGTGCTCGGCGAGCGCTTCGAACTGCTCGCGTTGCAGCGGTTGGGAGTCACCCGAATCGACGTCCTCGATGATGATTCGCTGCTCCTGAACGTCGGTGATCCGGAATCGCTTCGACGCCAACGGTGTGATCAACGTCGCGTCGGCGGGCAGTTTCTCACAGCGCTCGATTAGCGTCCCCCACGTCGCGCCGAACGGGATTGCCATGTATCCTCTCAGAGAGCAGACCTGAAAACAACCACGGGCCATACACCGGATTTCTGGAGAAAAGCGGGCTCCTGTGATCTGTCTCACTCCCACACTACACCTACCACGACACGTCGTTTGGATGGGCACACCACGAGCCGGTGGAACTCCTCGGCTCAGGCGTCGATCTCGTAGGATGCGATCTCACTCGACCCGCACCGTGGGCAGCATTCGCTGTCAGGGTCGACGCTCGCACCACAGTTCCGACACTCGACGACCGACTCGGCTGTCGAGGGCGAGAGCAGCCGTTTGATCATCTGTATCATATCATAAAGAAACCGTGTAACACACTCTTTCGAGCTCCGGACCAGTTCCGTCCTTACTACAGATACCCTCCAACCGGTTATAGAACCTTCCCAACCGCACTGAAAGTGAAAATTCGGACGAATCTCTCTGCTAGTTGTGGCGAATTGCTTCAGTCGGTCGGCGTGATCCGGATATGCTCTCCAACGTAATAGACATATCCACGGCTCTGAAGCGACTCAAGTGCCGCTTCGGCGTCAGCTTTGTCGAAGCGCTCGTCGTCAGTAATCACTTCGATGGCCTCGTCCCTCGGAAACTCCTCGCTGGTCCCACCAGCCGCGTCGGTCAACACGGTGAGAATATCTTCGGCGAACGGCGGTATCCGCCGCTCTTCGTCCATACTCAGTGTTTCACCCGCCTGCATATGAATCTGTATCTGCCCCGCGAACTACAGCTCGTCGAGATACTCGATGCCCTCTTTCGAGACGTTCGCTTGGGTTATCGTCTCGGCCATCCAGTCAGGTTTGTCCTCGGGTGCTTGCTCGCGCCACGCCCATCCCTCGTAGATATGGAGTTTCTTCGTTCCCTTCTCCCGGAGGCGGAACTCGCTGCGAGCCGACTCCTCTTCGCTATCGGCCGCTTCAAGCCGCCGAGCGGCTTTGAGTGCTGCCTGTCGTGGCATCTTCCCGGAGAAGACCTTCGTCTCCTCGCCGGTCTCTGACCGCAATGCAAAATTTCGCTTGTCGTTTGATCTGTTGGCCATGAGTTCTCCTCAGCGAACACAGTGCGGACAATGTGATAAATGTACCTACGCCGGGCGATTTCTTACGACAAATACGACACTCACCGGCTGAAGAGAGCTACTAACTCTCAGAAATCGGCCCGATCGCGAACCTCTGCGAACGCAACGTTCTGACGGACTTCGGTGATTTCGACTGTCACCTCATCGTCAGGTTGTGCGTCGGGCACGATCAGCACGTATCCACGATCAAGTTTCGCTATCCCATCGCCCTGCTCACCTAGCGTCTCGATTGTTACCTCGCGCATCTCTCCCCGTGAGACAGGTGGATCCCGGGACGCTGAGCCCACCGAGTTCGTCGATAACCCCTCTTGCTGGTCGTCGCTGTCGGTGCTATCAGCCGGCTGGGGATTTTCGAGGAGCACGATTTGATAGGTCTCGCCGGCCGTAATCGCTCCCACGTCGAGTTCCTCCTTTGGTACCTCAATCGTGTAGGAATCGCCTGCTTCGGTAACTGAACCCGTGAACAGACACGCCAGTCGATCGGGTATCTCGACCATTAGACCTGCTCACCGCCATTGCCGATCACTATTACTCCCGAGGAGTTGCTATCGAAAGCGCACGGCCGAGGAACTGAAACACTACGCATGGGCTATCAGATCTCCGGTGAGACGTATTGGTCTTCCCACTCCCGGCGGGCCTCGATCTCGCGATGACCACGCTGAGTCACCTGATAGTAGTTCGCCCGCCGGTTGAGCTGGCCCTTTTCGATCAACCCTTTCTCAACGAGCGTGTCGAGATTCGAGTAGAGCTGTCCGTGGTGGATTTGACTCCCGTAGTAGTTTTCGAGCTCGTCTCTGAGCTCAAGCCCGTTCGGTTCGTCCTTGTTGGCAGCCACATACAGCAGATCCCGCTGGAAGCCAGTCAGATCATACATATCTCGAAGGTGGTTATTCTAGCGGTAAAATATATCGATAGACGTATAACGAATGAGTCATCCAGCACGATTCATTCTCCAAGCCCGTCGAAAACTGCGCGAAGGAGGCATTGTATATGCCTTGTTGCAGCACTAGCTGAGGGCGCTCTCAGCCGATTTCTCGGGTGTTTTCGTGAGATTTGTGGGTAATTGGACGCTGTCTTGCGGTATGAGGTCGAAACGACCACTTGCACGACAGTGTAAGAAGCTTGCCAAACAGTACGTCGACGACCCGGACGTACCCGCTGCGCCGAACGGCGACAGCGGGTACGCCGAGTGGGTCCAGATCGCTCTGATTCTGATGCGCGTCGAACTCGACAAGAGTCTCCGTGAGACCGAAGCGTGGTTCAACGATTCGACCGCTATCCTCGACGAATTCGGCCTCGAACGAGCACCGCACTACAGCTCGTTCTGCCGTTGGGAGCAGCAGTTCCAGATGCGAGAGTTACGCCGCCTGCTCCGCCAGAGCGCGGAGCAGGCTGGCTGGAGTGGTGAGGCAGCTATCGACGCTACTGGCTTCCAGCGTGATCAAACGAGCTACCATTATCGCAAACGCGCAGATTTCTCGTTTCAGGCCATGAAAACGACGGCTTTGATCGATATGAACTCGCTGGCGATCAGAGATGTTCACTACACCACGCGAAAGAGTTGGGACGGCCATATTGGGATGCAGGTCTTCCGCCGGAACGCGGAAGACCTGCGTATCTTGGCCGCAGACGCGAACTACTCGTGGAGTGCTCTCCGTGAGAACTGTCGCGATGAATCGACGCGGCCACTCATCAAACACAGGGAGCAGACACCGCTACAGAAGGCACACAACGCGCGGATGGACGCCGATGCCTACAATCAGCGGTGGATGAGCGAAACCGGCTTCTCACTACTGAAGGTAGACGACGGTGAGAAGTTGCGCTCGCGGAGCTGGCATGGCCAGTTCCGCGAGCTCACCCGCAAGTGTATCGTCCATAATCTGTCGCAGGCGGCGAGTTAGGCTCGCCGCCTGCTCTCTTTCTCCGGCGTATCCGCCAGTGACATCGCCGTCGCCACCGAGAGGAGTTCGAAAATGGCACTCATCTTGTCATTCGCTGAACGTCATTGGCGATAGCTACTGCATCTTCTGATCGGAGATTCGTGCGTTTCACGCTGTGTAGCAGACGTTTACTGACCCTACCCCGCCGCCGTCTTGCGTTCAACAGAGCAATTGTATACGTGAAATCCAGAGGTTATTCATCTAACCCACGCTCTCCCAACGTCTCGAACGGTTGTCCGCAACGCAAATTTCGAATGTAGGGCGATAGAATGAAGTTCCAAGGGTCAACCGTCTCTACTATGCCAGATTGTCTAAATTGTGGCGGATTCATTACTGAGCAGTACGTTCGTGTGTTCGCCCCGACTGAGATGGACACCGTGCGCGTCTGCCCGAACTGTCCTGACATGGTTCGGGAAGGAAATGACGTACGCGAGGCAAAATCATCTCGGCAGTAACCGCTGATCGCTCACCTCACTAGTGATCGGATGGCGAACCCTGAGCGAGGATCCATATCTCGTCTCAGTAGGGTGAATTCGTACTCGATAGCTCCCGCTCGTCTTCGTACGGGTCTTCGATTCGTTCCTCATAGGCTGGTTCGCCGACTCTGTTTCCGTTTTCGTCCAACCGATACGCGGTCACGTCGCAGTGCGTCAGACCTGCTATGGCGTCGCCGACTACCGATGGAAGTTCAGTCGGTCCCGACTCGATTTCCATCGTCATATCATCGTTGTCGCCAGAGCGCTCGACGATGACGCGATACCGTTCCCGTTCTCTCTCGGCGAACCGTCCCATGCATCTCGTTGCGTACGAATGAGTGTAAAAGTTAGTGCCTAATGCTGTCTCTCGGCAGCACGAAGGGTTTTCAGAGACAAAAGGGGTGAGGGATGTCTCAATTCAGCATCTTCTGACCAGTCTGCCCAGAAAGGCTCGTTTGGGGTCATGAAAACAAACCATCAATAGATGCCCCTAGACTTAAGGTACCGTAGAAATAAGGTAAAAACATGGCATCGATGCAGGTCAGTGATGACGCTCGAGATCGACTAAGCGAGTTGAAAGAAGAATTGGGCATGACGTATGACGGAGTAGTGAAATATCTTCTCCGTCTCGAAGAAGAAAACCGAACAGCAGAAAACAAACCAGAAGGGTTGGCGGAAGCCCCCGACCCGAAAAGTTGGTACAGGGAGGGCGCTCGCGGAGCGCAAGAATACGTTCTGGCAATACTCAAATCGGAGATCAGCCAGCCAAAAGAATACAAATCGAGCGCTAAGTCAGCTGTCTGGAAGACCTATCATGAGGAAGGGGTCGAACACGAACTGACGGAAAGAGCAGCAGGAACGGTGCCGCCAACGATAGATGACTTGATCGAGATGCTGTCAAAGATGCTCCAAAATCCCGTCGAATACTCGATCAGCGGGAGCGAGAGCGAAATCGAGTTGCTAAACCATGATCGAACACGAATCCTGCGGGCGTTAGCCGCCTACAGAGAAACGATAAACGACGACGAAACGTCATTAGAAAGTCAGGAGGCTCCAGATCTAGCAGTGCCAGCCGACAGAACGTACCGAGGCGGCCAGCATAACGGCGAAAACATAGTCACCGCCGGGGATGATGATCTGGACGTACGCTCCGATCTCAGTGGAGTAAACACGGTATCATGGGGATATGCAGGGTCGGGTCCGCGCGCACTGGCAGTTGCCATCTTGGCGGATGCGTACAGCTCAGACCGGTACGCGCAAGCGCGTGGCAGTGATCTCTACGACAGCTACACAAGCAAACTCTCAACCGGAAAATCATGGGAAATCCAGGCGGATGAGCTAGAGCAATACGTCGATGACAAATAACTCACTAGACACATATGGCTGTCAAGACTCAAACTAACCAGAACGTGGAACACACACGAAAATGAAACGGCTGTCTTCTCTCCGAAAGTCACTCAATCGTTTGATGGAAGCATTCATCGAAAAGACTCCCAATAGCATACTAGCGTTCCTTGTGATTTCACTAACTGTGTTTATTATTGCTACAGCAACACAAGGTATTATGGCGTATTTGGTTGGATATACGATACCAGCCGCTCCTCTTGATACTGGCCTAGAGTCAGGAACCGTTACCCAACCTTCAGATGATTTATCTGACCCACAGCAGGATGTCCTCGGTTGGGAACGTGGATATTGGTCTTCTGAGTCGATTTCCGTTAATGTCTCGGATGGATTGACTGAACAGGAACGCCATGCTATGCTTGGTCGGACGATGGCGCGCGTCGAAACGATTCGGAAAGAAGAGTTCGAACAGATGTGGGTTTACAATAATGGAGCAATTCTCAATATTTATGGTTGGTATCAAAAACAACCCACCTCTATCGAACTCATCCCCCGCCGCGCAATAGAAAACAACGATGAAGGCGGTACTATGTCTTCTAAGCCGTTTCAGGACACACAATATGAGTCGGTATTTCTTGTTGGTGAAAACACAAGTGAACCCAAGGCAATCGCTCAAATGACAGCTAATTCTCAACTCGCAGCTTATAGCTATCGAACAAACTCGATCAATATGGTTACCGGTCCATCGTCACAGGTAACAGAGGCGGTACTAGCCCATGAACTCGTTCATGCTCTCCAAGATCAACACAATCTCCTCGGGGGGCCAAAGGGAACAGTTGAGGAAAAACAGGTGACGCGGACTCGTATAGAGGGAACCGCCAATGCTCCCAAGCAGTTGTATGAAGAACGGTGTGGGAACGAATGGGAATGTTGGGGCGAAGACCAGTCTCAGTCGGATGGACATCGGTATGAAGCCCGGTATGGACTTCGCCACTTCCCATACAGTGAGGGTAGTGATTTCGTGATGGATCAGTATCGAGATGGCGGCTGGGCCGCAGTAAATCAGTTACATCAGAATCATCCAGTTAGCTCTGAGCAAATCATCTATGATACCTATCCGAGAGACCCGCCAATGAAAATCTCACTCAACGACACGAATGCCGATGGCTGGAAACAGAAGCGGCCCGGTGGTTCGTCGATACTTTCGTGGCTTCCTGGGAATCAGCAACGGGGTTACGGGACGCTTGGCGCGGCAGCGATTGGTATGATGTTTTACGGGACCACTGTTGATGAATATAACAACTCTTCTGTTGTCTCAACTTCCAAGGCGGAGCACTATGATTACAGTTACAGATATGTCCGCGGATGGGAAGGGGATCGACTCCACGTGTATCAGAATGATACCGGCGAGACAGGGTATGTGTGGAAGCTTCGGTGGGAATCGCCGGCCGAAGCCCGTGAATTTGTCTCTGGATATCGGCGTGTCTTGTCGCATTGGGGCGGTGAGCGCGTTGCAGACGACCGCTGGGTGATTCGGGGTGGTCCCTATGCAGATGCGTTTTCGATTGAACGTAACAAATCGACCGTCATGATCGTGAATGCCCCGACGTTGAAAACTCTCGATGACATCTATTCATCGGCGTAATCGGGGCTAACTATCCTAATTACCAGTGTAACCTCACTCGGTGCGCGGTGTATCGAGAATACTGGAAACGGTGGTGTGTCCTCGGTGGCGCTTTCCTTGCCTTATATACAAAACGATGATGTCCTTCGTCCGATTGTTACACAAGATTCGGACCGGAACCACGGTGAAGCGGCGCGGTACTCACTCGGTGCCCGGTGTGCCCTGACTGCGGCGACCACCATACCCGTCGCTATCGACGCCGGGCGAACACCCGACGTTCCAGCCGGGATCAGCCGGGTGGCGCGGCCGATTCAGCGCTGTCAGTTGCATCCGGTGCCGGGAGCGTAGCCCGCACACGGCGATACCCGCTCTCGGCGTCCGTCTCACCCCCGACCACCCAGACAAATCCCGTACTAGATACGCTAGAGGGGGAACCGTCCGGGGTCCCCGATGACCCTCCTCGCCCGCCAGACGCACTCTCCGACCCGTCAGCCGGCGTAAACGGCTCATCAAGGGCGGGTAAATCGGCTTCGCCGACGCCCGGCTCCTCGTTCGTCCGGTAGCTGTTGGCGAGGCCGTTCTTTGTTTCGTGTTTTGCGAGGTAGCCGAGATCGGTGAACTCGTTCAACGCCCGCCGGACTGTCCGCTTGTCGCAATCGACTTCCGGTGCGATGTCGCTGACTGCGAACTGCTGGCCGCGATACTCCCGAGCAACGCGCGTTACCGCTCGCTTACTTTTCGAGAACGCCTTGACCACTGCCCCGTCCGCGACGACCGGCAAGCTCTCCGAGAGCGCCGTCGTGTGCGCGAACACGACCGCGCCTTCCTGGTCACGGCCGAACCGGAGGATCGCTTGGAGCGTCTGATCCTCGCGCATGTGTTTGAGGTACGTGTTGGCCGTCGCGCTATCGTAATTGAGGTCGGCACCGTGGCCGGCCCGATAGATGTTCTCGCCCGCGAAGGCGGCCCATTTCTCGACCACTGCATCGCCGAAGTGCCGGCAGCCGAGCACCGCACCCAGATTCAGTTCTCCAAGCGCGTTCGACCCGGTGATGTTCCCGTAGTGGTCGATGGCTGCGATGTCGTCTTCGACCCGGCTGGCGATCTCCTGCTCGACCTTCTTGGTGGTGATGACGCCGGGTTTGGTCGTCGCGGTGAGCGTATCCTGACGCAGCTGTGTCGCGGCGAACTTCTCGGCGATCTCTTGTATGAGCGCCACGTCGCCGTCGAAGTTCTTCCCGCCCGGCGACCCGGAGTAGGTCTTCGTGTGCGGGCTGGTCTGAACCACCTGAAGATTCAGCACGTCGCGCAGGAACGCGCGGCGTTCGCGAGCGCTGTCATGGATGTCACGCGCTTCGACCTCGCAGCCGATAGCGTGCTCCCACAAGCGCTCGCGGCCGGTTGCATCCAGCCCGACGACGGGATTCGGGTGGTCTCCTGACCGGAATGCGGGCGGGTTCCGCACGCTCGCGCCGTGGTGATTCCGGTCGATCAGCATGGTCTCGCGCTCGCGCTGAACGCTTTTCAGGTTCGTTCCGTCGCTCTCGCTATCCTCGTCGAAATCGAACGCCTCGGTCGGAACCTCCGTCGCTGCATCACCTTCGGCGATGGTTCCATGCAGCAGCAGGTGAGCGAGCGGGTGGGCGTAGCCATCGCGAGCATGGATCGCTAGCTCACGGCAGCCTTCCTCGCCGCCTGCGAGTGCTGTCCGGGCTCCGGTGAGTAGCCCACGCGCGCCGTCGTTGCCCTCGCAGAACGCTTCGACGGCGTTCTCAACCATCGCGGAGAGGTCGCCGCCGAGACGGTCGGGCGCGGTGGTCGCGCTGAGACTGTCGCCATCATCGAGAGCGCGGCGTGCGGCTGCGAGAGCGGGCAACACGTCGTTCTCGACCCGATTTTGTGTCTGTCGGTCGGCACTCCCCACTGCTGCTCTCAGCGCCTCGTGAACGTTGTCGATCGCCGTGGCGTCCCACGCAGGACCGAGCGCCTGCACGCTTGCGAGAGCGGCCGCCAGCGCGTCCTCGTCGCCGTCCGTGCCCTCGGTCGTCTCCTCGGTGCTGCCGTCGGTGCGAAGGTCCTCGACGGCAGCGAGGGCGTCACATAACCGCTGCATGATTTCGAGGCGTTGGTCCACTTCGGCCAGCGCGTCGATCTCGGTGGTGGCGTTCCCGCGAAGCCACGCGCGCACGAGGTCGTCGTCCCACAGGTCGGTCTCGAAGAGGTCCTGTCGGTCGTCAACCTCCGCAGAGAGCGCCTTGCCGAGCCATGCCGCATGATCCAGGAACTCCTCGCCGAAGCTGCGTTCGTACACGTCGCCGGGGAACTCGTCGATCGCGATGACGCGCTCTTGAACCCACGTCTGATCGTCCTCGCGCGAGACGTAGGTTTTCGCACCCTCGACGTGGCCGTGAACGTAGTGGCCGATAAGGATGTCTTTGGGGTTGTCGGGGTCGGTCGCACGATCCCAGCCGAGCTTATAGCCGCACTCATGATCGGCGTGACACGGTAGTTCCGCGCCGAACAGTTCGGTATCGCGCTGGTGGATATCCTGTGGTGAATGGCCGAGTTCGCGAGCGACGTGGACGGCCAACTGCCACGCTTCATCGTGCGCGCCGTTGGCGGTCGCACAACTCGCGCGCTCTAGGTTGATCTCGTCCTCATCGGGAACGTCGTCGTCCTCTTCTTCGATTGTGACCGGCGCTTCGATGCGCTCGACCAGGTCTTCGGGGTCGCGGAGCAGGTCTTTGCCCTCCTCGCGAACGAGCGCAGTGGCTTCGCCGACCGCGCCCTCGTTGGGCTGGTGTTCGGCGAAGATCGGGAGATGCATCGACGTGTGGCCCCACTGATCGGCCTTCGCTGCGACCTCCTGCTGAAGCTCGTTGCGGGAGGTGAGATACAGCGCGGGGTACTCGTCGGCGAGCTTGACGACGGAGGTGGTCTTGCCTGTCGCCGGAAGCGCACGCAACATCCACGCCTTCCGGGTGTTGGTGGCAAGCTCGGCGTATAGCTCCTCAACGTCCTCGCGGGCGTTATTGAGGGCGTCCCGATCGGTCGTGAACTCACCGAGCAGGTCGTCGGCACGCGGGAGAACGGGAACGTGGTCGGGATTGCCCGTATTCCATTCGGGGAGCGGGGCACCGTACTGTTCGCGAGCGACGTGGTAGGCTTCGGTGAAATCCTCGCCTGCGAGCGCGTCGTCGCACTCGTCGATGATTCCCTGTTCGAGCGCGGCGATGCGGAGCGGGTCGATCGTACAGTCGTGCTCGCGACAGTAGAACGCGCCCGATCGGAAGGCAAGAATCCGCTTTTCGGTGCTGGATTCCTCCCACGTCGGGTTGATCTCGGCTATCACGTCGTCGTTCCCGTCCGCGAGGCCGGTGACGGTCGAATCGAGCGCCGAGAGATGCCAGTGAGTCAGCTGTGCAACCGCGCTCTGGACGAGTGCCCAGTTGTCGGTCGCGGTCGTCGTATCGACGTATTCGGGGAGCGGGGCACCGAAGCGCTCGCGAGCGCGCCGATACGCAGCATCGTACTCGTCGTCTTTCAGCGGCTCCTCACAACAGTCGATGCTGCCGAGGTGGAGAGCGACCGCTTGCACGACACCGATCTCGCCGCTGCACTGCGGGCATCGCCAGCGCTCGCCGTCGTCCGTCGGTTCGTGATCGAGAGCGGTATCGAGGCTGTCGGGTCGGATCATCCACGCTGCCTGCCACGCGGTTTCAGGATCGAGAACGACATCGAGCGTCGTGGGGTCAACCTCGTCGGGCGTGTATCCCCAGCCGGTACTGAGAGGGTCGCGGCCCGGCTCGACATCGTATTCGTCGGTGAGCGTATCGAGCGCGGCGTCGTAGGCATCGCTGGGGAACTTCCAGCCGTCTTCGATCTCGCTGGATTCGCAGTGGCCGTGATCGACGGCGACGTGCCGGAGTGCGCGCCGGGGGATCGGGTCGTCGTCGGGGATGATACCCTCTCGTTTCGCGTGGAACCACGCGGCGAACATCTCCGAATCATCGAGCCGGCCGTTCGGATCGTCCGGTGAGCGCTCGTCCGCCTCGACGAGTAGGTACGTCAGCGGGGTGTACGCGGCTTTGTATTTGTGATCGTAGGCGACATCCCGTTGCTCGATGACGACGAAATACGTCTCACTCTCGCCGTGATGACCGAGCGGACTGGCACCGCGATAGTCGGCGTCGAGACCGCTCGCATCCCGAATATCGAGATCGAACAGCGCCGAATGGTCGTCACTCGTACTGTCGCCGAGTGGGTCGGTACGGTCGCGGTCGGCAGCAGCGAGGGCTGCATTCTGCGGGTCGTAGGCGGGATGCTCTCGTGCGGGTTTCGCGCTCGCGAGCAGCGGGGCGAGCGTCCCGTCGGTGGTCCACTCACGAAGGTAATCATCGAGGTCAACTTTATCGAGACCAGGACGCGGGAGTTCCGCCACCTGCGCGTCGGTATCGTGCTCGGCGAGATACGCGGCGGTATCGAGCGCACCGCGCAGACCCTCACCGACCTGCGTAAGCGAGAGTCGGTCGTCCTCGTCTAGATCGCTGCTCGGCCGCTCGGCGTCCTGCACGACGTACGCACGGGGAACGTCGTGGTCGTCAAGGGCCTCTCGCAGCGCCTCGCGGTCCTCGCGTTTGAACCGGGTCGTGACCGGCGAGATGCACGCATAGCCCGCTTGCTGGGCGGTGATCGCGTCGGCGATCCCCTCGGTGATGAGCACGGGCTGGTCGTCCTCAATCGAATCGAGGCCGAAGATCGGCTCTTCGACGCGAGCGTATTCTTTCGTATGGGCGGGTTTGGCGTATTTCCCGCTGAGGCCGTCGTCGGGGTGGCCGTCGTAGCCGACCGCGCCGCCGCCCTCGTTGCCGGTCGCCCGGCTGATACCGTAGACGGGCTGGCCGTCGGTGTCGAAGTATGGAAAGACGAATCGGCCCTGCCAGAGCGGGCGAAGGTCCTCGGTGAACAGGCCAGTCCCGAGAATCGCGTCCCGGCCGTAGCCCTCGCGCATGAGGTGGTCGAGCAGGCCCGTGCGGTTCGCTGATGCCCATCCGAGACGCGCGGTGTCGATGGTCTCGTCGGACCATCCACGCACCTCGTGGAACCACTCACGGGCAGTCTCGACAGGTTGCTCATCGCCCTCGGCGTCAATATAGGTGAGGTCGAGGTCGCTGATGTCGCGGTCGAGTTGGCTGTGGAACCACTCGATCGCGTCGGCGAAGGCTGCACGAGCGCGCGCTGGTTCATCGCTCTCGAAGCCGGGGTTTGCATCGTCGGAACCGTCCTCCACGGGGCTGTCTGAGTCAGATTTCCCCGATTCGTCGGTATCGCTTTCCGAATCGTCGTCGGTATCGACAATACCGGGCGAGATGTCGGCGCACTCGGCGCAGTAGCCATCCACGATCGGCTCGTTGTCGCAACCGAGGGTCCAGCATCTCTCGGGTTCGTCCTCGGTCATGGCGTGACCTCCCGACTCTCAGCGGGTGCGTCGGGATGCTCGCGCGTAGCGAGACGGACGGCGAGATCGCGGCTGCCGAATACGGGACCGACGCGGTGGTGCTCACCGCTCTCGTGTTCGATGATCGTGCCGGCTGCCGGACAGCGCTCGGTTCGACACTGGTAGTTGTGATAGGCGGTGCCCTCGCCCTGCCACGCGCTCGATAGGCGTTCGGCGGTGCCGCGACAGACGGCACACCTGACGGTTTCGGGAGCCTCGATGTCGAGGAGATCCCCCCATGCGTCGATCCGCATTAGAGCGATCCCCCCTGATCGCCGGTGATCTGGTGGGGGTGGCTGGTTGGCTGTTCGTCCGTGCGTCGAGTCAATTGTGTGTTGTTGTCGTTAGCCATGACGTCATGGCTCGGCTTGGCTGCTGGCGGGTCGAGTAGCCGCCGTACCGACGGCCGGTTGCGAGCTCGCGTTCTCGCCCCTGGAGAGCGCCGTACCTTCCGGGTACAGTCGCCCTCGCTGGTGAACACGAGCAGTTCGCGACCACGCGAGAGACAGGGATGTCTCTGTGTATGGTGCGAAACGTATTTGACCGTCGGCCGATGAAGAACCAGTACGACCAATCCTTCCCAGGAAGGTCACACGGGCACCGATTCCTCGGTACGGGGACGAGTTCAGGGGCGTCCCCGATCCCATCGGCTTTATTTGATTTCCCTAGCTTTGCTCTTACCTCTCTCGCGTGCCTTATTACTGTTTTGTGGTTTTCACATGGATGTGTCTGACGTAGGCTGGTGCCCCAGTGCCAGCCCGGAGTACGCGAGGTGTCGATACGGCCGCCGAAGACCACCATCGGTGGCTCCGGGCTAGATCCTCTCCGCCCGAGTTCTCGCACGGACGCGAATGATCTCGCTCAGATAGCCGTATCCGGAGAGATAGTACGGTTGGCGGTACTCCGGCCGCCCCTCGATCTGGTATTCACCGCCACTGGGACCACAAAGGCCGATCGTTCCGTCTAGTTTGCTTGCGGTTGCGGTGACGCGTAGAGGATATGTTCGACTCTCCCAGATGACCCGGTGGCCTTCTTGGAGGTCCGTGAGTAAGCTGATCGCTCCGATCGGCTCGATGGCATCTCGTGAGATGTGAGTGCTGTCCGTGTTAGTTTCAGGAGCGTCGGCCTCGTATTCGCATGGCTCACCGTCCTCTCGTGGGCGATGATAGCTCGTGGGCTTGCGACAACTCCGTATGACCGTCTCGGTTTCGTCGTCGGGAGGGCCGTCGGGGTAACACTCGGGCCATTCACACGGGTCGTAAAACGTGCGGGTACGGCCGTCGTAGGGCATTTCACGCCACTCACGCCGGTCGACCCCGCGACCAACTTTGCGCGTGCGACAGGCTGGTTCTACCGTGTCGCTGTCGTCGGCGGTTTCTGTTTGGTTGTCATGTTCTGCGCGGCGCGAACGTGCGGTGCCCTTAGGTAATTCGGCACCATAGGTGGTCTTGCTTTGGGACATTGGATTGTTCACAGCTGAAATGGTCAGCAATCCGATGTTGCCAGAGACAGTCAGCGTGGGTGCCGATACCGAGTGAGTTCCAGTCACTCAGGTTGCGATGTTGATTCCCGCGCTGACACGATACGCTCGTGAGCCGAGCGTCCGCCCTGCACCCGCTACTCGACGCTTGCTGACATCGCTTGCGCCGATTGAGCGGGGTTTTGTGCATCGTGAAACCTCTGACAACAGCCTCGTTTGGGATCAAGAGCAATAAACCTATGCCATCAAAAGTGCATATAATATTGTGAGAGCATATGCTGGTAATGGGAATGATTTGCATACAAGCCGCTGGTATTAACCCTCGTCCTAAGCCTACACCGATTCAATGCCCCCTGTGGTGTCGTGGATGACGCGAGTCGATCATCTTGTTCTCGAACTTCTCGATCAGCAGGGAATCGCTCTCCCTCCCACGGCGATCACACTCGCTCTTGAGGAAGAACATGGTATCAATGCTCCATCGAGTAGTCAGGTTGCCCGCCGGCTGCGGGAGGACCTCAGTAATCACGGGCTCGTCAAGCAACCCTATGAAGGCAGGGTGCGAGGCTATTACTTGATTACCGATCTCGGAAGACGCTATCTGCACGACTCGGACGCCGAATCCGAGGAGTTCGTCGCTGATATGGACTCCTCTGAATAGCGGAGTGTTCTGCATGTGGACAAATGCACCCACATCCGATCTCAGTCTGCCCCGTTTCATTCGCTTTGACTCTACCCATCGTGAGGCAGGGGTGTACTTATCGTAACGCCCCTTCGGATTCCGAAACAGTATGTGTCGTGAAAGAAATTGTCTTGGAATTTATCCGAGTTTACGCTGCTTATATCACTCAGTGAATAAGTGTGCGATTACCAGTGTCGTCCATCGAAGCCACCATCAATATCTGGTGGGTTTTCCTCTGGACAGTAGGCCATATCTCGATACGATTCATATATATTCTCGGCCCATTCGATAATTTTCGGATTTTCGCTCACGATCATGGCGATGTGCTTTCCCTCTCCCTGTTCGTTGTACGCGCCAACCGCAACTTTTCGGTCGTCATATATGCCGATGCCAAGCGTGTGAGAATCTTCGAGATAGAGTGGCTGATAGTGTTCATACCTCGGATGAGTAGCAAAATCGGTCGTATCTTGATCTGCTTTGACAAAACTTTGCCAGTCAAGGATGGCCTCGGCCTCGACGCCAAAATCGAGCATTGTTTTGTACGCAAAGAACAGAACCGGATTATAGATCGAGCAGATACATCGGAACTGGCTCACCCGTAGGTCGCAAAGCTTGAGAGCAGCCCCGAGCACGTTCGAGGGACTGGCTGTATCCGATGTGATAACGGTTGCATCAGCGAGTTCCTTGACTGGAACAGTTGCATTTTCTAATGGAAGACGTTGGAACCATTCTGCCTTCTCGATGATCTGTTCGATGGAGATTGACAAATCATCGTAAGCGAGGAGCGTCTTTTCACCAGCGTTGGTGAGTCGGTACGTGTGGCCTCTCTCATCTGCTAGATCGTGGTCCGATTCATCGAACCACTTGAGTTGGCGCTTAACAGTCTGATTAGTGGCTGATACAGATGCCTTCCCCTGAATTTCCCCTATGCTCTGGTATTCAGTATTCAAGTTTGATAGAATTGTGAGCGCAGTCTCGGTTCGAGTCAACTTCGCGAATTCAGTTCTTGTGATGGGAATTTCTGTGAAACACTTTTGTAGCGCTTCTAAGAGCATCTGACCACCAGCAGTTGGTTCGATATTCTCCCGATAGGTCTTGGTGATCCCGTGCTTTCGAAGCTCCACGAGATGCTTTTCGGTTGTCTTTCGCGACGTTTCTGCGCGGGAAGCAATATCATCTTGGCTGGCTGGCAGCGAGCAGTCATTCGCTGCGCGTAGAATGTCCAATCTCTTTGTATCAATTATACCACTTATGACCTCTTGGATATCGAGATGTCTGCCAGATAAGGGATGTACTTGTGTGGACATATTCCGTGTCGTTGTACCCGTGATCTATGGATTTATCTGATGGTTTCCTCTGGCCCTCTTTGAAGTGCCTTTTAGGATTCCATCGACGTGGTCTAGCCGATGAGTAGTAATACACAGCTGCCGCCTTCGCCTGAAGGCTATCCTGTCATCGGCCACACGATTGATTTCGGTGATGATCCGTTCGGGTTTGTTGATCGCGCTACGAGCGAATGTGGCGACGTCTACTGCATGGAACTGCCGGGTACAGATGTGTATGTTCTCGCGGGAGCGGAGTATCTAGAGCAGGCGCTCGTTACGGATGTCGACGCGTTCGGTAAGACGGACGATTTCAATCGCGTGTTCGGAAACGGAGTGTTGTCTACTGAAGGCGAGCAGTGGAGTCGTCAACGTGGTATTCTCCAACCGCTCTTTCACCCCGAGCGGGTGAGCGGCTATGCGGGCGACATGGTTGCTGCGACTCAGCGCCGACTCGCAACGTGGAACGACGGTGAGCGTTTGGATATTGAATCTGAAATGCAGGATCTCACGATCGAGATTCTATTCGCAACGTTGTTCGGTCGTGATTTGGCCCCGGGCGAAGGTGACGATCTACGCGATGCGTCAGATGGCCTCAACAAATGGTTCGTTCCAACTTCCTGGCTGCTCCCTCACTGGATACCAACGCCATCCCGTCACGAATTCAGCAACTCGGAATCACGGTTGCGAGTCGAAATTCGCCGGTTGCTTGCGGAATACGAATATGCAGATAAATCGGGGACGGTAACGCTCGCCGATCAAGTAGAGCAATCCGCTTCCGAGAGCCAGTTAGATGGTTCTGAGAGTGAAACGCTGCTCTCGAAACTGTCTGAGGCAGCCGAGGCGACAGGCGATGAGCATCTAAGTCCCGAAGAAATCGAAGACCAGATGCTGACGATGATATTCGCTGGGTATGAGACAACTGCATCTGCTATCGCGTTCGCTTTGTATTCGCTGGCGACCGAACCCGATGTCCGCGCCGCGTTCCACGAGGAACTCGACGCGGTGCTCGACGGAAGGGCACCGACACGGGATGATATAAGCCGTCTCGATCTCACTAACCGGATCGTCACCGAGACGCTTCGGCTCTACCCTCCGATCCATACGATCCCCCGCCAGACGACGCGAGAGGTGGACGTCGGACGCTATCGACTTCCATCCGATGAGCAGGTTCATCTCTCGGTAATTTCGGTCCACCGTGACGAGCGATACTATGATGCTCCGCTGGAGTTCTACCCTGATCGCTGGACCGATGGATACCAGGAGGAGTTAGACGATCATGCCTTCATTCCGTTCGGAGGTGGACGACGGACATGCATCGGGAGAGAGTTCGCCCGACTTGAAGCAACGCTCGCGCTCGCGACGATCGGCCAGCAGTTCGATCTCGAATGGAATGGTGACGAGACAGACATCGCTATTGAACCAGAGATGACGACGAAAACGCAGAATGGATTGCCGATGACGCTTCGAGAACGATAATCGCTCTCAGCCGTCTATATGACCTATTCTACTCGCAATATTCTACTGTTGCTGGCAGTACATTGATGCCTCCATCTGTTCTTCTGCTACAACGTTCGAACCGTCAGTTGGCGGCGACATACTAACGACACCTTCGTTGGGTACGAAGACGAGCTGACACGACTGATGTGCGACATCGCTTTGCAGCGCGAGCGTCCCACGCATCAGCCACTCGGTGCCACCAAGCGTCGGGTGGGTTATTGTCTCGGTCGCACAGTCATTGCAGTTGATCCGCGCGACCGTGACATCGCGTTCGTCGGACATCGAGTATGCATAGATACCAACCGGCGATCCTTCGCCAATCGACCGCCCACAGTATCCACAGAGCGCGTGTTCGCCGTCGCTGATCGTCACTCCAGTAACCGCACGCTCAATAGGAACGGCGATCGTATAGCACGCTTCGGCGCTCATTGATTCCCTCCGCGTCCACACTGCGGACAGTACTCGCCGTGATACCGGGAAAAGTAGCCGTAGAATCCCGATCCACAGTTCGGGCAGAACTCGCCGCTCATCGCTGCCCACCACCGCTACCGGTTAGGGTTGCTTTCGCTATCGGTGCGACACCGTTTTGGTCGCATAGGGGTGTAGTGCTCATGGCTGTTAGCCCTTGCAAGACAGCCAGCCCGCGCGCTCCAACGCGCGGGCATTCTCTCGGTCGAGAACGCCCCGGAGGGACCGGTCTGCCTCTGCCAATTGCTACAGTAGCATATGGGATAAGTTTGCCGGGTTGCCACTGTAGCAGGTGGATTTATCAGTGCGGGGCATATATGACGCTGTATGGCCGAACGTGATGAGCGCGGACGCTACGCCTCGGACCACACCGATGCGGACGTGCTCGATGCCGTCCGTGAGAACGACCCAGCAGGGACAAGCGAGGTTGCCGACCACCTCGGTGTAGCCCGTCAGAGTGCCGACCAGCGTCTCCGGAAGCTCGCGGAGGCCGGGCGAGTACACCGTAAGAAGATTGGTGCGGTAGCCGTGTGGTGGCTTGATGACGACGAACGCACTATGACCGGCGTTGATTCCGATGACCGATTCTGGGACACCAAGCCCGGATCGTCGGCTGAACCGACGGACGCCACGCGGACAGACGAATATCTCGCCGACGCGCTGGCGAATGAATAGCGCCGGCACCGATACTGGTCACGAGTCCAGATCCACGAGCGCTGCCGACGCACGCGCCGAACCACTGTTCATCGACACCGGGGCGTTCTTTGCGTACTACAACGAACGCGACGAGCACCACAAGACAGCCCGCGCGATTTTTCAGGCGATCCGCACGGGCGACCTTGCCTACTCTCCGCTGTATACCACCCGATTCGTGCTTGCGGAACTCGCAACGCTGTTGCTATACAAGGTCGATCACACAACCGCCACGCGGGCACTCGGAGACATTCTCGCTGCGGGGAGTTTCAATGTCGTTCAGGCGGATCGGGTGGCGTTCGCGGATGCGCGTGATGAGTTCGACCGCTACGACGACCACGAAATAACGCTCGTGGACCATCTTACGGGGGTACTCGCTGACGAGCGTGCTGTCGAATGTATATTCGCGTTCGATAGCGACTTTGCCACCCTCGGCTTCACTCGCGTGCCGGTCGATACTGGCGAACCCACCGAATAGCCTCTCCCCGTTATCAGGAAAGTGATTCGCACGCTTCGCCATCATCATCGGCATCGAGCCGATATTCGTCGTCTTGGCTTCCATCGTAGACTTTCTGCGCTTGGCTCTGACTGTCGAAATGCGAGCAGTCGTAATCACCGTCGGCGGGCGGCGTCGGTGTCGCCCCACCTCCGTCCCCTCCACCCTTCTCGGGCGTCGGCGTGGCGGTCGGTGTCGGCGTTGCGGTCTGTCCACCCTCGAACGCCCATAGGCCGACGTCGTTCGACTGTGCATTGGCTTCGGCCTCGCTGAAAGCATCGCGCTTGCTGAAGGTTGAATCGTACATCCGTGCGTACCCCTCCGTGAGCAGTTGCTTGTTGAAATTTTCGCCGTCGACGTAGATGTACGTGAGCAATCGCCCGTAGTACCCGCGCCTGTCGGCCTCTGGATCGACCGCCACGCGTACAGTCTTCCCGTCGAGGCGGTTCGTGGCGAACGTTTTCGCCTTCCCGCCCCACTCGTAGAGGTGATCCTTTCCGGCGGAAGTCTCAGGTATTCCTTCAAACTCGGCAGGATCAGTTCGACTCAGCGTGGTTTCCGGCGTATCGACTCCCAGTAGCCGGAGAGTGTCGGTTTCACCGTTCGGGAAGCGTACTTCCATCGTGTCGCCGTCGATGACGCGCGTGACGGTGACCTGCCACTCAGTGCCCTCGTCTGGTCCACGTTTCGGCTCCGGAGTTGGGGTCGCTGTTGCTGTAGGTGTCGCTGTTGCTGTAGGTGTGGGCGTCGGGGTCGCTGTTGCTGTAGGTGTCGCCGTTGCCGTAGGTGTGGGCGTCGGGGTCGCCGTTGCTGTTGGAGTCGGAGTAGGTGTAGCGGTAGATGTTCTTGTTTGTGTCCGTGTCTGTGTAGCTGTCCCAGTTGGCGATGCTGTGTCCATTGCGGTCGGGCTGACGACACCTGTCTCGCTGGTTGCTGCTGTGGCCGGCGATGTATTCGCACCTTCATTAGGGGCGGCGCTGCATCCTGCGACGATGAGCATTCCCGCGAGCACGAGTGCGACGGCGGTTGTTTGGTGAGTCATTGCTATAATTTCCGGCCAAGGTGCAATAAATTTGTATGGTGTTTCCTCTTCTTTTCGTCTGGTCACTCTGAAGGCTGTGTGCCGTCCTCCCCACCGTTTCGTATCGTCACTTCGACGGTCTGGCCGTGCTTTCTATTGACGTCGCCGAGAACGCGCAGAAGAGTGATATCGTCGCCAGCATCAACCACCCGCGCAGTGTAGGTCGTTCCTTCCAGTTGCGATTCGATGGCATCGAGGCGAGCGGTGATTGAGGCGACCGCTTCCGATGAATCTTCCTCGCTTATCGAAAATTTCGTTTCGCCATTCGACATTCGGCTGTCAGTCGCCGTTGTGGTCGTGTCAGCTGCGGATGTATCACTACTGGCCGTCTCTGCCGGACGAAGACGCTGCTCTAGGATATCCATATCGAGACCTTCCGCGGCGAGGTCAACGTCTTCCTCGATGCGGTCACACGCTGGAAGTGGTATCTCTTCGTCGGGGCCGGCGAACGTTTCGCCTAACCACGTACTTCCGCTAGCACCGCTGCTCCGGTTGACATAGGCAATACCTTCGGTTGTCATCCACGGCGGCGCGACCCAGTGATTGTCCTCGTGGATCGTGTATACACTCTCGTCGCCGGTTGCCCACACATAACTACTGTACCGGTCCTTGTACCGACTGCTGGTCCGTCCGTGCTGGTGAGTGATGATCACTTGTGTCGGATCGAGGTCTTCGACCAGCGTATCGATCTCGGCTTCGGTCGGGTGAGCGACAACCTCGAAATCGTGGGTCGTACATTGGGCGGACGGAACCAGCGCATTGCCGGCGGCGACCACCTGTACAAGCGTTGCGTTCGGATCCTTGCGCAGCTCGCCGAACAACCGACCGGAACTCGCCTCAGTGGGCACTTCGGGGCCGGCGATCGTCACCGTCTCTGGTTCGAGAACCGTGTCGGGATCGTCGAACTCTGCGACTGCCTCGACGTTCGGCACATCATAATCGAGATCATGGTAGAGCTTCGCAGCGTGGCCGACCAGCGTGACCGAAAGCGGTTGACTCAGCTTGCGGGCGAGATGGCCCAGCAGGTAGGCGTACTGGACGCTCGTGAGACCGCTGGCACTCACGAGTACGGGCGACCCGGCGCTGGCGCGCTCGCAGATCGTTCTGACCGACTCGGTGAGTCTCCCCTCGTAGCCGTCGTTCGTCGCTGCCGTGAGGAACATGGCTTCGATGTCGACAGGAAGTGCAGCGTCGAAACCGGGATAGCCTCCCGCCCGTTGCCACGTCCAATCGCCGGTTGCGAGAATCGTCTTCCACTCACTGTCACTCTCGAACTGGAGAACGAATCCGGCCGCGCCGGGTGTGTGACCCGCCGGAACAGGTGCGATTCGCAATCCTTTGACTGGTGATCTCCAGTCATCGAGCGGTTCGAGTGCGTCGAGGACGATTTCAGTGTCGCTGATGTTGTCGGTGTGTTGCTGGGCTTCGTCGAGAACGCTTTCGAGGATGCGAGCGGTCGCCTCGGAGGTATAAATCGGTGCGCCGTCGCGGAGATTCGCCGCGAGCGACTGGTAGTGATCTGAATGAGCGTGAGTAAGGACGATGGCGGTGAGGTACTCGTCGTCTGCGAGCAACTCATCAACCTTGACGTTCTGGCCGGCATCAACGAGAATGCACGCGGTCTGAGTCTGACTTCTATCAGGATCGAAACGAAGCAGAAACGATTCATTGCTAGCGTAAGGGTTGGAATGCTGGTAGCTGACGTTCATAGTTCGAATTCGAGCGTGTTCACAACAAGATCGTCGTTTCTGGCTCAGCTAGATTTCGGTGACAATTCGTTCAATCTGCTCGCGGTGAGGACCGTCGCCATCGATGACTCCTTCGGGCTTGACATGGTAGGTCACGCCAAGCTTCTCGGCGGTGACTGTTTCTGCGTCTGCATCAATGTCAGCGTCCACTCCACGGTCTGCAAGCGCTTCTTTGAGCGTCACGAGAGCGGCCGATGGTTCGACCGCAGATTCGGTCTGTGAATCGCTGTTGCTTTCATCATCGACAACGAGTTCCTCGCTTGTGCTCGCTTTCGCACTATCTCTACTATCAGTAGAGGCTTCTCCATACGTTCTTTGCTCTCTTTGCTCTCTTTGCTCTCTTTGCTCTCTTTGCCCGTTTTCAGTCTCAGACTGCTCGATGCTTCTGAGCCGTGGCGCAGGAAACGAGTAATGTGAGACACCGGCCTCACCGAGATCGCTGAGTGAGAACGGCGTATCGCGGTCGTCCCAGTTGGGGTCAAACTCAGCAAGTTCGTCACGATAGACTGCGACAGCAACAGGCGCATCCTCGGGATAGCCGGGATTGTCGTCGGCGACAGTCGTATCGCGATAGGCAGTCCATTCGTCGGCGGTTTTAGGCGGGCAGTTGACGATGATCGCTGTATTGGGATCACCGTCTTGGTCGCGATCAACGACTGGTTCACCGATAGCGAATGAAGCGTGCTCCATAGCTATGGGTGGGTGTGCAGTTGTCTCGTTGAATAACTTTTCTGGCCCCATCAGCGACTCTCTTGTCGAACTTCCCCTCCTGAAAATATGTTGTCAAAAGAATATTATATATTGGCCAGTTGATTTATGGAACTAGCCTGTGAGAGACAACTCGGGGAGATTCCTCCCGCAACGATGATGCCACGCAGCGGGCCGATCTGGTCCCCGATTTCACGGAGCGGGAAGTGCTCCAGCTAGTTGGTCCAACGCTATTTGTAATAAGTTTTGTGTGGAATCAACACTGTGCTGTTTGATTCCCGTCCTCATGACCGATGCGAAGAACACCAGGATGCGCCGACGTAGAAGACCGTAGTTGTTCGTTGACCACTCGTGCGGGTAGCTTTCGGCCTCCGATCTCCAAATGCTTCTGGACGAACGACGACGCGACATGTGCGTCCGGGGGGTTGCTTGCCTTCTGCATGGCGTCTCGCAGCGACTCGGCTTCGACCTCTACATCCCACCCGTCGCCGGTTTCGGGGTCGACCGCGGGTACTTGATACGTCTCGGCCGGTGCGTCTTCGGTCGCATTGATGGCCTCCCGAACCGACGCACGAGGAAGGTAGCCACACTCCAAACAGACCATCAAGCCTGCCGAAAGGCCGTCCGTGCTCTCGGTCCATCGCGATGCTCCGCACTCCGGACAGTTCGGCGTCCCCGGTGGTATTGTATCGGGACTCATGGGAGTTCTCCGAGCTGCTGGTAGGTATTGTCGGTGCGATAGTCCGGGTGCGCGTGCATCTGCGTGGTGACGGTTCGCGCCCCATCGTCCTCGATGACGACGACGATCGCGCGGCCGCTCTCGACGAGGTGGTACTCGTCGCTCTCGCCTTTGCGAAAGAGCGTCCCGCGTTCGTTGCGAACGCGATCGCGAAGTTCGTACTCGTTGTAGAGCCGGTGAGCCTTCGCCCGTGTTGTGAGGGTGAGAGCCACCTCGGGCTGGCGTTCCGGCGATGGCATTTCACGCACGTTCGTCGCCCTCCGCCTTTGTGATTTTGGCGAGCTCTTCGTCGACGATCATGAACTCGCCCGGGCTATCCGAAGCGGTGTCCTCTTCGGGGTCCCAATAGCATTCGCCGGGCGAAACCGACGAATCACCGGTCTGTGGACCATTCATGGGTAGTTCTTCCAATGAACATCTCTCAGAAACTGATCCCATTCCTGGGTTTGCTCGTCGCTGATCGAGTCGAAGCCGAGAATGTGGGTCCCGCAGTTGGGACAGGTCGCGAGCGCATCCACGTCTTCGGGTGGTCCGTCGAAATACATCCAGAGTCGGGTGGTATCGCAGCCGGGACAGCATACGTCCTCGTCGAGAAGCGGTTGCTCGGAGCCGTCAGTCATCGTGCTCTCGGACAGCTCCACTCGTCCCATTCGCCGGGCTGGTAGCCTCCGTCGACGTGCTCTACGTCGCCTCGTTCGACTGCTTTGGCAAGCGCCTCGCGAACATCGTCGGGGCCGTAGCGGCCGTCATGGTACGCGAGTGTGAGGACGATGACGTGCTCGGAAACGGGCCGATCGATTGCTTGTTGGCATACGGTGTTTGGGACACGGGTTTCGAGTGGGATCATGGGCTTTCTCCGGCTGGTAATGGCAATATTCTTCGTTTCTGTCTGTCCGCTTCGCTGGCGTCGGGGTCCAATACTTCGACGCGCGCTGAAAGCTCTTCGACTGTCTGCTCTAGCTCGGCGATACGGCGGGCTTGCACGCACGCTACGCACGACGTTGAATGTCCGTCGTTGCGATGTTCCGGGCACAACCGCGAACGGGTGCCAGGATTCATCGCTCTCGGCCTCCTCGTCCATCGCGGGCACACTTGCGGTAGGCGTTTGGCGTCTCGGTCACTGTCCTTCGACCTCCTCGCCGACGTAGTAATCGCCGTCTGCCGGACGCTCAGCGCCGCACTCGTAGCAGTACGGTTTCGCGGGCACGAGTTCGCTGCACTCTCGACAGTGGATTTTCCATGCATCGGAGTCATCGGTCTCGGCTTCGCTCTCGTTGGCTGACTGGGCTTCGCTCCCGACGTGCTCGTCGTCGCGCGGCTCAAACGCTGGCTCGGCGTCCGCGTCCGCGAACGGATCGGTGCTCATGGGGCTATGTCTCTCGTTGTGCGGCCAGATAGGCCGACGAGTATTGGTGCTCGGCCACCTGATCTACGTAGCGCTCGTGCTGCCTGCGTGCCTCCTCGCGTTCGTCCTCAGTCATGCGGTTCCATTTCCAACTGTGATGAAACGCGAGCGGGTGCGCTCGGTGGTCACACTCGGTACAGTGTCCCCGGTGATCGGGCGGGAGCCGTGGGTGCTCAACCCGTTCGATCTCCTCGTTACCACACTCGGGACAGCGGGCTTCATCGACCGGCGTAATTTCCGGGTCGGTCAATGGCTCTCACCCTCGAACGGATAGAAAGTGGCGTACGTGCCGGTCGTGGAAGCGTCTGCACCGACAACCGTGGTTGAGGGGCCGGTGGGAGCGTTGACGAACACGATACCGACGGGCTGGCCGTCGGAGCCGTCGGGGAACGCTGGGGGTGCGAGCGCACACAGTGTCTCGATGATCCCGCGTCGGAGCGCTGCGCCGTGCTCGCCTTCATTCAGGTCGCGATCGAAGCGAGTTTCGTGGGTGTAGCGTGCCAGAACCCTCTCGATGTCCATCCCGTAGCGGTAGGTCGCGCTCGATTTTGGGGCCTCATGCTCGGGAGCGGTCGAGAACGCTTGCAGATCGCCGTTGGGCCAGTGCGTGCGGGCTTCAACCGCGCCGTCCGCCCGAACGACGAGCGCCCAGTCGTCGGTCGTATGAACCGTCTCGTGGCTCTTGGCGTCCGCGTTGCTGGTCGGTCGCTGGCTGACGTTCGATGCGTCGGATTCAAACCGTTGGGTTGTGTTTTCCGTCATGGCTGTCTGGCCTCCATCGTCACGACAGCCAGCCCGCGCGTTACTGCGCGCGGGCGTTTCCTGCACCGCGTGAAACGCCCCGAAGGGCCGGTCTGTCTCCGCCTATGCGTTATAGCGCTAAGGAAATAAACCCGTCGATTGCGTTATTGAGCAAAGGTTAAAGGGAGACCGGCCGTAGGCATATCCATGTCCGAAGACAGGGAATCGGAAAAACCCCGAAATAACGCTGGACAGTTCGTAAAAACCCGTTCATCGGACGATGTGTATAGTGCGATGGACCCAGTAGAGCCATATACGACCGGCGAACTTGCCGACACGCTCGGATGGCCCCAACGGTCGGTGTATCAGGCTCTTGATGACCTAGCCGATGCTGGTGAGATACGGAAGAAAAAGACTGGGCCGCGGCAAGCGATTTGGATTCGCCCGGAGGAACAATCATGAGCGCAAAACTTCGCCGAATCAGGTTGACCGAGAATCCTGATGGATGGTGGACGGCCTATGACGAAGAGGCCGAAGCGGTCTCGCAGGGTCCCTCCCGTGAGGAAGCCCTCGAAAACCTCGATGAAGCAGTCAAACTCGTCGAAGACGAGGACTATGGGCGTGAACCAACTGAGGAGGAGCTGCGTGACTGGGGAATTGATCTGGATGAGTACGGGGATGGTGGCGATCTCCCCGAGGTCCTGAAGTAGGTGGCTCGGTGTGGTTACACGCGATTTCTCCGGTTATGACGTGATGAAGGTCTTGGTCAACAAGGGCAATTTTGAACGGACACGAGTTCGTGGCGACCACGTGCGGCTCGAATGGTCCATCCCGACGGTTCTGACGTTGAAACCCGCCATGTGACGGTCCCACTCCATGACCGGGTTCGGGTCGGGACGCTCCGTCAGATTGCCGAGAACGCAGGGGCAAAAGAGTTTGATGCGTTCTGCCGATGGGTCGACGACAATCGATAGCTCCAGAGTAGGTATCAGGGGTTAGTGGTTGTCTTGTCGCTGTTTTCGAGTTCGTCGCGAACGATGCGGCGGATCTCCGCTTCGGACGGGCTGGTATCGTTTCGAGCAGCGGCGAGGTCTTCGCTCATCGAGGAGAGCTGCTCTTGCATGATTTCGATTTTCTCGGGTACGGAGAGATCGTCACCGTCGAAGTGCTCGGGCGTGAGCGCTGGCGTGTCAACGTCGATGTCCCGCGAGACGGCGATCGGGGTGAGCATTCGGCTGCGCGTTGCCTCCGATAGACTCTCGACGTTTTTGGCGAGATGCGTGGCGAGATCGGCTTGGGAGTACTCCGGGCCGTGGATCAACGCAACCGTCTCGGGGCTCACCGTTCGGGCGAACTCCAGCAGGCCCGACTGGGCGGCGTGGCCGCTCAACCCGTTGATCGTGCTCACCCAGTCGGCGGGCATCGTCGCGCGGGTGACGTGTTTGGTGGCACCTTCCTCCTCGACAGTGGTTCGTACGATGTTCGACGTGGAGGGCCAGTCGGTGCCGAGCGGTTCGCTGGTGACTGTGTAGGTGAGTTCGTCCTTGTCGGCCTTGATCTGGTCTTGCAGCACGCGCCCGGTGGTGTTCTGTGCCTGATAGCCCGTGAGGAAGATGTTCGCGGAGCCGAAGCGAGCGGCAAACTCGGTGAGATAGCGCGGGGAGTTGCCGCCAGTGAGCATCCCCGACGGTGCAATGATGATCGGGACTTTCCCGCCCGACTGGGCTGCATCGCTCAGAATTGCTCGACGGTGACTGTCGGTGTCGGGGAAGGCAGTATCATCGCGCAGGAACGGTTTTGGTGTCCCAGACTCGACGCGGTTGACGATAGATTCGTCCATGAAGCTCGCGTTCGTCGCGAACTCGTGGTAGATGTCCGTGGCTTCCTGGGCCATCCCGTCGACGACGAGCTGGACCCGATCTCGAACGTCGTCTGAGAGCGTATGCAGCCGATTGGCGAACATCAGCATGAGCACCTGTGCCCGGCCGACGGCGAAGGTGGGTATCAGCACAGGCTCCCCGGATTGCACTGCACGCTTGACAGCGTTGTAGAGGTCCGTCTGGGCGTCACTCATCGAGGTGTGGCTGTGGAGCGATCCGTAGGTGGATTCGAGTACGAGCAGATCGGCCTGCGGCGGTGCGGTGATATCTGGAAGGTGGGGCGCACGTCCGCCGAGATCGCCGGAGAACACCGTACGATAACCGTTGGTCTGGAGCATGAGCCACGCCGAGCCGAGTAAGTGGCCGGCGTTGCCCATCTGGAACACGAGTGGATCTTCGTCGGGAATGTCAGCGAGGGCTTCGGCGCGGCCACCGCCGTAATCGACCGGCTCGAACCGCTCGAAGATGGCCTCGACGTGGGCCTCGACGTATTGCTGTTCTTCGCCCGCGTGACGGCTTTCGCGACGATGGATTTTCAACGAGTCTTCGAGCAGGGTTTTGGCGATCTCGATGGTGGGTGGTGTGGCGATGATCGGTGCGTCGTCGGCGAGCAGGCCGCGCGCTTCCAGGACTGGCAGGCCGCCGGAGTGGTCGATATGAGCGTGGGTGAGAAAGACCGCGCCGACGCTGCCGGGTTCGAGTCCGCGAAAGTCAGGGAACGAATCGCCGGTTCCCTGATTCAGCCCACAATCGACGAGGACAGTGCTGAACTCGGTATCAACCTGATAGCAGCTGCGACCGACTTCGCGTGCGCCGCCACGCGGGGTGACGACGATCGGTGTCTCGGCGTCGATCTCCACGTCGGCGTGTGCGAGGGGGTCGAACGTCTCGTCGATATCAGCCGGGAGCCACGGCATTTCCTCGTTGATGTCGCTCATCGGTCCTCACCTCGTTGTTGCTCGCGAGCAGTAACGTCGGCCATGATCCGATCGGCACGGGCCACGCCGAGACGGTCGATTGCTAGCAGCTCCTCTCGCGTGGCGTCGGCGAGATCGGTGACTGTCTCGTAGCCAGCAGCGCCGAGACGGTCGGCGAGTTCCGATCCGATCCCGTCGATGTCCGTCAGGCCGGGTGCGGGTTCGCTGGGCGTTTGTGCCCGGCTAACAGCGACTTCGCGCTCTCCGGGCCGTCCCAGCGCGACGATTCGGTCACCTGCATAGACCGTGAGCGGCGGGCGATCATCGAGGGGAACGTCCTCGTAATCGTCTGTGGAGAGATCGAGCGCGTCGAGCACGTCGTCGGGGATGGTTGCCTCGAACCCCCGACTAGAACTCTTGCCGCTGTTCGCAGCGATGCGGGAAAGCGAATACGCATCTCCCCGCGCTCGCCCGTCGCCGTACTGAGTCACGATCGCGGGTACGATACCGTCGCCGAGATCATCCGAAAGCTCGGGGAGGTATTTGATGGCACCTAAGTCGTCTTCCGCTCCATTTCCGGCCTGTCTGATACCTGCTGTGAGCCTTGCTGTAACTCCCCATGAGCGCATCATCGGCGTCGTCGTCTGGGCTTGATGCAAAACGACCTCACCGTTCTCACTCTCACCCTCGTAGTCATCTGGGAGAGCGTCGGTCGGGACGGCGATTGCGCTGGATTTGTCGAACGCTATCATCCGATCACCGGCAAACACGTCGAGCAGCGGGCCGTTGCCCGCTTTCACGGCGTCGATGTCAATATCGAGAGCGGTGAGTACGTCTTCTGAAATCTCCAACCGATTTCTCCCACCTGCGTTGTCAACGCTGTACGTGCGGCTGTCTCGGGGACTCGTGACGCTTTCTTCCATGCCGAGCGCCGGCACGACACCGAGATTATCGACTTCTTCGGGTACGTAGCGAAACATCACATCATCACTATCTCCGAGACCAGCCGCTCGAATCGCCTCGGTCAGCTGTAACCGCATCCTACCCCTTTCATCGCAACCAACACGCACCGTCTGGATGTGTCTGATGGGGACGTTCTCATTCTCGGCGCTCTGTTCGCCTTCGTGATCTGCTGCGTTGTTTGCTGTCATGGTTTTAGTTTGGTCTGCCGTCATGTTAGTCGTCCTGTGCGTTTGAGCCGCTGAACGCTCCGAAGCCCTGTTGGTCCGTATCGCGATCGTCGGCCGTCCGGTCCTCGAACGCAACTGCATCGCCGTGTTTGCACTGATCGAGTGATTCAAAGCCGGCTTCGGGATCGTCATGGATCTCGTCACGGTGCTCGTGCACCTGATGAAACTTGAAATCGGGACAGGTGCAGGCATAGACCTGCGTCGTCCCGTCTATGCCGGGCACCGTGTGTTTATCGACGATATATGCTCGCGTATCGTCGTCGCCGGGTTTTGCACTCGTAACGATTCCCCGCTGCTCGATCTTCGGCATGATCCCGAGCGAATCCAGGAGCTTGCCGAACGCATCGCCCTCGATCTCGATTCCGTTGATTTCGTCCTTGACGAGCCGGGCGACGGTGAGGATCCGGGTGCTCATTGGCTCCCTCCCTCATCCTCTCGCTTGACGACCCACACCGTCGAATTGTTCCGTTCCGTATGCCGCGCAACGGTGATCCCCGATGGAAGAGGTGATTCGTCCTCTAACGCCGGCAGGTAGGACCCGACCATCGACGATGTGAGTTCTGAGCCGCCGTCTGCAATATCCCCCGCTTGGAAGTACCGACGGCTGTTGCCGTACTCGTCGGCATCTAGTAGTTGGACGACTGCGTTCTCCACACGCTGTCTGCGTGATTTCGGCCTCTCGAATCCCGTCATCGTTCCCTCCACTGCTCGCGATCTTTGGCGCGAACCGCGTCGAGACACTCCCCACACATCTGTCCTCGGCCGGGCACCGTATTCCCGCAAATTTCGTAGCGGGCGCAGGCGCTCTCGGGTTTCTCTTCGTCGTAGGTAGTGAGGTCAGACTGGCTCTCGCTCATCGCCCATCACCATCCTCGCAGCGCTCGCGAGCGTCGTCCTCGAACGGCACGAACAGCAATTCGTCGCCCGACTCATGGTAGTCTGAGAGCCGCCAGCCGTCGGCGTTGGCGTCGTTCACGAGCGAGAGCAGCATCGACATCGCAGGAGCGCCCTGCAGGTCTCGGATGCGAATGTGCTTCCCATCATCGGGCCGAGATTCGCGCTCGACCGAATAGTATCGAATTTTGGCGCGATCGGCAGCGAAATCGGGGAACGGTGGCGCTTCCTCTGCCCCGGCGACGGCTTCGGGATCGTCGCCGTATTCCGCACGGGGCACGGGGTCGTCGATCCCACCGACGCGCCCGAAGCCGGGCACGTCACTCGGTTCCCGCCGCTCGCGTTGACCGTGTTCGCTTCTTCCGTCGTTCGAGTGGGTTTCGTCTGTCATAGTCGGAGTTCCGGGCACCTTGCCCTTACCCATGCTTGGAGACACTGCCATTAAAATGTGTCGGTTTGTCTTTCGAGAATCACCGCGCTCGCACACATACTGAGACCGCTGTTGCCATTCAGATGACTATTTTCTCTCCGCGTTCATACCAGTCCGCGCCGATGGGGATAGCCGCGCCACAATGGCTGCACCCTACGGTCCCGTTGTCGTGGTGCTCGAAGGTTTCAGCCGACGAGAGACACCACGGGCAACAGCCGTCACCGCCCCGTTGATCGGTCGGTGCGAGAGTCGTGTAGTCGGTGCTCTCGATCGGGGCCGTGTCGTCGCTATCGCTATCGTCGGTATCGCTGTCGATGAGTGCTATTTGCGTGGATGGCATTTGTGATAGTGTTGGTATGGGTTATCGCAGTTCAGATCGTCGTTGTGCGCTGTTCACGGCTGAGTATGTTTGTTTCGCCCTTCGGTGGCGAGCGCGTCAGGTAGCACATATCATCGTGCGCCCTCTCGTCGCCAACAGATCGCGCACAACCCGCGCGAGTCCCCTTGTGGGGCTGCTGGGTCTGGATATTCGGCGCTCTCGCCACAGATAGAGCATTCTTTCGGGGTTCCGCCGTCTTTCCTTGCTTTCGTTGTCATAGTCGGGTTCGGGCACTTCGCCCTTGCCCATGCTTGGAGACATAGACACTTAAGCATGTCGGCCTGTCTCTCCGATTTAGAACCGAGCCGCGCGAGATCTAGTCGGCCATTGTCGCTCGAATCGTCACGTTACCACTCTCGTAATCGGCCTCGACTAGCTCGACCTCATGATAGTCGGACTGGACCGCCGCCCGGTAGGTCCATTCGAGATCGTATCCATCGTTGGCATATTCGGGCTTCCCGTAATCTCCTTTGCCGACTATCTTCCCCCGCGTGACTTTCCTGTTGTAAAAGACAGTCGAAACATACGGTGCGCTCTGCGTTTCGATCATCCTTTCGGTGAGCTGTGGAACGGCCACCCGGCGGGGATCATCCGCAACAAACGCTTTGGCGCGCTTGACGCTCCCGGCGATTTGGCGGGTTTTCTCTCCCGACAGCACATTCACAGGCACCGTTCGTTCAGCATGCGCTTCTGAGAAAAGCACCTCCTCGAACGTGTGCGTGCCGCGAATCGCCTCGAAACCGAGCGGGGCGTCCGCGAATATAGTTTTGGCCTGTTCATCATCGACATCCGCGCCGTTGTCCTGTGTCATAGTCGGATTCGGGCCTTCCGCCCTTACACCTTAATAATGCCCCTTTCCACTTAAGCGTTTCGTATCGAGTTGAGGGTTTGCCAGCGATCGTTTTGACGAGCTTCCAGCTAGATGTGAAAGTGGGGATGATAGGAGAAGCCACCCGAACCCGACTATGACATGTAAGGTTTAGTGGGCTAGCTCCTATCGAGAGAGGGTAGCGCGAGAGACCTTATAAAATCATGGATAGCGGTCTGCGCGCATAGCTGCGAACGCTTCGAGAAACCGGCTCGATTCTCCCGCTACTATCCGTTCACGTACTCTCGCCCGTCTCTCGACAAGCAATACCGAGCCGGGCCGCGAGCGAGGCTGTCACGACCCTTTGAGAGTAAAAGCCCTTCTCGCTCTAGCTTGCGGGTGATACCGCGAATTTCGTTCGGGTGAAATCCCGTCTCTCGTTCGACTTTTTGCTCGCTGGCGATACCGTCTTCGGCGACAGCGAAAAATACTTTCCTGTCTTGTTTTAGGAAGATAGTTCGCCCGCTAGCGACAGGGAATGGTCCGTATTCGTTTCGTTCGTCGCCGTCCGTGTCGGTTGCTTCTGTCATAGTCGGGTTTCGGGCTTCCGCCCTTACCCATGCTTGGAGGCATAGCTACTTAAACGTGCCGCTTTGCTCGGAATTGATCGAGTTTTGAAAATCAAATTTCTTCATCGAGAGTGTCCTACACTCTTGCTATCGGCCGATAGAGATGCGAACCTCCTCAATTATCAGTGGCTTCATCGCGCTGCTGCTCGGCTTCTTCAATCGTCTCCGCATTGGTTAGGAGCGTCAACCACTGACTATCGAGATCGACGCGCGTCTGTGCCATCGGGTCTAACTCCTCGTCCGTAAGCGGGTCTTTCGTATATCCACGGTCATACTCGACAGTCACGGTTTTCTGATTCACCCGAACGACGCGGCCAATCGTGAGACGCGGGTTGCGGAACTCGACGATCATACCGGATTCGAGTTCGTCGCGTACAGCGTCACGCTTCGTCTCGGCTTTCTTCGCGTTCTCCTCGGCAACAGACGATCCGACGGCTTCGAGCGCTCGACCGCGTGCCCCGTTCGCTGCGGCGCGTACTCGATCGAGTTTTTCATCTAACGTCTCACTCGACTCACGGGCATACCGCGATTTCTCGCGTGCTTTCTTGAAATTGTAATTCGACGGGCCGGCCTCGGCCGGAGACGGGATGCGTTGGCTACGAAGTTCACGCCCGACCCACGTATTGAACTCTCGGCGAGCTGCGTTGATTCGACGCTGAAGTATCGTGTCGGACACGTACTGGTCCTGTGCCTCCTCGTTATCGAGTTTCCCATGCACGCGCTGTATCGTCCGCACCGGCTTTTCGGGTGGGCTACGAACGCGCTCGACGGCGATCTCCTCGATTGCATCCACGAGATCGTCAATCGACGAGGGGTGTTCGATCGGCCGAAGCGTCGGCGTGTTTTCGAGCGTTTCGACGGTCTCGCGTCGGCCGAACATTATGCACCACCTCTCTGCTGCTGATGGTTGTTGTTCGATTCCTCACTGTCGTCCGCGTCGATAGCTTCCGGTGTCATAGTCGGGTCCGGGCCTTCTGCCCTTGCCCATGCTTGGAGACATGACCACTTAAGCGTTTCGTATCGCCAGTGGGCGGATGGATCGAGAAACCCGGCACCGGAGCCACGCCAAACACGGCGGACCTTGACAGTAGCGGGCTACATGCCTCAATATAATCCCAACAGCGCAGCGTGAACAACATCGAGATGGCACGGATCACCGTCGCCGGGCCATGTTTCGGTGTCCGATCGGCACCGGCACGCAACGCGCTTGCCGCGCACTTTGCCGAGATGGTACGGAAAGAACTCATCCTCGCGAACCTTCTGCATTAGGTCTTCTTTGAAGGCTTTGAGCACGCGCCAGCGCTCGACTTCGGTGTTTTCCTCCATCTCGTGTGGATTGCCGAGCCATCCCGGAGCAGGGAACGCTGTGTTGTTCATGTGTCGCTCGCCCAGTCCGTTGATTTGCGGCTCCGCTCTCGTGCCGTCAACATCCCATTCCGAATCCTGGATATGACATATTTCGATGCCGGGGCCGCGATCGTCGTAGCAGTCCGCGCAGAGATCTAGGCGGCGCTCCTCGTCGATCGGGCATTGGATGACGTGGGCGGTCTCACGCCGGCCACAATCGCCGCACGTTCCGTTTGCGTCATCGTCACTCCTCGCGTTCATTGTCGCTCTCTGAACGCGGTATGTCGTTGAGGATGCGGTCGGCACGCTTCTCGCCGAGTTGGTCGATAGCCAGCAGGTCCTCGCGGTCGGCGTCGGCGAGATCGGCGACTGTCTCGAAGCCTCTCGTAGCGAGTTCATCGGCGAGCGCTGGACCGATGCCGGCGATGTCCGTGAGTGTGGGCGCTGGTTTTCTTGGTGCTTGGCTTCGGTCAACGTCGATCTCACGCTCTCCGGGGCGTCCCAACGCGACGATTCGATCACCTGCATAGACCGTGAGCGCGGGGCGATCATCGAGAGCAACGTTCTCGTAGTCGTCTGTCGAGAGATCGAGCGCGTCGAGTACGTCGGCGGGAATTGGGAGCTTGAAGTAATCCCGATCTGGCCCTTCATGATAGACAGACAGTGCTTCGCCGTCCGACCGTCCATCATCGTTTTTGAGACCGATAGCGGGCACGACATCGCCACCGAGATCGTCCGAAAGCTCAGGAAGATACCGAACACCGCCGATACTAGCCCTACCGCCTGCCTGCTTGATTGCTGGCGTAGCGGCGATAGTAACTCCGTCGTCCCATCCTGATTGCATTCCCGGTACTGCCGTCTGAATTTGGTGTAGGACGACTTTGTTATCATCACCCTCGCCTTCGTAATCGTTCGGGAGAGCATCGACTGGGACAGCGATTGCGTTGGATTTGCCGAACGCTATCATCCGATCACCGGCAAACACGTCGAGCATCGGTAACTCGTTGTTTTTGGCCGCCTCGGAATCAGGGTCAATTTCCAGGGCTTCCAGTACGGCCTCGGGTATCGTGAGCCGATAGGAAGCGTATTTATTCCCGTTGTCGCGGACAGAGTATGTCCGGCTATCCCGAACGTACCCCTCACCGCCTTCCGACCCAAGCGCCGGTACGACACCGAGATTATCGACCTCCTCGGGCACGTACCGAAACATCGAATCGCCATCTAGACCAGCTGCTCGAATCGCCTCGGTCGCTGTGATGACATACCGACTGTTTTTCGGGGTGTCCGCACCGTCCGGCTCGTTGCCTTTGTCGTCGAACTTGACGCGGACTGTCTGAACATGGGTAATCCCGGCCTGTTGGCTCGTCTGATTCTGTCCTTCCATCTGTTCGTTGGGGGGTGATTCTGTCATGACTGTCAGCCTCCAGCACTCCTTAATAATGCCCTCTCAGTCTTAAGGGTTGGGTTTGATTTGAAATCAATCGCCGCTCATTGGCTTGCCTCCTCGATGAAACACTCACGACAGAGTACGTCATAGTCTGTCCACGACTCGTCCGATACGTCGTGAACGAACCCGCGAGAGACGTTACTGATGCTTTTGCACCACTCGCATCGTTCACCGGTCTGTTCGTCGTTTGTTTCCTTGCTGTCGTCCGCGTCGGTTGCTTCGGTCATAGTCGGGTCCGGGCTTTCCGCCCTTACACCTTAGTAATGCCCCTTTCTACTTAAACGTTTCGTATCGGCTCTGGTATTTTCACTTTGCCCTAATGAAACGGCGATTACGGGCTATTCTGGTGGCTGTGTGGGTCGTAATAGCGTCTCACGGAACTATGCGATTCATAATAGTCCATCTCCGATCCCGCTGAGATGGCAAACTGCGGCCGCTAACGAACAAAGAAAATCGCAGTTTCGACCTCTCTCCCTTCTGTTCACCGCCCTCTGAGGCTGAGGTCTATAACGCCTTGATCGACCATTTTCCATAGGAAGGCGGCTTGTTCTTCGACCGAGCTAGCCGCGTATATCGCGGCGTTTTCGTCGCTAAGGTGCTCATGGACTTGTTCAATGCCGTCGGCGGTGATATAGTCGATCTCGTCTGGAACGTGCCGGTGGGGGTTGACCGAATCATCTTTTCCGCTGTTGTCGTTGTCTCTCGGGCTGTCCTCGCTGTCCTCGTGGCCGTTCTCCGGCTTGACTGGCCCATGCCCGTCGTTGGTGCTCTCGTCGCTCTGCGGCTCGCTCTCGACGGTCTCGGCCGGGTCGCCGAGGTCGTCCATCCCCGACGCTTCGCCGCCGCCAAAGTCCGCGTGCTCCGATCGCGTGGGGCGTTCGCGCCCGTCGTTGGTGCTCTCGCCGCTCTCACCGTCCTCGACGCGGCCGCCGTCGGCGAGCGCTCGCGGGGTTTCGTCGTCCGTGTTTGCGCTCGCGGCGCGTTCGCTGGTACGATCGTCGCTGCCGGTGTCGTCGCTCTCGAACAGGCATTGACTGGCGGCACGCTCGCCCGAAAGGGTCTGCTGATCGTCGTCGGTATCGGCGAATAGCGCTCGCTGCTCACCGCCGTCGCTACGGGTGACTGTGGCCCGATCATCCACGCCGAAACTGCTGGCTTCGGGCTGGTCAATTCGGGTGTCGCGCTCGCGATGATCGACCGACGCGCCGAAGGCTTCTAGATCTGTCTCGACACTTTCCTCGGACGGCTCAATCGCTCCGTCCGTTTCGCCGTCCTCACCGACCGAGAAGGCGTACTGCTGGCTGATGGTTGGTCGGTCGCTTGTTCCCTCGCCGTCGTCCACGTCGATAGCTTCCGGTGTCATAGTCGGGTTCGGGCTTCCGCCCTTACCCATGCTTGGAGACATAACTACTTAAACGTTTCGTATTGGATCTGGTATTTTCACTTTGTTCTAATGAAACGGCAATTACGGGCTATTCTGGTGGCTGTGTGGGGTCTGATCGCGTCTCACGAAACTATGCGATTCATAATAGTCCATTCGCGCTCCGGCTGAAAACGGTATCTCACGCATCTCACGGCAAAAGAAATCGGGGGCTTCAGTGGGGTAAGCGGGCTATTATAGACAATTTGAGCGACCGGCCGGCGAGCGCTTCCGGTCTATTCTAATATATCCTCCACCCGGTCCATCTTATCGGGGCTAATACCGAGCTGGCTGATGACTTCTATTGCCGAAGCCTCGGGGTTCGTCGCGACGTATCGCTCGACCCGATCGGCGAACGTTTCCTCCTTGTCGCCGTCGTCGCCGTCGTTTTCGTCGCTGTCGTCGCTGCCGTCCGCGCCGTCGGCTTCGACATGAACGCCGTCAATATCGGGGATCTCGCCGGTCACGAACGCGGCGCGGTGGGCGTGTTTGCACCATGCTCCGCGCTGGCCGTCCGGGCACGTACAGGTCCCGTCCGAAACGTTCACCGTATAGGTCGATCCCGATTCACTGAAGACCGTATATTCGCCGGGGTTGGTGGTCGTTTCGACGTGGTAGAACCCGCCGAGCGCGCGATTGACGCGCTTTGCGACCGCCGAAGGGTCGCGGTTGTGTGTCGGTGCATCGGCGTCCGTTGTGTCGGTTTTCGCTGTCATAGTCGGGTTCGGGCTTCCGCCCTTACCCATGCTTGGAGACATAACCACTTAAACGTTTCGTATTGGCTCTGGTATTTTCACTTTGCCCTAATGAAACGGCGATTACGGGCTGTTCTAGTGGCTGTGTGGGTCGTAATAGCGTCTCACGAAACTATGCGATTCATAATAGTCCATCCGCGATCCCGCTGAGGAAGCGATCTCGCGCGGCATATGGCAAAAGAAATCGGACGAATCAGCAGGTGTATGGGTGGTTTTCGACAATCTGAGCGGCCCGGCGAACGGTTCCGGTCTATTCTAGGCCATCCAGAAGCCCATCCACCGTTTCGAGTTCGTCCGTGAGTGCTTCGCGTTCATCCTCCAGCCGCGTTCGGACGGCTTTGAGCGTGTCTTGGTAGTCGCCGAGCGGTTGACCGGGAGCCGGACACCCCGATTCATTAATCTGCATCGCCACCCGGCGGCGGTGTTTGCAGTTCTCCGCGCCGTTATATTCCGTATCCGGGCAGTCACATCCGCTGTCGTGATCCAAAATGATCGTGTACCGTTCGCCGCTTTCGCTATGCACGTCGTACATCCCGATACAGATACCGTCTGGGTCGGTCTGTGGGATAACGACCATACTTTCACTGCGAGCGCGCACAGCACGCCGCTCATCGGCTGTGAGAGCGTCCATCTCGATCTCGTCGTCGGTGCGAACGTCGAGGGTTGCGTCGGTAGCTTCTGTCATAGTCGGGTTCGGGCCTTCGCCCTTACCCATGCTTGGAGACATAACCACTTAAGCGTTTCGTGTCGGGTTTGGTATTTTCACTTTGCTCTAATGAAACGGCGATTACGGGCTGTTCTAGTGGCTGTGTGGGTCGTAATAGCGTCTCACGGAACTATGCGATTCATAATAGTCCATCCGCGAAACCGCTGAGAACGCTATTCCACGTCTCTCATGGGAAAATAAAACCGCCGATACGCTGGCTGAGCGTGTGATTCTAGGCGGTTTGAGCGATCGAACGCTCTTATAGAACCATCCGCCGAAATTCTTTCCGTCGTGTCCTTCGCTCCCGATACTGCTCAACAGAAGCGTCAAGCGCGTCGTTCATTCTGTCAAGGACCTCTGCGCTCGCGTGTGCCTCCACATCTTCAATGAGGTGGTATCCTTCGTCGTCGTGCCGTTCAAACGCGACGATCCCGGTTTCGCTTGCTCGTGGGCATCCCTCGCGGTCCACGACGACCGAAAACATACCGAGGAAACCGTCTTTCGTCACTTCGACGGTCCCACAATCGCCTGAATCAATCACTTCGAGGCCGGTCATATCCCGATCGGCCCACAGGTCCGCCGCGAGTTCGCGGGCTTGTTCCTCGTTTCCAGCGTCGAGCGCGCTACGAAGCCGGGTTTCAATCGTTTCCTCGTTATCATCACTCATCTCTCCGACACCTCACTCCGAAGGGATGTGCGACAGCTGGGGCAACGAGGCCCGTAGTACGTTTGCGCTCCGAGATTGAATTGCTGGCCGCACTCGCTACAATCGACGAGATCGTAGTTGGCCTCGATTTCATCCTGACTCGCGGTGTGCGTGCGTTGCTCGCGGCCGTCGTCTCCGATCGCTTTGGCTTTTCCTGTTGTCATAGTCGGTTTCGGGCCTTCTGCCCTACACTTTAGTAATGCCCTTTGCCACTTAACCCCTTCGCTTCGGGTGAGCAGAATTGGTCTTCGGAGGGTTTAAGTGGTTGTGTCTCCAAGCATGGGTAAGGGCGAAGTGCCCGAACCCGACTATGACAGCGAAAACCGACACGGACGAAGGCGAAGCACAGAGCGAGATATGCGCCGAGTGCGGCAAGCGCACCGAAACCGACGACTTCGGCCGGCGGGAGATTCACGAACCCGGCTGCCCGAACACGCCCGGCACTACCGACCCGTACGCTCACGAGGACGACGAGGAGGTGGACACTACACCCCTATGAGTAGTGATATTGCCAGTAACGACGGTGGAATGCTCGATGAAAGCGAGAGCGACGAATTCGCAAGCAATTGCGTGACCTGCTACCGGCGCGGGCGCGAGCAGACGATTTGGACCGTTCATCAGTCGCCAGTCGTGGAAACGACTGATAGCGTGGTCGGCGAACTAGAATGCTGCTGGACGCTTCAGGTTTGCCAAGACGGTGTGATCGTCACGTCCCGAACCATCCCGTACGACGGCCAGCGATCCTACTCAACCGAAGATCGTCCCAACAGGGCCGACAAATCTTCGATCTACCGCCTCGATGTCGAGGAGGTAATCGAGCGTCACGCAGCGCTATGCAGCAAGCACGGACTGGAGGTATCGGTTGCTGACCTACGGGAGCGCGTGCTGGCGGTGCTCGATCGCGACGACGTGGCGGTGGATGACGACGACAAGCACGTTTGAGGGGGTTCAACCTTTCACATTCTTGCAGCGGCGTACTTCCCACGGTGAAACCCGACCGGGGCGGTGAAACACCCGAAATCGGCTGCGAGAGCGTTTCTACTGGTTCTGAAACCCTCTCGGGGACGGTGAGCCGTCTGAAAGCCGTGTCGAGAGCGGATTAGAAAGCTCTGAGACCGATGTGCCTTACAGGTCGCGTGGCTGGACGGTCTTGCGATCGTTGTCGCTCGCTCGCCGTGCAGCATCGTCGAGCAGTTCGCTCACATCCTCGTCGAGAGCGTCGTAGAAATCGCTGGAAACGTTCATCTCGCTCAATTCATCCTTCACAGCCGATTTGACGATAGTATCTACCACAGACACGCTCTCGCGCCTATTCTCTTGAAAGTGTCCATTCCGCCGTTCTCGCTGTTCTCATCGTCCTTGCTCGTACGAATCCAGCCGACATTTCACTTCCAATATGTTCTTGACATTTTGCCTTCCCTGCATTTCCCATCCCGTTTTCATCTCACACCCATCCCACACCGGTTTCCTCTTTTTCCCCTCTTTGCTTATTTTCCTCTATTTACCCTCTTTATCCTCTTTGCTCTCTTTATCCTCTTTGCTCTCTTTATCCTCTTTGCTCTCTTTATCCTCTTTGCTATTTTTCATTCCTTTCCCCACACAACCATTCCTTCCACTCCAAACTAGTTTTTCTGTCCAAAAGATATAAGGCCCGTTTCGTCGTTTGGTTCTGTTGGAGAGAAAAACGGCCCATGACAGACAAACCAGCCACACTCTGTTTGAGCAATCGGAAAGGCGGTGTCGGGAAGACGACGTGCTCGATCCACACTGCCGGAGCACTCGCCGACCGTGGTCGAGACGTGCTGCTGTTCGATCTCGACCCACAGGGCACGATCACTCGTGGCCTCGGCTACGCGGACTATTACAACGATCTGGACCGCGATGTGACGCTCCACGAGGTACTGTTAGAACGTGAGTCGATCGGCCGCATCTCCGACGTGATCGAGAGCCACCCGGAGTTCGACGTTGCCCGATCGCACAAGCGAATGACGTTCGATACTTCGTCAAAACTGAGCGGCGAGCCGCGCGCTGAAGATCGGTTAGAACTCGCGTTCGACGAGCTTGACCGAGCGTACGATTACATCATCGTGGATTGTCCGCCGTCGTTGGACATCCTCACGGATAACGCGCTGCTCGCGACCGGCAACGTCCTGATACCGACCTACCCGGAGGAACTGAGTGTCCAAGGACTAGAGCTGCTATTTGACCAGATCGACGAACTCGAAGAGTGGCATGACGTGGAGATTCGGAAGCTCGGCCTCATCGCCAACCGTATCGAGACGAACAACGAGGCGGACGAATACCTCGATCTGTTCGAGGAGAGCTTCGGAGCGCTCTGGGACATCTGGCAGATCCGTAAGCGAGTCGTGCTTCAGCGTGCGATCACGCAGGGCCACGGCTCGATTTTCAGTCACGACGAAGAGTGCGACATGGTGAGCGAGTTCGAGGCTATTGCCCGAACGCTGGATGAGATGTTTGGCTTGCCCGCCGTCGCGGAGGCTGAATCTGAGGTGACGGCACGATGAGCGAGCGCGAAGCGGATATGAGCCGGCTTGCGGCTCGTGAAGGGGAGAAAGAGAGTAACGAAAATGACGACAGCAACGAGAGCGAGCGAGAGCGGGGTCAGGATTCGTCACAGTCTCCCGAAGGCTCCGAAGGACCAACGGGCACGGCTGGGGCTGAGAGCGTGTCTGAGCGCCGAGTGAACGTCAAGGACCGGGAGAGCAATCTGTTCATGCACCTGCCGGAATCGCTCGCGAACGACGTTGACCTCGCCTGCCAGTCGGTCAACCTGACGTATCAAAGCGAGAGCGGCGAGAAATTGGGCAAGAACCGCTACCTGTACCCCATCGTTCTGATGGTCGGCGCTGACAACGCGGTTGATCTTTCACACGAGGAAATCCAGGATCTCGTCGAGCGGGTCGATGGAGTAGAGGATGGATAATCGGCGGCCACCGGTGGGATCGAGCGGGTAAACCTCGACACACGGTGAATATCATGCCTTCAGACCATCCTCGAACCCGACGAGGGAAAGCACGCCGAAGGAACAGACAGCAAGAGAATACACGCCGAGAGACGAACAGCACCGAATCCTCCGAAAGCGAGAGCAACGGCGGCCTACTGAAACCGGCGCTCGTGTTCGTTGTGGGGACCGTCGTAGGCTGGGGAGCGTATCTGTTCTCCACGGTGGTTATCCTGAGCTCCCCGACTGACATCGAAGCAGTGTCGGTGACTGGCCTTTCGACGTCGACGACGTTCTGGATCGCGGTCGGTCTCCTGGCTATCATCGTCTTTGCGATGCTTGTCCGGCCGGGAACGGTCTTCGTGGGCTGGCTGCTGATGGCTGGTGTCGTCGCTGTGGTGGCTTCCTCTGGCGGTGGGTGGGCGGACGGAACACTGCTCATCGAGGGCCTGACACTCGCATTCGTCGCAGTTGCAGCGTTCGTGAAGATGGTCCTGATGCTGCCCGACTGGTTCCTTTTCGCTCACGCTCTGAACAAGGGGAGCTGATGCACCCGAGCGCTGAGGTACTCTTTCCTTGCCATTCCGCCTCTCTTAGTAGAGATTAGCGCAAAGATAAGGATGGCAAGAGAATATGGGCGTATTCTCTCCGTGGTTGTCTGTATTCGTCTGCTACCGCTGCGTGTTCGCACCGATTACGTGGCATTGTCACGCCTCCCCCACCGGTCACAGGCCACGCTATAGTGATTAGCACTGATCTTCAGAGTTCTCACATCACAGGTTGTTGTTTTGTTTGAAATCGGTCTGCGAGATGAAGAGCTTGAGAGTGCCGTAGAAATCCGCCGTGGCGTTCATGTTGTCGAGTTTTTCTTTCACGGCCGCTTTGACGCTGATATCGCCATAGACGCGCTCTTTTGTTTGTTTTCTTGGAAATGTCTATTTCGGCAGCAACAGGTCGGAACCTAGTCCGTGTGGAGGTGTTGGACTCGTTCGCTCACCCAATCAAGAACAGAGAAGAGTACGGCCAGGTGATGAGACTCAAGTGAGCCTGACTCTGCGCTGCCAGCGTTCGGCGGTGGATGAAAGTGCATCCGTGGAGCGCTGGTTTTCGGATGTCGATCCCACCGGCACTGGTATGGGTCAGTCGTTTCTTCGTACTCTTCGAGGTAGTGGAACGAGTAGTCTCCACTGGTGAACCACCGGATGTCGATACGTACATTCGTCACATCGGTTGGATAGGAATCTGCGTCCAAGAAGAGGCGAAGCATACGCGGCGAAAGGCTGGATGGATCGAACTCCCACTCGTTGACGAGTGAGTGAGTTGTGGCACGCTGGGCAAGCGTTTTCAGCGTTGGCACATCGAGCCGACCACTCGGTAGCGAATCATCGCTCCGCTTGTTATCGTTGTCAGACATCAGACTCAGTGGCTACGCCGATGCCGACGTCTTGGCGTTCCCTTCGCTGTCTCGCTCGGCACGGTGGATGGCTTGTTGGAGGAGTTCGAGATCCCCACGGACGCTCCGCCAGCGTGTTAGTACCTCCCATTGCTCGTGGATCGTCTCGTGATCGACATGCTTGAACACCGCGGGAGAGACCGCATTCGGATCGGGGGCATCGAAGCGGTCCTGGAACGACTGGTCTTCTTCGAGAAGGGCTTCGACCTGTTCACGGAGCTCGGACACGGAGTGCTCGCGCGCAAGCGTGTCGACGCGTTTCCACCGAAAGTACGATTCGTTACGTCGGTACTCTCTCGGGCGGTCGCCCTGATACTCAACGATACCCATCTCGATGAGCTGCGAAAGTACTGTGCGAGCCCCGTCAGTCGAGCAGTTAGCATGCTCACTGATCGCCTTCGCTGATGTGTACTCTGTAATTCCGGTGATCACATCGTAGACCCGCTGGAAGGTCGTCCTCTCTTCATGCCATTGTGTTCGGGCGGTACCAGCGTGTGGTCCATGAGTAGTGTCATCAATTGGATTCTCATCGCTCATACTCCACTATTCTCGCCGCCAGCCTATATATCTTTCTTGGAGTCGAGATATATCGATTTCCAGCGCCTGGACAGTCACCGACCAATCACGGTTAATACGATCGCACGGAGTAACAGTTGCCTGATGTGCGTCATCCCGATCGCACTGACTACTGATGGCCCCGACTGAGAGAAGACGCGATGGTACAGCAGAGAGCCGATCCGCACCGCGGACCGCAGCCGCAACAGCAGTGGGACCCCCGGCCATGCTGATGCAGCAACTCGCAATCCTGGATGTCCACCGTCGCTGTGCTGTCATCGCCGTCGTCGTCACCGCCACCGCCACTCGTCATTCAGTCAGAGCTCATCACTCGCTAGCCGGACCCCCAGTTGTCGTCGCTTCGCTGGACCTCGCTCAGACATAGCTCACCCGGACCCCCAGTTTTGCTGTAACGGCATCGCCACACTGGACCCCCAGTAGGAGCTACGCTTTGCAGGACCCCCAGTTCATCGTCGTCGGTCATCGTCGTCATCTAGCTCAATCACTCGCCACCTGACATCCCCTGCTGGCTGTCTCACAGTCGGATATCAACCATTACTCTGTCACATCACACACCAGATACATCCGGCAGTTCTCAGCACTCGCTGCACTTCCACTCTCGCTGCTCGCTCATCGGACATCCAGGTATCGCTCAGTCAGTCGCCCCTCATTCACCCTCGGTCGGGGACGGCCACGGGGACGGGCAGCCGCCACGGTCCACTCACCACTGGGACCCCCATCTCAGCATCCTCTCTAACCCCCGTGGGGGGTCCCCCACAAAGAGTGGCATCGACGTGGCCCAGTATAATACTATCCGCCTATAATCTTATCGTAGATATAAATCAATATGAGTGATATCCACGCCCCCTTCGCACAATTATAATACTATCTTATGATATTCTTATGAGTGCAACCGGCCGGTTTTGAGCGTTATAATACTATCAAACTATAATCTTATATGTGTTGAGGGACAGGGTTCACCCATGTCGCCGGACCAATCTGACCCAGACACGACATCGGCAGAATCGGATCTCCCCTCGTTCAAGACAATTAGCCAATCACTTGGCAAACCACGGAAAGAGCTTCTGACAACCTTTCTGGAAAGTGGTAGGTCAGTGATGAATACTGCACAACTGCGGGAACACACGACGGTTGCTCGGGGGAGTACCCTGCACCATCTAGAGAAGCTAGTTGAGTGGGGATTGGTTGTCGAAGAAGACGGACGCGAGTATCATGGACGAGGTGGCAGAGATGCACGGACATGGGCGCTCACTGACCGGGGTGAGCAATTCTGCGCGGACCATCTCGGGGCACCACTGAGCGAGTTCGTTTCGCCGGAAGATGTCGCAGAGCTAAACGCCGAAGTAACTGAGGCTATGGAGCGGGTGAGTGAAATCGAGAACGATCTGGCAGCGGTCCTCGAAGCAGTTGCAGACATCGGGGAAAGCACTGGGTACATAAGCAACGAGACAGCCACCGGCCTGCGGAAAAAGTCACAACGGCGTAACTGATCATCTATAGTGACGAGTAGATGTCTTCGTACTTTTCCACATACAGCTCTCAGACATAAATGACTCTGCGTGATGGATAGGGCGCGTATATTGCACCTTCCATGCTCATTCCGCCAACCTTTGGCCCCTTCGCGTGACCGTGAAGGTGCTCACATCGCAGGAACGATATCAGCTTTATACCGATGAGAAACTAAGGATTCGGCATGAGCACTCGCTTGGAAGATTACAGTGAGAAAACACTCATAATTGTAGTTTTCACGATCATGGCGTTACTTACTATATTTCTAGCCTCAGTCACTCATGCCGCGTGGCTCGCACCTCTTTTGATAGCAATTGGATGTGTCCTTTACTATGCTGGATACGAAGAAGTCGCAGCACCTCTGAATGATCACGCCGAGAAATCCTCTATGGAAGAATCGCTAACTGACATCCGAGAGCAGTACGTGGGGGGAGAAATCGATGAGAAGGAATTTGAACGAAGGACAGAGCAAATACTAGAATCTGAAACGGCCGAGGAGGCCCGAGAATCCCGCGATAGAGAAGATTCTACTGAGACGGAATAATCCAATAGCGAGCTACGGACACCCTCCCTGTAATGAACCACTTCTCTACTTGCAGGGTCAGTCTAAGAGATAGCGACAGCGGCTAAATGCGAGATGTACATTCCATATTATACGACATTTCCGACAATTGTCGGGGTATATACACACCAAAGTGTAGTTTTATCATCAGTTCCTGTACTCAAACAATGAAGTCTTTCTCTCGTTCGTCACACAACCTTCCGCATTATCGTCGAAATATGACAAAACACGGTGTGGGGTGATGAATATGATTTCAGCTTAATCTTGATCTCATTCCATCTAACCACCTCCAGCTACGACGGAAACACAAAGTGGATCTCATTTCCTTGTTTCGCTGCATTCTCTTCGGATCTCATCTTCATCCATCGGCAAAACGATAAAATCCGCGATTAGATGCTTTTATATGTTCCATCTTGAGAAACACTGAACGGTACATGAGTACATCTCCAGCACCCAGCGAGAAAATGGAAAATACACGTACTCCTGGCATTGGCGAGATAATCAAAAGAGGAGTTTCGGTCGCGACTGATACACCCATACTCTTCGGCCTTTATCTGATCGTTGCTATCGCCGGAATGATTTCGAGTCCACTCAATAGCATTGCAACACTTGTTGTGGACTCGATCGCTGTCGTCATTGCCTACTCCGCTCTTCAAGGTAGAAAAGAAACGACTCGCCCAACACTCACTCGCATTTTCTACGCGATCTTAGCAGCGTTTGTTGGTGGAATTGCTACCGGATTGGCATCACTACTTCTGGTCATCCCAGGGATCTACTTGCTGGTTCGATTTCGACTCACTATTCCAGCAGTTATGATTGAGGAATGTGGTCCAATCGATGGTCTGCAACGGAGCTGGGCGCTCACCAGCGGCCACGGATGGACTGTGTTCGGCTTCGTCGTGATCTTCGCTATCGCATCGTTCATTCTCTCAGGCGCTACAGTTCTCCTGACTGGTGGCATTCCAACTGGACCAAATGCAATCGCGGCCCTTCAGCAACCAATTGCGTTTGGAGGCGGACTTGCTTCAGTGATTATCGGGCCAATTCAGATCTCAGGGATGGTCGTCATGTACGAGGCATTCCGAAGGAAAAGCCCGTAGCCCGCTACCTAGCCTGCTTGCTGTGGAAGCACTTTTTGTCCGGCCCTTCAGGTCACATTACAATGATACCTATATCGGTCGATCCTAATGGCGACGTATCACGATACAGCACCGCTGTTCGACTGGTAGTTGTCATCATACTTGTTGCCGGATTCTTCTATCAGCGATTTCAGTTTGCCCTCCCGATCGCAGCAGTAGTGTACGCATTACTCGAAGGCTATCGGGTGTATACACTAGGTGATCAGCGGGGAATTGAAGTCCCAACGATGATCAATCGCTCCGGTGCTCTCCTTCGTCGGATTGGGATTTGGACCGCAATCGTCCTCACAGTCGGATACGAGCTCTTGATCGGTGATTTTCCTTTGGCCGGCTTACTCACGGGGATATTCCTGTATGTCGGTGGTCTGTTCGCCCAAGTAGTTCGGCGTCAGGCAAACTAGAACATCCGAATCGGTACGTTCTCGAACACACCTCTGAATAGAATCAAATCGCATACGGCAGGTCCGATTCATGAGCTATATCTCATGAGCGTCCAGTGACCGAGAGAGCTATCGAAACGATTGGTAGTTCGTAAGCACCAGACCAATAGTAACGAAACTCAGGATGATTCCGACGAAACCACTCAGGCTCCCCGACAGCAACGAGGACGCAGACTGGAGTCCGCCAATCGAGTACCAAATGACTGCCAGTATCCAGCCCCATAGGGTGAGCGTACAGAGTCCGTACACTATCACGATCTCGACTACTATCGCCACCAGCAATAGCACGCCATATAGATCTTCGAGATTCGCGAACAGCACGAGCGCTAAAACGAACTCGGCGAACATGAGCAGGATTCTGGACCAGCAGACGACTTTGATCCCGAGTGGTGGCCCGGCAGGTGACGGTGGCTGTTCGGATTCGATACTCATACGATCAGCCTCTCTCGGTACCTCCCTAAGCACGGGTGTTATTTCTTCTGGCCAACCGGTTGGCAGGATATGGTTGGTGGAAGCTACGTAACGTAGAATGAGTCAATACTGCGGATTGTGTATGGGCATGGCGTAGTTGTCCCCTGTATCTTGCACACTGCTTCTGACAATCGACAGTGAATATGCATACTGAAGTCCGGATTCTTCTGCTCATCCCTATCGTGCAAAGCGGAGGGGATTACTCCGCTACGCTTCCGAGCACATCATCGCCTCGCGGGTCCTCATTCTCAGCCGTAGACCCTCCCGATCGGCTGTTGTTGTCCGTACTCTCACTGTCTGTTTCAGCCGGCTGGGGATCCGGATCGGCCGGTTCTCCAACACCGTCGGCGGCATTTTTGATTTCCAAATACAGCTCTGGAATTGGTAGATTCTCCTCGTCGTCCCGATAGAGTTCAATGTCGGGAGGCGAGAGCGGGATTTTCTCGCCGTCCTCGTCGCGCTCGGGCTTCGGCACGGTGATAATATCCCACTCGACGGCGGTTGGATCGTCGCCGAACTCGTATTCGGGGATGGCCGGCGGCTTGATCGTCCGGTCGCCATCCGAGGGATAGGCGTTGGCGTCGTTGTAGATGTCTGCTGCCGTGTCAAAGCGGGCGTGTTCGGTTTCGTTATTATCGCGCAGGATGTACTGGCCGGTCTGCTCGTCGTACACCCATACGTTGTCGGACGCACCGGGCCGGGTAATCTCTTGGCCGTCGATATTGAGGCTGTTCGTGAACGTGTAGAAGCGCTTCTCGCCATCGACGGAGTGGCCGTCACGAGCGCACGGTTCTTCGCCGGCCACCGTGTCGTAGATCCTCTCTGCTTCTCCCGGCCGACAGATGAACAGACATCGGTGGCCCTCATGGTGCGCTTGGACGAGGTTTGAGATCGTCTGCGAGGGCTGTGTCTGGCCGGTCGAATGTTCGGATTCGATGAATGCATCCTGAGTCCCGGCGAGACGGGCGAGCATCGGATGCTCGTCGCGATAATTGTTGATGCGCTTGGCAACTTTGTCGTGGTCGTCACTAGCGAGATCGTCCAGATACAGCGCTTCATCGAGCTTGGCGAGCGCGTCGGGCATGGCTCCGCCCGTCTGCTCGGGGATGTTGAAGGTAAAGCCGAGTTGCGTGAACGGCACGTAAGCGTCGGCCATCTGCTCCCAGTGCTCTTTCCCGCCGTCGTTTTCCTGATGCCCGACGTTCATGAAGCCCTTATCGAGGGCTTTCACCTCGGTCTGAACGTCCTCGCCTTCTTCGATGGTGTGCTCACGATCATCGAGATAGGCATCTGGGATTTCTTGGAATACGTCACGCCATGCTTGGGTGGCACTGTTGATCTGCTCACCGCCGGGGAGATACCGCTGCAAGCGATCGAGACAGTCCTTGACAGCGACGAAGCCGCCGGGGTCGCCCTGCCATATCGACTCATCGTAGACAGCTTTCAGCGCGCGATTGCGAACGGCCTTGTCCTCCATGTCGAGTTCGTCGGGCATGGCCGGCTCGGTCGTGAGACTACCACCACTACCGCCGGTTGCGTTGACCAGCATCTCGTCTTTGATGTCGCTGGTCGAACGGACGGGCTGGCCGTAGCGCTCCTGTGATTCGGCGATCATCGCCTCCGTTTCCTCGTCCGAGCGCACCTCCTCGTCGGAGAGCGCTTCGGCCGCTGGCGGGAACGTCTTGACCTTGTAGGAGTCGGTCTTGTCGTCCTGATCGTCGTGAGTCCGCATGTAGATGCGGTATTTCGACAGCTCCTCGATGTCCTCGGCGTCGATGCTTTTCGAGTGCTGATGGGCGATGTCTTTAGCATCCGCAGGGTCGCCGGGGTCGAACGTCAGGAACGTCTTACAGTTGCCCCGAATGGCCTTCTGGATGCTCTCGGGGATACCTACGTCGTTACCGCCGCCCGTATCGAGGTTCTGAGCCGCGAACGTCAGCGAGAGACCGAACGAGCGCGCTTCTCGCAGGATGTTGTGGATGTTCGACTGCTCGCTCACGACCTTATCGAACTCGTCACAGACGACGTAGAACTGCGGCGGGTCCGGGTGGTCGTCGCGGTTGGTCTGCTCACGGATCGCGACCCACAGCCGCCGGATGAGCGCCGTCGTGATGAGACGCTTCGGCGTGTCCGCACCTGAACTGTTCCGTACGACGACGATCTTGCCCTCGCGAACGATGTCGTCTATCGAGATCGTCGTCGACGGGTGGCTGGCGACCGAGCGGATGGTGCTCGAAAAGATCCATTCCCAGAGCCGCCGGAATAGCGGTTCGAGGTCGTCTTGTGAGTAGTCAGCGATGACATTGGTGGCCTGCTGTATCCACTCAATCCGCTCTTCGCCCATCATCTCGTGGATACGCTGTCGGCCTTCCTCGTCGGCGAGTAAGAACGCCATATCGAGCATCGTCACGGTCTCGTCGGTACGTACCTGGTACTCGGCGAGACCGCGAACGACGGCACGGGTAATCCCGCCCATGCGGGGTCCCCAACTACTGCCGTCGCCAGACTGAGCCAGCAGCGCCTCGAAATCGTCTGCGAGAGCGCTGACGGCGCTATCGAACGCCTGACTCTCGGGATCGGGGTCTTCAAGCGGGATTTCGAGGAAGTTGAAGCCGACCTCGTACTCGGCATCCGCGCCGATGTCGATGAACACGAGGTCGTCTTCACGGTGGTCGGGCAACAGCCGAACGACATCCTTGGCGTCCTGGCCCTTTGGATCGAAGAACAGTCCACCGTGGCCGCGCTGCATGATCTGGCGGAAGAAGTTGATGAGCAGCGTGGTCTTCCCGACACCCGTAGAGCCGCCAACGAACTGGTGGACGTTCAGTATCTCGGGTTTGATGCCAGCCTCGACCTCGCTACGCATGCCGTAGCCATACCAGTAAGGTCCGGTCGGATCGGTCGTCGCAAGCAGCGCTCGCTGGCGCTCGGTGAGCGATGCCGTAGCCCTGTCGAGACCGACATCATCCCAGTTGAACCGGGGCGTGCGTGGTGGAACGCCCTGTCCGGCGGCGGACATCGAGTGGTCGAACTGCTGGAGCGCGAGGTTGGTCGGGATTTTACAGACGCCCGTGAGCGTATCCACCGGGAACGTCATTTTCCGATCGGTGTATTCCCGACTGGCGGCGTGCTGAAGTACGCGGTGGAGCTTCTTACCGGAGGGATTGACCGGGACGAACCCCTGCTGGAAGCGTGAGTCGTAGAAGTTGCGGAACATCCCGGCCGTGTCCTGTACGCGCTTCTGTGCTTCCTCACGATCGTCGCTGACGGCGATGATCCGAATGCAGAGATGATAGCCACGCATCCCGCGCTGTTGGTCTAGCAGCTGGGCAACGTCCGATCGGCTGGCGGTCGGTTCCTCTCCCGTCCCGGTGAATCGACTGCTGCTCTCCTCGTGTTCGCGGCGACGACGACGTTCTTCGCGGCGGCGACGACGTTCGGTCATGCCGGCCTGCTGGATGGGTTCAGCGATGGATTTGCCGACCTCACCCCAGTCCATCGACCCGCCGCTATCTTGGCCTGTCACCGAATCAATCGTCTTGTCAATCCCATACCACCAGTTGTTGCGATCCCATTTCGCTGTCGAAACGGCGGGTTTGATGACTGACTGTACGAGCACGTCGCAATCGGGCCGGTGGGCCGCGCCAACCATCTCACGGGCAATCGAGCGGAACGGGCCGATCTCGAAGTGTTCGGGATCGAGCCGGAAGTTCTGTATCGGTCGCAAGCGCTCGAACTCTTCGCGCTGGCGGAGTTGAAGGGTCGTACCGGACACGTACTGCCCGGCCTGAATTTCGAGAAACGCGGGGTCCACCTCGCGGGTGTCTGAGTCGGCGTAGTGCGATTGCACCTGCCGATCGACAAGCTCGAAGCGCTCGTCGGATTTGGTGGCGACACGCGACTGCAACAGTTCGGTCTCCGCGCCGTAGTGTAGCTCGAAGGCGAACGGTTCGGATTTGTTTCGCATGCCGAGCATCCCGGTGTTGGGATCATGGAGCGCGGTGAGTAGCTTCATGCCGCGCTCTAACCCGTTCTCGGTGTTCTTGTACGGGCGGACGGTCTGAAGGCGGGCGTCTCGCGAGCGGTCGTAGAGATCGGTCGCGAGCATGTCGTCGGCTTCGATCACCGACGGGTCGGAGTCACCGCTAAAGAATGAGGTCAGACCCATTAGCTTTCACCACCCATGCGGGACGGCGATCTCGTATTCCAGCAGCGACGAACGTACCATCTCATCTGAACGACACCCACCACCGCAAAGATGACCGCGAATATCGGCAAGGTCCGCACACCGATGTCCAACACGAATGAGAGTAGCGGCCCCACCTCGGGCAGCGGGTGGTTGTTGAAAAACCACCACAATAGGACAAATGTCCCCGCTTGGCCGAAAAGGAATCCTGCATGCTCTACGCACTGCCGGTTGTCGTTGTCGAAAAGCGAGACTACCATCTCTCGAATGCCGTCGCCTCTTTGAATTGTCTCGTCGGCCACTATCGGTCACCTCCGCTGGTCACGTCCTCGTCGTTGGCTTTCGGGTCGATCCATACGGGGGCGCTCTCGGCATGGATTGTAGCCATGAGTTCGATGAGCCGAGTAGTTTTCCCGGTGCCTGCGCTCCCGGCGACAGCGTGGTGAGCGGGCGATTCATCCATCGCGAACGGATCGTCTTTCGAGGGAGTATCGTCGGTCATGGTTTGGGTTCGGTCGTGTCGGCTGTTTCGTGGGCGATACTGCTCTCGTCGGTGGATTCTTCGCTCTCGAAGCCGGGGTCTGCACGGTCGGGATCGGCCTCGACGGGGTTGTGTGAGACGGAATCGGCTGTTTCGTCGGTGACGGTGCTGGCGTCGGTGGACTCGACGAAAGCAATAGAAGTGGGGGCGGTGCCGCTGAGGGCGATGATCTCGACGGCGATCTCGCGATACGCTTGTTTGGCGACGTACACTACGTCACGGTGGGCGAGCCCGTACACGCGAAGCATCGCGTAGGGCACGGCGACCGGAAGGACGGTCGCGATGATGGCGGTGACGGCGACGTACAACTGCCACGGCATCGAGAGCATCGCCGTCGCTGCTGCGAGCGAGAGGGTGATGGCGACTGTGAGCGCTCCAACGACGACCACACCGACCAGTCGGGCGGCATGGCCGAGTGCGCGGCGTGTCTCTGCGTTCAACACCCGGTCACGTTCTTGTGTGAAGGCGTCTGAATCGCTGTCGAACACCGCTACTCACCTCCGGTTCTGGCTCCCATGAGTCGCGGAAGCCACTGCTGGTATAGGTGCTCTACCCAGTCGGCAAGCCACAGTGCCAGCGCCACCACACCGACCAGAGCGGCACCGGCACCACAGAGCGCGGCGACAGTCATGCCGAGACGTGGAACGACGGCCGGCGACGGCCCATACAGGTAGAGGTACGTCTGAGCGAACGCATAGGCGAGGAACGCCCGTCTAGCCGCCCAACCGAACAGATGACGGTATTGCTGGCGAGCGCGAGAGTGCGTATGCGCTGCGCTCATCTCACTCCTCACCTCCCGCACTGTCGGTCACCGTACTCTCCGACAGTTGACCGAGCAGGTCATTCGCACTGGCGGTGATCCGAGCGGCCCGCGTATTGCCGATGCCCTCGACTTCGGTGAGCGTGGTCTGGTCGGCCGCTGCCACGTCCTCGACGGTCTCGAAGCCGTCTTCACGGAGCACGTCGGCCCGATCGCTGCCGACCTCTCGGATGTCCGTGAGCGTGGGCTGACTGTCGGCGCTCTCGGGCGATTGCTCGGCTGCATCGGCGCTCTCATCGGCGTCGGAAGCGTCCGACGGCTGTGGTGCTTCGGGCTGATCGTCGTCGTTCTCGGCGGGTTCGTCACTGCTCTCGGCGTCTGCGGCGGCCTCGTCGCGCTTATCCGTTGTTTCGGGTGATTCGATCACGGACGGCGACCGACCGAGAGTTTTGGCGGCATGCCGCCGGATGAACGTGGCTTTGGGCACGTCGATGCCTTCGACCTCCGCGAGCGCGCTGTTGTCCGCCTCGAAAACGTCCTCAACGCTCTCGAAGCCGGCTGCTCGAATATCGGCGGTCATCCGCGCGCTGATTGTCCCATGAATATCGTTCAACTCGGGATCTTCGACGGAACCGATCGTGCTGTTACCACCGACGACGCCACTCACTGAGTCTTTCAGCCGGCTCGCGATCCCGCCGGATTCCTGGCTGTCGTCCGGCTCACTGGCGTCCGGGTCGCTGGGTTCTGTTTCGACCTTCTCCTCGGTGCTCTCGCCCACCGAATAAGCACTACCGGCACCGTCGCCGGGCATGGTATCAACGTCGGAAACGTCGGTTGTGACCGTCCGGCCGTCGGCAAGCTCGGTTTCCGTTTGCTGCTCGTCGGTCTCGGTCGGCATCGACCACGACCACTCGGTGACATCGCGGCCCGTGCGGTCGGTGTACCCATCGAGATAGGATAGTGGGTCTGAACCGTGGTCGGTCGGGTCGTACTGGTTCATCGCGAACTCTCGGGGATTGAGCTTGTCCGAGAAGTTCACGTCCATCCGATAGCTGCCCTTCTTTTGGGTTTGCAGGAGTGCCTGAGCGGTCGGGTCGCCGGTCGAAGCATCGTCGATATACTGCTGTTCGGACTCGCTCATGTCGAACTCGCCGGCCCAATCTTCGTTCATCTCCTCCAGGTAGTGCCAGATTTTGACCGACATGAGATTCGTCAGCGTGCTCGCGCTCTCGGTCAACTGCTGGCCGCCGTCGTCGCTCTCGGTAAAGAACTCCTCGACCGACTGGGTGGCCGTAATCATCGACAGATCGGAGTGTCGAGAGTGACGGTAGCCCTGTTTCAGCGTCTCTAGCGACGACGAGTTGTGCAGCATGTAGTGGAACTCGTCCATCGCGAGCGCCATTGGCTCGTCACTCTTTTTGGCAAGTTCGAGGACGGCCGTAACCAGCGGCCCCATCATCAGGCCGGCGGTGGTCTCGGACTCGTAGTTCTGCAAGTCGAGATACAGCACGTCAATCTCCTGAAGGTCGGGGATGCTCGTCTCTTGGGAGAGGTGGGCGAACTCGCCGTCCTCTTTCAGCGCGCCGATGTCGTTCTGGTAGATGTCGTTGGCGGTCTTTTGGAGCTCGTCTTTCGAGAGGTCAACATCATCGAGTTCGTCTTCGACGTGTTTCTCGGGGTTACGAATCATCTCCAAGAAGATCGGGAATACGTCGTCGGCGAACGTCGGACTCTCCTGATCGTGAGTCTCGGGATTCTGGGTGATTCCGCGCTCGCGATACGCTTTCTGAATGGCCTTGCGCCACGTCCCCTGTTTGTCCTCGAAAGGAATGCCCTGATAGTCGTAGAAGCTCCGTATGAAATCCATCGCTCGGCGGATCGCGTTGCGATAGGGCGCTTCCTCGCCGATTTCTTCCAGTTTCTCGGCGGCTGTCTCCTCGATCTGGAGCGGGTTGATCCCCGTATCGGAGCCGATCACTACGCGGTCGCCGTCGAACAGCCATGTGAACCCGGCAAACTCCTCTTTCGGGTCGATGATGACGACGGGCATATCGGGATTGCTCATTTTCAGCCGAGAGAGCAGCCGCGTGACGGTCGTGGTCTTGCCCGACCCGATAGTACCCCACACACCGACGTTGAAGCCCGTCTCGCGGTTCTGAAGGTCAAGCACGATCGGGTCGCCCGTGTCCTCGTTGATGCCGAGTTCTATTCCGCCGGGTTCGATGAGATTCCGCGCAGTCCACGGGATGAGTCGCGAGAGACCGTCGCCGGTCATCTTCGTTTTGCCACCCATGAAGTCCTTACAGGCGGGCGCGGCGGTCTGATAGCCGAGTTGTGAGTGGTATTTCAGCGGCTTGGCGTCGGCCGACACGTCCTGCATCCGCGAGCGAATCTGCTTGATTGCCGTATCGAGCGTGTCCGGGTCCGGCGCTCGTACCTCGATATACGTGTGCGAGGTGTAGAGGCCGTATTCGGAGGCCGACACCGTGTTCTGGGTACGTTTGATGTCGGCGTACTCCGTGGCTGCCTCCTCGACAAAGTAATCGGGAATCCACTTGTTTTTCGCGAGGCTCTTGACGCGGCCTTTGAGCGAGTCGGCCGCTCCCGCGAGGTTCCGGTCGGCTTTCCGTTCGTTCTCGCCGGTCAGGTGCGTCGAGAGCGTCACGTCCACCTTCGGCATCGAGAACGACACAACACGATCGAAGAAGCCGTGAGCGGGGATTGCGGGCCAGTCACGGACCTCAAGCGTCTGGGTGTAGTATTCGCCGTCGATCTCGCCGTACTCGCCTTTCACTTCGTCGCCGTCGGTGTGGCGCTTGTACGAATCGGGTGCGAGAGCGGTTTTGTACCGCCACGAGAGTTCGTCGTCGTCGGCCGCGAGGCCCACGAGCACGTCTTCGTTCAACTCGTCTACTGGCTGGTCGTCGGATGTGTCGGCTGCATCACTCATTGTGAATCACCTCGCTGGTCGCTATCGGTCGTCTGTTCGGACTGTTCACCTCGGCTGGCTCCGCCGTCGGTAGCGTGAACGCTCGTCGGTGACGGCGATGGTGTAGACGGTGAGCCGGCACGATCGCGGTTGGTAATGTGGTCGTAGCTCACGTCGTGTGTGGGGTCGCCGGCTTCCTCGTCGCCGGGCACGGGAGAGCCACGGATCGTCTGTGTGAACTCCTCGTGCGCGCGGACGTTCGTTCCCCGGTAGTAGTCCGCGACAACCTCGCTGAACTCCTCGGACGGGAGGACGTTGGGTGTCAGCCCGTCGATGCGGCGTAGCTCTCGTTCGAGGTCGTCGGCCCGGCGTTCGAGCTTGCTGATGAGTGTCGCCGTGTGCTCGTCGGAGTCGGACTGCTGGTAGAGGCGGTATTTCTTGACGAACCACCGGAAAACGGGCACGCTACCGAGACCGCCGGCCTGCGAGGAACGGTCGATCACAGCCTCGCTGGGGTCAACGCTGACGATGATGTAGTGCTCTCGAATGCGCTTGGTATCCTCGTAGAGATTGATCCCAGCCGCGCGCTCGTTGGCAATGTCGGCGAGAATCTGCTGGCGGATCGCATCGACAGTCGTATCCTCGCCCTCGGCGCTCACGAGCCGGTCTGCCTGCGACTGGTACTCGCGGGCGCGGTCTTTCCACTCCGAACGGCGGCGCTCGAAGTTCGCTACGCGGGTCGGGGAAAACCACTCGGCGTCGTAATCGACCGTCCCCTCAAGCGCGTTGGCGACGGCTTTCTCGGCCTTCTCTTTGACATCGGTTGACTCCAGGCGGAGCGCGATTGCCCGAACACGAATACCGGCAATGAGTCCGCCGTCGTCGCGCTCGATGGCGTATTCGCCCCGATAGGGCTTCTTGTGCGCGACGAGTTCCTGCGTTGGCTTGTAGTCGCCCGCGCCGATGATCGGCCAGTCGCGAACGAGTGGTAAGCGTGCGAACCGGCCGAGCAGCGAGTCGTTTTTCGGCTGTTCGAGTCGGCTTTCGTCGGGGGCGCTATCGTGAATCATCTCTTGTTGGTGAGCGTGTCGAGAAACGACTGCCTCGAAGTAGTCGCGGGCGGACATGTCGCCCGGCGATGCGACTGTCGCGAGAATGCCGAGACCGGCGAGCACGGCTGTCGCAACGAACCCGTAGAGTTGGTTCTGGCCGGTCAGAAAGCTCGACGATACCCGGAACATGACCATTGCCGGGATGAGCATGAAGAACAGCCAGACTTTCGAGTAGCCCCACAGCGTGGGGTCTTCGGAGTAATCAGCGAGGATTTTTCGTTCGGTGTCGTCCTCGCTGACGGTTTCGTGGATGTCGTTGATGAGTTGGCGTGGGTTCTGTTTCATTGGTTAGCGAGTTTCTCGCCCATCGTCATTCGCTGAGGATGGTCCTCGAAGTACGATTCCTTCATCGACGAGGGGTTCATCGGGTCCTGATGATTGGATTGCTCTAGATCTCGGACTTGGCCGGCGGTCGTGGTCGAACCACCCGCCGGGTCCATGCTCTCGATCTGCTCGTCGGAAAGCTCGCCGTCGCTCGGCAATCCAGTCGTTCCGCCGTCGGTACTGACTTCGACGGCCTTCTCGGTACGAACACCGGGGCTGGTATCGCCGGTCGCGGTGCCGCTACTGGCTGAGTCGTCGCCGCCCCACCCGAGCTTGTCTTTGGCTGCGCTGGCGCGGCTGGCGGCTCCGGCAGCGGCGGATTTCCCGGCGCGACCCACCTTGCCCGGAACTTGCAGGAACGTGTAGGTCGTGATGCCGGGGATGCTCACGGCGAACAGGAACAGCGCGACTAAGACGAGCATCGAGACGACACCACTCTCGACCGTGAAACTGACGACGGCGGCGGCTTTCAGCAGGATAGCCATCGGAATGACCATCGTGAGCAGGTTGACATATTGCCAGATGATGACGCTCGCGAAGCTCTTGAGCCGACGCCACGGCGAAACGTACAGTAGCAGCAGTAGCACCGGGAATACGTAGGGGAAGAAATACTGAAGCGCGACCCGGCGCAGACCGAGTTCAACACCCAGACTGAAGATGCTCATCAATATCCCACCCGCTCCGACGAAATACGCGCCGATGGCTCCGGCGCTCAGTTTCGTCACATTGCTACCGAGAGCTTCCATCGCTTGCTCGGACGGCCGTAGCCAGACGGTGATGTCGTTGACCGTCCCGTGCATGAGCGTGATAATTGCCCATGACGAGACGTACAACAGCAGAAACGCAGTGAATTTCAGCATGAGATTTTTCGCCTGAAATCGCGACATAAGCGGGTTGACCATCAGCGAGATACCCATGATAATCACCGCTGTTCCCAGCAGGTAGTTCAGGACGGGATAGAGCTTGTCTTTGAGCAGCTGCTCATACAGTGGTTGGAACGGCTCGTTGGTCGGCTCACCGAGAATGTTGTGCCATCCATCGTTTTCTGGCACCGAGGTCGAAAACGCGAGGTCATAGACCTCACCGAGAATAGCCCCGGCCCCCTCGCGCATCGAGTCAGCAAGCGATTTGAGTTTCTGATCGAGCAGGCCCGGAATGTCGATGTCGATCTTCGGGATTGGATCATGCTGTTCGCGCTCGCCGACGTATTCCATGACGATCTGGCGGCGCTGCTTTTTGCGCTCGCTGTTGGCAGCCTTCCCAGCACCGTTCGCACCCGCGATCAACTGCTCGAACTCGTCGAATTTCTTGTTGGTTTCCTCCTTGTTGAGATCGTCCGTCACGATCGACAGCAGAAGCTTGTTCGCGTTGGATTTCTTCTGTTTCGAGAGTTGTTTGTAGCCGAGGTTTTTCGACTTGAACTCGCTGATGATCTGATTGACCGACTCGTTCGACGTTGGCCCCGAATCTCCGTTACCGTTCCCGCTGCCGGCGTTTCCAGCGGAATTACCGTTGCCGTTGCCAGCATTTCCAGCGGAATTGTCGTTCCCGTTGCCAGCGTTTCCGTTCGATCCACTACCACCACCGTTGTTCGCGGCGGCGACCGGCGCGGGGAACGAGCCACCGCTGGATGCTTGGTTGATCTTGTTGATGACGGACTGGGGGCGCTTTTTGATCGTATCCGTGAGACGGGTGCCCGACAACTGAGTATCGACGTTCTGCTTGAACGCGCGCGCGAGGATGTCCACTTTATCGGTATTCTTCCGCATAGCTTCCTGAGCCGCGCCCTTGTCCATCCCCATCACCTCGTTGATCCAATTGCGGAACTCCTGTTTCGTGACAGAATCACCGCCTCCGGCCTGTTTCCCTCCGCTCTGCTGTTGGGCAGCGGCGGGTGGCGCAGCGATAGCTCCGGCGATCGTGCTCACTAACAACGCACTGACGAGCACGATAGCGACTGTGCGGCTGAATGTACTATCCTGATCGTCTGATGGTGAAAATTGCATAATTATGCGAATGGGAATGAACGAGGGTGTTTACTCGCCGCCCCCGCCGCCACCGCCGGTACACTGAGCGTCGAGGTTGACATCGGTCGCTTGGTCGGCGAGATCGACTAGTGCCGGGCCGATCACCAGGAACAGCACCCCGACGATGACACTCCCGACGAGGGCGTTCCCCCAACTGTTCGTCCCGCGCATGGGGATCATCTTGAGCACGCCAGCAACGAGCACCATCGAGACGATTATCGTCCCCGCTCCTTGCGTAATCATAGAATGGATGTCGCTCAGAAACGACAGCGGGCCAGTATCACAGCTGACCTGAGCGGCTGCGGGACCGGTGAATACCAACATCAGCCCCATCGAGAGCAGCGACAGCCGCCCCTTGCGGGAACTGATTGTTTTCTCGCCGAGACGTTCGAGACCGATGAACGACCACCCGGCGAGCGCTGCGGGGATGGGAGCCCTCCGATAGGCGACCTGTTTGAGCGATGCGACCTGATTCTGAACGTCTGCGAGCGTGTCTGACATGGGTTATTTCGGGCATCTTCGTGAGTGATGCCGTTAGAACACCTCACTTCCACATAAAGAAAAAAATAGAGAAGTGTCTCTGGCTAAGAAAATTTGAATGGAATTACAATAATTGAGTAAAGTAAAGATATATTTCCTTTGCCAGAGACACGACGCTCTATTTACTCCTTTATTCAGCAGCGAGGGAGAGTATGGGAGATTCAGATACCATGACTGGAACTGAGATCACACCACTGGCCGAGCAAAAAGAAATCACCGAGATATTTCGTGAACCCTCTCCCGCTCAAGAGGCTCTTCTGTTAGTGTTCAACCTGCAAGAATCACACGTCCGCGCGTATGTCGCCGTGGTCGAACATCCTGAAAGTAGGGTTGATGACATCGCCGAGGTGGTTGATCGGCACCGTCGCTATGTTGCGAAATCGCTCCGTGCATTGTTCGATGCCGATCTCGTCGCTCGTGAGCAGCGGACGTTCGACTCGGGCGGCGTTGGATATGTTTACTGGCCGGTTGCCCCTGAGACGGTGAAATCTCGCTTTCAGAACGAACTGCGGGAATGGCTGACCGACGCACAAACTGAAATTAGCAAGATCGACCGGCGGATTGAGGACGACAGTGACTCGCTATGTTGCGATTCTGAGAGCGAGGAGTGAGCATGAATAGACAAGGACATACTGGCATGACACTGCTCGCGTTCGCACCGTTGGCGTATCTGCTCGCGAGCGACGGCAAACTTCTGCTCGCGGGCGTGTGCTGGCTCGGGATTCAGGCGGTCGAACCATTGCCCGATCGTGATTTCCACGTGCCCGGACTGAACCATCGGGGGGTCAGTCACTCGCTGCTGGCCGTGCTCGTCGTCGGGGGCGTGCTCGGCGGGATCGGCTGGTTAATCGGTGGGTTCGGCTTTGATTTACTGTATAGCCTGCTCACGACGCTCGTGGACATCTGGGACTGGGTACTCGGCTACCTGCCGGAGCTTTCGACGGCGTTCATCACGGGCCTCATCCCGAACCTGCCGCCGGGCGAGATCGTCACGACGCTCCAACAACAGGCTGGCGGAAGCGTGAATCGCTGGTCGTTCGCGCTGTTCGGGTTCGTGATTGGTGTCTATGGTGTGGTCGCGCACCTGCTCGGCGACGTGATTACCACTCAGGGTATCAGACCGTTCCTTCCGTTCTCACGCTGGAAACTCTCGCTCTCGCCGTTGCGGGCGGACAGTCCGACAGCGAACTCCGCGCTGTTCGGTGCGGGAATGGTCGCTATTGCGGTCGTGGTCGTTCTGACCGTCCCCGGACTGCTCCTTGGTGGCGGGCCTGCTTCACTCTCGCCGGTCGGTGTTGCCGACGCTCAAGGGACGATTCCGCAGCCGACCGACACCCCACAAGCAAACGCGACGAACACGACCAATGCGACGGTCGAACTCGACAGTACGAACAACACGACTGCGACGAACGCAACCATTGCCGAAGCGACTCTTCCCGATGGTGGATTTGTCGTCTTGCACGGCGAAGGATTCAATCAGAGTGGGACACTCAGAGGCACCGAGATCGCCGCGTCGGGCTATCTCAAACCCGGCACGCACCGGAACCTCACTCTCCCGGTCGGGCAAGGCGTTCCGGGTGGCTCGAACGTCTCGCGATTGAACGATACCAGGACGAACCTCTCGCTGGTTGCCTATCGAGACACGGATAACGACTCACAATTCGGGTATATTGCCTCGAAAGCTCGCAACGACACGCCCTACGAAACGGCCGAGGGTAGGCCGGTGTCCGATACGGGCACGCTCGTTTTCGAGAGTAACGTCGAACGGGTCGAACAGCAATCACAGCCAGCAACGGCAGCGCTCTCGTTTGCCGATCAACAGCTCCAACAGCGTGACGGGAATGCCAGCGTCGTCGTACGGAACGTCTCGCTGGCCGAAGGCGGGTTCATCGGGATACATACAGCGAGCTTCCTGCCGCCGCTCCAGAACCCTCTCGACAGCGTTCTCGGCCACTCACAGTATCTCACGGCCGGGAACTATACGACTGTCACCGTCCGATTCCCGTCCGACTCGCTAGCAGGGAATCAGACGCTCGTTGCGGTGCCATATCTCGATACGAACGGCAACCAGCGCTACGATTACACCCAGCGTGGTGGCGAAACCGACTATGCGTACATCGAACAGCGGAACAAATCGAGGGTTATCATCAACGATACCGCTGCTATCGGGGTTCCACAACCACTCCAAGCAACATCGGTTGCGTCGCCCACAACCTCGGATAGATCGGGTGAGGAAACGATCGAAGGGAACGCAACCAGCGGTGCCGAGGGCGAGCAGAACGGTCTGCTCGGCGGGAACTCGCTGCTGTACGTCCTCGGTGGCGTGCTCGCTGTGGTGGTCGTGCTCACCGCCATTGGCCGGCTGACGCGGAGGGGCTGATTCAATGGCAACAGCACCCTATTCAGACCCGAGTGACGGTACTCAATCGGGAACGCTCACCCGCCGACAGTTCCTCATCGGGGCTGGCGCAACCGCCGCGATGGGTGCTGCTCCACTCGCTGCGTCCGACCCGGTCCGTGCTGCCGATCGGGGTGGTGCTCCGGCGGACATCCACGGCGGGGCACAAATCAGTCTCGACGGCTACCATGAGCTAGCCAATTCCGAGCGATTGCAGCAAAAGAAGGGCAATGACTTTCAGTTCGATCAGCGCGTCGATGCAGTCAAAGATCTCGGCTGCGATCCCAACGGTGGGAAACCCGTACAGGACACGCTGAACAGCAAGATCGAGGACGGAATGCTCGTCGTGTTCCCTGCGGGAACCTATGCGGCGACCGGCAGGATCAATCCCGATGCTAACCGCTTCGGGATCGTCGGTAAGGGCTACCAGGAGGCGACCAAACCGCCGAAACCGGGCGGGGAAAGCGTCGTCTTCAAGATGAAAGCCGGCTCGCCGATCAAGCTGTTCAATATCGGCGCGAAAGAAGCTCTCATCGGGAATTTCGTCATCGACCAGCGGAAGGACGGAGAGATGGCTGGGGTCACTGCACGGTCGTCTGGGAACGTCCGTGTTCGCGACGTTCGCACAGTCGGAGCGCAAACAGCCGTCGGGAATGGCGATAGTACACCGTTCTTTTTCGAGCCGTTCGCCAGAGGTGGCGATTCGCTGATCGTTTTCGAGCGGTGCGTGGCAAGAGGCGGTGGGATTCCCGGGACGAAAAACATCGGCGGATCGGCTGGTGTCGGTATCTTCCAGCGGAACGGCGAAACAGGCCGTATCGTGCTCAAAGATTGCATCATCGAGAACATGCCCGATAACGGCGTGTACGGTGCCCGGACGACGGCGGAGGTCATCGTGCTCGGTGGTCTCTATCGGAACAACGACGTTTCGCAAGTCAGAGTGAACGGTGAGGCACGGGTCGATGGCGTCACGATCGTCATTGACGAGAAAAACTACACGGGCCTCAAGAGCAAGGCGAACGCGAACGAGCGGGGACCGGGCTGGCCGGGAACAAACGGTCTCAAGCTCGAAACGGACTCGACAGGAGCGGTGAGTGGTGGGACAGTTGTGAAAAACTGCGATCTGCGGGCCAACTCTGTTGCCGACGCCGAGCAAAGCAACCTCGGCGGGGTAGTCAACTTCTTTGCCAGCGCTGGCGCTGCAACGCTGGACAACTGCCGGATCACGAACAACGTCGCCAGCACGACAAGCATCATCGCGAGCAACCCGAGCAGCGCACCGAAGCAGGTAGCGATCACGGTCAAGAACTCGGTTATCCAGGGCAACGGCGCGGGCCAGAACGCGGCCGTGAACATCAGCAGCCGCCCGCGCTCGATCGTCAAAAACACCTGTCTCAGCTATCCCAACGCGAGTAAAGACGACATCAAGGGCGCTGGCGCGTCCAACGTGAGCTTCGGCCAGCAATGTGAGAGCGGGGCTGGCCTCAAAGCACCGGAGAAGGTCGGCAGCGCTGGCAACCTGAGTTCGCTGCCTGCGCCGAGCGTGAGCTACAATGGGACTGGTGGGGGTGCTGCCCGCCGCCGGAAGAAAAAGAAAGGACTGGTGAAAAAGATCATCACGACTGTCTTCGGCGGGTTCCTCCTGATTGTCTTCCTATTCCTCGGAGCGATCGCGCTGATCGTTGTGGGGGCGCTGGCCGGCTTCGGCACACTCGCGGCACTTCTCGGCGGCGAATGAATGGCTTATCTCATCCACAATCAGATCGAACCAAACGACACCATGACTGACTCAAACCGATCCACGACGAATCGGCGACAGTTCCTCGCAGCGGGTACGGCGGCCGGACTTGCGCTGCTGGCCGGCTGCGGGAGTACCACCGGCAGTAACAATACGACTGCCACGTCGACGAGCACGCCGATCCCGACGACGAGTGGCCCTGCACAGTTCGGACGTGCAGCGCTGCTCGGTCCCTCGACGGTCACGCTCGGTGAATCGTTCCGGCTCACGCTTGACGTTGCGAACGTTGGCGGCGAAACCGGCACGCTCACCACGAACATCCGGGTTTCAGACGGTCGAAGCATCCTCGATCAGCCGATCGAACGGACGATCGACTCCGGTGAGCGGGTGAAAATACAGACGGATCCGATTCAATTCGACGTTGCCGATAGCTACACGTTCAGCGTCGGTATCTCGAAGGTGAGCCATACCGTCACCGTTGAACCGAAAACGGCCGCTTTCGGAACGACGTTCGACCTCTTGGACACGCTCAAAGCGACGGTCAAGAGCATCGACTTCCAGCCAGCGGTACTCTACTCACCGTCGGGAGGTAATCAGACGCTCCTTCAGCAGCCGTCCTCGAACCGACTGCTCGCGGTCACTCGTGTCGATCTCGAAAACGTCGGCTCACAATCGGCCTCTCTCGACGGCGAGTTTCAGCTGACAAACGGTGAGCTGCGACGGACGCTCGGGACCAATACGCCGCTGAGTGCGGCGAAGATCGACGGTAAACCTCTGAGCGACGTGCAACTGTCGGCGGGCCAACAGCGCTCGGGCTGGTTGCTCGGAGAGATACCGCGCTCGACAGCCCGCAAAGCGGTCTCGATCATCTACCAGCGCGATAGTACCGGGACTTCGCCGGAACTCAAGTGGACCAACACGCCACAGCAGGGCACGCGCGACCTCCCGCAATTCGCCATCGAGAGCTTCCAACTGCCGAATGAAGTGACGGAAGGCGAGAGCGCCACGGCGAACGTAACGATCGCGAACAAGGGCAATTCGACGTGGACGTTCCGAGGGCTGATCGAATCGCGCACCGGCAATAATGGGAACTGGGGTGGGGTTGCGCCGATCACTACGCAGGTGCGGCCCGGCCAAAGCATCCAGCAGAACGTATCCATCAACAGTTCCGCGGACGGTACGGTTTCGTACCGACTCGCACCGTTCAATCAGACGAAAACTGTCGAATACGTGCCGCCAACGGTCGCATTCGGACGTTCGTACACAACGACAGAAAACGTCAAAGTCACGGTGAGCAACCTTCAGACCTGTTGCGTTCTAAGTTGATAAAGCCACGGCGAGCGAGGCCGCTGTGAGGAGCACTGGAACAGGTGCGTAGACTGCGCAAGCTCAGCCGAATGTGAACAAATAGATGGAAAACAGAGAGATACGTCGTTTCAGGCCCAAAGAGCGAAGAAAACTACGGCTCTGGCGACAGCCGTCGCTGGCCGCCGACGGCTGTCGCTGGTACCGTGTGATGTGATCAGCCGAACGAAGTCAGCGTCTCATTCCAGTGCGTCCGGACTTTCTGGATTGCACGCGCCACGCCACCCTTGATCGGGTGGCGTTGGCGCAGCCACTCCACGAGCACGTATCCAATCAACGCACAGAACAACTCAAACAACACTCCGTTAAGCGATTTCGAGTGGAAATTCTCAACGTTCAGATATTGTTTGAATTCACGAAACAGAATCTCGATCATTGTCCGGAGGGTGTAGATACTGATCACGTCAATGGGATCGTACGCTGACGACGCCAGCGTCGTCAGGTACTGAATCTCTTCTCCATCCGGCGTTTCCAAAACGATACGACGAAACTGTTCACCGGTCTCAGCCAGTTCGATTCGTTCATCACGAATCTGTCTCGTTCCGTCCTCGTTAGTGACCTCGACGTTCTGGAGCGCGTCCAGAACGTCGAGACGGGCGTTTGACTGGAGTAATGTGACAAAGTCATCGTCGCTGTGCTTGATTTCACAAAACCGGCGATAGCGCGTGTATCCGCGGTCAAAGACCCAGATGACCGAGTCGAGATCTGCGAAGACCTCGACGTCGTCTTTGAGGTGGTCGAACTGCGGACTTTCGTGGGTTTCACCTTCTGTGACGGTTGTCCCAAGCGGATGCTTGTGTTCACCGTCTACACGCGCGGCGCAATGCAGTTCGAGTCCACCGTCGTCTACGTCGATTTCATAGACGTGCTCGTCGTCTCCGACAAATTCGTCGGAGACGACAACTGAGCGGGTGAGTTCGAGATTCGTCGCGTCGACAGCAATTACCCCTCGTGTAAGCCATTCCAGACGTTTTCGCTGAACAGCACGCTGATGATACAGCTGTGGTGTATGGAGTAACGCGAAGAGGAGTCGAACGACCGCGCGGTAGTCGCGGTCGTTCGTGAGTTCGGAGAACCGTGACTCGGGCATTTTCTCAAGAGAGTCATCAACGGCGGTCTTATCGGCGAGTTCGGAGAGGGAACTGGATGGATCAAGTCCTTCCCGAATAGCGACTTTGAGGTGGTTATCGAAGTCGTGTGTCTCGTTGTGGATGCCGATATCGAACTCCTCAGCAATGGACTCGCTGTCGCCTGCGGCGAGCAGCGAGTACAACTTATCAGCGACAGTTTCGACAGAGTTGATGTTGTTGGCGTCCGTTGCATCCGGTGACGGCCTATCTGCCGACTTAGAGATCACAGACATCAGGCCGTCACTACCGGCTCACGCCGGTTTTAAATAGTCGAAACGCCACAGCTTCAGACAGCGCAATCGGTGCAGTTCTCGGGCAAGGATTTTCGACGCACGCCTGCATCCGGTAAGCGCTTCGTACTGGCGAAAGTGCAGGCAGTCGCCGTCGGTGAATCAGAAGGCACGCCGCGCTCGGGCGAGTTCGCACTGAAAGCGAACGGACGGACGTTCTCGCAAGAAGATGGAATGACGAATCCATTAACTTCGCCTGTCGAAGGAACCCCATACGGCGGCGTGTACGACCCGAAACCAGGAGAATCGTACTCGTGGTATGTCGTGTGGACCGCCCCACAGCAGATTTCTACTGACGCCATGACCGTGCAGTGGACAAGTCGAGAGGAATCATCGGGCGTCCAGGGCGAGAGCGCACGCTGGACGAAAGGTGGATCTAGCTCTCGCTGACGCTTTGGGGAGGATTCCGTCATCATTCAGTCACTGACTGGGGCAACGTATTGTCTCAAAATTGGCCGGGCAGGGGTCGCGATACTCAGCGAGCCAGCCATCGTGAGTGGGTTCGTTTCAGTCATTGGGTGTGTCCTCGTGCTGCGCGATGGGAGCGACATCGATGAATCCACCGAGATTGTCGTTTGTCAAAGCTCAACGATTATATCGCCCATCGTAATCTTCATATGTATTGTGGAAATGCGATTTGATGCGATGTCACAGAGCACACTCGGTCGCATCTGGGACCGTCTCACAGCACGCTATGAACAGGATAAAGGATCCGACTGTTGCGGAGCTACTGTTGAGGAAGTCTCACAGAATCCGCCCGAAACCGAGTCGGAGAGCTGCTGCGAGTAGAAACAAAACGCAAAGTTACAATATGTCCCAGACAGACTCACCACCCGACGAAGCCTACAGCGCACTTGACCGACTGTACGACGACCCGGAAGCACGGATCGCTGACTTACGGGACACTCGCTCATCCGTCCAAGATGTTGTCGATCAAGAAACCGTTTTCAAGGCACTCGCCAACGAAGATCGCCTCCGAGTTCTCGAAACGCTCCGTGAATCCGAGTGCTGCGGGTGTGAACTGCAGGTTGTGCTCGATGCACCACAGTCGACGGTCGCTACGCACCTCCGGAAGCTGAAGAAAGCAGGATTGGTCAAATCACGGAAGAAGGGCAAGTGGAGCTACTACCGCATCGCCGATACCGCGGTTTTCGAACTGCTTGACCTCGCCCGCGCTGTTCAGGGGGACGCCTGAGATGCTTCCGGCGGGACTCGAAAGCGGCTTCATCGATTCGTGGAACTACTTCATTCATCTCGTAGTTCTCCTCGTCCCGCTGTTCATCGGGGCGTCGTTCCTCGTGGGACTTGCACAGGAGTATCTCCCACCGGAGAAGGTAGAGCGAAAGCTCCGCGGACACGACGAGGGTGTGGGAAACGTCGCTGCCGCCGGATTGGGAGCGGTGACGCCGTTCTGCTCGTGCTCAACGGTGCCTGTACTGGCCGGATTGTTGCAGGCAGGTGCGCCGCTCGGACTCGCGTTTTCGTTTCTGCTGGCCTCGCCACTGGTCAACGAGATTGCCGTGTTGTTGCTTGTCGGCCTGTTCGGTATCGAGGTGACGGTCTGGTACATCGTCATGACGTTTGTTGCGGCGGTCGTCGGTGGACTCGTGATCGGGCGGCTGGGATTGGCCGAACAGGTCAAAGAAGTCCGCATTACTGACGAGACCGATCAAGCCGTCGCAACGGACGGCGGGACGGTCGATTGCTGTGCAGGAGGGACAACGCGGACAGAACAGACCCACAGACAGCACATTGAGAGCGCCGCGCGTGATGCATGGTCGTTCTTCGTCGATACCCTTCCATATCTGATCCTGGGAATGGTGATTGGGGCACTGATTCATGGCGTCGTTCCAGTTGACGTGCTCCAGACCGTTCTCGGGCCTGAGAACCCGCTCGCCGTGCCGCTGGCTGCGCTCGCTGGTGCGCCAGTCTACGTCAGCCTCAGTGGAATGTTGCCCATCGCCGCTTCCCTCAGCGAACAGGGAATCGCTATCGGAACCGTTCTCGCGTTCGTCGTTGGCGGAGCTGGTGTCAGCATCCCCAATGTGATTCTCCTGAGCAAACTGTTCAAGCGCCGGCTGTTGATCGTTTACGCTACCACTGTCGTCGCAATCGGTGTCGTCGTTGGTGTCGTGTTCAATATCTTTATCGTCTGAGCTATCTTGCTGGCCAGTCATCCATCTTCACTTCCAATAATCCCGTGACAACACCGATTTCGCCGTCCTGATGGTCCCGATTCGAGCGCCCGGAACCGGCTTTGTATCCGTAGCAGTCTGTTCGGTGCTATTCGAGAGCGGCGACTGCGTCAACGGTGACTGCGGCACCACCGAGTAGTTCGCAGGCTCCGACGGTCGTGCGCGCTGGATATGTGTCCTCGAAGTATCTCTCGTAGGTCTCGTTGACCGATTCGTAGGCATCCATGTCGGTGAGATACAGCGTTAGCTGAAACACGTCATCCATCCCCTGCCCGCGCTGATTCAACTTGGCTTCGAGATTCTGTAAGGCAAGTTCGAGCTGCTGGGCCGGCGATCCGTCGCTTTCGACCCGGCCATCTTGCTCGGGAAGTTGCCCTTCGATGAAACGGAGGTCCGAGTCACCGGTTTTCTTTCCGTAGCCGCCAATGAACTCCGTCCCAGCGCGCTGCCTTCGGCTGGCTTCGCTCGCTCGACCAGGAACCGATTTGTTGACTTGCTCTGATTGCACGATCTGGTTTAGTGTTCGTTCAAGCAAAAAGTCTTTGCTCCATACCCGAACGCATGATGTGAGGTACAAGATGTTCAAAATGGGACAATCCGCATTAGCACCGAAACGGTTAATTGAGACAGTAGTCAATTAACGTTCCATGGCAGAAGCGACCGAACGACTCCAGCGATATCTCGAAGACGAACTCGGAGAATGTCGAGATGAGGATGTCGAACGGCGGCTCGACGAACTCAGCACGCTTGAAAGAGCGCTTGGACCGGCACAGGTCGACGCCGAACTCGACGTGCTTGCCGCGCTCGCCAATGAGACGCGCTACACGCTCGCTCGTGTACTCGTGGCCGCTGGGGAGGAACTCTGTGTCTGTGAACTCCAAGCCGTCGTCGACGTGAGCGAGAGCGGGCTGAGTCACGCGCTCTCGGCGCTCGTCGACGCGGGACTCGTGACCGGGCGTAAGGACGGACGGTGGAAGAAATACCAAGCTACCAACCGTGCCATCACCCTCGTGACGGTCCTCGACGGGAGCGTGGGCGATGAGTAGCGTCGACCACGAACACGGCCCGGACTGCGAGTGCGAGAGCTGCGGCGATCCGCGCTCGATGGATTTCCTCGATAAGTATCTCACCGTCTGGATCTTCGGCGCGATGGCCATTGGCGTCGGGCTCGGCTATCTCGCACCCTCGGTAACCGAACCGATCCAGGACCTCCACCTCGTGGAGATCGGCCTCATATTGATGATGTACCCGCCGCTGGCGAAGGCGGACTACTCACAGCTCCGGACGGTGTTCAGCAATTGGCGTGTGCTCGGGCTGAGCCTTATCCAGAACTGGCTCATCGGGCCGACGCTGATGTTCGGGCTCGCGGTCGTCTTCTTCAGCGGGCTCGTCCCTGGTCTGCCGGCCCGTCCCGAGTTCTTCCTCGGGCTCGTCTTCATCGGGATGGCGCGCTGTATCGCGATGGTGCTCGTCTGGAACGAACTCGCCGAAGGCTCGCCCGAATACGTCACCGGGCTGGTGGCGTTCAACAGCCTCTTCCAGATCGTCACCTACGGCGTGTATGTCTGGTTCTTCGGGTTGTTCCTGCCCCCGCTTTTGGGCATGGACTCGCTCGTCGCCGGCATCACGACCTTCGACATCACCCCGATGCAGGTGTTCCAGGCGATCGTGGTCTTCCTCGGCATCCCCTTCGTCGGCGGCTTTCTGACTCGCTACGTCGGTACGCGCGTCAAGAGCGAGGAGTGGTACGACGATGAGTTCGTCCCGAAGATCGACCCTCTGACGCTGGTCGCGCTGCTGTTCACCGTGGTCGTGATGTTCGCCACGCAGGGCGAGAACATTGTGGCTGCACCCGCTGATGTCCTGCTAATTGCGGTGCCGCTGACGATCTACTTCGTGGTGATGTTCTTCGTGAGCTTCGGCATGGGGAAGGGCATCGGCGCGGATTACTCGACGACGACCGCGATCGGCTTCACCGCGGCCTCGAACAATTTCGAACTGGCCATCGCGGTCGCGGTCGCCGTGTTCGGCGTCGGCTCCGGCGTCGCCTTCACGACCGTCGTCGGCCCACTCATCGAAGTCCCCGTGCTCCTCGCGCTGGTCAACGTTGCACTCTATTTCCAGCGCAAACTCGACTGGAGTGGGACTGGGACTGGTAGCCTCGACACATCCGCTTCAGAGCCGACAACTGACGACTAATTCCCGCACGAACCAAAACCAATGTCCACCACTACTGATACAGCTGACCCGATTCGACTCGCGTTCATATGCGTCCAGAACGCTGGCCGCTCGCAGATGGCGACCGCATTCGCCGAGTACGAACGTGAACGCCGAGGCCTCGACGACACCGTCGAGATCCTTACTGGCGGGACCCACCCGGCGGACCACGTTCACGAGGAAGTCATCGAGATCATGCGCGAGGAGGGGTTCGATCTCTCGGAGCGGACGCCCAGCGAAATCACAAACGAGGAACTCCGCTCGTGTGAGTACGTGGCGACGATGGGCTGTTCAACGCTTGATGTCGACGAGGAGGATGCAACGGTTGATATCCGCGATTGGAATCTTCCCGATCCTCATGGAGAGGATATCGACACGGTACGTTCGATTCGAGACGACATTCACCAGCGTGTGGTGGATCTGTTCGATGAACTCAGCGACGACTCACAACTGAGTGCCACCGCGAACTGAGATGGCTGACGACTTCTCGTGAGAGCGCTTTCACACTCCCGGCTTGGACCCTGCTGCTGTCCGCTGGATAGTTGCTTTCATCGTCGGCTAGTTCGTGGCGTAGATCGGGCTCGGCCTCTACAGCGGGAACGAACTCATTCCAACGCTCATGCAAGAAGCAGCTTTTGCGGTCGGTCTCGGGATTCTTTCCTATCTCATGAAAGCCCGCTCTCCCGTCTGAAATCTAAGAGATGAACTATCATCTGTGAAGAATGTGCTTGCTCCCACCAACTTGGATTTTTATGATGTCTACACATCACAAATCGAGCTAACCGGTCTCAGAGCGACGTGAAGTATACGAACGATCTCATACCCCGTTTCGTTGGCATATTATAGCAATTTCCTGATGTCTTCATCGAGAACAAGCCCGCCCGCGGCCGCATCCAAATCCTCGAATTCGGCCAGCCGTTTGGTTACCCCGTATCATCACACCTCCGCGTTCGTCGGAGTGGTATCGTTGTAACCACCCAGCTGATAACATCGATGATGTTTGAGCACTTGGTGAATTGAGCGTTGCGTAGCTGTCCGCGGGACATCCCTTCCGTGATACACCAACGATTCGGGAATCTCTCATATGAACTTGGTTCATGAACTCTAGTACGACCATTCGACGGTGCCGCTCGATCTAACGAATCCGTTCGGTCACAGTTACTTCTCCCGGACTCGTTCGCCGAATCTGAAGCGACGAGATGAGAGATTGCTTGTTTTCGCCAGCGCTGGCCTGCTGTTATCGAACAATCACGTTCGCCGACGGCGAGTCGTCAACGACTGATGCATTCGTTTTTCGACTCCTGCGACTCCCGGCCAAAGGATTCATGTACACATGAGAGCTTGTTCAACTGAAGCCAACGATGGAAATCGAGATAGCCACAAAACGCACCCGACGTACCGCCTATTCGATTGAACGGAGATTACTAATCCACGAATGACTGAACTCACACTGTATGAAGAAGCGATGTGTTGTTCCACTGGCGTCTGTGGACCGGACCCGGACGACGAACTTGTCGAGGTCAGCGCTGCCCTCGATCAACTCGAAGACGAGTTCGACGTCGACGTAACACGCGCGAACATGCAACACAATATCGACCAGTTCCTCGAGACCCAGCGTATCTACGACTTGGTTCAGGAGAATGGGCCTTCGATTCTGCCGATCGTCGTCGTTGACGGCGACATCGTCACCAAGTCGGAGTATCCTTCCTACGACGAACTCGCAGCCGAACTGGGTACTGCACAGAACGCCGCCTCGGGGCTTAAGTAATGAGCACAACGACTACAGCCAGAGAAATCGTCGAACCAAACAGTGAGGACACCGAGTTCGTTTTCTTCAGCGGCAAAGGTGGTGTCGGCAAGAGTACCGTCAGCTGTGCCACGGCGACGTGGCTTGCCGACAACGACTACAATACGCTGCTGGTGACGACGGACCCGGCACCGAACCTCTCGGATATCTTTGAGCAAGAGATCGGCCACAGCGTGACCGGCATCGATGGCATCGAGAACCTTTCCGCCATCGAGATCGACCCCGACACGGCGGCCGAGCAGTACCGCCAAGAGACAATCGAACCGATGCGCGAACTACTCGACGACGAGCAACTGGAGACCGTCGAGGAGCAACTCAACAGTCCGTGTGTCGAGGAGATCGCTGCCTTCGACAACTTCGTTGATTTCATGGACAGCCCGGAGTATGATGTTGTCGTCTTCGACACTGCCCCGACCGGCCACACCATCCGGCTGATGGAACTCCCCTCGGACTGGAACGCCGAACTCGAAAAGGGTGGCTCAACCTGTATCGGCCCTGCCGCCTCGATGGAGGACAAAAAGGCCCAGTACGAGCGCGCCATCGACACGCTCCAAGACGACGAGCGGACCTCCTTTACCTTCGTTGGTGAACCCGAGGACTCCTCGCTCAACGAAATCGAGCGTAGCGCCGCCGATCTAGGCGAACTCGGTATCGAGTCACAGCTGTTGATAATCAACGGCTACCTCCCCGAATCAGTCTGTGAGGACCCCTTCTTCGAGGGGAAACGCGAGGACGAACAAGCAGTCATCGAGCGAGCTCGAACCGAGTTTGACACCGACGCGATAGCAACGTATCCGCTCCAGCCCGGCGAGATCGCCGGTCCCGATCTCCTCTCGGATGTCAGCGGCGTTATCTACGACGGTGACGAGGCGACCATCGATGTCGGCACGGCGACCAACGTCGACCCCGATCAGTCGGTCGATATCGATGCGCTGGCGGACCCCGAATCGGTCGCCGAACAACTCCAGCCCGACGAGGGCACCCGATATCTGTTTTTCACGGGAAAGGGCGGCGTCGGCAAAAGCACCGTCGCCGCGACGTCGGCAACGAAACTCGCGGAAGCCGGCTACGAGACGCTCGTCGTCACGACCGATCCGGCTGCACATCTCGAAGACATCTTCGGTGAGCCAGTCGGTCACGATCCCACATCGGTGAATCGGGAAAACCTCGATGCGGCCCGTATCGACCAGGAGAAAGCCCTCGAAGAGTACCGCACGCAGGTACTCGATCACGTCCATGAGATGTACGAGAACAAGGAGGACACCCAGTTGGACGTCGAGGCCGCTATCTCCAACGTTGAGGAAGAACTAGAATCTCCGTGTGCCGAGGAGATGGCGGCCCTTGAAAAGTTCGTGAGCTACTTCCAGGAAGACGGCTACGACATCGTCGTCTTTGACACTGCCCCGACTGGTCATACGCTCCGCTTGCTGGAACTGCCCTCGGACTGGAAGGGCTTCATGGATTTGGGATCGCTGACGAAGGGAGCCGCTCCTTCGAAAGGAGATCAGTACGACGAAGTCATCGAGACGATGCAAGACCCGACGAAGAGTTCCTTTGCCTTCGTCATGTCCCCTGAATTCACCCCGATGATGGAGGCCTATCGCGCTGCTGAGGACCTCAAAGAGCAGGTCGGTATCGAGACGGCCTTCGTCGTTGCGAACTACCTGCTTCCCGAGGAGTACGGCGACAACGCCTTCTTCGCGAATCGACGGGCCCAACAGGAGAAATACCTCGGCGAAATCAAGGAACGCTTCGAAACGCCGATGATGCTTGCGCCGTTGCGTCGGGACGAGCCAGTCGGATCGGGTGAACTGAGCGCGTTCGGTGAGGAGCTTACTGGACTCTCAGAACTCCCGAAGAAACACGAGGAGGTGATAATCTCATGAGCGAAGTCCAATCAGACGGGGCAGCTGTCGAAGCCGAACTCCGGACGTTCATCGAGACGCTCACCGACACCGAGACCTATCAACAGTTCAGTGAGGCCAGCGAGGCACTCAAAAACGATCCGGAGGCGTCGGCGTTGCTTCAGGAGTTCGAGCAAAAACAGCAACGGATGCAAGATGGAGAGTTCGACCAGTCGGTGATGAGCGAACTCAAAGAGCTTCAGACCGAGATAGCCGACAACGAGACCATCCAACGGCAGCAAGCTGCCCAGGAGGAGCTCACCGAACTGTTACAGGAGACCAACGATATAATCAGCGATCGGATCGGGCAGGAATTCGCTCAGTCTACCGGAGGTGGCTGCTGTTGAGCACCACCGAGAGCGACGTTTTGGCTGCCGCCGAAAGCCTCGGTGAGGCACTTGCCGACACGCAAGCCGAATCGACGGAATCCGAATTCGAACCGCTACTGGAACAGTGCAATGAAGAGATCAGTAACACGACTGGTGTCGAGTACGGCGAGGTCTGCGAGACCAGCAGCGATTGTTGCTGATCTCTGAATCCGGATAGATAGGGTTCGTCACCTTTTGAAAATGAAACTTATATCGACAGCCTATTTTTCGCCGGGAGCTATGCATGATAAATTGGCCTAGCCGAGTTCAGGTGAGGCAGAGGCTCCGCTCTCGCCGAGATCGCAGAACCACTCGATTTGGTTGTCCTCCTCGCTGTAGTCTGGCGGATCGCACGCATCTGGCGATTCTCGTTCTGATCGTCAGTCGAGACGCGGACGTAGGCGGCGATATTCATAGGTACATTCGGACACCCTAACGACATCGCCGAACAGTATATAATGAATGGGGGTTTTCTGGTCGCCCTCGAAAACTTCTGTTTTCCGAACTACCCGCGGCGTCGTCATTGGTCAATGAAGAAGACAGCATCATGAGTTCCGCACTCACGACAGAGAGTGAATGTAGATAGACTAAATTTATGACATCGCTATGAATTTCGTCGTAAGGATTATACTGCGATCGACCCTATCTGGGTTCACCATGGAACGCCAAACGATCACCGTTGAGGACATGAATTGTACTGGCTGTGAGCAAACTGTGACGAAGGCCTTGACGAACATTGAGGGTGTCCGTCGCGCTGATGCCGATCACGAAACCGATGAAGTTGAAGTCGTCGTTAGCGACGACACCGATGAAGAAACACTCGCCACCGCGATTTACGACGCTGGGTTCGATCTTCCTGCATAAGGAGCCAGTGACTGATCATCGGTGCCGAATCGCCGGTCGTCGATCTAAGCGTATCTCTCTTCATGAGCTTACTACCCATCCAGCTGGTCTAGTAGCAGATGGATGGGTTAGACGCTGGTGTCGGACGTCTCGGTGCCACGACCGGGCGGTTCCTCACCGTCGTGGCCCGCAGAACCCTTGCCCGGTTGCTGCCTCTCGATACTGAAATCAGTCTTGATGCTCTCGCCCGAGAGGAGTTGGCCGGCGAAGCTGTTGGCCAGCACTGCCGATACTGATAGTACCATCGCGATCATCGCAAACACCGGGTGGACGAGTCCGGTCGTTGCAGCCGTCACCCCGATGCCGTTGAATGAGAAGGCGGCGATCAGGTTCTGCTTGGTCTTCGTGTAGCTCGTCTCGCCGATCTCGTAGGCATCCATCACGCCACCGAGGCGATCGCCCATCAACACGATATCGGCGCTCTCGATGGCGATATCCGTCCCTGCACCGATGGCGATCCCGATATCTGCTTGCGTCAGCGCGGGCGCGTCGTTGATGCCGTCACCCACCATCGCCACGCGGTGGCCCTGATCCTGGATCGTCTCGACCTCCTCGCGCTTGTCGTTCGGGAGGACTCCAGCCATCACGCGCTCGATCCCTACCTCGTCGGCAACTGCGTGGGCGGTCTGCTCGTTGTCGCCCGTGATCAGTATCGGCGTCACGCCCTTCTCCTTCATGCGGCCGACTGTCTCGGTTGCGTCGGTCTTGGTTTCGTCACCGATCCCGACAAGCCCGAGGAGATCGTTCTCAACGATGACACCGATTGTGGTCAGTCCCTTTCTCTGGAGACGGTCGATCGCTTCGTCGGCCACGGAGAGATCGATGCCCTCGGTTTCGAGCCAGCCAGGCTTGCCCACGAGGACATTCTCGCCGTCTATGGTCGCCGTCACCCCCTTGCCCGTCACCGAATCAAATTCCTCCGGGTCTGAGAAGTCGACGTCGTGGGCGTCGGCGTAGTCGAGAATGGCCTCCGCGAGCGGGTGTTCCGAGAATGCCTCTGCGCTTGCGGCCGTCCGGAGGACATCGATTTCTGCGTGATCACCGTCGGACGATCCGTCAGATGAGGAGCGACTTGCGTCGATCGCCTCACAGTCGATGCCGACAACTGTATCGACAGTCGGTTCGCCCTCAGTGATGGTGCCGGTCTTATCGAGCACTATGTGATCGACATCCTGGAAAACTTGGAAGGCGTCGCCGCTACGCATCAGGATGCCGCGTTTGGCGGCCTCGCCTCCACCCCGAATGAGTGCCAACGGCGTCGCCATTCCGAGTGCACAGGGGTAGCCCAAGACGAGCACCGCCAGCGCAGCGAACGCGGCGGTCTCGAACTGCGGCCCCGTCCCGAGGACCGTCCCGGGGAGGACGGTCGGAGCAACCGTCCAAAAGAGAAACGACGCGATCGAGATGGTGAGCACACCAGGGACGAAGTATTTCAGGATTCGGTCGGCAAGCTGGACGATCCCCGGTTTCATCGCGCGGGCCTCCTCGATCTGGCGGGCCACCTGATTGAGGAACGCGTCGTCACCGGTCGCGGTCACTTCGACGAGCAGAGTGCCAGTCTCGTTGACGCTGCCGCCGATGACCTCGTCGCCGGGCTGTTTGTCGACCGGTGCGGACTCGCCGGTCGCTACCGACTCATCGACGACACTCTCGCCATCGACAACTTCGCCGTCGATGGGGACGCTCTCGCCGGGCTTCACTCTGACGCGATCACCAACCGCGAGCTCGCCGACTTCGACCTCCTCGATGTCGCCGTTCTCGTCGACTCGGCGTGCGGTGTCGGGTTGGAGGTCCATGAGGTCGTTGACCGCCCGCGAGGCGCGCGTCCGGACGATGAGACTGGTGTACTCCGAGAGGATGTGATAGGTGGTGATGAACGTCGCCACCACGAAGAAATGCACCACTGGGAAGCCCGAGCCGGTGAAGACGAAAATGCCGAGGAACCCGCCGAATAGACCAGCGAACGCACCCGCCTCCAAGAGGACGTGCTGGTTGAAGATTCCTCTCTTGAGGCTATTGTACGCCTTGGACTGGATGTAGCGGCCCGGCCCGAACATCGTCACGAGTGCGAGGCCGAGTTGGATCGTCCACTGGATCGGGGACTCGGTCTCAGCGAAGAGATTCCAGCCGTTCGTTGCGACCATGACACCCATCAGTGCGAGCGCGATCAGCGATGCGACACCGCTGATCAGGAGGTTACGTTTGCCTGCTTCGAGTTCCGCCTGCTGTTGTTCGAAGCGTTTCTGCTTGTCCGAGTCCCGGATGGTGTATCCCAGATCACGAACCACGTCTTTCACCGTGGCTTCCGAGAGTACCGTGTCGTCGTACTGGACGAGAAGCTCCTCGTGAGCGAGGCTCACATCGACATCCCCGACGCCCTCGGTTCGCCCGTAGGCCTTGTTGATCGTCTCGGCGCAGAACGAACAGCTCATGCCACCGATGTTGTACTGCACCTGTTTCGTGGCCATCTCACGAGGGATTGGGTGGGAAGCCATTTAGCCATTATGACTATAGTAATAACGGTATAGGGTATATCGCAGCAGTACAAATTTTCCACCGCCAGTCTTAATTCGGCTGCGGGCGTAGCGACGCATAATGAGTCTTCTCGAAGCCGAGGTGCCGATTACGGACGTCATCACGACCGATCCGGCGAAAGCAAAGGCGCTCGAAAACGATGTCCGCGCGAAGATTCTTGACATGCTCGCCGACGAGGAGATGACCATCGAAGCGATCAACACAGAACTCGAACGACGTGGCGAGGAGAAGGCAGAAACGACCGTCCGTCACCACGTGAACGTGCTCAAAGAGGCCGGGATGGTCGAGCTGTCGCGGCTCGAAGAGGCTGGCGGGGGAACACAGAAATTCTACAAATCGAACACCCGAGTGTTCTCTTACGAACTCTCCGAAAGCGCCGAAACGACCCTCGACGACGCCGGGGGAACGGCCCGGGAAGGGATGGCCGAGCTGATCGAACAACTGTACGCTGCCCACGGCGAGGAGATCGAAGCCGCCGCGAGCGAGATGAAGCCCTGTGAGTACTGCGAAACCCAGCACTACGAAGAATTCATCGTACGGGAACTGGTGAACCGTGCATTGACTGAATTGAGTGAAGACGGCGATCTTGATACGCTGCTAAGTTCGTCGGTTTAAGGAAGTATACGACCGAGAACGAAGAAATCAGGAAGGCTCGATGATCCATGTCGACCCACCAAATATCCAAGAAGAATAGCTACATACAATAAGCGAGCTCCAATAAGGAGCCAGACGACGAAGGAGAAACAGACCGAAGGTGTCATCGAACAATTCTCACGAAATCGATTTCAGAGCAAGATATAGCGAATCGGCCAGGAGATCGTTCTGCGGATTTCTCAACGGAGGAGACCTAGAGGAAACGAGTGCTACTCGGGCGACCACTCGCAGGCGTCGCCGTAGGTCAGCTCGTTCTCGGTGATATACGCCGATAGGCACGCGTAGTTACAGAAGTAGAGAGGTGAGCCACAATCGGCGGTGCAGTCGCGTACACAGATGGGGTCGTGGTCGAAGATACGCGAACCACAGTATGCACACGTCTCGTCTGTTTCCGGAGTCTCAACGGTTGTCGCCATATTTCTGGTTGTTGACGAATCACCGAAAGCATTCCGACCGTCTGCCGCTACGCTGCCAGTGATACGTTCAACCTCTGTACGCACCGTTTGTCGAATGATCGTGGATGGCAAAATATCTATTATAACACGATCTGCGAAGTTGTCTCCGGGCCTCGATCTTCGGAATAGTCGCCGACAGGAAACACGGGCCACCCGAAAGCACTTCGTATAAATCACTCTTAGGCACCCGCACGGTTCTTACTTCGGTTCCGATCGATTGACTTGGGGTTAGAATATACCCGCGATGAACCCAATCCCCATCCCGACGAGGATCACTGCCGTGACCGTCGGCAGGTATTCGGTATATCGTTCGAGTTGATCTTCGTAGCGCTCGTAGCCAGCTACGAGCACGAGCGTGATCCCAACGAGCGAGATGATGACCGATATCGCGTAGAGGGCCATGAGTTCGAGGCAGTACGCCGATCCCGTACAGATCGCGATGATATCGAACTCCTCGTTGTGGGCAAACCCGAGCGCGAATGCGAGTGCAGCCATCCCGTACAATCCTTGATCCGCATCCTCCTCGGAAGGACCGTGCGAGTGTGAATGGTCGGGGCCACCCACGAACGGAATAGCCTGCCGGAGTCGAGCAAACATACCAGTGTTTTCGTTATTGGTATGTGTATGACTGTGGTCGTGAGAATGGCCGTGATCGTTGTCGTGAGCGTCCTCGTCGTGATCGTTGTCGTGTTCCTCAGTAGTATGGTTGTGATCGTTGAAATACTGCCAGATTCCGAGTGCGATCAACAGCCCACCTGCCACGTAGTTCATCCACCCAATCTGCGTCAGATCGAAATACGAGAGCGCGAAGAAGTACACGACCACCATCGCAATACTGCTGATGAGGTGACCAACCCCGAGGATGAGGCTCGATGCGGCACCGTAGAACCACTTGTTCGGTTTGTCGAGCGCGTAACTCGCGGCGATTGCCCATCCGTGGCCCGGTGCGAGTCCATGCAGGAGACCGAGAGCGCTTGCACCAACTGCGAGTCCTACCACCCCATTTGCCATACGGATGCTACTGGAACATCGATTGATAGGGGTTGTTATGGCCGATTCGATGGATACGTAATAATGAAGTTCATAGTTGGCACGGTCCAACCCACTTTCGATGCGAACGAGTCTCAATGTTCCACAGGAGGTTCTCGATGAGTTCGACGAAACGTGGGAGAACGAAGAGCTGGAATCACGTTCTCGTGCCGTGCGCGAGGCAATTCAGGAGTACATCGAGCGCCATACGAGCCTTGAAGGTATAGAGGGACCTGCTGTCGCTGCACTCGCCTTCGATTACGAACACACGCTTGTCATCGGCGAGTTACATACAGTCCAGCACGAGTTCGAGTCAATCATCTGGACAACCCACCATATGCACCACGGCGAATGGTGTCTCGAAACGATCTTCTGCCAGGGATCAGCGATGCGGATTCGAGAACTCGTCTATCAGCTCCGCGATTTCGACGCCGTTGGGCGAGTCAACGTGATGTTCCTCCAACCGGAGCATGACCCGATAGCGACCTCAACATAACGCAATAGCATTCGTCTTTGAGTCTGGGCGTGAGGAGTTAACGCGATGCGCCTCTCGCGACTAAAACTCGATTGAAATTGGTGCTGGTAGCGCTCTGATCGGGACTTCGAATAGTCTACGACCCGCCTGAGAAGATCCGCGCTAACCCAGCGCTCGATGTCATCTCAACGATCCCGAACAAAATCGCTGGGAGGGTTGCAGCAGCTGGGAAGCCAGCCGCCACAAGGAGGGCTGCGGCGACTGCGAAATCACGCATGCCGACCGAGAGCGTGGCTGCAATTCGCTCCTCTCGTGGAAACCGACGACCGACAAGCCATCCAGCAGCGTATCCATACCCGTTGAGTGCAACCGCACCGAGGCCGACAACGAAGAGCACCGGACCAGCAGTCCGAATCAACGATGCATTCGCCGCGGTCACAATCCCGATAATCAGAATCACCATGAGTGCCGACACCGATGGATACCACTCCTCGTAGTGACTGACACGGGTCGGCCACCGCCACCGGATGCCGATCGCAATCACCATCGGCAGTACCACCGCGAATGCGAGTTCCGTCACGATCGCCCACTGATCCACGCGTACTGTGCCCGCAAGCAGAACAGCGACGACTAGTGGAATGAATCCGACGGTTCCCAGACCGATCATAACGAGTGCCGTCGCCGAGAGAGCAGTATCTCCGTCACTCAGTTTCGTCATCACTGGTGTGACGAGTTCCGGTGTGACTGCACCGAGAATAACGAATCCTGCAGTCAGCGCGGGTGATACTTCGAGTAGTTGAGCGAGCCCAAAGGCGATGAACGGCATACTCGCTTGAACGAGTATGATTGTACCAAGTGCACGCCCGCGTATCGCTCGGAACTGCTCGACTGTGAGCGTGAGTGAAATACTTCCGATCATTACCGCAAGGATGGGCGTTGAAAACACCGTGAGGACAGCAAGCGATGGAGCAAGAAGACCAACTGCGACAGAAGCGAGTACCCATCCCAACAGATACTCGTCGACGAGGGTCGCCAGTTGGGAAAGCACTTGTGAAGCTGTCAGATTCATGCTATCCCCTATTCGCCACACACCGTTCATCTGTTCGATGAAATACAATCCGTGCGTGCATCGAGATTGCCCCTGAAGCATCTCCCTTCGACGAACCAGAGGTCGGCCGGGTTGATTCGTCATACACAGTCTCGGTGAAATCATATCTCGGTATTGGTTTCGAGCCCAGCCATGCATGATCAAACTACCTGCCTGACTTCAGCTCGTATGCATTGGTACTGGAGCGATCTTAGGCGGACAGCTATGGATTGGTGGCCCAGAAGGTGCGGCTTGATATCGGTTTTACATCATGGTTGCCGGTGGAGCCATCCTCGGAGCCGGGATCATGCTTGTCCGCCAGCCCGAAACAGAGCTAGCCACAGCAGCACTAGCAATCGGATTGGCGTTTTTCGTTGGTGGCACCGGAATAACAATCGGTTTCATACGGAGAAGATTCAAGCAGGTCGAATAGGGCCAGAACACCACCTTGTCAGCAGGCAAGTGTCTATTTGCAGGTATAGATTCGATTACTGTTGAGAGACCATACTTAGGAGACGCTTGTCTATTTCCAGCCCAATCCCAGCGCAAGCTAACAAAGTGAGAGCCCCGAGCGTTGGAAGTATTGAATATTGAATCTGGGATAGTAGTATGCCGGCTGCAAACATCCCAAATAGCAGACCTACTCGCTGCTTGCCAGACCAATAAGCTGAGATCGCGGTTGATATGAGGAGGATTCCTGCGACTAATGCCACTATCAAACTCGTCTGTACGGATGTTGCACCGACAGATAGCGTTGGGAACTGAGAGATGATAACCGATCCAAGAGTGGAGGGTATAGCGATTATTAGAAAGTAGCGGAGAGTCGAATTGCGGAGAGACATTAGATATCTACTATCGATCTCGCCAGTTGATGTATTTTTCCCAAGGTACTACGCCGCACCGCGGGGACCCTCACGACCCCTGCGGGGCCGGAGGGCTGGCGGGATAAGAATGAGTGCTGACGATATGCAAGATACGCGCCCTGTATCTCGCACGGTGGATCTCCCAGCTGCTAGAAACGATTCACGCAAAACTATGGGATGCTCCGATAATCACTACAGCTCTCGCTGACGTTTCTCAAAGCATCACTTCTCTTCGTTCATTGGCGTGTAATACTGTCGTCGGCCCTCGCTATCGTGATAGATGAGTTCGCCATCCGGCAAATCCCAGAACGTCCATACGGACGCGAGATCGCCCACCGCACCTGCGGAATTGCCGAGTGCGAGAACCGCTGCTGAGGCGATTATCCAGAGATGTTGGCTCCAGACGAGCGCGACGATGCTCACGGGCGTCAGGATGATGAGGGGTGCAAGCGCTATCGCGAGCAATTGACTACGCGACTGAAATCCACCATACGTGACGATCTCCGGCGACCAACTCAGCGGGTGGTGGTACTCGAATTGGAACGCCGTTCGTAGGCCGAACCAGCGTCCGGCGAATGCATGCAGCACCTCGTGACCGACAAGCAGAACGGCGAATGTGCCGACTACCCATCCGATATAGCTTGCCCACTCGCTGGCGGTGTCGGGCTGCAAAATCACTCGGACGATGCGAACAACGGTATCAGGACCATGTACGGCACTAACGAAGGTGAGAACACCAACGAATACGCCGATAAGCCAGCAAAACAGGATAGCCGTGACGAACCATGACTGTTCGTATTCGGGGTCGTGCTTCCGGTAGCCTTCGGGCGGCGCTGGCGGCCACTCTGAAGCCATCAATCGTAGCAGTCGTAGGCAGTTTCGCGGTAGGCTTGCTCGTTGTCATCGTGCTGGGCACGCTCGACGGCCGCTCGTGCCTCATCGAGCAGCGCGTGGGCGCGCGAGAGGTCGCTACCGTGGAGCGCGTCAATCGCGTACTCGCAGGCTTCGACCGCTTGCTGGTGGTCGTGAGGATCCAAACGGTCCTCTGTGTTGTCGGGCCGGTGAACGTCGTCGCTCATTTGTCTCTTGTCCTCTATTGTGGCCGCGGCGCACGCTCGAAGCGTTTGATCTGTTCATTTTTCTCGACGCGCTCGTACACCGCGCGTAACGTCTCCTCGGCGCGCAACAGGCCATGGCGATCGAGAAACGCCTGTCCCTCATCGCTCAGTCCATAGAACTTATACGGAAGGTCGCGTTTGCGTCGGTCCGATGGGAGCATGTATGTCTCGACGATACCCGCCTCAACCAGCCGTTCGAGATGTTGGTAAATCGTTCCCTCACTCTTGCTTGGATTGACGTAGGCGAGTTCTTTCATCGAGGGGAGCTGTGACGGGTGGCCGAGAATGTTCTGAAGGAGGACGAACCGCGTGTCCTGTGTTGCGACGTGCAACCGCTCGCGCTCTTGCTCGCCCTCGAAGCCGTCCGTCGATGCTGTCTCGCTCATGAGTAGTTGTTCGTCCTGCCGGTACTAATAGTTTACCTCGACCAATTTGGTTGCAGAACTGGCGGCTGATTTGGTGAGCAAGATATAATACTGGTTGCTTCGTAACCAGCGTATGGACGACCATTCGGAGCCGGATGTTGAGGATATCGCCGACCGCGCTGCTGAGTATGCCCACCTCGATACGCTCTCGCCGCGCGAATACGAACAAGCACTCGACGCGGTTGCCGAACTGACGCCGCTGTTCGAGTACGAGAGTTCATATTTCGTGCTCGGAAGCTACGGCACGCCAGAAATCCATCGGCTCCAACTCGTCAAAGACCGATTGAACCGTCGCTCCGACGTGTATGCGTTCCTGATGGTGGACATTCGCGGTGAGTGGTCGAATACGCTGGTGAAGTTTCGCATTCTCGCTGACTACGCGACATATCTCGTTGGCGTTGCCGAACACAACCGCAGTGGATTCCTTGTCGAGCAAGGGATGTTCTTTCTCCATCAGCCCTACTTCGAACGAGCGCACGTCCTCAAGCGTGAGTATGACCAATCGACGCTCGATGACGAGTTTGATGGTAGCGAGCCGTACAGCGCGCTCCAACTCGATGGCTTTGACCTCCTCGACCGGGAGGGGCGACTGTTCGTATGGACGGCTGAAGACGAGCTGATGGCTGCCGTCGAAGAACTCCCGTGAACAGTCCGCATCACTCGTAGCAATCGTAGGCGGTCTCGCGCTATTCCTGTGTCGGTGTGGCGTCGTGCTGGGCGCGCTCAACGGCTGCACGCGCTTTATCGAGCAGCGCGTGGGCGCGCGAGAGGTCGCCGCCGTCGAGCGCGTCAAGCGCGTGCTCGCACGCCTCGATCGCCTGCTGCTGGTCGCACAGGCGATCCCCCACGCTGTCAGGGAGAAAGATGTCGTCGGTCATTCGTCGGTCTGGATGTATTGTGCGGCTTCGTTCGCAATCTCATCGACCGTTTCGGTGGTGATGCGGCCGAATTCGTCGCGTAGCATCTCTTCTTTGAGCGTAACGGGGTTCCACGGTGACACGAAACTCTCACGCGGCAACCCACCTTCATCGAACGCCGGCGAAATCGGAATGGCCCTCTCTCGCTGAGTTGTCGTCACGACGATACCGACGGATTCGTTGTCCGGGAATGGATGTCCTGTCGTCGCATCCGAAACGAGAACAAACGGCCGGATTGGTGCCTCCCCGAACGGATCAGTAGCCGTGACGACCGTGCCACGCGGCGGGATCATCCATCATCCTCAGTGTCGGTGGGCGTCCATGCATCCTGTTCGGGGTCGAAGTCATCGGCCCAATCGGGGTTTTGCGCGTACCAGTCATCATCGTAGGTCTCGGCGGCCGACTGGAGTCCAGTACTGGCTGCTGAGACTGACGCAAGCTGGTCATCGTCAGCGATGATCCAGTAGCGGTCACGGTGGCGGACGAGATCGTGATTTTCGAGCCGTGAGAGAACTTTCCCAAGACTCCCGCGCTGAATCCCGGTCGCGTCGGCGAGCTCTGTCTGTGTATAGGCTGTTTCGGGGTGCTCCAGGAGGAACTGGAGGACCGTTCGGGGTTGCGTACCCGGCCCGAAGGGGATACTCTCGCTCGGATCGTGCTCGAACTCCTCTCGACTGATCGGCATCTCTATGTCATAGGAAGTCACAGAAAGTCATAAAACTGTTGGGTGAGTTTCAATAATAATTTCGTCATTTGCGAAAGGTTAATCGATCCGGAACTGAGCCGATGATTCTCGAACTCGCTTGGAATCCTTGGCTCGAATGAATCGCCTCAGGAACTGTTACTCCTCGGAATTTGGTGAGCTGCGTCCTTGGGATAGCCCCGACTCTTCTGTGGTGAGAGAGATGAATTCCAAGTCTTCGGTTGCCAGTAGTTCCTCGGCCCGATCGGTCACCGAGGGAGCAACTAAGATTCCTCGGATAGATCGGCTTGGAGGATCGCGTTCGAGTGCTTCGACGTAGCGATTCAGTTGACCGACTGCATCGGGACCCACCCGGCGGCGTTTGAGCTCGACCGCAGTAGGAGTGCCATCAGCGTCTTGGCCGTAGATGTCGATTGCTCCGGCGGCAGTCTCGCGCTCGGTCACCATCGCTTTGAAACCAGCTTCGAGTACGTCAGGGTCAGCGAGAATCCGCTGGCGGAGGTCTTCTTCGCTGCCTGCAAGGGCGAGGTCCGATGCATCGTCTAACTCCAGTAATGTAGCCTGCATGAGCGTCTCGAAGACAATTTCAATCTCTTCGTGCGGGGAAGAGCGGACACTCTCAACGATGAGGCGATCGCGATCGATGCGAGCGCTGTGTGTCGATCCGGGCGGCTGCCAGTTGACGGGCTTGCGCTGCTCGTCACGGTGAACTAACAGCGTGCCATCGGGTTTGAGAATCACTAATCGCTCACCGGGCGGGAGATGACTTGACGCGCGTCCGTCGTAGTCGACTTCGCACTCGCCGACAAGCGTGATCATCCCGCCGCACTCGAAGCCCGTGTTGAGAAGATCGAGCGCATCTTCGAGCGGCGGGTCAGGTAGCGACAAGACAGGCATAGCAAGTGTTGGGTCTACAACAAGGTAGTGGATTCGGTGGTGCGCGTAGTGTCTATGTTCGGTGAAAGCCACGCGCTCGGATGGTAGTATTGCCCACCCTCGCTCTCGTGATAGTGGTTGGTGTAACGGGTGGGTCGGATAGCGGCTTCTCGGTGGCTTTACTCGCTGCCGATGCCGACGTTCTGGATCGAAAGCGTCGACTCCTCAATTGTGATGGTGAGTTCGTTGACCCCGATCTCAGTGTCGTTGATCGTCATGGTCATTCCGTTGAGTGCGATGGTGCGTTCGTCAATCGAATAGGTGCGCTCGTCGATACTCATCTCGGGGAGAGCATTGCCGGTGATTTGGATGTCTTTGAAGGCGAGATCGAGTCCGTTGATTGTGATGTCGCTCTCATTCGCGTGCTCAGATTGAACGTTGGACGGTCCGGTATCGGACGTACCGGCGTCAGCGAGTGCGGTTGATGCGCCGGCACTTACCACCAATACGCTGACAAGCAGGGCAACCGCGCCCCGCCGGAAGAGGGTCGAATCTCTCATGGGAACCTGACCATTGTGAGTTAGAGCATGCGCTCATCAATGTGGCGGTTGGTCGCCAGACTCGGCCGCTTTGCAATACATCTAATGTAGAACAAGTGATGGATGGCAGCGCGTTGCCAAATCAAGTCCTCATGTGACAGCGACATTCAAACGGATTATTATTCTTTCGGCCACTTTATTTGTGGTTGTTTGGTGAAATCCTGTTCTGTCCGTGAATTATAGAGACAGATTTCTATAATCCTCGATGTGCTGAGGGTTTTCTACTATTATTTGGGGTATGTCAAATGCGTGTGGTGATTGCTGAGTTGGTTGTTTTCATTAATTCGATTGTTCTATATCACTATTTATGTTACATCCATTCTTGTGGCGTTTTTCTCATGAAGCGTTAGTAAACGAGTAGGAGCGAAAGTGTAGGCAGGAGAGGAATCACAAGCAGCGATAAGAGAGCACTATATTCATTGGGCCTTGGGAGACTAAAATCCCAAACGTTTACAGAGCCAATAGTCCTCGACTTCACTATGTACCATAGAACCGTGATTCATGCCAAATGCCCTGAATGATATGAATTTTGGATTGTGTTTCGGCCAGACGTTTCGGAGAGAAATCACAACACGTCCTAAGATCGGCTGTTGTATGTCAGGAATCCATTTGCATGAGAATTGAGCGGTTGGGTTTCGAAGACTGGACGGCCGCGCTTCCGGAAACTGGTTTCGAGGTATTCCATACTGCTGAGGCGCTTTCTGTGCTCAACCGCTATGCGACGGGCGATCTAATCCTTCTCGGTGGCTATCGTGGTGACCAGTTGGTAGCAATGTGTCCGGCATTTATTCGACAGACAAGTGGTCTCCGGGTGATTTCATCGCCACCACCCGGAATGAGCGTGCCACGGTTGGGGCCGATTCTTATGCCAACCAGTCCGAAGCGACGAAAACAAGAGAAAGTCAACCGCGAGTTCACGAGTGGTATTCTCGATGAACTTAATGCCCATTCCTCCGGAACGCTGTGTCGGATGATTTGTGCTCCGGAAGTCAGCGATCCACGTCCGTATCAGTGGGCGGATCTCTCGGTCGAACCATCGTTTACCTACAGACTTTCATTGAATGAACGGTCTACGGATGATCTTCTCGCATCGTTCAGTCAGAGCCTCCGCCGCGAGATCCGTTCGGGGAGGGATTCGGACCTCGATATTGAAGCCACCGGGGTTGCCGGTGGTGAGACGGTATTCCGCGAAACCACTTCTCGGTATGCCGAACAAGCAGAACATTTCGGGGTTACTTGGCCGTACGTCCGTGACTCCATTATCGCACTCGACGAGCGAGCGCGAGTCTATATCGCACGCGATCCCGATGGGGAGTATCTCGGCGGTATCATCACGTTGTTTTCGAACGACGCTGTCTATTACTGGCTTGGCGGAACGCGCGCTTCGTATGATGGAGTGAGCATCAATAGTTTGCTTCATTGGAAGATCATCCGAGACGTTCTCGAGGACCCACCGATTGATTCGGTGTCGAGCTACGATCTTGTTGGCGCAAACACCGAGCGATTGTGCCGGTACAAATCAAAGTTCGGAGCAGACCTCGTCACGTACTACACAGTCGAGTCCGATGGACTGGCAATGAGTGCTGCAAAAGGAGCGTATCAGTGGATGAATCGAATCACAGACCAACTTAGCGGTGATTGATACAGTCGGACAGAAATCCATCGAGATATAGCCGACAGTCCACATGACGCTTCTAAATTCCATCTGTGGATGTTTGAATTCATCGCAAACAGGTTCCTATAATGAGGTATGAGTGTATGACCGGGAATCCAAAATAAAGTGCGGGCCAGTAGATTTAGTATGCGTTGCATGTGAACAGACACATGAGCGAAAAAGATACGCAATGTCCGAACTGTGGGTCCAAACAGGTTGTGGGGAGCCCACCCTTTGGTGCTGACTACCATTGCGAGAATTGTTTTTATCTGTTCGCAGAAAAAGAAGCAACAGACGATATCTCCAAGCTTTGAGTGAACTATCCACCCCACTTTTGGAGGTCACTTCGGCCGAATTCGGAGAAGTCTATCGTCTGTTGAGATAGGCGTGCCTGGTCCATCACGATTGCTGGTCGTAACATAGAGGTGATTATCCGGTCCTGTGAAGACAGTTCGCAGTCGATCGTATTCATCAACGTACAATCGCTCTTGATCAACGACCGTACTACCTCGAATTCGCGCGCGATGAAGGTGTTCGCCAGCGAGCGTCCCGAAGAAGAACTCATTTTGCCACTGAGTAATCGGTCCGTCGTAGAAAGTCAGACTTCCCGGAGCGATGGTTGGTGTGTATGTGGCGATAGGATCTGCGTATTCGCCTCCGCTAGTGCCCATAACATCGGGCCATCCATAGTTCAAACCCGCTTCAAGGATGTTGATTTCATCGTCGTGGTCAGGGCCATGTTCGGTGCTATAGAGTCGTCCATCGTGAAACGCGAGACCTTGTGGATTACGATGACCATACGAAAATACTGCATTATCGAACGGATTATTCGGATGGGGTTCGCCGTCAAACGTCAGCCGAAGCACCGATCCGTTGAGTGTCGACGGGTCTTGAGCAGCCGCAGGGTCGTCCGCGTCGCCAACCGTAGCGTATAGCGTATCACCATCTGTTGCGAGCCGGCCGCCATCGTGACGGTTCGCACCCGGAATTCCGTCGAACAGTACGCTCGGAGCAAACCCGTCCGTGACGTCGATCTCGAGAATGCGGTTAGCAGGTCGGCTCTCGTTGGTATATGTCTGATAAGCGTAAGCAGTGTCTGGGTCGCGCGGGTGGAATACAAGCCCAAGTAAGCCACCTTCGCCTTTAGCCCGCGTTTCGTCAGTGAGGTCGGCGACCACCTCTCGGGCACCCGAGTTGATCCTCACGATCCGTCCAGGGCGTTCAGTAAGATAGAGTGTGTTTCCGTGAAATGCGGTCCCCCACGGTACTTCGAGGTTCGTCACGATAGTTTCGATCTGTACGGGAACCGAATCGCGTGAGCCGAGCGAATCCGGATCGACCTGTTGGCCATTCTTACGGACCGAAAGGGGCCCGGTGTACGAGAAATGCGTGAGATTGCCTGAGAAGAAGTAATTATCCGCACCACCCTCTGCAACCCAGCCGATTGCGCTACCGTCATCGACTGTATCCGTGTGAGTGCCATTCGAGAGGTCTGCAACTGCACCTGGTTCGATGGTACCACTCACGTCGAATTCGTAGGAGGCACGCTGATCGCTTTCGCTGGTGATAACGAGTGACTGAGGGAGGGATGGCCCCCAGCGCTCCTTTACGTCGATCTCATCGCCATTCATGTATACCGTCGCCGGTCCACTGAGGACGAAGTTCGCAATCTCGCCAGCAAAATGGAAATTGTCTGCCCCTCTCTCAGCAACGGACCCGAAGGCGGTTCGTCCTTCGACTCCATCGGGGTAGTCAGCATTGGAAAGGTCAGCCTGCCATCGTGCCTCGATGCGTTCACTGATGGTAAAGCGATAGAAAGCGCGTCGGCCATCGTCACTCACGATCGAGATCGAGTGTGGTAACTCTCGGCTACGCGCACTGGCTTCTCTGGAAGCGCTGAGAGGGATCGAAAGGGTTCCGAGAGTGAATGCGCCGCTTTTAATGTACGTTCGTCGGTCGATCTCGGCTACTGCACCTATGTGCTGATTTTCTTCTGACATACCCCTCTAATATGCACGTCAAAGAGTAACAAACTTTCTGATTATATCTTACAAGTATTCGGGAAAGAAGCTGCCGATCGTTATGATAGTACGACCGCTGCCTGCAAGAGTTGCTGATAGGACTCAACAGCCACGATTCCTCGAACCGTTTATGCTTTCAATCACACTTTCCATAGGGAGCAGCAGTGGCTGATTCTTCGTCAGGGTTGAATTCTCGGATGGTGAGTTCTTGTTCAACATTCTGGTGGGCGGTACGAAGAGTATCAATGAGACTGATCGTGTCCGTCACGACGGGATAGGTCACGGAGAGTGATTCGTATAGGTACTCACTGAATTCGTGATCAGTATGATGTGTACTGGGTGCGCGCTGTTCGCTGAGAGTGGCTTGTCGATCGGTGAGTAGCTGCTCGCACTCGTGCTTGCGCGAGCGCAGGCGTTCGTCAGCATCAGCGAGTTCCCTGTCGGTCCAGTTCTCGAACGAGCACGTCCCCACGATCCCGTCGAGATCAGACCCCAAGCGCGTCAGCTTCTCATTGGCAGTCTCGAGAGCACTATATTCGTTTTTGAGGCCTTGCAGCAGCGAGTGGCGGCTCTCACGCGCCTGTTGGCTGCATTCGACGAGCTGATCGCGGAGTTGTGGTGTGAGCTGGTCGCTGGTTAGCACGATAGTAGCAACCTCCGATCCGAATTCCTGAGCAAGGCTTTCCTCGAGCGTATCATCGTAGATATCGGTGTAATGATCGACAGCCATGACCGTCTCGCGGTAGATGTCACGGACTTCCTCAAGCGAGGTAGCTATATTCGAGTCGTGAGCCGATGGGACCAACAGCTGTGTCGATGGCTGCTGGAATTCGTCAGCTGCAGTGACATCGAGATCGGCGATGCGATCGGTGAATGTCGCGAATGCATCGCTCTCGTCAGTAGTCCATTCTCGATCATTTTCAACGACACCTATTGCGGCCCGCGTCTTGGTTGGGACGAAACGAATGGTCATTATCGGTGATACGGCGCGGGGTGCAATAGTTCTATTCGCCGATTAAATTGCTAATGAAACCCGCATATATTGTCGGCGTCTTGGTCACGGTGTAGAACAGCATCCGAAGGTTTCCGTAGTGAGTACCGGCCATTCGTGTTCGGTTACGAATTTCGGTATCGTTTTCAGAATTCACCTGTGAACTGTTGATCGGTCAGCCGTGGGGACTTGTCGGTACCGCCACGAATGATAGCTGGCGAATTCACGCTTGCACGATACGAATCGTATGTATTGTACGTTTCGCCGTTGACCGTGTGTGTCTCAGTTCCTCGATTGCCGCCGAGTACTGCCCAATCGGCTTCATCTGAGCCAGACTTCTCGACATTGAACCAGCACGTCATACGGATATTCTGGTCGGCCACGAACCTGAACAGCCTCTTGATCCACACTGCTTTCGCTGTCGGACGGTAGGCTCCGTCTCGGGACGATGATGAAGCGAGTTCGGTCAGCGCCATTGGTTTGTCGGTTAAATCCCGCATTCGTACAAGCATGTCGAGAAACACCTCTTCGGGTGTCCGCCAGCTCGAATACGACTGCGTATCACCGAAATTGAACCCATCGAGCCCCACCCAGTCTACGTACTCATCACCAGGATAGTACGCCTCGGCTCGAACACCGCCAATCTCATCGGCGTTTGGGGACCAAATCCATTGTACTGTAGTCTCATCGAGATCAGTGTCGGAGAAAATATCGTGCATTCGTCGCCACATCGCGATATAATCATCCGCTGTTGAAGACGAATCGGCTGCGCTCCATGGATACCAGTTCCCATTCATCTCGTGTCCGGGTCGGAAGTACAATCGCCGTTTGGAGTTTCCATCGCTCGTTACCCACGTGCTCAGTTGAGTTGCCCATTCTTCGAGAAACGAGTCGTATTCACCGGCGGCGATCTCGCGCGCGATTTGGGACGAGGTTTCGTTCGGCGGGTCAGTCGACGGAAGCCATGTGAGGATTGGGACGGACCCAGCCTCCCAGATCGGTGTCAGTCGGGTGGTGATGAACTGATCGACCCAACTCTGTGAGGAGAGTCCAGCAGCAAACTCCATTGCGAGCGCGGGTGTTTCATTGAGCCACTCTTTGAACACTGCGAAATCACCTACTGCTGTGTCTGAGTCGCCAATATATACACCTGTGAGGATGGGTTCCGATGGTGATTCAATCGTTTCTGGCGAGGGACTGGTCGTCGTGGTTGTCGGTGTCAATTCCGAGGTTGATTCGATTGTCGATAGTGTGATTGCTTTGGATGTCGAAGTAGCAGCAACCGTCTCGGAACGAGCGTTTGTTTGCGTTGTTGATACCGCGCTACTGGCCATGGATGAGACAGTTTCACGCGATGTTCCAGCACTCAGACCAGGAGATTGCACCGAAGTCGTTCCATTGATTGCCCCGCTTGTGGTCTGCTCTGACGGCAGGGTTTGGCTTGCTGAAGCGGTTGCTGTTTGTGAACTGGTGGTCAATCCGGTGGATTCTGTAGTAATGATGGATTGCTGATCAGAATTGACCGTCATTTCGGTCACGGTGGTTGTCGAATTACTGCTGTCCGACGAACAGCCAGCAACTGCTGTCAAACCTCCCACACCGAGTATCTTCAGAATCGTTCGTCGTGAAAATCCCTCGCTTGCAGCATACTGTTTGTCACTCATTACGGTTGACTCCTGTTGCGTTCTGAGTTGATAAAGCCACGGCGAGCGAGACCTTTGTGAGAGGCACCGGACCGAGGTGTGTGGGCTGCGCAAGTTCAGCCTGATGCGAGAAAATGGAAGCAGAATCGAGAAATGCGTCGTCTCAAGCCTAAAAGGCGAAGAAAACCGCGATTTTGGCGACAGCCGTCGCTGGCCGCCGACGGCTGTCGCTGGCCTCGTGTGATGAGATTAGCCGAACGAAGTCAGCGTCTCGTTCCAGTGCGTCCGGACTTTCTGGATCGCACGCGCCACGCCACCCTTGATCGGGTGGCGTTGGCGCAGCCACTCCACAAGCACGTATCCAATCAACGCACAGAACAACTCAAACAACACGCCGTTAAGCGATTTCGAGTGGAAATTCTCAACATTCAGATATTGTTTGAATTCACGAAACAGAATCTCGATCATTGTCCGGAGGGTGTAGATACTGATCACGTCAATGGGATCGTACGCTGACGACGCCAGCGTCGTCAGGTACTGAATCTCTTCTCCATCCGGCGTTTCCAAAACGATACGACGAAACTGTTCACCGGTCTCGGCCAGTTCAATTTGCTCGTCACGAATCTGTCTCGTTCCGTCCTCATTAGTGACCTCGACGTTCTGGAGCGTGTCCAGAACGTCGAGACGGGCGTTTGACTGGAGTAGGGTGACGAAGTCATCGTCGCTGTACTTGATCTCACAAAAGCGACGATAGCGCGTGTATCCGCGGTCAAAGACCCAAATAACCGAGTCGAGGTCTGCGAAGACCTCGACGTCATCGCTGAGATGGTCGAACTGGGGACTTTCGTGGGTTTCACCCTCTGTCACGGTTGTTCCAAGCGGATGCTTGTGTTCACCGTCTACGCGTGCGGCGCAATGAAGTTCGAGTCCACCGTCGTCTGTGTCGATTTCATAGACGTGCTCGTCGTCTCCGACAAATTCGTCGGAGACGACAACTGAGCGGGTGAGTTCGAGATTCGTCGCGTCGACAGCAATTACCCCTCGTGTAAGCCACTTCAGGCGTTTTCGCTGGACAGCACGCTGATGATACAGCTGTGGCGTGTGGAGCAACGCGAACAGCATGCGAACGACCGCGCGGTAGTCGCGGTCGTTCGTGAGTTCGGAGAACCGTGACTCGGGCATTTTGTCAAGAGAGTCATCAACAGCGGTCTTATCGGCGAGTTCGGCGAGCGAACTAGATGGATCAAGTCCTTCACGAATGGCTACTTTGAGGTGGTTGTCGAAGTCGTGTTTGTCGGTGTGGATGCCGATATCGAACTCCTGAGCAATGGACTCGCTGTCGCCTGCGGCGAGCAGCGAGTACAACTCATCGGCGACAGTTTCGGCAGAGTTGAAGTTGTTGGCGTCCGTTGCATCCGGTGACGGCCTATCTGCCGACTTAGAGGTCACAGACATCAGGCCGTCACTACCGGCTCACGCCGGTTTTAAATAGTCGAAACGCCACAGGTTGACTCCACTATTGAAATTCTAATAAAAAGTTCGGTAGCCTATTTGACCAGTTTCAATCGCACATTTGTATAGCCGCTCTTGCCTGTACTTCTGCAGTCGCTCTTGTGTCGACTGGCAGAATAGCATGTAACAATAGACACGTTAGAGTGAGAAACAGCCGCTATCTCACGAATGCAAGCTATTCAAGGAGATGGATCGCTCGTCATCTCGCGATCCGCTGTACTATAGAAGAGCGGTCTCTTCTCTTCAATACTGGGTGCACCGAGGCCGAGTCGGGAATCACTGCTCATCCGTCTCAGGTACGTCGAACTGCGAGCAGTGCGACCGCCAGCAGGGCGACGACTCCAACGATAAGCCCGAAGCCGGGGCCACCAACTTCGGTGCCCTGTTGTCTGGCCTCGGTGTTTCTGGCGGTCTCGGTTGTACCGCCGTCACCGCCAGAAGCGGTCTGTATCTCGGAGTTGGCATCAGTCCCACTGTCGTTCCCGGAGCTAGTTGCGCCACCGCTATCACTACTATTCTGGATTGTGACTTGAGCAATGTCCACGATTCGTCGGTCGCCTTGTGGCGTCAATGGGCGATCCTGTGTCCCGTTCGAAGACACGTAATCGAACCGTCCATTACTATTCGTATCACGGTGGATAACGGCTGTCAGTGATGTTGATTGGTTTATTGATGTATCGAGTGGAACAGGGATATTCTGGAAGGTTCCCGAGCCGAGCAGGTGAAATGAGCCAATGATTTGGTTGGTTTCGTTGCCCGAGCGACTGCTGTCGTAGATGACAATGAATCCGGGCTGGGGGATCGTAACCGACTGAATGAGAATTGATTGACCGCTGGTTTGTTGGTTATTAATTGTGATGCTTGGGGAACCACTCTGATTCGCCGCTCCGACAGTGGTGGCGCTATCGTTTATTTCAGTTCCAGGGGTTTCGGTCGGCGACTGTTGTCCCTGAAGGGAGACCGTAGCGGCGAGTGCACCGCTCGCGCTGGCGCTTATCAGTAGTAGAGTCATCACGAGAGTGGCAGTAAGTGTGCTGGTTCTCATACAAGATATCGGTCAGATCCGAACTACATAAAATGAGGTTATCTGTTGTTAGTCATGCTCATTCTTTTAGATTTAGACGAATATGAATGGCAATTCACCTACCGAGCTTATGCTGTGGCCCACCGACCACTACGGCCCACGGTGTCTCAGAACCCCACCCTCTTTCTGAGACGCTCCCACTGAGTAGCTGACGCTCTTGTGTCGACTGGCGGAATAGCATGTAACAATAGACGCGATAGAGTGAGAAACAGCCACTATCTCACGAATGCAGGCTATTCAGGGAGATGGATCGCTCGTCATCTCGCGATTCCGCTGTACGATAGAAGAGCGTGTGATTTTGAGAAAGATGAGTAAGGGGAATGAAGAGTCCACCGTGATGCCCATGACGGAGTAGTTTTTGTAGTGGACTGAACACAGATCCCCTCTATCGTCTATTCTGTGTTCAGTCAGTTTTATCCTTCCTGTTCATATAGCCTATTCGGTTTTGAAATAAATTCGCCAATAATGCTGTGGGGTCCTCTCACCAGTAGTATATATTGATGGGTATTCCATGCTGAATGAGCATGGGGTCTGTTCGATGAATTATCATAATCTGCGGCCCTATTCGATAATTCCCACAGCCGTGAATCTCGATACGTCACAACTCGTCAATGGCTGTCTCGATTGCACCGCAAAGCGTGATTCGCTTGCGCGTTCACCTACCAAGATAATGAGATTTCGAGATAGACGACGCTGTTTTCGATACTCATATATCGGTGATTTGTCCTCCAGAATGTCTTCTGAGTACGTGTAGTTGAGGTACTACTCTACTGATTGAGCCAGTGAACTCCATGCGATTAATTGTGAATGGGTTGTCAATACATGGAAATCCAAGGGCCGAAAATGAAAGAATTTTGCCAAAAGTGTTGGTATCGCATCATGAGGTTCATAGACGGTGGGATGGCCATTTCACGGTCTATGTGTGGTGTATTCGTGCGTTTGAACGATTTTGCAGTTTACTCGTGCTTAGTTGAATAAGGACACGTACCTTTACCCACTACCCCGCCATCACCCACAGCGAACACGATGCCACGGCCCAGAACCACGGTTACTCGCTCCAAGAACAGCAATCGAACCAGCGAACCCATCGGAGGCACGTAGCGTGGTGCGTGTCGACGCCTTGCTGAAGCACATGAAGGGAAGATCACACCGGCGCAATTGGAGTGGCTTGACACAGCGCTTGCTGGCCTTGAGACACCTATCGTTGTCACCCCATCATCCAGTTGGGTCGGTTGCGAATAGAGTTGACGCGCTCTCGCCAAGTTCGCACTATCGACTTCGCAGCACGGATGCAGTCGCTGACGTGCTTGCTGCCCATGACATCCCGCTCGTGGTTTCAGGACACATCCATTGGCCTGCAGTGGTCGACACCGGGGATGCTCACCAGATAATCGCGCCGGCAGCGTGTTCGTTCCCGCAGGCGGCACTCCTCGTCCATGTCGAGCCTCGCGGGACCACTATTTCGTTGCTTCTACTTGTGGGTCAAGAGGACCTCAGAGAAGCCTACCAACGCGCGCGACAGAGCGAGCGACCGGCCTACGGCGTTCGTCAGCGCGGCCACCGACGGCTACTTTCGACGCTTTCCATTGGTCGATGAAACAACCGATCCAACCACACTGCGACCACGCGATCCCTCTCTTCATTCGTCTCCTTGATGCTTACTTGTTTCTTGGTCTTAGTGGCTGAGATGAATCACAAGGCGGCTGTACGATCGACGTAAAGACCCCAAATCAGAGAATGTACTCATATATAGAGAAATGTGCCGTATGTAAATAGATATATCAAAATTAGCACCGACTATATAGTCAGCAGCGAACGATACCAGTGATGACGCAGAAAACGACACGACGCCGTGTCCTGATGGGAGTCGGTGCCAGTACGACAATCGGAGTTGCCGGATGCTTGGGAGGAACCAGAGGCAGTGGTGGTAACAACAGTTCCGGGGGCGGAAGCGCCGCCAACGGGAGCAGTGGGAACAGTAGTACCAGCAGCGGTTCTCAGCAGGCAGCCAGCGGGCCACTAACTGCCGACGGCTCCTCGACAGTCTATCCAATCACGAGCAACGGCGCGTCGGTCTGGAACTCGAACCCGCCGGCTGACGACAAGGAGTATTGGGGCCCGAGTCAGTACGGGTTTCAGACCAACAAACGAATGGCGGATTTCTTCGCGGGCATCTACGGCTTCGAGGCCAGCGGTGGAAGTCAGCCGCCGTTTTCGGTCAACGTCGGTCTCAGCCACTCGGGCACCGGCATCGAGAAGTTGATGAACGAGCAAGTCGACATCGGCGATTCGAGCGCCCCAGTCAAGGAAGAACTTCCCGAGCGCAAGGGCTACGAGAACTTCACCGATCATGTAGTGGGTGTCGACGGTCAGCCGGTTGTCGTCAGCAAAGCGATCTACGACGCCGGCGTGACGAAGCTGACCGGCGAGCAACTGAAAGCCATCTACAAGGGCGAGATTACCAACTGGAAGAACGTCGACGGCTACTCGGGGCCGAGCAAGGAGATCCAGGTCATCTGCCGGGCCGAGGGCTCGGGGACGGACACCGCCTTCCGCGCGAACCTCTTCGGCAGCCCCGACGCCCCCATCAAATGCGATTCGCGCATCGGCCAGAACCAACAGGTCAGGACGACCGTCCAACAGAGCGACAACGCCATCGCATACATGGCGCTCGCATTCGTCGGCGGCCAGGCCCCCGCGGTCGCACTCGAACTCGACGGGACGACCTACAAGCTCGGCAAGAACCTCGGTGCAAAGGACTACCCCCTCTCACGGGACCTGCACTGCTACACGTGGAAGGGAACCTCGAAAAAAGAGGCCGCGTTCATCAACATGCTGCTGACCGAGTACGGCCAGACCAACTTCGTCGAGGCCAACGATTACTTCAAGCTCCCTCCTGACCGGCGCACCGAACAGCGTAGCAAACTCCCCGAGCCCGACCAGCAGATCGACTACGGCGCAAGCGGCAATTCGAGCAGTGGGAATTCGAGCAGCTAATTCCGGTTGCATCAGTCTTTAGTGACTGATGTGACCGTTTCCACCCATATGTCATCAATCAATAACAGAACGGCAGATCGCATCGTGCACTCGGTGAGGACCACTGACCGACAGGCACTCATCGTAGGGGTTGCGAGCGTGGTGTGCCTTCTCGGTGCATTCGTCGGATTTCTTGCTGGGTCGAGTTTGACGGCAGTGTTCGTCGCTGGATTTCTCCTCGTCGTCAGTTACGGCTGGTACGCTCGACAGGCACTCACCGCAAAAGGTCTCACCTTCCTGGCAACTGTCTCGACGCTACTCACGATGGGTCTCATCATCGTGTTCGTCCTGCGTGAGGCATTACCAGCGATTCGGTACATGGGACTCATCGATCTCATTTCGTACACTAATGAGCCGATGTGGAATACCGGTGGCGAGCAGATCTACTCGCTCGCACCGGCGCTCGTGGGCACGGTTATCGAGACGCTACTGGCCGTCGCCATTGCCGGCCCACTGGGCGTTGCCGGCGCGCTGTTCATCAGCGAGGTCGCTCCGGGATGGCTACGCGAGATACTCAAACCCGGCATCGAGATCCTCGCTGGCATCCCCTCCATTGTATTCGGCTATCTCGGGTTAGTCGTGCTCAATCCGTATTTTTCCTCAAGCAGCGCGTTCGGCCTACCGGGGCTTGGCAGCTTGTTCGCCGTGGGGTTGGTCGTCGGCGTGATGGCACTTCCCACTGTGGTGTCGGTCGCCGAAGACGCCATTTCGAGCGTACCCGAGTCGATGAAACAGGGATCGCTCGCACTCGGGGCGACTGACTGGCAGACGATGACCGGTATCACGATGCCCGCGGCCTTTTCGGGTATCTCCGCTGCTGTGTTGCTGGGCGTTGGTCGTGCAGTCGGCGAGACGATGGCCGCAACCGTCATTCTTGGCAACGTGACCGAGCTACCGACGCCCGTCTTCGACGTTTTCGACAACACGATTACGCTCACAAGCCTCATCGCCAGCCAGTACGGCAACGCGAGCGGCCTCCACGTGAACGCGCTGTTCGCCGCCGGAGCCGTCCTGTTCGTGACGGTGATGGTGATTTCGGTTGTCTCACAGATGATCGAGCATCGGATGGTGCGCAGGCTCGGGGGCAAGCAATGAGCGAATCCTACGAGCGAGGGGTGGTAAATGAGGGCGGATCGGCGTTCGAGCGGGCCAGCGCTGCAGTCGTCGGTCTCGGTGTTCTCGGCTTTCTATTCGCGCTCGCGTCGGTATTCGATGTAACGAATTTCGGAACACAAGCGTTCGGCGTCGAACTAACGACCCTATTCGGTATCGTGCTCTGTGTGACCGGTGGAGCTGTCGTCGTCCTCGGTCTCGCCTCGCGGTTTGGATGGGCTGAGACGACCCCGAGCGACACCACGGGCGTTCCGGTCGGCGGTGTGTTTGGGGTGCTTGGCGGAGTCGCGGGTGGTCTCGTTGGCTCGCAGCTGCTCGGTGGTGGAGTGGCGGTTTGGCTAACGCTGGCGGTGCTTGCTGCTGGCTTGACAGCCGCGATCACTGTGTTCCCGCGCGAGGATGTCGGTTCGACAGTGCCAACTGGCGGTGTCACCATCGTCGTTGGTGTCGTGTTGCTCGCGGGAATCATCACTCCCGAGTGGGCGTGGGATCCTAGAAACCTCGAGGCAACATTTCATGCCCCGCTGATCATGAGTGCGATGGTCGCGCTGTCGAGCTTGCTTGTCACGTGGGCAGCCGCGAAGGCGAGCGTCGGGTTCGGTAGTCGCGGACGACAGAGCGGTGCGTACCTCTTGATGGGATTGAACGCGCTGGCGATGGTCGCGGTCATGGTTGCGCTGGTTGCGTTCGTCGCTATCAAAGGCGCTTCGAAGGCTCTGCAAGGAATCGAGGCGGGACTGGGAGTCGGGCCGGAAATCTTCGGGGTAGCACTGCCGATCAACTGGCCGTTCGTGATGAACGTCTCGCAGGGGATCTACGTCGACATCCCGGGTGTGCTACCGGCGATCATGGGAACGGTCTGGATCGTCATCGGAACGATACTGTTCGCGGTGCCGCTCGGTGTCGGGGCGGCAGTGTTCCTCACTGAGTACGCCGAACAGGGCCGATTCACCCGCATTGTGGAAGTCACAACAAACGGTCTCTGGAGCACGCCGAGTATCGTCTTCGGGCTGTTCGGCGCTGCCTTTCTGGTGCCGCGTTTCGGCAACACGAATTCGTTGCTGTCGGGTATCCTCGTACTCGGATTCATGCTATTACCATTGGTGCTCATCACGAGCCGGGAGGCACTCCAGAGCGTTCCCGATGAGTATCGTGATGCGAGCGCAGCGCTCGGGGTAAGCCAGTGGGAAACCGTCAGAAGCGTCGTCCTACCGGCGGCGCTGCCCGGTGTCATCACGGGCATCATTCTCGGAGTGGGCCGCATCGCGGGTGAGACTGCACCACTATTGCTCGTGATGGCTGGGTCGCCGTTCCCGAGCAACACACCCGGTGTGTTCTCGTCGTTCGAGTTCAGCGCGACGCCACCCTTTATAACCAATGACGCGCTGCTCACCGCCGCCAGCGCGCTCCCCTACCAGCTGTACGCAACCATCTCCGCGGGCGTCGGTGCACAGGACGCACAAGCGTTCGGCTGGGGGACAGCGCTTGTTCTGCTGCTGGTTGTCCTGTCGTTCTATGCTGTCGGCATCGCACTGCGCAAGTACTTCAGAGGGAAGCTCCACCATGAGTGAACAAAACAGCAACCCAGATCATCGAATGGCCACTAGCCAGACCACCACCGAGTCAGCAGTCGAGAATCAAACGACGAGTATACCGACATCTGCCGGTGAAAGCGACGAACAGAGTCGAGACGAATGGACCGACTACCGCTTCACTAGTCGAACAGCAATCGAAACTGAGAACCTCGACGTCTTCTACGGCGACGAGCAGGCACTCTCCGACATCAGCCTCGATATCCCCGCCGAGAGCGTCACCGCGCTCATCGGTCCCTCGGGCTGCGGGAAATCGACGTTCCTCCGATGTCTGAACAGGATGAACGACCGCATCAAGAGCGCACGCGTTGAGGGCAGCGTCGCGCTCGGCGGGCAGGAAATCTACGGCGACGACACCGACCTCGTCGAACTCAGAAAGCGCGTCGGGATGGTATTTCAACAACCCAATCCGTTCCCGAAGTCTATCCGAGAGAACGTCTCCTACGGTCCCAGAAAGCACGGCAACATTGAGGCCGGGCTGCTCGCGCGGCTGTTCGGCAACGACGCCGGCGACGAGGACGCACTCGTCGAGCGGGCGCTCCGACAGGCCGCCCTCTGGGAAGAGGTCGACAACCGCCTTGAGGACAACGCACTCGGCCTCTCGGGCGGCCAACAACAGCGCCTCTGTATCGCACGCTGTCTCGCAGTCGATCCCGAAATCATCCTAATGGACGAGCCGGCAAGCGCGCTCGACCCCATCGCGACTGCGAAGATTGAGGATCTCATCGCAGATCTCGCCGAAGAATACACGGTTGTCATCGTCACGCATAACATGCAGCAGGCGGCTCGGATTTCGGACCAGACGGCAGTCTTCCTGACCGGCGGCGAACTTGTCGAGTACGACGATACCAACGAGATCTTCGAGAATCCCGAAAGCCAGCGCGTCGAGGATTACATCACCGGTAAGTTCGGGTAACAATGACCAGGGCATCATCACACGACTCCTTCGAGGAGTTAGGATTGTCGCAGCTGCGGCATCGTCACCTGAGCAGTATCCGCGACGGAGGAGTCCAATGAACGCTTCAAGCGATTCGAACGCATCCGGGGAAACACGAAAAGTGCAGCTAACCGGTGGGTCAACATACACCATCTCACTACCAAAGCAATGGGCTAGCGAACACGGTGTCGAGGCAGGGCGGGAGCTGCATCTCTACGCGAACGGTGATGGGTCTCTAACAGTTCGTGCGACCAGCCCACAGGAGACCGAAACGACAGCCGCGCGCGTTACGGTTGATGGATACACCGAGGACGACCTCCGACGAACAGTCCAAGCACTCTATGGCGTGGGAATGGACGAGTTCACGCTCACGGCCGGGGACGCGTTCTCGACTGCCCAGCGTCGGGCCGCGACTCGTGCCGCAACGAAGCTGATCGGTCCGGAGGCGCTTGAAGAGACAGAGACGAATATCGTTTTCAGGAATCTGATCGACACCAGCGACGAATCAATTCGGCAGTCAGTATTACAGCTCGAATACGTGACGATATGGATGCATCGCAACGCCGTCTTGGCACTGGCGAACGCCGACACCGACCAAGCCGAGCGCGTCATCGAGCGCGACGAGGAGGCAGACCGTCTATTCGGACTGGTACACCGTTGCTTTCAGAAATCTCTCACTAGCCTGCAGGAAATCGAGCAGTTGAATCTTGACCGACCCACGATATTCAGCTATTATACGACTGCCCGCCAACTGGAGCGCGTCGCCGACCATGCCGAGAAGATAGCCACAACTGCATTGCGGATCGAGGACCCTTCCGCAGTCGATGGAATTGACGAGCTCATCTCGCTTGCTGACCAGTCCCGAGAAATCGTGGTTGATGCGGCAAGCGTTCTCCTCGGTAGTGGATCGGTCGATCAAGCCTACACAGCGTTCCACACACGTGATGAGCTACTTGAAGCGGTCAAGTCACTCGATCGCCAGCTCTACAACAGTTCATCGTCTGATACGTACCTCCTCGCGCTTGTGCTCGATAGCGTGCGCCGGACGGCAGAGTACGGAGGAAACATTGCCGAAGCAATGATTCAGGCATCCATTCGGGAAGATAAGAAGCAGTCGTAACTGCGCGACTACAGCATTCAGAGCGTGCTGAGCTGTCGTGATTCGCTTCCGCTCCGACCCGCATATTGATCCGTGACGTTAGTAGCAGTATAGACCACCAGCCGGCTCTCGGCATCGTACGCGAGCAGACCAGCGGTAGAGAGGACGGGGATGTCGAGATGATGAAGTCGAATCGCCATCCGTTCGGTAGCGTCGGCTTCAACAGCATCAATCGAGAGGTCGTTTCGTGCGGCCACAGTGTGGGTTGCAAGCGTCCGTAGCTCGACAGGATACATAAATCGTTCGAGGCATCGGAGTGCAGCACGCCGTCGGGCGTTCGACACTGGAATCTGTCTCCCACGAGTGGAGGTCCACTCACTATTCATCCCGAACAACTGCCGATCAGCAATTGTAGTCATCAAATCTCTCACGCTCCATCTGTATTACTCGGTAGAAGCGGCATGAGACGTTCGTATGGAATTTCTATAGAGGATATAGCTATCAATTAGACAGCTCACAAACCATCCTCATTTCAGAACGAACCCATCCAATATATATCCAAACACAGTCTATGTACAGAGAATACAACAAGTTCACCTTTGTCTTTGCGCTTGATGCTAGATAGTTTCAGTAGGCGCGAAACGCTTGAAACGCTCGCGCTGCTCGCTGTTGGAGCGGACGCTGGGAGTGGCCTCGTTGCAGGCAAACCGGGCAACGACCATGGCCATGGACCGAACGAACCGACGCTCAACCGATTTGCCACCACTGTTGCCAGTGCGGAGTTCACTGGACTCTTCGTGACTGATGACGGCCAGTTGTTCTTCAACGTGCAGCACCCCTCGCCACCGGCCGAAGAGCAATACCTCCCGGGTGCGGTTGGAGCAGTAACTGGAGTAGATGTAACCGATCTTCCCGAGGATTTCGAAAGCGTTCAGCCACCAGAAGGCCCTGCAACTGAAGTGAGAACCGCCGCGGGCAGTTATCAGGTGTTCGCAGAGGGTGGCGACCAAACAACAGATGGGGAATTGCTTGGAGTTCCCTACTCGGCTACCGGTGAGCCGATGTCAAAGGGAGGAAATCCGGATTTTAATGGGTTCGTCCCTTCGGACGGGTCGAGCGATGAAGGGTATGTGTTCACCAACTGGGAGACGACACCCGGAATGGTTAGCCGTCTTCATATCCG
>NZ_CP095007.1:0-260739 GCF_022870485.1 Halococcus dombrowskii | reverse complement strand
GGGATCCCACGGTTCGCCTGTTGATCCTAAAAGACGAAGTGAGGAGAGGTCGTGCTCTTCGAGTGGTTCGGTGCCGTGTTTACGCAGTGCGCGGATCGCTGTTGGGGAGATACCGAAGACAGAGAGGTCGTGGCGATCGATCATCTCCCAGAATCGATCCGGACCGGGGTGGTCGGGCGCTCCCTCATACATGAAAATGGTTCCTCCGAAGGTGTGGTTACCGATCAGTGTCCACGGTCCCATCATCCATCCTATATCAGACACCCAGAAGAAGCGATCTGATGGTTTGTGGTCGAACCCAAAGTAAACCTCCTTTGCGCACTGCACCTGAGCACCCGCGTGCGTCTGGACAATGCCCTTCGGTTTGCCGGTCGTGCCTGACGAATAGAGCAACATTGCCTCCTGATCGGCGTGGAGGACTTTCGTTTCGTACTCGTCGGGTTGGGTCTCAACAGCCTTGTCCCATGTCTCGTCGTGCGCGTCATTCCACGGAATTTCGGCCCCGAGACGATCGTAGACGATAGTGTGTTCGACGTGGCCAGCCTGCTCGATTGCTTCGTCCGCATCACCCTTGAGGAGTACCTCCTTGCCGCGGCGATAGAACCCGTCACCTGTAAACAGCACCGAGCATTCTGAATCTTCGATTCGGGTGGCAGTCGCGTCGATACCGAAACCCGAGAAGATTGGGACTGCGATTGCTCCGACTTTGAAACACCCATAAAGAATCGAGATGACTTCGGGCACCATCGGCATGTAGAGACCGACAGTATCGCCCGTCTCGATTCCTCGTGCTTCGAGAGCATTTGCAACTTGATTCGACTGACAATAGAGATGCTGATAAGTCACTTCGCGTACGTCACCATCCTCGCCTTCCCAGATGCATGCGACCGCGTTCTGATTCGGCGAATCGGTCGCTGTGTGGCGGTCGAGTACGTTGTGCGCGATATTGATCTCGCCGCCGGGATACCAGTCGGTGAACTGCGGCCCCTCAGAATCGTCGCGCACAGTGTCATAGTCCTCGTAGAATTCGATCCCGAGATAGGACACGATTTCGTCCCAAAACCAGTCGAAGTCTTCTGTTGTCCGTTCGATCAGTTCATCGTAGTCGGAAATTCCATATTCCTGCATGAATTGGTGGACATTGGTCGACTCGACGAACGCTTCTGACGGTTCGTAAACCATCTCGTCGAACTCGTCTGCGAGTGCCATTGTTCCGTTTAATGGAGGGTGGTGAGTTAGTGGTTGCCACGAACGGTGCCGACATATGTTGCTCTTTATTGAGCCCGTCCAAGAATTCCGCCGCACCAGTTCCCTGACGACAGCTGAAGATACTGCTGCACGATTTGACAGACCGATTCATCCGTCGACAAAAAAGAGAACCAGGCTCAGTTATCCGGCGATCGCGTCCGCCACTTCGTGGCCGTCCGGCCCACGGCCGGACCGCCACAGTTTCAGCAGGTTATGCGTCGCTGAGAACAACGACCACTCCGCTTGTGCCCCCGTCTCCCCGCGTAACAGGAATCGGTCGCAGCCGCGGGTGACGTGCTGACCGAACACTGCTTCGACGCTCTGGCTGCGCTTGCGGTAGATACCTCTCCCCCGTTTCGTCCGGAGTTTCCGCTCCATGCGTTCTTTCAGCCCGTACCATTTGGGGATCCGCCCTCGCGGCGGATCCGCCTCCCGAAGCTCCTTCCGTCGCTTCCAGTCTTTGGTCGTGGCGATGAACAGCTCCGTCTGCTCATCCGCTAACTGCGCGTTCGCTTTGCTCCAGTAGCCAGCGTCGGCAAGCGCCATCTCCGGGCGCTTGCCGTTCACCTCCTCGCAGTTCTCCAGCATCGGCTTGAGCTGCTGGACGTCGTTTGCGTCAGTAGTGATGTCCTGCGCGATGATGACCTGTGTGTCGCAGTCCACCATTGCTTGGCCGTTGTAGCCCTGTTTCCAGCCGTTGCTGGTTTTGAGAATTTGACTCGCTGGATCTGTTGTGTTTGCCTTCGTGTCCTCCGGAAGCTCCACCTCCTCCGGAGGTGTGGGCTTCCGGCCACGTTTCTTTCGTCCCATTTCTTCCTCTTCCTGTTCTCGCTGGCGGATCTTCTCGGCTTGTTCGTCTTTGAGTTGCTGTTCCTTGGCGTCGAGTCGGTCTTTGGCTTCCCGCAATCGGTTCAGTCGGTCCTCTTGCTCCCGGAGTTCCTCCGGGAGCTCGTCTCCGCGCTGTTCTGGACCGTATTCGTCATCCTCGGCTTCGTCGATCTCGGCGGCCTCGTCGAGGATGTCGTGGATTTCGTCGGTGATCTGCTCACGAGTTCGATTTTGATCGAGGGCAGCGTCGCCTTGGACGCGCCGGCCGTCCAAGGCGACTTCACCCATCTCGGCCATGCCAGCTTCCCGACAGAGGCGAAGAATCTCAACGAAGAGGTGCTCGAACTCCTCGCGGTGGTTCTTGCGGAAGAGACTGATCGTGCGGAAGTCAGGATGTTGATTCGCAGCAAGGTAGCGAAAAGCGACGTCACGTTCGAGGAGACGGTCGAGTTTGCGGGAACTACGGACCCCGATACAGTACCCGAAGACGAGAATCTTGAGCATCATGACGGGATGGAAGGGCGGCCGGCCACGGCCGTCCGCCCGATCTTCCGGATAGAAGGGATCAAGCCGGCCCTCGTTGTCGAGATGATCGATAACGTCGGAAACGTAGCGTTCGAGGCTATCGTCTTCGACCCACTCCGCGACGTTCTTCGGCAGGAGGTGTTGCTGATCTTGGTCGTATCGGATAAAGTTAGACGTCACGGATGAATCCTTACGCTATACAGGAGTTTCCGCTAGATAAAATCTACGTCATGTGAACTCGGAACCCGTAGAATCTGATTTCGCTGCCGATGTTTCTTGGACAGGCTCTATTAAATAACACAACCCACATCATCATATGCAGAATTTAAATCTTCAATTTAAATATAATTACAATAAGTTTGTCTCACAACGTAGATTTATTCTGTCTATGAATACGTGAAACACACTGCCACTGTTGAGGGTTGTGTCAGTCATCGTCAGTCGCTCGCTCTCGATTACTGAAATTTGACTTCGGACCAGAGAGATCCTGAATAGAGCGATCCGTCCACGTGTACGGGACAGCCGGTTCGTCCTTGATGTCGCACCATGTTTTGTGCCCCAGAGTGTGATTATCCCACATGGGGCGGAGTCCGGAATCGAACCGGTTGTTGAGAGAACGCTGGGCCTTCTCACTGAGTTCGAACTCGAAATCCGTGGGCAAATCCCAGAAAGTACAGAAAAACTTAGCGAACTGCTTACTCATCCGCATACTGCTCTCGTAAGTCTTCTTCACGTCGTCAATGAGATCCTCCTCATTGCGGATACGCTCGCGTTCCTCCTCATACCATTCTGAAACCGGCTGGGCCTTCTCGGCTCGTTCTTCAAGCATCTCTTGACGGCGCTTTTCAGTTGCTTCTTCGTCGAGTTCAAACTCGCCTTGCACGGCGGAGTTGTGCTGGGCCTCGTCGTCGACCTTGGTGACGACGACGGCGTAGGCGTCTTCTGCGTGTCGAGGAAGGACGTACCCGTCGTGGATATCCGAGAGGACATCCTCGGGATCGCGTTCGAGTGGATCGCCGAGCCCTGATCCACCACGGAGGTAGTTCAGGTACATGTCGTAGTCGTCGAATTCCTTGGGCGTACTGATTCCCTCAGGGCGACGAGTAACTTCCCCATCGATCTTGGATTCGAAGTCGCCGCTCTCGGGATCTAGATCGTGCTGCGGGTAGTCTTCGCCGTTCTCGAAGCGTTCCTTGAGATCCGTATCTTGAGCATTGAGGATGTAGCCGGTCGCAGCGGGGTAGCCGCCGAACAGGCCACCGTCACTCGACATATATCCGTTTCCCATCTCATACAATAACCACCTGCTCACGTCTTTGATCGCCCGCATGGATTCGAAGCCAGCACCGCCTGCGTGACGGCCCGCTCCACCAGTGTTGGGCTTGACAGCGCGTCCAAGAAATGGTAATGGTTCAACCATCTCCCACGCTTCGATGTCACCCATGTCACCCTCCGGATTCCAGACCGCCGAAGCGTGTGGCTCACCATCATCGATGTACCGAGCACCGGTGCCTTCACAGGCCGACTCGAAAGAGTTGACTGCGTGGAGTTTGTCGAACTGGTCAATACCACCTCCCTGCATCCAATTCGAAGTGTTCGCGTTTCCGGCGTTGATCTCTTCCCAGAAGCCCCGTGCGAAATACCCTCGTGAGAGGTGCTGCCAGAGTGGAGCCCAAGCCGAGACGAGAAAGTGCCACGAGTAGGCATGAGCTGTCTCCGTGTTCTGCGTGTTTGCCCATGTCCCAACCGGCAGGTGGAAATCACAAGCATAGTAGGCACCATCGTTGACTAGTTGGTTTGGTATCACTGTTTGGGTGAGCACTACCCAGATGCCACCCTGTATCGCAGCGGGCGTACAGTTGTAAGGATGCCAGCCCCACTTGTTCGCCCCCTCGAAGGAGATTTGGAATGTTCCGTCCTCCCTGATGTGGAGTTCCGAGGGTGCATGCATGATGTGGTTCTCGTTCGCGTATTCGCGCGTGACGTTCTCCTGCCCCTCATACAGTGCGTCGACAAATGACACGCCGCGATAGGTGCCTGGCAGCATCGTCTCCTGGATACGGGTTCTGAACCCGCGGCGACCATCTTCAATGGCCTCATGGGAAAGTTGTTTGAACGTTCCGACGCCGTGTTCGTGTATCATTTCCTTGACTGAGTATCGTATCATCAGACAGCCAGTCACCCGAGTCCGTTCGTCGAGCTTCAGGAATTTCGGTGTCCGCGTCTTGGCTGGGTACTCCTTCTTCCAAGAGTTGTACAACTCGAAATTCTCGCCAACCTTACGGGCCGTGTAGTAGGCCCCATCGCCAAAGCGAGAAGCCTGCGAGACATTCATACTCCCCGGACCGACCGCGCCAGTATCGATGACGTGAGTTACACCGCCGACCCAGGCGACGAGTTCTCCCTCGTGAAAGATGGGGATGATCGTCATAAGGTCACACGGATGAACGTCACCGACGTGGGGGTCGTTGTTCACGAAGACATCACCGGGTTCGATACCGGGACTCTCTTCGTAGTCGTGATTGATCATGAACTTGATGGCCTCGCTCATCGTGTGAACATGCACGAGAATCCCCGTTGATACCGCAATTGAATCGCCTTCAGGGGTGAAGAGACCATAGCACAGTTCTCCCTCCTGCTCAACGATGGGTGTCGCGGAGACTTCCTTCGATGTTTCACGCGCCGTAACGATATCGCCACGGAGCTGCGAGTAAAGCTCCTCGTAACGGATGGGATTTTCGTCCTTCAACGCCAGTTTCGACAGACCGTCGTAGTGGTCCGTCGCTTCCGTCTTGTCCTCTAGTTCGGCCAGTTGCTCGCGGAGTGTCTTGCCATTCCAGCCGATGCCTTCACCTCGTTGTTGCTTCTCTCGCACCTGTTCTTGTTCGCGCTTTGCCTCAGCGTGTCGTTCTTCGGTTCTTTGGTCGGTCGAAGTCATGGATTGCTGTGTGGTACTCGTTTTAGATGGACTGGTATCCGTGAGCGACGCGTTCTTGCGAGGGCCTAGTTAGCTACTCACCATATTCCAGTTCTTCCAGCGTAATAACGTGGTCGCCGACTACGAGGTCACCTGAGATTCCCTCATAGAGAAGAACCGACTGGACGAGATCATCAATTCGTGCCTTGCCAGTCATCGTCTTTTCGGAGATTCCGATACAGATTCTATTTGCGTCAGACTCAATTGCAAACTCAACAAGTTCGGACACATCATATCCTTCTGGAAGACAACTGATGGTGTACTCAACATCGTAATTGATCATAGGGTTTATTTCCTGTATTAGTGGACCAAGACACCGTACAGTTGGCAGGCGGAGAAAGTGGATTTGTTCATCCGGATCCACAACTGAGTCGAGAACTTCTCTGACAGTGGGTTGTTGTTCATCCGATTTGATGAGAATAATAGTCGTCATTCTTGTGGTCCAAAGAGTATTTTACAGATGCTGTGTTCGACACGGTGGAGACGCTCGCTCAGCGTCGCCCTGCTGATATCTAATTCGCTCGCAACTTCCTTCGACGTCACTGTTTGGGGTACCTTGAAATAACCCATCTGGTAGGCCGTCTCTAGTACCTCCAACTGTTTGCTAGATAATTTGCCAAGGATATTATGTTTGATTATGTTATTCCCAAGTGGAAATCCTATGCTTTCAGTCTGAGTCGTCCCGATCAATTCGATAGAGCCATGTTCATCCTCAATCGTGTTCGCTACTTCTTTGAGATGATTCCAGTCACGAACCGACGCTACCACTTCTATATGAGTGTTTTCCCCGACGATTCTGTGTGGAATTGCCCGGTTTTCGGTCAACAAGGACAAGACGAATGCGTCCGAAAGGTCTGCTATCACGCCGAGATAGTACATATGTTGGCCCACCTCTGCTCGGGTCATATCCACTATCTGAACATCGGGTAACTGGCTCGATAGATCCTCTTCTGAGATATCGGAGACGAATTGAGCAGTTAAAAAGAGGAAGATTTCACTGCCAGTGACTGGCAGTGCGTTATCGATTTCAATACGTTCGACCTGGCCTTCGATGTCAAATTGTGATGGAATGCCTGCCGAATTCATTTGAAATTCAATTCTGAGCATGTCTTCAGAGCAACGTTACGTCCTTCTGGACTGGAATCATTAATTCATGTCCTCTTAATTGATTTTCTACCTGTATCTCTACGATTACCGACAGACATGTAGCACTACCGGACTCGACAGTGTCGCACCGATTCGGTTTTGATTCTGTTGGTCATAGTCAATTGTTAACACGAACGACAACAGTATGTGTCTTCTTTTTTGGCGTTATCTCGTAGCGGCAAGCCACCGAATTTCGTCGATGATTCAGCTGATCGAATACGCGTATAGTGGAAGGCCTTTCGGGGATTATGCCGACTGGCCCTCCGGCGTCGGAATCGGTTCGTCGATCCAGTCGTTGTAGAACGTCTCGATGTCGGGCTCGAACTCGTGGACAAGCGGGTATCCCGGCATGACGTTAGTCACTTCGAGCAGCGTGTTGCAGCCGGGACAGAAGAACTCACGTAGTTCCATGTACTCCGGGTGGGGATGCATGTCTTTCGGATAGATCTCGCGATACTCTTCTTCCGAGTCGCGGACGTTGATGAGTGCGTCTGCCTTCCAGTTCTCGTCGTGTTCACAGAACTCGTGGCCGCAGTCACACTTGATCAGCCATCTGTCCTCCGACTTCGCAACGACGTACAGATGATCTGCATATGGGAGGACGATTGGATCGTCCCACTCGACCCGTTCTTGGAGTACGTCACGGACCTGCTGGAACCGATCTGCATCCTTGAAGCTGCTCATCATGTCGTGCAATTCATTCCACTCTAAGTTGTCGTCAACTAGGTCTTCGATGATCTCGCGTGGATATGATTCTGGCATTATTTGGTCACCTCTTGTTAATCGTCGTCCGTTGTTGCTCCCGCCGGCTGTGTCTCGAACGTCGCCTCGGAATCTGGCAGTTGCTGGATCGATCGATCAGCACTCCAGGTGTACGGGACTTGCGGCTCGTCGTCACGACCGACATTGAGCCATGTCTCGTGGCCCTTCGTGTGGTTGTCCCACTTCCGTTTGAAGCCAGATTTGAAGCGATTCTCGAGTGACTTCTCCGCCTTCTCACTCAGTGTGAATTTGAAGTCGTCAGGAAGTTTCCAGAATTCGTGATAGAATTCGGTGAACTGCTTGCTCATTCGCATACTGCTCTCGTAGGTCTTCTTCACATCGTCAATGAGGTCCTCTTCGTTATGAATTCGCTGACACTCCTCCTCGTACCACTCGGAGACTGGCTGAGCCTTCTCTGCCCGCTCTTCGAGCTGCTCAGCACGGAGGCGTTCGGTCGCCTCTTCATCGAGTTCAAACTCGCCTTGCACGGCGGAGTTGTGCTGGGCTTCGTCGTTGATTTTGGTGACGACGACAGCGTAGGCGTCTTCTGCGTGCTGAGGGAGGACGTATCCGTCGTGGATATCCGAGAGGACATCCTCGGGATCGCGTTCGAGTGGATCACCAAGCCCTGACCCACCACGGAGGTAGTTCAGGTACATGTCGTAGTCGTCGAACCCCTCAGGAGTGGTAATAGCCTCGGGGCGACGAGTAACTTCCCCATCGATCTTGGATTCGAAGTCGCCGCTCCCAGGATCCATGTCGTGCTGCGGGTAGTCTTCGCCGTTCTCGAAGCGCTCCTTGAGGTCAGTATCCTTGGCATTAAGGATGTAGCCGGTCGAAGCGGGGTAGCCGCCGAACAGGCCACTGTCACTCGACATGTAGCCATTGCCCATGTTATAGAGCAGCCACCTACTCACATCCTTAACTGTCCGCATGGACTCAAAGCCTGAACCGCCTCTACGACGGCCCGCTCCACCAGTGTTGGGCTTGACAGCGCGCCCGAGGAACGGTAGTGGTTCAGTTCTCTCCCATACTTCGGCATCGCCCATGTCACCTTCGGGATTCCAGATGGCTGCCGCGTGGGGTTCACCGTCATCGACGTACCGGGCACCGGTACCTTCACAGGCTACCTCGAAGGAGTTGACTGCGTGGAGTTTGTCGAACTGGTCGATGCCACCGCCCTGCATCCAGTTCGAAGTGTTCGCGTTCCCGGCATTGATCTCCTCGCGGAACCCTCGCGCGAAATATCCTCGCGAGAGGTGCTGCCAGAGTGGAGCCCAAGCAGAGACGAGGAAATGCCAAGCGTAGGCGTGAGCCGTCTCCGTGTTCTGCGTGTTTGCCCATGACCCCTCTGGGAGATGGAAGTCGCAGCTGTAGTAGGCACCATCATTGACATTCGCATTGGGAATGACTGTTTGGGTCATCATCACCCAGATGCCACCCTGCATCGCTGCAGGCGTGCAGTTGTAAGGATGCCAACCCCACTTATTTGCTCCCTCGAAGGAGACTTGGAACGATCCGTCTTCTCTGATGTGGAGTTCCGAGGGCGCGTGCATGAGGTGGTTCTCATCCGCGTACTCACGTGTGAGATTATTCTGGCCCTCATATAGCGCGTCGACGAACGACACGCCACGGTAGGTGCCTGGCAGCATCGTCTTTTGGATACGGTTTTCGAATCCACGGCGGCCATCCTCGATGGCCTCGCGCGAGAGCCGTTTGAATTGGTCGACGCCGTACTCATCGATCATCCCGTTCACCGCATCGCGAATCATCAGACAGCCGGTCATCCGAGTTCGCTCATCGAGTTTCAGGAAATCCGGCGTCCGGGTATTATCCGGGTAGTCCTTCAGCCAGGAGTTGTACAGACTGAGGTTTTCGCCGATCTTGCGAGCCGTGTACATGGCTCCATCACCGAATCGGGAAGCCTGTGAAACGTTCATGCTACCAGGGCCGATTGCGCCGGTATCGATGACATGGTTCACACCGCCGGCCCAAGCGACGATTTCTCCATCATGGAAGATGGGGATGAGCGTCATGATGTCGCACGCGTGGACATCACCAACGTGGGTATCGTTATTCACGAAGACGTCACCGGGTTCGATACCGGGACTCTCTTCGTAATCATGATTGATCATGAATTTAATGGTCTCGCTCATCGTGTGAATATGCACGAGAATCCCCGTTGAGACCGCAATTGAATCGCCTTCAGGAGTGAAGAGACCATAGCACAGTTCTCCCTCCTGTTCAACGATCGGCGTTGCAGCAACCTCCTTTGAGATTTCACGTGCCGAAACCAAATCGCCACGGAGCTGTGAGAACATCTGCTCGTACTGGATTGGGTTGTCCTGCTTTAGCTCAAGCTTCTCGAAGCCAGCGTAGTGGTCTGTCGCTTCCGTCTGGTCTTCGACGGCTTCGAGTTGCTCGCGAAGGGTCTTGCCGTCCCAGCCGATACCTTCGTCATGTTGCTTCTTCTCGCGAACTGCTTCTTTCTCGCGGTGCATTCGAGGATAGTTCTCCTCGGTCTGTTGTTGTGAACTCATATTATCGATCTCTCGTGTTCATCTGTTTACAGCCAGATGCGGGCTGGTGCCGTGCATCCACCACACTGTTCATCTGTTTACAGCCAGATGCGGGCTGGTGCTGTGCATCCACCACCGCACTGGGACTGCGCTCATGTTGGTGGAGCACCCGAAGGTGTAGTAGATGCATTTCGACACGAGTGCGGGAGGACACTGTTAGTCCACCCGAGAGAGATGATGGACGCGGTGTTCGTCCACCCAGGTTTCGTACTCCGGTGGAACGACAAACGTCGTCGCTGCACCCTCTAGGACTGCCGGACCACCGAGTTCGTTGCCGGGTTGAAGCGCATGCAAATCGTATATTTCTGACTCTAGCCACTCCCCATCCCAGTACGTTTCACGGGACTCTTTGTAGGCGTCTTCGGGGGGTTCTGGTCCTTGTTTTTCTTCCGTGGGAATCTCCGGCTTGATCACATCTCGGACGCCGCGGACGGATGCTTGCGTGATAGTATGTCCGAATTCCGGAGAGCGAGCTTCCTCTGAGTACTGACGCCGATAGTTCTCTTCGTACGTATCGAGCAACTTTTCGAGCTTCACCTCCGTATCGGCTCGATTCACCGGTGATTGAATATCGATACTGTTGAGCTGTCCTTGGTATTGACCGAGAATATGGTGCTTGAAATCGATCTCGTCTCGGCTAATGTTGCTGTTGGCGAACTCGTCTTCAACCCTCTCTTCAAGCTTCGTCCAGATATCCGTTAGCTCTTCACCAGCAGTCTGTGCTGCTTCTTCCATCGAGAGATCCGGGTCAATGTCGATGCTAGTCGTCTGGTCATAGCGATACTCGTAATCGGCGGCACCACAGCCGAACGCAGAGAAGCCTGCCGCCCATTCGGGGATAAGAATCTCGTCAAAGCCGAGATCCTCGGTGTAACCGGCCGTATGCACCGGCCCGCCACCACCGTAAGAAAGACATTTGAAGTTCGACGGTGCATATCCCTCTCCAGTCACGACGGATTGGAGGTCATTGCGAAGCTTGTTTTCGAGAATGTCGACGACACCCTGTGCCGCTTCGTAGACACTCATATCAAGAGGGTCAGCGACCTGTTGTTTGATCGCCTCTTCCGCCACATCACGATCGATTTTCATATCCCCGCCGAGGAAGTTGTCTGGGTCGATCCATCCCAATGCGACATGACAATCGGTGACCGTTACAGTCTCGACATCGGTTTCAGTTGCACAGACACCAACCTGGTCACCCGCACTTTCTGGTCCAAGTTCGATCTTGTTGTACGTTGGATTCACGCGCACGTAACTGCCGGTCCCGGAACCGACGCTGTCCATGTTGACCATTGGCAGTGCCAAGAGGAGACGAGCCATCTCCGGACTGTAATTGATCTGCCAGTCGTTGTCGATGAGAATCCCCATATCAAAACTAGTCCCCCCGATGTCAGTACAGACTAGGTTCTCGTAACCGAGTTCCTTTCCAAAGTAATTCGATCCGATCATACCGCCGATCGGACCGGAGATCAATGTCCGTGCCAACTCGTTCGCGTGAATGTCTATCGTCCCTCCATGACTCGCTACCACACGAACACCGACATCACCACCCCTATCGTCGACGGCATCTTGGATGTTCTTCAGTTGAGCACGTGAGGGCTCTGCAGCGAACGCTTCGGCAGCGAGCGTATTCAATCGCTCCGACTCCTTCAGAGTCGGGTAGTATTCGCTCGACAGCATCACCGATGTATCCGCCTCCCGGTCGTCGATGATTTCTTCAGCGATTTCCTTCGTCCGCTGTTCGTGCGTGTCGTTCTTGTACGAGTGCAAGAACATCACGGTGATATGATCGACGTCCTGGTCAAGCAGGGAATTGACCGACTCCTGCACATCGTCTTCATACATGGGAATCAATTCGTTCCCTTTGACGTCGATCCGCTCTCGGACCCCACGAATCTGATTGCGTGGAATCAACGGTTCAGGATGCTTGTGAGTATTCACATGAAGGCGATCTGAATAGGAATACCCCGTGTAAGACTGTCGACCACGTCCCATGCGGAGCGTGTCCTCCATCCCGCCGGTAATGAGAATGCCGACGTCAACCTCACTCTCGCGTTCGACCAATCGGTTGAGCATTGCAGTCCCGGAATAAACCGTTGAAACGAGTCCTGGGAACCCTTCTTCGACGTCCATATCCCAGTCATCGAGAGCGTCCGCCGAGGATTTGACGAATCCTCGTGATTCGTCATCCGGAGTTGTTTTGGCCTTCCCAACAGTGAATTCTCCATTCCGATCCATGAGGAACGTGTCCGTCATCGTCCCGCCAGCGTCGATCGATAGTAGCATTTCGCCACTACGCCCCTCAGAAGGGCTGTCTTCTGATTGTGCCATCACTCCATCTGATGGCGGATGGTAAGTTAGTAGTTGCCACGAACGATGACGACATATGTCATCCTTTATATGCAGAGCGGCGAAAATTTGAAGGAATCGCTCATTCAGCTCATCCTAGGGGCGTCATAGAACGGTTGGCATGGTGTTTGACCATCGATGGAGACACCCACTACCTCCAATCTTCAACAGAGGATAGCGGCAGCTCATTAAGTGCCGTCTACTCATCTGTTTCGCGAGTATGCGAACTATTCTATGACACACTGGAAGTACACCTGCCCGATCTCAGATGGAACTCCAAAGGGGACCGGCATAGTCGGGACATATTCGCAGCGACCGAAAACGTTCACCGCTCCCAACACAGGAATCTCAGCCGCGATCCTCAATTGAAGTGAATGAGTGGCTTGATGATATCGTCCTCTTTCGTATCCATCATGTTAAATGCCTCCTGAACATCCTCGAAGTCGAACTCGTGGGTCGTCATTTTTGTCGGATCCACACGACCTTGTTCTAACAACCGGAGGAGACGCTTGAGACGGAGGCTCCCACCCGGACAAAGGTCTGTGACGATATTGATTTCAGCCATCCCGACACCCCACTCTTCTCGTGGAATGTGGCGGAACTCATCTCCACCATGATAGCCGACATTGGAAACAGTCCCACCGGGTTTGACCGCCTTGATGCAGTCTTGGAGTGTCTGATCGCTTCCCAGCGCCTCGATAGCGGAGTCGACACCCTCGTCGTCGGTTAACTCCATGATCTCTGCCACAGGGTCTCCCTTTTGAAAGTCAACGACATGGTCGGCACCGTATTCACGTGCGAGACGCTGGCGACTCTCGACAGTTTCGACCGCGATGATTTTACCCGCGCCTTGCAGTGCAGCACCTTTGGTTGCCATGAGACCGACTGGTCCCTGTGCGAACACAGCAACGGTTCCACCTAGTGGGATGTTTGCGTTCTCGGCACCGGCGAATCCGGTCGTCATCATGTCCGTGATGTAGACTGCCTCGTGGTCACTGATGCCATCTGGAATATGTACGAGGTTCCCATCCGCGTCATTGACGTGGGCGTACTCAGCGAACGTTCCATCTTTGACGTTAGCGAATTTCCAGCCGCCAAGGGCCTGGTTCGACTGTGAGGAATGACCCGCCTGTGCTGCCTCGGAGTTCCAGTCAGGCGTGATTGCCCCGACCGCGACGCGGTCACCCGCTTCGAAGTCTTCGACCGCCGAACCCACCTCGTCAACGATGCCAACGACCTCGTGGCCGAGTGTGAGATTCTCCCTATCGCCAATCGCACCGTGGACAGTGTGACAGTCAGATGTACAAACCAGTCCTACTGTTGGTTCGAGTATTGCATCCATTGGTCCCGGTTCGGGACTGTCTTTCTCGACGAGTGCTGTCTCTCCGATACCGTCCATGACAAAGGCCTTCATTTGGGACACCAACACACGACTACAACAAGTATGGATAAAACAGTTTCGTAAAGAAACACACAGGAGATCGACCCGTGACTGTCTCTGCGCGGCGTCCAGGGGGAGTGATTTTCCAGCCGTGAAAAATAGGTATATTCAATTTGTTTATACCTAATCCTACTTCCGCGGTTTAATCGTAACGAGTAGCACGATTTCTTTGGAAGGCGGTGCAGTCTGTCGATTTTGATTGACGAGCCGGGAGAGACGTTACCGGTTGAATACACTTCACCATGAAGCCAGCGTGGGAACCTACTACCGCTGAAACGGCACAAACGCTGCGGAGAGACCCCCTCTGTAACACGCGAAAGCGACCTCGAAACGCCTCTCAGCTAAACCGCGGAAGTAGGACTAAGACCCGGTGAGGGCACCATGCGTTCTAGATTAGTGGCGGATCGATCCGGCATCTGATCCGGTGAGTTACGGGACGCAGCGAAAGTTGAGCGTTCCTCCGTCGCTCGCTCGCCGTTCCTGCGCCAGCATGTTGTCATCGAAAGATGAGGCGGCGCACTCACCGCTGTGAGTGCGTCGCCGACCCAGAGCTGCTGCTGGTCGGGAGCGCGACCCCGACCGTGGAAAGCGTCAGGCGAATTCCGGCCAGAATTCGCCTGACTCGACCCGTTCGTACAATCTCGGTCGATGTGGGTTCGGATCACGTGACGCCCACAGCAACAATGCATCCAGATCAGGCAGATCGTAGCCCAGATCGAGCATCACGTACAGATGAATCAGGTGAGAATGGCGTTCAACGACGGTCGAACCCCGACCACGTGGGACTCGCGTCGACGACGCCGTAGTACTCAAGATAACTTTTGCAAGTCAAGAAAGTCCTTAATCCATTTTCCAGCAAAGCTAATCTGTTGTGTCAACTTTTGATAAATGTCTCGAATTAGGGTGCGGAATTCAGATTCTGATTCGACGACGATCGGCGAAGCCGTTCGTCGAAGACTCTTCCAGACTTGCTCGATCGGATTCAGGTGTGCAGAAGCAACCGGCAAGAACACCAGATCGATCCCGAGTTGATGGGCTCGTTTGCGTGTGTATTTGCAGATATAAGACCCGAATTGGTCCAACACGAGCAGAATCCGCTTGCCCGGATTCTGCTCTCGAACTTCTTCGAGTACCTCACAAGTGCTCTCCTTTGTCTGATCCTCCGAAAAGGAAACGAGACTCTCACCGTTGAGGGCGTAGAAGCCGATTGCTGGGTCATCAACCTCGATGAGCGGACGTTCGATGTGTGGATCGTCAACCCACCAGACGCGGTGGCTGTTGTCCGTTGGCTGTGGGTTCGATGCATCGAAAAATCCGACGACGGTTCCGCCATCAGTGCAGACATCGTCGTCACGTGACCACTCTTCATCCTCGTCATCCTCTTCCCGTTTGTTGTGCGGTTCGTCGGTCTCGGGCGCGTCGAGGGCAGCCTCGACGCGCTCGTCGAGAATTTCGTCGGCGTTGTCTGGCCGCTTGGGCCGTTTTGTACGTGGAATCGAGTAATTGAGATCTAAGGATCGAAGGAGTTGACTCAGATACGCGCGGTGGTAGTCAACGCCGAACTCCTCTTTGATCAGGTGCTGGACCTCGTGTTGTTTCCAAGGCTGGTCGCCTCTCAGGAGTTCGACTAATTCGTCTTGTTGATCCTCGTCGAGCTTCGGGGGCCTGCCGCCCCCGAAGCTCGGTGCAAGCGCTTCGAGACCGCCATGATTCCACTCTTCTGCCCACCGATCACCTGTTGATTCAGAGTACCCCTCTCGATCTGCCGCTTCTGCGATAGTATCACCATAATAGAGATTTTGGAGAAATCCGATCCGGTCGATCATGTGGTCATCCTCCGCTTCGGATCGTTTCTCATCAAGTTCATCCTTTGTCAGATGTCGCTTGATCTCTTTTTGACGTTCTCGACTCATGGCTCCTCCAACCCACTCTACACTCCTAAAACTTCTATTGAGTACTACGGCGTCGTCGGCGCTCTCACGCTGTTGGGCGTCGAGTTTCTGGAGTTCATCGACGATCACGCGACTCATCATCAACGAGATCGCCGCGATGAGAATCAGCGCCTCGATCAGGTACGGATCGGTAGTGTTGATCTCGTCGAGACCGAAACGTGACTTCAGCTCTTTGAATAGAAGCTCAACCTCCCAGCGTGCCCGATAGAGCTGTGCGATATCGGGCGCGCTGTACTCCTCTTCAGCGAGATTCGTCAGGAAGAGGTGATACTCGTCTTCGGTCGTATCGCGGAGACCGACCATACGGAACGCTCGGGTCGTGCTGCGGCACGACCCTCGCTTGCGGTCGAAGGAAAGTTCGATATCGACGTCGATCTCCTTGCGCTGCAGGTCGTCGATGACGTCCTGCAGCCGCTTGCCTTCGAGCGAAATGCTGTTTCCGCGGCGTGTTTGAAGCTGCTCGACGATTTCGAAGTTGGCGTTGTCTTTGACGCGCGAGACGAACCAGCCGTCGTGGGCGTCAATGCGGTCGAATAGCCAGAAATCGTAGAAGCCGAGGTCGAAGAGAACGAGTGCGCCAGATACCCACTCGCCGGTGGGTATCTGGCTGTTCTCGTGGGTCGAACCATCTGTCGTCCGCAAATCCGTCGGAAGTCCTGTCGAAAGCGATTGCGTGAGATGGAGCTTTGCTCCAGCAACGCCCTCGCGGAGGCTGTAGACATCAGCTGCATCGTTGTAGAGCGAGATGAACGTAGCGTCGCGGATGAGGACGTCTCGAAAGTGTTCGAGACGGCCTCGGAGTTGGTTTCGGCCGGGATCGAGATCCTCGATGGCATAGTGAGTTGGGGAAGTTATGGGTATAATGGAGTAATTTACCGTAAGTTTTACGGTAAATTCGCTGTCCTAGTCAAACATGCCTCCAGATGGATACACGACCGTCACAATCAGCGATAGCTTGGCCACGAAACTTGCGCGGATCATGGCAGATCATGATCGCTCCAGCTATGCTGAAGCGATCAAATATGCTGCTGATACAACCCTTGTTCGTGAGGACGAAATCACCGTACAGGAACTAATTCAGCTACTCGCTGAACGGATCGATGAAGTGGACGAAAGCAGTTTACAGTAAAAATTACGGTAACTACACCCACAGCTTCCCTTGGTGACTAGTCATCGAGGATCTCTCGGAGGAGGGCAACGAATCCGGGCGAGAACCATCCGTGGAACGAAGAATACGTGAGTTCGGTGAGATCAGCCATTTCGACGTAGCGTTCGAAGAACGCTTGAATTGAGCGCTGGGAGCCAGCACCGAAGCCAAACGCGAGGGTGTAGAACAGTGCGACGACGTCGAACTTGCGCTCTCGTTGGATGAGATTCGTTGCGCGAGCGCGCTCGCGCAACTCATCACCGGGAAACGCTCTTTGGATGCGATCAATAACAACTGAATCCGGTGGTTCGTAGCCCATACGTACCACCGGGTTTCTCGTTCCGGTAGCTCCGGCGGTCTCCAATCAGCAGACAGCGACAAGACGCGGCGCTAATCTAGAACGCATGGTGAGGGCACAGGTGTGAATCGGAATGATCATATAACCGTTAACGGTACGATTGTCGTATTCGACAAAATTCCATGACACGACACTCACCGCACCACAGGACGTGATTGACCGGGCAACACTGCCCGGCGTCTGCTTGTCGGGTGACTCGTGGCGACGGTGATGGATGCAGTGTCATGGATGCAAATTCATCGTCAGACTCGGACTTCCCCGACACGGACGCACGTATCGACGCGAAATCATCGGCCGCAGATCGACCAAGCGACACCGTGGACACGGTCATACCAGTTCTCTCTGACGACACCAACGACGACTCCGAACAGTCCCGTTTTTTCGACACCGAATCCGATGGGGCAGGCGACACTCTCGACGGATTCGTTTCGGATGTCACTACCGTCGCGCAATCGCAGTGCGAACGTGCCACGGACTACGCGGACATCGAGTCGCTGATCTGTCGTCTACCGATTGACCGCTGCACGTTCGCCGCGCATGATTCGTCCGCGCCATATTCGGGACCATACCCGATGGCGATACTGGCGCGGGCGTTCATCATCGAGGAGATCAACGGCTGGGATGAGACTGCGCTCCACGACCACCTACGAGCGAATCCCTCGCTGCGCCGAGGTCTCGGGTTCGAGAGCCTCCCCAACCAATCGACGTTCTGGCGCGCGTGGAGCGAGCGTTTCAGCGTGGATCTGCGTGACGCCGTACAGAAGTGCGCCGACAGCATCGTCACGGCCGCGCGTGCCAACGAAGTTTCCTTCCCCGAACGGGTCAGCACCAGTGAAACGGACGAAACCAAGACCAACAAGCCTCCGAAACACCAGCTCGTTGCCGAGAGGACCGACGAGGTGTGGCAGCAGGCCAAACCGTTCGTGACCGACGCCTTCGCACTCGACCGTGGGCCGAACTGGCAGATCCACGAGAACGCTTTCTGGGAGCAACATGCCTACATGGGGATGCGCGAAGACATGTACGCTCGAAGCGGTCCGGCCTCGTTCTCGCTCGATACCACGCGCGAGCGCATCCCGACCGGATCGACCCACCGCTACCAGATCGGCAAGCTCTCGGTCGATAACATCCGTTCGATGCTCCGCAACACCACGCGGATGCTGATCGCCCGTGCGCGCCAGCACGGCGAACTCACCGGGAAGCTCTGGGCGGCCATCGACGTGACCAAGGGGTTCCCGTTCACCGGCGATTTGGAAGATCATGAAAACGATATTCTCGGGTACAAGAATGGAGGCCAGTATTACCAGTGGGCAGTGCTCAAAATCGTCGGGAAAGACGTTCCGTTGGTGCTCGACGCCATCCCGCGCGTACGCGGGCAGTCGAAAGATGAGATCGTCGAGAAACTCCTGACGCAAGCGACCGATATGGTGAATCTCGATCTCGTGATGATGGACCGCGAGTTCGACAGCGAGTCGGTCAAAGACACTTGCGAGGAGTACGGCGTTCACTACCTCAACCCGACGCGCATCTTCACCACCAGCGACGAGGCCGACACCATCAAGTGGATGTACTGCAACGGCGAACGGTTTCACGTCACCGAAGAGAAAGTCGACGGCACACCGACACGCAAGCAGGTCTACCTCCCGAAGCAGTCGCACTCGGATGGTAAGGACGAAGACAACGGTCTCTCGGAGGTATGGCAAGAGATGTGCGGCGAGTGGGAGTTCGACGACATAGAGGGTAAACCGAGCGAAGGAATGTCGTTCTCACGGCTGATTGCGGACATCCAACGCGAAGAGGAAGTCGAAGAGCGTAAGCAGAAAGCAGAGAACGGCGACGTTGACACTGCCGGTACCGTCGTCTTCGAGACGAACCACCCCTACGTGACCGCCGGTGACGCCGACGGTCAGCAGATGGACGCGAGAGCGTTCGTCCACATGATTGAGCGGTTGATCCGGTGGTATCGCCATCGCTGGGGCATCGAGAACGGCTTCAAGAAGCAGAAACACTTCATGGTCCGAACCACCTCGACCGAGCGCGACTATCGGTTCTTCAATTTCGCGTTCGCGTGCGTGCTGTATAACGTCTGGCGGCTGGTAGACCTACTCGTGAAGCTAGCCATCGACGGCGAGAGCCGCACGTACAAACCGCGAGTGGATGCGAACCAGTTCCTGACCGTAGCCAAGAACTGCTACGGTCTCGATCCGCCTGACTGAGGCTCGGCCGTCCCCTGTGATTGCCCGGTCGTGAGCGGCAGCTCTATTGGACGGTCACTTGTTTCACAGTTTGAGACACTGATTCTGAAATCACGGCCCGATTCTGCCTGCGGTTCATTTGTCACATCAAGAAACCGGCTGCAACGAACATCCATTCCGTGCATTCAGCACCGACCTAGCCGACATCAGATAGAATAGTTCTCTACCCTCTATGCGGCTCCTCGATGAATGGTGAGTATAGAGGATGCAGCGACCACTGAGTGCTTGTTCTGACCGCGCAGTGACGAGGAGACGTAATACTCTACTCAAGCGGGGCTGCATCGTCACCGAAGCCGCTGCCATATGCTTCGATGACTTCCGTGATGGTGATTTCATACGCGTCGTACCACTCTGTCCACCGCTGCTTTGCCCGTTTGTGGTCTGAATCCGCTCCAAACGTATCGAGCGCGTTGAGTGATTCCCAATAGTAGACGACGAGAACCTCGTCACTCTCCGGGTCGTTCCACGTGCGTTTGCCGAGATACCCGTCCGTATCTTCGGCAGCAGCTTGTATCGCGTCGTTTAACTCGTGGAACTCCGCGTCGTACTCCCCCGGATCGAGACGAAACGTAACCAGATACATCGATACCTGTCCCTACGCTTTCGCGGTCAAAATTTTTTCTATGTGAACACGAGATGCGTCGGGGACACTTCCCCGTGACCGATACGCGCCAGCCATACAGCAACACACGATAAACAACAATTCCTCTGACAGAACGACGGTGTTCCATTCGCAGACTTACTTATTGGACAATTCATTACATTCCACCCTGAAACGAATAGCCATGTGAATCGTTCTATGACATCCTCGTAGTGGTAACTGGACCAGATCACCTCGACCTATCAGCAAACAGGTGGTTTGTAGAAATTCAAACGCCTGATCTCTGCATCTTCCAGAATTTCGGAGGATGACTGATTCTACAAACGAAACCGACGGATGGTGACCGTTCTCATTGACCAGAAACACAGCTAAGCCGAATACGACTCCCTGTCCAATGCACGTCTGGTGCTCAGCCGATGAATGTAGCCGAGAGTGGGGTCAGCAGGCGCGTCCCGCAGCTATCGAGAATCCGCTGAGCGCGAGAACAGCGTGGTCTTCGTCAGTCACCCGGAACGATGCAGAACGCGAGGATCTCGGTGAACTCACCTGCGGGAATCGGCGGGTGCTCTCCCAGATGCACGTCTACAGCGTCACGGAACAGGAGATTCGTCAACCGCCACACATTGTACATGACGACGCCGATCACGAAATACAGGAACCGTACTCGGTAGTCCATTGACCCCACCGTCGGCAGAAAGTGTTCCTTGATCGACTTATACTCGTTTTCGATTCGCCAGCGCTGTGTGTACTGACCGACGAATCCTTTGACCTGTTCCACTGGAACATCGCGGTTGGTCGTGAACACCGCGTAGTCTCCTTCTTCCTCCGTCGATGGCACGTACATGATGCTCCCGGTATGAACCCGGCCGTCATGTCCGTGGGTCAGGTTTCGTACGACGCCCGCGCCGGTAACGGATTCTCGCTCTAACTCCTCGATGTCCTCGATCTCAGCCTCGTACTTGCGTTTCGGGATGAGATAGGTCGTATCGCGCCGGTCGATTGTATCTCTGACGCCGTTCGCGTCGAAGCCACGGTCACAGAATACCTTGTGAATATCGACGTGTTGCTCGGCTTGTTCCAACAACTGTTCGACGATGCGCGCCTGTGAGGTGTCCCCCACATCCTTCGTTTCCCAATCGGATTCCCGGCGCACTGGTTCGACGCCGAGGACGATAGGGGTGTCCTCTCCGATGATGGTGATCGTCGCCATCTCGTATCCACGCTCGTGGCGATCTTTCAGTCCGTGAACCATCTCTGGATACTCTTTGCGCGGGTATCGTTCTTCGCCGTTCACCACCACTGACTCATCGTCCTGCGCCACGTCTTCGTCGTCCTTGTAGGGTGAGGTGAAGACCGGCCACGGCGTGGTATCGATGGCGGCAATGACCGGCTCCCGGATACCGCCGTTCTCCCTGACTTCTTCGAGGATCGTCTCGACACCCCGATGGAATGGGTCGAGTACTTCGTCGCGGATGCGCCCCCAGTCCGTCGGCCGGCAACCGTCCTCGTACTCGTCGAGAGTAGTCTGTTCGGGAGGAGCGGCGGTCTTCTTCATCGTGCGGAGGTGGGTGTCACCGTGGGGTGTCTCCTTGCGGTCGCTAAGCCGCTCGAATCGCTTGCTCGATCCGTTCGAGCACGTTGTCGTGCCTCGATCGGCCATATTCAGGTAGCTCTGCCGCTCGAAAAACACTAAATCGCTGAATGTAGCGTTGCCCGCGCGGTCGCTGTCAAACTCGTCGAGACCCCGATCACGTGCCGCTTCAACAGCGTCCATGATGTGATCGTCGGTGATCGTGGCAGCATCCACCTCGTCGGGATGAAGACGCGGCTCATCGGCGGAGAGAAGACCATGGTCGGCGGCAATTTCCTGTATCACCCGTGCGGTGGCTTTGATCGTACGACGATCCGCGAGCGAGAGTCGATTCCGCCAGATGTAGCTGATAGCCTGCTGTGTGGGCGGGCGGGGGAGATCGAGTCGGAGATAGACGTAAGCAGTGCCTGCCAACCGGCGGTGCAGCTCACTTTGGTCGAACCCGCGAGCGTGCTGATAGAGGAATAGCAGGATGACCGATTCAAACCCGAAATCGGCCCTGCCGGAATCGGGATACCTGTCAGAGAACAACGTTCGCGGAACGTCGAGACCGGTGACCACCCGTGTAATGTGATCATGGAGGTCGCACAACTCTTCGGTCTGTTCGAGAAGGGGTTCTGCGATTGGTGGTGTTGTATCGGTGTCTGACATGGGGAGGGCGGGTGAGAGAAGGGAGCACGTCGCCGAACGTGGGGTGGGCAGGCGTAGATCGCGAACTGCTCGCTCGCTTGTATCCACCCCCGTTTGGCGACCGGCATACCCCTGTTACCGGAACATCTGGCTTATATCTTCTCATAAGTTATAGGGTGGCTATTCAATGGCTAGGAGAAACCACCAAGACTTATTACGGAGGGCTACTCATAGCTGAACGAGTTCACACATGAGTGGATCCGATACACAGTCAGCGCAGGCGGACGGCGGCGTGAGCACCCCGTCTGCATCGACGGGAACGACCTCGTCCGGCCAGTCAGCCGTGACGGGTGCTGCCGCGCGAGCGATAGACGAGTTGCCGCTCGCCGACCGCATGAGCCTCAAGCCGAAGACGCTCAAACGCCTCGGGATATTGGCCGGACTGTACGTCGTGACGATTGGGGCCGTGACGTTGCTCGACCTCCAGACACCCGAGGCAGCGGTGTTCGGGTCGTTCGTCCCGGCCGTGATTCTGCTTGCGTTCGTCTTCGAAACGATGGATTCGGCCGCCGGAATGGGCTTTGGGACGGCGCTCTCGCCGGTGTTGCTCATCGTGCTCGGGTTCGATCCGCTCGCGGTCGTGCCCGCGCTGTTGGTGTCCGAAACCATCACCGGGTTGCTGTCGGGATGGATGCACAACGAGTTCGAGAACGTTCGCGTCTCGCTCTCCCGACCATTCAACGAAGAGACGAAGGCCATCGCACTCATCACGGGCATCAGCGCGATCGGCTCGGTGGTCGCGGTGTTGTTCTCGTTCCTTGCGATCCAGTTCGATAAGTCTGTCATTTCGGTGTACGTGATGGTACTCGTGCTGTTGATGGCAGTTGCCGCGCTGTTCCGCGAGCGTCTCAAGCCCGCTGCTGACGCCGAGTACCGCCCGCGAATGCTCGTCGGTTTCGCGGCGCTTGCAGGGTTCAACAAGGCCATCGGTGGTGGCGGATACGGTCCCGTGACCACGATGGGCCAACTCTACGCTGGCATGTACGAGAAGGCGGCCTCGGCGATTTCGTCCATCTCGGAGGGTCTCGCTTCGTTCGTCGGCGTCATCACGTACTTCGGAATCACAGCAGCGGGCGTCGAACTCAACTTCATGTTGGTACCGTCACTACTCGCGGGATCGTTGCTCGCGGCGGTGTTCGCGCCGTTCAGCGTCCGAGTGATCCCGAACCGCATCTACAAGTACGTAATTCCGGGCTACGCACTCGCCATTGGGGTGATTCTGTTCGTCACGAATTTCCTCGTCTAGTCTGCCCGAATCGCGGCAAAACGTGGCTATCACCACCCATCGAGGCAGGCTCGATTCGTGGTGGCTGAACCAGTGCGTGAACATCAACCAGCAGTCATGAATATCAACCCAAGTCGAGACATCGACGAAACGAAAGCGTTCGTTTTCGACATACTTGTTGGAGTTGGTGGACTCATCAGCGTTGGATATGTCGGGTACGAGATGGGTGCATTTGCCGGGGTGACGGATACCATCCCGTTCATAGCCATCGCCAGCGGAGCGCTACTCGGAGCCTGTAGTGTGGCGATGATGGAAACCGAGCGATTCCACATCCTCTTTGAAAGACCGATTGTCGGGATGGTTGCGGCGACAGCCATGATGTGCGTCGTCGCTGGGGTCGTCTGGGCACTCTCACAGGCCGAGCCGTCACGAGCAATTTACACGGTCCTCGGCGTCATCGCTGCCGCAATCGTCACCCGCATTTGTGTGTTCGCCAGCCGTCGTGCTCGTTCGGAGGGGGCCGCCCAATGATATCTGTGAGATAGAGTCGAAACCACTCACCAACCGACTGATCGCCTTCGAATGTAGGCGGCTCGACGTCGAGGAGAGCGCGATTGCGCTCACCTCGCTTGTAGAAGGAACGGTCTCGGCAGCGGGGGTGGTAACGTTCTTTGTGATTGTTGTGCCCTCGGTCGAGCGGATGGAACACATGATCGACAGTAGGTCAACTATAAATACGCCGGAGTCACAGGGTGTCTGAGCGAGAGAACGGACGGAACTTTCTCCAGAAGACAGATGAGTGCTCGTTCTGCGAACGCCAGCAGAAACGTTAACTGTATGCTTTGCCTATGTTCGCGATAGCATACTGCGATGGCCCGGAAGAAAAAACTCAGCCCGAGTGGGGCGAAAGATGAGGATGGGAACTACCATAACGTTCATCTCAATCTACACGAGGATGAACTTGCAGTCGCCGGGATGGATATCGGTGATGAGGTATTCGTCCGTGTGCGAGAGGATACAATCATTGTCCAGAAGGCTGACCAGGACCATCTCGAACACAACTTCTAACGAAAGGAGAGCGAGCGTTCTACGGATCATCTGACCCACAGCCAAATCACGTCCGGTGTGTTGCCGTTTCATGATTCAGTACTGCCTCGACTTGGCAACTCTTTCCTACGCTCGCTGACGGGTCAGCGAGCAGTAGATAGTCGCATCGAACAATGGTTCTTGATGCGGTTCTGATGTTCTCGCAATATGCTCGGTGTCTCTCGACTCCCTCCGTGGGTTGCACAAGCCTTGGCGTCGTTCGAGTCAGTTTTCTCTGATCGTCGCAACGTTACCTCGTTCGTCGCGTTCGTGAGTGCAGTTATCAAGACCGAATCTCGCCACACCGTGAGTGAACTTGCCCGCGGGATTTCGCGTCCCGATGCGGACGCGAAATCCAGCCGCACCTATCGCTACTTTCTCGGTGACGCTGTGTGGTCAGCCATTGATCTCGCTCAGCACCAAGCTGCGTACATTTTCGACCAACTCGACGTCGGGGCTGGTGACGAGATTCTTCTCCACATCGACGATACCCACGTCTCAAAAACCGGCGACGCCACCGATGGCGTCGCCCGGTTGTACAATCCAGTCAAAGGAGAAACCGAGCTCGGGAACAAATTCGTCACGTCGTGTCTCCAAGTTGGGGAGATATATTTTCCATACCTCGCGCGAATGTACATCAAAGAGGAGCTTGCGCCGGATTTCGACGAGCCGTTCAAGAAGAAAACCGAGATTGCGGTTGAGAAGATCGTGACGCCGCTCCAGATTCCGTCTGGAGCGGCTCTCACTGTCGTGTTCGACTCGGCGTACTACGCTGGCGACAAGGTCAAACAAATCACAAATCAAGGGTATGACGTCGTCTGTCGCTACAAATCAAGCTATCACGTCTCTCCAGTGGGTGTCGTCTGGGACCTCCGCGTCGATGACTTCGCATCGACGCTGGAGTACGAAGACGTCACGATCACTGTGCGGGGGCGCAAGAAAACGTATAGCGTGGCGAGTGAAATCGTGGAAATCGAAGGACTTGGCCGGGTGAAATCGGTAACGAGCGAGACGGACGATGTGACTCGCCACTACATCAGTACGGATCTCGGCCGGCCAGCGGCCGAGATCCTCGAACTCGTCGAGCATCGCTGGAATATCGAAACGGTCCACGAGGAGTCGAATAAGCAATTCGGCTTCAAACAGTACGAGCTATGGGGAAAACAGGGAATCGAACGCTACATCCAGCTCGTGTTTCTCGCATGGACGCTGGTAACGCTCAATGAGCAAGCAGACGTCGGCTTTTGGGAAGATGGAGGCGGACTCAGCGTCCGCCTCAATCACGCACAAGCCGATCTTACTGCAGAGACAGTATTCCAGATCACCGAAGAGATCGACTCGTCGCTCCCGCGAGCGGAGCGACGAGAGGCCGTGCGTGAACGTGTCTATTTTTACTCGTGGTCCTCTATTGCGAATTTCTTTATTACAGATTATAGATAGTATATCCCATTCAATAAACTGTGTGATTTCTATACCAAGATTGTTCAGATGGCGATGTCATAATAAAACGAGTACATAACCTTTCTCAGCTTAGACAGAATTGTCTGAATCAAACGATCTTGCCAAGTCGAGGCCGCCGAGAGACAATGGGAGTACGCCGAGCGTTTTTAGTTGACGCTCTGCATTGTATGTAAGAATTTAACATAATTACCATGAGCACAACTGACTCGACACCGGATGCAAACGAGAACGCGAGCGAGCAGGGACAGGACGTCTCGACGATAGAGTTATTCTTCGATCTGGTGTTCGTCTTCGCGTTCACGCAAGTCACCGGCTTTCTCGCCCATCATCTCACGTGGGCTGGTGTGGCGAAGGGTGCAGCATTGCTCGCGGCGGTCTGGTGGGCGTGGGTCATGTACTCATGGTTGACGGGCGCTGTGTCTCCCCAAGAGAATCTGTTGCAACGAGTGGTAATCTTCGCCGCGATGGCGGCAATGCTCGTCGTTGCGTTGTCGGTCCCCGGTGCGTTCGAGACCACTGCGTTGCTGTTCGCTGTTGCTTACTTCGTGGTCCGGCTGCTACACATTGCTCTCTACACGGCTGCCACGCCGCCCGAAACGCGCGATGCAGTCCTCCGGGCCGCGCCGGGATTTTTGGGTGGCCCGGCACTGCTCGTCCTCGCCAGTTTCTTCGATGGTCCGCTCAAAGCGATACTCTGGGTCGTCGCAATCGCAATCGATTACGGTATTGTGTTCGTTCGCGGTGTTGAGGGCTTTCGCGTCAACGTCGAGCATTTCGTCGAACGCTACCGACTCATCGTCATCATCGCCCTCGGTGAATCGATTGTGGCGATTGGGTCCGGCGTCGGAGCGGGCGGGATCGCTCTCGGGCCGCTGGTGATTCTAGCTACCCTCTTGGCATTCGTCCTCATCGCCGTGCTGTGGTGGCTCTATTTCGATTACGTCGTGTTCGCTGCCGAACAGCGCCTCGCCGAAGAAAGCGGCCACGACCTCACACTGCTTGCACGCGATTCATACAGTGTGCTCCATCTCTCGATAATCGGCGGTATCATCTTCGTTGCCCTCGGTCTGAAACAGACTCTCGCACACGTCGGCGAACCGCTCGGAATTATCGCTGCGGTCGCGCTGTGCGGCGGTAGCGCGCTCTACCTGTTCGGGCATACTGCGTGGCGCTACCACGACCACGGAACCTACAGCACCCCTCGATTGATTGTGGCGGTCATCGCCTGCATATTCATCGGTGTAACGGTGCGGATTCCTGCCGTCGCCGCTCTCGCGGCTCTCGTGGTTTTGTTCGTCGGGCTTGCGACGTACGAGACACTGTACTCTGCGGACAGACGTGAGTTCTACGAGCAACAAACCGCTCAGTGAACAGAAACAATATAATTGTAATCCACTCTATTCAATTGAAATTGGGCAAGTAGCCACCATACACAAATATATTAAAACCACTTCAGAGCCCGTCCAAGAATTCCGCCGCACCAGTTCCCTGACGACAGCTGAAGATACTGCTGTACGATTCGACAGACCGATTCATCCGTCGACAAAAAAGAGAACCAGGCTCAGTTATCCGGCGATCGCGTCCGCCACTTCGTGGCCGTCCGGCCCCTGGCCGGACCGCCACAGTTTCAGCAGGTTGTGCGTCGCTGAGAACAACGACCACTCCGCTTGTGCCCCCGTCTCCCCGCGTAACAGGAATCGGTCGCAGCCGCGGGTGACATGCTGACCGAACACTGCTTCGACGCTCTGGCTGCGCTTGCGGTAGATGCCTCTCCCCCGTTTCGTCCGGAGTTTCCGCTCCATGCGTTCTTTCAGCCCGTACCATTTGGGGATCCGCCCTCGTGGCGGATCCGCCTCCCGAGGTTCTTTCCGTCGCTTCCAGTCTTTGGTCGTAGCGATGAACAGCTCCGTCTGCTCATCCGCTAACTGCGCGTTCGCTTTGCTCCAGTAGCCAGCGTCGGCAAGCGCCATCTCCGGGCGCTTGCCGTTCACCTCCTCGCAGTTCTCCAGCATCGGCTTGAGCTGCTGGACGTCGTTTGCGTCAGTAGTGATGTCCTGCGCGACGATGACCTGTGTGTCGCAGTCCACCATTGCTTGGCCGTTGTAGCCCTGTTTCCAGCCGTTGCTGGTTTTGAGAATTTGACTCGCTGGATCTGTTGTGTTTGCCTTCGTGTCCTCCGGAAGCTCCACCTCCTCCGGAGGTGTGGGCTTCCGGCCACGTTTCTTTCGTCCCATTTCTTCCTCTTCCTGTTCTCGCTGGCGGATCTTCTCGGCTTGTTCGTCTTTGAGTTGCTGTTCCTTGGCGTCGAGTCGGTCTTTGGCTTCCCGCAATCGGTTCAGTCGGTCCTCTTGCTCCCGGAGTTCCTCCGGGAGCTCGTCTCCGCGCTGTTCTGGACCGTATTCGTCATCCTCGGCTTCGTCGATCTCGGCGGCCTCGTCGAGGATGTCGTGGATTTCGTCGGTGATCTGCTCACGAGTTCGATTTTGATCGAGGGCAGCGTCGCCTTGGACGCGCCGGCCGTCCAAGGCGACTTCACCCATCTCAACCATGCCAGCTTCCCGACAGAGGCGAAGAATCTCAACGAAGAGGTGCTCGAACTCCTCGCGGTGGTTCTTGCGGAAGAGACTGATCGTGCGGAAGTCAGGATGTTGATTCGCAGCAAGGTAGCGAAAAGCGACGTCACGTTCGAGGAGACGGTCGAGTTTGCGGGAACTACGGACCCCGATACAGTACCCGAAGACGAGAATCTTGAGCATCATGACGGGATGGAAGGGCGGCCGGCCACGGCCGTCCGCCCGATCTTCTGGATAGAAGGGATCGAGCCGGCCCTCGTTGTCGAGATGATCGATAACGTCGGAAACGTAGCGTTCGAGCCCACTTTCGACACCCCCTACAGAATTGACAAAATGTTTTTGAGCTGAAAAGTACCGAGAACTTCTTTGACCTCACAGCAGAACTCACGATACTGTGAGTTCGGCTGTGGAAGTCTTCTCGCCTGGTCCGCTTCCGGTGGTTAAAGCCATCTGTGAGGAATGCGGCCTTATCGAGACTGTCAACGAACAGGTCGAATGGGATGACCAACAGTGCCGACTCTCGCCTGGTCATCGAACTATGGCACTCGTCATGAACTTCCTTGCTGAAGGACAGCCGATGTATCGGCTGTCCGAATTCTTCGAAAAATCCGACACAGCCAACCTCTTCGGCGAAAATATCTCACCTGAAAATCTCAGCGACACCACTTTCGGACGGACCCTCGATAAGATCGCTGACGCCAACCCACGCATACTCTTCGGGAGTGTGCTTGCTGAAGCCATCGGGCGTGAAGGCGTGACCACGAATGTGGTCCACGCCGACACTACTTCCAAGTCCGTTCAGGGTATCTACGAGGACGAAAACGACGAGTACGACCTCGAAATTACACAGGGGTATAGTCGCGATGGCAATCGTCACCTCAACCAGTTCCAAATAGGCCTCGCAGTCAACCGCAACGGCGTTCCCGTCATCGGAGATATCCTCGACGGGAACGACTCCGACACCACCTGGAACACCGAACTTATCGGCGAGCTCCGTCAGCGGCTCGCCGCTGACGAGCCTCCTATCTATGTCGCCGATAGCGCGGCAATGAGCGAAGATTCGCTGGATGAAGCCTCTGCTGCTGGCATCGACATTATCAGCCGACTCCCGCGCACCTACAACGCGGTCGATGCACTCATCGACCGCGCGTGGGAGATCGACGAGTGGAACGATCTTGGAAAATTTGTCAACGATGAAGATGACGAAGACGCTGCCTCCTACCAGATTCAAACTTTCCAAAAGCACATCTCTAACCACGATTTGCGGTGTGTCGTCGTCCATTCATCCACGCTCGATGGACGCACTAACCGACGCATTGACAATGACCTCGACAGCACTGAAGAGGATCTTGAGGACGCGGTCGGCCAGCTGGCCGACCGCTCATTCGCCTGTGAACCCGACGCTCAGGAAGCGTGGGAGACGTGGCTCGACGATCACGACGATTCCTGTTTCGAATTCGAGGCAGAAGTCGTCGAAACCGAACAGAAGAAGAGCCGCGACAAGCCCGGACGACCGCCGAAAGACTGGGACCCCTACGAAACCGTCTACAAGATCGCCGCCAGCGTCCAGCGGGACGCGGCGGCGATCGCCCACCGCAAGAAGAGAGCCAGTTGTTTCGTGGTCGTCACGTCGTTGGAAGATTCTGAAGAGTGGGCTGGTGAGGACGTTCTCCAGGAGTACAAAGAGCAACAGGCGGTCGAACGCCGGTTTCGGGTAGTCAAAGACCCCAAACGCGTCGGGCCGGTCTTTCTCGACCGGCCCGACCGCGTCGAAGCACTCGGCTACGTGATGCTGATGGCGTTGCTCGTCTATTCTCTCATTGAACGACGCGCACGCGTGGCTCTACAGGGTGCGGATGAACCAATGGACCTGGCCGGTGGGCCGACGAGCTTTCGGCCCACCGGCCGGCGAGTGCTTGAACGGTTCGAGAACATGCTCGTATCGCGGGTCGACGGGAAACGGGAGATACCAGACAACGTTGACGTGCCGAAGCGAGTGCTTGAGCTGCTCGATCTTGATGTCACCGCATATGGCATCGAATCGGAAGAGTAAGCGCGGCCAGAGAGGCAGACCTCTCTGGCTCGCGCATTCATTTCTCAAAAATATCTATTCAACTACTGGAATTCCAATAAGGTATTATTTATTTAGAGATATCCAATATCACATGACAAAATCTACCATCAACTCGATCTTGATCATAGGGTTTGCTCACAAGAACACATTTGGGTGTCGAAAGTGGGTTCGAGGCTATCGTCTTCGACCCACTCCGCGACGTTCTTCGGCAGGAGGTGTTGCTGATCTTGGTCGTATCGGATAAAGTTAGACGTCACGTGTGGATCCTTACGCTATACAGGAGTTTCCGCTAGATAAAATCTACGTCATGTGAACTCAGAATCCGTAGAATCTGATTTCCTTGCCGATGTTTCTTGGACAGGCTCTTCAGAAACCCAAATTACGCAGGGACAGTATATAACAAATCAACCTAGCCGTCTTCAGACAGGGCTGAACTTCCCGTTGCTAGTCCCTGTACACCGCACACCAATCCGGCGACTTCTATTGTTTCCAGTATCTCCTCCTCACTTGCACCAGCATCGCGTGCCTGTTGTGCGACGATCTCAACACCGTCTGACTGTGATCTTCCCGCGTCGAGAGCCATCATTATCAACAGTTTCGTTTTCACCGACAGTGCTCCTTCTGAGAATACCTCCTCGTACACCGTGTCGAATGGTTCTCCAAATGCTGGGTCCAATTCGGCGATTTCATCAATGAACTCGGGTGCCTCTGCTGGCATAATCGCTATTCCTCATTGACGTTATTTAGGTGTTGTCTTTCATTTCACGAATGTCCAAATTCTAATGACATCTACTCATTGACCGGTCCCGCGGACGAGTTGGTTGGCCTTATTACCGGCAGCCTCGATCCCATCCAAGGATTCATGCAGCAGAAATACGAGATGGAGGGAGACATCCAGAAGGGCACGCGACTCGCTTCGACGGTAGGACAACTTACAGACCTGCTTCCCGACTGAGACTGTTGAAATCAGGAAGGTTGGTTTCTCATGCGCGGCGGATGGTGGAAATAATCATGGCAGTTTAAATTTCTCAGAAGTCTATGTATGACAAATTCATCTAGCCGACATCAGGGCCGAGGAGATACCATCACCGGCTGAGTAATCGAGCAAAAAGGAATTTTCGTTGGGAGCGTGCAGTATATCCGCGCTTAGCGGCACGTTCGCGCGAATTAGATAGAGAAATTCGACTGGCGGTCTATTCGCCAGTGTAGCTCTTATGTGGTTTCATAGATAGAACCGTCCACCTGACTTCAGACCTATCAGCAAACAGGTGGTTTGTAGAAATCCAAACGCCGAACCTCTGGCAGCTGCGGCGAGCCTGCTGTCACGAACGACAGAATCTATGCACGAGAATCAGGATGAAGATGAGTCGGGCGGCTAACCGGTCGGGGATGAGCACAGTCTCGAGTGGTCACAAACGATACAAAACGGGTCGGGGCTGCGGAACGCAGCCACGACCCACGACCTGACGATCGACTGAAAAGCACCGATTCTCTTTCTGGCGGACGGTTGCTGTTGACGAAACAGGCCGAAGAAATCCTCGATGAGACGACTGATGCGGTCGAGGTGGTCAGCCACCTCGACCTCGCCTCGTATGCTCACAACGATCCATTCCCGGACTGGCATGACTCGAAGCCGTTCAAGCCGATGTTTCGGGCGCTTCTATTGGCCGAACTCGATGACGCGTCCGATGCCGCCCTGCATCGGACGCTCGATGAGGAACCCGACGTGGCTGCCGACCTTGGATTCGATCCCGACGACGTTCCGAATCAGAGTACACTCTCGCGTGCGCGTCGCAACCGATTCGAAGCGTTTCAGACGAGAATCGAGGAAAGCGGACGGCAGATTCGGCTGCTTGCCGCCAGACGTGGAAGTCCAATCGGGACACCCTACACAGACAGCGCTTCAGAGGAGCCGACAGGCTCCTCGAAGCGCACCGTCAATCGACTCATTCGCGGGAAAACCCGCGAAATGGTCGACGAACTCACCTCTGTCGTATTTCCAGCAGTCGATTTTGATCGGCCTGATGGAGCGATCTACGACGATGAGGAGTTACTGCTGCTGGAGACGTTGCTTGGGGTCACAGGCACCGCCGCCAACGGCGGTGCCGAGACCTACGGCGATTACGTCAACCCTGATCCGGATCTCGATGATCCATTCTACGAGGACGGTCCGTCCGGAGAAACACTGTTAACGGCGATCAAAGACCTCGAACCCGATGAAATCACGGATATGGTCAACCGTGGCGCGGCCCGCGTCCTGACGCGGGCCAAGCCTCATGTGGAGTTCGAGCGGCCGGTCATGATCGCAATCGACATGACCTACATCGCTTACTACGGTGAACGTGACGAGGTAGTTCGCGTTCAGGGAGCTCCCGACGACAAATCCTACGACTGGTGCTACAAGTTCGCAACCGCGAGCGTTGTCGGTGATAACATCCAGTTTACCGCAGCAATGCTCCCGATCGGTGACGCCGATGACCACGATCCGGACGAGTACTCCGGTGAGGACAAATCCTATCGAGCCGGCGGCGTGGTCCGCCGGCTCGTGGAAACCGTCGAGGAGCGTATCAGGCTGAGTGTCCGCCGCGTCTACGCTGACAGAGAGTTCCATGCTGCAGACGTGATTGACGTACTCGAACAGCGTGATCTGTTCTACGTGATCCCGGCTAAGCGCGATGACCGCGTAAAGCGGTTCATCGCGCGTATGGACGATCAAGTCACGGTCAAAGACACGTATCCGATGTACGGTCCGGTGAAAGGCAATCCAGGATTGACCAGGGTTGAGACGACGTTGGTTGGGCTTCCTCCCGACGAAGATCGCGACAGGATCCAGACGTTCCTGACCAATCTCGCCGTCAACGACGAGATTGGTCTGGATCGGCGGCAGACACGTCGCAGAATCAACCGATACTCTCGACGAGGAGGTATCGAAACCGCCTACGGTGGGATCAAGGAATTCGCTCCGTGGACGACGTCGAAAGACTACGCCGTGCGGTTGTTTCACTTCGGATTCGCGATGTTGTTATACGATATGTGGCTGCTGGTTGACCTCCTGGTGCAACTCTCGCTTGGGGTCGTAGAATTCCGCACGAAACCGCGGGTCATCGCCCCGCGGTTTCGTGGCTTCCTCCAGAGGAGGTTGGTCACACTCCTGTAGAACCCGCTCCGGGTTTGCCCCTCAGTAGAGGCATCACTGTCTCTTCACCGTGATTTCTCCAGAAAAATTGAACAACTGCCACTCGCTACGCTGAGTGGCAGTTGCGAGTGCTCGATTCGAACCTGAAAATAGCGGTAGTTCCTGATTCAGCGGTCTTCTCGTGCATAGATTTCGGGGAATTCGCAGCAGCCAGAGGTTGAGAGTTTGGAGTGCGACAAACCACTAGCTAGGCCACATATTCTCGATCGACACCCGAACGTGACGCCCACGCCGATCGTCGGGGGCTATACTGTGAGCGCGGGGCCCGGGATCCAGGTGTTGTCGTCGAGGGCGACGAGGTCGTAGCGGGCAAGGATCTGGAGGGCGTCGACGACCGCCTCGGCGTCGTAGGCGTGCTGCATCTCCGGCGGCAGCTGGTCGACGATGACACTCCGGGTGCCACCGTCCAGCCGATGTACGGTCTCTAACAGGCGCGAGAAATCAGCCAGCACTGGCCCTAGCACTTCTTCCTCGTCCGTCGACATCTGTAACTTATCAACAACAGCGTCATATTCACCCGTAAGCTCCACCGTTATGTCGACATCTTCTTCAAATTCGTCGTTTGTTTCGCCCATATCTAGATAGATGGCATTCGAACGTACAAATATGTTTCTAAAACGCCTCATTTGTGAGTTGAATACGGGTCTTCATGTCTCTTTCGACAGCCGAAGGCAGCGGCAGGAGGGACGTCGTGCTGGACGGCCAGTGTCTGAGAGTGACCAACTCCTCGGAGTGCACGTCTCAGTGTCGTCGAGCACGGTGGCGTCCGTGGGCAGGGGTGCCACGATCTCGGTGTCGTCGGCGTCACTACCGGACGCGACTCCGTCAGTCCTCCAGTCGGCGGCGTGGTCCCGAGGTGGTGCCGTGACCGCGGCTCCCGTCGAGTCGTGTCATACCCTGCGCAACGGGGGGCGTCGAGACCAGCACCGCATCGGTCAGGCCGGCGAGTCTCCGAATCACCCAGATGCCGCGTGGACATGGTGGAGTTGTCGCATCGTAGTTTGTGACGTGAACGTGGTGGTCGCCCGACCCGGTCCTTTCCAACCATACGAGTGGTAAAGGGTTCGTGGCGGTACGTTGACTTGGAGTCGGACTGCGCTGTTTGGCCAGTGGTGCAGGCGTCGGATCTGAGCTCCCGTGCACTCACCGCTGAACGACCACCCTCTCGCTGTCAGCCGTCGGTCCTCGTATCGTGTCTCGACGTGAACGACCCGCGGGAGGTTAGGCGGTCAGTGTGTTGGCTGTGAGCCGCTCGTAGTCGGCGGACAGCGCCTCGGCGTCCTCGGGCAGGAGTGCGACCACGAGATGGGGGACATAGTCGGCGAAGTAGTCCACGAGTGCGGCAATCCGATTCGAGTCGATCGCCTCGAGGGAGTCCAACAGCATGAACGGAACCGCCTCGTAGGCTTCGTGGGCGAGGTAGCCAGCGAGGGCCACCACCAGGCCGACGACCTCGCGCTCGCTCTCGCTCAGATGTGCGACGACATCCTCGTAGACGGTGCCCGTCTCGTCTTCGCGCACCACGTTGAGGTCGAACACCGTCTCCGGCGGCCCTCGACCGCCGTCGTCGGTTTTTCGCTCGATCCAGACGCGGGCTATGTTCTCGAAGTCGAGCACGTCCAGGATCTTGTCCATATGGTCGTTGAACTGCTCGACCGCCTCCGCTTCCAGATCGGCGATACGCGTCCGCTCACGCTCGAGTTCCGTCGATAGTTCGTCGAGTTGGGCCTCGAGGTCGTCCGGAGTTGGGAGGGCTTCGATCGCGGCGATTTCCTCGTCCACCTCGTCGCGTTCTTGTGTGAGTTGGCCGCGCTCGTACTGCAGTTCGCTCAGCTGTTCGTACGTCTCAAGCAGGTCGCTCTCCCGGAGAGCCTCGGTTTCGGCTACCTCGGCTTCCAGTTCACGTATCTCCTCGCGGAGTTCGGCGGCCTCGGATTCGAGGTCGTCGAGCCGCTGCTCGCGCTGGTCGATTTTCTCCTCAGTTCGCTCGATCTTCCGGTCGAGTTCCTCTCGTCGGCGCTGCTGTTGCTCCAGTGTTTGTCGGTTGTCCTCGAGTGCCTCGATGCGCTCGGTGAGGTCGGCTCGCTCGGCTTGTTTGTCCTCGATAACGGCTCGCAAGTCATCGAGTCGGTCCGCGATGGCACCTTGTTCGACGCGGCTGCCGCACGTCCAGCAGACCACGTCCTGGGTCTCGTCCGGGGCAAGCGCCGCCGTCACGGCCTCATCGTCAGGGTCGATCCCCGGGAGGTCGTGGCCGTCCTCCGCGAGGAGGTCGTCGTTGAACTCGACGATGGTCCGGAGACTGCTGATGGTCGTCTCGAGGTGGCGCTTCTGGTCCCGGAGGGCCTCCAGTTCGGTCTCGATATCCGTTCGATCATCGGTGGTGTCGTCAGGAACCGCGTCCCGATCGGCGTGGGCCGTTTCGAGATCGTCTCGTAATGCGTCAAGTTCGGATTCGACCAATTCGATGTCATCTTCGGTGCGCTGCAATTCCTGACGCCGGGCATCGAGGTCGTCGACGAGGGCCTCGGCGTCTTCGGCGGCCTCGGCGTCGGCTTCGAAGGCCGCCACCTCGTCGCGCAGGGTATCGAGTTCCTCGTCGATAGAAGCGATCTCTTCTTGGAGGGTGTGGCGGCGTTCTTCGAGCTGGGGAAGCGTGTCACGACGCTGTTCGACACGGTCTCGTTCAGCTTCGAGCTCCTGTTTTTCCTCGCGCAGGTCGCGGATCCGTCGTTCGATCGCCTCGGTATCGACGGGGCGCATGATGACGTCGTGGAGGTCGTCACCCCGTTCGACCGCGCGCCGCGCCGGGTTATCTTCGAGCAGGGTGGCGACGGAATCGACCAGCGTTTCGGCGTCCGTGTAGGGCGTGCCGTCACGCTCGATCCCTGCCCCTGTCCGCGTAACGGTGCGGGTGAACTCGTCGTCGCCGAGTGTCAGCGTGACGTGCCCCTCGTCAGTGTCGCTTTTCAGGGTGGTGGCCGTGCCACCGAGGGCTCCGTTGAGGGCCCGTAACAGCGAGGTGCGATTGGTCGCGTTGCGACCAGTGAGGAGCGTGACGCCGGGCGAAAACTCGACGGTTGCGGTGTCGATGCCGCCGAGGTTCGTAATGGAGAGCGTGGCGTGACTGGTATCCGTGTCAGTCGTCGGTTCGGACTGTTGAGCCATTATGGAGATAGTTGAGCGCATTACTGATAATCTTCTCGCTTTCCCCTGTAGGTGCTGGACCGTATGCTGTGTGGTACCCCCACCTCGACGGGTGCTTAGTCGGTCGGGCCGTCAGACTGGTCAGCGGCCGTGCACGCACACTCACGGCGGGAGAGCAGTTGATGTGGCCGATAGGTGGTCCCACAATCGGTACAGGTTAGCTGGATCGTCACCGTGACGTCGAGTGGGCCAGTTTCCAGTACGTTCGCGTTTCGGAGTCGGGTGACCGTCTGGTCGACGATGTTTGCACATTGCGTGCGGGCCCACTCGATTGTATCACGTGCGTCGTCGGCGGTAATCGTGGCGGTCCGCTGGGTCTCGATATCCAGACACTCACGCAGATGGGTTCGGACTGTCGGGTGGGTGACCCAGTCGGCTTCGACGGCCTCCATGTCCACGCCACGCTGGGCAAGGCGGGTTTGCACTCGGGCTGTCCGTTCGGGCGGCGTATCATCACTGGCGAGTGCCTCGTAGAGTGTGGTGAGTGCGTCTTCGTCACTGACGGCGCCGTAGAGGGCATCGGTGACGTCTACGTCGGCGGCAGTGAGGGCAGCGGCCAGAACGCGCTGGTTAACGTAGTCTGCGAGGTCGCGGAGGCTCGCCCCCGCTTCCACGCGCCGGTCTCGCAATTCGGTGTTGAGGTCATCGAGATCATACTGTTCGACGTTCCGTCCGACTTTACACAAACAGGTGGGGGTCTCGTCGTGGGTCATACGATTCGGTTCCTCCGTGGGCTGTGGTTCGAATGGCGGCTTCTCATGGTGGTACTCGGGTGGTGGTTTGCGTTCGTTCCAGGCAGGTATACGTCTGTCTTTCCATCCGTACTCTTGGTAAAGGTAATGGATCTAAGTGGCGTCAGTGACGGGCGATCGCGGAGTGAGCAAAACGGGTGACAGGTTCACTACGTGCGCCGACGGCAATCCATGCCGCTAGTGGACCTGCCAGTTAATTCGTACCCACCCCGATGATGTCTTGCTTGCTGGCGTCCTCTACTTGGTCTTGAGCGTGAAACCGTGTCGTCCAAACCCAAATCTCGGCCAACCAGAATTGCTCTTTCCTACCCAGAACGAACCCATCTCGAAGCTGTCGTTCGCAAAGCAACTGCTCCTCAACGCGATGCGTTCCGTGCTCGGATCGTTCTGTTAGCTGCTCGTGGCTACAACAACACCCAAATCGCTCAGGAACTCTGCTGTACTCGCAAGACTGTGCGGAAATGGCGCAATCGCTACGCTGACTCCGGCCGGGCCGGGCTTGCTGACAAGCCTCGGCCCGGCCGCCCTCGCATCTATCCAGACTCCACGCGCGCACTCGTCACCGCAATCGCGTGTGAACTTCCAGCCAACCGCGGACTCCCGCTGTCCCGACTCAGTTCAGCCGACATTCACGACCAGGCCGTTCAAGAACTCGATCTCTGTCCCGCACGCTCAACCATCGCCGCCTGGCTCAAGCAGGCGGCGATTCGGCCATGGACGGTAGCGTCATGGGTAACTCCACGCGATCCTCAGTTCAAGCAGAAAGCCGCTCGTGTCTGTGATCTCTACACCGGAATGTGGGAAGACGAACCACTCACTGACGGCGATGTCATCATCTGTGCCGATGAGAAAACCGGGATACAAGCCCGGTCCCGGCGGAGAACACCGCCGGGACCCGGCAAATCAGTACGAATCGAGCACCAGTATGACCGCAATGGCACCACGATCTACCAAGCTGCGTTTATCGCTGGGACTGGAGGCGTGATCGGCCACTGCGTCGACCGAAACACCCGAGCGAACTTCGAGACGCTCGTCGAAGAAGTAATGGCCGACCCGATCTGCCAGAACGCAGATCGGGTCTTCTGGGTCATGGATAACGGAAGTGCTCACCATCCAGCGACGTTCAGATGGTGGCTGCAAGAGGAGTATCCCACCGCAATCGGGGTACATCTCCCGACTGGAGCGTCGTGGTTGAACCAGATCGAACTGTATTTCTCGGTGCTGACACGGAAATCACTGACTGGCGAAAGCTTTCGCTCGGTCGATGCGGTCGAAGACCGCATCTCCGGATTCGAGACGTTGTGGAACGGAGACCCGGAACCCTTCGAGTGGACCTACACGAGGGAAGATTTGACGAGACTGTTGGAGAGGCTTCCAACGGTAGAGTGAAGCTCTCTGTGTGCGTATTTCTGGAATGGATTCAATCCCCGAGTACGCCCGTCACGCTCTCGAAGACCGCTTAGAGGCCCACGCGCGCACCGCTTGGTATGAGCGGTGCGCGGGAGTCAACGTTCGGTTCCGCGGCAGATACGCTTATGTGGATGTCTTCGACAGTGATCCATCTGTGGCGTTTCGACTATTTAAAACCGGCGTGAGCCGGTAGTGACGGCCTGATGTCTGTGATCTCTAAGTCGGCAGATAGGCCGTCACCGGATGCAACGGACGCCAACAACATCAACTCTGTCGAAACTGTCGCTGATAAGTTGTACTCGCTGCTCGCCGCAGGCGACAGCGAGTCCATTGCTGAGGAGTTCGATATCGGCATCCACAACGAGACACACGACTTCGATAACCACCTCAAAGTCGCTATTCGGGAAGGACTTGATCCATCCAGTTCCCTCTCCGAACTCGCCGATAAGACCGCCGTTGATGACTCTCTTGAGAAAATGCCCGAGTCACGGTTCTCCGAACTCACGAACGACCGCGACTACCGCGCGGTCGTTCGACTCCTCTTCGCGTTACTCCATACACCACAGCTGTATCATCAGCGTGCTGTTCAGCGAAAACGTCTGGAATGGCTTACACGAGGGGTAATTGCTGTCGACGCGACGAATCTCGAACTCACCCGCTCAGTTGTCGTCTCCGACGAATTTGTCGGAGACGACGAGCACGTCTATGAAATCGACGTAGACGACGGTGGACTCGAACTGCATTGCGCCGCGCGTGTAGACGGTGAACACAAGCATCCGCTTGGGACAACCGTCACAGAAGGTGAAACCCACGAAAGTCCGCAGTTCGACCACCTCAAAGACGACGTCGAGGTCTTCGCAGATCTCGACTCGGTCATCTGGGTCTTTGACCGCGGATACACGCGCTATCGCCGGTTTTGTGAAATCAAGCACAGCGACGATGACTTTGTCACATTACTCCAGTCAAACGCCCGTCTCGACGTTCTGGACGCGCTCCAGAACGTCGAGGTCACTAACGAGGACGGAACGAGACAGATTCGTGATGAACGAATCGAACTGGCTGAGACCGGTGAACAGTTTCGTCGTATCGTTTTGGAAACGCCGGATGGAGAAGAGATTCAGTACCTGACGACGCTGGCGTCGTCAGCGTACGATCCCATTGACGTGATCAGTATCTACACCCTCCGGACAATGATCGAGATTCTGTTTCGTGAATTCAAACAATATCTGAACGTTGAGAATTTCCACTCGAAATCGCTTAACGGAGTGTTGTTTGAGTTGTTCTGTGCGTTGATTGGATACGTGCTCGTGGAGTGGCTGCGCCAACGCCACCCGATCAAGGGTGGCGTGGCGCGTGCAATCCAGAAAGTCCGGACGCACTGGAATGAGACGCTGACTTCGTTCGGCTGATCTCATCACACGGTACCAGCGACAGCCGTCGGCGGCCAGCGACGGCTGTCGCCAGAGCCGTAGTTTTCTTCGCTCTTTGGGCCTGAAACGACGTATCTCTCTGTTTTCCATCTATTTGTTCACATTCGGCTGAGCTTGCGCAGTCTACGCACCTGTTCCAGTGCTCCTCACAGCGGCCTCGCTCGCCGTGGCTTTATCAACTTAGAACGCAACAGTGATCCATGGTTCATGCCTGGGTCAACGAACGAGGAAAAAGAGCAGATCCGCCAAACCCCGGTGAAGATGTGCCGGTTAGGGTGGACTGGCGACATGGAATTATGGGACCTCGCGTTTCACAGGTACAGCGACGGCCGGTACGAGCCGTCGCTTCACTTCGACGGCTCGGGGAGGAGTTCACCCGAAGCCTGTTTTGACTGCGCCGCACAGGTTTACCTCCGGTAGCAGTGGTCTCACGGGGAGAGCTACTGGGTACGAATTAACTGACGCCGCTACTAGTGTGCTGTCAGTCGTCAATTGAAGGATATAGCCGCTTCAGTTTGATTCGGGCATCGTCGGTCGTGAACCGCCAGTCAATGTCGGTATCATCGCTGTTTCGTTCCTTCTTCCACGCAGCGACCTCCTGACGGAGCGTCGCCGCGTCGGGGATGCGTCTGTCGAGACACTGCTGCTGGAGCGTATTGAACTCGATTTCCGCCATATTGAGCCAGCTACCGTGTACTGGCGTGAAGTGAAATTCGAGCTTGTCGAGTATCCGCCGTGCTTCAGCTGGATCGAAATACTCGTAGAAGGCTGCCGGCTTGTGCGTGTTGAGGTTGTCCAGCACCACCCGGATGCACTCCGCATCCGGGTAGTGCTGATCAACGAGGTGCTGCATGAAGTGAACCCAGTCTTCAGTGGTTCGGCGATCTTTGACCCTGACCGCTCGCCAGCCGGCGAGCGGTTCGGAGGCCAGAAACAGGTTCTTGGTGCCGTTACGCTCGTACTGGTAGTCTTCGCGGGCAACCGTGCCCGGCTGAGCCGGGCGCGGTTGCTCGACCTGCTTGAGTAGCTGTTTGGGATGCTCGTCGAAACAAACGAGAGGCCGGTCTGGGTCGTATGGTTCGCGGTAGAGTGAGAGAACGTCCTCCATGTGGTAGATGAACTCGGTGTCTTGCTCTGGCGGGATCACCCATTGCTTGGATCGGTGGGGCTGGAGCTCGTTTTTTTGAGGACTTGACGCACGGTTTCGTGGGAGACTGATTCGTGATCGATCTCGTCGAGGACAACAAGTTCGTCGGAGAGAAGACGGAGCGTCCAGCGAGCGCGCCCGTCGGGCGGCTCGCTGGTAGCAAGGGCGATGAGATGAGCTTCGTCCTCACCGTCGAGTTTACGTTCGTAGGTGCGGTCAGGATTTTTGCGTTCGATGGCATCAAGCCGGTCACGTTCGTGGAACTTTTTCCGGGTTCGCCACGCTGTAGCTGGGCTACAGCCGAGTGACTCGGCGATATCCGAGTCACTCTTGCCGTCGTCTGCTTGGAGTAGGATGCGCGCACGAGTAATCTTCTGTGCTCGGTGAACGCCGTGGGATGTGATCGCGTTGAGAGTGTCGCGTTCTTCTTCGGTCAGCTCGATCGGGTACGTTGACTGGCTCATTGCCATACCGTATTGATGCGCAGTAAGATAGCATTTTCAGTTTATAGTTGACGACTCACTAGACTATCGAAGGGTGGTGCCCGAGCTCCCCGTAAACAGACAGTATTCAACGTCCGAATATACCGGATGAGATCTGTCATATGGTACTGTGCACCAAACACGGTACTCCTGCCGTTTCGGCAGACATCGTCCGTTGTACGGTTGTTTTGAGGACCATGTGTGTGCTCTAGCAGGGTTCAGTATTCCGACATACACGGATACACTATGCGGCCTTATTTCGGCAGTCAGTGTTGTATTCAGCGAGATTGCAACGGTATACCTGGGCAATCGGAGTTGTAATATATCGGGGATGCTGGGTGATGAACGCAAGCACGTCCGAATAATCCGGACAATTAAGTAGGCCGAGGTTGAAGTACGCAACCACATGTCAAAGACGATAAAAACGGCGTTCGACATCGTTGAAACGATACTCGAGTTGGAGAAAGCGGGGGTCGCGGAGTTAGCTGACGAGGTTGATAAACCAACGAGTACCGTTCACGACTATCTGCAAGGGCTCGAGGAGATCGGCTGTGTCGTCAACGAAAACGGGAGGTACCGTGTTGGATCGCGATTTCTGTCAATCGGGACACGTATGCGGAGTCAGTTGGAGCTCTATAAGGTGGCCAAACCGGAACTCCAGAACCTGGCAGCCACCACCGGTGAACACGCGAGTTTGATGATCGAAGAAAACAATCACGGTGTGGTTTTATACACAGCCACCGGGGAAGAAGCAGTGCAGGTTGATATCTATGATGGTGACGTCTCACGCCTACACACTACCGCTCCTGGAAAAGCCATACTGGCAAACATTTCTTCAGAGCGCATGGAGGAGATCATTGATCACTACGAATTAACGGCCCGAACGCCGAATACTATTACTGAGCGAAGTGAACTATTTGACGAGCTAGATGAGATCCGGGAACAAGGATATGCATTCGACCGAGAGGAACTGTTTGAAGGGATGCATGGCGTTGGCAGGCCGATCGTGGTCGGAGATGACGTTATTGGCGCAATCAGCGTCTACGGGCCAGTTGGCCGAATGATGGAATCGAAAATCACTGAAAAAATATCAGATATAGTTTTGGAGACGGCGAACGTTATTGAAGTAAGCCTAAAATATTAACTCCCAAGCAAACCGAGTTACAGCTTGATTTCGACGCTTTTCGGCACGGTCTGCTCGCCGAAGCCACCTCAGACCGCTACTAAACTAGAACGAGGGTGTCATAGAACGAGTGGCGCACCAAAGAGCAGGGTGAACGCTGAGGTGGATGAGTTCAGCGACCATCCGTGTTCGGTTAAGACGGTGAATCAAGAGACAGCGCTCGATTGACGCAGCTATCGTTGTAGACCGCGTGGGGAGAGAATGTGTTCAAGCAACTCTTCCCAACTCTCATACGACGGCGGCTCACTTCCCTGTTTCCAGCCGAACTTATCGAAGACATCGCGCGCGAGCGCGATGTCGTCCAACGCAACCGGACGATCGACATCACGATGCTCGTCTGGACGCTGATCATGGGCTTCGCCGTCGACGGCGAAGCCCGTACCATCGCCGGATTCCAGCGTGCGTACTCCGCAGCAACTAACCAAACCGTTGCCCGCTCAAGCTTCTACGATCGGTTCACACCAGCACTCGCAGCACTGTTGAGCGACCTCCTCGAAAGCGTGCTCGAGGAGGTCGCAGTTCCTCACACGGTCACGCCACAGTTCGAGCTGTTCCGAGAGGTGCTGATCGCCGATGCAACCTGAAAACGGTTGCATCGGCTTCTCGATGCGTTTCCTGCGACTCACCCGGATCAATCCGGCGCGAAACTCCACGTCGTGCAGAACGCGACCAAGCAGACGATCGAGCAGTTCCAGCTCACCGACGAACGCACCCACGAGAGCAGCCAACTCCGCACCGGGAGCTGGCTGCGAGACCGGCTGTTACTGTTCGATCTGGGCTTCTACAGCTTCCGTCGGTTCGCGCTGATTGACGAGAACGAGGGCTTCTTCCTGACTCGGCTGAAGTCGAACGCAAATCCGTTGATCGTCGGAGAGCGCCGGAAATGGCGCGGGCGCGCCATTTCCTTACCGGAGCGTCGTCTTCAGGACGTTCTGGGAGATCTTACTCGGGAGATCATCGACGTAACCGTGGAAATCGAGTTCAAGCGGCGGGCATACGCTGGGAAGCAATCGACCGATACGATGGAGTTTCGCGTCGTCGGTGTCCGCAATGAGGACACCGACGACTACCATCTGTACGTCACGAATCTGCCCGATGAGTTCACGCCAAGGCAGGTCGCGGCGTTGTACGGGTTGCGGTGGGAAGTGGAGTTGCTGTTTCGAGAGTTGAAATCGCTGTACGGTCTTGAGAAGTTCCAGACGAGCGATCCAGCAATCGTGGAGCTGCTGGTGGTGGCGGCTCTGCTGACACTGACGGTCAGCAGAGCCTTACTGGACATGTTTCAAGAGGGGTTTCCTGAGACAGTGTTTCCGCGAGAACGCTGGGCGAAGACCTTTCGGTCTGTCGTCCAGCTCATCCTCGAAGATCTGGCCCAGTCGCTCGGGTACCCGCCGCCGAACTTGGCTGAATTGATGTTCCGTGATGCCCGTCAACCAGAGAAATCACGCCTCTTACTGAGCGAACGAGTGGCTGAAGCCTTCATGAGGCCGTCTAATGCTTAACCGAACACCGATGGTTCAGCGACCCTGCAAGATGATCCTTCGGTAGAGTCGTTCTTCAATGTCGCGGAGACCGAGACGCTAGCGTTGTTTGAACACCTCTCCTTCGGGTTTCTCGAAGAGTTCGACGTGTTCGCCCCGGCAGAGACGGGGCGAACACGAGAGCACGAACCACCAGAGTTGATGCGTGGCTTCCTCCATTGCTACTACCACGACATCTACGGGATTCGTCCCGTTGAACGAGAGCTTCGTAACACGGTCGTTTGGCTGAGCTGTGGGTTCGATCGACCGCCGTCGAGAGACGCGGTCGATCGATTTCTTACCGACCTCGAACACGTTGTTGACAAAGTCTTTGGCCGACTCGTCGAGCAGGCCGCCCGGCGCGGCCTGCTCGACTTGACTTACTGTATCGATTCAACTGACGTGAGGGCGATGCCTGCCGATCAAGAACGGTGAAGACGTTCAACTGAAGCAATCGACGCTAGACGAGACGTACAATCGCCGCACAGGAGTTGAACGAACCAACGAATCAGTCAAGGACTGCGGCCTCGGGCGAACGCACGCCCGAGGCCGCGTTCACGCACGAGCGCAGGTGTTCCTCGCGCTGTGCCTTCGCCTCGTCGTCGCAATCACCAACTACGAACGTGGAGACAATCCGGGAAGCACGATCATCACGGTGTGAGAAGAGTTCTATGACACCCTCTAGAACGGATGGTCTCGCCCTATCAATGAAGGAACGCTGTCGCCGTCATTGCATAGAGGACCGATGAGTATTAGTATTGCTACACGGTATCGTATATCGAGACGACTCAATCGATCCCGAGCAACATAATGATTACACAGCGAGAATACCCTGTCCTATGAATGAACTTAGACAACTGACCGACGAACAGCGAATGATCGTGGATACAGTCGATGCAATCACTGACGACTACGGCCACGATTACTGGTATAGATGTATTGAATCGGATGCGTTCGTTACAGAACTTTGGGAGGAACTAGCCGACCTCGAGTTCCTAGGAATCATAATCCCGGAGCAATACGGGGGTGCGGGCCTGGGGATGGCCGAACTCGCGATTCTGCTCGAGCGGTTTGGCGCGCACGGTGTCCCGCTACTGTCGTTTCTCAACACGGTGACAATGGCCCCGATCCCGATGATGCATCACGGAAGCGACGAGCTAAAACAGCGATTCTTACCGGGTATCGCTTCCGGTGACCTTTATTTCGCCTTCGCAATCACCGAACCTGACGCAGGGACGAACTCGTTCCGCATCAAGACGCGGGCGTCCCGAGAGGGCGATGAATATATTGTCAACGGGCAGAAGACGTTCATAACTGGGGCTGATAGAGCTGACTACGTCCAACTTGTAACCCGGACAACGCCGTACGAAGATGTTGCAGACGGGGACAAGCGAAAGGGGGGAACGCTGCTCACGGTAGACATGGAAAGCGACGGTATCGAGTTACAGCCTCTCGACTTGGATCTTCCTGAACCGGCTAACCAGTACACTGTCCACTTTGATGATGTCCGCGTCCCGGTCGAGAATCGCATCGGAACTGAGGGGGAGGGGTTCCTCCATGTGTTCGACGCGCTCAACCCCGAACGGATAGGGACAGCGGCGTTGAGTACCGGTATGGGTGAATTCGTTCTCGAACGGGCAGTCGAGTATGCAAAGGACCGTTCAGTATTCGACGCCCCGATTGGCAGCCATCAGGGCGTCCAACACCCATTGAGTCGTGCGAAGGTCGACCTCGAACTGGCCAAGTTAGCAACAGGAGAAGCGGCCAGGGCGTTCGAGGCATCTGATTCGGCGGCAGGAGCCTATGCGAACATGGCGAAGTTCGCCGCGTCAGAAGCTGGCGATCAGGCGATGGACGCAGCGATGCAGACCTTTGGCGGGAATGCCTTTAGCACCGAGTATGATATTATCACACTCCACAATTGGACACGATTCACCCGAATTGCCCCGGTGAACAACGAGATGGTACTCAATCATATCGGTGAATCGTTACTCGGACTTCCACGGTCGTACTAATCATGGTCTACGAGACAACGTGGGATGTCCGTTTCGGCGATGTGGACTGGGCGCGTGTCCTGTATTATCCCCGATTATTCGAACACGTGAGTCGCATTGTCGAACGTCTCATGGAAGATCGAGCTAAGTCGTTTGATCGATTAATCGAAGACCGGGGCGTCGCAATGCCAGTCGTCCACGCAGAAGCCGATTATCGTTCGCCTGTTACGATCGGAGACCGAGTTCGAATCGAAGTTGAGCCCGTTCTCGGTCAGTCGTCCGTCCAGTTCAACGTAGCTGGATTCGTCGATAATCCCGTCTTCGAAGCTACCACGGTTCATGCGGTTGTTGACGCGGATACGTTCGAATCACGACCGGTTCCTGATGTCATTACGGACGATCTTGCCGATGAGTAAATCGGTGTCATATCGGGTCCGCCGAATGGCTGAACACTTTCTTGGCTCTATCGATTCCTCCCACCCCCTGTGTAGTATGATGAGAGCTCCAAAGCTGGTTTTGAACAAGACTGTTCCGCGACCGTTTCTGTGACCCACTCACAGGCTCACCGATAACTATATATATTATGGGGATGATGTGGTAGAGTGTACCCATGACAGATCCAATCAAGGGGTTAGACAGCACAACTTCCGAGATGCAGTTGAACACGACTCTCATGCTCGAACACGGTGCTAGTCGCCACCGTGATCAAGAGATCGTGACGGGGATGGGGGACGGAAGGACGCACTCGCTCACGTTCGCAGAACTCGAAGAGCGCGTCGAAACGACGGCGAACCTGCTCGAAGACCTAGGCATTGGTCCGGGGGACGTCGTGGGCCTCGCCGGGTACTCCACGTATCGATTCGTCGAACTCCTTTACGCGACCAGCGGCATTGGGGCAACGCCGTTTACCATTAATGTCGACCTCCCTGCAAAGCAGCAGAAATTCTGTCTTGACCACGTGGAGGACAACGCCCAATTCGATACCGTCTTCCTGGATCAAGAGCTCTTCAACGACGAGGGGGCCTACGAACTAGACCGGAGCGTCTTCGATGGGCGTGATTACGAGGCGGTCATCTACGGTGATGACGATACAGCCGTCGAAACTGACATCTTCGACGACGTACTGCGGTACTCCGAACTTCGGGCCGACGCAGATTCGGACTTCGAGTTCCCCCAGATCGACGAGGACACCGCAGCACTACTCATGTTCACGTCCGGTACGACCGGCAATCCAAAAGCGATAACTCACTCTCATCGGTCGATGTATCTCCATAACATCGAGATGATGGCGACGAAGGGGTTCGATCCCCAAGACTCCTTCCTGATGGTTCCACCAGTCTTCCACCTCGGTTGGAACCTGTGGGGCGTTGCCCTGATGTGTGGCGGAAAACTCGTCCTCCCGGGCTATGGATATCCAGAAAACCTCCCCGACCTCATTCTCGATGAGGAAGTAACGTTCAGTGCCGCAGTGCCGACACTCTTTGAACGAATCGCGGACGTGGTCGAGCAACGTCGCGAGGAAGATCCGAGCGTCGACCTCCAGGGGCTGGAGGCTCTTTTCGCTGGTCAGTCTCCGCCGGTCGGCCTGCTCCGCCGGCTGGAGGACCTCGGCGTTACGACGTCACAGGGGTACGGGTTCACGGAGAGTTGCGGACCGACGATGGCGTTCAACCTCCATCACCGTCTCCGAGACAAGGAACAGCAACTCTCTAAGGAGGAGTTGCTCAACTGGAAGAACCGGGTGGCGGGATACTCGGTTCCCGGTACTCGCGCAAAACTCGTCGACCCCGAGGACGGTAGCGAGGTTCCCTGGGACGGCGAGTCGGAGGGTGAGTTCGCGTTCCGCTCCCCGTGGGGGACTGCATCCTACTGGAAGATGCCTGAGAAAACAGAAGAGAAAGTTACGGACGACGGCTATCTCCGGATGGGGGACCTCGTCCGCCTGAACGAGTACGCTGACATCGAATACCGGGATCGGCTGAAGCACACGGTGAAAAGCGGTGGCGAGTGGATTCCATCGCCGCTTGTTGAGGAGCACGTCGCCGAGCACCCGGATGTCGCAGAATGTGTCATTATCGCCGCGGAACACGAGGAATGGATGGAACGGCCGCTCGCTATCGTAACGCTGGTTGAGGGTGCCAACGAACTCGACATCGACGACCTCGAAGCAGAGATGATGCAGTTCGTCGAGGAAGGAGCAATTCAGGAGTGGTGGATCCCCGACGAGGTCATCGTTGTCGATTCGATCCCTCGGACCCCCACAGAAAAGTACGACAAGAGTGCCCTGCATAAGAAGTACGGAGATATTTTCATTAGTGGCGAGACAGAGGCGGAACAAAAGAAATGAGTACGATTCAAACAGACCTTTGTGAGTTACTCGGCATCGAGTACCCGATTATCCAGGCGGCGATGGGGCCGAGCGGGACGGTCGAGCTGGCTGCATCAGTCTCCAACGCCGGCGGGCTCGGTATGGTGAGTATCGGTTCGGAGACTGCCGGAGAACGCGAAGCACGGAAATCGTTCAGTAACGCGTTTGACTTTCTCACGAAGAACACGGATGGGAACTTCGGCGTCAATATTCCGGCTGGCTCGTCGAAAATGCCGAATAACGTGGAGGAGACACTTGACGCTTACTTAGAGGAGACCCTCGTTTCGAAACTGACCGACGACAAGGTGGCCGACCAGCTCAAAGTACTGGAAACGTCGGCTGGAAATCCGGAACGCTGGATGGACAAAATCAACGAGGTGAAAGAGGAGACGGATCTCCTCCACTTCCACAAGGCCGCAAGTGTGAAACACGCGAAAAAGGCCGAAGAACTCGGCGTCGACGGCATCACTGCGTCGGGATACGAGATGGGGGGGCACACCCACAACGAAGACGATGCCGCTCATACGTTCGTACTCCTGCCAGCGGTCACCGAAACAGTTGACGTCCCCGTAGTCGCGTCGGGCGGAGTCCGAGATGGCCGAGGGCTCCTCGCCGCCCTTTCCTTGGGCGCGCAAGGAGTGTACATGGGCACGCGGTTTATCGCTACCCAAGAAGCGGATTTCAACGACGAATACAAGGAGTACCTGATTGAATCGGGTCCCGGGTCCGATATGATCATGGATGGCTTGTTCGGTCCGGCTCGTGTCCTCGAATCTCCAGGCATCGAACAGCTCAACGAGGTCAAAGACGAGATGGATATAGAGTCGTTTACCGACCTAAAGGACAAGAAACTTATTATCGCTCAACAGGGCAATATTGACGAGGGGATCGTCATCGGGGGGCAGGTCGCCGGCTACATCGACGACAAGCCGACGGTAGAGGAGTTGATGAACCGCATCATGGACGAGGCGGTCACGGCGTATGAGCAGATCCAGGTCGTAGACTGACGGTCTCCTGCTCTGGAAGCGGTTCATCCTATGGTCCGTCTTCTTCGTCAGTCGAAATGGGGAGCTACGCCAGGTTGCTCCCGCTAACGACGGGAAGCTATCGGAATTCTTTGGGACTCCCGCTTTGGGACGATCGTAGAAACCATATGAAACGATACGAAGAAGACTGCTTCAGTCGGCTAGGGCCGCCCACTGTTCTTCTCCCCGGAACGGCTCGTAAACCGAGATTCGATCCACGTGATCGTAACGGGATTCAATTTTCTTTCGGAGGTCGCCGTAGGTAGCCGCCTCCACGGAGAAGGCGTCGATCATTTCGTCGGTCACGAGATTTCCCATCTCATCCCACCGATCGTTGACCGACAGTTCGTGGAGGTCATCACATACCTCTTCCCAGCCGTGGACGCCGAAGATAGTCTTGTACGTTCGCGTTGAGCCGTAGAAGGCGATCTGTTTTCGCACTTGCTCTCGCTTCTCTGACCGCTCCTGTTCGGACTCGCCGACGATGGCGAAGACCGAAGCGGCGAGTGTAACGTCGGAGGCAGTCCGATCTCCATACTTTGCCCCCTCCGCTACGTTCGGAACAACGACTTCTTCGATGTATTCGGGCGAGTGGACCGGATGAATATGGAGGCCATCGCAGAGTTCACCGGCTATTTTCAGATTGTACGGGTTCACGCCTGCAACGTAGATGGGGACATCCGGGTCGTCGATGGGATCCGGAGTAAACTCCGGTGGACATAGATCAATGGAGTAGAACTCGCCCTGATAGTCGACGTCCGTGCCGGTCGCCCAAGCGTCCCAGATAGCTCGAAGAGAGCGGACGTAGTCCCTGAGTCTCGGGCCGGGGGAGTCCCATTCGACGCTGAAACGGTGCTCGATGTGCCCTTTCACTTGTGTCCCGAGTCCAAGGAGAACTCGCCCATCGGAGAGCGATTGAACATCCCATGCTGAATAGGCAGTCACCATCGGACTTCTGGGGAACGCGACCGCGATCGCGGTCCCGATGTCGATACTGTTCGTCTCGCTGGCCATCCGCGTCATCAGTGTATAGGGTGAGTGCGTGACCTCGGTAATCCAGGCGCACTCGAACCCATGGTCTTCTGCTACCGCCGCAATGTCTCCGACCTCCGAAAGTGACGGGGACTGTAGGTTCACATCAAACTGCATCGTGACTATCCCTTCCTGCTTCGTTGCAATGAAGATTGCGGCGGATCTCACCGGGGACAGGCCAGTCCAGTACAAGGCCTGCCGCCAGCCACCCGTTATCGTTTAAGGATTCGGCGCAATCAGCAGTGGCAACTCCCGCCCGCGTCCACGCGGAGACATGAACCAATGGCTTTACCTCATCTGTACTTGTTTACCCCCAATCGATTTCGGCACTCTCTCGTAATTGGCACCCGATCGGTTTCGTAGATCGATGCAGCAGGCGTCACAAGACTTTGGGAGGGATGGTCTCCGCGGTGGAGACCATCCCGTGCCGTCTGCTTCCGACGGAGGTTTTGGATAGTGACCTCTTCCAGCGATCCTGTAGAAGAGTTGCTTCAGCGGATCACTGCCCTCGAAAAGCGAGCTGATAAACTTGAACGAGTGAACGAAGCGCTTCGTGAAAACCACGAAGCGCTCCGTGAGGAGAACGAAGCTCTCCACGAAGAGAACGAGGAACTTCGTGAAGCAAACCAAGAGCTGCGCCACGAAAACAAACAGCTCAAAGCGAAACTTCGATGGCACGAAGGTCCGCACACACCGCCCAGCAAGGAGCAATCGAGTTCTGGGGAGTCGTCGTCCTCGGATGACGAGGACGACGACGGGGGCGCTCGTACTGACGGCGGAACACCCGGACGCAAACCTGGACACGATCCAGCCTTCCGAAACGCTCCTGATCCGGACAGGGAAGTTGAGGTCACCTGTGGCTGCTGTCCAGAGTGTGGCGAGGACTTGGACGAGTCCGAGGGCGTCAGCCCTCGACTCGTCGAAGAGATTCCCGATCCACAGCCGCCAGAAGCCACTCAGTACAACCGCCACTACTACGAATGCGACGCTTGTGGCGCTGAGACGGTTGCTTCTCACCCCGACTGTCCCGATGAGGGGCAGTTCGGGGTGAACGTCATCGCTCAAGCAACCCTCTCCAAGTACGAGCATCGGTTACCGCATCGGAAGACCGCGGATCGCTTCGAGCAACTCCACGGGCTGGAGTTCTCAGGCGCATCCGCGTGGCGCGCGACCGAGCGCGCTGCGCGCGCCGGTCGCTGCGAGTACGAGCACATTCGCACCCAGATCCAGCACGCCGACGTGGTCCACGTTGACGAAACCGGCCACAAGCTCGATGGAGAGCAAACCTGGATCTGGACGTTCCGCACCGATCAGCACACGCTGTACGCTGTCCGCGAGAGTCGCGGCAGTGACGTGCCCGAAGAAGTCCTCGGAGAGGACTTCGACGGGACCATCGTCTGTGACGGCTGGACAGCGTATCCAGCCTTCAGCAGGAATCTTCAGCGGTGCTGGGCACACATTCTACGAGAGGCTGAAGACGTGGCGGAAGATCACGACCAAGCAGAACCGATCTACCGGACGCTCAAGCAGATGTACGTCGGTCTCCAGTCGTGGCTGGAGACCGACCCATCCGAGCGTCAGCGAACGCGAATGCACGAATCGGCCCGAAAGGGGCTTGAAGAACTCGTTAACCGCTCAGTGAGCGACGGACCAGTGGCAACACTCCTCGGGAAAATCGAACGGGGACTGGATCACTGGCTACCGTTCGTCGGCGAGCCAGCCGTCTCGCCGACGAACAATGCTGCTGAAAATGCTCTGCGAGAGCCGGTGATCCTACGCAAACTCATCGGGACGCTTCGCAACGAACGTGGGATGTTCGTCCACGAGACGGCTTTGACCCTGCTGGCGACGTGGAGCCAGCAGGGTCGTAATCCCTACGAGGAACTTCAGCGGGTCGTCCGAAACAACGAGATGATCTCACCCGATCAGGCAGTTCCTGAAGTTGCGTCGGGGTAAACACATACCCTCATCTATCAGGAGCTAAACTCTCTGGTGCCTCCCCGGCCGGTGCGCGACCCGGTCTCGCCACCGGCCTCATCGAACGCCACCGCAGTATTGACGCTCCCCCGTTCCTCTGGACGTTCTTGTTCGGTACCACCCAGGATGACGGTTCCGTCAGTGCCGTCCACGACCTTTACAAGGTCTTCGCCGATGACGACGTTGCTTACTCCTCTATCTAGCAGTGAAGCACGCCCGAACTGACCGACTTCCTTATCGATCTTGTCGACTACGTCAGCGTCGAACTCGGGCGAACCGAGCCCTCGCTCGGTGGACGGTACGGTCGCTTCCGGGATGCCCTAATCTCGGATGCGACCATCTGCACGCTCTCACCGGCCTCGGTCGCTCCGGTCCTCGATTCGATCACGAGTGCTCGAACCCAGGAAACGACCTAGCTCGAGATCAGCAACTGGGTCGAAGACTCCTCGCGATGTTCGATCTCGGCTACCTCGACTACGATCGGTTAGGACGCATCGACGCCAAACGGCAGACCATCAACGTCACCGCAACAGTCGGTGCGGATCGTCCCGGTCTGCACCTTCCCTACAATTTGCGGGTCATCGGCGTTCGACACGAGGACGACGAAGACGCCCCCGTCTATCGCGACGATGTCGACGCCGACCACGAGTACCACCTCTACGCGACGAATCTCTCGGCCGAGGCGATCGCGCCGCGAGAACTCGCGGCGCTATACAGCAACCGATGGAGCGTCGAAACCGTCATCCAGGAATGCAAGGAGGTGTTCGGACTGGAGGTGATCCCGGTCCACCAGGAAGCCGCTGTCATGTGTTTTCTCTTGGCGGCACTGCTGATGCTACTGCTGAGCCGGTGTCTGTTGCGGCGGGTCCGAGCCGTGCTCATACCCGCCGCGCCGGACTCCGTCGAAGAGGCGTCGCTCTTCGGAAGCAGGTTGTTGGTCGAGTAGCGCTGTCGCTGTGAAAGCGTAGCGGGCAAGGGTGATGCGGCAGCGTCACCCGAATGCAATGTTCCCATTTGAATTGCTCACCTCAGAGGCGAGCGCCGCGAACCTGCTTCAGCAGATTCGCTGGCGCGACGCGTGGCTCTCGCCGCACCGAGGCGTCTCGAAAGACAAGCTCACGCCGTATCTCAGAGCCTTCCAACTCCGCCGTCAAATCTTACGCAAACCCGGTCAAGAAGCTCTCAAAGAGATCGTTCGAACTCTGCTCTGACTCACCAACAACGTGCTTCCCATGAGCGAGAGACGTTATCGATCGCCACAGCGACCGCCAGGAACAGTGAGTGACCGTGGCATCCGGAGCCGCCGCTCATCAGCCTCGATCTCGGTGGCGGCTCCGCGCCCTCAGCCGTATTCGGGCAGTGGTCGGTTCCAGTTGATTTGGACGACCCGAATGGCGGCCCGTATGCCACCGCGGACCGGATGCCGGTGGCGGAAGCGCTGCACCAGCAGGTAGGCGATTCACGTACTGAACAGGTCAAACAACGCGCCGTTGAGTGTCGTGCAGTGGAACTGCTGGACGTTGAGGTACTGCTTCAGCTTGCGGAACAGGATCTCGATCAGCCACCGGAGCGTGTAGATGCTCACTCTGTTGATCGGGGCGCAGTCATTGTGCCCGAGCGACGTCAAGTACGCGGTGGCCTCACCGTCAACGCCCGCGACGGTCAACCGGCGGAAGGTCGCGTCCGTCCCGGCCAACTCCACGAACTTGACGGTGACCCGTCGTGTCCCTACCTCGTCCCGAACGACGACCGCCCGCAGCCGATTGACGACGTGGTTCAGGCGTTCGCCTTCAGCACCGTCACGAAGTCCTTGCCGGCGGATTGCAGTTCGTAGAACCGCTCGTAGTCGGTGAAGCCCTCAAGAGAAGTCCGCAGGTCGTCGTACTGGGTGGTCTTGTGGGTGTCGAGACGAACACCGTAGTGAACGGGTAAGGATGTCTTCCAGCGAGGCGTCAGCGAATGCATCGACGGCGTCAGCGAGTTGTGTCACGGCTTGTGGATAGCAGTGATCATCTTCCACCGACGGGTGACTCGGTGAGAACGAGCCACAGAGATCACAGCAGTATCGCTGCACTCGCACGTCCTTGCGGCCGTACGGGTGCCGCTCGTAGGTGCCATTCTTCGCAACGTTGGCTGCACCACACTCGGGACACCGTGGTTCCGAAGGAACAGGACCGAAAGATCATCATTGCTCGGCGCGATACATCTAGTCGGTGCGTGGTTTGTCGACACACCAAATCTGCCGCACCATTCCTCCAAGAAACTGAGAGATAGCAGTGCTCACTAGCACTGCAACAGTTCAATCGTGAAGTATTATCTCACGCACACGAACGGATGACTCAGAATCACACTTCGCTTGGAAGTACGTCAACAAGGGAAACTACTAATAGATAGATGGACTAATGTGCTCGATGCTGTATGAGTAGCGATAATCCAATTGAAGTAGAATACTCTCGTGACGGGCGTGCAGCCCACATCCGTCTGAACCGGCCTGAGAAGAACAACGCCCTCGATACGGAGACTGTGAGACAGTTACGCGAAGCGGTCGAGACGATTGAGACGGACGATTCGGTCCGTGTTGCGACCATACGGGGCGCAGGCGGCAACTTCTCCGCGGGTGCCGACCTCGCCAGTCTTGAAGACTCCATCCAAGCGGGTAACCGTGAGGCAGTCGAGGAATTCCTTGCCGAGGTCCAGCACGCGCTGACTGGCCTCTCGAACCTCCCCGTGCCCGTTATCGCAATCGTCGAAGGGTTCGCACTCGCAGGCGGCATCGAAACGCTCCTAGCGTGTGACCTCGCTATCGCGAGTGACGACGCCGTCATCGGTGATCAACATGCGAACTACGGACTCATCGGTGGTGGGGGAAGTACCCAGCGACTCGCTAGGATCGTTGGTACTCGGAAAGCGAAAGAGCTCATTTTCACCGGTAGTCGCATCGATGGGGCGCAAGCGTCAGACATCGGGCTTGTGAACCGTATTGCGCCACCGGACGAGTTAGACGAGCAAGCAGAGCAGTTCGTAGACGAAATCGCGACCAAGGGCCGGCAGACGACGGAGACAGCAAAGCATCTCGTCGAAACGAGTCAGTCGACGGACCTCGAGACGGGACTCGAACTTGAACGAGCTGTCGTGTCGTCGCACCTCTTTTCGGAAGATGCACAGGAAGGACTCGCCGCATTCAAAGAGGGGCGTGAACCTGATTTCTAGTCAACCATGAATTCAACAGAATCCAACACAACTGACGTCGACGAGAGTCGCCTCGAGAAGTATTTCGACCCCGACACGCTCGATACCGAGCCGACGTTGGTCGGGAGCGAGTGTCCCGAGTGTGGGACCATCCAATTTCCCTCGCGAGAACGGTGTCCAGAGTGTTTTGAGACGATGCAGCGACGAGCGCTTAGCCGAACAGGGACACTCTATACGTATGCAACAGTCGGGATGGGTCCTTCGGGGTTCAGCCCGCCGTACACGATTGGGTACGTTGACCTGCCGGATGGAATCCGACTCTTCACGACGATCACCGACGACGAGGAACTCGAAATCGGACGTGAGATGGAAGTAACGACCGGTACCGTCTCAGTTGACGACGGTGTTGCCATCAAGGGCTATCAGTTCCGGCCCGCGGAGGGAGACGTATGAGCGACGTCTATCTCGTCGGCGCCGGAATGACGGAGTTCGGCACGTTCGAAGACAAGTCAGTCAAGGAGTTAGGTGGGGAATCGGTCTATCGGGCTCTCCAGAGTTCGGGGGTCGACAAAGAGGACGTGGAATTTGCTTCGTGTGGGAACTTCGGGTCCGCACTATTCGGCGCCCAGGGCAAGACGGTCGGACAACTATCGTTGAAAGAGGTTGGTATCACTGGTATCCCCGTCGTAAACGTCGAGAACGGCGGCGCCACGGGGGCACAGTCGTTCCAGACTGCCTGGGCCGAGATCGCATCAGGCCGCTCAGACGTCGCCATTGCGTTAGGGGTCGAGAAGATGAGTGGGATCGAAACCGACGAGATGTTGGATGTTATGGCGAACGCAGGTGACCGCGAACTCGAGGGCGGGAACGGTATTACGTGGCCGGGGCTCTTCGCGATGATCGCTCGACGTCGGATGCATGACGCCGGGACGACACGCGAACAGATGGCCCAGGTAGCGGTGAATCACCACCAGAATGCGACCGAGAACCCGTACGCCCAGCGGCCGGCAGATATCACGATGGACGACGTGTTCAACTCGCCTATCGTTGCCGATCCGCTCCGGTTGTACGAGTCCTGTCCCACCACCGACGGTGCAGCAGCCGTCATCCTTGCTAGCGAGTCCGTCGTTGAGGAGTACACTGACGACCCGGTACGCGTGGCTGCAACGACCCAGCTCTCGGGAACATATCCGGACGATCTCGACATCGCACGTGCAGAAACCGTCGGTGAGGCGGCGACTCGCGCCTACGATGAGGCGTCGATGACCCCTGACGATGTCGACGTCGTAGAAATTCACGACGCGTTCTCGGTTGAAGAGCCCATCTACCTCGAGGAACTGGGGTTCTGCGAGTTCGGCGAGGGCGACGAACTGGTCGAGAACGGGGAGACGCAACTCGACGGGCAGATTCCGTTCTGTCCGTCAGGCGGCCTGCTCGCTCGTGGCCATCCCATCGGTGCAACTGGTATCGCGCAACTGGTCGAACTGTACTGGCAGTTGCGGGGCGAAGCAGACGGCAGGCAGGTTCCCGACGCGGAGGTCGGACTCTCCCAGATTGTCGGGACGTTCGTCAACATCGACTATGGATGTGTCATTGTGAATATTCTGGAGCAGGCGTAGCGCCAGGCCAAGGAATATATCAGAAAACAACTCGGAACGTCGACCGAAGACAACCAGCATCGAAACCGCGGTCAATCCCGTCAAATCAGGGACGACTCTCGCCTTCGGCGGTCTGCACAGCCACCACGCCAGCATACCGTTCATCCGGGAGCTCATCCGCCAGGGGATCGACGGCCTGTAGCTGGCCCCGAACGTGATTGCAGGGCTCTCCGCGGCCCGCTCGTCGGGCCGGGTGCGTCGACTTACTGTACCGCTGTCACATCAGGTTCGAGCACCCCGAGTTCGAACCGAACTTCCGACGCGGCGCCGACGCGAACGAGCTCTACGCGGCGACCATCCACAGAAGGGTACGACGATGGACGGGGAAGAACACATTGGCCGGGACATCAGGATCGTAGACGAACCGACCGAGCCCTCGACCGATACCAAATTGGAATACTGTCGATCGGTCGGGCGGCGAGATCGTCAGAGAGAGTGACGTCGACTTCGCCGCGTCTATCAATATAACCTCCCATGGCTTCGATGTCTGCCGCACCCTGTAAACGAGCAAAGATGTGACCACTCGAGTCCGTGATGTTATCATTGTTTAGGAGAAACGCTGACTGAATGTCGAAGCGATACTTCGAAAATACTGGTGTATGTTGAAAACAAGCACGCTACGTAATGTACTTCGGGCGGGTGTTGCTGCGCGCAAGACATAACGTACTAGTCTGAAAGTGCTAAGACGTGGTTGGATAAGGTAGCGCGTCCGGGTGGAGTCCGAACCGGTTACACGCCGTCGGCATGAGACCAAACCGGTTTACGAACTCGTCCGACATGTGACCTCTTCCTTGCGAATACAGTGAGTCTGTCTATTTCGGACGGACACCAGTGAAGGAGCGAGGATCGAGTTCTTCGTTCGTCAGGAATTCCCGGGCACGTTCGTCGAATTCAGTGGAGTTCCAGACCGCAGCCGTCATCTCGCGGGCCATCTCCCGGTGATGCATCGCCAAGTTGGTCCAGCTCTTCATCACCGCCTTCATCATGCGGTACGCTTGTGGACTTGAGTTCTCGATGATGTCAAGCGCAAGTTTGACCGCCTTGTCGTCGGTAGTCGCATCTTCGACGACGCGGTTGACCAGTCCGAAGCGCTCGGCTTCTTCCGCGGAGAGGAGGTCGCCAGTCAACAACATCTCGCGGGCCCGTTTCTCCCCCACTATAAGAGGGAGTAACTGCAGTCCGCCACCGGCAGCAGTCGACCCGACCAAGACCTCCGGCTGACCAAATGTCGCAGACTCTCCCGCCACGATGAGATCACAGCCCATCACGAGTTCGTTCCCCCCGGCCACGCAGGTCCGTTCGACGGCGGCAATCGTCGGTTTGCCGGTATCTCGGAGGCGATCCACTGTGTCCATATACGCCGTCAACCAGCGGTTACCCTCTTCGGCGTCGAGCCCGGAAATTTCATCGAGGTCGGCTCCGGAGCAGAACACGTCTTGGGCGGTCCCAAGAATGATTGCGTCTATCGCGTCGTCCGTGTCCATCTCGTCGAGTGCGTCCTTGAGGTCAAGCAACAATTCAAGATCAATAACGTTCTGCGGCGGGTTGTCCAGTCGAACGAACGCGATTCCCGAATCTTCGTCGTGGTCGACCGCAACCTTGTCATGGTCTCGCATGAGTGCTATCTTCTCTACAGTTCCTTATAATAGCTCGGGTTCGATACAGACTCGTCCAGCGTCTGAGATGGTGAGGGTCCGTTTACACCGACGGGCACAATCCCTATTATAATTGGGTACATCTTACCAGAATATGCGTGGACTTGAGGACAAAACAGCGCTCGTGACGGGGAGCGGTCGCGGAATCGGCCGTGCCATCGCGCGTCGACTGGCCGAGGAAGGAGCAACGATTGCGGTCAACGATGTTGACGAAGCGAATGCGCAGGAAACGATAGAACTAATCGAAGCGGACGGTGGTACGGCGGTCTCAGCCATCGCCGACGTGACCGACTTCGAAGCCGTCGCGTCGATGGTTGAAACGGTGGTCGACACGGCCGGCCTTGACGTGCTGGTGAACAATGCCGGCTGGGATCGGATCGAGTGGTTTCTGGAGCAGGATCCGGCGATCTGGGACGACATCATCGACCTCAATCTCAAGGGTCAGATGTACTGTTCTCGAGCGGTCGCCGAACACTTCGTCGAGTCGGAGGCACCGGGAACGATCATCAATATCTCATCAGATGCCGCGCGCGTTGGGAGTTCCGGAGAGGCCGTCTATGCTGGTGCGAAGGGCGGTGTCGTCTCGTTCACGAAAACGCTTGCACGGGAACTGGCTCGAAACGATGTGAATTGTAATGTGGTGGCTCCTGGACCGACCGACACGCCGCTCACCCGGGAGATGCGGGAAACCGACCTAGGTGAGAAGATTCTCGGCGGCATGGCTGACCAAGTGCCGTTGGGACGAATGGCGGAACCGGACGACATCGCTGGCGTCGTCGCCTTCCTCGCAAGCGATGATGCCTCCTTCATGACCGGCCAGGTGGTGAGTGTGTCCGGTGGGTTGACGATGGTTGGGTGAACTGTGGTAGTCCGGTAATTGTACCGTTATTTTCCCGATCGCAGTTAGATAGGTGACGGCGGCGAACCCGTAGTTTCGAGGATGTTTGTGATCGGGGGCGGGTATGATTCTTGCAGTACCCGTCTGAACTATTCTGAGTTCGCCCCCGAAGGACAACCCCACGCCATTTTGCAAGAGCCGTGAGTTCCATAGTGTTAATAGGCGCCACGCGCCATGGGGGTACCATGGGACTCGACGCCTTCTCACTGGAAGACAGTGTCGCCGTCGTGCCCGGTGGCAGTCGCGGTACCGGCGAGAGAATCGCCGTCTCGATGGCGGAGGTCAAGGCGGACGTCGCACCGGTCGCCCACTCCGAAGACGCTCTCGAGGCGACAGCAGAGCGCATCGAAGCGACAGGGCAATCGGCCGCCCCGTATCCGCTCGACGTGACGGACGATGCGGCGATCGAGGCGATGTTCGATGACGTCGAAGCGACGCTCGGCGAGGTCGACGTTCTCGTGAACAACGCCGGCACCAACCCGCGTTTCGGGAACGCCCGAAAACTCGATATCGAGACGTGGCAGAGGACCATCGAGGTGAACGTCGGCGGCGTCGTCGCCCTGCCCGATTAGATGCCGTCCACGGCGTCGAAACACGCGATGGTCGGAATGACGAAAGGGCTCGCCGCCGAGTGGGCGCCCGATATCCGCGTCAACGCGTTCGCGTCGGGTTACGTCAGCACCGAGTTCACGAAGGGGGACCGGGGGAACGAGGACAGCCTCGAGACTATTCCCGTCGACCGCTTCGCCGAACCCGGGAGATCGCGGACATCGCCGTCTACCTCGCGAGCGACGCCGCCTACGTCACAGGGGACGTTCACGTCGCCGACGGTGGAATGGCAGCACAGTGAGCGAGTGACACTCGAACACCGACGACACTATCCATGACAGACGACGACTCAACCGACTACGCCTCACGCATCGTCGACGAGTCGGCGCTGGCCGACTACCTCGAATCACAACTGGGTCAGGTCGACGAGTTCGATATCGAACACCATCAGGAGGGGCACTCCAACGAGACGCTGTTCGTCACCTGGGGTGACACCGATCTCGTCATCCGACGGCCGCCTCCGGGCGAGACCGCCGAAACGGCACACGACGTCCTCCGCGAGTATCGCGTCATCGACTCACTCCAGGACACCGGCGTCTGCGTGCCCACGACAGTGTCGGCCTGTGACGACCACTCGGTGCTGGGCTGTGACTTCTACGTGATGGAACAGGCGGACGGCGATGTCATCCGCACCGAGGAACCGGAGCGGTTCGCGACCGACGCCGGACGGACGCGGATCGGCGAGGAACTCGTCGACCGCCTCGTCAAGATTCACGAGGTCGACTACTACGCGGTCGGCCTGGAAGAAGGTGATTTCGGGCGTCCCGAGGGGTTCACCCAGCGGCAGGTCGATCGCTGGTCGAAACAGATCTCGTGGGCCGCTGAGGTCACGGCCGAGGAGCGGCCGATCCCCGAACTCGACGAGGTCCAGTCGTGGTTGGCGGACAACGTGCCCGAGGAGCATCCGCATACGCTAGTCCACGGCGACTACAAACTCGACAACGTCATGTTCGGCACGGGGACACCACCGGAGATCGTGGCTATCTTCGACTGGGAGCTGGCGGCACTTGGCGACCCGTACACGGACCTCGGATGGATGCTCTCGTTCTGGTTCGACGAGAAGGACCCCGACCTGCCGTCCTCGGTCGGAGCGCTGTACAGTTCCATCACGATGCGGGAGGGATACCCGACCCGCAAGGAACTGGTCGAACGGTACGAGCAGGCGACTGGCACGAGTTTCGACGACGAGCGGTTCTACCGCACGCTCGGGGTGTACAAGCTCATCGGGCTCGGAGAGATGTTCTTCCGGCGCTATCTGGAGGGCAACTCCGACGACCCGCTCTATCCGAAGATGCGCGACGGTGTCCCCCAGCTCGCAGACAGGGCACTGCGCATTATCGAGGGCGAGGAACCGCTGTAGCGTCGGTGGCCCTGCCTGCAACTCATAGTGACTGCTGTAAGCCGTTACCGATGCGACCGTCCGACTGCGGGCGGCCGCTCCGGTAAATCGTTACAGCAATCACTATCAGGGACCGTCCGTGCCAACGCTTATGCCGATGACTGGAGACTGAATGCCTATGAACAGGACCATCAGCGACCCAGTCGACCGATTCGACGAGGTTCGTCCTCGTCCACGGTGCCTATCACGGCGCGTGGTACTGGGACGAGGTCGCACCGGTGCTCGAGGAGCGCGGCCACACCGTCGTGACGCTCGACCGTCCGGCAGACGGGACCGACACGACGCCAGTAGACGACGTCACGTCCGAGGGATACGTCGACCGAGTGTGTGGCACTCTCAACGAGTAGCCCGGTCCGGTCGTACTCGTGGGCCACAGCATGGGCGGGGTGACGATTGCGCAGGTCGCGGAACGTCGCCCGGATGCGGTCGACAGGCTCGTGCACCTGAGTACGTTCATACTTCCGGCCGGGTCGACGAGTAGACGGGGAGAGCGATACAGCCGAATCGAAAAACGAGACGCGACCCTGGAATGATACTACCCATGAACGACGTCCCACTTGACCTCATACTAAGTACCGACGACCACGAGACGATCGATTCAGCAGTCGAGCAGGCCGTACTGGCCGAGGAACTCGGCTTCAGCCATGTGACAGCCGGCGAAGTCTCGGGGTAAAACATCGTCCCGCTCCTCTCGGTCATCGCCGAGCGGACCGACGATATCGGCATCTCCGACGACGTCCTGTCGTCGTACTCGCGAACGCCGACCCTTATGGGTCAGACCTCACTGACGATGCACGACGTCACCGACGGCCGATTCCGGCTCGGCCTCGGCGCGAGTTCCCAGCCCTCGCCGAGAAGTGGCACGGGAAATCGTTCGACCGCCCGCTCCGCCGGCTCCGCGAGACCATCGATATCGTGCGGGAGGTCCACGACGGTGGCGATGTTTCCTACGAGGGTGAGATATTCCAGCTCGGCGGGCTGAAATACGATCGGACGCCGCCCGAGAACCCACCGGCTATCGACATCGCCGCGCTGGGGCCGAAGGCCACGGAGATGACGGGCCGGTTCGCCGACGGCTGGATTCCACAGTTATTCACGCCCGACAGCCTCCGGGAGCGGTTCGAGGACCTGCGGCGCGGCGCAGACCTCGGTGAAAGAGACCCCGACGACCTGCGGGTCGCACCCATCCTCCGGTGTTTCGCTCACGAGGACCGCGACCACGCCCGTAATGTGATGCGCAGGATGATCGCGTTCCTCATCGGAGCGTACGGCCCATTCTACGGCGATTCTGTCGCCGAACAGGGATACGAGGAGACGGTCACGACAGTCCGTGAGGCATGGGCGGACCGCGATATGGCCGCGATGACCGCGGAGATCGACGACGACCTGCTGGATTCAGTGGCCGCCGCAGGGACGCCCGAAGAAGTTCGCGAACGCGTTCGCGAGTTCGCCGCCATCGACGGCGTCGACGCGGTTCGGATCGGCTTCGCGGCGGACATGGACAACGAGGAGAAGCGGGGGACGATGCGATACCTTTCGCGGCAGACGTGAAAGACGTAGTGGTAGATGTCATTGGTCCAGTTGCACCCGTGACACCCTCGAATAACCGTCGCAACGTCTACGACCAGTCGGAGGTTCATCATCTTCAGATAGTAAGATAGGGGGTGCGTCGTTTCGTGTGTTCGTGTTGATAGAGCCGCCCCCATCAATTCGAGGGAAAGATATTTTCCAGTCCTTACTGATTCTCCAGTATGGCGTTCGAGCTTACCGACGAACAGCGAGCAATCCGTACGGCTGTCCGTGAATTCGCGTCCGACGAGATCGAACCCGTGGCAGCTGAACACGACGAAACGGGCGACTATCCGGAGGAACTGGTACAGAAGGCGGCCGAACTCGACTTCATCGCGCCACACATTCCCACCGAGTACGGGGGCGCAGGCATGGACACACTGTCATCGACGATTATCACTGAGGAGTTGTGGCGCGGTGATCCGGGCATCGGGAGCGCCATCGGGAGCAGGGGGTTCGGCACGACGATGATCAGGAAATTCGGTGACGAGTGGATGAAAGAGGAGTGGCTCCCGAGGGTTGCGAACGGCGATGCCGCGACGGCGAGCGCTATCAGCGAACCGGCCCACGGGTCGAACGTGGCTGGCATCGAAACGCGGGCCGAACGGGACGGCGACGGATTTGTCATCAACGGAAACAAGATGTGGATCACGAACGGAACTGTGGCCGATGTCGCTGTCGTCATGACGAAGACGAGTCCCAGCGAAGGGCATCGCGGCATCACTGCGTTCCTCGTCCCCACGGACCTGGACGGGTTTTCGGCCGAGAAGATCGACAACAAGCTCGGCATTCGTGCGTCGGATCTGGCGGAATTGATCCTCGATGACGTACGCGTGCCAGAAGAGAACGTGATCGGTGAGGTTGACGAGGGGTTCTATCAACTTATGGAGTTTTTCGCCGACGGCCGGGTCTCGGTTGCAGCCCAGGCGGTCGGCGCGGCCCAGGCGGCCCTTGACGCAGCGAAGGACTACGCAACCGACCGCGAGCAGTTCGACCAGAAGATCGCCGAGTTCCAGGGGATCAGGCACAAAATCGCGGAGATGGCCACGAACGTCGAGGCCGCCCGATCGCTCACCTATCGCGCGGCGACCAACCTGCAGCAGGGCGACGACGAGACGGCACGGAAACTGGCCAGTATGGCGAAACTCTTCGCCAGCGAACACGCCGTCGACGTGGCCGACGAAGCGATCCAGGTCCACGGGGGCGCGGGGTACGTCACCGATCACCCCGTCGAGCGCTACTACCGCGACGCCCGGATCACCAAAATCTACGAAGGCACGAGCGAGATTCAAAAGAACATCGTCGCGGACACCCTCCTCCCATGATCACGAGCGAAGACTGGTCCGACCGACAGTCGACGACGACGGTGACCGTCGACGGACACGACGTCGAGATGGCGTACTACGAGGCGACCGTCGACGCGGATGGGGCGCCCGTCGTGTTCCTCCACGGCATCCCGACCTGGTCGTTCCTCTGGCGGAACGTGCTCGACCCCGTCGCCGAGAACCACCACGTCGTCGTCCCCGACCTGATCGGCTACGGGAACTCGACGATGCGGGATGGAGTCGATCGCTCGATCCGTGCACAGGAACAGGCACTCGAGGAACTCCTTGCGACGGTAGGCGCCGATCACTCCTCCCTCGTCGCCCACGACATCGGTGGCGGCATCGCCCTCCGATACGCCGCCCATAATCCCGGGGCCGTTCAGACGGTGGTGCTCTCGAACGCCGTCTGCTATGACTCCTGGCCAGTCGAGTTCATCAACGGCATCGGCGTCCCGTCGACCCTGGAGCAATCCGACGAGGAGTTCGAGGCGGCCATCGCCGGCGCGTTCGAGCAGGGGCTGTACGGCGATCCGGACAATCACCGTGAGTTCGTCGACGGGATGATGGCTCCCTGGGAGACCGACGCGGGCAAACGGTCTCTCGTCCGGAACGCCGTGGCGACGAACACGAACCACACGTTGGAGATCGATTACGAGGCGATCGAGGCGGACACCTACCTGCTCTGGGGGACCGACGACGTGCTCCAACCCGTCTCGTACGCGGAGCAACTGGCCGAGGACGTGACCGGAGACGCGACGATGCTTCCCCTCGAAGACGCCTATCACTGGGTCATCGAAGATCGAACGGAAGCGTACCGGTCACACCTGGCCGACGTGTTCGCGTAGTTCAGGGGAGTGCGAACTCGATCGCGGCGCCCTGACCGAGTCCCACACATTCGGTGGAAATCCCGCGCTCCGCGCCCCGGCGATTCACCCCATGCACGACCGTGGCGGGACAACATTTCATTACGTCACGAACGCGATCACCGTCCATGGTGGTCACTATCGACGACGTCGAGGAGATAGCGGTCCTGGGAGCCGGCAACGTGGGCCACGGAATAACCGAGGTCGCGGCCCTGTCGGGTTACGAGGTCACGATGCGAGACATCGAGGGGGACACCGTTTCGGAGGGCTACGAAAACATCGAGTGGTCGCTCCACGGATCTGGGGAGTGGTCAGCGTCTCGTCGTACGGGATCCGCATGACCTCTCGTTCCGGTTCGATTCGGACCGGGGAGACACCCAGTTGGGAGAAAAACCCGTGGTATCGATGAACTGCTGGGCGGATTCTTTCACCTCGTCGGCGAGGTCGTCCACGGCTACCACCGTCACTCGAAGTCCCGCTCCCGCCGCTCGACGAAGGCTCTCACGCCTTCCCGGTGGTCCCGTGTCTCGAAGACTGCCGCCTACGCGTCGGCCTCGGCATCGATGGCCTCCTCGAGGCCACTGGTGAGTCCCCTTCGGACGGCCCGCTTCGGGGCGACGAGTACGACGGTCGAACCGGATGTGATGGTCCCGGTCATCGATTCGACCTCCTTCTCGAAGTCCTCGGTCGAATAGACGTGGTTGAACAGCCCGCTCTCCCCGCCTGATCGGCGCCGACCGCGTCGTTCCCGGGCGTTCTTTCGGGTCGTTCCGCGAGCGTGAACACCCGGATTGTATCAGCCATCCACCAAGATTCTTGGCGGAGGCAGATACGAACGTCGATAGACGAAACACCTACCGGTTGTCAGTCGCGGCCGGATTGGAGGGGATACTCACTCCGAGGGGGGTTCCTCGAGATTCCGCGGGACTCCCTGTGCCGTAATGGTCTCGCCGACGAGGTACGAACTCGCGTCGCTCGCGAGGAACTGGGCGACATCGGCGATCTCGTCTGCCCTGCCGATGCGGCGATCGACCTCCTCGCGATCGATGTTGGACGCCGAGACCCCCATCTGGGATTCGACGCCCGGCGTGGCCACGAACCCGGGAGCGATGCAGTTGACCCGGACGTTCTCTTCGGCCCACTCGTTCGCCAGCGTCGAGGTCAGATTAATAACTCCCGCCTTGGCCGCCGCGTAATGACTCATGTACGGTGAGCCGAGTTGACCCGCGACGCTCGCGATATTGATTATCGAACCGCCATAGTCCTCGCGCATGTACTCGCCTGCAATTTGCGTAGCGTGGAACGTGCCGTGCAGATTGATATCGACGATGGTCTTCCATCCGTTCTCGCTGAGATCTTCGAACGGCGCCATGAAACTCGCCCCGGCATTGTTGACCAGGACGTCGATCGATCCGAACTGTTCGACGGTCGTTTCGACGAGTGATTCGACGGCATCCCGCTCCGTGACGTCGCATTCGACCGCGAGCGCCTCGCCAGGGCGGTCGCTCTCTCGGATCTCCTCCGCAACGGGGTCGACGTTCTCCTGTTCACGCGAGCAGATTGTAACGTTCGCGCCGTCGGCCGCGAAGCGTTCCGCGATCGACTCGCCGATCCCGCTCGACGCTCCCGTGACGATGGCAGTCCGTCCTGTGACGCTGAATTGGTCCGTGGACATTGGTCGTGATTCCAAGTGGGGCCTCACTGAGCGGCGTGAAAAACGTTCACCTGTCTTGATACGGCGACCACGGGGTGGCGCGTCACGGCTACGCCGCTGACGCACCGTCACTCCGTGAAACAGTCCACCGGCCACACCACGGCTGGACTGAGACCAAACTGGAACACTGTCGACCAGTCGGGCAGCGGGACTGGCCGAGAGACTGACGTCGACTTCGCAGCGTCGATCAACACAACCTTCCCCGACGTCGATGTCGTCCGGACCCCTGTAAACGAGTGAAGCTGTGATCACTCGAATCCGTGAGTTTATGATTGTTTAGGAGAAGTGTTGGCTGAATGTCCAAGCGATACTTCGAAGACATTGAACTCGGTGAGACGCTCAAAATGGGAACGTACACCGTTTCGAAAGAAGAAATACTGGACTTTGCCGAACAATACGATCCGCAGCCGTTCCACGTCGACCCCGAGGCGGCAGCGCAATCGCCGTTCGGCGAACTCATCGCCAGCGGTCTCCACACGATGGCCATCACGCAGCGACTGTCAGTCGACGGGTTGTATAATGACGCGCACGGGCTCGGTTCGCCCGGCCTCGGAGAAACGGAGTTTCGCGAACCCGTCCACCCGGACGACGAACTGACGGTAACGCTTGAACCGGTCCGCAAGCGCCCACTCGAAAGCCGGCCCAACGCGGGCCTCGTCGAATTCGAGAGCCACACCCGAAATCAGGACGACGAGATCGTCCTCTCGATGGTCGCAAAGGTCTTGTTCCAGCGACAGGACTCGTCGTAACTACTCCGGCACTAGGCGCCCAACCGCAGCCTTATTGTACCGGGCGTCGATGACTGCGGTATGCGCATCGATGGGCTGCGAGTACTGGATCTCTCGCGGTTGCTCCCAGGCCCGTTCGCGACCCAGTTGCTCGCTGACGCCGGTGCCGACGTAATCAAGATAGAGGACACCGACCGCGGTGACTACGCGCGCCACATGCCGCCGTACACCGACGACGGCGTCGGAACCATATTCGACGCGGTCAACCGTGGGAAGCGGAGCGTCGCGGTCGACCTGAAGACGGAGCCGGGTCGCGAGGCGTTCATGCGCTTGGTCGAGACGGCAGACGTCGTCTTCGAACAATTCCGGCCCGGCGTCGTCGACAGGCTCGGTATCGACTACGAGTCGGTCCACGAGCACAACTCCGAGGTCGTTTACTGTTCGCTTTCGGGGTTCGGGCAGACGGGTCCACACGCCGACCGCGTCGGTCACGACCTCAACTACGTCGGGATGGCTGGGCTACTTGATTTGACCCGAGCCGACGAGGCGACTGACCCACAGATTCCGGGCTACCCCATCGGCGACATGGCCGGCGGGCTCTTCGCGGCGTTCAGTATCCTGGGCGCGCTCCTGTCACGGGAACTCGGGAACGCCGACGGCGAATACGTAGACGTGGCGATGACTGACGTCGTCGCCTCCTTCTCGCAGGCCGTTGCTCACGAGGCGCTGACCGGCGACGGTCCGCGGCCCGGTGAGACACCCCTCACTGGCGCCGCGCCGTGGTACGGCGTCTACGAGACTGCCGACGGGCGGTACGTCACGATCGCGGCGATCGAGGAGAAGTTCTGGAGGGAGTTCTGCGAGGCCGTCGATCGCGAAGACCTGCTCGACGCGCACATGACCACCGATCCGGCCGAGCGGGCGGCGCTACGGGAGGAACTAACCGACTTGTTCGCTGAGAAGACTCGGGACGAGTGGGAAGCGGAACTCGGTGACGTCGACGCGATGGTCGCCCCCGTCTGGACGCTCGGGGAGGCGCTGTCCAGCGAGCACGCGACGGCTCGCGAATTGATCGACCGCGACACGGGGGCGCCGCGCGTCGGATTCCCGGCGCAGGTCTCAGAGCCACCTGCGGAAACCGGCGGGCCCGCGCCGGAACACGGCGAACACACTGACACGGTGTTGCAGTCGGTCGGCTTCGACGCGGCCGACATCCAGTCGCTCAGCGAGGGCGGAGTCGTCCGGTGAGCACGCCGGACCCTGGCCGGTTCACGGGGCTTCACGAGCGCCCGACCCCCCCTCTAGAACGCAGCCGTGACCACGACTGGCCGCGAGCGTCTCCGTCTCTGCCCGAAGTTTCGGCGCCAAGAGCGTGACATCGGCGCAGTCGGGTTGTCGGAGGGCGGGAACTCCCTGCCCGCTGCGTCGTTGAGCGATCCACGAAGTGCCCGTCTTAGCCGCTGTGGAACGAGAAGGATGTGGCAGTCGGCGTGGGTCCGGAGCTCACAGTGTATCACCTCGCCCGTTCGTGCCGTACGTCCGTTTCATACTGCATCGCATGGAAGAGGGTCCACGTTCACCGGGCTTCAAATTCGGTACGTGCCTCTTCCGCGTACGTTTCGGGCGGGGTATCCACGACGCCTTCGTCGTGGAGCACCGTGAAGAACGGCGAGTCCGACCAGTAGTACTCGTCGAAGACCGAGCGCGCGATGACGGACATGACGGGCGGGAGCGCCGGCTCGTCGACGAGGTGTAGGACGAGATTGAACGCGTTGAGGCCGGCATCCGCGTACGCGGCGAGGACGTTCGGTAGTCCCGCCGCGAACCCCTCGACGGTCTCCCGCCCCATCTCGGCCCTGTTCGTGTCCGGTGCGACGGCGAGTACGTGCCGGTGGTGTTTCGGCGCGAACGCAGCCAGCCAGTCGACTGGGCCAGCCGTTCCGATCCAGCGGTCACCGCCTCGTTCCACGTCGACCAGGTCCGCCCAGTACGTCGACCCCTCGGCGTCTCGATACTGCCGACTCGCCGCCAGCAGTTCCCGCTGTGCGTTGGTTCCGCGGTCGTCGACGAGCGTCTGCAGGTGGGGATGGACGAGACTTGACCCGGCCGACCGGAGGAAGTTCATGTTCACCGAGGCGTGACTGACGTCCTCGTCGTGGTCGAAGACGGCGTCCACGTACTCCAGCGCCGCGGTGAGTCCGTCGGCGAACTGCGTCGCCGTGAACTGCTCCATCGGTTGGAAGTGCGTCTCGGTGAGGACGACGACGTTCGAGTAACTCCCGTACGGGTTGAGGTTCGGAAACGATGTCGCCTCCCCGTGTGATCCACGGTCGACGTCCATCCAGTCCGGGTACGTCGGCGTCGCTTCCGCGACGTTTTCCGGGCAGAAGAAGCATCCGTCGTCGTCCGAGACGACCGTGTCAATGTCGTAGCTGTCGGGCATCACGAATGCCCCGTCAACGATACGAGCGGTGCGACCAGTCAGCGGGTCCTGGCGGACCTCAACCGACTCAGTGACCTCCTCGAAGTCCGCCAGCGGACTGTTGAACGTCGCCGACTGTGAGTATGCATTGAACTCCATGTATGGCTGGGACATGGACTAGGGCTAAAATTCCTTGGGTGGGGGGCTTCTAACTTTGGCGGGCGTTGCTGCGCGTAAGACATTCCGTACCGGTGAGCGTGACCAAGGAGAATCCCGCTGAAATCTCTGGAGTGTGAAGTACGACAGGATTCACCGATGTCGATCTATGACACGTCTATCTGAAGATGGGAGCGTGACAGGCCTGGGATGCGAAGGAACAAGGGAACCGGGATGGTGGCGCCGGGTCAATGTCGTCCCGCTTCACGTATCCCGGACTCCAGAGGAACCATTACCACGACCACTGATCACTCCCTGGGCATCGATGTCACAAAACGGACGCTTACGTCACTGTCGTGGACGAGGAAGGCGAACTCGTCAAGGAGGGCCGCGTCGCCAACGCGGACCTCGACGGGCTTGCACAGAAGTCGAAGGAAGCGAAGCGGGAAGCAACCACTTCACCGTCTACGACGAGTTAGAACAGTATCCTGCGGTGACGCGCGCCAATCGGCCAAGGCCGGTTGGTCGCCACTCGACGCCAGAAGAGTGACCACCCGCTGTCGAGGAGCTCACCGTCGTCTGCCTCCCACACGAGGACCGGGACGAAGCCGTCACGGCGTTCGTCATCCCCGCGGAAGGCGCTAACGCCGACACCGAAGACTTTCGTGAGTACGCCCGCGAGCGCCTGGTCGGGTTCGAGTCACCGAAAGCCGTGGAATTCGTCGAGGAACTACAAAACGGCGACGGGGAAAATCCAGAAGTTCCAGCTAGCTGGGCGTGAAGCGGAGTACTACCGAGAGCGCGACAATCAGGCCGGAGGACAATCCGACTTCAACGCCACGTACTGGGTCGTCGCGACTTAATATAGCCAGTGACAGGAGCCCGGGCAACCACAGGGATATAAGGGTCACCGAGCGAACATACTGTAGCATGGATTTCGAAGAAGCAGAGTTCGAGCAGATGATCCGCTCGTCGGTACGCGACATCGCTGAGGATTATGACGAGGACTACTGGCGGGACGTCACCGACGAACGGCGATTCCCCGAGGAGTTCTGGCAGGACCTCGCAGACAACGGATGGGTCGGCCTCTTAATTCCCGAAGAGTACGGGGGACAAGGCCTTGGAATGCAGGAGATGGTGACAGTGATGGAGGAGATCGGCCGCGCCGGGGCTTGGTCTGCGACGCCGGCGTTCATCCTCACGCCCATCTTCGGCGGCGAGACGCTCGTCGCACACGGAACAGAGGAACAAAAGGAACGATGGCTCCCCCAAATCGCCGACGGAAGCGCCCGCTGGGCGCTGGGCGTCACCGAACCCAACGCGGGACTCAACACCAGAAACATCGAGACACGGGCTCGCAAAGAGGGCGATGAATACGTGATAAACGGACGGAAGATGTGGATTTCGGGCGTGGCCGAGGCGGACCGGATTACGATGCTAGCTCGGACGTTATCAGTCGAGGAGGCAGAGCATCCGAGTCACGGGCTGTCGGTCTTCCTGGTCGATCCGGACGATTCGAACCTCGACTACGACGAGATTCCCTTGGACGGGTTCTTCCCCGAACCGACGTACAACCTCTATCTGGACGACGTGCGGGTTCACGAGTCACAGCTCGTCGGAGAGGAGCACCAGGGGCTGTATCACGTGTTCGACACGCTCAACACCGAACGCATCGGTGGAGCAGCGACGGCCATCGCGACGGGTCACTACGCCATCGAAAAGGCCGTGGACTACGCAAACGATCGAGCCGTTTTCGACGCCCCGATCGGTTCGCACCAGGCGATTCAGCACCCGCTCGCCGACGCGTATGCCGATCTCGAAACGGCTCGATTGATGAACCATCGAGCCGCCTGGCTGTACGACAACGGCGAGGAGGCCGGCACTGCCGCTAATATCGCCAATCTCAAGTGTGGGGAGGCGGCGTGGAACGCGTGCGAGACGGCGATGACAACCTTCGGTGGAATGAGCGTTAGCAAGGAGATGGGTATCGCCAAGATGTGGGAGATGATACGCCACCTCCGCATCATCCCCATCAGCGAACAGATGCTTCGAAATTACATCGCCGAACACGAACTCGGACTCCCCCGCTCTTATTAAGGTAGTACAGCGAGCGGGAAAGTATCGACTGCGGCTTTGTGACGGAACGCCCCAAACGGTGACCGTTACATCGGAGAACTCAAGGTGGATCTCGGGTCCACTGGGACGTTCTGTCCATCGGTCGGGGCGTACTGGAGTGAGGCCGCGTCGTATGCGTCCTCGCTGTCCGCGGGATCGCGGTTCACGAGATCGTAGAGCATCGTCGGAATCGTAAACAGGTACGTCACGCCGTGGTCTTCGATCGCCTGGAGGGCCGCCTCGGGATCCCATTCCTTCAACAGTACCTGTGGACGACCCAAAGGCGTCTATTACTCGCACCGGAACATCTACCTGCACACGATGCAGTTGGCGAATTCCATCGGTCTGTCGCACGACGACGCGGTCGCTGCGATCACACCGATGTTCCACGGCCAGGGCTGGGGACTGGCCTATAGTGCGACGTACACCGGAGCGAAACTCGCGTTACCGGGACGGTATCGCGCCGAGGACCCCGAACCGCTCGTCGAACTCCTCAGTGACGAGGACATCACGGTGACGAACGGGGCACCGGCCATCTTCATGCCGATGCTCGACCACCTCCGTTCCCTCGACGACGCGCCTGACTGGGCGGGCTTACAGATGATGTCCGGCGCCACCGAGCCGCCGCTGGACATGATGCGCGGATACCGGGACCTCACCGGGGCGGAGGTCGTGCACGCCTACGGGGCCACCGAGACGACGCCGCTGGTGACGATGAACTTCGTCAAACCGTCGCTCCAGGAGAATCTCTCGGACGAGGAACAGCTCGACTTGCGCCGCAAGCAAGGCCTGACAGTGCCGGGCGTCGAGACGAAACTCGTCGATCCCGAAACCGGTGCGGAAGTCCCCCACGACGGTGAGTCGGTCGGGGAGATTCTCGTCCGAGGCCCGTGGGTGACGAGCAGTTACTACGACGACGACCGGACGGAAACGGCGTTCACTGACGACGGGTTCTGGAAGAGCGGCGACGCGGGAACGATCGACGAAGACGGCTACCTCAAGATCACCGACCGAATCAAGGACGTCATCAAGAGTGGTGGTGAATGGATTTCGTCGGTCGACATGGAGAACCTCCTCGTCGAGCACCCGAAGGTAGTCGACGCCTGCGTCGTCGGTCTCGAGCACCCAGAGTGGGAGGAACGACCGTTCGCGCTCGTCGAAGTCGAGGACGGCGCGTCTGTGGATCGGGCCGACCTCGACGAGATACTGTCCCAGCGGTTCGCGGACTGGCAACTCCCCGACGAGATCGAGTTTGTCGACGACATTCCGAAGACGAGCGTGGGAAAGAACAACAAGCAAGCCGTGCGTGACCAGTACGCGGAGGCCTACCTTGATTGAACACAGCACGATTCGACGACGATACCGGAGGGCGACCCAATGACGGGCGTTAGTTTCGACGTAGACGAGGAGACGCGGCTCATCCTCGACAGTCTCGACGAATTCATCGAGCAGGAAGTGGCTCCGCTCGAGGCCGACCTCGCAGAGGCGGTCAGGAATCCGCGACTCGGACGACGGCCGAACGGCCAACCGACCCAGGAGGTGCTCGACGCGGTGCAGGAAGTCCGGCGGAAGAGCGGTGACGCCGGGTTCTACGGAATGGTCATGCCCGAGGAGGTGGGTGGAGAGGGTGTCTCCATCCGCACCTGGTATGCTGCGAAGCGCCACGTCGCCTCGAAGGGACGCGGGCTCGCCGAACACGTACTCAAAGGCCCGGAGGGACCGAACCCACTGTTGCTACACGCAGAAGGCGAGCAAGTCGAACAGTATCTCGAACCGGTGGTGCGCGGCGAGAAGTCGACGGCGTTCGCACAGACCGAACCGGACGTGGGGTCGGACTCGCCGGCGATGCGAACTCGCGCCGAGAAGAACGGCGACGAATGGGTCCTCAACGGCCGCAAGCAGTGGATTACGAACGCAGCGTTCTGTGATTTCGCCCTCGTGCTCGCGAGAACGACGCCGATAGAGGACGTCGACCGGCGACTCGAGGGAATCACGTGTTTCATCGTCGAGCAAGACGAGTTCGAGCTCGGCTCGGTCAACAACGCCATCGGCCTGGAAGGCTGGCAAGCCGAAATTCTGCTCGACGATGTCGTCGTCCCGGAGTCACGCGTTCTCGGCCCCGTCGATGGGGCCTTCCAGGACGCAATGGCACTCCTGACGATGGGACGCCTCGAACTCGGTGCAGAAGCAGTCGGGTACTCCCAGTACTTACTCGAGCAGAGCAAAGCGTACGCCCAGGACCGAGAGGCGTTCGGACAGCCGATCGGCACGTTCCAGCAGGTGTCGTCGATGTACGCGAGGGGGCGCGCGAGGACGTACGTGGCCGACGCTGGCGGCCTCCGGTGTGCGTGGAACATGGACCAGGACCACGACGTCGTCGAAGACGTCTCGATCTTCCACTGGTTCGCCACGAACGCGTTCTGGCAGATCGCAGACGACGCGGTCCAGATTCACGGGGCCAACGGGCTCTCGGAAGACAACCCGTTCGTCGACCACCTTCACCTGGCGCGAGTGCTGCGAGTCGTCGAAGGCACCGACGAGATCCACCTCAACACGATCGCGAAGCAGAACGGACTCCTATAACCAGTCAATCTTTCCCTAGAGTTATTATTGAGGATAGCTATCATGGACCATGGGGAAAGATAACAGTATTGAACCGTGGCACGGGATGGCGAAACGCGACGTTCAAGATCTCATCGGTCAGATCCCCCATCGGATGGCCCACAACTATCCAGATCGGCCAGCCATCACGTTCCAAGGGACGACCCGTACGTTCGAGGAGTTTAATGCGGACTGTAATCGGCTGGCAAACGCATTGCTTGACGCTGGCTTTGAGAAAGGTGATCGCTTCGCCGCACTCGGAATTAACTCCTATCAATACGTCGTAATCTGGTTCGGCTGTGCGAAAGCTGGTGTCATCCACATCCCACTGAACTCGGAGCTAAAAGCAGACGAACTGGACTACTATATCAACCACGCCAAACCCCGAGGGCTCGCAGTCGACGACGAGCTATACGAGAGTGTCGCCGATAAGTTCGACGACTGGAGCCCCGTTGAGACCATCGTCACCATTGACAAGACCGACGATATCACGGGCCGGCCGCAGGCGACCCGCCTTTCGACGTTCATGGAGCAGGGGTCGGCTGACGAACCGGAGGTCGAGGATCTCGATGCTGACGATACGATCCAAATCTCCTACACTAGTGGGACGACCTCCAAGCCGAAGGGTGTGATGATGACCCATCGGACACTGTTCTCACAGTACGCGAGTTCGATCATCGACGGTGGGCTCGGTGGCGACGACACGGCTATCGCCATGATGCCGCTGTTCCACGTTGCTCAGATGCACGCCTTTACCGTGGCGGACATCTACAATGGCGCCCATCAGATCATCCTCGAGGGCTTCGATCCAGGCCGCGTCCTATCACTCATTGAGGACGAAGAAGTGACACGGCTGTTCGGCCTTCCCAACATGTATCGAGAACTCGTCAACCACGATGCGTTCGAAGAGACCGATCTTCGCTCGCTCGAACTCTGTGTCTATGCGATGGCCCCGATGCCCGGATCGGAGGTCCAAGAGATGATGGAACAGTTCGGCGCCGGGTTTGAGATCTACTTCGGCCAGACGGAGATGATGCCCGTGACGACGATCCTGCCCCCGGAACTCCACGACACGAAGGCGGGCTCCGTTGGCATCCCCGTACGGAACGTGGAAGTCGGAATCATGGACGACGACGGGAACGTACTCGGACGTGAAGAGGAAGGTGAGATTGTCTACCGGGGTGGTCAGGTGATGAAGGGTTACTACAATGACCCTGAGAAGACCGCTGAGGCCTTCGAGTATGGGTGGTTCCACTCCGGCGACATTGGCCGTCTCGATGAGGACGGCGTCCTCTGGTTCGAGGACCGGAAGAAAGACATGGTGAAGACGGGCGGCGAGAACGTCGCGTCACTCGAAGTCGAGGAAGTGCTAATGGAACACCCGGATATCGAGGAGGCAGCGATCATCGGCATTCCACACCCCAAATGGAACGAAGGCATCACCGCCGTCGTGAGTTCGTCGAAGGATGACCTGACCGAGGACGACATCCTCGACTACGTTAGTGAACGGAAAGCCGGGTTCAAGGTGCCGAAGACGGTCGTCTTCGTCGAAGAGTTCCCCCGGACGGCAACGGGGAAAATCCAGAAATATGAACTCCGTGACGCATACGCAGACATCTATCAAGAACCGAGTTAGCGGCCCTGTCTGCGAAGAATTCACCAATCCCACGCTCTGGGATATCATGCTTACTGTTGGCGAGCCGGTAGATATTACCAGCTCGTCATCTTCATGACTAGTAAAGGGTGATAGCGACGGCGTTGCTCCCGAACTCTCCGCGAGGTCGTCGGCGGCGACGACGACCTCGCGGAGACGCCGTCCGAGAACGGGTAGCAGTCCATGAGGTGGAACAGATCGGCTACCACGGGACGCTCTAGGACGTCCTTGACAGTCGCGTCCCGGCCGAAGTGCGCGTTCGGATTGTACTGGCCGTGATTGTGGTTCTTCATGGCAACGGCAGCGAATTCCTCCGCGGTCGCGCCGTACTCGTGTATATGGCGCTTGGTGAGCAGGGCGGACACACCAGAGAACGACCCCAAGGCACTCGATATGTTCCGCCTGAGGAGCGCGCATCGCGAGGGCGGGCACGACCAGTGAGTAGCCGTGCTGACGAGAGCCGTCACGTGTCCCGAACCGCGTACCCCGGTCGCGGGTCACAGCACCGCCGCGAGGTCCTCGAACAGTTCTTCCTCGCGGTCCGCGAGCGCGTGTGCGTGCTCGCTCGCGTCACTGAGACGGCCCGCTCGTTCGTCCTCGTCGTCGGTCTCGCTGACGGCCTTCAACTCCTCGCCGAGGACTGTCCAGTCGTCCGCAATGCGGTGCATACGCTCGCCGAACTGGGGGTCGAGGCCGGCGTCCGTGCCGAGGGTGTCGAGGAAGTCGGCGTAGAGCAGGCGGAACGCGCCGCCGCCCGTCCCGCGACGCTCGATGTTCTGGTACGCGAACCGTGCCATCCACTGCACGTCCTCGAACGCGGTCCACTCGGGCAGTTCGTCCGCGAACGCCCGGATTCCAGCCACGCCACCGCCGCCGAACCCGCGGTCACCCTTCAGCATCGTCTCCGTCGCCGACGTGACGGCGTCGCGGGTTGCGTCCTCGACGGCTGCCAGGTCGCCCGAATCGTCGACGGCGAGCCAGCGACGGTCGAGGGGGCCGAACCCGTACTCGGAACGCCACGCGGCGTCGAACTCGGTTCTCGTGACCACCTGGGGCTCCGGGAACTCGCTGTCCGAAATCGTCACGGTATCGGCGTCCATCCCGGTGACGACGACCGTGTGCGGACCGAAGTGCGTGTCACTCCCGAAGTACGGGAGGTAGTAGAGGTCGACGAAACACAGGACTGGCCCCGACTCGAGCCGTGTCTCGAGAGCGTTCCAGGCGGCGTCGCGAGGCTGGCCGTCCCTGTGGGTGACGGGGAGCCCGAGGTGGTCGAAGAACGCTGGTTCGAGGACTGCATTCCGGCCGATGATCATCCGCGACGTGGGCCCCTCCTCGTGGTAGCCGAAGCCGATGCCCGCCCCCAGTCCAAAACAGGCGGGTTCGTCGAACCCCCAGTCGTGGAACGCGCTAAGATTCCGGAGGGACGCGGACCCGCAATGGTCTCCCGGCGTGTGCGTGTATCCATGCATGCTCGTCGGTGCGGCAGCGACCGAAAAAACGGTATCGGTCGTCCGGGCCCGTCGACGCTCCGGTGCAGTTCGGCCGTACAGTCGAACATGGTGCGCTGGCCGGTTCGAGCGTACCACTCCGCGGTGGTACTCGACGCGAACGGGGCATGTGTTCGATGGTCGACCTCGGTCACGGTCGGGAGCGGGTCGTTGTTCGTCGCGTCGCCGTCGCGGAACAGGCAACGTCCGACGGCTGATAGCCGCCGTCAGCGCTCATTCGTCGAGTTCGTGGGGATTCAGGCCGACATCGTCCACGGCCGGTGCGCCGAACGCGAGGACGATGCCCGTTTCGTCGCCGACGTTCCGATGGCCGTGGCCGACCATCGGTTCCGCTGCCCACCACGTTCCGGGCTCGGCCTCTACCGTCTCGGTCTCGCCGGACCGGCCGAGTTTCAAACTGAACGTACCCTCCAGCACGTAGAACACCTCTTCCTGCTCGCTGTGTGCGTGGTAGCTGATTTCGTCACCCGGTTCGATGTACCATACGTTCGCCCGCACGTTCTCGAGGCCGAGGGCCTCGTCGATCGAACGGATGTCGTGGTCCGGCGGCACGTCGTCGTTCTCGGACAGGTCGACGCGCGGTACGTCGTCCATGTGGACGTACTCGTACTCCATGTACCACGGTACTGCGAACTGGCAGATAAAGCTAGTGTACCAGACACCGCCATCTACGGTGAACACCGGGGCGTACCAGTCGACACCCCTCTCACGACGATGTCGGGGAGGGAGTGAGACACGTTCCCGCGTTCACTGTCCCGACAGCAGGCCAAATCGAGGGGCCGAGATGATGCGCCCCACACCGGTCGCGCCCTCTGCCGCGAAGAACAGATGACTGTATCCGATACCACTATCATCGTTCCGAGTCGTGTACGTACACGTGCACGTCTTGACGTTCGGAAACCACGAGTTCGAGGGCCGGAATAACGCCTACTTGCTGTCCGACACAGGAACGGTCACGCTCGTCGACACCGGGATCGCGACACCACGGATCCGCGAGCAATTTGCAACCGAACTTCACGAGCGCGGCCTCGGCTTCGCGGACATCGATCAGATCGTGTTGACGCACTGGCACCCCGACCACACCGGGCTCGCCGGTGACATCCAGGCCCAGAGCGGAGCGACCGTGTACGTTCACGAGGCGGATGCGCCACTCGTCCGACGGGATCCCGACGCCCTCGACGAGCTCCACGACCGCCAGCGTGTGTACTTCGACGAGTGGGGGATTCCACCGGCTGCGCAGGACGAACTCCGATCGGCGCTCGCGGATGACCACCTCGTCGGCCAGCCACCGACCGTCCAGTCCATCGCCGAGGGCGCGACGATCGACGGTGGAGCGAGGGACCTTCGCGTGTTACACGCGCCGGGGCACGCGGCCGGCCTCTGTTGTTTCGCGTTTGACGGTGACTCTGGGCGCGAGGCGTTCGTCGGTGACGCCATCCTGCCGAAGTACACGCCGAACGTCGGCGGGGCGGACGCCCGCGTCGACGCGCCGCTTGCGACGTATCTCGACACGCTCGAGCGACTTGCGAACCAGGAGTTCGCGCGGGTCTGGCCGGGCCACCGCGACGTGATTGAGAACCCTACTGCCCGCGCTCGGGAGATCATCGCCCATCACCGCGAGCGTGCGAGCCGGATTCTCGACATCCTCCGCGAGGCGGGACCCGCCGACGCCTGGACGGTGAGCGCCCACCTGTTCGGTGAGCTGGAGGGGATCCACATCCTGCACGGACCCGGTGAAGCGTACGCGCACCTCGACCACCTCGATCGCCACGGGCTCGTCGAGCGCACAGAAGACGGCTACCGCGTGCGTCCTGAACGCCCTGCGCTTGAGGCAATCATGTAGCTGTTGGCAGCCGCAGCGGGGCCTGTCCGCAGATCGAGTGGAGCAGTGAATCGGTGTCCTTCGACGACCCATGCTATTAATGACCCCTCTGAACGATAGTACCCACAGGGAACGCAGAGGAATCCATGCATCGAATACTTTTGAAATCGAAGATCCATCGGGCGCGGGTGACCGCGACGGACAAAGCATACGAGGGAAGTATCACCGTCGATACTGAACTGCTGGCGGCCGCTGATATCGTTCCTCACGAACGCGTGCAGGTCGTGAACGTGACGACTGGTGGCCGGTTCGAGACGTACGCGATTGCCGGGGACGATGGCGAGGTCTGTCTGAACGGCGCCGCCGCACGGCTCGCCGAGCCGGGCGACATCGTTATCATCATGTCGTATGCAAGGTACGCCGAAGACGAGCGTCACGAGCCGTCGATCGTCTTCGTTGACGAGATGAATACAATCACCGAGCAGACAAACGGCGACTGAACTACGACGTATCATTGGATAGTCCCCGAGTTACGATTCATCTGCATGAGGGACCGCAGATCCGCACCGTTACGGGGGATGCGAACTCTCAAGAGTTCTCATTCGCTATCACCACGTATCGAGGATGCAGGGCGACCAGTTCACCATCGGGTTCACCACCACGGAGTTGGCTGTTACCGGTGAGGATTCAGGTCAGCCGGTACTCCGACTCTCCTTCGATGGGTCACGTGACAGCCTCCAAGAGCTGCTGAGAGAGCGACTGCGCGACGATATCAGCGAGGAGGCGGTCGATGTCTCGTTCCGCAGCCTGTCGCCGATCGACAAGATGGGCGAGGGCGTTCTCAGTCTCAGTGATCGTGTGACAGGCGCATACGTGCTCGAAATCAGAACGCAGAGGGAGCCGATTCTCGAGTTCGTACATTCGGTACGGGAGTACGCAGACCGTACCGGTCACGAAGCAGCGTATCGGATAGTGATGCAGGCGAACGCTGAGACGGTCACGGTGTTCGAGAAGACACTGTTGCTTGTGTACGACGCGAACGGAACGCTACGTCGACACGCCAGTCTTATCCCGAGTGACATTGAGCTATGATCGGTGGATTCAGATCCACTGGGGGAGCGCCTTTCACCCGGGGGTGCTGCTTCCTGTACTGGACCGTCTCACCTGAGTAACCGCTATCGTCGCTGAGACGGCTGGGTTTGAATATGGTCACGTAACGCTTCGATCGCCTCTGTTTCGGGTTTCCATCGCCGGAGTCGACAGCCCCGATTTTATGTACGTAGCGTGCGTCGGGGTACCCCATGCCACCGACAGTAGACAACATCGGAATCGCAGTTACCGATCTCGACGCGGCTGTGTCGTTTTACGAACAACTGGGATTCGAGGTCGAACGGTACTCGTCCGAGGAAGCCGCCGTCCGACCAGCCTCGGAGTCGGCGTACCTCTACGTGTTCGAGACCGACAACGAAACGACGACCCATCGCGATGCAGAACTCTTTGACAATCCCGTCGGCATCGACCACGTATCCGTGCGTGTCGATGACGTCGACCAGACCTACCGAAACCGAAAGGATGACGTCGAGTTCTTTCTGGAACCGACGACCGACGAAGACTGGGGCCTGCGCATGGCTGGCGTTCGCGACCCCAGCGGCAACGTCCTCTACTTCATCGAACACCAAAACGGGTAGTGGCTGTCCCGGCGCCTGACAGCGTCTGCGCTGCAGCCACCCATTCGTCCGCGTCAGACGTCGGGCGGTGTCCCGCCGAACTCCTCGATGAGCGGCGGGACGACGTCGAACAGATCGTCGACGATGGCGTAGTCGGCGATGTCCATGATGGGCGCGTTCGGGTCCGTGTTGATCGCGATGATCGTATCGGAGCCCTTCATCCCGGCGACGTGCTGGACCGCCCCCGAGATGCCGATGGCGATGTAGACGTCCGGCGTCACGACCTTGCCCGACTGGCCGACCTGGCGGTTCTGCGGCAGCCAGCCGCTGTCCACAATGGGCCGGGACGAGGAGAGGGTCGCGTCCGTCGCCTCCACGAGCGCCTCGATGAGCGGCAGATTCTCCTCCTCCTCGATCCCGCGGCCGATCGAGACGAGGAACTCCGCCTCGCTGATATCGACGTCACCGCTGGCAACCTCCTCGTAGCCCGTGACCGTCGTCTTGATCTGGCTCTCGTCGATGTCTGCATCGAACGCCTGGACGTCGGCGTCACCCACGCCCTCTGCCTGTGCCCACTCAGCTGGGCGGACTGTGAGCGCGAACTGGTCGGCGTCGACCGCGAGGGTGGTCTCGACCTTGGAGCCGTACAGTTCGCGGGTCACCTCGAGCGTCTCCGTGGCGTCAAGGGCAACGACATCGGTGACGAGCGGCAGCTCGAGTGCACTCGCAACGGCCGGGGCATAGTCGAGTCCGTTGACCGTGTGCGGCATCAGCAGCGCCGACACATCAATGGCCTCGCACAGCTGCTGAATGGCCTGTGTGTAGATGTCGTGGTTGAACTCCTCGCCCTCGTCGACGGTGTGGATGGCGTCGACGCCCTCGCGGGTGAGTTGATCGGCGAACCCAGCGACATCGCCACCAATAACGGCGAGATGGAGGTCATCATCGAGGGCATCTGCGAGTTCACGCCCGGCGGTGATGAGTTCGAAGGAGACGTCACGGAGGTCGCCATGACGGTGCTCGGTAATCGCGAGCACGGCCGTCATCCCTCGACCACCCCCGTGTCACGCAGGAACGCCGCCAGCTCTTCGGCAGTCTCCTCGGGCGAGCCTTCCCAGACGACGGCCTCGCTCTCGGCTTCGGGCTCATCCATCGAAGTCCTTGTGACGGCCGACTCGGTGACGGAGGCGTCGAGCCCGAGGTCGTCGAGGCTCTGTACGTCGAGGTCCTTCTGCTGAGCCTGCCGAATCCCCCGGAGGGACGCATAGCGGGGCTCGTTGATGCCGGTCTGGATGGTGAGTACGGCGGGCAGTTCGATGTCGGTGAGTTCCTCAACCCCACCTTCGAGTTCGCGGTGGACGGAGGCGACACCACCGTCGGTGTCAAGGTCAAGGGCATTGACGACAGCCCCCCACTCGAAACCGACGCGCTCGGCGAGCGCGACGCCCGTCGCGCCGTTCGCGTCGTCATCGGCCTGGACGCCGGTCAGCACGAGATCGGGGGCCTCCTGTTCGACGACGGCAGCGAGGATGTCGGCCTTGGCCGAGACGTCGAGGAACGCAGCAGTATCGAGGTTGTCATCCCAGATACGGAGGGCGCGGTCGGCGCCTTTCGCCAGGGCCATCCGGATGGTCTCTTCGGCGCGCTCGGGCCCGACAGTGACGGTGACGACGTCTACGTCGTCAGTAGCCTCCGAGATTTGGACGGCTTCTTCTATGGCGTAGTCGTCCCATTCGTTGAGATCGTACGTGAGGTAGCGGTCGTCGATGTCGAGTCCACTGATCTCGAACTCGTCCTCGACGGTGGCCACCTCCTTGACGGTGACAAGTATTTTCATACGCAATAGAGCGTGCGAGTGCGTCCGAAGTAAACGTTACCAAAGGCGTACTGTGGTGAACCCTCGCGGGGGTGGACGCTGCCGGTCTCGGAGCCGACCGGGACGCGGCGGCGAGTTCGCCCAGACTGGCGGACTACCTGAGGGGCCCCGTGGATGGAGCGGCCGGGCCGAGCGGGATGCTGCTGTGTGGCTTCTGCGACGAGCCGGCGGAACGGGGTCTAGCGACTATCAGCACCGTGCGTACCACCGACGAGCGAGCGACTGTTCGGAGCCAACTGCGTGCGCTTCTCGCCGAGGCGACGGATCGCATTCGGGGACGTATCACACTGTGTTGTGAATAGCCGTCGCCACGCGTCCTGGGTGTGGCTGCGTGGGCGCCTCGCCAGCCCTGGCGGTGACTAACTGACCCCGATCCCGATGCGTGCGGTGTCCCTGGTGACCGAACCACCATGGTCGACGCCCGGCCGGATCGGAGGGTGACCAGGGCGACACCGCTATCGTCCGAGCGGTGGTGACGGAGTCCCTGCGGTTGGCCCGCCAGTTGCGGACATTCTCGTAGAGGAGCACGAGGGGGACGGCTTCCACGTCTCATATCAGTTAGCAGATTCATCCAGACGAGGCCCGACCAATGGATGGGCCTGGGTGCCATCCGTCCCAACGCGGAAGCCGACAGCGTCGCGGTGCTCGAAATCACGTCGATTCCGACCGCTTCGGGCAGTTTCCGACCGACGGAGGAGTACCCACTCCCGACAGATAGAATCGCTGAAAACGGGTGGCATCGACCGAATTACCGTCCTCATGGAGTACTGGTGACGACGCCGGCGTCCTCGTAGTCACCCCGCTCCCGGAGGGGGCACCATCCGTACGGCATTCACACTCAGAGTATATCGGGATATCTCTCGAGTGTGAACATCTGGTTCTATATTTCTCCATTTTCCAGGTAAATATCCCGTATCAAATCACATACGAGCGCTATATTCATGTATAAGCCAGATTTAGAAATAAATAGTCGAATTTTGTACGTATATAGGACGCATATTGAGGTGAAGAGTACGATATTTGTGAAAGTGTAGATATACTCGGGTAACGTACTTGTAGATACGCAGAAGCGGTCCGTCGCTCGCCCCGCACGCAGTTGGCTGTTCTCAAATGCGATGACTGATCTCTGCTTCCGCACTCACTTCGCCCGCTCGGTGGGGAGGTAGCACCTGAAGTAGGAGAATAGCTTTATGAGGAGTACTGCATTTCACCGACCGTGCGTGAGGCTGTCCACTCACCAGCATTCTGCGGGATCCATCAGCATCGTGGCGGGCGCACCGCATGGTGGTGCGTCCAGCGCCATGCGATAACGACACCGAGGGGGCGCACTGGACGCGCATCCGTGCTGGAGACCTCCATGGCTGTCCTGCGTGCCTCCTTAGTACCGTGGTTCACTGACTATTGCATGCGTCCACTCACGGTCCTCCACACTATAGGAAGAGTCCACCTATGACAGAAGAACATCGGGTTGTGGCTGCCCTCGCCGAGCAGGCGGACGACCTGTGCCATATCCATGATCACGCCACTCGCGTCATCAAGCATCTCGACATCCCCACTGACACCTTCAGCGACTACGAGCAGTCTGGCGACGCCGACTTCCCCATCAAGGGCATCGTTAAACTGTTCCTCTACAAGGAACTCAACGCCTTCAGCCAGGCCGAAACCGCCCGCCGACTCCGCGGCGTCGCTTCCGTCTACACTCGATTCAACCTCCCCCGCCCCATCACCCAAGCCAGCATCAGCCACAACTGGCGCAACCGCCTGGTCGCGTCGGAAAATCGTTCAGAACCGTCTGGGCAGTCGCTGAAACGAAGTCGTAGCTGACTCCTCGAAGGAATGGGGACTGTTTGATGAACGTGAACGAGTCCCCGATTGAGGTTACGGTCACGATCCACTTCGTTCTGACTATTGACCCAACTGAACAGTACCCACTTGCCGCCTTCGCGGAGTTTCTGACCGAGCAGCGTCTCGAATCGACGCTGCTCGAAGCAATTATCGAGAGCCTCAACGACGTACTCGTTGAGGCGTACTGTGGCGAAAAACACGCACAGGGAAACGGAACCAACCGATTCCAACGCTCGACAACGAAGATTCGCACAGCGGTTACTACCGTCGGCGAGCACGAGTTCTCCCTTGGCTACGTCAAAGACACTGCGGCAACTGACGACGAGAATGCTCATTTCCGCCCCATCGAACAATTCGTCGATTTCAACGGAAAGAAGCGATATCAGCAGGATATCGCTGCGCGAACAGTCGATCTTGCGACGGCTCTCTCCTACCGTGACGCAGCCTCACATGCTGAGGACCTCGAAAGGACGCCCTCGAAGGACACCATCCGCGACCGCGTGACCGAGTGCGGCAGGAAACTCACAGAGTTCGTTTCCAGCCGCATTGCCGGGTCTGAAGCTGAAACCGTCATCCCTGACGGAACCAACTGCTACAGTCAGGACGAGGACCGTGAGTACCACGACGTACGAGTAACGCTCGCAGAAGACACCGAAACAGCGTCACGATCAGTGCTTGATGTCTCGGTGAACACTCCCTGGAGTGAGATTGCGGATACTCTGGATACTGCTGAGGCGATCACTGACGACGCGAAAGTCGTCAGTGACGCCGAGAAGAGCCTTGTTGGGGCCTTTCAAACAGACACACGCGATCATCAACTCGATTTGTCTCACGTTCCGCGCACACTTGGCTACAAGCTGTGGGACGACGGTGCGCTCTCATTGGAGGACCGTAACGAGATCATTTCGGAGGTCTCTGGAGAGTTGTTCCACCTGAAGAACTCCGTCGAGAAACATCGTCCGCAAGAGGAGTATTCGGCGATCCGCTCGCGGATCGCCCGAACGAAAGAGCGTATAGAGAAGACAGCATGGCAGTTAGAGCAACTCTCTTCGCCGAAAGCAGCATCGTACCTTCGTAGTGGACTGGATTCGATGGTGACGTTTGCTGAGGACGCGATAGACGGGTTCGAGGTGCCGTGGACCTCGAACCCTGTCGAACGAGCAATGGGTGAGGTAGCCAAGCGATGCAAGCGTGACTGGATGCAGTGGAGCGAAGAAGGGTTAGATACGCTGTTGCAGTTGTCCCTGACGAAATACGCCAATCCCGAATACTACCGCGAGTTCTTCGATGAGTTCCTCCAGCGGTCAACTCACGGAAAGATACGATGTAGCGTGTCGGTCAGAACGAACGGAGGTGAACTCTGAACGGTTTTCCGACGCGACCAACCGCCTCACGCGGAGCGATCGCAGCCTGATCGAGGAAGCCGCCAACCGCATCCGCAAGGTTTGCCAAGAACACGACGTGATCGACCAAGGGTACGAGCCCGCACTCGAACCCGAAGACATCCACGGCAGCGACATCGAAGAGGAGCAGATCATGGATGCCGTCAAGCGGGCCACCACCCTCGGCTTTACCGAATTCCAAGACCCACGCGCCAGCAATACGAGCTACGCCCTCCAAGCCTACTTCGAACGGCAGGGATACCTCAACCTCGCTGACGCAGGCACGACGACGAAAAGCCGCCGATTCGCCCGCCTCAGCAACCGCGACTCCGTGCCCGCCGGCTCCAGCCACAATCGGACGATGAAGAAGGTCGCCGACCCAGACCCGGAAACCGACCTCTGGGACTACATCGACGGCACGGGTCGCAGCGAGTGGCGGCTGATCCGCGACGAAGTACTCCCAGCATTCCACGCCGGCGTCGAGAACATCCTCGACGAGATCGCGGGGAGTGACCGCAGCGGCGTCCGCGAACCGGTGAACGCCGCAATTGACATCACGACGTGGCCGTACTGGGCGTCACCATTCCGCGACGAGGAGGATGTGGAGCGGTGGGAGGAACCCGTTGAAGTCGAGTATAGCGACGGCTCGACGCGGGAAGTGTATCCCCGGGAGGACTACCCGGTAATGGTCTCCGGGGTGAAGGAGAGCCACCAGCGGGCGTACAAGTTCGCCACCCTCACCATCGTCCCCGAGAACACGCCCATCGTCCTCGCCATCGAACCCGTCCGCGACAAGCGGGCGTGGGAATCCGATAGTGTGGACACGCGCACGCGAGGCGAGCTGGTCGACCGCCTGTTGGAGCAGGCCGAGCAGCACGTGGACATCAACAAGGTGTTCGCCGACCGCGAGTTCGACAGCCACGAGGTCAGACACGTCGTCAATCAGCACGACGCGTTCTACGTGGTCGGGAAGAAGAAGCAGGCGGAGGCGGACAGGGAGGCCATCGAGAAGACCATCGAGCACGACGTGGCGGACGTGAGCGTCGAGCAAGGGTGGCTCGAGTACGATGGCGAGCGGCATCCGATGTCGTTCATCTACGTGCCGAAGGACACGGCGAAGGATAACGGGGAGTACATCGAGGGCGACTACGTGATCTTCACGGTGAACGCCCACGTCTCGCCGGACAGGGGGCTCGGGTTGACTCAGCAGTACCGTCGGCGGTGGACGATCGAGAACGAGTACAAGTCGATCAAGAAGCACTTCATCCCGATGTCGGCGTCTGATGATTACCGGAACCGGTTCCTGTATTTCGTGATCGGCGTCCTCCTGTACAACGTGTGGCGGCTGGCGAACTTCCTGTTGCGGGACGAGGTGGACGTGGAATTGGGTGAGGATCCGCCGATCTTGGCGGGGGAGATCGTGGAGTTGGTGGGGTTCTGCCTGTTCGACCCCGGCGGCTGAGGGGTCCACTGTTTCCGGGTTCGCGGTAAAGTGGTGAGCAGCAGCAGTCTCCTTGTCACCCTGTTTTCGCCATGATTTCGGAGTCGAGGGTGGGTTGGTCCGTAGTGGATCGGTGAGTCGCAGGGTTCGTCGACCGGATCGCGGCTGGTTCTCACCGCCCCCTTTATTTTACAAGAATTGAGTTGTATACCAAGTCAAACAGTTAGGCACTGGCAGCAGGGCTCGGATTTGATAAACCTCTATGTAGTGTATGATGGCAGATGTTGGTGTTAGGACGCTTGAAGTGCCTGAAATCGGTGTAATTAGCGGTTTTATTGTTTACCCGTGCTTAATCGAATAAGGACATGTAGATTTATCCACCTCCCCGCCCTCCCCCACAGCGAACACAATGCCACAGCCCAGAACCACGGTTACTCGCCCCGAGAACAGTGCTCGAGCCAGCCAACGCAGTGGAGGTGCGTAGCGTGGTACGGATCGATGCAGTCACCGAGGACTTCCTGACGGACAAGGGCAAAGGCCAGGGTGGCGAGAGCGGTAACTACCGCCAGGACGCGGGCCGAGAGCTCGATCGATTCGTCGGCTTCCTTTCCAGTCACGAGGAGAGTCCGACGACGTTCGACGAGTTGGAATCGGGTCATCTTCGCGAATACGCCCGTCATCTCACTCGTCAGGGCTGGACTGCGGGCACAGTGCGTACCTACTACGCGTATATCTCAGCGTTCTGCGGCTGGGCCGTTCGCGAAGGCCACCTCGCCGAGAACGTTGCTCAGCGCCGTAATGCGACCGAGCCCATCCCAGACGACGGCGGTCACAAGAGCGGCGACCAACAAGCCTGGTCCGCCGAGGATCGCCGGCAACTCACCACCTTCGTCGACGAACAGGCCAGCACTGCGATCGACAATGTTGGTGAGGACCGGGAAGCAGCGATCAAAACCTGTCGCGACCGCGCTCTGGTCTACCTGTTGTCGTACTCCGGCGTACGAGGTGCAGAGATCCTTCGAGACCGGAGCGACAAGCGACGCCAGGGACTTCGGTGGGACGACGTCCACCTCGAAGATCGCTATGCGACGGTCTTCGCGAAAAAGCAGCGCCTCGACGATCGAAGCCTTCCCAACCCAGTGATTCATCCCCTGCAGATGTATCAGAAGGTCCTCGACGCACCGAGCGAGAGCTGGCCGGTGTTTCCCTCGTTTCATCGCCCAACGCTCTCTCAGCAGGTGACAGATGCGCTGGACCATCGTGGATATACCAACACGGAGATCGAGGAGATGCGTACCAACCATTCGTTGATCGAACTCTGCGTCAAGTACGACATCGAACCACCGTCAATAACGACCGATGCCGGTAGGCACGTTCTCAAACGACTCTGCGAGGAGGCGGGTATTGAACTAGATGACGGCGAGGAATATCTAATGCCTCACGGTGCTCGGCGCGGTGCTGGTGAAGTTCTCGTCCGTACATCAGGGCATGCAGCCGCCGCCCGAGCTCTTGACAACTCCGAAGAAGTAGTCCGCGAGCATTACTCACATATCGAAGCTGGCGAACTTGCTGATCAGATGACCAGCGCCTTCGAAGAAGCCGATCAGCAGACAGATTCCTGAAGTAGGCGTTTTGCACATGGCCAATCCGGCGGAAAAGCGTAAATTCACGGTCTATCGAAGAGTATCTCGAATATTGGTGCCGGTCGAACCCGATTCCCAGAAACACCAATTCGAACACACGCTTGGGGGTCTACCGCTCCTCTTCAAGCAGGTCAGTGATCCATGTCATCGCCGCCATCGCTTGCGGATAGCCAAGGGTTGTAATGGCGAGTACGGCGGTGTGCTGTAATTTCTCGGACGAGATGTCCTCTTCACGCGCCCTTCGTATGTGCGAGTGGACAGCTCCTTCCGATTGCGCACCAACGGCAAGCGCGAGTTTCACGAGTCGCTTCGTCTCGTCGTCGATGGGACCGGCCGCCGAACAGGCTTTCCCGAGATCAGCATATGCTCCCCCACGTCGGGATGACGGTCGGCGAGATCCCCAGCCGTCGAGGGCAACTCCCCCGTACTGTCGATAGTATCGTTCATGCGCTTACCTCGTCGGGCTGCATCACGTTCTTCATCCGACGGTGTCGGCGGAGCAGTCCGACGTTGTCAGCAACCCGACCGACGAGGTCTCGAAACGTCGCAGCAGTCTCACCCTCGCCAAGCACAATGGGTTTACCGTCATCACCGTCAACGCGAACCTGCGGGTCGAGTGGGAGTGCACCGAGATACGGCAGTTCGGTCTCCTCAGCGAGTGCCTCACCGCCGCCGGCCCCGAAGACATCGTGAGCGCTCCCGCAGTCAGGACAGACGAACGTTCGCATGTTTTCGACGACTCCCAACACAGGGGTATCGAACTTCCCGAATGCACGCATGCTCCGGCCGGTATCGTCTGTCGCCACTGATTGGGGCGTGGTGACGACAAGTGCACCCGTCACGGGAAGATTCTGGAGGACAGTCATCTGGATATCACCGGTGCCCGGCGGTAGGTCCAGAATGAGGTAGTCGAGACCGTCCCACGCGACGTCGTCGAACAGATCGGTCAGCGTACCATGGGCCATCGCACCGCGCCAGATGACCGGTTCGTTCTCACCGACGAGTGAGCCTACACTAGTCAGTTTCACGCCGTGGTTTTCGGGCGGGATAATACGGTCCTCGCCGTCTCGCTGTTCCACTTCGGGAGTGCTGTCGATGCCGAGCATCCGTGGGGCGTTCGGCCCGTAAACGTCGGCGTCGAACAGCCCCACTTTGGCACCGCGATCGGAGAGACCTGCTGCGAGGTTTGCAGCGACCGTCGATTTGCCGACGCCACCCTTCCCAGAGGCGACGGCAATAACGACATCGACACCCGGAAGCACATCGGTAGCACCAGCCTTCCGCTCAGGCGTCGCCGTCAAGCTCGCATCAAGATTGGCCTCGCCAACAACGCGGCGGACCTCGTCGGCAATGCGCTGCTCGGTCGGCGAATGGACCGCACCGAGTGAGAGGTCGATATGGGCAGTGGTATCGACGATCGCTACCTCTCGGACGATACCGGTCGTCACGATATCGCCGTCGAGGTCCGGGTCGTCGATGCTACGGAGTCTGTCGCGCAGGTCGTTGGAATCGATGGTGTCTGTCATAGCGGATTTATGTGTGATCGGAGTCAGTGCGCGCCCGCCGCGGGCGGTCGTGATACGTCATTGAACGGTTCATTGGTCATCAGATGGGCCGCTCGTTTCGGTAGCGACATTCGCCCGTGCATCCCACGCGGCGAACGTTCGAGCAATGCCCGCGATCCGGGCGAACACGCTCTCGCCATCCACGCTCCGAAGACGATCGTGGAAGCTATCGAGCCCGCTCTTGTGTAGATTAGCGGAATACGTTGACGGCGACGCAATCGACAAGGCTGTGGATGGGTGCTTGAACAAGATTCAGGGAGCGAAGAAGCCCGAAGGTGCGAGCGGCCTGCTCCAAGCCCTGCTTGGACAGGCCGCGGAATTTCGCCAGCCACGGCTGCACTAACGACCAGAGGCACTCGACCTGATTCGTGTGGACACCGTCGTCCGAGACGTATTCATCGTCGTGGACAACGGTTCGATGCTCGTATTCCATTTGCTGATACGCGGGAAGCTCGTCGGTCCAGATCTCTCCCAGCGGCTGGGAGAGATCGCCTGCTTCCTCAATCACTGGCCCGAGGTTCTCGTCGTATTTCGACCCCTCTTCGGCTGAGATCACCTGGAGCACGTCGCGGCAGGCCGCGACGAGCGTCATCTCATCGCCCTGCTCTCCTGTCCATCGCGCCCGTCCGGGTCCGGGGGACCCGCCGCGGGACAGTCCGTCCCGCGGTGGGTTCTGGCCTTTGAACCCCGAGCACACCCGCTGCGTTTCGTCCACCTGTGTCGGCCCAGCAATCGTGTGCTCGATGCGTTCCCAAACAGTCGGGAAACCGCGAGCGAACGCGGTTTCCACGTCGCTAATTGCCTCGAAGACGGTTTTGTAGGCGCGGTCAAGCAGCGGTGCGATTTGGTTGATGCTGAGGAGGGAATCAGCGTAAAGGACGAAGGCGACGAGGAACTCGCCGGGGGCGAGTTCCGAGTCATAGAAGGGTGTGCCGCGGGTGTAGGTGGTTTTCCAGTCACAGCGGCCACACCAGATACGGGCCGAACTATCGAGAGCGTGGAGGGCGTCGGCGTCACAGTTCGGGCAGATACGGGTGGTCCAGATGGCTTTGAGTCGCCGCTCGACGATGGCGTCGAGCGGCTCCGACCGAAACTCTATTGCTCCGAGGTCAACGAGTTGCTCAAGCATTCCGCCGAGAGCAGCGCGTTCATTGGTCATGTACGACTGCTGTCGGCGGGATGCCGTAATCTCCGTGACTCGGTTCCGCTACGCTACACAAGAGCGACGCCAGTTGAACGTCGTCTCCGCGCGATAGACGAGAAATCGAGCGACTGTCGCTTGATCGGTCAACTCGACTTTCCGGCTACTGGAACCGGTGAGATAGAAAAAGTAGAGCCGCGAATTATCGTCGAACCAAAACGACATCGGACGCAGCGCGGGTGCACCGTCCGTCGGAAGTCCCAACACGCCCACACTCTGGCTCAACAGAAACCCGCGGATCGACTCTTCGTCCATCTGTACCATGCCGTGTTCACTCAGTTCATCGGTCGTCATTGGCGCACGTCCTTCCGCGCGTTGACCGCCAACACCGGCATGTCGGCGTGTCTGATGACTCGTTCGGCCGTGCTCCCGAGGAGGTAGCGGTTGAGACCGGTTCGGCCAGTCGTCCCCATCGTGATGAGATCGATCCCGTTCTCATCAGCGTAGTCAAGTAAATCGCGTGCCGGAAGCCCCTCGTAGACGCTTGTCGTTGCATCGAGATCGACATCCGCCGCGCGCGTAGCGATCTCCTCGGTCGCGCGCTCGCCTTCGGCTTCGAAACGCTCGGCCAACTCCGGTGGCGCGGAGTAGCCGGGTGTGAGTGTTACCGAGCCGGCATCGACGATGTTGACTGCATGAACGCGAGCGCCGGCCCGTCTTGCGATCTCGATGCCGTGATCGATGGCCATGCTTGCGGCCTCGCTGCCGTCGGTCGGAATCAGTACGTCTTCGTAGTCCCCGCTGAGTTCGCTCCGCTCGATTGCCTTGGCCGTCAGCACTGGACACGAAGCCTGACGAACGACGCGCTCGGTCACACTACCCGCCACGTATCGACTCACCCCGGTTCGACCGTGCGTCCCCATCGAGACGAGATCGATATCGTGTTCGGTAGCGTATTCGAGTATCGCATCAGCAGGTTTCCCTCTGAGTACTGACGTCTCTATCGCGTCGCCCTCGAAGGTCTCCTCGGTTGTCGCGATGGCGTCTTCGTATTCGGCTTCAATGCGTTCGACGAACTGTCGATCGACCCCGCCGGCGTTGAACATCCCACCCGCCGTCTGTATGTCGGCAGCACTGACGAGATGAACCGTTGCGTCGAACGCCTGCATGAGATAGTGGGCGTGTTCGGCGGCTCGAATCGCGTGCTTACTGCCGTCGGTCGGAACGAGGATCGTCTCGTACATCGTTCGTCGGAACAGTTCGGCAGTATATAAATCTATCTGACAGTTCTAAACCGTGGAGAATTGGCCTGTGTATTTACATTCGATACACTCGTAGTGTCTGAGTCACTTCGGCAGTATCTATTTGAGCTGGCTTGAGGAACGGGCAGGTCGTAGCGAGCACTATCTATGAAACTCACGGACCTACTCAGAGAGACGTTGAACGTGGGTTGTGTTGAGTCGGGATGGGCACACCCAATACCCGTCAGGGGTTGAGGGTGTGTCTCCATTCGATGAGGGCGTCGCTGCGGGAGATCGTCGAGGACGCAATAGAGTTCACAACGGACGCATACGAGCCGTGTACCGGCGGACAACGACTTAGATCGCCATCAACGGCAGCATCAACGTGATGCCACCAGCAACGCCAGCAACCAGTTCTCGATGGCCACCACCGTCCAGTCCGGTACCGATCTGTAGCGCCTCGGGGATAAACTCAGTAATGACGAGGTAGATCATCGCTCCAGCAGCGAACCCGAATCCGAACGGCAAGAATCCTCGTGCCCACGAAACAAATGCGAACGCGATCACCGCACCGATCGGCTGGGGCAACGACGAGAACACTGCTGCGCCAACCATACGCCACTCACTCACCTCCATCGATCGGAGCGGGATCGAGATAGCGATTCCCTCGGGAATGTTGTGGATCGAAATCGCGATCGTCATGAATACTGCCAGCACGGGCACGACGAGACCGAACATCGTGACACCGCCCTCCAGACCAACATCGGCAAACGAAACCCCGATAGCCACTCCCTCGGGAAACGAGTGCACTGTCAAAATACCGAGTATCAACACCAGTTTTCGCAGGTCGCCTTCAGCGACTACGTGAGTGGCCAATGGGGCATCTTCTACTGGCACAGTAGTGTCTGCTTGCCCGGTATCCGAGGGTCCGCCATCGGATCGAGGGGCGTTGGCGTCCTCGTCCGCGGTGGAGCCACCAATCTCCGAGGAAGTCGGTTGGTCGCTCAGATCGATCCTGTCGAGCACAGCGTCGGCGATTATCACGAGGATGACGCCAGCGATGCTCCCGAGTATGAGCAGTATTGGGATCCCCGTCGAAACTGCGAGCCCCTCGCCCAAGAGGCCGAATCCGGACGCTGCGAGCATGATGCCCGAGGCAAGACCCCACAACGCGACGTTCCATCGGTCGCTGATGTCGTCGAACAGAAAGAACGGTATCGCACCCAATCCCGTCGCAAGTGCCGTGACTAGTCCGGCAACAAACACGAACGCCACTGCTCCCGGCTCGGTCATGGATATCCACTTGGGCAATCCGCGATCCGCTCCAGTTTCGTGACCATCTCTCGTCGACTACGCACTATACCCGAATAACTCTTGGCAGCAAATAAACCATTCGCTCATCCCGGTAGACCGTAACATCAATTCTGCTGGCGATCACATGGCGGTCAACGATGGACGAGGAGTCAGCTCAGGTCTTCCTTCCACCGCGTGAGCGATGCTTCGAGCGTCTCCGTCTCGCCCGATTCGGCGAGACGGTGACGTGTGTCCACTGCGAGAAAGATGCTGTCGTCAAGCGGGGTACGACCGGCAAAGACGCCCAGCAATACTGGTGTAAGGCGTGCGAGACCTACTTCAACGACCTCACGAACACGATCTTCGGCCAGCATCGCTTCGGCCTCGAAGAGATGTTCTACACCGTCAAGGAGATGCGATCTGAGCCGACTGCTCAGATCGCTCGGGACCTCGATCGAGACTACGAAGCTGTCCTCAACTTCGTCCACAAAGTCCAGGACGTGAGCGGTGAGATCGACGAGTTCGACCTCTACGGCGTATGCGAAGCCGACGAGGTCTACGTCACAGCTGGTGAGAAAGGGCTCGAAGACGAGGACGGGAGTCCGCGCTCGCGCGGACTCTCAAAAAAGGACGCGGGACCTTCGCAGCAGACAAACCGCCAGTCTTGACACTCGTCCGTCGGAACGACGGACGAGTTCGGTTTCTCGTCTGTAAGGATCTGCAAAACGCCGATGAAGATATCGCCGAGTACGGCGACGGAAGCGTGATCCTTTGCACCGACGGCTACACGATCTACGACGACATCGAGGACAAGGAGGGAGTGGACGGCCATCTGGCCGTCACTCACTCCGACACCTACGTCATTGGTGATGCTCACACGAACACTTGCGAGAACCGCCATAGCTTCCTTCGCCAGTGGCTGGCGAAGTTTAGAGGGGTCTCGAAGCACCATCTCCAGAAATACCTCGGCTTCCTCGGACTGAAACTCAACTCACCGAACGACTGGTTCGAGAAACTGCTGTGTTACGATGTATCGGGATGAGCGTCGTTAGTAATGACACGGATGTGGTGCCTGCCGACGGAGATCCTCTGTGACGATCATCTCCGCGGGGAGCACGCAGAACACCACCAGCTTGTGGGGACTATCCGAAACCACCCGCATGGCGAGGCGATCGCCGAAGGCCACGCCGAGAAGGGCAACATCGACACGACGCGGCTAGAAGAACGTCACGCCCGGCTCGCCGCAGAGATGGAACGACGCGACATGAACCACGACTCGCCGCTCGCTTGCGACGGCCCCACCTACGGGGCTGGCGCGATCGATCTCGAAATGAACCGGACCGATCTGCTCGATCGATGCGAGGACTGTGCTGCCAGAGCGCGAAAGCATAGTCGATCGCAGTAACGCACTCATCCGATCGTCTAGAGTGAGCGGGAGACCTAACACAGACGCTCGAAGATCGGACTGCTCCGACGTTCATTCCTCCCGGGATGGTGGATCGATAGGGAGGTCACCACGTTCGACGGCGGGGACGAAGTCCCACGCGTAGTAGTGACTCCAGCCTTCGACATCACTCAGATCGATATCGTCGACGACGATGCATTCCGTTGCGTCAGGGAATTCCTCGGCGAGTATTCGAAGACGGTCAGGACGCTCAGGCCAGTATTCGTAGCGACCGAACTCGTTTTGCTCGCCGAGACGGCCGATACCTTCCTCGTAGTATCGCTCCGCGAGCGCTTCGATGCCGGGAATGTCGGCTTCCTCTTTCAGATCCTGGTTCCCGATCGCCCAGACTTCGTGGTCGGTGTCGTGAGCGAGGTGACGCACCCACGCAAGCGGGACCGCCTCATGCTGGGGATGGGGATTCACATCGACCGTCCAGTCGCGGTCGAACGCGAACACTATCATGGACTCTCCACCGCGTTCGGAGCCATTGTACAGGGCACAGTGGCCAGAGATATAATACTCCGCCAACGTTCAACTGATCATGGCCGGACATGATAGAGCTGAGGGCGTCCTGCTGGGATTGGCCTGCGGCGACGCGCTCGGTCGGCCCGTGGAGTTTCGCTCGCCGGCACAGATCGACGCTAAATACGGCGAGCTTTCAGAGATGATCGGCAACGGCACTCACAGCAAGCCCGCGGGGACCGTCACCGACGACACCGATCAGGCGCTGTGCATCGCGCAGAGTCTAGCCGAACGGGGGCAATTCGATCCGGAAGATATCGCCCAGCGATTCGTGGCGTGGTACAACAACGGTCCATTCGATGTCGGACTGATGACCGCCGACGCGCTCAGACGTATCGGTAAGGACATCTCGTGGAACGTTGCGGGACAGGAGGTCTGGGAAGAGCGCCCGGAGGGATCAAACGCGGGCAACGGCAGCGTGATGCGGTGTGCGCCGATCGCACTCGCGTTCGCCGGCGACTGGGATACTCTCCAACAGATGAGTCGAGACTCATCGCGGATAACACACGCCGATCCACGGTGTACGCACGGCTGTGCGGCGCTGAATCTCACCATCGCTGCACTGCTCGATGGCGACGAGCAACCTCTCGACAGTGCCCTCGAAGCATTGAGTGCGGATTGCACCGGAGAGTCTCCGAGATGTCCTCGAGCCGATTCCCGACGGGATCGAAGCGAGTGAGTTGTCGAACTCTGGTTTCGTGCTACATACCCTCCAAACCGGACTTTACCATGCACTGACTGCGGACGACGCCGAGACGGCTATCGTGAACGCGGTCAACGAGGGTGGTGACACGGATACGATCGGCACAGTCGCCGGGGCAGTTGCCGGTGCGCGCTTCGGTTCGACCTCGCTCCCTGATCAGTGGCTTGACAGGCTTTCGGTGGCCTCTGAACTCCAGAGCCTCGCTTAGAAACTCAACGAATTGGATCCCTCCAGCGCTCGCTAAGTGGTGAGGTCGCGCCACCTCCACCTCTGAACGCTCCATAATGGTCGACAGAATGCTTCGCTGGTGCCGGTCAGCTTTATGTGCACGCTCTCAGGTGAATGGGTATGCCGATTGAATTTGGACTCTGGCGAATCGATGAGGATTACCAGCGGCTTTCGTCAACGAAACTTGATAGAGAATCACAGCTGGAGGATCTCCTTGCGGAAGATCCGAATATGCTGGGCCGAGAAGTACTTATTGGTGATTAACATGCTTGATCGACGCGGATACACCGATACAGAGGTCAAGGAAATGCGCTCCGACTGTTCACTGATAGAGGTCTGGGTCGGGGTACGATATTGAGCTATGTCAATATAATTGACGCACGACACATGCTCAACCGTCTCTGCAAGGAATTGCACAAAGATTAAAGTCAGCTCTACTAATTTACTATTCATGGCCGACATGCCAGACGAAGACCAATACCAGTATGATGAAGAAATTCCAGAGCCTATCGGTGTAGAACTCAATACATCTGACGATGATCTTAGCGAAGAATTTGACAGTTCAAAAGATATCGAGATAGAGAATCTGACAGAGCTAAAGCGTCTCCTGAGTCATTTCGGAAATGATATTGATATTACCGAAAGAATCGGACTAGAGGAGGATGGAAAACTGATTATTAATTCTGATCGCGGAATTAGCTTGGAAGAACCAAGTGAAGCCAAGACTTTTCTGATGGGGGTCAACGAAATTCTCTTCGGAGCTGATCTGATACCAGAACGTTCGCATGAAGCAAATAATATTGCGTTAGATATTGCATTCACATCTATGCGAATTGAGGGATATGACGAACACAAGAAAGTCGAAAAATGGGAATCACATGAAGAAATAGATAATCCTGAAGAGTATGATGAATATTTGACTTCTATTGCGAGTCGGATGTTCGCAAACGTAGATTCATCAGTCCCCTATGGTCCTATAATGGACGTGAACGAGATTGCTATCGGAGTAAGAGAAGGGAAATACTCGCTTGAAGAAGCAAAAGAACGGATGAATCAGATAGGAGCTCCTGAAGAATTACAAGAACCGTAGCGGTACTTTTAGATAACTTCGGTTCTATTGAATCCACCGACTGCGGCGGGTTGAGTCGTTAGAACGACAGTGCTGAAGCGGAAGAAGCCAGTTGTGCAAAAGGTCCTCTTCCGCTTCGTCAAGCAAGCTGTCTCGATCGCACGAAAACTCACCGATGCGGCGCTGATGCAGATCAGCGATCCCGCCGGCAACGGAGTTGCCGGCTGGAAGCACGCCGTCCTGCACTTTCTCCGGAAACACATGGACGCGACGCTCACCGAAGTTCTCGACTGGGCCGAAGAGATGGAGCGAGTGCGAGCCGCGCTCGCACTCCGACGGAGCGAATTCATCGGCCCATCCGCGCTGTGCAAGTCCTTCGACCGCGCACCGATGGCTGTCTGGCGAGAGCTGCTCCGACTCTCGTCGGAGCTGCTCGACCAGTCGGGTCACGCCGCCATCGACGCCACTTACTTCGATCGTCGGGAGGCGTCGAGCCACTACCTCAAGCGGTGTGATCGAGACGTACGAACGGTCCAGGCAACGTTTCTCGTCGATACCGCGCAGGGCGCGGTGATCGACGTTCACTGTAGTGCGAAGTGGCCCAACGGAACGAACATCGGCCCGCAGGTCGCCCTGCGAAATGCAGGCGACCTGCTCAGTCTGGCTGCTGACAAGGGCTACGACGACATGAGTTTCCGCGACGCTCTCCGAGCCGAGGGCGTCCGTCCGCTCATCAAGCACCGTGTTTTCGCGCCCTACGATCACGCGCACAACGCGCGGATCGACGACGAACGCTACCACCAGCGCTCGATCTGTGAGAGCGTGAACTCAGTAATCAAGCGCTCGTACGGCTCCGCCGTCCGAGCGCGAGCGTGGTATCGCCAGTTCCGTGAAATCTCGCTCACCGCTGCCGTTTACAACGTCGAACAGGCCGTCAAACCGTGAATCCTCTCGCCCTCTGCGGATTCAATAGACCCGATAACTTCCAATGCCGGTGGTGCAGAATTGCTCTCAAGGCCTGAACCAGCCAATCTCAGTTTGCACGACCAGTATAAAGAGCGCAGATTTCGATATAATTGCTGCTTAACTAGAGGTGGAATTACATTACGTCGAAAAATCAAACCCGGCAGTTTAGGGTGTGTGATGACTTCTGCACCACCCCCAGTGGGGATGAAGCGGTAGCCTGCTGGATCTCGTTGTGTGTGATTTCTGCGGCAGTTGTCGCCTCGATGTCGTCCATCATTACTGATACCTACGTTGTGCTTGAGCGACTCGAATAGTCAGACGAGAGCTCATATGGCGCTGAGCTTTTATATTTCAGTCGTATATCCCCGAGCTTCGAAAGGAGCAGAAGTGGGCTTACCGCCACCAAGCGTACTTAGACACGAACTACTATATCGTGGAGAAAAGATAGCTATCCATGGTTGATGCGTGGCTCACGACTATGAGCACGAACCTCGAAGCAGTCATCAATCCGCTCGCAGCAGCCTGCGAAGACGGGTTCCTGCCGGACGAACTTCATGTTCTGGAAAATCCCGGTGTCAGTAACCAGTACGACGATATCACGTCAATGATGGAACGAGTCGTCATCGAGTACGGCGGCGACGCCCCAGACCTCTCGGCCACATACCTCGATGAGGAGACTGACTTCCAGCATATCGTCGAACACTTCCGTGACCCGATCTCCCGGCTCCACGATGATGGTGGAACGGCGGCCGTCGACGTGACGCCCGGTCGGAAGTTTATGTCTGCGATCGCGTTTCAAGCTGGCATACAGTTCGAGGCCGACCACGTCTACTACCTCTACATCTCCAACAACCAATTTTACGGCCGATTGTATCCAGATGTGCCTCAACCAGTGACCGAATTCATCGATTTCACGGAGGTGTTCTGATGCGGATCCCTCGCCGGCATGTAACGCATCTCCTCAACGCGCTGTATACCGAGGACGTAACGACAGTAACCGTTGCTCATCCTTGTGAGGACATCGGTGAACTTCTCCGAATCGATATCTCGGACCCGATGAATACGACAGTCCGGTTCTCTCAAGGCGCACTCACATATCAGGATGCTCGTGAGGAACTTCACGCGACGCATGGCAAGCGAGCCTACGAGGATCTTCCTGGCAAGGAGACGTACATTCGGGCATTAGTCGTGGGATCGCTCGTCGATATCGAAAACAGCGACGAGGTGGAGACGTTTTTCCGGCAGTACGGCTATCCCGACCTCGATGCTGGGCACGAACCCGTCACATTAGGGATCGATACGAATCTGTTCGCGTGGCGGATACTCGACGCTCTCGAACTCGACCCGGAGCAGTACAGCGATGAGAACGGACGCACCCCTGTCAATGGCTTCGCGCTCGCCACGGGCATTTACGACGAACTCAACTGGCACTACAACCACTACGAAACTCGCTCGCTCGAAGACGCATTCGGTGAGGAGTTCGGTCGTCTCGATGGCCAGCCAGCAGGTGGGAACCGTGAGGGGTTCCTCGGACTGTACGAGTATCGACGGCTCCGTGATCATCGGTACGCCGACACCATCGACAGCGGCACAGAGGATGAGCCGATCATCGACGCATACGCCGAATACGACGACACCAGTCGCAAACGGGTGATCCTCCTCAGCAATGACTACGGGTTCATCGAGTTGGCCCGCGACGAGGGACTCCTCGCCCAACATGTGAGTTTTCCCGTGGATCTCCCGCGAAAAGTGACCGTCTCGTGGGACGAGATCGGCGATGCACTCTACACGCTGTCGGTGTTGTTCGGGGTCCTCCGGTTGCCTAAGGTGACGCTGTACGGCGTCTGGAACGGGAAGTCCGGTGATGATTGGCAGCGTCGCCGGGTCGATGTGGACTGCCGAAGCGAGCGCGTTGAGCAGAAACTACAGCGCGACCGCGCTATCACGACCGAGTACGAAACGACGCAATAGTGTAGTCTTCAGAATTGTCCTGTGAGTTCCTCCTGAATATCTGCCTCGATCGACTCCACGTCTTCCGTTGACCACTCGACCTCCCAGGCTTCGTCGATATTGGTGAATATGAGCGAGATACGAATACTGCGTTCGGTTTGCTGCTGGTTCAACGCAATCGCGTAGGCCTTCATCTGATTCTGATAATACCGTGCATCACTCTCAAAGTCCTCAGGAGTGACGTCCCCCGTCTTGTAGTCGACTATGTGGTACGCATTCGGAGTGACGATCAGGTGATCGATATATCCCGAGACCTCACCTTGCTCGAATTCCGCCGTTACATACAGTTCGTCGTACTGATGCTCAACGTCGACCTCGGTCGACTTCGCGTTGACGTAGTCGATTCCACGCTGTGCATGCGCAGTGACCCGATTTTGTAGTTCAGCCGTGAGGGGGGCTGTCGCGTCCTCATCAACCAGCGTCTGCTCCATGAGATCCGCCCAGCGTGTCTCAGGTGGGCGAAGCTCACAGATGCGGTGAACCATTTCGCCGAATACGGTCGGTTCAACCGTTTCATCATCGTCTGCTGGTTCTGAAGCCTCCTCCGTCTCGGTTTCACCCTCTAAGACGACGACTGAATCCTCACCATGCCGTACATCTGGGTTCACGTCGTCGCCGACCTCTTCTGCCTCTTCGAGGTAGACCGTTCTGGTGTCTTCATCGAGTTGGAGTTCTCCATACCCACCCAGAAATGAGGCCAGATTGGTCGCGGAGAGCTGAAAACTGATCTCCGGCGGGGCTGGAGTGGGCGACAGTTCAACGGACGGGCTGAGATCCGGGTCGGTCTGCGTTTGCTTCGTCGGTGGTGTCGGTAGCGACACAGTATACGCACCTTCATCAGTACCGTAGGAGCGTTCTACATATTCACTGGTGTCGAGACCAGCGCAAACGTCTTCAGTGAGCAACTCCGGCTGGACCCAGTCGCGCCAGTTCGATGCCGATTCCGGATTCGGTTCGGTCAGGTCCGTGAACGTCAGTTCCTCAGTGTCGCCTTCCAAGCCGTGGAGACTGCTGAGAAGCAGATGGTCGCGTGCTCGGGTACAAGCGACATAGAGAACGCGCTTCTCCTCGGCCCGTTCTTCGGCTCGGCGGCGTTCACGAATGGTGTCACGCGCAATCGTATCCACCATTTCAAACGGATCGTCCGGGCTCGGCGCTTTCATTCCGACTGCGTGCTGACCGCCCACTTGCTCGAATTCGACTTTCCCATCTCCGAGTGAGCCTTGATCTTTGAAGTCACGATCAATACCAGGCACCACGACGAACGGAAACTCCATGCCTTTCGCATCATGGATCGTCAGAATCTGGACGCCCTCTCCCGTCGTATCAGCTTCACTCTCGCGTCCGCCCAGATCGATCCGCCGTTCGATGCGATTCACGAGCGTTGCGAGACTGCGAACCCCATCGTCGCTCCACCCTCGGAGTTGCTCGCGAAATTTCTCGATATTCGCCATTGCCTGCTGCAGACGTTCGTCGGAACTGACGCTTATCAGGTATCCAGTATCCTCGAGAATACGCGTCAGATACGCCGCCCACGAGCCATCGAATTCGCCCAGTTCAGTATCGACAAGTCCGGCGAGTCGTCGCCACTCGTGGAGATACTCGTAGGTCTCTTCGAGTGCCTCGTGCTCGCTTGCCGCGAGCGCGTCCCAGAGTGGTTCATCGTGCAACGTCAGTCGGGCGAGCGTGTCGTCCGTGAGACCGAACAATGGTGAACGGAGAGCAGCATAGAGAGCGCGCTCGTCGTTCGGGTCCGCGAGGGCGCGAAAGAGATTCAACAGCGCTGTGATTTCCGTTGTTTCGTAGAAGCCGATTCCCGACGCGACCGAGTAGGGAACGTCTGCTTCCTTTAATGCTCGTTCGTATTTCTTCAGATGGGTCCGACTGCGGATGAGGATGGCAATATCGTCCGGCTTGATATCCCGCGGTTCTGGTGGTTCGTCATCACTGTTCGAGTCGGCTTGGGGACTCGTTGCTTGTTCAGCTCCCGATTCGTCTAGCGTCTCAGCGTCGCTCTCTATTTCGTCCTCTTCCGGATACACTTGGTACGGTTCACCCAGTATCTGGGAAAGTCGAGCGGCGAGGGCCATCGCTTCCAACTCAGTATCGTGCTCCGGTTCAGCCTCGGCGAACTCGTCGTAGTGCTCGAATCTCTGTGCCCGGAGCTCTTCATCAGCCGGTACAGCAAGATATTCGACACTACCGAGGTCTTCTTGATCGTCGCGGTACGGGGTCAGCGACTGCGGGACAGCCTCGTACGGTTCCCCATCGTCGTCGAAAATGACCTCGAAGAGTTCGTTGATCGATTCGAGGACTGTTGGGAGCGTCCGGAAGTTCGTTGAAAGCTGATCGTCCTCGTTACCACCCTCGTGATCGGCGGTTTCAGCCTCGCTGGTTGCTTGTTCGAGTTTCTGCGCAGTTTCACGGAACTGTGTGACATCGGCATTCCGGAAGCGATAGATGCTCTGTTTGACATCGCCGACGACGAATACGTTCTCTGCGTCGAAAGTCCCACCATCTGTGGTTGTTAGAAGCTTGATCAAGTCCCACTGACGGGGATCGGTGTCCTGAAACTCGTCGACCATCACGTACTCGAACTGATCACGTAGCCGCTCGCGAACGTCCGTATTACCCTCTTTATCGAGAAATTCGACAGCATAGGAAATCTGGTCGGTGAAATCGACGGCATTCTGTCTCTCCTTTCGCTCCTCGTATTCCGTGGCCGCGATCACGGTCAGTTCCGCGAGTGCTCTAACGAGCGGGAAGCTATTCGCTTCGATTTCCAAGTCGACGTTGACGGCGTGCTCCTCTGGTTGGAGCGTTTCGACGAGGGACTCAAATGCGTCGTCGAACTCGGTTTTCTGTGAGTGCCCATTCCATCGCGATGCCGCCCCTCCGTATCCTACGTACCGCTCATTATTGCCTTTGGTGAGGTGCATACTGAGTTTCGAGATAGTGGTCTGCTTGGCGCGGGAGGGAACGCCATCATCGAACCCCCGTTCAAGAATGGAGACGACGCCTTCGGCACGCTCCCAGGCTTGTCCGCCTGTATCGATATCCGGAGAGTTTTCAACGATCTCTCTCAAGGTCGTTGCCCCCTCGACGAAATCTGGGTGTGCAAGTCGCTCAGCCGCCACTTCCGGATCAATCGGATGGAGTTCTGTCTCGACGAAGTCGATGTATTCCTCTTCTGTCGCATTCGCCCAGCAATCAGCCCATTCGAGACTTTCGGGGCGTTCACCAAGCAAATCAGCCAGGACATCGTGTAACTGGCTCCGCGAGAATCGACGTGCCAACGTCTGTGTTGCCTCGTGGTTCTCGTAGTCCTCGAGAACGGCATCAACCGTATCGTGAATGAGCGCAGTGGTCTCGTTTTCGTCGAGCGTCTCGAATCCTGGGTCCACGGCATCGATCGTCAACGCATGTTCTCGCAGGAGGCGAGCACAGAAACCATGAAGCGTGTGGATATACCCCTGCTCGAGCTCATCCGCTACTGTCCGCCAGGCCTCGAAGTCATCGATATCGAGCGTAGCAATCCGATCCGTGATCTCCATCCGGACGCTCTCTTCGAGATCGTTTGCACCTCGATCGGTGAACGTCGTCGTAAGGATGTTTTTCGGTAGGAGTGGGCCATCACTGCTGCGCTCGCTCTCCCCGTCGAGGGAATCCTCGATCATTCTCAGATAGCGAGCAGTCAGCGTCGTGGTTTTGCCCGTCCCTGCACCAGCCGTGAGCGTTACGTTCCGATCGAGTGCATCGACAGCGTATTGCTGCTCGTCAGTCAGGTCTTCGTACGAGACCATCGCTACTCCACCCCCACGACATCCTCAACATCTTGGTCCCTTGCTTTCGGCGGGATGTACGCTGGGATACCAGCTTCGTCGATCGCGTCGATAACGTCTCGGCGCTGGTGCGAGCGGACGTCACAGACGTGTGCATAGTCACAGTAGCGGCATCCGGCATCTGAGGGGTCAAGAACCGTTGGGTGGAATCGCCCCTCAGTGATGCCTGATGCAAGCTCGCCAAGGCGTCGAGGGGTCGTTTCCTCGACGAATCGGCGGAATGCATCGTGTGTCTCGAAGTGGGGATATGAGTGCCGCAATAGCGGTGTTTCCACCTCATCACTTCCATGATAGGTGGTTTGTTCCTGGGAAGCAAGGAGTCCGCTTCGGGAGTTCGTGGAACTTGGTGGAGAGACCTGATAGTACGCACCGCCAACCGTCTCTACGTCACCGAGTGCGTCTTCCACCATGAGCGCGTACATGGGGAGTTGGAACTTCAGACCGAGTAGTGCGTCATTCTCACTCGGGATATTGCTCCCGGTTTTGTAGTCACGCACAACGACCTGCGTAGGATCCGTCCCTGGTACAGTTCCGAGACGATCAATGAGACCATGAATCGGTACGGAACCCTGTGGCGTCTCGATGCGAGTCGGATTATCTTGCATCGGTGTGCCAGCGTCGTAGGGGTTGCCGATGCGAGCCTCGAACCACGTCGGTCGTACAGTCGTCTTTGCTGGTTCGTCGAACTCGTGTTCTAGGAAGCGATAGAACAGCCCTCGCGCAACTGGGCGGTCGTCCTGCATCTCCTCGTCGGGACCATAGTATCTGTTCGTCTCTGGTGTTCCTAATCCTGCGAGGACCTTCATGAGCCACTCCGCCTGAAATCCTGTAGTCGAATATTCATCGAAAGCTTGGTCCAGGCGCTTGAACGCAACCTCAAGCAAGCGTTCTTGCCGTGTCTGGAAGTCACCACTCGGGTCGACTGGCTCTCCATTAGTTGATTGTAGTGACAGATAGTAGCGTTCGAGGACGTCGTGAATATACGACCCGCGGGTGCCAGCATCGGGTTCGCGTGTCAGTGACTCCGGTGCCTCGATATCTAACACATGCTTCATATAGTATTTGAATCCACAGACGCCGTACCTCTCGAGACGACTCGCGCTGTATGGTTCGCGGGTATCAGAATGTACTTGTGAGACCGTTTCAGTAGTGAGCTGGCCATCGTACTCTGTGAGTTCGGGGCTTGCTCGTGCCGCCGCGCAACTGGTGCCAGCTTCAATCCGAGACTGTTGATCACCATCGAAGGTGTCTGCTTCGACAGCCTGCTCTACCAGATCACGCGCCTGATCGGTGGAAGTTTTTCCAAGCACCTCGCCGATAGACCACTGAACATCCTCCTGATAGCCCGGTTCGGTGGGAGACGATTCTGAGGTGATTTCCGAGAGGTCGACGACTCGCCGAAGCTCAGTCAGGACATCCGCCTCGACGTACGGCTCGCCGCTGACGCTCCGTTGCGGTGATGAGAGGTGAAGTGATGTCTCGGAGCTGAGGAGCGCTCCGAAGTAATACCGAGCTTCGGCTGAGGCGTCCGTTTGTTCGAAGTCGGGATGGGCATCGTAGACGGATCGAGTGAATGCCGTTCGGTTCGGATCCGATGGGAAATGGGTCGACGTCAGACCAAGGATATAGACGTGCTCGAAGTCTCTGGGAAGTGATTCAGCGAGAGTGCAGACAACGACGCTCTCGTCAGGTGGATGGCCGGTATGCCGAACCGAAATTCCAGAAAGGGCTCGTTCGAGGCGATCGACACTATTCCCAACGGTAGGATCAGCCATCGATTCCGTCAACGCGAGGGTTTCGAGGACATTATTGAGGCTGTCGCGAGCCCGTAGTTCCGTTGCACGGAACGTGGCTGAGAGATCACTGTCGTCGGCGAGTGCAGCGATCACCCCGAGGCGTTCTAAGAGTGCATATAGCTCGCCGGACAACGAGTCGAGCGATACTGTCGAGAGTGCGGATGCATCATGAAGCAGGGATTCGATCGTCGCCGCAACCTCATCGTCGATATGATCGAGCGTTGTATCGAGTCGATTCGTTTCGGCGCGAGCTGCAACACGGGTGAGGTTTCGATGGTCGAGTGGAGTCCCCTCATGAGTGGCTGCAACTAACGGGTTCGTCAGGAGATGGAGTAGTGAATCAAAGGACCGGGGTTCTCGAGCAAGCTGGCAGATCGTTCGGACGGCATCGCCGATGGCCGTCTCGGAAAGCGGTGTCTCGGTCTGAATGCTGAAGGGGATATTGTAGGTCTCGAACGTCTCCTGTACTTGCTCTGTATATTGATCAGGGTTCGTGAGGACGATGCCGATATCCTCGGGATCGGCGCTCCCTGCGAGTTGCGTTCGAATGTCCCGAGCGATATCACGGAGTTCGTCGGGAACGGTTTCGGGAGCGTGAAATGTGAGGTCTAAAGCCGGGACGTCAATATCGTCTGTAGTCGGTGACCTCTCAGGATGCCGATAGAGATTTCGCGTGATTCGCTGTCGAGGTCCAGTACTCGCGGCATCATTCCCATCGTGATATTCATACGAGAAGTCCAAATCAAGGTAGGTCTGCAATGCGTGTGTTAGTCCCGAGTCGACACCTACGGCAGAATCGCAATTGACCTGTAGCGGGAGGAGAGCGACCGTCGGCCAGGTTTCGACAATCCTCTCAAGTAGATCCATCTCCAGAACGTCGAACCGAGTGAAGCCACTGATGACGACGGCGTCAATAGAGGGAAACACATCTTCCAGTGACGAAGACATCGTTGTAACGTGGTGCATCTGCTCAGTACGGAACGTTTCAGATAATTCGTCGGCAAGAACCTCTGTACGCGCGGATTCTATTTGGGTAGCTAATTCTTCGATATAGGCTGCTCGGTCATCCATTCCCTCTTCTTCGAGCCGATGCTGCATTTCTTCCGGCGAGAGCTGTCCAGCGAACTCCATTTTGGTAAACAGCCCCTGAGCTTCCCGTATGAGACCCGATCTCGGGAATCGATCACCTGTGTTGAGTGGGTTGCCATTCGACGCAATGCTCTCAACACCAAGTTCGACGAGCCGGGAGAGGAGAGGCTGATCGATGTGAGTTACACGGCCCTTGTACTGGTCGCGTTCGTAACACTCGAAAACAAATTCGTCGAATGTATCGATGCGGAGTACAGCGGGAGAGCCAAATTCTCGCCATCGGTCTCTGGTTGCATCCCGAGGGTAATCTTGTGGAGTGATATACAGGATGCTTTCCGGCTGCGTTCCCACATCATCTACAAGAATGTCGAAAATGTGAGATTCGAGGGCTGGGAGATGAGGCCCAGTAAGCAGCAACTGTTGAGACATATCCTCCGTGTCGTTCGACCACGATATGAGTGTTTGGTCGCTGCTGCACTGTTAAAGAGCAATCTAAGCCAATTATTCGGCTCTGCACGTTCATAAACTCCCCTCTGAATGGGAAAAATGGTCGATTTCCTCCATCAGTCCGTCGAGATTGTGGTCTGGCTTTTCAGCCTACCCGAACATTTCGTTGAGAATCATTTCACTGGAACAACTATAATCTGGACGAGATCCATAGATTAATCCCCTATCAGTGGAAGGCCTATAGAAGGCGAATGATGTTTTCAGTTCATCTCAACAGGGGTTGTCTTTGTACATGACTGAGACGTGTGAGTCTACTGTAGAACTGGAGATGCTGGCCTCCGGGATGGCCAAGCAGCATGAGAATTACTTAGATGCACTTCAGGAACTTATAGATAATTCAGTTTCAGCGGTCGTCAAGAGTGAATCCTACTTCAAGGGACCTGATGAATCGATTAATCTCTCTTTGATGTTTGTCCGTGGTCAGAATACAATTACAACATACATCTCAGACAATGGTCCCGGAATCACGCGCAACGATCTACAAAATGAAGTTTTTCGAACCGGAAACAAGGAAATCTCAGAAGGTATTTTGAATAATGTTGGATGGGGACTCAAAGCAAGCCTTGCCTGGTTCGAAGAGTCGCTCAAACAACGAAATATTGGCAATCAGAGAGACTGGTTTACCCTAATTACACAGACAGAAACCAGCAATTGTGTCCGCGTTGATGGACCGATAACAGACGATCTGCCAATCGACGACGGTGCAGAGAGCGACTGGGATGTTGGTATCCCCGACCGGGATACGGAACTAATTGAAGCAAATCACGGAACACGAGTGCACGCCACGTGTGCTCGGGATCGATTTGACAACGACGTGTGGCCATCGGCAGACTCTCTCGGAACAAAGGTTCAGTATATCCGCGAGCGGCTTGGCGTGATATTCCGTCGACTCCTCTCGGCACATGATGATAACCAAATCGCCGTCAACTACCACGACCTCGAAACAAACCAAACTGGATATTTCGACGTCGCGCCAATTTGGCCAGAGTACGACGATGATGAGTCAAAGAAAAACCATGAATTCGAGATTACGACGCCGGATGATAAGAGATACGACATTAAGTATGAAGCCGGAACTTTAGATATCGATGCGATGACCGCCAAAGCGGAGGAACAATATCCGGAGCTCCTCACGCAGAGTGGGAAATTCAGGTATCGATATCGACCTAGCCAAAACCGACAGGGGATCGATATCTATGCGAACGGTCGGCTGCTGATGACGTCGGTGTTCAAAGATATATTCAAACTTACTAGAAATAACCAATATAATTACTTCGGCGGGGTTCTACAGATATTTCCAAAAGGAGAGACGGGTGAAGTTCCCACGGATAACAAAAAGACCCGGCTCGACACTAACAACGAACTGTGGCGTAAAATCCGTGACGAACTATCGAAGGATGAATTCTTACCGGATGGGCGAGATTATCGGCGAAATATCTCAAGTGGTGGGGCATCAAAAGCTGAAAATGCAGAATCAATTGACGAAATCACAGATACAGCTGTCCCCCCATCGACGTTTGACAACGATGAAGAGATCTTCACCATGCATAACGGCGACGCTCGAACAGCAGTCTCCGAACTTCGGACTCGCCTAGAAGAGGAGAAAGAACAAGAAGAATTTCTGGATGCGACTGTCACGTCCCCGCCGTACTACGATATCAAGGAATACGGCTCAGCTGATGATACTGAAATCGGTCAGCATGGGTCGTATGTCGAATACCTCAACGAGCTCAGAGAGATCTTCGAGGACGTTTATTCCATCACGAAGGAGGACGGCTCACTCTGGGTTGTCGTAAATACATTTAGACGGAATCACGAACTCGTCCAGCTTCCGTTCGACATTGCTCGTGTATGCCAGAACCTTGACCAAGGGATGGAGTGTTCGAACTGCGGCAACACTGTACTGAGAGGAATCGAAGTTCTCGATGAACAAGGGACGGCCTGTCCGCACTGTGGACACACGATATCGAGTGAGGACTCCTGGATATTCCAAGACATTATAATATGGAATAAGAATAAAGCACTACCATACACAAAAAAAGGGCGTCTACGAAACGTCTTCGAGTACGTATTGTGCTTTAGCAAGAGTTCGGATTTTGCCCTAGAAATGGATCGTATCCGCGAATCCCATCCAAGCAACTTCAAACAATGGTGGGCTGATTTCCCGGAACGATACCACCCACTCGGCAAATTGCCTGAGAACATTTGGGAGTTTGAGCCGCCCACTCGAGGGTCATTTAACGATAATAGTGACATTTTCAACCATCCTGCAGCATTCCCACCAGGGCTCATTGAACGGATTCTTACCCTCTCTACTGACCCAGAAGACGTTGTGATGGATCCTTTTTCAGGTTCAGGAGTGACAGTGGCACAGGCGGAACAGATGAACCGCAATGGCATCGGTATCGACCTCAATGAAAAGTACTGTAAAGCGTATCCAGATCTCAAGCAACATCTCCAGGAGCAGCAGACTCCGTCAGAGCAAAGCACTACACAAGAAAAGCTGAATCGACTCATCTGTGGGCTCCGCCAGACGAAGTATGCCCGTGAGCTGATTCGTACACTATGTGGTGAAATTGGCCTATCAAGTCCGTCTCAGTCAGATGTTCATACCGTATTTCTCGTGAGTCGGGAACTAGGATACCAGACAATTGGAGATGATATCCATGGTGAAGTGGATGTCCTACTCATTGTTGGCGAAGAAACGACAGCCCAAAACGCCCTTCAGTATCACAAAAGTGCAGAAGAAGCCACCACACTCCAACCGTGTTCCGGATTTGGGATGAAAGCACGACCGATCGTATTAACAACCCAAGAATTGCTAGCAGAGATGAACGACGGCACGTATACGCATCTTCCCGAAAATCTCTACGTCTACGAGAACGGACGTCACTACGTGTTCACTGAAGAGATCTCGTGGAGTGACTGGGCCGAAATGAACCAAAGCACTGAATGGGCACAGCGATACAGTAACGATGAATTCCCACCTATCCTATCTAATGTCGGAGTTGATGTCGATCATCCGATTCAATCGATGGAAACCTTATCGCGGCCGTCTTCAAAAGATCACGAATTCTACCTGAATATGCCTTCAAGCGAGCCAATCCATTCCGTCATCGAATCCCGTTAACCTGCGGGGCGCCCCACCGCCAGTCATTTCCCTATGCATTCGTCTGGAACCCACTCGACAGTACCAACTCCTTTATTTGTGATCCAGCCGTCGACAAGTATAGCAAATGAACGACAAGCAGGATTCTCGTTTCAAAATATACCAACATGATGCTCGAAATTTGAAGTCATACCTTGGAGATGAATTTGATGACACGAATGGCCTCGTCGACACGATCATTACGTCGCCACCGTACGCTGACTTAGTTGATTATGGAGATCATGAAGAGCAGATCGGCAAACAGAGTTATGAGGAATTCTTGGATGATCTCCGATCAATCTTCAAACAATGTTACGACATTGCGTCTGAAGACTGTACACTGTGGATAGTCACAGATACCTTCCGATCCAACGGTAGAGTTGTTCGACTTCCCTTTGATATTGCAGACGAGCTCGAAAATTTACAAAACCATGACATATGCTTGGAACAGGATTGCAGTGGATATCTCGAACAGGACCGAGAGAACGGTTCACTCGAGTGTTCAAAATGCGGAGCAGTGCACAATCCTCTACCTGAATCCTGGCGTATGGAGGACAATATCATATGGGATAAAACTAGAACACGGCCATGGACCAGAAAAGGACAGCTCAGGAACGTCCATGAGTACGTCACGGTGTTTTCTAAGTCAGATGGATTTACGTACAATAAGGACGCAATCCGGGTCACTGACCCTGATGAATTCCAGCGGTGGTGGGTGAACTATCCTGAACGATATAGCCCAAGAGGAATCGTCCCAAGTAACGTCTGGCGTTTCCCGATTCCCAAACAAGGTCAGTGGGGTCCAAAGGTGAGCTACCACCCGAGTCCATTTCCAGAAGAGCTTGTCGAGCGGATTGTTCGCCTCGCTTCCGATCCTGGTGATGTCGTCTTTGACCCATTTGCGGGAATCGGTACGACACTAGCGGTTGTCGAAGCACTAGACCGGAAGCCACTCGGATTTGAACTCAATCAGGAATATATCGAATACTACCAGAAACATGTTCGCCCGGCAGCCTTGAGAGAGGTCGGAAGCGTTCAATCAACACTACGGGATGAACAGTCGATCCTCCAAAAGAAAATCTACACGTTGCGAATCCACAAATATGCATATAAGCTGTATAAACAGCTAATTGAAGGAGAAAATAGTAGTATTCGACGAGGACAAATTAAATTCATTCAGGCAATTAGCGACCCAAACCATTTCGATGCTGAGAGCAAACCTGATGTACGACTCGAATTTGTCCATGAACCTTCTAACAATTTTGAGGAAATATCATTTGAGACTGTGATGGAAAGTATGCTCTCCGAAAAGAAGGGGTCGGGTGATTACTATGGTGTCGAGTTCCATCCAGAATTCATCACGCTTAGAGACTACCTCTCTAATCTAGAGTCTGGGTCGCCAGAGCTGATCGGCAACAAGGTCCATCTATACCAAGATGGAAACCACCACTGGGCAGAAGAAACCCTATCTCTTGACGAATGGATTAACCAAATCACCGACGAAGAATGGCTCCAGTACTGGTCGAAAAGTCATCCACCACTCGTCTCGAATCTAAAAATCCAGGTTGATAACCCATTAGAGGAGCGGAAAGAGAAACCCAGCAGTCAGCAATCAGAATTGGGATCATTTTAAAAACCGGAGTTCAGCATTCAGCTGATTAGATTCTCCACTTTCATGAGCTAGAGGGAATCACGCAGCAACTCGGTCATTCTTCAAGATCCCATTTCTCCTCGAAGAACTCTGTAGTGTATTTTGCCCGGGGTCTTTCTGGAGCTACTTCTTCGAATGCTCGGACGATATCAAAAAACCCCTCCTTAGTAGTGTGGTATTGGTCCTTATATGCAGGGATTAGTTGAGTGTAGAATAATTCACAAAGATTGTATAAATATGTTGTGCTTTCTCCAACTTCTTCAATGAATTTTTCGACACTATTGATGGCGTTGAATTGAATATTGAGACGATCTTCTCTCTTTGATATCGTAGGGGCGAGACCATGGTTCTCGAGATATCTAATGAAATTCGGTTTTATTCGTATATCCGGATGAGTGACTGTAATCCGTGCGTTGAAAGCCATCCCATAACCAGTGTTGTTGACCGGTTGTTCATTAATCAATAATGAGATCATACCGGCTCCATCAAAAGCTCCTGCAATATATTCTGTTGAGATAGATTCTGGATATTTTGGATTAGGAACGTCAAATATGTCGTCAATAGTTCCGATATTAAATTCATCCTCAAAAAAATCGAGCGTATATTTCTTACTGTTCCAGTATGGATGCATATCTGTCCAAGGTTTATACAATTGATAGAATAGTTCTTCATTTCCGGCAATCGTCTTACCACCATATTCACGGTCCACTGCAACAAGATACTCCAAGCGCTCAGCAATTTGGATGTATATCCCCTCTCCAAGGTCACGCAACGTCTCAATGTCTTCTGAATTATGTATCAACATTTTACGGGGACCATTTTCAGAATCCCCGTAATCATATCGATACTGAATGTCCTGTCTGTCAAGAAACTGTCCTATTACACCTGCTAAGAGCTCGGATTTACGCAGCGATATCTGTAGTTCCGTTGCAAGCCCATAACCACCCCCCATTGGATATGGCTCCAATATTGGGCGAGAAAGATGATCAATCAATCCCAAAATGTACTCTTTACCAAAATTTATATCCAATGAAGATTCGCTATTCATAAGATGGTAGTTGAGATAACTGGATCAATTTCCCGGTTTCATTCGGTTCCATGGCAGATACATTCTTCTGACGATATTCTTTGAGGGAGTTTGTATCTCCAGTGCTGAGCAGACTCACGTTGTATCGTGATTCTAATAACTCGATCTGTTCATAGCAGCTCAACGCTTCTCTCGTGCGGTTTTGCTTGGTGTACTGGTTGGCTTGCAGCCGTAATGCTTTGGATAGCCCTCGTTTGCCTTCATACCACGGAAGAACAGTACGGTATTCCGCAGCCGATTGTTCGATCAGCTCCCAAAACTGCTCATCAACGGGAAGACCGGAATAAAGATCCTTAGCTAGTCGGTAGTAGGCTTCCCCCAAGAGTTGAGAGACAAGTTTCTGATGGGCTTCGTTATCTACAAACGTACTCTGAACTCTCGTGAGCGCGCTAACGACCTCTTGTAATGTACTCCGATTAGCATCAACTAACCGTGCTTCACCGATTGTGTTCGCAATCGTATGCTTAACCTCGGCGTCATCACTGGCAGCGTAATCGCTCGCAAAATCCTCAATAGTGTCCGTCCATGGAACGGTTTCATCGAGCGTGACGACTTGGTAATACTGCCGTGATTCAAATGAATCGCTAGACCAGGTTATGTTTTCGTTGAAGTCAATGCGATAAAGTGGGTCATCATCCGTTTTTTGTCGGAACTCTACTTGGTGATCTCCATCGACAGTGATCCAACTAGGTATCAATCGGTCAGCGATATCGTACTCGTGACGAACGATTTCTGTATCGCTTCGAATATCGAGAATCCGGGCCAGTTCCCCGTAGGGGCAAAGAACGATGAAGTTACTATCCGGCGAAATATCGACGGTAGGTGCACTCACATCTAGATGTTTTTCATAAATAGTGGACTGCTCTCTATCAATGACGGAGATGGTAGCACCTGTCGATTCCCCATACTCAATCCAATCCGCCACAACAGCATCTCCGACGTCGGATACTCCAACAGACCGGGGTTCCGAAGGCCGCTGATACCAGCAGACAGCATGTTCCTTCAATAGAGCGAGATAACCCTCTTCATGATTGCTGCTATATCTCGAACCAACTTCAAATTCTCCAGTATTGGAGGAACGAATCATCAGTTGAATCTCTTTTCCACCCAGCTCAATCTGTTTCCAAGAAGACATGTTTCTCTTATTCTGGGTTGTGCTCTTGGGCGAGTTCTATAACATCGTCCGACAGTTCGATTAGCGGATCCCCAGGTCCGAACACCTTATTGTGGAGTTCAGTAATACCCCCATTCGCGTATTCCTCCGCGATTTCTTTGACTTTTTCCCCATCAATTAGAACATCCGTCGTTCGCTCTTCGGCAACGGCAACAGAACGAATGAACCATAGTGTCTGGTCATTGTGGGCGGGTCGGTTGAACAGGGCACGTCCAGCTCCGTCGATTGGTGTTCGGCCTGCCTTACGTGATCCGTACGCTACAGCGAAGACGAATATCTCATTCAGTTCAGATTCAGTAAATGGGGACTCTTCGCTTTCTTGGAGTTCTTTGTAGAGTTCATGCTTGTCCTCCTGAATGTAGTAGTCTCGCCCCGGACTCGTGTCTTCATAGATCTGATCACTCATATGGGACCACCTCCGTCACTTCGTCAACAAACTCAAGCTTGTATTCGTTTGAGACATGAGATTTCATCTTCATTCGGACCTCATCCGTGTATTCTTCGTCAGTCATCAGGAAGGTCATCTGGGTATCGTCGATGTACTCTGGCAGGTTCTGGGCGAGCCGGCGCTTCGGAGTACTTGAAATTCGACCTAGCGGTGTGTCGATGACCAATGGTGCATTGAATCCACTAACACTCGTTAGTGCGGCAAGGAATGAAAAAGCCAATACCTGTCGCTCTCCGGCGGAGAGAGATCCGATTTTGTTATCATTTCGTGGACCCTCAACACGTACTTGGTACTCGTCGGTCAGAGTAACGGTGTAATCCTCATTTTTCCAAATTATTTCGTTGAAATAATTATTCATTTTCGTCTCTATTTCCTCACGAACCGAAGAGATGATGTCTTCCTTCATCGACTCAAGCTCATCTCGCGACGACCCGATGAATTGCATCTTTTTTAGAATTTCAGCGTTCTTTTCTTCCTTAGACACTTCCTCGTTGAACGCTTTCTTTTTTTCGTCGCGATTTTCCTTCGCTTGATCGATACGGACCTCGAGCTTTCCTTTACCTTCTTGGAGTTCTTCTAGCTGGTCTTCGTACTCGGTTCGCTGTTTTTCGAGCTCTTGGACGTCCACATCCTCCGGGATATCATGCGCTTTGAGCTGCTCGGAGATCTCGTTAAGCTCTTTGTTCTTCCGCTGCTCTTTGTCTTCCAGCTCAGCCAACTTCCGACGCTTCTCCATCAGCGTCTCTGCGTCTTCATGTGCATCTTGTAGTAGCCCTGGGATCGCCATCTTCCCCTCGAGGTTATTCTCGACGACCGTCGACATCTCTTGCTGGAGGCTAATGAGGTGTTCTCGGTGTTCTTCAGTCAATTCTTCACCGCAGATACATTGGCCCTCCTCGAGTAGCTCCTCAATGAAGGTGTCCTGAATTTTGGGAGGGAGTTTCCCTTGTTCAGAAAGCTTCCGAACCTCAGATAGTGTAAAATCGAGTGACTCCACCGCATATAGTGGGGGCCCACTCTTCACAAGCTCACGACTAGCCTCTTTTCGAACCTCTTCAATGTCATCTCGTATATCCTCCAGCCTTTCAATAAGATATTCTCTTCGCTGTTGTTTTTTTCTCACTTCCGGATTAGCACTGTCTTGTAGCTTCTCGTCAATTTTCTGGATATGGTTCTTGGTTTCGGAAATATTTGTTTTCGTTTGCTCCAGATCTGATTCCAGATCATTGATCCTTTCCTTTGCCTTTTCGTATTCGTCCCGCTTTCTCTCAGCAGCATCGCCTACATCAGACAGTTCTTTCTCAGAATCGTCCTCAAAAGATCGGAGATGGCTAATACCTCTTTCAAGCAATTCAATATGGGAAACGTCGAGAAGTCCATTCTTCACCCGGTTCTTATATCCTTCACCGAAGAATTCGTCCAACCGTTCGCCGTCAAAGAGGAAATACTGATGAACGTGGACCGGGAGAATCTGGTTCAAGCGGGTGCTAACATGCTCAACCGATTTCCAGTCGCCACCACGCTTTTCCTTTAGCTGAAGTTCACCGTGCTGGCTACTGAAACTGCTACTGTTTAACTTGACAGTCCTGAAGCTGCGTGAAAAGATATACTCAGGTTCGTCTTCACCCAGGGTGATTTCGATCCGCCCTTCGGCGATCTCGTTATCCCCCACTTCGTCGAGTACCCCTCGATTTACGTATGGATAAGACTCGAGTTCGTTATCCTTGGTTTCGTCGTAATGACTCTCTTTCCCGTAGAGACAGAGCGTTATCGCGTTTAGGATATTTGACTTCCCTGCTCCATTTTCCCCTTGGATTACGTTGACGCTTTTATCGCTCTGTGTTTGTAATTGAATCTCGTTCTCGCCCGCATACTGTCGATAATTCTCTAGTGTGAGAGATCGGATTTCAAGTTGAGACATTAATTATTAGGGTCGTAGCGGTCCTACCAAGTAGAGTGTTGGTGAGGACGAGCGCAACTATGCTCGAATAGTGAGAGGTCGTCTCGGATTACCGTGGCGTCGCTGCGGCGCAGCGACGCAACACATCATGTTCTTAGAAGGTTGGTGCGGTAGTGACTGTAATGACACACAGACCCACCGCACCAATCGGATCATTCGAGACCACGCCTCATGAACCTTCACTCGTCGAGGACTCGACACTGGTCTGTGAGTGTGGGTCAGAGCGTGCGAACAAACACGGAACCTACGGCAGGCACCCGCGCGGGCACTCGCCCGTGCGGGTGCAGCGGTATCGGTGTCGTATCTGTGGAGGGACGTTCTCACCGAGTCTGTCCTACATCAAGGATGACTACCAGTACCCCGACGAGGTTAGACGGCTGGTACGCGTCGTGAACGCGTTCACCGACGCGTCCCTTGAACGGCTTCAGGATATCTGTACCGTTCATTTCGGCGTTCGACCATCCGACGAACAGATTCGCAACTGGATTACCGAAGACACCGGGGAGATCGTCGCAAACGATCTCCCCACGTATTCGGGCATCTACACCTATGACGAGCAGTATCTCCGCATCGATGGGAAGCGCGCATACCGGTTGTTGCTCTACGATGACCTCATGGGAGCACCCGTCGCCGAACAAGTCGTCGACGGGTGCGAGAAGGCCACCGTCCGTGAGTTTCTCACCACCGCTCTCGAAAACAAACCCGTCTTCGTCGTGACCACGGACGGACGCTCGGATTATGCCGAGATCGTGGAAGACGATCTCGGCGCGTTCCACCACCGGTGTCACTACCATTTCCTGAAGAACGGCGAGAAGAAGCTCCGGAACGAGGTGTTCCGGAGCGTTCGCTACTCGAACGCGGAGAAGCTTCACGCCACGATCGTCTGGAGTGAATTCAAGAGCGTGTTCGCGGCTCCGTCGTATCCAGCGGCTTTCCGGCGGTTTGAGGCGGTGCTCGATAAAATCGAGCACCTGCCGCCAGCGGTCCGGACTTATGTCGAGGAGGTAATGGAGAACTTCGACAAATTCGCCATCCATCTTCGGGATGAGTGGGTCCCGAGCACATCGAACAACGCCGAGCGCTACTTCAGCCACACGAAATCGACGCAGGTAAAGCGTCGATTTCGGACGCATGAGGGCGTCCAGTCGTTCCTCAAGACCCAAATGACCGTGCGGACTGTCAAACACGGCTACATCTCGCGGGAGGCATCGCTCGCGCGAATGCGCGAGCTCTTTCCAGACATCGAGATGGAGGCAGTGATCCCGCTCCTCACCGAGACAAAGAAGCGGTATCTGTGGAGCCGTGATCTTGAGGCAGGCTAATCGATAGGAAGAGGTACGCGAGCCGCTCCATACGGAGCGGCTGCGCTGTCGTGACGTAAATATACCTTCGCAGAAATAATAGAAATGAACACAAACCACTTTACTCATCTATTGGATCGGTCAATAGTATCGTTCCCGGCCGCAACACGTATCAGCTAACTAGCTGTAACGGCCTTGTCTTCCCTCTCAACAACACCAGACTTGGTAGGGTCGTCGTAGCTCTCCCAGTCATCAATATATTTCTGAAGATAATCGCCAAAGTCACTCTTATAGTGCGGCTGGCTTTTATCTAACTCAGCGCGCTCAAATCGCAGTACATCTTCGATAAAATTCCTGATTTGGTCGTCATCTATTCTGTTAACTTTCTGCAAGATAAGCTCATTGACGTCCTCCCGTTCCATAATTCTGTAATGCTCCTGTGTACTACTTATATCTTTAGAATGTAGATATCCCAACGACGGGACTATTCATCCTCGTCAACAGAAATTTGATATTGAATTCGGAGATGGCCTATCTTGTTTCGGGCTTCGACCTCATTCATTGCGTTCGCAGCAAACTCTTCAAATCTCCGGAGTTCTTTTTTAAGTATTCCTTTCTCACTTTCCACGAGTTCCGAATTCGGATTGGTCGTTGGGACAACAATAAAGTCAAAAATAGTCGATTTTTCCTTTCCAGGAAATTGCCGAAGAACACGACCACGGCGCTGAACGAACTGCATTGGATTCCCAGTATTAGACATCAAGATGGCTTGTTTAGTCGCTTGAACGTCGACACCTTCATCCAAGCATTTCATCGCGACAAGGGCGTCATATTCACCATCTTCAAACCCACTCAATATCCGTTCGCGCTCATCGCTGTCTTCGTGATAGGTGAATTTGTGTTGGATCAATCCCTCTGCATTGAGGATTTCCTGAACGTGTTCGAGCTGTTCTGAGTTCGTATAGACAAGGAGGTGGTCAACGGAGTCTAGCCTATTGAGAGCGGAACGAAGCTGACCATATTTATTCTCAGCTGATTTGATGATATTGGCCCGCTTCTGTGCTAATCGTTCCCTAATTTCATCATCGGCGTCCTCATTATGTGCGACTTTTGCGAGACGATGGGAAAGTAAGCGATATTCTTCAAGTTCATCTGCGGAGAGTTCCACAATAATCGGATGATACTCATATGGCGTAAGAAACTTCGGGATCGCTTCTCCGAGTGTATACTCGTACACCACTCCACCGAAGTAGTCAAGAAGATATTCAGTACCTTCCTCATCGAAATAGCGCTTTGGTGTGGCAGAAAGACCAATACGATAGTCATAGTCAACAAGAAGGCCACTTTGTTGGTGTTCCGATCCTAGGTGATGTGCTTCGTCGCCAATCAAGAGCGAAGTTCCGTGATGCTTCTGGATTTTCTCACGGAAATAACTGTTGGAGAGCGTCTTATGCGTCGTAAGAAGTGCCTCTCGATCAGTTACTCCAAGATTGAGATTCGAGATTGCCTTAGACAGATCGACCTTCCAATCGGGGTTATCAGTTCCGTAGGCGTACGTGGGAGTACCGATATCGAATAATTCCATTTCTTCCTTCCACTGAGGAGCAAGGTGAGTAAACGGGACCGCGATAACGACTAACTCTGGCGGATCCGGACGATCGAACGCGGCCTCAGTCGCAGCGAGTGCAGTAAACGTCTTTCCGGTTCCAGTTGCCATCTCAAATAACCCCCGTTGGCCGTTCTCTTGCCAGGATTCAATTGCTTCCTGTTGATACGGACGTAGTGTAATTCCGCTGTTTACCTCTTCAGGAGTTGTGTAGGGTCGATAGTCATCATCTCGGAGCCTCGCGATCTGTTCTTTAGCGGCCTCCGGTATAGAATATATATCAACATTATCGAACTTCCCATCCCAGAGCCTGTTAAACCGCTTCTTCTGATACTGCACCCCCTCCGCGTCTCGGTCACTGAGCCAATCGCAATCGATGGTGTACGCCTCGTAATTCGACAGCGCAGTCTTACTATCGTTCTGAGAACCATGGAATGCAACCGTATTGCCCTCCGAATCCTCCATGATACCGAATTTATCGTGGAAATCACCCGTCAGGTCGCCCTTCGGAACAGCAAATCGGATTTCTAGGAGTCCATCCGCAATCATCCAGGCGATGGTGTTTCGTGTGTGATATTCAAGGTCGTATCGAAGGTCTGTGATTTGATCTTCAAGATGTTCTTTTAATATTTCATCTGATTGGGCCTCCATACCTTCCTTAAACGCCTCCCAGTCTTCTTCACCCAGAATTGGACTCGTTATCCATCTTGCAACGCCACCGTTTTCTGCAAAATCTGCCATTCCGCGGGCAGCTGACTCGATCCAACTACTCGAAAAGAATCCAGCACCACGATCATATCTCACCGCCCGAGAGAGAAGTGGCGTATAGAACTCAGAAACAAATTCTGTATCCGCGGTATCAATTACACGCGGAAGATCGAGATGCCGGAACGTATCCGGGTTAGGCATGAGTGGGAATAGACTGGTATTGTACATATAGGCTTTGCCAGCACTGACTCCGCTCTTGTGTAGCGTAGCGGAACCAAGCCATCGAAGTTAGGGCATTCCGCCGACAGCAGTCGTTTATGACCAACAAACGCGCTGCTTTCGGCGGAATGCTTGAGCAACTCGTTGATCTCGGAGTAATAGAGTTTCGGCCAGAGCCGCTCGACACCATCGTCGAGCGGCGACTCAAAGCTATCTGGACCAGCCGTGCCTGCCCAAACTGTGACGCCGACGCTCTCCATGCTCTCGATGGCTCGGCCCGCATCTGGTGTAGCCGTTGTGACTGGAAAACGAGCTACACCCGCGGCACACCCTTCTACGACTCGGAACTCGCCCCCGGCGAGTTCCTCGTTGCCTTCATCCTCTACGCTGACACTCTCCTCAGCATCAACCAAATCGCACCGCTGCTCGACCGCGCCTACAAAACCGTCTTCGAGGCAATTAGCGACGTGAAAACCGCGTTCGCCCGCGGTTTCTCGACGGTGTGGGAACGCATCGGTCACACGATTGCTGGACCAACACAGGTGGACGAAACTCAGCGGGTGTGTTCGGGGTACAAAGGCCAGAACCCACCGCGGGACGGACTGTCCCGCGGCGGGTCTCCTGGACCCGGACGGGCGCGATGGACAGGAGAGCAGGGCGATGAGATGACGCTCGTCGCGGCCTAATGGGTGAGAGAAGCTTTGAAAGTAGATTCGGGGAAGAGAAATAGCGACCTAAGAGAGCCGTACACCGAGTGTACAGCGATCTAAGTGAGTTTGATGTTTACTGTAATGTTTACCGTAATCTCGTCCGGTCGAATCAGCAATAGCTGGATCCCCTAGTACACACCTGAATACGACTGTTTTGATCGTCATCATATAAACCCCTGTTCATCGATTTCGCGGTTCCTGTGAACCAGCAGCAACAATCTTCTAACCATCTATTTCTGAGCAAACTTTCAGAGCGTGCCTGAATCATTAGCGCGTCAGCCGGGCTGGTGTGCCCAGTACTCGTGTTCCTTCGCATTCGGACCAGTCACAAGCGCGCGTTTTGTAACGCGGTAGACTGCTCGGTCTCTTGCGCCCCATGCTTTTGCCTCACGCTCCGCAGGGATAGCAGGATTTCCACCGAGTCACAAGAGCGAAAAGCAATCAGCAGTGAACAGAACCGGGCGCGAACCTCTCTCGTATCTTCACCTTGTCGCCAGAATCACTTAAAGGATCAGCGATCAGATGACAGAACCGCCTCGGCGATGATCGGCGTGCTGAAGAGGTCTCCCGGCCAGTCACACGGCACGGAGAACCGATGTACAACTTCGGACTCTATCACTGGCGACGACGACTCCGGACCATCCTGAGAGCACTCGCTGTGATCTTCTCGGCCGAGATATGCCGGCGAACGAGTGAATCGAAATGGATCCGTCTGGTCACCACGGCGGCGATGATCGGTGGGGCGGTTCGTGGAGCGACAGCGGCGCGACGGCTGCTGTCCCCACCTCCGTGGACTCTCAACCGGGAGCCATACGCTGCGCTGGCGTCCGCGCTCCCGTTCGCACAGGCCGACCGCGCGCTCGACATTGGCTGCGGAACCGGGCGGTCGCTCGTCGGCCTCGCTCCCAGCGTTCCCGACTCATGTACGATGCTGAGGCTCGACGTGTTCGACAACCGCATCATCCTTGGAAACGGTCCAGCACTCGCGCGGCGCAACGGCCGTGCAGCCGATGTCGACATCGCGCCCATCGTCGGCGGCGCATCTCGGCTTCCCGTGGCGACCGACTCACAGGACGTAGTGACTGCGTGTCGGGTGCTCCACGACCTTCCTGCGGCGGAGGTCGATCCGGCACTCCGCGAGGCTCATCGCGTCTGTGCGCCTCAGGGAACGCTCGGCGTGCTCGAACTCCCGATCGTTCCCGAGGACACGACCGCAACTCCTGAAGAATACTGGCCCGAGCGCATCTCTCGGGCGGGATTCACCGTCTCAACGGTCGAACGAGTGGCTCGGAAGGGACGCGCCGAACCGTACGTCCTCGTCGTCGCTGCGCCCGAATGATGGCCTCTGGTATGACAGCGAGCTTGCCGATATCCAATTATACCATTCATTCCAGCCATTGATCGGGCCCGTTGGTGTCCGCACCCACGAATTTAAGGCGTTGGTGTTCGTACCGACGGTAGAGGATGGCCGATGATGAGAGCCCCGAGGTGGTCTATGAGAAGCGGAAGATGGTGCAAGCGGGCGTCCTCGTTCGCTACAAGTTCATCTACCCCGCCGCTATCGGACGATACCCGCCAGGCGCGTGTTACGCACTCCACTATGGGGTTGCCGATCCGGCCAATCCACCCGACGATGTTGAGTGGCCTATCGGCCCGAGACAGGGGACGATGCTACGCTACGACAACGACCACGGCGACGGAACTCATCATCGCCATGTCGGCGGAGATCTCGACGCCGAGTACGAGTTTTCAGGATCAGTGGCCGCGGTGTACGACCGCTTCTTTCGGGAAACAGGAATCGAACCGTTCGGACCATCACCGGAGGACTACGACATATGACTGAGAACGACACCGAGAACGGACGCGAACAGGAGAGCAAGGAGCACGCTGGGACGTATCCCGACTCCGTGCCCGACGAGTGGGCACGAACGCTGCGTGTCACCGTCGAGTCCGACGAGCAGAGCGATGAGGGCGGAACAGACCATCCGACGCTTTCGTTCCCGGACGTGGACACCGCGACAGCGGTGTTCACCGACTCGACGCTCGCGCTCTTGCGCGCGCTGAATGTCCACGAACCGGCGAGCATCCGCGAAGCAGCGCGGTTGGTCGACCGAGACAAGAAAAACGTCCACGACCAGCTCCGCAAGCTCGCTGCCCACGGTATCGTCGAGTTTGCCCAAGAGGGCAACGCAAAACGACCGATCGTCGCCTACGACGAGATCGTCTTCGACTTCTCCGTTTCACTTGAGTCTGAACGGGACCACACTGACGAACCTGCTGCCGCATAGTCCACGTCTGCTTTCTTCAATCAGTCGTCTTCGTGAGCACCTGATCAACGCGACCGTCGGAGGCCTCGGCATCGAGATATGGACATTTCCATCAAAATATTTTCATTCAATCCCGATTTTGCGGACTGGACACACTTCGCCGCCTGGAATCGCTTTTATGACCGCTCTCCATTGGACCGGGTGTGACCTATCTATGAGCGACCACGAGGAAATCACTGACCCGAAGGAGACGCTTGAAATCCAGAATGTGGTCGCTTCAACAGCTGTGGGCCAGGAACTCAATCTGGAATCGGTCGCAATGGATCTCGAAGGGGCAGATTTTGACCGCGACAAGTTTCCTGGCATAGTCTATCGGGTACAAGACCCAGATGCCGCAGCACTGATCTTCCGGTCGGGAAAGATCGTCTGTACGGGTGCGGAGTCTGTTCCAGCCGTTCACGAAGCTCTTGAGATCGTCTTTGGAACACTCTCCGACCTTGGAATCGACGTGAGTGACAATCCGGACATTGAGGTCCAGAACGTCGTGACGAGCGGTGATCTCGGTGAAAGTCTGAATCTGAATGCGATTGCGATCGGTCTCGGCCTCGAGGATGTCGAATACGAACCCGAGCAGTTCCCCGGACTCGTCTACCGACTTGACGAACCTGATGTCGTCATGTTACTCTTTGGATCGGGCAAGACAGTCATCACGGGCGGGAAAATACCTGCAGACGCGGAAGCGGCGACAGAGGTGATCATCTCCAAACTCACAGATCTCGGTCTTTTTGGCTAAACAATACATCTGTAACCCAACGTCCCGTCGTTTCTGACGTTGATCCTACTCGATTACAATCTCCGATTGTGAATGATAGAACATTTGCAGTATGTGAATGGGGGGTTTGTCTGTTTACGGGGATCCCTACCCAGTTCAAATCGCTGTCGTGAGCACTGGATTCATACTGTCGGACGGAAGTACGTGAAGTTCAGATTGCGAAAATCTACTGCAACGAGTGACATTTCACCTTACGATTTCCGATCAGTTCCGTCCGACAGTATCACTAACTCCCCATTGCAAGTACTGCGCCGAATAGGGTACAGCAGTATGATAGGCCATCCAACCGGTAAGGGTAAAGTCAAACGAGTCGCTATGGCTTGACCGAGGCCAAACAGCCAGTATGCCTGTCTCGACGCTCACCGATCCAACACTCAAAGACGCTCACAACCTCATCAACACGGGCTTCGAGCACGGCGAGATGATCACACTCGTTGGTAAGTGTGAGATCGACTACGACGGACGCGCATCGAGCCATCTTCCGCCAGGTGAACGATTGGTGATTCTCAAACCCGATGGCACATTATTAGTTCACGGCAACGAGCAGCGCAAGCCTGTCAACTGGCAACCGCCCGGTTCGACTCATAGCGCTCATCTTAGCGGCGACTGTCTCATCATCGAGAGCGTCCGTACCTCGCCCCACGAAGAACTCGATATCATGTTCCAAATGGTTGCACAGGCTTCACGTTTCGGATTAGATGGCGTATCAGAGTTCAATCTCGAAGGCAGCGAAGAAGATCTCCGCCAGCGTATTCTCGCCGATCCCGACATCCTCGAAACCGGCTTCAGTGCGATGGCAACCGAACGCGAGACATCTGCCGGACCGATCGACATCTATGGACAAGACGCTGATGGCACCGCCATCGCGGTCGAGCTCAAACGCCGCCGTGTCGGTCCCGATGCAGTCGGACAACTCAATCGCTACGTCGAAGCACTCGAACGCAACCGACCGGGCAAGTCTGTTCGAGGCATCTTGGTCGCCCCCTCAGTAACGGAACGCGCAAAGCAACTGCTTGCCAGCGAAAATTTGGAATTCGTCTCGCTTACTCCAGAACAGGGAGACACATCCCAGCCGACAGATTTCTCAAAGGACGCCGAAAAATAACAATAGTCCTTCTATACTCCTTCAACATGAGCCAGCCGAAACACAGTCGTGTGAACTGAATCAGACGTTCAATCCTCAATCGTTGACACTGTCTCTGACAGCTATTAGCCCGATCCAGCAGTAGTGGTTAATCTCACACTAAGACGCACCGATGAACGGATGATCTTATTATTGACGAAAATCAGACCAATTCAGTGGAAATTAGAGTATTCACTTCAAAAACGACTACATGACAGGGTGCAAGCGTTGCCACTCCGCGAGTGATGATGAGTGAGCTACCGAAAGGGGTAGCTCGAAGTATGAATGGGAGGCGGCGAACCACTAGTTATGAGCCGTTGTAACGGAGCGGTCTCGGGTTCCACCGGGACGGACCCTGCGTGTACTACCGATTGCGCTCCTGGGCTCACACTTGGCCCCTCTTGCGAGGCAGTTTTCCCAGAGGTTCGCACACTCCAGTACTCGCTGGAACGCTGGCGGGCTTATCTGCCGTGTTCGGGATGGGTACGGGAGTCGCCCCGCCGCTGTGGCCGCCTTAATGCCGATCCGCGGAATCGAACCGCGTAACGCCGACGATCGGTGGGCCGATGCGTTCGGGTATCTAATGTATGACGTGCGATCCAGTTAGCGCCTGGACCCGTCCAGCAGGACGGATTCCAATGCGATATGACTGATGTGGCTCGGTCTGTTAGTGCTCGCGGGCTGAACGCCTCGTTGCCTCGGCGCGTACACCCCGAGTCTATCGAACTCGTCTTCTACGAGTGACCTCGGCGGTACCTCTTTTCCGGGTGGGTTTCGAGCTTAGATGCGTTCAGCTCTTACCCCGTGTCGCGTGGCTGCCCGGCACGTGCCCTCTCGGACAACCGGTACACCAGTGGCGACCAATCGTAGTTCCTCTCGTACTATACGATCGTTCCCGTCAGGTACCATGACACCCCCAATAGATAGCAGCCGACCTGTCTCACGACGGTCTAAACCCAGCTCACGACCTCCTTTAATAGGCGAACAACCTCACCCTTGCCCGCTGCTGCACGGGCAGGATGGAGGGAACCGACATCGAGGTAGCAAGCCACCCGGTCGATATGTGCTCTTGCGGGTGACGACTCTGTTATCCCTAAGGTAGCTTTTCTGTCGTAAATGGCCCGCATCAAGCAGGCTCATCCGTTCGCTAGACCGCGCTTTCGCGTCAGCGTTCTCGTGTTGGAGAGAACACTGTCAGACCACCTTTTGCTCTTGCGCTCTATTCCGGGTCTCCGACCCGGATGAGGTGATCTTCGGGCGGGCTCGATATCTTTTCAAGCCCGTACCGCCCCAGTCAAACTGCCCAGCTACCGGTGTCCTCCTCCCGGAGTAAGGGTCACAGTCACTAGTGGGTAGTATTTCAGTGGTGTCTCGGCGGCCCGCTAGCGCGGGTGCCTGCGTAATGACTCCTACCTATCCTGCACACTAGCGACCGTGTCCCAGCGACAGCTTGCAGTAAAGCTCTATAGGGTCTTCGCTTCCCCTTGGGGGTCTCCAGACTCCGCACTGGAACGTACAGTTCACCGGGCCCAACGTTGGGACAGTGACGCTCTCATTCATCCATTCATGCGAGCCGCTACTGAAGCGGCAAGGTACTACGCTACCTTAAGAGGGTCATAGTTACCCCCGCCGTTGACGGGTCCTTCGTCCCGTTGTACCGGGTGTTCAGATACCCGCACTGGGCAGGATTCAGTGACCGTACGAGTCCTTGCGGATTTGCGGTCACCTGTGTTGTTATTAGACAGTTGGAGCGTCCGAGTCGCTGCGACCTGCCTCATTCCGAGGCAGGCATCCCTTATTGCGAACGTACGGGACTAACTTGCCGAATTCCCTAACGTCGGTTGTCCCCGACAGGCCTTGGCTTTCGCCGCCACGGACACCTGTGTCGGATCTGGGTACGGACCGCGTGCGCCTTTTCACGGGCCCCAGGTTGGACCGAATTTCTCTATCTCACCGTTCGCCCGCTTCGTGCCGTTACGGCTTCCACGAGTTTTGGTGATTCGACCGGGCGAGTGCCCGGCTCGGTCGACCCCGAGGCGTCGGCATGATTGCACGCGGGCACTGGAATATTAACCAGTTTCCCGATTCGTCCTACTCGAACTGCGGTAGGACTGAGGACCGGCTAACCCTCGGTTGACGAACATTGCCGAGGAACCCTTGTCCGTGAGGCCGTCGGGATTCTAACCCGACTACCGCTGCTACTGTGGCCAGGATTATCGTCACCGTTCGGTCCATACGAACTCTCGCCCGTACTTCCACCCAAACGGAGCGCCGACCTACTGGATCGCACTATACAGTGCGCCGCTAGGTCTCGGTGGTGGACTTGAGCCCCGATCATTTTCGGCGCTCCAAACCTCGGCCGGTAAGCTGTTACGCTTTTCTTAGCGGGTAGCTGCTTCTAAGCTCACCTCCCGGCTGTCTATGGCTCGGAACCACCTTCGATCGCACTTAGTCCACACTTGGGGACCTCAACCAAGCTCTGGGTTGTCTCCCTCATGGTGCACAGGCTTACCCCGCACACCGCTCTCCCCGCGTCGACGGCGTTCGTAGGTTCGGAGTTCGACAGGAGGGCCGACTCCTCTCGGAGTCGGTCCCTCCAATCGGTCGCTCTACCCCACGAACTACCTCGGCGGAGGTCATGCTTCGACATGTTTCGGTCGGAACCAGCTGTTGCCGGACTCGATGGGCCTTTCACCCCTACACACTGGTCACGGGAGGGTATTGTAGGACACCATCCCTAACAGGCCTCCACGCAGCTTTCGCCACGCTTCACCTTGCCATCGTGTAGATCGTCCGGATTCGGGTCGTGTCCGCTCGACTCCCCGCGCTTGAACACGGCGGCCCTCGTACGTAGAACGCACTGCGGCCATGTCGGTTTCCCTGTGCCTTCCCCGATGCTCGGGTTAGACTCGTCAAGCAGACACACTCCCTGGCTCGTTTTTCAAAACGCACGACGGAACATCGGCTCGTCTCGGTTGCTACTGCGGGGTCGCCCCCGGGTCGTTCACTAAGACGCCTTTTATGCCCCGTCGCTCGATCGCCAACTGAGTTCAAGCCCTATTGCACCTCCCTTTGTGGGGTGCTTTTCAGCGTTCGCTCACGCTACTTGTTCACTATCGGTCTCGAGATGTGTTTAGTCTTGGCCGTCGATGCCGGCCATATTCACGAGGGATATCCAACCCCCGATACTCTGGAGCTGACGCACACCGTACTGGTCTGTGTTACGGGGTTTTCACCCTGTCTCACGCTCCGTTCCAGGAGACTTCACACAGACGATCCGGTGCTGAGAGTCAGTCCGAACACCACATTGCTCGTGGGGCAAAGCCCCGTAAGCTTCGGTTTGGACTGTGTCGCGTTCACTCGCCGTTAGTAACGACATCCCATTCGGTTTCTCTTCCTGCCGGTACTGAGATGTTTCAGTTCCCGGCGTTCCCCATTGCGCGAAGCAATTGCGGTGGGGATTCCCATTCGGAAATCTCAGGTTCTTCGCCTCCGTGCGGCTCCCCTGAGCTTATCGCAGCTTGGCACGTCCTTCATCGGCACTCGAGCCGAGCTATTCACCAGTTGGCATAGTAGCCACGGTCTTCTAATCAGAATCCATGAACCCGCTGAACGGGTCCAGTGGACGCCTGGATCGCACGTACACACAGTCTCATGGACGCACCCGAGTGTCACGAGGTACGTCTCAACCCTTCCCACTCACGCTTACACGGAGTGGTGCATCGATTCGGTCAGACTCGAATATATCACCAATCCCTACTTAAGAGATTCGATTTATACGAGTCGACAGATAGACCCACTGGGATTCGAACCCAAGACATCCTCCATGCAAAAGAGGTACTCTCCCACTGAGCTATGGGCCTGTCTCCCTTGGAACACTCGCCTATACGAGACACCAAGCAAGGTTCGTGTTTGCTGTCAGCCCTGATAATTCGTAGGTGCCCGGTCGGTACCGCGAGTCACGAACGCGAACACAGTTACGAGTGGGTCGGGCCGTCGGCCCGATCCCGGTCTGTAGGAGGTGATCCAGCCGCAGATTCCCCTACGGCTACCTTGTTACGACTTAATCCCCCTTGCGAAGCCCAGATTCGACCGGCGTTGCGCCGGCCTCATCCGGACCTCACTCGGGTGATTTGACGGGCGGTGTGTGCAAGGAGCAGGGACGTATTCACCGCACTCTTCTGAAATGCGATTACTACCGAATCCAGCTTCATGCGGGTGGGTTTCAACCCGCAATCCGAACTACGACCGAGGTTAGGAGATTAGCGTCCCCTCTCGGGGTAGCGTCCCACTGTCTCGGCCATTGTAGCCCGCGTGTCGCCCGGCACATTCGGGGCATACTGACCTACCGTTGCCCGTTCCTTCCTCCGTCTTAGCGACGGCAGTCTCCCTAATGTACCCAGCCAGCACAAGGCTGCTGCTGGCAATTAGGGACGCGGGTCTCGCTCGTTGCCTGACTTAACAGGACGCCTCACGGTACGAGCTGACGGCGGCCATGCACCTCCTCTCAGTGGCTCAAGTAAGCTCATCAAACTGACTGTCACTGCACACTGTCGGTGCCGGTGAGATGTCCGGCGTTGAGTCCAATTAAACCGCAGGCTCCTCCGGTTGTAGTGCTCCCCCGCCAATTCCTTTAAGTTTCATCCTTGCGGACGTACTTCCCAGGCGGCTCGCTTCTCGGCTTCCCTACGGCACAGCGCTGGCTCGTAGCCAACGCCACACCTAGCGAGCATCGTTTACAGCTTGGACTACCCGGGTATCTAATCCGGTTCGAGACCCAAGCTTTCGTCCCTCACCGTCGGGTCCGTTCTCCAGAGACGCTTTCGCTACCGGCGGTCCGTCCAGGATTACAGGATTTCACTCCTACCCCGGACGTACCTCTCTGGTCTCCCGGCCCCAAGCCGACTGGTTTCCGCCGGACGTCCACCCGTTGAGCGGGTGGATTTCCCGACGGACCTGTTCGGCCGGCTACGGACGCTTTAGGCCCAATAATAGTGGCTATCACTCGAGCTGCCGGTATTACCGCGGCGGCTGGCACCGGTCTTGCCCAGCTCTTATTCTGAGACCTTCTTACGGTCACGAAAAGCGAGGACTGTATGCCCTCGCACTCGGGGTCCCCTTATCGCACTGGCGTGCAGTGTAAAGGTTTCGCGCCTGCTGCGCCCCGTAGGGCCCGGTATCTTGTCTCAGATACCGTCTCCGGGTTCTTGCTCTCACAACCCGTACCGATTATCGGCACGGTGGGCCGTTACCCCACCGTCTACCTAATCGGCCGCAGTCACGTCCTCCGGCGGCGGACCGTTTCCGACTTTCTGTATTCCAACATGAAAGCAGTATCCGGGATTGACCTCAGTTTCCCGAGGGTATCCCGGTCCAGAGGGTAGTTTGACCACGTGTTACGGAGCTATTTGCTACGGGTCTAAACCCGTACAACTAGCATGGCTGAATCGGACCCCGATAGCAATAGCCTCCGGCAGGATCAACCGGAATGTCCCGAGCACGATGGCTCGGGGGGTTAGGCGGGAACACAAGGTTGTGTTCACCTATCGGGTTCGCGTTCGTGACACCGCGGACCGAACCGGGTGTCACCGAACTATCAGGGCTAACGTCAGATTCCATCTTGACGGCGGACCGCAGGGGCGGAATCCTCACTTCTTTCGGACCTCATCGTACACCAGTGGAACGAATAAACTCTTCGAAGCAGCGTCGGTGAGCAAGTGGATAGCAAACCGGTCCAAGCTGACATTTTCAATGTTGCTACGCTCTAAATTCCCTATTGGCCACGTATACAATTGAAGGTAGATCAACTTAGGTGCGAAAGATCATTCAAACGATTGGTCGCACCGCTTCTACCAGCTATTCACCATTCTATCAGTTGCCAGTAGAAATTGTAGGAAACAGTACAGCAAACGAGATCAAGCAGTTTTGCGACGCCATCCGAAGATTGACGCCCACCGCCCATCAAGTGAAACGGGATCGTCCAATGACGAAGGTGAATGTGCCATTTGCGGCGGGTACGTCGAGCGAGACACTGACCACGTTCGGGTCGAGGCAGAGCATAGACGGACCAGCGACCGCGACAGCGTGGAAGAATACGCTTTCCACACCAGCTGCTGGAATCGACTCTCGGAGGGGTGGATGGAACCTGCTTGACGGCTACTTGCGAACGCTCACATCGGTCGAGATCTCGTACTCGACGTCGACGACGCGCGTGCTCAGTATCTCGGCGAGCTCTTCGGTCATATCCGGATGCTCGACGGCCTTCGCGAGCGCCGGGAGCATCTGCTGGGTGAACTCGCACGCACCGTCGACGGCTCCGCTTCGGGTGCTCTCGTCGAGCAGCTCGCCAACGTCGTCGTAGAGGTCGGTCCGCCAGGCGTACTTCCCGCTGGTCTCGATTCTCATGTGTCGGCTGATTTTGCACATCGCTCTCACAAAGCCGTTCTGCTCGGGTGAGAGAACCGGCTACCGTCTGCCGTCTGTTATGCGCTCGTCCGACTGATATCAAGTCATATACACGAAATCAGCGGGTGTGGTGCTATTTTTGCACATCGAAATCGGTGTGTTCGGCTATTTGATGTGCAAAATCAGGATCGGTATGATCTCGACGCGCAACCCTGTGTGGTCGCGTCGAAACAGGGCCGCGGCGAACAACGCCCTCGATCAGTTGGCGAGGCGGTCGAGAAGTTCTCGGTCTTCTTCGATCACTTCCGCAACGATCTCGTCCCACTCGGATTCGCGTTTCTGTTCTGGCTGGCTCATGGTAGTAGTGTTGTCCCTCGCCATCTTTAGTGCTCCGGCAGCTTCGACTCGTCGATCTCGCCTGTTTCGAGCCACTCGGCGAGCTCGTCAGTCTCGAACAAGCCTGCGCGGCGGACGATCCTCTCGATCGTCTCATCGTCTTGTGGCGGATCGAGGTCGATCCCCTCTCGCTTGAGATATGACCGCGTGACGGTCCATGCCGTCCGCTTGTTCCCGTCCTCGAAAACGTGAGCACTCTGAATCCCGAACAGCAAGGCAGCAGCACGACGGAATACGCCCTCGTGTTCTGCCGCCGGATCGACGACGTCCTCTCGTAGCGTGAGTTTTGGCGCGGCGATCCGCACGCCTTTGTATTTCAAGTCGTACGCCTCCTCGATCTGACTATGGGCGTCAACGATCTCCGCCGGCGTCGGCAGGCCCTCGCTCATTGGTGTATGCCAGTCAACGGTCAGGGGATTTTGACGCTTCGGGATAGTCGGTATGCGTGTCGCCACGGACGGCGGCCGTGTCGAGAGCAGCGAGACACGGCGAAGCAACGGCGAAGTGCGTCGATCTGGCGGCGAGCAAAGTACTCTCGGCACACCCGACAACGACTGAGCCGCCCATGGTAGGTGCTCTCGCTGAGCCTTATGTAACTCTTCGCCTTCCCCGCTAGTCGAATTGTTACACAAGGCAGCAGCGGCCGGACGAACCGCGGGAGGCTGGTCGCCGGCGTGGTCGACGTCGAGTATCAGATCGGGCATGGTGTGGCCGTCCGTGATTAATCGGAACCGTCGTAGAACGTTTCCGGGCGCTCGCCACTCTCGACCGCGTTAATGAACGTGGCACGACAGTCCGACGAACAGAACAAGTAGCGGACGAGACGTTCATCGTCGGCGTCAGCCGTCGGTCGATACACCCGAACCGTCTCACGCGCCTCGATGTCCTCATCGGTCAGATAGGTAACGACGTGCCCGCCGCACCCTGGCCCCTGACAGGGGAAATCGACCGGCCGTGCTGCCATGTGTGGCGTACCGTGGCTCTCGACGCGCTTGCTCACTGCTCTCTCCTCTCCTCGACGTCCGGCCCGCTCTCGGTGACGGTCTCCGGTGTGGTCGACGTATGGCCGGGAAGCCACCACACGCGACCGCGTGGGCCGACGTCCATACGATCGAGAGTTTCGCGATCCCATAGCGTATTGAGCCGATTGAGCAGCGCACGGTGGCCGATCGGAAGCTCGTCAGCGAGAGCGCTCGCCGTCAGTACGGGCGGGTCGGCGTCTTTGAACAGTTGAAGTATCTCATCGTCAGTCACACGGGGTTTACGGCCCGGCTTCTGTCCGATCTCGGGTGTCATATCGTACTATGCGAACCAACAGGCGATAAGAGTTCGCGTTATACGAATTGTAGTGTTCGTGCTATGCGAATGAACACACGAATAGCTGGCTTTCTAACAGTATCCGGCATTTTAAGATAGTTCGTACTATACAAACATATAGAGTCACCTGTCTCTAAGTATCATTTCCTATACCACGGCTTAGTGTACTAACCACGAGTTCATCGCTTATTCTGCCAGCCCTCGGCCCCCGTGGGCCGTGTGGCTCCCGCAGCCGATTGGTGGTTTGGAGTGCTGCCAAAGGATTTAATCGAAGGACGTATCGGTCCTAGCATGAACTACCAGCGCATCTATTACCTCTCGTTGTTAGGACTTGGACTCATTTTTGCGATTCCATCGATCCCAAAACTGCTAGGAAGCCCATCACTACCAGTAATTCTGCGCTCAATTGGTGGTGCCGGAATGGCTCTCAGTTCAGCATACATCTTGGTATTCTCAGATGAGCCTGCTGGTCCGACTAGTCCCAACTGGCGCTTTTTCGGTGTGGTCGGCGGATTCGCCCTCTGCCTTGCAGGTATCGTCATTTCGATACTACCGTAACTAGAGGGCAGCCCGATACTACCATCTACTCTGTCAGTAGGCATTCCTCTATTTACAGGCTGTAAGCAACGTCGGTTCTTTATATTGCCGAAGGGATGTAAGCGAGATTAATCTGTCGAGTATCACAGTTGAGGCAAGCGAAAGCAGTAACGGCTGGCTGAATCACCAACCACCGTCACGACTAACAGTACACGCAACTTAGCGGTACATTCCCACCCGATGACCGTCTATCAATCCTGCCCGTTCTGCAACCGAACATTCGAAATCGGTCAGAGAGGCTACAATCCCCTCAAAAGACACATCCGACGCGAACATACCGACCAACAACAGAACACTCCCCTCGTAGTATGACGATTCCTTCACCAGAACCCACATCAAACACGCCTCAATGACGTGGTACAGTTGCACAGAGTGCGCATGGACTTCCGGTGCGGCACTCACCGACGAGCAAGCTCTGTATTCCGCTGTTGAACACGAAGGCGAAACGAGCCACAAAATCGAAGAGCGACAGGAACCCCACCCTGTGGAATGAAGAATTGTCTGTCAGGATAAGCAATGAACTCGTACTTAGTGGAGTAAGCGTGTATACCCCGCAAATCGTTCCATCCTTTTAGCCAGTCACCCGATTCTCGTCGAAGATTCCTCATGGCAAGATTTACTTTGCACATGACAGGACAACAGACATCATGGTAGATCGATTAGAGAAAGAAGTCGACATGCTGAGTCGCCATCTGCAGGTGCTGCGGCTGGTGATCGAGAACGAACCGATCGGCATCGTGAGGATGTCCGACGAAACCGGCTACGCTCATCACAAGATCCGCTACTCATTGCGTGTACTCGAAGAAGAGAGCCTAATCGATCCATCTAGCCAAGGCGCGATTACGACCGACCAGACAGATACGTTCGTTGACGAGCTTGACGGACGGATCGACGCGGTAAGCACCAAACTCGATGAGATGAAACTCGACACCGCTGACGAAATGAGTCAGTAATCCGATTCAGCAGGGCGTACAAACATCTGATGCTCATCTCGATATGCTGTATCAATCCTCTTGGCAATCAGCTCAGGTTGTCCTCCCCCCCCCCCCCCCCGCGGAATCCCATCGACCAATAGCGATTCAATCGAGCTTTCCACGCCCAACCACACTTCAGCATGACTGTATATGCTTGGGTATTTTATGCTATGGTGAATGGAAATAAGCACATGGTGTTGCACATCAGACGCGCACTCAGTAACGGTGTCTCGAAGACACTCTCAACAGCCGGACTCGTATTCGTCGTTCTGATCGGTATCGCTCAGATCGCCTTCTTGGCATTGTCAAACACTCTTGCCGAAGCGTTTGTGGCAAGTCTCGATCTTCCAGCAGGGACTACGGAAACTACATCATCAGTCCCGCTATCGCTGCCGATATCGGCGACCATGGCGGGAGTGCTCTCGGTCGTTGTGTTCCTTGTCCTGCAAGTGATTACGATCGTTCTGATTCGCGTGATGACCGCGGATAGTCCGACCATCACCAGTGAAACGTACACGCGACGGATGGGCTGGGTTGTGCTCAATTCCATCGTTGGCGGAATCGTTCTCGGGATTCTGTCGATGGTAGGATTCATCCTCCTGATAATCCCAGGACTGTTCTTGACGGTGAGCTTGTTGTTCACCGTGATCTACATCGCTGATGAAGACGAGAATTTCTTCAGCGCGATGAAAAACAGCTGGAGCCTCGCGTCGGGCAATCGATGGCGATTGCTCGGACTGTACGTCGCTGTCTTCATCGCGTACATGATTCTCTCAATAGTCCTCGGACTCGTCATGCCACCTGCGTCGATCGTCTCACAGGTCGTGACGGGTATTCTCTCAACTATTTTGGTTGTCTATCTGATGGCTGTACTCACTGATGCGTACCGCCAACTCCGTCGCGAAGGCCAACCCGAACAGGAGACGGACCCAGACCCAAACACTGCTGTCTGAAATCCTTCATAGTTCTCTTGGCCTAGACGTGACCTCACGAACAGCGATAATCGATGTCTGCTCATCGTGATATCAGCCATTATCGAAGCACTCCATCTCCTCCCCCCTGCAACGAGAGGAGTGACTGTTTTCAGTTGGTGGGTGGGACGAAGATGCTTACCCGCCCACAGGCCGGGTTACAGCCGAAACAAGGGAGGTTCACCCACATGCCCCCGCAGTACCGGACACATACCACCGACGTTCAGGCACAAAATGTTCCCGCAGAAGTCATAGTCGACTGGAAATCTCAAGCCCACAGGGGTGCGTTGAGTGCCACGCGCGGAAATGATGCCAGAACGCACCCCTATGCGCGCTTGATTTCTTGACGAGTTTGGAATAAGCTTTGTGTGTTTGCGGTCTGCATCACGTATCACTCCGTGACACGCCCCCTGCACTATACCGATTCTCGTCAAAGATTCTATTAACTCAGCCAGTGCTTCCGGCGAAGGTTGCCGACGGCAGCTCAATGCCATCACTCACTCGTCGTCAGGTGTCCCCAGCAGCCACCACTTTGCCCGACGCCACGCTGGCACACTTCGTCGCTGCTGGCGACTATCAGCTGGCTACTCAACGGTGATTAGGCTGGAGCCGCCGAGAGCATCTCGTGTGCGACACTCGCCAGCTCTTCCGTGTCTGCTTCTCGGAGACGCTCGTCACCCAGCAGCAGACGCAACCGCGGCCGTCCCACGTCGATCGGCACTTTCTCCGTCTCCAGGAGTCCCTGTTCTTCGAGCTGGGTCTTCTTGCGCGAGAACGTCGCCTTGCTCGCGACACCCGCATCCTCACCCCAGCGCGAAATATCGTAGAGCAACTGCCCGTGTTTGGCCGCGACGAGTAGGGCCACTGCCACCTCATCCAGCCAGCCATCTGCATCCATATCCGCAGCCGATTCCAGCACTGTCCCAAAGTCCGACTCTACCGCCGAGCCGAACTCATCGGCGAATGTGTCGAGCACGCGTGAGTATGCCGGCGTCCGGAGATCGAACTGCTCGCCCTCTTCCCAGTGGCCATTCCAGCGCTCGCGCACGGCCGCGACAAATTCCTCGTCGTCGGTCGCCAGCGCAGCGCTCTCCTCTTCAGTCGGCGTAAGCAGCGAGACGACCATCTCCTCAGTCACCAACAGTGTATCATCCAGCCGCCCAGCAGCGGCTCGCCATTCCAGAACATCCGCTTCGAGCAGCTCCGCTGCCGTACTCGCCAGCATGAAATCGTCTCTTAGCCATTTTAACACGTCATCGTCAACGAGTAAGCGCACTTGCGACGGTTCCTCGCTCTCGGCGAGCATCTCGACGAGATCCCGCGTCGCGTCCTCGTCGAATCCCATTGCATTCACCACTCCACTCGCCTCAGTAAATATCACCCGAAGGTTTTCAGTGACCGATTGTCCTCCTTGTTCCGAAGTGCTTGTCATAGAATAGTAGTAGTTATTGAAACCTTATCCATCTTCTGCATCATATTATCAATGTACAATGCGAATAAATGCGTCAGGAACACACAAACGACTATTTTCTGCACAGCTCTCTTGAAACACCCACTCAGCAATTCCGAACCACCGATGAGACCTATCCTTCAGTCGTATTCGCCAAGTCCAGTACCCTCTGACGGCTCCTCACCGTCTGTAACGTCGCCAGAGCTGCTCTGCTCGTTCTCGGCGCGTTCGTCAGTTCCAATGCTCCCGTCACTCTCAGTTGGAGAGTCGTCAGTTTCAGTCGGGGCGGGATCGCTGTCGAGTGGGTCGTTACCTGCAGCCTCCGACTCTGGCTCAGTCGTGGACGCACTCACAGAGTCGTCGGCATCGGTAGCATCGAGACTTTCCAGCGCTTCGATGGCCGCCTCCCGATACGGAGCAAGCCGCTCACCGTACTCGTCGCGTGCCATCTGCGCGTAGTCGTTGATCTCCTCATCGAACGCTTGGAGACGGTCGATCGTCTGATCGGCCGTTTCGACTACCCACCGGTTGCGGGTCGATTCCTCGACTTGGCTGATCGATTCCGGCCGCACGGCGACGTTCGTGTCGCCCTCATCGGTTTCGTAGCTCCGGGGTTTCCCGACCACCGTCACATACGTCGGCGTCTCGATCTGTCGGAGCGTGCTCGCGGCCTCGGGCTGGTACTGCCCCGCGTAGACGTAGAACGTTCCCGTGGGATCGACCACTCGTCCCTGCCAGTATTCGCTGTCGGAGCCGACGTCCTCGGTCTCGGTCAACGTCCCCGCGAAAAACAGTCGGTTAACCCGATCACCCGTCGGCAACAGCGTATAATTCGGTGCGAGTTCATCCTCCGATTCTTTGAACGTATATGTCGCGTCGTTGAACTCCCGGGCGAACAATCGCTTGGCGACCTCCCGTCCCGTCGACTCACTCATGTCTGGACTGGTGCTCATCTATAGCGACCTCGCTGTGATCAGCACTTCTTCAGAATCCATCCGCGCACCGAGCTTCTCGTACTCATTGACCAGCACGTATCGGCCGAGCTCTGGCCCACTAACTCGATAGTACTGCCCGAGTACGTCCTCACTAATATCGTCGGCCACAACTGTCGTATCCAGCGCGTCCATCGCACGCTCTTTGGCCTCCGCAAGCGTAATATCGGCGAACTCCTCGGTCATCTCCCGGTTGAAGATCACTTCGTGAACCTCGGTCCCGCTATCGAGAACGCCCTTGATCCGGAGATCGAACTCCCCGTCGACCTCGCCGTGCTCGGAACACCGCCCGTTCTGGAGCACGCGCGTACAATCCTCTTCCGGACAGCGCTTGATCAGCCCACTCCCACTCTGGATATCCACCAGCGCACCCTCGACCTCAGTCGAGTTGTCGCCGACTTCGATCTCCTCGTCTACCTCCTCGATGGTCGTCGTCCGATTGAGTTTTACCGAATACTGGCCCTGATACTCGTCGGTGACGACATTCCCGAGTTGGTACACCGAACCCTCTTCGATGCTGGGAAGATCGGATTTCGCCCACGCAGTGAACTTGATGCGCCCAGTTTCGTCGCCTATCAGACCAACCTGTGCGATCGAATCACTCCGTGGCTCCCACAGTTCAACCACTTTCGCGGTGATGTCGATCCATTCTTCCGCTGTGTTGATACTGCCGATCTCGCGCTGTTCGTTCGCATCACCCATCGATTCCGGATCGGCATCGGCTTCATCGTAGTAACTGCTGGTGACGCTGCGGCGCGCTTCGTCGATCGGCACTTGATACTCGTTGACGAGCGTGTCGAGGCGCTCTTCGACCTCCTCGACAGTGATGTCCATCTGGTCGGCGAACTGCTCGTGGATCTCTTCGGCATGTGAATGTACATCGGGCATGGTTTGGTCTCTGCCTCCGCGTGTGTTCGATGGGAGACACTGGCTGTTCGCCACTCTCAAGCAAAAAAGCCCGGAAAGGGATCTGAAAGTGAACATGAATCCCTGGTTGAGGTGGCGAAGTGGGACTTACGCCGTGACTCTGAACAGAGGTGTCGCCGGATCACGCCGGGGCGTTTCAGCGCTGGCAATCCAGAAACCACCGAAAGCGACTCCACTGAGAATGACGATACGCTCAAATACCGACCATGACCAATACGGACGACATCCTCGCCCTCAGTAGTGGCTGGGGCGCATGCGAGGAATGCGGTGAGGACAAACCCGATGTACTGCGCGTCGGAACCCTCACTGACAGGCGGATTCTCTGCAAAGAGTGTCGGCAAGAAGATCGCCGACAGTAACCACCCGACTGACGCAACCAAACCACCGGCCGACAGCAGGCGTTAACTCGTTTCTGTAGCTGTGTCAGACAGCCGGCCTAAGCCTTGACAGCCACGTACTGGTCTTCCCACTCGCGGCGAGCGTCGATCTCGCGGCGGCCACGCTGAGTAATCCTGTAGTAGTTGGTCCGCTTGTCGCGTTCGCCCTTCTCAACCAGCCCTTTCTCGACCAGTTCGTCGAGGTTCGGGTAGAGTCGGCCGTGGTTGATTTCACTTTCGTAGTAGTTGTCAAGTTCGTCCTTGATCGCGAGCCCTTTCGGCTCGTCCTGTCCTGCAATCGCGTACAGCACGTCGCGCTGGAACCCAGTCAGGTCGTACATATCCTACTATTGGTCATTCTCACGGGAAAATATATCGGTTCTCGAAACGTCGATTCAGCAGAGGAATAGCCCTCATATCCATCGATACCACTGGCGACGCGCTTCCTCGGTTCGTTCTTCGATAACAAGATTTACTTTATACGAAATGAGATAACAGACGCCATGATAGATCGATTGGAGAAAGAGGCCGATATGCTGGAACGGCATCTACAGGTGCTGCGGATGGTCATCGACAACGAACCGATCGGCATCGTGAAGATGTCGAATGAAACCGGCTACGCCCATCACAAAATCCGCTACTCATTGCGTGTGCTCGAAGAAGAAAGCCTGATCGAGCCGACCAGCCAAGGCGCGACCACGACCGACCAGACGAGTGCATTCGTTGACGAACTCGACGGACGGATCGACGCGGTGAGCACCAAACTCGCCGAGATGAAACTCGACACGACAGGCGAGATGAGCCAGTAGTCCGGGTCAGCAAGGCGAGCAGATATCCGATGTCGCCACCGAAAACACCGTCTCACACAGTATCCAGCGGGGTCCCGAAGCTATCGCCTGCTCGGGATGGCCGACGCGAGCGTCCTACTCGGTGTTATACCGATAATACTCGACACCGCTACTGTCGGCGCGGCGTTCGACGTTAGCATCTTCGACTAACGGCTCAGCCAACAGTTCGAGGTAGACTCGCCCGATTGCCTGCGCGAGACCTCGCTCAGTACTGCTCATGGAGATCTGTCCCCCGCTGCTTGAGGCCATGACGACTTCGGTCTCGTCGGCGATTTCTTCCAACGTGTACGCCTTCGGTGCGTTGTCTTCGAGGAAATCGCGCATGATCGCTATCTGTGACTTGCTTGGCCCCAACTGCTCCCAGTCCGACTCATCAAGCGGCATGAGTCACTGGTCACAAGAGAGACATATAATACTCCCGCTCTCACCTCGGGGACGGGTGTCACGCCGGACGACATCGCGCTCGGCACCGGCCAGCGGGGGGTCGACTGCTCTCAGACGGAGTGGTCAGACCCCAAAGAACCCTCACGCGGCGAGAATCTCACTCTGGTGGGGTGATGCGATCAGACGGTTGATCTCACTCTGGAACCGACTAGCGGAGTTGAGAGAAGTGCCGTCTCGACAGTTCCTGCTCAGAGATCGCGCGACTGGACCGTTTTGCGGTCGTTGTCCGCCGCACGCTGTGCAGCATCCGCAAGCAGGTCCGCGACTTCGCCATCGAGGGCGTCGTAGAAGTCCGACGAGACATTCTGGTCTGCGAGCTGGTCTTTGACTGCCGCTTTGACGATGAGATTCGTCATGCAGGCTCTACTCGCACTCATGCGCACTTATATCCTATCGAAGCGTGGTGAATGTGAATTCATCACGCTATGCCTGGTGGCAGATGGAACGAACGGTAGTCGTCATCCGATGAACCGTCTACCCGCTTTCCGCTTGCTCGTTGAACACGCTTTCCCGGTGAAAACTCCGTCAAGTTCGCGATCTCCTGCTCTCACTGTTCGGCCTCTTGACACAGGACTTCGGCCTCTGGATCGTCGCTGATCGCCAGTCGGACTTTGAGTCTCTGAAGCCGCGTCTCATTGAGTTCCTCGTCCACCTCGGCCTTCCTCACATACTCGCTTTCGTCGGGTTCGTATACTGCATATACTCAAAGACATAGATATTGATAGACACCTGGTGGACTAATCGATTTGAGTGCTGTCCAGACTGCTGATCGGATTTCGGCACAACTGCCGAAGTAGCGGTTTGCTAAGGCGAGTTTGAGTCGTCGCCAGTATTCTTCAGTTGGGTTCAAATCCGGCGAGCCGGTCGGGAAATACACCAGTTCGATCGATTCATCGGCGGCGAAGTCCTTCACCGCCGCAGCGGTGAAGTACGTCGCCTGATCCAACAGTACAACCAACTTCTCGCCGAACTCCGTTTGGAGATGCTCCAAAAAGCGGATCGTCACCTTCCCGGTGAACGATCCGCTGCACTCCAGCACTGTCGTCTCACCATATTCAGTGACTGCTCCCAGCAGATTCACACCCTCGCGAGAGGCCGACACGCCCACGGTCGGCCTCTCGCCTACGGGATACCATGCTGCATAGAGGTCCGCTCCAACCGCCTTCCGCGTCTGGTCGATCGTGACAACCGTGGCGTCCTCGTCACGGTGGCCTACTTTTTTCGACTGTCTCTTCGAACTTCTCGCGCTCGTCTTCGTTGGCAGAGGCCGGCTCCGGCCGGGGTCTCTTCGGTGAGACCCCGGCCTTGTGCATGAGTCGGCGAGTGTGACGGCGGGAGAAAGCGATATCGAACGCCTCAATGAGGTAGTGTTGGGCGAGAGCTGTACCCCACGCTGGGTCGTCGTATCCAGCTTCTTCAGGAGGTTCATGGAGTACAGCGGTGAACCGTTCGAACTGGTCGTCGCTAAGTTCGGACGGTCGCCCGGGACGAGATTTATCGTAGAGCGCGGCGTCGAAGCCGCGCTCTTCGAAGCGATTCAACCAGTTGTAGACGGTCTGATGGTGCCAGCCGTACTTCTCTTCGATTGCTTCTGGAGAAAGTCCTTCTAAGTACTCGCGTGCAGCGGTAAGACGCTTGATTGCCTTCGGATCAGCCTCGTCCGCGAGTTGCTCGCGGACTCGTTCTTTCGTCAAACCGGAAATCTTGTTTCCGGATTTCGTCATGCTCTGGCTTGTTGCTGAAGGTTATCGAAACTTTCGGCCGAGGGTATACTCACCGTACTCATCTCAGATATCCTCATGACGATGAGTGCTCCTCCATCCGACTACGACTCAAACTGACCGAAGCCGGCAGAGGGGTCCTCGGGCGGGGAACCCTCGCGCACACGCCGCCCATCGGCTGCCGCCGCGAATCCGTCTCCCCACAGCCACGCGGCAATGATGAGCGCGTAAAACCCGACGAACACTCCCACGATGCCCCCAAGGATGGGGACGATGTTGAGGACGGTCACGACGATTCCCACCACGAGATTCAGACCGATGACGTAGGCCCATGCGATCAAATACTCACGCGAAGTGACGACATCGGAGATAACGCCGAAATCGAACCCCGCACCGAACGTGCCTTCCCTCACATAGTTGGCAACCCCTGCGAAGCCGACATACCCAAACACGAGGGCAAGAATCCACCAGATAAACAACCCTCCGAAGAATCCGAGGAATCCGAGACCGGCCCCTGCATCCGACCCCGTGAGCAGAGCCAGAAACGATCCACCAACGAACACGCCGAACACGACCAGCGGGATGAGCTGATAGATGAACCCGATGATACCCGCCACAACTCCCTCTCTCAGCAAGTCACCCCACTCGTCGAACACGGGCGGCTGCTCGGCCCGCTCCATCCCCGCGCGGATCGCCCGGACCAAGTATCCCGACACGATGAACCACGGAATGATGAGAAACGAGAACAACAACGCGATTCCCCCGATCAGTACCGTCACTATCCAGTCGTCCGATTCCATCGGATGCCGCGCCAGCGTCTCGATGTCTGCGTCCATGTGAACCGATTGAAGTTATGTACCACTGCCAATAAACCTTGGTAACAATTCACTTGGCCTCTGCACTCAGCGTTCGGCACCGCCGGTGAACAGCAGAAATGAACGCAACCAGAGATCAAAACAGTCCATTCCACCAACAACAAAACCCTCCCCAACCGTTTATTACGCTGCACTCTGTGAACAACATATCCACTATGAGCCGAGATACCCGTGTGAGCCGACCATGAACCGCCGCACACTTGCCGTATTTCTCCTCGGCATCCTCGTCGTTCTCGCTGGCTGTGCCGGTACTCCCGGTGGTACTCAAACCGCAGCGACCGCTGGCACCGACCTAACTACTGCCTCTATACAGACGGAACCCACAGCCGGCACAGCAGCCACACACAGCGGAACACAAACACCTTCCAACGCCGACACCACAAGCGTACCCTCGGACGGAGACACCACCACGACTGCTGCCGCCGCCACACAATCGAACGCCTCTCCAGAAGGGACGCTTGACATCCACTACATCAATGTCGGACAGGGTGACGCCACCCTCATTATCGGGCCAACCAACGAAACCATGCTCATCGACACGGGCGATTATACCGATGATGGCGAAATCGTCCTCGACTATCTCCGCCAGCACGATATCAACCGTATCGACTATTTGGTAACCACTCATGCCGATGCCGATCATATCGGTGGCCACGAAGCCGTTATCGACTACTACGAAACCCAAGCCAACGGCATCGGTGCGGTCTACGATCCCGGTCTCGCCTCCAATTCGCAGACCTATCAAGAGTATCTCGATGCCGTTGAGAAACACGGTGTTCAACTCTACGAAACCCGTGCTGGTGATTCTATCCCCTTTGAAGGTGTGAACACTGAGGTCCTCGCTCCGCCCGAACCGTATCTCGACAGCGAGCAGCGCAACGAAAACAGCATCGTCCTCCGACTCACACTTGGCCAGACGAGCTTCATGCTCCCCGGAGACGTCGAGGCGGACGGTGAGAGCTACCTCGTCGACGAATATGGTGGCGGTCTCCAGTCGACCATTCTCAAATCGGCTCATCATGGTAGTGCCGGCAGCAATACCGGGCCGTTTCTCGATGCTGTTCAGCCACAGGTGGCGGTCATCTCCAGTGCGTATGACTCACAATACGGCCATCCTGCCGAGGAAGCACTCCAACGGCTCGCAGATCGTAACATAGACGCCTACTGGACTGCCACCCACGGGAACATCGTCATGAGCAGCGATGGCGAAACGATCTCCATCGCCACCCAGCAGACTGCGCCCACCGACCCCAACTCGCTCCGCAATGGAGAACCGGTCGAACCCGGCTCCGATACCCCGGTCGAACAACGCACAACGATCACTGTCAGCACGGAGCCAACCCAAACCCCGGCTCCGACCTCAACGCCAACAGTAACTCAGACAACCACCGAGACCGAGAGTACGCCAACACCGACTGAGACATCCGCCACTGCCAGATCATTAGCTGTCGCCGAAATCCACGCGGATGCCGAGGGCGATGAGAGCAACAACCTCAACGACGAGTACATCGTCTTCGAAAACACCGGGAGTGAAAACCTCGACCTCTCAGGGTGGACCGTCGCGGATGCGGCCGACCACGAGTACACGATTCCCTCGAACACCGTTCTCGGGGCTGGTGAGACGATTACGCTGCACACCGGCGATGGGACCAGCACCGACACCGATCTCTACTGGGGTTCCGGGTCGGCGATCTGGAACAATGGCGGCGATACGATTATCGTCACAAACGACCAAGGCAAGCCCGTCATCAAGGAGGACTACTGAACGATGCCAGCCGACGGCAAGTACACGGCAGTGGTTGACCGCTTCGAAGGAGACCTCGCCGTGCTGTTGCTCGAACGCGACGGCGAAACGGTTGACGACATCCCTCTCCCACAGACAGAACTACCGGAGAATGGTTGCCACCAAGACGCGATTCTGTACGTGAGCGTCGAGGATGGGGAGGTACGGAACGCGACCTACAAAGCTGAGGAGACTGCCCAGCGTACAGAGCATTCCCAATCGCGATTCGACCGGCTCTCGCAACGTCCCTCCGAATCAGAGGCAGAAACGGATGCTGATCCGGAGCGATAGATACAGCCAGTCCGCCCGTCATCTCTGTGGACCGTGGGGTTGTCGGATCAGTTGTGGGCGTCGATTTCGGCGAAGCAGTGCATTCGTCAGGAAGAAACCACCATCTAGCGGCAGGAATTTCACTCGGAACGCAATGTATCGAGCCGCCATTTGTGCTCGCTGCCGGGCGTCGGCTCACCTACCCATTCCAGCCACTCACCGACCGCCGCTGCCGAGAGACCGACCCGACGACGCCATGAGGACGCTGTGAAGCCCGCTCGGTCGAGGGCAGCCACGAGCGCGTGACGTTTCCGCTCGTCCATCGCCGCGAGCGATATTTGGGCGGTTCCGCCGTCGCGTCCCGCCGGCGACAGCGACCCATCGCAGGCGTACCAGACGCGCGCGGCTTGGCGTGTGAGCCGCCACCCCGACTCTGGCGGTGCCGAGCGCCACGACAGATACTCTCCGAGCTCGGGATGAGACATGGTTTGGAGACGGTAGACCCGCGCACCGTCCTTGTGATACCGGGAGACGCCACGCGAGAGCCATCCGAGTTCGCCGTGTAGCCACTCGATGTGAGCGCGGCGGACTGACTCGACACGGAGATTCGGCGACTCACGTCCACCGAGAGAGCCATCACCGAGGAGCAATCCCCGAACAGTCTCGTGCTGGTGGTCCGAGAGCGGTCGGTGGTCGCAGTCACGGGCTTTGGTCCAGTGCTGGGAGAGCGAGCGATACTCGGAGCCACACTGCCCGCATGAGCGGGTACGGTCGTCGATGATCCAGTCGCGTCCGGTGGCACCCATCCCCCATTCAACCCCCTTCCGCTTGAACGTCGAACGTACTGCCCGGCGCAAACTCGGTGAGGTCCTCGATCTCCTGTTCCAGCCGATCGACCTCTTGACGAAGCACCTCCGCCTCGGGATCGTCGCTCACCGCCAGCCGGTCTTTGAGCCCCTGCAAGCGCGTCTCCTTACGCTCTTCGTCCACCTCGGCTTTCCGGACGTACTCGCTCTCGGAAACATCGTAAACGGCCGACTCGGGCATTGGGACGACATCCAGTGCTTCCTCGACCTTGCTCCGGTCGACACCGAGCAGTTGCTCGCGATCGATACCAGTCTCAGCGAACGCGTCGAGCACTGCCTCGTCGTCTTTGAGTGAGCGGTTTCGGCGCGTCGTCCGCTGGATCGACCCGTACTGGCCGTGCAGCGGGCGGTCGTGCCCGACGCGTTCCAAGAGAACGTCAGTCACGTCCTGTCGCAGGTCGTTGGCGTTGCGTTGGACATCCGATAACAAGGTGTAGAGGTTCACCAGCACGGGCGTCTCGACGCTTTCGAGAGCGCTCATGTCCTCGCGTTCGAGCGCGTCGATCAACAATAGCATATCCGAATAGACGTCGATCTCGGGCTCCTCGCGCCCGCTGTCCTGTTCGTCGTCCGAACCCGCGGCCATCGACAAGTGGGGTGAATCATCCAGTACGGCGCTTTCATCTGCCTCATCGAGCTCGGTCAGCGTGTTCTCACGCTCGTCGAGGACGTAGCGCGGGTGGAGTGCAAGCACCGCCGCGTAGGGCTCTGCTTTCGGTGGGAGACGTTCGAGTTCGTAGCCGTCGACGGCCTCGCGTGTGTGCTCAGCGAGCGCTGCGAACTGCTCGCGTTGCAACGGTTGTGAGTCACCCGAATCGACGTCCTCGATGATGATTCGCTGGTCCTGAACATCGGTGATCTGGAATCGCTTCGACGCCAACGACGTGATCAACGTCGCGTCGGCGGGCAGTTCCTCACACCGCTCGATCAGCGTCCCCCACGTCGCGCCGAACGGAATCGCCATAGGCACCACTCAGAACGTCACTGTCTAAAGAGTCGTGGGCGACAGACCGGATTTCGAGTGAAAAACCCGGCTCTCTGGCGCGGTTCACCCCTCACACCACGTCGCTGTGGACGGGCACGGGACGGGCGGGACGAAGCAGCTCCTCCCAGTTCATGAAGCAATTTCATAGGACGCGATCTCGGTTGATCCGCATCCCGGGCAGAAATCGGCCTCCGGCTCGACGTTCGCACCGCAGTGACGGCACTCAACGATCGACTCCTCTGTCGTTCGCGAGAATATCCGTCTGATCATCTGTATCATGAAAGGGAAGGAGCGTGTGACACGCTTGTTCGAGGTCCGGACCCGTTCCGTCCCTCGATATTCAGCTATCCACCGGACGATGATAGAAGCTTTCCAAGCGGACTGAAAGTGAAATTCCGCCAGAGACGACCTGCTGGCTGTGTCTCGGCAAGTTTCCACTCACTCGTCGGTCGGTGTGATTCGGACGGCCTCATCGACATAGTAGATATGGCCACGGCTTTCGAGTTCGGTCAGCGCTGCTTGGGCGTCGGCTTCCCCAAAGCGCTCGTCGGCCCGAATCACTTCGAGAGCCTCGTCTTTCGCAAGCTTCTCGCCAGACCCACCCGCCGCGTCGGTCAGCAGCGCAAGCGTGTCTTCAGCGAACGGCGGCAGTCGCCGCTCTTCGTTCATGCAGGGAGTTTCAGCTGGCTGTATATGAATCTGTATCCGTCCGCTGTGTTTACAGCTCGTCGAGATACTCGATGCCGTCTTTCGAGACGTTCGCTTCAGTGATCGTCTCGGGCATCCAGTCGGGTTTGTCCTCGGGTGCTTGCTCACGCCACGCCCATCCATCGTAAATGTGGAGTTTCTTCGTTCCCTTCTCCCGCAGACGAAACCTCTCTCGGCTCGCTTGGGCTTCGCTATCGGCTGGGTCGAGTCGCCGAGCGGCTTTGAGTGCCGCCTGTCGTGGCGTCTGCCCGGAGAAAACGCTCGTTTCCTCCCCGGTCTCCTCGCGCAGTGCGAAGTTTCGGTGGTCGTCTGACGTGCTGGTCATGAGTTGTTCCGGGTGAACACACTACAGATACAGTGATAAATGTACCTGCGTCTGTCGGTTTCTCTCGACAAATACTGCCCTCTTCGGTTGAAAGGGAGTTACTGGCCTTCAGACATCTCGCCCTGATCTCGACCTGATCGAACCTCTGCGAACGCGACGTTCTCGCGGACTTCAGTGATCTCGACGGTCACTTCGTCGCCGGGACGCGCTCCCGGTACGATCAGCACGTATCCACGATCGGTCTTCGCTATTCCATCACCCTGATCGCCCAACGACTCGATGGTCACCTCGCGGATCGCTCCTTCAGACACGGGTGGCTTCGAAGTCGCTGAAGTTGCCGAATTCGTCGATGGGTCCTGCTGGTCGTCGCTTCCCGCGGGCGCTGCATCCTCGAGGATCACTACTCGATAGGTCTCGCCGGCCGTAATCGCTCCCACGTCGAACTCCTCCTTTGGAACCTCAATCGTGTAGGAATCGCCCGTCTCGGTGACTGAATCGGTGAACAGACATGCCAGCCGATCGGGGATCTCGACCATTAGGCGTCCTCGCCGCCGTCACCGGTCATTGCTGTTCCCGAGCAACCGCTTCCGAAAGCACGTGTCCGAGAGATTGTAACACTACGCATGACTTCACGTTTCTGGCGAGACGTATTGGTCTTCCCACTCTCGGCGGGCCTCGATTTCGCGCTGTCCACGCTGGGTTACCTGATAGTAGTTCGTTCGTTTGTCGAGTTCACCTTTTTCGAGCAGTCCTTTGTCGACGAGCGTGTCGAGGTTCGGGTAGAGTCGTCCGTGGTGGATCTCCTTCTCGTAGTACCCTTCGAGTTCCTCTTTGAGCTCGAGGCCGTTCGGTTCGTCCTCGCTGGCGGTGACATACAGCAGGTCGCGCTGGAAGCCAGTCAGATCACACATGTCTCTAATATGGTTGTTCTACCAGTAAAATATATCGATATACAGATAACGAGTGAGCTATCCAGCACGACTCATGCTTCGAACTATCGAAAACCGTGCGAAGAAGGCATTGTACCGCTAACTCAGATCACATACAATCTCGGAGAAAGCTGCTTGCGTCCAGACCGATTCCGAGCAGGCGACCGTCTCTGTGTCGCGCTCTCGCCTTGTGTACAATCGAAGGCATAGAGGACTATCGAGCGCTACATAAGGTTATCAATCAACAACGGAAAGTGGGAAATCTGTTTCCGGCACGCAGTAACCCCAGATATCATTCAGCTCATCCGCACTCTCCAGCATCTCGAACGTTCATCCGCAACACAAATTTCGAGGTCGGGGCGATAGAATGAAGTTCTGGGGGTTAGCGGACTCTACTATGCCAGATTGTCTGAATTGTGGAGAGTTCGTCACCGAGCAGTACGTGCGTGTGTTCGCTCCGACTGGGATGAACACCGTACGCGTTTGTCCGAACTGCCCTGGCATGGTGCGGGAAGGAAATGAGGTACGTGAAGCAAAGGCACCTCGGCAGTAATTGCTAATCGACTACCTCTGAATCAGGTGAATGGTGATTTCTGAAACAACTCGCCGTGATGTTCAAGGAGATGATCGTTATGCTTTGACCACAGTCCCGCGCTCGTCGTGGAGGCTGGCGACTGCGGCGGCCTCGGTAACGGCCTCGTGATCGACGAGTGCATCCTCAACCTCGAACGGCCCGATCCGGTAGCTAGAGGGGATGATGATGTCATCGGCGCGACCTTCGAAGAAGAAATATCCGCCCTCATCACGTGTAGCAAGATCGCCGGTCCGATGACCCTGTTCGGTAATTACCACGGCTTCGCTTTCCTGAGGTTGGCGGTTGGGTTGTCGAGGCGGTTCGCTAGTGCGGTGAGGAGGCGGTCGATCAGCACCAGACCGACGTGTGTTTCTACCCGCTGACGGCCTTGTACGCGGAAGCTGAGGCGGCGGTCGTCCTCTTTGGCCGTGCTGAAAAAGCGTTCGACGGCGATTCTGCCGTCGAACGCGTCCTGTAGTGCAGTACGGTCGAGCTGGATATCGCTCTCTTCGGCAAATGCTTCGATCCGGAACACGATGTCGAGCGGATCGGCAGTATTCCGCGGGTTGTACGTGCAGACCGGCAGGATCTGCCGGTCTACACACCGGTCGTGAAACTCCAGCGTATCAAACGCCGAATCGCCGAGAACAGTCGTGACGTCCGTGTTGACGATGAGACGCTCGAAGCATTCGAGCGTCGCGGTTTCTGGGTGTTGTTTACGCTGGACCACGACTGCGCCAGCGGGGAGATCGCTGGCGCAGTCGACCGCGACGAGCAATCCGTAGCCGTAGACCCACTCCTCGGAAGCTGATTCCCACATCCACACACCGTCAGGATCGGTGCGTGAACACGGGAGATGCGTTGAATCGAATGCGAAGCGATCGCCATAGAGGCCGACCGAATCGAGCAACTGCACGATTCGGTCGAAGACGCGCTGAATGTAGGGTTGGAGCCTGTTCCAACACTCCCAGATAGTGCTGAGGACGGGCGTCTCATCGTCGAACTCGCAGATGAGACGCCCGATCATCGAGTCGAAACATTCCTCGAGTTCGCGGAACTGGAACTTGACTTCGGCCGTACAGAGCAGCAGCCCGCGGAGCATCTGTGATCGGTCGTACTTCGGATTTCGTCCGGGACCGTTGTCCATCCACTCATCGAGAAAATCGAGGTCAAGCGCCGCGATGACGCGGCGCTTTGCCGATCGGAGCACCTTTGCAACCGGCGTGTCATCCAACACATCGGCCGGCGAGGCAGTTTGAGAGGACATACTTAAACTGCTACTGCCGGCCACTTTTGCCGTCTCATTCGTTCATAGAATCAGCAGACGGCGACCCGATCATGAACCACGATCAATTACCGAACAGGGTCTCGCCGGTCCGATAGTAATCATCCAAGGGTCTGCTCTTCGAGGTAGAGTTTCCCGTAGTAGCCGTCGAAATCCCCAGCGGGTCGACCAAGACGGCAATCTCACCGATCTCGCCGTCATCGACTGATTCTTCGTCATCGACATCGAGCAACGTCGCATCAACGGGATGTCCCAATAGCAGCTGTCCGGACGCGGCAGAAGCGGGTGATCCTCTTGGCCCCGGTGTTTCGGTGCTTCTTACCAACGATTTTGAGGAACACGGCGTTTAAACTGTTGGTAAGAACGCAGTCAGCGCTCGTCGGTTCGCCCGAGGCACTCCCAGTTGCGATCGGTTCCCGACCCGGTGACACGCCAGTCGTAGGGACCGTGTGGACAGCCACCGCAGTCTTTTCCGCACTGCTGAAGTTTCGAGACGATCAGGCCCTCTCCAACCTCGTTCTTCTCAACGTCGACCATCGTATCGCCCTCATCGAGGTCGGCCTCGATCGGTTGCGCTTCGCGGTGATCGGCGAGGTCGTTACACCACGCGGCAATTTCTCGCAGCGTCTCGTTATCTTGACGTACGATCGGTTCATAAACGTATGTCGCGACGTCAGTAGGTGGGGCGGGTTCGGGCGTGTCGACATCAGTCGTTCGGCTCATTTTCTTACCAACAATTGGAACCATACTGTATTAAAATTGTTGGTAAGAGTCCGAGAGAAGGCCGAAGCGCGGCATGAAGTATCAGAAAACGAATTACAACTCTATCCCGTTTCGGCGTGATAAGGCTACCGAGCAACGTGAACAGTAACGTCCCGCGTACTCTATGAAAATAGCTGCCAATCCCTACAACTGACTGTGAATTTTAGCTGTACTTCCCATTACGGATCGGCCTGTGTATGTGGTTATGCTTGTGATGTTCCGTTAATAAAATACGCTATGAAGTATAGCCATGTGATACAATCATAGAGTATAACTATATGGTATAGTCATAGAGTATAGCTATGTGATATAGTTGAGCGGCGTAGCTACCTTGTCTGACTAAGTTTTATACACACGCTCTACAACTACACACGTATGTTGACGTATGCTCCTGTGTCGGAAGCAGGTGGGGTAGGAAAGACAACGACGGCAGCGACGCTCGCCGTCAGTCACGCTCGGGCAGGCAACGATGTCCTTGCGATCGACCTGGACACACAGAACGGGAGCCTGAGCTATCTCTTCGGGCCCGAGTACAACCGTGGGGATCCGACCACCGACAACCTCGTTCGGCATCTCGTCGGACGGCCCAAGGGAACCTTCGCTGATCTCACCCACAGCGTCGAACATGGTGTCGATCTCGTTCCATCTCACAACATGCTCGAAGATGTTCATGAGTTCCTCCTAAACGAAAAAGACCAGGCGGAGAAACTCGGTGAATCCTACAGTATGTATCACCAGCTCCATCGTGTTTTGAACGAAGCGGATGTTCACGGACGCTATGATGTCGTCATCATCGATTCAGCTGGGAAGGCCGGCCCGTTACTCTATAACGCACTCGTTGCCGTTCGCAACGTCGTCATTCCGTTTGAGGCCACGGCGAAGGGTCAAGAGTCGATCGACGGTCTCGACAATCTCGTCGGTGGTCTCGAAGCAAGCGTCGACGTCGATGTTGGCGTTCTCGCGGTCGTCCCGATCGGGTATAAAGACACGCGTGATCAAGAAGAAATCCTTGAAGAACTTCGAGAGAGCGGATTTTCGGTTCCCGTCGTGATCGGCGAGCGCGGCTCGCTCATGGAGGGCTGTTGGAAACAGCAGTGCAGTCCGTACACGTATATCGAACAGCATCGAAGCCGAAAGCGTGACTACGAACTTCACACCTTAGAGCAGTTCGACGAACTCGCTCGCCACCTCGAAGCCGAGGTCGGACTCGAAACCAAGGAGGTTATCGCCTGATGGGACTCAAATCGGGCTCGCGCGATGCGGGCTACGACGATGGCGAAAGCGAACCCAAACAGTCGGACCGCCGAGAGCGAAACCACGGGGGAACGGCCCCCAGCGAATCGAGTGCAGAACGAATCGGAAATGAAGAACAGTCCCCGGCAGATAAGGCAAAAACGGTTGATCGACCGCGCATGGAGTCAATCCCGTACAAACTCCGCCGGGAAAAAGTAAATGAGGGACGCGAACAGGTGCCATACTTCCTTCGAGAGGACGTCATCGAGGCTGAAGGAGAGTTGCAAACAACACTTGAGGAAACACTCGGTGAGAACGTCTATAAGTCCGATTACAGGGAGGCGGCGATGATCGTTGCACAGCGAAATCCCGGACTCGTCGCAACAGTGCTTCGAGAGTGGGGATACGATCTGGAGAGATAACGGACTATCGGCATTCTCCCCGTTCTGAAGGGCAAGGCTCTGTTGCTGGCGAATAACTGTTGGACTCACTGTGGACGATCAGTTCTTGTAGCAGGTTTTGCGGTGCAACGAAAGTCCAAATAGTACGGCAGACCCACCCCTATCGATTTGTTCCGGTAGCGTAAGTAGAGACATTCAGTTGGACCCTCTCACCTCTATCGATTTGTTCTGAAGCGAACTCACTCTGGAAAGGATCTCACTTACCGAGTTGTGCGTTGACGACAACACGGAGTTCATTCTCATCGACGTTGTTGAACCGAGAATCCTTCTGTAACGTCTCGATGATTGTCTCCGGGTTCTCACCGAAGGTGAACTCAAGATAACTTCCGGAATGAGGCCCCTGGCTCTGTCGTTCAGTCTCGACCAACGAGTACGTAGTGAGCTCTTTCATCTTGTTTACATACGTTTCTTGATGGTACTGTGTCGACCCGAGAGTATCCGTGAGATACTGATAAACTACGTAGCCGGCAGGGCTTTTCGCCGCACCCGTACCGGTCTCGCAGGCGACAGCCGCCGTTGCAAAGAGACAGAGCTTTTTTTGGGTGCTGATGCCACGGGTCACCTCTAGAACCCGATTTCGTTCGACCTTGTTTTGTGCCTCTCGAATGTGGGTTTCACGGACGCTATCCACGTTTGCTTTCTCAGCGAGTGAACCCGCCGTTCGTAGCAGGTCGATCGCTTTTCGGGCGTCACCATTGGTTTGTGCGGCGAATGCCGCAGCAAGCGGAATGACGTCACCACTGAGTGCGCTCTCATAGAACGCGTCTCGGCGTGCTTGGAGGATTTCCCTGAGTTGGCTCGCGTCGTAATCGCTGAAATGTACGTCTTCAGGTGTAAACGAACTGAGCGCACGGCTCCCGACGTTTTCCATCATCCGCGTATCATTGGTGATCGCAGTCACTGAGACTTGAGCAGTGATTTCGTCCGTGCTACCGGCGCGAGAGAGCTGATAGAGAAGGCGTGAAAACGCTGGTTCGTCCATGTCACGCCGACCGACGAGCATATCCAGTTCATCAAGGATGAACACGATCGTGTCGTAGTGTTCGTTAATGAGACGGTAGAGCTCGCGCCATTTCTTTTTGTTCGGGATACCGTGCTCGGGGACTTCCACGGTCGCCCCGACGTCGTTTGCCACCTTCCGTGCAAGTTCATAGACGGCTGAGCCGAGAGTGCCCACGTTCTGGCAGTTCATCTGGATGACACCAAAGCGAATGTCGCGACTCTCGCAGAGTTCGAGGATGTTCTTACAGACAGCGTTGATGATAAGCGACTTTCCCGTCCCGGATGGTCCGTAGAGAAAGAGGTTGGGTGGTTGCTCGTTGCCGATCGCGACGCGAAGGTGCTGTGTTATATTGGTGAGCTGTATATCACGACCCACGATACGTTTCTCGTCAACGATCTCATTCGGTTCGAGCAATGATCGCTTCTTGATTAGGTTCGCGGCTTCTTCTTGTTCCAGAATGAGATTCTTGATCGAACCGATCGATTCAGTGGATTCGCCCGAACTGTGCTCCGTAGGCATATTCGTGGCAGTCATTCACAACACAAAAATCTTCCCTTATCGATTTCTTTCTAGTCGTCATAGTAGCCAAGGACGGTGTTTAGAGTCTTTAAAATATTTCTTATCTCGACCTCCAGCGATTTGTTTGTGCTGCATGATAAACTATGCTGTGCGGCAGTGGTGTCGTTGAATAATGAGATCTCGAACACACCCACACCCCTATCGATTTGTTCTGGAGGAATGAGTGTGGGGAGGGGGGGGAGAGGGTGAAGACCAAACACGGGTTGGGATGAGACGCGAGATCTCGATTAGGGAAAATTCTCGTAGCGGTCCACATGGGATCTCTACTCATGTTATCCGTGATCCAACCCTGTTGTCTCGGTTGATACCGCACTCATTTCTCTCTTTGCTACCGCGTTTTTTCTCTCTCTATTCTAGTTCTAGTCTATCCTTGGTCTAGATAGACGTAATTCACTCTAGGTTGATGTAATACACACACCCCTATCGATTTGTTTTGCTTGGTTTACGCGTGGTGACTCTAATCAGATGAATACGTGCTATGTAGACGTCAAAGCCGGAGAGAAGCGGGTTCAACCTGTATTCTCATACAACCGTTTCCCACCTGATTTTCAGCCCCCCTTCCCTTTCCCGTTGGAACAAATCGATAGAGGTGTGGGTGTGTCCGGTGTAAGCAGAACCACCGGGACTGTACGGATGCGCTCGACAAGGGCACGCGTTCAGTCCCATCAGAGACACCCGCACTCTCTCATCAGTCAGATATTGCCGGCACTACGCGGGGCCGCTGAGCATCCCGACATGGCCGGGCAACGCATCCGTTCAACTCGCTACTGGTCCATGGGTGGAGAACACGTTGCTGCTGTTCGACCAGGCATACTTCGATTATCGGACGATGGACCTGATCGACGCCAACGGCGGCTGGTTCCTCACGCGGCTCAGATCCAACGCAAACCCGGAGATAACGGCTAAATACAGGAAATGGCGTGGTGACGCCATTTCCCTCGAAGGCAAGCAGGTACAGGACATTCTCGATGATCTTCACCGCGACGTCATCGACGTCGACGGTGAAGTCGGATTCAAACGACGCATCTACAACGGCACGCGCAGCCGTGCCGTCGAGACGTTCCGTGTCGTCGGCGTCTGGAACGACGAGGAAGAACGGTATCATCTCTACATCACGAATCTGTCCGCTGAGGACTACAGCGCGCCTGATATCGCGAAGCTCTATCAGGCGCGCTGGGAGGTGGAACTTCTCTTCCGAGAGCTCAAGACCACGTACGGACTTGACGAAATCAACTCGGGAAAACCGGAGGTTGTGGAGGCGTTGATCCTGATCAGGCTGCTCTCGCTCATCGTGAGCCGCACGCTCAGAGAACTGTTCATCGAGATCATCGAAGCACAGCAGGACGAGGAGAGCGACGACGTGGAAGCGTCGTCGCTCCTGCCTCGGGAACGGTGGGCGCGAGCGTTCGGACGGCACAGTGACCGGATTCTCCGCCGAGTCGCCGAGCGACTCGGCTACGAGCCGCCAAAGTTGGTCGAATCGCTGATGAACGATGCGCTAGACCCGAACACGCACCGCATCTCGTTGCTTGACGAGGTGCAGTACGAACCGTTCGACGCTGACCTCGCGTAATCCGGCGTGATCGGGCTGGATTCGCGGGACTCCTTAGCTACATCACTCGCGTTTGTCGAGAATTTCGGAGCGCTCACGCCGGTGAGCGCTCCTCAACGGGCTCTGATCCAGCGACCGATTGCATTCTCCGATTGGAAAAGCAGATTCCTGACCAATTCGTCTCGGTCACAACAGGATTAGCCTAGAACGGATGGACCAGGGTTGCGTCCAGGTCCGGACGAGGAGTCGCTGGCGGCGTCGGAGTCGCCGCCAGCTTCGTCATTTTCCTCGTCTTGCTCCGACTCCTCATTCTGTGGCTGTTGTCCGGCACCGTCCTGTTGGCTGGACGGCGTGTGAGCATTTTCGTACTTCTTGAGGCGGTTTTCAAGCTCCTCGATTCGTTCGTTTTGGGCGGCGTTTTGCTGACGAAGAAACGCGTTCTCAGCGAGAAGAGCGAGATCTCGCTGAGGAAGGATCGTCCGACCCGCAGAACGGATCGCCGAGGTCGAACGACCCGGCGATCCGTCAGGCCCGGAAAGCACGATTAGCAGCCGTTCGTCCTACTCTTCCCTGAGAGCTACGATTTCGACTCGACTGTTCCGCTAAACACCTACGGACTACCTCTCGAATCTCGAGTTACTTGCCATTCGCACCACGGAGTGGAATGAACGCTTACCGTCGAGAATCTTGAGGCACTTTAAATATATCCGATTCAGTTGTTCTCCTATGCATGAGCGCGTAGCGTGGATGCGACCAGTTGATATCGCGATCTTAGAATTACTTGATACTATTCCAACTCTCCAACTTACCGCAGGGAATATAGCTACTAATATAGACTATGAGCGAAACTATGTGAACAAAAGATGTAGGAAGCTTGCAGATGAAGGGCTTCTCAATCGTGAGGATCTTGGCGACCCTTATTATGACATCACATCTGAAGGTGTAGCTGTCGTTGATAATGATACGGATCCTGAGGAACTCAGAAGTGATTATCGCGTGTATCGAGGCGAGCGGACGGACGAGGGCTGGAACAAAGTGACAGTCAACGGAGAATCTCTCGGCCCGCGTACTGATCTTGTCAAGCAAGAAACTCCGGCCTTTGAATGGGGATACTATGGCAATGGTCCGCTCCACCTGTCCGTGGCGATGCTTGCTGATGTCGTTGGAGACGACAAAGCCAACGAATGGAGAGAACGGTTCTGTAAAGATCTCGTATCAGACTTTTCTGACACATGGGGGTTATCTGCTATAGAAATCAAAAATTACGTAGACAGATGTGAATCCGACTCTTGATCAAAAGTGCGCAACAGAACTCATTCGTGTCCTGTTATTCCGTCGGGACTCTCACGAAACGCCGCGAGCCGATCCAGCAGATGTCGAAGGCATTCACTCGGCCGCGCTCGGCTTTCCGACCGAGGCGCTCGACGGGCTGGCCGCCGAGACCGGCACACCGGTTCTGTTCGCCGCCGACGGTCCCCAAGACGTGATGGCCGACGCGCGTACGTCATCCAGGACGCCGAGCGGCCCAGCAGCGATCTCGACGAGAACGGACGGCTCACACTGACCCACTCTGGCGAGGGTCTCTGCGGCGTGCTCGATACCGTCGCCTATCTCGCCGAACACGATATCGACGCCGAGTTCGCCGAACTCCCGTGACCCGACCTCGATAAGGTCAACCTCAACGACTACCCCAACGATGGATCGACGACGGCTCGCTCAACTCCGTACTCGCCAGCGCGAAGCCCGCCCGAGAGCATCCCGTTCATGACCCACAGGACGCCGCGATCGACGCTACCACGCGCGACCGGCTCGATCCGCTCGGTGACGACAGTTCTGACTCCGGCTACTCAGCCCTATTCGACCTCGATATTCGCGATACGAGTAGTCTCGATGTCGACTATCAGGATCCGAATCCCTTGGGCTATCACGGCGAGAGCGAGACGTATTTCGTCGTCATCGACGAGCACGACGTCTCTTACGACCACAAGTACAAAGCCGCCTACAACGCGCTCACGTACCTTCTGTGAGACGCCGACGAGCGCCCACCCGATAGCCCTAATAGACGCCTCGATGATGCCGAGGTGTTCGCTGCATGGCAATACGCCAAACAGGAGGGCTTCCTCCCCGACGATACCCAATTCCCCGCCGCCCGCTCCGTCACGTCGCCGTTGATCACGGCCACTGCGAATCGGCGACATCGAAGACGGCTGGAAACTCCCCGGGACGCCCACGACACCCTCACTGAGGAGTACGGCCTCAATCCCGGACGTGAGCCGATCGGTACTGGCTGGGGCCACTCTTCCGATGCGGTCGACCCCATCACTCTCGATATCATGCTGACCTCGTCCTAGAATTGACGGCACTTCCACTGGTACAGGTTCTCCACCCTTGGGAACACGCCTATCTGTAGTTACCCCACGCTCTCAAATTCTGAACGGTTAGTGGGGTAACTATGGATAGGGACAAACGTCTCGTCCCGCCGGAGTTGCCAGCGTATGTCTGCAAGATGATTGAGCACCAATCACCCGAGAACCCAAATTAAATCACCGTCTACGCCAGCGAACTTGTCGACTGGAAACACAAGCAATGCGAGTGCGAAAAACAGCAACGTTACGAAACCGAGCGCGTCACCGGCAACGGTCACAAGAACTTGCAGGAACGTGAGATCGCAACAGATTCTAATGAATGCGAGGATATCCCCGACTGACGGTATCTTCTTAATCCGTTCTCAAGGTACGCCCAAACCAAATTTCTGGCGGACCGGCTGTATCGAATATCGATGCACCGAGAGCTAGATCGTCGCCAGCATTCACAACGGCAAAATCTACAGTAACAAAATCTCGATTTAGATAATCGTCAGTATTATCTTCTTCTGTCCAGAAGCGAGAGTATGGTACAGCAACAGTTCGTCAATCGTGAACACGAACGTGAGACGCTCAAAACAGCGTTTCAGAGCGAAACCGCCGAACTACTTGTCATCTATGGCCGGAGGCGGCTCGGCAAGAGTGCTCTCGTTCGTAAAGCAGCGGCCGATGTCGGCGACGCCGTCTATTGGCAAGCCACCGAGGAGACTCCCGACGTTCAACTCGCCGATTTTGTCGCGACGGCCAGCGAGACGTTCCCCGTTCTCGCAGACATCCAGCGCGACTGGGAAGCGCTCCTGCGGGCACTCGGTCGACAAAATGCGGTCGTCGTCCTCGACGAGTTTCCGTATCTCGTCGAGTCTGACGAGGCACTCCCCTCGAAGATCCAGCGCGTCTGGGACACCGATCTCGAAGATACCAGCATGACCCTCGTCCTCGTTGGATCATCGATCAGCGTCATGGAGGAGAAGGTCCTCGGTGGTGGCAGTCCACTCTACGGGCGACGAACGGGTGCCATTGATCTCCCGCCATTGTCGATCAACGATGCGAGACGGTTCTATCCATCCGACGGCCCAGACACGACGATCCAGTCCTGGGGTATCTTCGGAGGAACGCCGTATTACCTTCGCGCTCTCGATCCGTCCACGACGGTCGGAGAGAACATTCAATCGCAAATCCTCTCGGAACACGGCGTCCTGCACAACGAGCCCGAGTTCCTGTTGCGAACGGAGTTCGGCATTCGCGAGCCCCGAACGTACTATACGATTCTCCGGGCGATCGCCACCGGGAATCGCGAAACCAACGAGATCGCGAACTTCGCCGGTGTCGACTCGAACAGCCTCGGGTCGTACCTCTCGAAACTCCGGCGGTTACGGCTCGTCGAGCGAGATGTTCCGGTCACAGCAAACCCGAATGCAACGCGTAAAAGCCGGTATCGACTGAAGGAACCACTCTTCCGATTCTGGTTCCGCTATGTATATGGGCAAATGGGAAAGCTCGCGCAACTCGGGGATGCGGCCTACGAGGAGGTCGTTGAGCCGACGTTCACAGAGTACATGGGCCCGGTGTTCGAGATCGTCTGTCAGAATGCACTTCCGTCGCTGGTGCCGAACACATACCAGGGAATTGGCTACTGGTGGCATCGGGACAACGAGCTCGATGTCGTCGGCCTCGGGAGTGACGGGACGCTCGTCGCCGGTGAGTGCAAATACACGTCGCGGCAGATGACTGAAGGCGATCTCGCCGACCTCGAACGGGCGGCACGAGAGGTTCAATGGACACCGGATGTCGGTGGGGAGCCGACGCTTCACTACTGCTGTTTCTGTCGATCCGGGTTCTCCGACGGACTGCAGAGTACCGCTGTTGAACGAGAGGACCTCTCGTTGTTCACACTAAGCAATATTGTCGGGTAAGAAAACCTGACATCAGCATTTCCGGCGTGAAATTCGCCACACAGGACTACAAATCCCAGAGAGAGTAACAAAGTTACCCCACAAAGTAGACCATACACTTGGAGTGGGGTAACGGAGAATGTGAATCCGATCATCACGGAAGGAATCCCAAGTGCACCGTTCTATGAGGGTGAATATCGAGATGCACCTTACATTCATCAATCATATATGATATTTAACCGCAGTAGACCGAGAGGTGCGGTTTACACTTCGATAACGGAGGGGCATCCTGCTACTGCCAGAGTTACCCCACATATTGATGTAGTACGCCGATAGTGGGGTAACTATGAACGAAAGTCGCTTGGAGAAACCGCCAGCACCGGAGTTGCCGAAGTATCTTCGCGAGCCGCTTGAGAGTCAATCACCGGAACGTCTGGAAGCAGTCGCAGCGTACGCGGCTGACTTGGCAGAATGGAAACGTCAACACCGCCAAGGCGAACTCGAACGCCGACGAGCGGAAGAACAAGTCGATGAAGAAGAACTCGGGGAGCTGTACGAACGCGATATCTCGACAGATCCAGAGGACTACGAAGATGCCCCGGCTACCGGAGCATACATCACGGTGAAGACAACAAAGGAAACAAGCGAGAAATCGTACCGGTACTACTACTGGCAGTGGCGGGAGGGAGATACTTGGAAGAACGAATATATCGCTCCAGTGAATCCACAAAGATAGGGGAAGGACGCAGAGCGATCCAGTAGCAATCTTGATAAAGATAGCCACTTCACGCTGATCCTGACTAGCGAAGGCCTCTGCGGCGCGCTCGATACCAACGCTCACTTCGCCGAACTGCTACGACCCGGTCTCAACCAATCACTCTTTTTGATCCGTTAATCCACATCCAGATATCCGACCCAAAGAATTATTACTGTCTTCAATCCAATTATCGGGACAAGATGAGCGCGCCAGAAGACCAGATAGAGTTCAGCAAGAAGGTCGACGAGAAAGGGCGACTAGTAATCCCACAGGAGATCCGACAGGCGCTCACGATTGACAACCGCGAGGCACTGGTCAAATTCACTGCCGAGAAAGTGACCTACCTCGACGAAGACGACGGGGGTGAGTCCTAAAGCTGCCGCTGAGTGTCGCTAGTTGTCCACTCTGGCCAAACGGCTCAGCTACTGACAAATGCAGTGTGAGAGCAGATGAATCAGTGACCTGATTCATCCGCTGTCCGGATTTGTGGCATGAGATTTCCTGTGTTGAAGCAGGTGCTCACAGATCCAGACGAGTTCATTACGAACAGCCAGCTCAAGACGCTTTCTCTGGAGTTGCTCGCGTTGATACCGATGCCAGGAATCGAGGGCTCGTCCCTCGATTCCGGCGATATTATGGAAGTCGTTCTCCGTGCAGCCGTCGGAACGACGTCAATCAACGGAGTCACGACCCACACAGACAAGACGCCGAACCGAGAGCCCGTGATGGACTGGCTCCATACCCTTGAGAAAGAGCCGGTGTTGGAGGCTGTAAACGATATCCTCGCCACGCTGGCGATGTCGGTTCTCGACCGCGGCGGGTCGAGAACCATCTGTATCGATTTCATGAACAACCCGTACCATGGCGAGCCAGAGAACGACGAAGACGAACTCAGACGAATGGCTCCCCGAGATGGAACGACGCAGTGTCACTGTTACTGCACAGCGTTCGTAATCGCCTGTGGAAAGCCGCTCACGCTGGCGATCGAACCGGTCGACGGTGATGACAGCAAGGCTGACGCGGTCGAGCGCGTGCTCGCCCGCGTCGAGACGTATCCCTTCGAGGTCGAACGCATCCTTATCGACCGTGAGGCCTATGCCGGAAAGCTGATCGGCGTGCTGCGGGAGACTGCTCCGCCCATTTTCCCGGTCAAGACCGGGAAAGACTCGCTTCGAGAGAAACTATCGGTGAACGCGTCGTACATGACCGAGGAGACGATCTGTGAAGGCAAGCAGTACGAACAGACGTACCCGCTGGCGGTGAACGTCACCTACCAGAACGGTGATCGAGGCAAATCGGGTGTGAAGACGACCGGCTACGCGGCGTACGGTCTGGAAGACCGCACGCCGGCGCAGGTAGCATCAGTGTACGACAAGCGCTCACAGATCGAGAAGAGCTACGAGAAATTCCGTGAAGCACGTGCGATGACAACGGCTCCGTCGCCAGAGATTCGGCTGTTCTACGTGGGTGTAGGCTTCCTGTTGGAGCAGCTGTGGCTCGTAGTTCAGTGGGCAGTGCTCGCCCAGCCACAGCGTGGCGGGCGAGCACTCCCGGTGGGGTTCACGTTCGACGATTCGTTTCTCCATGGAATCGAACGTGAGTTGGACGACGAACTCGGCTGGAAGGATCGATATCAAACGAACGGCGTTGGATTACCCGCAGGGTGCGAGTGCGGGTTTGGCTGAGCCGCCTCGCTTCAGCCGAAGCGAGGCCGGCGAGGAGCGACAGCTATCTTCTGTGATCACACTTTTCCCAGAGTCATCGACGAGAAGTCCGTAGCTCGACAAATTCTCATCGGAGAACTGCCTCTCGTATATGCTACACTAGGACTCCGCTTCACGTACAGCCGATTGCTACGCACTTACTCGTCTCGTGAACTAATAGAGTGGACAACTAGCGACGGTCGTACCGATAAACGGTTCCAACCGACCCTTATCAATCAGATCATACTCAACCAACATCAGTACTATTCGAGCCTTAATAACTCGAAATCGAGTTTTGGCTTTCAGAACTCATTTTCGAGCATACAGCCCGGTCGAAAACACTGATTTCAACCCACCAGATGCACCAAAAGTATTTCCGCCTCCCCCTCTGAAGCATCCAGCAACCTCATGGATCGAAACCCAGGGCACCAAATCGAACTGGAACGTGAGAATCTCAGAGAATTGGCTAATGAAGGTGAAATCTCGACCGAGTGCTGCGACATTCTCCTCGAATACGCCGACGCAGTTGACAGAACAAAAGCTCGGCATCAAATCATCGACGAAGACGGAAATGCCGTCTCCCTCTCACTCAACACGGCCAAACGGTACGTAGCAAACACTCGCATCCACGCGACACACGGGATCGATTTCAGCGACACATCAGCCGACGAGGTCAACGATGTTCTGATCTGGATGCACGATGAAGCTGGCAAGAGCGATAGTACACTGGCGACCTACGTCGGAGCGCTGAAGCTGCTGTTCGAGTTTCGAGATCTGGGAGTCGAACCAGAGAATTTGAGAACCTTCTCGTCTGACAGTTCGCCGCGTCACGATCAAACTGACCTCTTCGACGATAGCGACATCCAGGCCCTCCGCCAAGCCGCTGAAGAAACCAGGTTCCCCAAGCGAGATCGAGCCTTCCTCGAACTTCTGATCTTCACTGGGCAACGCGTCACAGCGTTGCTAACGCTGCGAATGGAAGATGTCGATGTGGAGGAGGGGTACATCTATCTCAACGCCGAATACGCCGACAAGTACGATGGGCTTAAAGGAGCCCTTCGACGTGGCCGCAAACGCCCGATGTTTGGAGCGAAGAAGTCCGTTCAGCAATACAAGCGATACCACCCCTATAAGGACCACGACAACCCGTTCTTCTTCGTCAGCGACCCCAAATCTTTTTACGGCAATCCAGAAAAATTCTGGAGTAAATCCGCCTCCAAGAGCCTGCTCAGGCGATTGAAGGAGATGGCAGAAATCGAGAAGCCTACGAACCCTCATAATTTCAGACATTATTTCGCTACGATAATGTATCGGGACTACGGTCTCAGACCCGAGACGATCAAGATGCTCTTGGGACACGTCAAGGGATCGACAGTGTTTGAGACGACGTACTCGCATGTGATCGACGCCGATCATATTGCGACTGCCGAGGAGGCTGTCGGAATCAAGGAACCCGAGTCCTCCAACCCCCTCACCCCCGAAATTTGTCCAACGTGTAACGAACTCCTGCAAGACGACTGGCGAGCCTGTCCCAGCTGTGGGGAGGAGTTCGGACCCGCCATCGAGAACGACATCGACGCGGCTGCCGACAACCTCCAGGACGAGGTGACCGATCGGGCTCTCGACAGCGACACCGACCTCTCAGAGGGCGACGCGGCCGTCTTGGACGCAGTCCTTGACGCCGTCGACGACCCGGACGCCCTCGCCAACCAACTCCGCCAACTCGGTGGCTGAGAGACTCGATCGAAAAGTTACGACAATCTCCTCCCGTCGAGATCGTCGTCGTCACGTACGAACCCAGCGCCCTTGAGGTCCGACGCTGCAGGGTCCTCATCGTTTGCAAGCGCGGCCAGTACGCGGACAGCAGCCCCGACCTGCCCGCTCCAACTGGCGATCCTCTGGACATTCTCTGGATGCTCACGGATCGTCTCGAGAGCCTCCTCGAATTTGCTGTCGTATGGATCTGAATCCGGACTCATCGTTCGCTACGCTTTTCGTGTATGAAACTGGTCTCCGCGCACCGGATCAAGTAGCATTTATCAACACTTGCTGCGGTTCGGCGCAGCTCTGTTTGGAGATTCATCACATAACCCATCACAGACTGGATCATCTGTCTGGCTATCGCATCAGTCTCCTTGATTATAGATATGCGCCACCTGAATTGGATAGAATACTATCAAAACATATCGGACTTGTAAAACAAAGCGGTTGTTGAAAGATGGCTATCCCCAGTTCTGTCCACGGGTTCGATGAGCGATCACCAATTGGGTTATATCGTAACTCGGCTCTGCACGTTTAAGTCGGAGCGCGATGTAGACGGCAATGACGGACGATGCTTCCGATTACGGACTTCCTGTCCTGCACCGATCCACTGGACGAGTTCGACTCGCTGTCGTATCACCAGACTCACTACGCCAAAACGTACGTGACAGGTCTTGCTGCGGCCAGCAGCAAGACCGTCACCGGGATCGCACGTGAAGTCCTTCCAGCCCAAGGCGACCGAGCACTCAACAAGTTCCTCACTGAGTACGACTGGAACGAAGATCAACTCAACCACGAGCGATTAGAGGAGTTGCAAAAACACGGCGAGACGCGCTGGTCACAGGACGGCTACATCGTCATCGACGACTCGGTGTTCCAGCGAACCGGGAAGGAACTTCCCGGTGCTGGAGAGTTCTACGATCACACCGAAGGAGAACCCGTCTGGGGACAGGACCTCGTCTACGCATTCTATACCGACGATAAAACCTCCTATCCACTCGCATTTCGCCAGTATGAGAAAGCTGACGACGAAGACCAGGACAACGAGGAGACGAAGTACGATCTCTCCCGAGAGATCGTCACAGAACTGGAAGAAGAGGTAGGTGTACCTGCGGACACCTACCTCTTCGACTCGTGGTTCGCCCACGACTCGGACCTGATCAAGCACGTCAAGTCCTACGGCAAGGACTGGATCGGACCACTACGGAGCAACCGGCAGGTGACCTTCGATAACGAGGAGATGCGCGTCGATGCGCTGGAAGAGCGCATCGACAAAGTAGAGCGAGAGATCAACGAGGAAACGTACAAGATCTGGACGAAGACGCTCCCGATCTCGAAGTTAGGTGAGGTACGGCTGGTAATCGCTGAGAAAGTCACTGACGAGGGCGAAAGCAACCCGGTCAAGTACCTCGCAACGAACAAGATCGACGCTCCCTCTGGCCATCTCATACGGAGCTATTCGTACCGGTGGCGGATCGAGACGTTCTTCGAGGACTCGAAGCAGGATCTCGGCCTTGGAGGCTGCGAGGTGCGTGATTCTGACGGTGCCAGTCGCCACTGGCACCTTCAGATGCTGACCTACAGCCTCCTTCGCCTTGGTCCCGAATCGAGCGTCTCGGAGCGACTCGTCTCGAAAGCCTCGTCGCTCCGAGCGCAGCTCGAACACGGCCTCAAAGAGACGATCTACAACATGTTTTCGTGGGTGCGTGACCAGCCAGACCACGATCTCGACGGACTGATGGAGGAGATCGACCACCTCTTCCTCCATTCTGAGGGGAGTTTATGAACGTGCAGAGTCGAGTATCGTAATTGAGATCAGAGGACGATCCTGCATGACAGAGAAAGCGCCAGATTCAGTACCTCGCAAAGCTACCTCGTTGATATTACCGTAAATCCCTGCGTTTTTACTGTAATCGAACGGAGAACGAAGCATGCCTCCAGAAGGCTATAACACGATCACAGTCCCTGACGAGGTCTTTGAGCAGGTAACTGAGGTCATGATCGAGTATGATTGTGACAGCATCGCCGACGCGGTTGCGACCGCGTCGGCTGTTGCACTCGAACGTGACGAAGCAGCTCTGGCTCGACTTCTCGCTCAACGACTCGCCGAATAGGACTCAAAATCGCACGACTTCACCGTTACAGTAAATAGCGGGCAAATTACGGTAATGTCAGGAAGACGGCTTTGTGAGGTACTGAGATTATGGATAGGGCCGTATCCATATCCTTATAACTAGCCACGAGCAAGGAATGTGTAGAGGAGAACGGTCCTACAGGGCGTAATTGCGGTTCGGAAACGCCCGGGTGATGTGACACCCGGACCGGTCTTCTCTGGAAGGAAGACCAATGCAAGCTACGAACGCACGCGGGCTTGAAGCCACCGGCTCGCGTCCCGAGAGTATCGATCGCAATCGCGTATCGACTCAGTACCACAGCACCGGCTGCAGCAGGCACGCAGCTGCTGATTCAGTCGTTGGAGGGCTGCGAGTATGACTAACCGAGACGAAGAGGAGTACGCGCTGGTGTACCCCGACGGGGACGGAGAGTGGTCGAGTGCGGACGTCCTCGGTGAGTTGATGGCGGGGGCGTACGGTTACGGTGCGTGGGTGCAGATCCACGGTGTAGACTTGCGCCTCGGCGGGAGTTCCCACACTCAAAACGTCTGGTATGTGCACCCGCCGGATGGCAACGAACCCGTCGAAGCATTGAACCTCAGCGCGTTCCGGACCGCTAGCGCGCTTGAAAACTACCTCAAACAGTTCGATCCATCGACCTCGCCTGCTTGAGACCAGTGATGTCTGGATGAGAGCCCACCGCTGCGACGCTTCAGTGATCAGTTCGCAGCGGCCTCTATCAGTTCAGGTTCTCTGAAAGCAATCCCAGAAATACTCAATCAGGATTCTTCGTCGTCGACCTCCAACTTGTCGGGATCGATCTCACCAGAGAGATAGCGTTCGCCGACGTCGGTGAGGCGGTAGTTGGAGCTGTCGATGCGCTGGATGAGTCCGGCTTCGGCAAGCCGCCGGCAGCGCCGGGAGATGTAGTTCGGATTGTAATCGATATTGACGGCGATGACGCTCGCCGAGGCGACGATCTCCTTGTCGGCGAGGAACTCCAGGGTGCGATCGTCGGAGCGGGTCATCCAGTCGATGCGCGGGCGCATTCACGAGCGTACTCGCTCGAACAGTTCTTAGATGGCGCGATACTGTTTCTATGGGTACAATATACTGTACTTCAAGTACGGTATTCAATAGACAAGATTAAGACTGTAGCCCGAACAACTCGCTACTCACATGGCGATCGACCTCCCAGAGACGCCGGCAGAACTGCTTCGATTCTTCCTTCATCCCGTGACTGAAGGTGATTTGAACGAGTACTACCATTTGCTGTCGAATAGACGACGTCGGCTCGTTATTGCCCGCGTGTTCGTTCTGGATCCGGGCGGATTTATCGAAGTCAAGCCACTCGCCCGCCAGATCGCTGGTGTTGAGGCAGGAACGGATCCCGAAGCGGTCCCGAGCTCCAAGTATGACGCCGTCTATAACGGGTTGATCCAGTCGCATCTTTCGGCGCTCGCCAATGCAGGGATCATCGTCTACGAGCCTGATCGCAAGCGTGTCCGGCGCGGGCCAGCGATCCACGCGGCGGTTGTCATGCTGGCAGCCACGATCGTGATCTTGCGTTTTCTCGGGCTTCAAACCCGGGGTGAATCAAGCAGGTGATCGCCCGCTCCATCTGAACGATGGTGTATCGCAGGCATCCTGGATTCGGCTTCTCGTGATGCTGAGCGTCTTGCGTGTCTCTCACTCGAGGCCACCCTGATCATTGTCGTCCTCCTCAGCGGAATCCTTGAGATGGTCAATACGCTCGGCAAATGATGGGTAGGTTGCTAGCAATCCAGCAAACCTGCTCTGTTGCCGGCCGGACTTCGTCTTCTTGAGATAGTTCAACGCGTTAATCATCGAGTCGTAGCCCACCTGCTTCCCAGCGTACGCGTCGGCGCAATATTCTGTCTGGCGCTCGATCCAACACACGAACAGTACATACAGGGGGAGGGCTCCAATCCCACCCACGAGCGCGTACGGTACACCGCTCGCGATAGCGAGGGGCCACCCGATGAGGGCGACAGCCAGTAGTACGACCCGCAGTAGTGGATGCCAGCCTCGATGGTGGGCGACCTCATGAGCCACGATCGCTCTGTTGGCCGACTCGGAAAGCGACGCGAGCAGTTGGTCGCAGACGAATACATACTGATATCCGGGAACGATGCCCAGCGCACGTGCTCGCACCGAAACAGTGTCTAGGGAACGTTCCGTAATTCGCAGACGTATGCGATGGGCACCGTCGATGCCGCTTGTCAGTCGTTCGCGTTTCGTCCCCGTCGGCTTCCGGGTGCTCTTTTCGCGATCAACGACAAGTGGACGGATCGCAGTAAGCACAGTGGCCACGACGATGAAGCCGATAGCTGCGAGCGTGAGGAGCCACGAGAGATCCGGAATCACGGATTGTTGACACCGATCTTCGGGATTCTCTGTTGCTCATACCGGGCTTGGAGCGTCATCGCTTGGTTTGCTGGTGGATACGCGTCGATGGAGACGGTGGCGAACGGGTCTCGATAAGATGATTTCTTGAGAGCGCTCGTCTGGGGATAGGTATCGACATATTCTCCGATATCGATCAAGATTTCAGCGAACTGGATCCCTATTTCGATGACCTGTGGGGCGTCTTCCTGAGCAACTTGATCAGTCTTCAGAGGCTCCTTGGCGGATCCAGCAAGCCCATCGAGCGCTCGGGCGACGGTACGGAGCGCCCCAGACTCTTGTTCACTTATGGATTCGTCGTCGGGGTCGAATGCAGCCATGCAGCTCCCAGTCCACCTTCTCAAGGTATAGATATGAACCGCCTACACGTGAGAGACTGTTTGCAGTTCTTCTGTTCTCTTTTCTCGTGAGGCGGAGGTTGTACACAGTTCGTTCAGCGAAGAATTGGAGAGTTTATCGGGTTCGGGGAGAGGGCGAAAACATGACTCCCAAGCCTCAGTGACGGTCCAGGACGTGACTTGTTCGCGGGTTCTGCGGTTGGTTGAGTCACGTTACTCCAGGGTGGTCAGCGTGTAACCCGGCGGTTCGTCAGTAGTTCGGCGCTCAGGCTCGTCGTGGACCCCGATTTCGGTCTTGAGGCGTCCTTCCGGGTAGTAGTGGATAGAAATGGTGAGCTCTCTGTTCCCCGGTGGATGACCACCCGAGACGTCGACATAATCATAGATGGTACTGTCGAGTGACTCATCGAGGCTCAGATGTTCGAAGTGATCGTCGACACACGCTTTGATGCCGGCCCATCGCTCGGCGAACGGAGTGTCAGTGGCCGAGACGTCCTCGATCATTTGATCGTAGTTGGATTGGTCGAGCGTGGGCAGACCATCCTCAACGACGTCCGCGAGGTCGTTGAGTGTGCGAGTTGCGACGCGGAGTGCTGCTGCCTGCTGTTCAGACATAGGATCCTCCGTATGGTTGATCGTGCATGTGACTATCGAGTTTGGTGGATAGCATATAGGTATGTGGTGCCTAAGTCTGGCAACCACCTGCCTTTAGCCAAGCGGTAAATGTGGTAGTTCCCAACTGGAAATCTCAGCATCTCCTCTGAACTATCTTCCAAACCGGCAGGACAGACTCAGTACCTCACAAAGCACGCCAGTTGATTGCTTCTGAGGCGTGAATTTAGTGGAGAAGTCGGTATCGAGCAACTGCTGAGGGCGAGGTTCAACACCGAAAGCATCGAACCTGTCGCAGTCGGCGGCGGAACGCCGCCGACGCGACGGTGTTGCCACTCATCGAGCAGGCATTCCCGGTCGGTGGGTTAGCGCTCGAAACGGTCGTCCGGAGGCTTGTTTGCGGGGACGGCGCGACGTACAGCGAGTGCCGTCTCCGCTGCACGACGCACCATTCCGAGGAATTCATCGAATCGCCATGACCAGAGGCGTCGCGCGCCTCGGCGCGGCGACGCCACGTACTCCCAGTGGAGATACCGCCACGCATTCTGGAGGAGGAAGCTAATCAGCACGTACAGGAACCGCACCGCTGGATTCTGTGTCGTCGTGTTCGCTACACTTCGCTCAGACAGACGGTAGGACGATTCGATACCGAATCGACGGCTGTAGTGTTTCCTGGCTTGGCGTGGCGTCTCGATGAACGGCGCGTCGACGGCGTAGCCGTGACGCGCCACACCTTCCTCATCGTACTTCCCTTGCTGGTACGTACAGTCGATATAGACCGGGAAATCGACGGTCCACGTGTGACCGTCGATTTCGCCTTGGAGGTCGTGATCGATCACGCGACTCCAGCCTGTGCTCAATTCGTTCTGAATCTTCTCGCCCCACTTCACGATCGGCATGACGAAAGCGTAGTTGTGGGCAGCAAGCAGCGTCAAACAGTACGTATCGTAGAACTCGCGGTCGAGGTAGACGGCCTTGACTTCGAGGTCAAGGCCGTCGAGCACGCCGAGTAGTTCCGCGAGGATCGAGCTGGCGGTGTCGCCGTCGGTCAGACGGCGCACCGCCAGCGTATAGCGTTTGTTGCGTACGCGGGCGTAGAGCGTGGCATAGCCGTGGAACGTCGTCGTTCCGGCTTTAGCGAGTGAATTGTAGAGCTCATCTTTAGATTCGTACTCCTCGCCGTAGTACGGACGGAGATGGAGGTCGGCGACGACCTCCACCGGCCGATCCGGAAGCAGTTCGAGGATATCCTGCTGGATGAGTGTCTTGCCGACTCGTTCGAGCTCAGAGAGTTCGAACTTCGTCCGAAGGTGGTGGAGAATCGTATTGCCATGCGGTGAGTCCTCTGAAATCTCGCAGAGGTGGCTGACCGAGTCCTCGTCGGCTGTTGCGCCGACGAGGACGTCCCAGATGTCCTCGGAATCGATATCGGCGTTTTCGCCGAGTTCGATATCGATCTCCTCGTCGAGGGTGTTGACGAGAAAGTTAAGGACCTGGTCCTCTGTGAGTTCACTGGCTGCTTGGTTGGCCTCCATCAATCCACCAAGCAGCCCCTTCACATAACCAGCTTTGTGAGGTACTGAGACTATTGTTTGATGGTCTCCTGAGCATACAATTGCCTCCCAAATAAAGCAGAGAATGGTTGACTATACCATCAAATTTGAGTGAGTGATAAATGTATATGTGTCATTTCTACACGTACGGGTTGGAATCTGTCTAAGACATAGGTAGTACTCGTTAACTACTATACCGATCTTTGAATTCACGCTCGCGACGCATGAGTTCCTCGACACCGTGTTCGAGAATGGCTTTTCCCATACCGCTGGCAACGTAATAGGAGAATAGGCCGTCACTATCGGGCGTATTCTGCTTACGATTCTGTACGAGACCGACATCACAGAGTTTGCCGAGATGGTAGTGGAGGTTGTTGGGGCGCATCTCGAGTGATTCCTTGAGTTGATTCGCACTCATCTCGCCCTGCTGTTTGAGCGCATAGAGGATGCGAAAGCGGGTTTCGTTCCCAATGGCGTCCTGCATAGCGAGATATTCTTCGAGCTTGAGCACGCTGTGTTCGGGCAGGAGCTCCTCGGGATCGATGCTTTCGTCGTCGGTAGTGCGCTGTTCTTTTGTCGACATCAGGTTGGTCTCGTTTTGCGTGTCTTACTTCCTATTCGTCGCTGGCAACATGTCGGTCGTATCGATCATTGGGATTGTACCGGTATAACTATTTCTGAGTCGATACAGACTGAAAAACACTATATTTATAAGTATAACAGGAGAGAATGAGATATGCGCGAGCGGCTCTTGGGACGTCTTCGTGAGCAGTTCGATGGGTCTCTCGATACGGACCAGTTTCTCGTCTACTTGATGAGCCCGTACAAGGAATTCCAACTCGACGACTTACTCCCAGAAGGGACGACGCCCGAGGACGTCAACGTTGATTTCGCCGAGTGGGATGACGAAGAGGGCGACTACACCGAACAGGAAGTTCTGGAGCAACTGACGTGGCTACGGGATGAACTGCGAACTGATCCAGGAGTGAACGCATTCATTGCGCTGGATCCGGACATCCCCATCGAAGAGGTGGATCCGGCGACTCAGAGCATCGAGTTCGCGCGCGCGAGCAACGTGGTGGTGTTCGTCGCACCCCACGTCGGCCGGAATTTGGGTGTCGGGATCGAAACGGGATCGGTGCTTGAAGCGTTCTACGCCGACGACGAGAGCGATCCCGAGGATGTGGCCCGTCAGGAACGTGTACTCTTCGTCCATGAGGACACCCTCTCCAGTGCAATGATCGGCTCAGTAACTCGCCGCTGGGAGACGGCCGTCCGCTCGTATGCCGATCGCGAGGAGCTACTTCACGAAATCAAGCTGTTCGTGGTGGACGTGATGAATCGCGAGTTTGCTGGTGACCTGCCGCGGTTGGACGAGAGTGACTAACCCTTCGATGTCACGCGATTTCTCAGCAACATGGCCTTCCGTGAGGACTCGGAATCCGATCGGTTAAGACACGCTCGACGCCAGGATGTGTGTTCCCCGCCGTTCGTTTAAGTCTCCGGAGACGTTGTTGACGGATATGGCCAGAGGAGACCGGACGGTCGATCGTACGCCCGAGAAACCGCCGCGGGGAGAAAGCGGGACTGGCGACAAGCCCGGGTCTGTCTGGCTGGATCGGATCCTCACCCGCCTCCTGCTTGGTGAGTCGGCCTCCAGTGAGGAGCACAACGATTCGACGCCCGACGGCGCTATCGATCGCGATCCGGAGAAACCACCACCCGAAGAAAGCGGTGCATGGAACAAACGCGGCTCGAAGACTGTTGATCGGATCGTCAACTGGATCGTCACCGGTGATCCAGACATGCCGTAGCGTGCGTTTCCGCGCCCGTCATCGCAGAACGGTGGATCAGCTCGGTACTACGCTCCTGGGTATTCTCAGCGTGTCATAGAACTCTTCACATACCTCACCAGGGGCCCGAGAAACGGTATCTGAGAAACAGCCAGTATTGTCGTAATTCAGAGCCAGCGGTAGCGTGCCTCTCGATCGATACGTGAAACCCATGCCAACCATTCTATGACACTCTGTGGTGGTCCAGAAAACCCACCGAAGGCGGCTCCACTGAGAATGACGATATGCTCAACCACCGACCATGAGCAATACAGACGACGTCCTTGACCTCCGTAGTGGCTGAACACGTGTGAGACTACGGCGAGACAAACCCAACGTACTGCGCGTCTGAACTCTCACCGACAGGCGGATTCTTTGCAAAGAGTGTCGACAAAAGGATCGCCGACAGTAATCACCCAACCGACGCGATCAAACCACGGCCGATGGTGGGCAGTGACTCGTTTCTCTAAAACTGTGTCAGACAGCCGTCCTAAGCCTCAGTAGCGACGTACTGGTCTTCCCACTCACGCCGCGCATCGATCTCGCGACGGCCACGCTGGGTGAGGTTGTAGTAGTTGGTCCGCTTGTCGCGTTCGCCCTTCTCGACGAGTCCTTTCTCGACCAGTTCGTCGAGGTTCGGGTAGAGTCGGCCGTGGTGGATCTCGCTTTCGTAGTAGCCTTCGAGTTCATCCTTGATCGCGAGCCCTTTCGGCTCGTCCTGTCCTGCAATCGCGTACAGCATGTCGCGCTGGAACCCAGTCAGATCGTACATGTCCTGCTATTGGTTATTCCTACAGGAAAATATACCGGTTTTCGAAACGACTATTCCGCCGAAATAGGGCACATATTCATCGATTTCACCCGTGACGTGCCTCCTCGGTTTGTTCTTCAATAACAAGGTTTACTTTATGCGAGATAAGATAACAGACGCCATGATAGATCGATTGGAGAAAGAAGTCGATATGCTGGAACGGCATCTACAGGTGCTGCGGATGGTCATCGACAACGAACCGATCGGCATCGTGAAGATGTCGAACGAGACGGGCTACCCCCATCACAAAATCCGCTACTCATTGCGTGTACTCGAGGAAGAGAGCCTGATCGAGCCGTCCAGCCAAGGCGCGACTACGACCGACCAGACGAGTGGATTCGTTGACGAACTCGACGGACGAATCGACGCGGTGAGCACCAAACTCGCTGAGATGAAACTCGACACGACAGGCGAAATGAGCCAGTAGTCCGGATCAGCAGTACGAGCAGAGATTCGATATCGCTACCGAACTCAGAGATCGCGTGGCTGGACAGTCTTGCGATCATTGGCATCTGATCGCCGTGTCGCATCCGCAAGCAAGTCCGCCACTTCACTGTCGAGCGCATCGTAGAAATCCGATGAGACGTTCTGGTCTGCGAGCTGTTCTTTGACTGCCGCTTTGACGATGAGATCCGTCATGCAACCTGTACTCCCGGCTATTCGTACTTATACCTCATCAAAGCGTGGTGAACGTAGACTCAGCTCTTCAGCTTGGCAAGATCGTGTAACTCAGCGAATGGTGACTAAAATGCTGTCACGTAGGTTGTGAGAAACAGAGTTGCATTGTAGAGCCCATGAGCGAGGATCGGAACGGACAAATTGTCGTATTTTTCGTACAGCGCACCCAGTATGACTGCGAGTGAGAACGGGGCGACACTCAGCAGAACAATCCCTTGTATCCCTCCAAGATAGCCAATCGCATGCGGAATAACGAACAGAAGAGCGGCCACGCCGATAGCAGCGGGTGTTCGCATACTCCGGGTGAGTCGTCGCTGAATCACACCACGAAACAGATACTCCTCGGCTGGCGCGATGATGACGAATGAAAGCACTGCCAGCACGAGGACCATCGTCGGATCCCCTGTGAGGAGTTCCTGGTCGGCACGCCCGATCTGGATGCCCGTTCTGGTACTGAGTGCGCCGATTCCGCTTGCAATCCCGAGCATGACGAGTGTGCTGACAACTACCCATCCGAACTGTTGTGGCGTCGGAATCTCGATTGATATCTTCTCAGTGAACCACCGGTGGACATACATCCATCCAGCGATGGCATAGCCCGCTTCCGAGAGGACGAACACGACGGTGAGCGCGGCGAGACTGGTTCCGCCCACGAGAATCGGGACGATCGAAAGTACCGTCCCGATCACAAGGGCAGAGATGACCAGTCCAAGTCCAATCGCGACAGCACGCCCGCGAGTTCTCCAGTTGGTTCGTGGATGTGGGTCACTCCGGCCGTCAACCGGTTGTGTACTGGCCATTGTTCATATGTTCCATCGATATGTTATACAGCTATCGGAGAGAAAGAGAGAGACCTCTCGCGCTGCGACTGTCCGGCTTGTCGACGATTACGACGTCGAGCGCTTACTACTCGTCCTCAGCATCGGCGATCGCTTCGAGCGTCTCGAACTCGAAGTTCTTGAGCAGCCGTGGCTCGTTTTTGATCGTGGAGATGGTGAACATCGATCGGGTACGGATCACCTCGTCGATGCCCTCGAACTGGCTGATGAGGTCCTCGACCATTCCCTGGTTGCCGAGACGGACGATGACGACGAAATCGGTCTCGCCCATCGTGAAGTAGACCTGATCAGCGCCTTCGATGGCCGAGAGTTTCTCGCCAACGCGCTCGTGATAGCCCTCGTCGTACTCGGCGATGACTTCGGCGATGACCGTGACGCCGAGCCCGACCTTCTCGTAGTCGATATCGTAGAGGTCGTTCTCGATGACGCCCTCTTCGCGGAGGTTGTTCAGCCGGTAGTAGATCGTCGACTTCGGGATGCCCGTCTCCTCGTGGAGCCGGTCGGGGCTGCCGGTGCCGAGGTTCGTAATCGCCGAGAGAATTTTAACATCTCGTTTGTCCATCATTGAATGTATTAGAAGATATCGTCCATTCTTAGTCTTTCTATTCTGAATGGCCTCCACATAGCAGCTAGCTTGTAGTACCAAAGAACGCCATGGGATTTCCCATATCTCTACACTGAAAAATAGTACCGAGGACCGATCCGTAATGATATTATTTGAAAGCAACAAAAGCGGTTGGGCAGGTTTCACAGGGCCGGTGGAAGTAACTAATCTTCATTTCTACTATGAGGAATTGTCCACCCCCACGTAGAGGCGGTGATAATCACCCAATATACTATCAACCGCATACTGAAGAATATTTCCATCTGTAGTTTCAACCTCTATACTATAGAATAGTCTGTAAAGCAAACCATTTTCCACACACTGAATTGTTGGTGTCCTCAAAGGTTTCAATTGCCGATTCACTATTTCTCGAATATATGTTCTGGCTATCTGAAGTGCCGTCTCTCGGTTGCATTCCCTCGGCAGCACTTGATCAGAAATCACTGATCTTCTTTCAAATCTCGGTTGCTCGTCGATCAGGAGTTCTTTTTCATTAACTAGATCTACACCACAGTGAATGATGCCATCGTCTTTCTGCCCCATCATTGAGGATTCCACTTGAAATGTGGCTACTAAATATGGGTAGTATATTTTTTCATTAATTTGACCATTCTTAATTTCACTGTCTGTTCTCTCAAGTATTTTTTCTGCCTTGCATTCAGAAACTTCCTCAGGAAATGCGTCAATTGTCGTGAGAGCCGACTGCTTCTCCATGATTTGAGTTAGTTATCTGCCAATGATTTTTCTGAAAGGTGCGTTGCAATAGCTGTTGCCTCTGGAGCGAGCGAATCTGTGGACTGTTTGACCGTGCCAGTAGGAGCATCAACTGATTTGCGTGCAGTTTGTACTGCATTTATCACGTCGGTATCCGGCGGTTCCGTGATTAAGGAGAAAACAACCATACCGACGGTGGATATCACGATTCCCGCTAAAAATGGATGTACAGCAGTCATACTCTGCAGTCCAGCTGCAGTCCAAATAATATTCGTCCCTGAACCACCGATCATGGCGGCAAGTGCACCCTGCCAGTTTGCACGCGTCCAGTATACGCCAGCGACATTCGGAACTAAAAACGCGCACGCAAGAGCACCAAACGCAAAGATAACAAGGTCGGAAACACTTGGTGGTTGATATGCCGCGACTACGATTCCGAGAACCCCAATACCAACCACTAATGCCCGGGAGTAAAGGAATGCTCTCTCATCAGAGATTTCACGACTACTAAATCGCTGAACGATGTCCCGAGATAGTATAGAGCCAGCCATGATAAGGATCGAGTCAGCTGTACTCATGACTGCTGCCATGAGTGCTGCCAAGAGTATCCCAGCCACGGCAGTTGGTAGTAGCGTAAGAGCAAGCTGTGGGATCGCCATCTCAGGATCGTTGAGCGATGGAAGAAGAACAATGGCGGCAAGTCCCAGGATGTACGGTTGGTAGACGAAGAACGTATTGAAGAAAACATTGATACCGATTGCACTCTTCGCGGTATCCGACTCTTCCATGCTCAAATGTCGTACAACGGCATGGGGAATACCCATATATCCAATAGAATAGAGGAGGACAGCTCCAATGACGACCCCAAATGCACCTGCATGCTGGAAACCTTGCCCCCATACTGAGAGATAGGTTGGGTCTTGGCTCGCTATCGAACTGAACAGACCGGTAAATCCACCAACTTCCATGAGCACAGCAGCGAGAAGGATATTAATACCAAGAGCCATCACGATTGCTTGTAACGTGTCTGTCCATGCGACTGCGAGATAGCCGCCGAAGAACGTGTACAATACGATGATTGATGTTCCGAGAAGAAGCCCATAAATATACGGCAATCCAGTTACTGACTCTAGTGCTTTGCCTGCGGCAATGAACTGTGCGAATACGTATGCTGACAAAAACACGATACTAATTAATGACCCAACAGCACGGATGCTCGGGTGGGGGTATCGGTCTTCAAGATATTCAATCGGAGTAAGGGAACCAAATGTTTCTGAAAGTTGCCGAAGCCCGCGTCCTAAGACTGCAAGGTTCACCAATCCGCCACCAAAATCTCCTATTGCGTACCAGAGTGCCCAGACGCCTTGTCTAAAGGCCATGGAAGGTGCACCTAAGAACATAAATCCACTCATCGAAGTAGATTGCAAGGTTAGTGCTGTCACTCCTGCTCCGAGACCACGACCTCCCAACAAATACCCTTCTAGATCCACCAGGTAGCGATTCGCTATGATACCAATTGCCAGCAATATCAACAGGTAAACAATAAATGGAGCTACAATCGAATAATTAACCATTCGTTACCTCGTCTCCTTGGCTGTTTTTCTTGTCATTCTGTCGCATGCGATACACACTCACGGCCGCTACGAACCACCAGAACGGGATCCATCCAAAAATAAGGACGAATGTTCCAGTTGGCATTCCAAAAACACCCATCTTTTTGATTATTTCCCCGAGTGTTTTTCACTCATTTCGTCTTTTTGAACTGGCGTCATATCTGAGTAATTCATGACAAATCAGGCTTCAGGCCAGCGCTCGATGTACACCGCCTCGTCGGTGTAAAAACGGATTGCATCGTCGTCCTGTGCGTGGAGATCACCGAAAAACGAGTCCTTCCAACCGCCGAAGTGGAAGAAAGCCATCGGTGCGGCGGTGCCGGCGTTCACCGCGAGGTTGCCAGCCTCGACTTCGTGGCGGAAGCGCTTGGCCTCCCTGCCGCGTTCGGTGAACAGCGACGCCGCGTTGCCGAATCGAGATTCGTTAACGATGTCGATGGCGTCCCCGAAGTCAGATGCTTGAAGAAGGCTCAGAACGGGGCCGAATATCTCTTCGCTACCAATGGTCATTTCGGGCGTGACGTCCCCGAAGAGCGTCGGTGCGAGGAACGTCCCTCCCTCCGGAACATCCGCATCACGACCGTCGTAGAGGAGCGTCGCTCCCTCCTCAACTCCAGTCTCGATGTAGTCAAGGATGGTCTCGCGGTGGTCGTCGGAGATAAGTGGTCCCATCTGTGCACCCTCATCGAGACCGGGCGCAACCGTGTACTCGGCGACCGCCTCGGTGAGTCGGTCGGCGAACTCCTCGTAGATGTCGTCGTGGACAACCGCCGACGGGTTGGCGAGACATCGCTGCCCAGAGTTGGCGAACGCGGAACTCACCGTCTGATCGACGGCGAACTCCAGGTTGGCTGAATCCGAGACGATGATATGGTTTTTCGCCCCGCCCTGAGCCTGCACGCGCTTTCCGTGTGCAGCGGCCGTCTCGTAGATGTGCCTGGCGACGGGCGTTGACCCAACAAACGAAATTCCTTCGATGTCGTCGTGTTCGAGCATTGCGGTGACGGTCTCTGCACCGCCGTTGACGAGATTGACGACGCCGTCCGGGAACCCGGCTTCGTCAATCAACTCGAAGAGGTACCGTGCGGTGAGCGGCGTCTTCTCGCTTGGCTTGAGGATGAACGTGTTGCCCGTGGCGACGGCGTATGGGAGGAACCACAGCGGGATCATCGCGGGGAAGTTGAACGCCGTGACGGCGGTGAACACGCCGAGGGGCTTGCGAACGGCGGTTTCGTCGATGTTGGGCGCTGCGTTCGGGAGATGACCAGCTTGCATCATCGTGGGGATACCACACGCCACTTCGACGTTTTCGATGCCCCGACGGATCTCCCCCATGGCCTCCTTTTTCGTCTTGCCGTGCTCTTTGACCAGCACCTCGGCCATCGGCTCTTGGTGTTCTTCTAACAGGGCTTTCAGCCGGAAAACCGGCTGTATCCGTTCTTCGACTGATAGTTGGCGCCAGTCGTCGAACGCCTGTCTCGCCGTCGCAACGGTGTCGTCAATCGTTTCGGGCGAACTGGAGTTCACCTGAGCAATCGTCTCGCCCGTCGCCGTGTTCACGATGTCCTGCTGGTGCGTCCCATCGATCTTGCTCCACTCGCCGCCGATATAGTTATCAACACTCTGCCCTTCGGAAATGAGATCTTGTCCCATGTACTCGTTAGCTAAGCGCATTCGTCTTAAATGTTGGGATGAATTGGGGAGATTAGCAATCATATTTCTATACTCTACAACTGTAGCTCAATATGACTGGAAGACATGCTCTGGAAAACGATATATTGAGATTAATCCGAAAGCTAATAACGGAGGGTCACAAACGTGGCTAATAGAGCATGGCACCACAGGAAAGCAGCGACCAAGCCTTGAATCAAATCGAACAGATGGATCAAAAGCATGTCTTTGGGACTTGGTCATACCAAAGTGAGGTAGAACCGACACAGATTGTTGAGGCAAACGGCGTAAGATTCACTGACTCTCGAGAAAACACGGTCATCGATTTTTCGGGACAACTAATGTGCTTGAACCTCGGGCATTCCGCCGAGCGAGTCGAGGATGCTGTTACCCAACAGGTTTCCGAGGCAGAATACGTTTCGCCGAGCTACACGACAGAGGCACGCGCAAAATTAGGGAAAAAACTTGCTGACGTCACCCCGGGGAACCTCACGAAAACGTTCTTCTCAACCAGTGGAACGGAGGCCAACGAAGCTGCGATCAAGATCGCGCGCTTTTACACGGGAAAAGAGAAAATCCTCTCACGATATCGCTCGTACCACGGGGCGACCTACGGTTCGATCAGCGTCACCGGTGATCCGCGTCGCCTTGCCTCAGAGCCCGGAATCCCCGGCACGATCAAAGCACCTGACCCGTACGCATACGGCTCAACGCTCGACCCGATGGAGAGCCTTGATTATATCGACGAAATGCTCGCACTCGAAGGTGATACCGTCGCTGCGGTGCTAGTTGAGCCAATTGTCGGTTCGAACGGCATTCTTGTCCCGCCCGACGAATACCTCCCGCGGCTCAAGGAGATCGCACACGACCACGGGGCGCTGTTGATCTGCGACGAGGTGATGGCCGGGTTCGGACGGACCGGAGAATGGTTCGGCTCCGACGTCTTCGACGTGACGCCCGATATCATGACAATGGCGAAGGGTCTTACCAGTGCGTATCAGCCGCTTGGGGCGACCATCGTCACCGACGAAATTGCTGACCACTTCGAAGACAACATGCTGACACACGGGCACACGTACGCTGGCCACCCAGTCGCGTGCGCGGCCGGACTCGCAGCCATCAAGACATATGAGGAAGAGAACCTCATCGAACGCGCAGCCGATATTGGTAGATATCTTGAGGACCGCATTGAAGATCTAGCTGATAGCCACCCGAGCGTGGGCGACACCCGTGGTGTTGGCCTGTTCCGCGGCATTGAACTCACGCAGCATCCCGAAAGACGTGAACCCTTCGGGGAACGAGAGGATAAGGTGAGCAAAGGTAGCACGGTTCTTGATGAAGTCACAGCCACTGCCTATGACGAAGGGGCATATGTGGCAAATATGATAAATACCCTAATTATCGCACCACCCCTCACAATCACGGAAGACGAGATCGATGAAGCAATTGCTGCTCTCGACAGCGGACTCTCAGTCTCTGACAATGCAATGAGTCGATAGCGAACTAATCGCGAGAGCGACAGTATCATTGGCAAATCGAGCCATGGACATTCCATCAAACATGATGTTTCTGATTGAGGCAGACCGCGTACGTTCACATGATTCAACAGGATTGGGCTATGGAGCGACTCTGCGCTTGATCGTTGGACCGGCTGTCACGCTTGACACCAGGACTGTCCTCACGGATTGGATGTCGCAAGATCGCAGGCGGCGTTCACACACATCGTGACCGCTGCGCGACAGTCCGCCCAGCTCGTGTGCTCGGCTTCGGTGTGGCTCTTCCCGCCGTCGCTGACCGCGAACACCATCTCGGTGTTCATGAGGTCGGCCATGTGGGTCGCGTCGTGGCCCGCGCCGCTGAAAATGCGCGTGGCGTCGTAGTCCGCGTCAGTCGCGACGCGTTCGACGGCTGTGACACACTGGTCGGCGAACTCGACAACCTCGTCGGACGGGTCACGAAAGCCCATGTGAACGTCACCTCGCCGGGAATCGTGTTGATCGAGTTCGGCTGCGCGTCGATGTAACCCGTCGAGCCGACCGTCCGGTCGCCGAGCGTTCCGGGGATGCGCCGTATCTGGGTGATGACGTCCGCCGCCGCGACGAGCGCGTCGTTTCGATACTGCATGGGTGTTGGTCTAGTGTGGTCGGCCTCGCCGTAGAAGGTGATGCCGCCCCACGTGAAGCCAACGATACCCGTGACCACCCCGACGTCGTACTCTCCCTCTTCGAGATACGGGCCCTGCTCGATGTGGAGTTCGAGGTACGCCTCGTACTCCTCGGTCGGTTCGGCCGGGGCGTCACCCTTGTACCCGATGCGCTCCAGTTCGTCTTCGAAGCGAACGCCATCGGCGTCGGTCGTGTCGTACTCCTCGTTGATGTCGTGGACGCCAGCCCAGACGCCGCTTCCTTGCATGGCGGGCTGAAACCGTGACCCCTCCTCATTAGTCCAGTTGACGATCTCGATAGGGTGTGCGGTCTCGATGTCGTTCGCTTCGAGTGTGTGAACGAGCATGAGCGCGGCGACGACGCCGAGAGGACCATCATAGATACCGCCGTACGGCTGCGAGTCGAGATGTGAGCCGACGAGAACGGGCCCCTATCCGGATCAGTCCCCTCACGCCGCCCGAACATGTTTCCGAACTCGTCGACCCTGACGTCGAGACCGAGCACGTCCATCTGTTCTACGAGCCAATCGCGGACCCGTTTGTCCTCGTCGGAGAGTGCCCGACGGTGCAAACCCCCATCAGCGGTAGCGCCGATTTCAGCTTGTTCTTGCATCGTATCGACAAGATCCTCCTTGGCAACACTGAGTTGCATATCTCTACAGTGAATACATTCATATTAAAAATTTCGACGTAATGAACAAGGTCAGTACCTGCAAAGCGCACGTTTTAGCCTTAAGGCCTAGCGAAGTTCTCGATGCGCGACTACGTAGAGGTATCTCGTGGTGATAGAGAACGGTAGGTATGATTTTCGTCTATCGATCGAGAAGTCTGCTATCGCTGCATCTGGATAGCAGTGATATTGATTGCTTATTAGGTGCCGTCTCTCGGGCCGCTACTGGGATATACAAAAATTCTGTGAGATCCTCGGTTCACCGTAGTGGGAACAGTTCACCAATAAACATACAATTAGTCATCAATTGCCCCGTTGAGGATCTCGCGTGCAGCGCCAGAGAGGACATCAAAAGCAATCATAGCATCTGACAATTCGATGTGTTCATTGTAAGTATGTGCTTGTGAGATGTCTCCAGGACCCCAAGTAATAGCTTCAATATTGGCATCGTTCACTAAGTTGCGAACATCCGTTGATGCGTTAATTCCCCATGAGTTAGTCGGTGCGTCATCGGTTTTGGCTGAGTGACGTCTGAATACTTCTGCTAAAGGACTATTTTCCTCAATAGCAGCTGATTCATATGTCCGTATTCGTTCCCATGATACACCAATATCGTTGACCGCTGCGATTTCTAAAAGCATATTATCTATCTCATTGTCAATATTTTCTATATCTTCTGAAGGAAGAAACCGTCGATCAATTGTAATGGTAGCCTGCTCAGGAACTACGTTTTCTTTTGTCCCTGCTTCAAACATTGTTACTGTCGAGTACGCTTGTCCCACAAGGTCATCTTCGCGCGTACGTACTTCAGTGTCATAATCATTAAGTGCGTCAAGAACTGGTTGTGCAGACTGGATGGCATTCGTTCCTTGGTCAGGACGGCTTGCATGAGACGGGTCACCAGTAACAGTGATTTCATACCATGCCAGACCTTTTTCACTAGTAGCGGTCCGCATCTCAGTCGGTTCAAGAACGACACCATAGTCACCATCATAACCTTCCTCTAAGAGAGTCTTCGTTCCAGGTTCGGCGGTTTCTTCGCCGATGGCCGCTTGAAATACAATCGACCCATCTACGTTGCCTGACCTAATTTCATCGGCAAGAGATGCAGTCGCCAGCATTCCGACTGCAACACCCGTTTTCATATCTACGCTCCCACGACCATAGAGCTTCCCATCCTCTACAGTAGCGCTATAGGGATCATGATCCCACTGTTCTCTGTCACCTGCAGGAACTACGTCAATGTGACCGTTAAGAACTATGGTTGGGCTCCCGTTTCCAATCCGAACGCCAACCTGTGGGCGGTCAGGATATGGTCTCTCGATCAATTCCGCATTGATATTGCGTTCTTCGAACCAGTCGATAATATATTCTGAGCACAGTCTTTCATTACCAGGAGGATTTTCGGTTTCTATTTGCACCAGGTTTTTTATAACATCTTTCAGATCATCATCATCATCTGTTACATTGGACATACATTCAATGATTTTCCGAACGGTAAAGTTCTAACTGAAATTTTTTGTCACAAATGAGATTTGAGATAGTTAGTTGGTATTAGAGTGGGGAAACAATTACAACTCAAAAGGGCTCTGATGAATCACTATACAGCGGCAGGATGGACCGTGAGACGAAGGTGTCTGGAAGGAGAAACCCTGAGATGGTATGTCCGAAGTTTCCCGCTTCACGACTCGCGCAGTTACGTTGGCCAAAAACGCTGTCGATGAGAGGGACGAATCCGCCGCCCCTACTGGAGGCGGCGGATTCGCCGACCACGCTCTCGTATCACTCCACTGTCTCCGGGTTTACCTCGAGAAATCCTACCGTGTTGCCCTCGTCCTCCTGAGCGAGATGCCACAAATAACCGGGGAGATCGGCCTCGACGCGGCCGATCTCCCTGATCATTCGACGTTAGTCAAAGCATTCGATAGGTTCACGATCGCGATCTGGCGAGTGCTGCTGCGCCTCTCGGCGCAGCTGCACAAACCCTCTGAACACGCTGCGATCGATGCAACGTTCTTCGACCGCGAGAACGCTAGCCGCCACTACTGCCGTCGCACGGACTACCGCGTTCAGACGCTCAAAGCCACCGCGCTCGTCGACACAGACACTCAGGGGTGCTGACGTTCACTGTACGACGTCGAGACGTCACGACACGAAGATCGGCAAGCAGGTCGTCCTGCGGAACGCGGGCGACCTGCTCAGCCTCGCTACCGACAAAGGCTACGACTGGATGGCCTTACGCAAGGAACTGCGTGACGAGGGCGTGAGACCGCTGATCAAACACCGAATCTTCCGGCCCGTCGACCACGCGCATAACGCGCGGGTCGACGGCCCTCGATATCGCCAGCGCTCGATGTCCGAGAGCGTCTTCTCGACCATCAAGCGCACGCTCGGCGACGCCGTGCGTGCGCGAACTTGGTACGGTCAGTTCCGCGAGATCGTTCTGATGTGCACAGTTCACAACATGAAGCGTGCTCTGTGAGCACCAAACCAACCGCCGTATGGCGATTCACCAGAGCCTAATATTCAAAACCTAGATTAGCAGAACTATCAATCCCCCACTGTTGAACCGCCTTTCGGCTTAGTGCCAGAGGATAGCGTATGTATTATCATTAGAACTAATATTGAGGAGCCGACACCAATGAAAGTAGCTGGAATTCCAAATAATCCACCTGCAAGATCGGCTCCAACTCCGGAGATTGCTCCGACAACGATTGATCCTATTATGGCTAATCCGCTCAATCCTGCCCAGTAAAGTCCCACGTAAACTGGAATGAGAAATGCACTCGTCAGTAAAACAGCACGAAGATTATAGAGACCAATAATGGTCCCCGGTGGATCAACTGCTACCGCAGTTGCTGCAATTCCAAAGAAAATTGTGGCGATACGGGAAACGCGAAGTTGACTTTTGTCACTGGAATTGGGTCGGAAATAACTGTAGATGTCACGAGCAGTTGTGATACCAGCCGAATGCAACCGTGTATCTGTTGTTGAAAGTATAGCACTCATTACTGCTAGAATTATAACGACACCAATGCTGGAAGGTAGATATTCTGTAATAAGAGCGGGGAATGCTGCATCTTGCGCTGCAACACTCAATCCATTAGAGTTGAGCGCAACAGTAGTTGCTCCCCCCAACAGGACAAGTGCTGAAAAGAAAATTGAAAGGATAAATCCCGATGCAGCTAGATGAATTTTCGCTGCCCTCACATCTCTAGTTGCTGCAATCCGAACTATATAATTTTGTTCTGTGAATATAGTTCCAAAAAAGGCGATGATGGAGGCTATTATTCCGATAATAGTTCCGCCTTCGCTCATTGGTTGAACATTGCTAGGATCAAGCGCTGCAAATTGTTGGTTTATAGACAAAAAACCACCCAAATCGAACAACATATATCCGAATCCAAATAGAACCGCACCAACCATTAACGTACCTTGGAGAAGATCGGTCCAAGCAACACTAACAAGTCCACCTAATACAGTATAGGTGATGAATACAACACCGATAATCCAAACCATATACTCATAGGGCACACCTGTAATAGTAGTAACAAGAAGGCTTGCTCCTACCAATTGCATGATCAGGTACAACCACGCATTACTGAGTAGAACTGTTCCAGCAATCGGCCGCGCACTTTCAAATCCGGTGAGATTAGCGATGATATCTGGGAAGGTGAGAAGATCAAGATCTTTAATTTTGTCAACAACAAAGTAAAGGGCACTTATACCGAGCATAAGCCCAAATATAGTGTTTGTCATGAGTGAATATCCTCCACCATAAACAGCACCAATAAAGCCAATAACGCTAACTGCGCTCACAAAGTTGGCAACAAATGACCAGGTTGCCAACCATGGACCCATGTCCTGACCGAACGCCCAGAAATCCATAGCATCAGTAGTTTTGGTGTAACCCCATACACCAATTGAGAGGACAATGGCGAGGTATACAACAAAGGTCCCGAGATAAAATGGATTAATGTCTGCCATTACTCATCCCCTCCGTCAGCAATTCTTTCTTTTTCCGGATTCGCTGTCTCTGGTGTGCTACCTTGGTCTACACTCTTAATTGACTTTCCGAGAATCACATAGGTTAGCACATAGTGGATTGCCCCAATGCTTCCTGCAAGGATCGTTCCAACGAATACGACGAATGTCGGATCTGGCATGCCAAATATTGTCATTTTTCCTCTGTTGCTTCTATCACAATCCAATGTTATGAACATACTGGTGATTTGCATCAGAAAGATGAATGAATATATATACGTATATTTTTCACGAAGATAGCGTTGTTTCCGAATAGAGGTTGATGATTTCCATCTGATTGTGTAATAGTATCGAGTAGAACATATGTTTGGGTACTGTCTATTTACACTGGTTATCGCTTTAGGTCAGAACGAGCGGTCTGTGCGGAATCTGGCTTGCTGATCGCTGTGGAATTTCTCAAAGATGGAGGTTGAAGAGACAGGTAGAGATCAATATTGCTGGGGTCACTGATATCATGTTGGTTTCTGCTCAGAAATGCGTCAAATCGGGACCATTTCCACTCAACGCGAAATTTTCCCGGCTGCCGCTCTAATGATCAATATAATTTTTGAAGATCAAGGAACGTTTCACACCAGGATTGTACGTAGCTAATTCGTCGAGTTATTTGCTTGAAAACATCTTTGACAAGCACTTTGAATTCTAACACCTCGCAAATCCGTTCTTTCGTCTCGTCTTCAGTGAACGTCACGAGACTCTCACCGTTGAACGCGTAGAACCCTACCGCAGAATCCTCTGTCTTGACTAACGGTCGTTCGACGTGTGGATCGTCGACGTACCAGACACGTCGCGAATTATCGTACGGCTGTGGGTGTGAAGCATCAAAAATCCAATCACGGTGCCGCCATCAGTGCAAACGTCCTCGTCGACGATCCGTCCTTCTTCGTCATCACCCATGCGTTTGTTGTGTGGCTGCTCATCCTCGTCGAGAATTTCATCCGGATTCTCCGGCTGATTGGGACGCTTTGGTCGCGGCTTCGCGTACGAGAGACCGGGGTCGCGGAGGAACGTCCCGAGATAATCTGGATGATACTCAACATCGAATTCATCCATCAGAAAGTGTTGAACCCCCTGTAATTTCCATAATAGACCGTCACGAAGGAGTTCAATAAGTTCGTCTTGTTCGTCCTCATTGAAGTTCAGGGGGGGGGGGGCCTTCCGTCCCCGAAGTTCGGGGTCAGACGACCGAGTCCACCCTTGTTCCATCGTCGTACCCAGCGAGTCGCGGTTGCAGAGGACCTGCCGACATTAGTGACCAAGAGAAGTTTTACATATAAGCTGATAGGACTCTGGTGAATCACTATACAGCGGCAGGATGGACCGTGAGACGAAGGTGTCTGGAAGGAGAAACCCTGAGATGGTATGTCCGAAGTTTCCCGCTTCACGACTCGCGCAGTTACGTTGGCCAAAAACGCTGTCGATGAGAGGGACGAATCCGCCGCCCCTACTGGAGGCGGTGGATTCGCCGACCACGCTCTCGTATCACTCCACTGTCCTCGAGTTTACCTCGAGAAATCCTACCGTGTTGCCCTCGACCTCCTGAGCGAGATGCCACAAATAACCGGGGAGATCAGCCTCGACGCGGCCGATCTCCCTCACCATTCGACGTTAGTCAAAAGCCTTCGACAGGTTCACGATCGCGATCTGGCGAGTGCTGCTGCGCCTTTCGGCGCAGCTGCACGAACCATCTGGACACGCTGCGATCGATGCAACGTTTTTCGACCGCGAGAACGCCAGCCGCCACTACTGCCGTCGCACGGACTACCGCGTTCAGACGCTCAAAGCCACCGCGCTCGTCGACACAGATACTCAGGCGGCGCTGGACGTTCACTGTACGACGTCGAGACGTCACGACACGAAAATCGGCAAGCAGGTCGCCCTGCGGAACGCGGGCGACCTGCTCAGCCTTGCTGCCGACAAAGGCTACGACTGGATGGCCTTACGCAAGGAACTGCGCGACGAGGGCGTGAGACCGCTGATCAAGCACCGAATTTTCCGGCCCGTCGACCACGCCACAACGCGCGGGTCGACGGCCCTCGATATCGTCAGCGTTCGATGTCCGAGAGCATCTTCTCGACCATCAAGCGCACGCTCGGCGACGCCGTGCGTGCGCGAACTTGATATGGTCAGTTCCGCGAGATCGTTCTGATGTGCGCGGTTCACAACATGAAGCGTGCTCTATGAGCACCGAACCAACTGCCATATGGTGATTCACCAGAGCCGCTGATAGCGATTTGCCGTTTGTGGGCGCAGAAACGTGAACTCCTCTTTCCTCTACACCCAGAACTTCCCTCGTTGACTATCGTCGGCAGGTCCTCAAGCGTTGCGCCTTTGTAGAGTCGTTTGACGAACGTCAGCCGCTTGCTTATTTTGTCATCGTCGGTCTCGTCGAGCAGCCGATCGAGATCGTCTTCGCTGAGATGGCGGACGATCTCTTTGTGACGATCTCCAGCCATAACGTTCGCTGTCCCGCGTCATCTTCATAACTTTTCTGGGTCATTGGGGCGGCAGCCGGGCTGGTGCGCCCAGTACTCGGCTTCCTTCGCATTTGGACCAGTCATTCGCGCAATTCGTTGACAATCTCCGGTTTGGTATTGCGTTTGAGACGGCTCACGAAGTAGCCGCCGTTCAATTCGATCCGGGAAGGATTCTGGCGACACACCGAACTCCTCCTCATTCCATTCATGAATCGACTTCGCTTCCAGCCGCCGTCATGCGGTTCCGTTCTTAGCTAAAAACGAATAAACTACTCGACAATTAGATACTATCTGAAGAGATAAGGGAAAGATCTAGACGAACAGTGAGAAACATGGACAAACTTATTAATAGTTGTGGCGAAATCACGTAAGCATGGTCGTCAATATTGACCAAGATCGGCTTGAAGGAACGATGAAAGAGCAGGCACAAATTGGGAGTACAGAAAATGGCGGGCTCTACCGACTCACCCTCTCTGACGAAGACAAAGAGGTACGAGATTGGTTCTACAAACAGATGGAAGCAGAAGGGTTGGAGATTCGCGTCGATGAATTTGGGAATATGTTCGGCCGGCGAGAAGGACGCAATGCTGAGAAAGGGGCAGTTCTTGTTGGTTCGCATCTTGATTCCCAACCATACGGCGGGATTTATGACGGTGCACTCGGCGTTGTTGCAGCACTCGAATTCATTCGGACACTCAACGACGAAGACATCATAACTGAGCATCCGATTGAGATCGTTAACTGGACAAACGAAGAAGGGTCGCGCTATCAACCGGCTATGCAGGGAAGTGGTGTCTGGGCTGGTAACCACGATCTCTATGAGGAATACAACAAAACCGACGAAGAGGGTGTCCGTTTTGAAGATGAATTGGAGCGTATTGGTTACAAAGGAGAGACCAGTGCAGAACCGTCTGAAGATTATGAAGGTTATCTCGAACTTCACATTGAGCAAGGGCCATATCTAGAGGAGAAAGGAAAAGATGTTGGCATCGTTACCGGTATTGTCGGGTTTACCTGGGGTGCAGTTACTTACTATGGAGAGGCAGATCATACTGGCCCAACACCTATGCATTACCGAAAGGATGCTCTCGCTGGCGCTGCCGATGTAATTACGCAAATCCGCCGTCTTCCAAACATGCTGGGGGAACGAACCGTGGGATCAACCGGCCACATGGATGTACAGCCAAATTCAATCAATACGATACCCGGTGAAGTCACCTTCACATGGGGGTTTCGTGATCCGAGCGACGAGATTATCGATGAAGCATTCAATCGTGTACTAGCTGAAGCAGAAGCAGCAGCCGAACGCGAGAGTCTTGACTGGGAATGGGAAGAAAGAATGCGTGCACCGTCTGTGGATTTCGACGAGACAAACATCAATGCAGTCGAAAACGCAGCGGAAGAATTAGAGTATGACGCAATGCGAATCTTTAGCGGTGCCGGACACGACGCAACCCACGCTGCAGATATAATGGATACATCGATGGTTTTTGCTGTGAGCGAAAACGGTAAAAGTCATACCGAAGAGGAATTTACCACATGGGATCACTGCTACACAGCAGCGAATACCTTAGCCAACGCTGCACTCAATCTTGCTACAGAAAATAGTCTATGAAAACTCAGGATCCAACCAGCTCAAATTTGGAGCGAAGAGCAGTGAAAAATCTGGATGATACTCCATCCAATATATCTAAGAAAAATTAAGCCTGTTTACAAAGTGACAATACATCATCCAAATTGATTGCTGGAACATCTTCAAACCACCTCGTAGTGATACTGGTGGTGAGGAGTACGCGGGTGAAGTGCTGGCACTACCTGTTGATTCCGTGTTCCGATTTCTACGCCGCCGCCTGAACCATTTGATCTTCCTCTCGCGGTGAGAGCAACCGTGATGAAGATTCTCCTAACACCTGATCAAAGCTAAACGAACCGTGACGGTGATCGAAGCTCTCCGCCGGTTCGCCGTTCGCAAACGTCGACAGCGAATCCCGCAGCGCCAACAGTCGATGTACGCACGCGTGCCGCACGGCACCGCGCGTACGGAACCCCGAGACCGTATTTCAGCCGCCAATTGCCGCTCTCTATCGCATTCGCACTCACTGGCCCGGTGAACTCCTCCGCCTCTTCGTCCTAGAATGCTGAATGCTCTTCCCTGAGCGTTGCCACTATCTCCTCGTACGCGGTTTCGTACTCTTCTTCGAGATATTCGCGTAGCTCATCCAACTTACCCGCTTCGTGCAGGTCGAACACGTGCTCGTCGCTGCGAGCGCGTGGCCGGAGCTTGTGGACCAGCCACTCAGTACCTCGCAAAGCCGGTTAGTGGCAACGTCTGCTTGCTGGAGATGTGACCTCGAAACAGCAAGCAGACGACGTAATCCACGAGAACCAACTCCTTAATTTCCTCGTCAACATTCTCACTGGTGCGTTCTCCCTCACTCTCGGCGAGAACGCTGAAATCGATCCTGCTGACATCTTCGAGGTCCTCGTCGGCGCGTGCGCCGACGGGACCTCCATCTCCTCGCTCTGCAGGCATAGCGAAGACGCTCCCTCCGGGACTGACGTCTTTCACCATCTCTGTGCGAAATTCGATCTCAACGACGTTGCTTCCGTCGGCAATCTCCTGCTCCAATGCGACGTGCTCGAACTTCTTCCCGAGCAGGTGGAGGTCATTGCCGATCTCCACCTGCGGCCCTACTACGGTGATGAAGACGAGACTGAGGAACTCTACCACTCCGAAGCCGAACGTGGCACGACCGCGTTCCACGCCTACGCCACTCTCTACGCGCGCGTCCGGAACAAACGCTACACGCTGACGATGCGCCGTCTTCGAGACGGCGACACCACCAGCAGTGTCCTCGCGGAATTCCTCGGTCTTCTTGAAGGCCTTGATCCCGAGGTTAAGGCCGTCTATCTCGATTCAGAATTCTACGACGGCAAGTGTCTCACGCTGCTGCATGTGTACAACTACGCCTACGTCGTCCCGATCATCAAGTGGGGAGCAGCGATCAAGACGGAGCTTCGTCAGGGATGGAGTCGGACCATCACTCACGACCTCGAAACTGGATTCGACGGTCACGAATGGACCGTTGAATTCCCTGTCTATATCGACTGTACGTACCAGAACGGTCAGTACGACGAGCACGGCGTGGCGCGTCACGGCTACGCCGTGGACGTGCCGTTCATCGAGACGCTCTCACAGGCGCGGACCTACTACAGCCGCCGGTTCGGCATCGAATCGAGCTATCGCCTCGCGGAGAAGACAACGATTGATCCGACGCAACGGCTGCTGTTCGTTGTGATCAGTCTGCTCTTCCAGAACGCCTGGCGGTATTTGTACTGGAAGTACGTGGCGACGCCCCGCCGTGGCGGGCATCGCCTGTGGGAATGGACGTTTGAGGGGTTCATCCGCATGGTGACGCGGGCAGCGTGGACGGCCCTCGACGTACGTCGGGCGTCCCCACGAACAAGCCACCTGACGAGCGCTTCAAGCGCTAATCCACCGATCAGAACCGCCCTCCTGTCGAGTGGCAACGCCGTCACGTCGGCGGCGTTCCGCCGCCGACTGCGACAGGCTCGATGCTCTCCATGTCGAATCGTCCTTTCCAGCAGTTGCTCGACACCGATTTCTCTACCGAAATCACATCTCAGAAGCAGTCGGCCGACGAACTTTGTGAGGTACTGAGACTGCGTACGGGAACCGAAGTTCCCGCTCTTTGCCCTTGTACATCGCGGATTTGGTCCAGTAAGAGGCATGCGTGTCGAGTTGGTCGCGCAGCCGTTCGCCCTTCTTCACGACTGGGAGAACGACAGGAGCGGTAGCTCGAGCGCGTCGAATGACGCGCTCTTGGTAGTAGCCACGATCAGCGAGGATCGCATCGACCTCGAACGGAAGCTCTTCGACAAGATCAAGGACGCGCCCGACTGCGTCGGCCGCATCCTCGTGCTGCGGCAGATACGAGCAGGGCTCGGATCTGCCTGTTGTGGCTCTGTAGAAGAAGAAACCGAAACGCAACCGATGTCGTTTTCGAAGCGACGGCAGTGGTACGGAACCGATGTTCTGGAGACATTAGCCCAGCAGTTCGGTTATTCGTAGGATCCCGGGTTAGCGATCATCGAGGGAGCGATTGACCGGAATATGAATCACCACGCGCTCACAGAGCGAGTGGCTCGTGGAACTGTTGATCCAGATCTGACCAACGCGGGTGAACTGGCGACGATCCGGCTCGGCTGACGGACCGTCAGCCGAGCCGGGAAAGCATCGCGTTGAGTGGCAACGCTCCCAATTCGGCGCGTTTCTGAAAGGAAACCAACCTGGATTCAGTTGACTTTAGCAATATCGTTCTCGTTTCGTCTCTTCGTTCTCTATTTTTGAGGAATTCTACGAAGATCAGCTGGTCAGACTTCGCTCTGAACGCTCATTCTGAGCTTAGGCAATAACCAGTGGTAATCGGTCAGTCACAGTCGGGAACTACCTCTACTAGTTGTGACCTTTACACTCCCTCTCGTACTTCACGCTTGGGAGACTTGAGCAGGATTCTCATAGAGTCAGTGCCAGCCCTAGTGAAATTTCAGCAATTTTAATGGCTCCTACGGCCACAGTCCGCGCGCATCGTACGCGGCACCGATGCGCGAGAGCGCGACGATGTAGGCGGCGTCACGCCACGAGACGGACCACTGTTCGAACTCCGTTCGGACGTCGTCCCACGCCGCGTGCATCTCCTGATCGAGTTCGTTGTTGACGCGCTCGCTCGACCACGCCCGACGATTGATGTCCTGTAGCCACTCGAAGTAGCTCACCGTCACCCCGCCGGCGTTCGCCAGAATATCCGGGAGCACGGGGATATCGCGCTCTTCGAGGATCGCATCGGCCGCGTGGGTCGTTGGCCCGTTTGCCCCCTCGACGATGAGGTCGGCCGTGATATCGTGGACGTTCTGTTTCGTGATGACGTTCCCGATCGCTGCCGGAACGAGCATGTCGACATCGAGTTCGAACAGCTGCTCGGGTGCCAGTACCTCGTCGGCATCGTCGGTAACGGCCTCCGGTTCCTCCTCGAACGACGGGACCGCCATGGTGTCGATCCCGTCCGGTTCGTACCGAACGCCTTTCACGTCGCTGACCGCGACGATGTCAGCACCCCAGTCGTCGAGCAATCGGGCTGCTTTGGCCCCGACGCTGCCGAACCCCTGCACGGCGATCGTCGTATCGTCGAGCGACCAGTCGTAGTGTTCGGCGGCCTTTCGAGCGATCAGCGCGACGCTGCGTCCCGGCGCACCCTCACGCCCCTCGCTGCCACCGATCGACATCGGCTTCCCGGTCACGACACCGGGCTTGGTTTCGCCGACGTTGGTACTGTATGCGTCCATGATCCACGCCATCGTCTGGGCGTCGGTTCCCATATCCGGTGCGGGGATGTCCGTCATCGGCCCGATGATGTCGCCGATCTCGTGGGTGAACCGTCGGGTGAGTCGTTCGTGCTCGCGCTCGCTCAACTCCTTCGGGTTCGCCTGCACGCCACCTTTCGCCCCGCCGAACGGGATATCCATCACCGCACACTTCCACGTCATCGCCATCGAGAGGGCCACGCATTCGTCCCTCGTGATCGACGGGTTGTAACGTAATCCACCCTTATACGGACCGCGAACGCTGTCGTGTTGTGCACGATAGCCGGTGAACACCTCGATCGAGCCGTCGTCTCGCTCGATCGGAACCGTGACCTCGTAGACGCTGTTGGGATGGGATAGTCGCTCGACGACGTTCGGATCGAGATCGATCTCGTCTGCTACCTCCGACAGCTGATCGACGACCGTCTGCAGGGCCGATTCGGAATCGTCCGACTGGTCTCTCGATTCGGTGCGATCGGTCTGGGGTGTTGTGTTTGAAGACATTGACTGATGCGGTGTGGTAAATGATTCTACTAGTATAGGCAATTTCAATAATTTTGACACTAGTAAAACATCGGCTGATTCGTGTGATACTTATCACCGAACATTGCACTCGGTGCCTTTCTTACGTTCATTCATTTACCAATGTGATTGGACACACATTCGACTTTGTATACTGTGTTAATAATAGTTATGGTATGTCGATGCCACTTGACGTGGGAGCGCTGTCTGATTACTTGGTTTCGTACGTTAGACGAACATCCTTCAATCTTGCTCTGTTGATCGCCGGTTCCGTCTGGCGATTCTCCCGCTGAGTTCAGGGGAATTGGACGCCTTCTTGCGGTATGGAACGTTTGCGACAACACGCGAAGAAATATCGGAAAATTGCCAACGCTCTTGTGTAGCGTAGCGGAACCGAGTCACGGAGATTACGGCATCCCGCCGACAGCAGTCGTACATGACTAATGAACGCGCTGCTCTCGGCGGAATGCTTGAGCAACTCGTTGACCTCGGAGCAATAGAGTTTCGGCCGGAGCCGCTCGACGCCATCGTCGAGCGGCGACTCAAAGCCATCTGGACCACCCGTACCTGCCCGAACTGTGACGCCGACGCCCTCCACGCTCTCGATGGTTCGGCCCGTATCTGGTGTGGCCGCTGTGACTGGAAAACCACCTACACCCGCGGCACACCCTTCTATGACTCGGAACTCGCCCCCGGCGAGTTCCTCGTCGCCTTCGTCCTTTACGCTGATTCCCTCCTCAGCATCAACCAAATCGCACCGCTGCTTGACCGCGCCTACAAAACCGTCTTCGAGGCAATTAGCGACGTGGAAACCGCGTTCGCTCACGGTTTCCCGACTGTTTGGGAACGCATCGAGCACACGATTGCTGGGCCGACACAGGTGGACGAAACGCAGCGGGTGTGCTCGGGGTTCAAAGGCCAGAACCCACCGCGGGACGGACTGTCCCGCGGCGGGTCCCCTGGACCCGGACGGGCGCGATGGACAGGAGAGCAGGGCGATGAGATGACGCTCGTCGCGGCCTGCCGCGACGTGCTCCAGGTGATCTCAGCCGAAGAGGGGTCGAAATACGACGAGAACCTCGGGCCAGTGATTGAGGAAGCAGGCGATCTCTCCCAGCCGCTGGGAGAGATCTGGACCGACGAACTTCCCGCGTATCAGCAGATGGAACACGAGCATCGAACCGTTGTCCACGACGATGAGTACGTCTCAGACGAAGGTGTCCACACGAATCAGGTCGAGTGCCTCTGGTCGTTAGTGCAGCCGTGGCTGGCGAAATTCCGCGGCCTGTCCAAGCAGGGCTTGGAGCAGGCCGCTCATACCTTCGGACTTCTCCGGTCCCTGAATCTCGTTGGGGCACCGATCCACAGCCTCATCGATTGTGTCGCCGTCAATGCATTCCGCTAATCTACACAAGAGCGGCGAGCTTTGTCGTTCCAGAGTGCTCGGACTGATCGCCGAAACTCGAAAATACCGATAGCGAAGGCGTGACGTATCCACCCTAATTCAGCCATTCGTCACCTCAACTCCAGTGTCGTCCGCAGAATCGATTGCATCCGAACCATCAGTAGTGAGTTCAAGGAACGCATCTTCGAGGGTCCCAGTTTGGCTGGTTTCTGCGCGTTGGGTGAGTTCTTCGGGTGTGTCTTCGGCCACGAGACAGCCATCGTACAGAATCCCGACAGTGTCAGCGACCTCTTCGACGACCGGGAGAATATGCGTCGAGAGGAATATGGTGGTTCCAGCATCGGCAAGATCACGAATCATTTCGCGAAGTGTACGAGCAGCACGTGGATCAAGTCCCGAGGTAGGCTCATCAAGGAAGACGACGTCCGGTTCGTGCAGGACAGCCTGAATATAGGCGGTTTTCTGTTTCATCCCCTTTGAGTAGTCAGTGATCCGGGTCGAGGCATCAGCAGTGAGATTAAGCGCATCAAGCAGTTCGTCGATGCGCTGTCGTGTCGATTTCTCGGGAAGGTCACGAAGGCCGGCAGCATATTCGAGCTGTTCGTTGGCAGTCGCCTGTTCATAGAGTGGTGGTTCTTCGGGGAGGTAGCCGATCTGCGGGCGAAGATCGTCACGGTCTGTGATCGAGACATCAGCGATAGATCCGGTCCCACTTGTCGGCCGAGTAAGACCGGTCAGCATTCGCATTGTCGTGGTTTTCCCCGCTCCATTGGGCCCGAGAAACCCATAGACGGTCCCTTCGGGGATGGTGAGTGAGAGTTCGTCGACGGCGAGGGTGGTTTCGTAACGTTTCGTCAAGTCAGTGGTGTCAATTGCGCTCATTCGTAGCGTATGATGAATCACCAGTGATTGTTGATGTTACGACTCAGTTGAATCCGCAAACGGCAGCGAGCATACGGATGTCGAGTACAGGGGGATCATCGATTGGGCGAAGAAATGGAGCGTATTCGGTTTCTATTGGGCCTTCAGCGCAGGAGGGGTTTCCCGCACCTTCGACGCTGTGCAAGGCGTTCACGGGCTCTGATAAGCATCTGGGGAGAGCTGTTCCGCCGCTCGACGGAGCAGCTCACCCAGACCGGTCACGCCGCGATCGATCCCACCTACTTCGACCGTCACCAGACATCAACTCACTACCTCAAATGGACACTAGATCGTCAATGAATCTGAAGCCGTTGACGAATGTTACTGCGTCATCGTAGCCTTCGCTCGCGAGCACAGTTTTTGCACCCTCGCCGGCAGCAATATCGGTCGTGTAGATGTAGGCATGAGCCGTGTTTTCCGAATTGAGTGCCTGTGCGGCAAGTCCTCCAAGGGCGGGATCGGCTCGTTCGACCTCATCGGCTGGGCGATCGTCAGCGTTCGCGATGTATCGTTGGATACCATCCATCGTCTTCGAGACGACTGGAGTCGCGTAGTCCAATGAGTCAGCAATGCGAACCCAGCCATCGTCGATAGCAGAATCGATCGGAACTGCTTCCGTTTCACTGATCTCGCTATCCTCAGCCCCGGTCAACTCCGCGTAGATCCGTTTCGGGACGACGAAGGTGATCTGGTTGCGCTCGGCGAAGGTCCGCACTCGCTGATAACGCTCGTTCGACGAATCTCCGAGTGCAACGAAAAATCCTGTATCCGCGATGTGGAGAGCGCTCACGCGTCGGGGTTTTCGTCATCAACAACGTCTGCCAGCGACGCACCAGAATCATCGAGCGAGAAGTGACCGTGAACGATCGGCCGAAGTGCCTGGAGAATCAATTCAGCTTCGAGCTCGGAGATATCGAGATCGTCGGCGACGAGACGATGGGTAGTTTCGCCCTGCTCACGGGCGATAGTGTGGGAAAGCGCGGTTGCGAGTCCGTGCACGCCGTGGCGATCGATATACGAATCGATGGTGTCGTCGGTTGGTCGACGCGCAACTGCGGCGATCAGGGCGGGCGAGATGGTGTACTCACGATCGTCGTTGGTGGTCAGTGTGAGTTCGATTTCAACGGCTGCGTACCGCTGTGGCTGACCGTCTGCTGTAGGAGTGAGAACACCAGCATCGGTGAGCTGATTGATGTAGTTGTAGGCGGTCCCCTGTGCGAGATCCAGCTCGTCGATGAGCTCGCTGGCAGTTGCTTCACCCTCCCGGTAGAAGAAATCATAGACACGAGCGAGCTGGGGCTGTTCGAGGAGATCAGCGATAGAGAGGAAATCGCGAACGATCTCCCCTTCCTGCCGTGAAGCTGTCCGTGACATAGTTGAAGCGCGTGTTTACAGATTATGCATAATCTGGAATAAGTCTGTCGGTCGGCTCACGGATGTTGAGAGTGGTACTCCTAATGCATGGTCCCATGCCGAAGTTCGAATCCATCGGTTACTTCCGGTGTCTGTAATTTGCAATTACACCGTGTTCGACCTGCCAATTGTTTTCGCGTGGAGATAATTCACTGAGACGGTGACGACAACGCTTGAAAGTGTCCCGATGAAGAAGCCGTTGATGACTTGTTCAGGTATCGGGAATATAGAGAAAACGGTCGCCACTATGATCATAGCACCCCCCATAACGAGCAATCGGCCGGCATACCCGATGTCCTCGAGCCACTGTGCAAGGGATCTGCCCAGTGGCGACCTCGCACCAGGGCCGGCGATAAGCACTCCGAGAACGAATGTCGCTACTGCTACCGGCCAAGCGATTCCAGAACCCGGATCTTGGTTGGGGAGATAGTCTGTTGTCAATACGATGAAAGCCAACACTACCGCGAAAAGATCTACTCTGCTGGGTGGTCGGGGTGGAAGCAGGACTGAAAGTCTCGATACATCCATGGTCTTATTGTTCGTAGACGTGTCTTATGGATAATTCTTTCCGCTGAGAGCATTCGGGAATACACCGATCACGCCGGCTGCTGCGTATCGGCCACAGACGAGCAGCGGGAGATCCAACTATGACGAGCACCGCGAGCGCACCGGTTGATGCGATTCGCGAATACAGCTATTGCTGGGGGACCGAGAGCGGCTACAAATCGATCAAACGTTTCATGCCAGCAACGACGTCGAAGAGTTTCGTACTGCAATTTTCACTTCGTGTTCGCGTGCTTGCTGTATTCAATCTGGCGAGCAGTTGATCTGCTCGTCCACGTGGCCCTGACTGACGAATACGGACGATGAATAGCAAAGCGTGTCCAGTATACATGAGCAGATGGCAGCCGCCAATGGTTGAATCTAGATGAAGTATGCAAACTTAACAATCTGCATTCTCATACCATTACGCCCACTATGCCCACATCGATACTTTCAGCGTGGCTTCCGAATAAAGCTCCGACGTGGGGGACTGTTTTCATTTGGATTACCGCCGCAATAATGCTGATCAGCTATCGATTTGACACAACCATCGCTTGGGTCTGGCGGTGGGTTATAGCGGGATTTGTTCTGACAGCGATTGCATTTGGACCTGTTTCGAGAACAGCCATCGGATGCCGAATCAGCAGTTGGTTTCAAGATAGTGGGATGGGCGATATTGGCCTCTTGATCGTCCTCTCTTTAGCCGTAATCTTCGGTATTGGTGTTGTATTTGACGGTTCGGCAGTACCAGCAACTAACTTTGGTAGCGGGGTATTTCTCTGGTTTCTTGTGTTCATCCCGTTACAACATTCGTCTTTAGCTAATTCCTGTAGTTGATTGAGCGGCGGTAGCGAACCGTTCTTGGAGGACTGGGCGCTGTTGATGGATCTTCTGTGCGTCGGCGATCATCCGCTCTAACAACGGTGGTGGCGAGTAGCCGAGGTAATCGCTGAGTCGCTTGAGGATTCGCTGGGCGTGCGACCGGAAGGTCGCCGCCCAGCGCTCCGGTGGAAACACCGCGTCATCGTCCGCGTGCTCGATCACCAACTCCAACAGCTCACGGCTCACCAACAGCGTCAGTACCGCCGCATACAGCAGAATCTCCACTACCGCAGGGTTGCTCGTGTCGAATTCGTCGAGTTCGTACTGCGTCTTCAGCTCGCGAAACAGCAACTCCACCGCCCACCTGCAACGGTACATCGTCGCTATATCCGCCGGCAAGAACCACTTTCTCGGCAGGTTCGTGATGTAGAAGTGGTAGTCGTCGGCGTCCTCGTTGCGGACGCCGACGACGCGGAACCGCTTCGTATCCCACGACCGCGTCCCCGCGTATGGTCCGCGTCTGAACTCCACCTCAACCTCGACGTCGACGTATTTGCGGTGGAGATCATCCGCGATATCGAAGATCTGCTCGCCTTCCAGCGGAATGGCGCGTCCGCGCCATTCGCGCAGTTCTGCGACGATCTCCGGCTTCGTGTTCCGCTTGAGACGGCTCACGAAGTAGCCGCCGTTCTCGTCGATCCGAGCGAAGCGACGGAACTTGAAGTATGCTAAATCGAGAATCAGCAACCGTCCTTTCAGCCACGATCCCGTTTTGAATTCGGTGCTGTCGTGGGGACGTTCGCCAGTGATAGAGAGCTTCTCGATGGTTCGATCGGTGACGTTGTGGAGCAGGTGGAGCTTCGCTCCAGCCTGCTCCTCGCGTCGTCCCTGGTACTGCTCCTTCAGGAACCGATGTAACCGCAGAACGGTTGCATCGGCGATCATCACGTCTCTGAATTGATCGAGCTCGTCACTGACCGTGTGCGGGACGGCGACCTCGTCGAGCGCGAACTCGACGAGGTCGCGGAGGTACGCGGCGAACAGCGGTGTCAGCCGCTGGTAGAAACCACCAGGCGAGAGCGTCTTGTCGGCAGTAGCGTTGTAGGCACGACGGAACGCGGCGAGTGTTCGGCTCTCGCCAGCGGCGAAGCCGAACACGAACGCCCAGACCATCGCTGGAACCTGGAACTTGCCGTCGCGTTCGACCACGCCGACTGCCTCGGCGTGGTCTTCAAGCGCAGTCGATGGAAAGAGCGTAGTGAGCCGGCGTTCAATTCGATCCGAGGAGGGTTCTGGAGTCACACCGAACTCCTCCTCACTCGGTTCATGAACCGACTTCGCTTCCAGCCGCAGTCATGCGGTTTGTCTCTTAGCTAAAGACGGATGGATTATCCCGATACAGAACCGACAGTCGAAACGCGGATGTAGGCGACGATTTGCACGGCGTGCTCGGACGTCCTAACCGTACCGCGATTGAGCATACCAAGAACGGGGGTTTTCGTATCGGTATGGAAAACTACTGTTTTTCGTACTGTCAGTGCAGGTAGTCGATTACGTGATTTCTACCACTTAACCCCTAGGAGCGAGAACCGGACAATATGTCGGATCAATTGGACGGCCATACAAGTGTGTGGCTGGTTGAACGCACCTACTCTGACGATGAGCAGAATTTGATCATCCTCACTTATGCGACCCCCGACGGTGAGCAATACTACCGGAAAGAGCGGGCACTCACCTCCTTCACCGACGTGCGCGATACCACAGCGGCTGTCAATGCTGAACCGAATAATCTCGGCACTGTCGATGATCCCGACCTCCAAGAGCAGTACGCCGCCGAGGCACAGCGGATGCAGGAAACGCACGATCCCGACGACGTGATCTGATCCAACTGGTCGAATCTAACAGAGTAAACCACCTGTTATGGCTCTGTAGTGCCTATCGGAACCTATGCGCGAGCTCGTCTTTGCCCTCAAATACGAACCCGACTGCAACCGGGTAGCTGATATTCTCGCTGACCATCCAGATGCTTCGATTCGATCGCTCTCGCTACACGTTACTGAGGAGCGTCTCTGGCGTGTCGATCACGCCACGGGGACGCCCGACGCTCTCGCTGACATCGAAAATGCCTTTCTCAACAGCGATTACTACGCGGACTGTCTTGCCACCGAGGACTGTGACGCTACTCAGAGTACACAGGTTCTCGATCATACCGACGACACACTCGTTCTCTACTCGTACTGGGAGCGCACTCCCCTCTGTTCGTCCATCCCGCACATCGCACGCGATCACCTCGGTGACGGCTTGCTGTTCGATACGCGCCACGAGAGTCGTCACTATACCTGGCGCATCATCCACTCCGGCGAGGGAGATGTGAGTGGGTTCTTCAACGAGCTTGAAACTGCCGTCGGCGACTGCGCGCAGATGGAGATGCTCCGAACGGCAGCTGCCTCGACACCGCCGAGCAACAGAGACAGCAGTGCGACTGAGTTATCACCAGAACAGGAAGCGGCTCTCCAGGCCGCCGTCGAACACGGTTACTACGAGTCACCACGGGAGGTCGATGTGTCTGAGTTGGCTGAACATCTTGACGCGCCACGGTCGACGCTTACCTACCGACTCCGGCGAGCGGAGGAACACTTGGCAAAGCGGTACGTCGCTCGCGAGCAGCTGCCAGACGAGCCATCGACGCCGCTCTGATTTAGCCCCAAAATTGGAATGTTCCAACTAACGCTTATCGAGTTGACTGCCCTATCTCGTAGTGATGACCGAAATCGTAGACGCAGCGGAGCGGGAAAACGACGGTGGGCAGGCGCGAGAGTTGTCCGTCCGGCTCACTGTTCCGGAGATGGACTGCCCCTCCTGTGCGCAGAAAGTAGACAAGAGTCTCCAGCGCGTCGACGGGATCACTGACACCGCCCTCCAACCCACCACGGGCACAGCCACGGTGACCTATGATTCAGACCGTGCTGCCGAGGCCGACGTGATTGCAGCCATCGAGGGCGCAGGCTATGATGTCGTCGGCGGCGAAGACGGTGCTGACGAAGAATCCGCCGATGGCATGGAAATTGCACCTCCGTCGGAGATTTGGACGAGTTCGCGCGCTATCAAAACGTGGATTGGAGCGGGATTTGTCGTGCTCGGGCTCCTCTTCGAGTTCGTCCTTGCCGGACAGAACCCTGAGGTTGCGACCCTTCTCGGCTATTCGCTCACGCTTGCGGATGGGTTGTTTCTCGTCGCGATCGCCATCAGCGGGTATCCTGTCGTTCGTGGGGGATACTACTCAGCACGGAATCTGAGTCTCGACATCGACCTTCTGATGGGGACGGCGATCATCGCTGCCACCGGGATCGGCTACTTCGTCGAAGCCGCGACGCTTGCCGTCCTGTTCAGTATCGCGGAACTGCTCGAAGATTACGCGATGGACCGGGCACGGAACTCCCTCCGTGAATTGATGGAACTCTCGCCGGATGAGGCCACCGTCCGCCGGAATGGCGACGAGGTGACCGTGCCAGCCGAAGACGTTGAGGTGGGTGAGACCGTCATCGTCCGCCCCGGCGACAAGATTCCACTCGACGGCTCAGTTGTGGACGGAGAAAGTGCGGTCGATGAATCCCCGATCACTGGCGAGAGCGTGCCTGTCGACAAGTCCGTGGGTGAAGAAGTGTATGCTGGAAGTATCAACGAGGAGGGCTATCTTGAAGTGGAGGTCACCTCGACAGCGGGCGATTCGACGCTTTCACGGATCATCGAGATGGTACAGGGCGCTCAGGAGAAGAAAACGGAGAAAGAGCAGTTCGTGGATCGGTTTTCAGGGTACTACACGCCCGCAGTCGTCGTGCTGGCGATCCTCACAGCGGCGGTGCCGCCACTCGCGCTCGGGTGGCCGTGGCAGACATGGTTCATTCGCGGGTTGACCCTGCTCGTCATCGCGTGCCCATGCGCGTTCGTCATCTCGACACCTGTTTCGGTCGTTTCCGGGATCACGAGTGCTGCGAAGAACGGCGTGCTGATCAAGGGCGGTAACCACCTCGAAGCGATGGGTGAGGTCGATGCTATCGCGATGGACAAGACCGGGACGCTCACGAGGGGCGAACTTTCTGTCACCGACATCATTCCGTTCGGAAACCATAGCGAGTCAGATGTTCTCCGATACGGTGCAGGAGTGGAACAGCGAAGTGAACATCCGATTGCTGAGGCGGTCCTCGCCCGTGCCGATGAGGACGACGTGACTCATCTTCCAACCCCCACTGACTTCGAGAGTTTGACTGGAAAAGGTATTCGAGCCACAATCGACGGAGAGACCTACTTTGTCGGCAAGCCTGCACTGTTCGAGGAACTCGGATTCGACGTCCCACAAGCTCGCCGCGCGACCGACGGTGGGGCCGTGCTAGAAGACGTCGCTGCGGACTCTGGTCTGGAGGCACAGGAGAGCGAGTACGCGGACCATGTGCTCGCCGGACTTGAGGAGGAGGGGCGAACAGTCGTCCTCGTGGGGACGGAAACGGACGTAGTGGGTGCCATCGCAATTGCAGATGAAGTTCGTTCAACCTCGCAGCGTACCGTTGAGCGCCTGCATGAGTTGGGCGTCGACCGCGTCGTGATGCTCACAGGTGACAACGAGGGAACGGCCCAAGCGATTGCCGAGCAAGTCGGTGTCGACGAGTACCGTGCGGAACTCCTCCCTGATCAGAAGGTTGAGGCAATCGACGAACTCCGTGATGAGTACGGTGACATCGCAATGGTCGGCGATGGAGTAAATGATGCACCGGCGCTTGCGACCGCGACTGTCGGGGTTGCGATGGGGGCGGCCGGAACGGATACGGCACTTGAAACGGCCGACATCGCGCTGATGGGTGACGATCTCTCGAAACTCCCCTACCTGTATGCGCTCTCAAACAAGGCGAACGGCGTCATCCGAGAGAACATCTGGGTGAGCCTCGGTGCGAAAGCGCTGCTCGCGGTTGGGGTGCCACTCGGCTACGTGAGCGTCGCGCTTGCGGTCGTCGTCGGCGACATGGGGATGAGCCTCGGTGTAACGGGGAATGCGCTGCGTCTCTCTCGAATTCAGCCTGAAATTTTCAACACGGAATAGCCGTTGACTATCGAGGCCAGAATATGCTGAGAAGGTAAGTGAGAGTACTTGATACTGAGACAAAGGTGGAGATACAAGCACATTTTGGCACTCTTGCCGCCCGTATAGTCGTCTGAACACAGAAATTTGATAATAGCGCTCTACGTTTTCCTGTGAACCACTCCTTCGTTAGAAGATAAGATATAAAAGTTTAGCCGACTCTAATCCGGAGCATGCCGAGCGACGTGATGGAAGACTATCTCAAAGCGATCTACTCACTCGAACGGGCTGGAGAGACACCAGTTTCGACCTCCCGGATAGCGGAGTATCTAGACGTCACCCGACCAACGGTCTCCAGTATGATCGAGAGATTGACTGAGCGGAACCTGCTTGAACGCGAAAAATACACGGGTGTTTGCCTCACAGATGAAGGTGAGACGGTCGCACTCGAAGTCGTGCGTCACCACCGTCTGCTTGAGGCATACCTCGCCGAACAGTTAGGGTACGACTGGAGTGAGGTCCACGAAGAAGCCGACGCGCTCGAACACCACATCAGCGAAACCTTCGAGCGCCGCGTCGCCCAGGCACTTGGCGACCCCGAGGTGGACCCGCACGGTGATCCCATTCCCAGCGTTGACCTCGACCCGCTGGTCGAGAACGAGAACAACCGCCTCAGCGACTACGAAGAAGGCGCGCATGTGCAGGTCACCCGAGTGCGCGACCGTGACCACGAAGATCTTGCCTACCTCGAACGCGCTGGTGTCACGCCGGGCACTGAACTCGACATCGTTGATATCGCCCCGTTCGGCATGGTGACGGTACGCAGCGATAGCGGCGAGCAGAGCCTTCCACAAGGAATCGCCAAGTCGATTCGCGTCTCCCGGATTAAATCGACCGACTCCCCTTCAACCGAGGTGAGCGGCGCGTGACGGGATGGCTGGAAATCGTGGTGATCGCTTTCGTCGCGCAGTTGGCGGTGCTGCCGGGCGAAAAAGTACAGTACATCATCGCCGGTCTCTCGACGCGGTACAGGCCGTTGCTCGTCGTTAGCGCCGCCGGACTGGCGTTCGCAGGCTGGACCGCTCTCGAAATCCTCGCTGGACGGGCGCTGCAAGCCGCGCTTTCTCCGACGGTCCTCAACGTCCTAACGGGGTGTCTGTTCCTCCTATTCGCCGTGCTGCTGTACCGGTCGATTCCTGAGAAGAACAATCCGGAGGAGGTCGCTCGGCAGACCGACGGCGGGGTTGCGGGGATCGCGCCGACCATCGACGCGCCGACAGTGTTTGGGCGCGACCTCTCGGAGTCGTTCGGCGGGTTCGTCCCGATTTTCCTGTTGATGGCTGCTGGTGAGTTCGGTGACAAAACTCAGCTCGTGACCATTGGTCTTGCCGCCCAGTATGGCGCAACCTCGGCTATCTGGGTGGGCGAGATGTTCGCTATCATTCCCGTGAGCCTCGCTAATGCGTTTTTCTTTCATCGATTCTCTCACCGGGTCGATATCCGGAAGGCACATCTTGCCGGTGTGGCACTGTTCGCTTTTTTCGCGTTCGACACCTTCCTTGCAGTGTTCACAGGATTCTCGATCTGGGGAACGTTCGTCGAAACCGTCTCAGGTATTGCCGGAGAACTCATCTGACCCGCCACCGAAGAATCTCCTGAACCAGAGATCGGCTACACGAATTCATTATGTCAATAACTTGAGATTTTTTGACAGTGTTGATTTCGAACCCAGTCGTGCATGAGCAATCTACCTGCCTGACTTCAGTCTAATATCGTGCATCACTGGCCTTCTGTACCGGCTGTAGTCTCATCTTCTGAGATCTCGCATTTGGGGGATCTACAAACGAAAACCGGGTGTTTGTAGCTGAAATATGATACTTGAACCGGCGTTGTTCCGTCGATCGACTTCAGATAGAAGTCACTTTCGTTGTATTATTTTATATCCAATTAAAATAGGTAGATATTATCGACCGAGGAAAACAGCTGTCGCTCACCGCCGTGTGGACCCGAAAACCGCGAGGACTCTTACCCGTATTCCTTGAAGAATTCCCCGAGCGCGCGGCAGAACGTCTTCGCCGTCAGTACCGGCTGCGATCGGATGTCTTTGTCCATGGCGACTTTCACCAGGAAATCCGTCAGTCTCCAGAGGTTGTAGACCAGCGCTGCGAACACGAAGTTGTGGAATCGTGTCCGAAAGTCAGTCGAAGACGTTCGGGGGAAGAAGTTCTTGATCGACTTGAACTGGTTTTCGATGTCCCACCGCCGCCGATAAATATTCGGCCAGTGGTGGATCTCGTCCGGCTCGACGTGACCGTGGTTCGTGACGAATATCGCGTAGTCGCCGTCTTCATCGTCATTCCGCGAGGGAACATAGATCTGTTCGGCCTCGTGATCCTCGCCGACCTCGGCACTCACCTCTTGGTTATGCTTGACTGCGCCGTCGGCTGTTGGATGCTCCTGGATGCTCTCGATATCCTCTAACTCGCCAGCGTACTGCTGCATGGGTGCGACGTAGGTGAGTCCGTGCTCTTCGACCACGCAATCGACCTCATCGCCTCGGAGCCCGCGATCGTACAACACGATGTCGATGTCGACGAGTTGCTGTGCTTTCGTTAACAGCCGATCGACGATTTCGTGGTTCGAGTGAAATGGTGCGTCGTCTGCTTCCCAGCCCGAGCGGTGTTTGACCGGCTCGACCCCGAGGATGATCGGCGGAACGTTACCGGCAAGCGTGATCGTCGCGTACTTGTATCCGCGTTTCGTCTGCTTGTTCTCTTTGTACCCGCTGACCATCGGCGGGAAGTCCTCTTTGGCGATGCCTGCGTCCTTGTCTTCCCATGGAGTCGGATGGAACTGTTCGGTGGTGATGTCGATTGCGGCGATGTTCACTCGATCGTCGAACACGTTCTCGCCCTCGATCGAGCTGATGACGTTTTCGGTTGCTGTATCGAATCCTCGGGTGACGTCATCCCGTATCACGGCGATCTGCTCCATAAGTTCCAGCTCTTCGAAGTCGGAGAGTGCAGCCTGCTTCCGTTGGTGTCCGTGATATGTCTGCCCGACTTGCTTGACCGCACGCATAAACGTTGCTCCATCCGGAATGTAGTCGTCGTCGGTGAGCCATCCGACCTCGCCTTCGGTGTAGGCAGCGGTCTCCGTCGCACACATTCGACCGTGCATCTCGAAGATGGCCCGATCGGAGTGTTTTTTGTTGTCTGCCCGGCCGGTTTCGAAGTGCGGAATCGCGTGTTTCTTGACGAGCTCGAACGTTTTGTTGCTCTGCTCGCGCTTGTACTCCCGCTTTGGCGTGCCGTCGTCGTCGGTGTCTTCGTCGGTGAGATTATGCGGAGCGAGTGCTTCGCGGATCACTCCCTCGTCGACGGCGGCAGTTGCGATAGCTCGTGCAACCACCTCGATCGAGTGCTGGGTCTGTGGGGAGAAGCGGTCGTTCCACGTATTCCAGAACGTCTGTTGGGTGGGTGCTCGATTCACGCCGAACCATCGCTGAAGATGGGGACGCATCGTCAGGAGGTCCGAGAGGTAGTTATCGGAGACATCCTTCACCTTGCGGTAAAGAATGAGCTTGACCATCGCTCCGAACGGGAATTCCGTGTTGGTCTTCTGAACATCTCCCTCCTCCTGTCGAGCGCTCTCCATAGCCGACGTAGTGGTTTCGTCTGGATGGTAGCGATCCGTGGCGAACGTCTCCGGGACGACGAGATGACGCAGCGCCTGGGCGAGCGTATCGGCGGTTTCGAGTTCCGATTCCGCTTCTGAAACCAGCATCTCGACGGCCTGCCCGCGGAGATCGTCGGGGATGGCGGTCTCGTCAGTCATCGGTCACCCGCCTCCTAATCGGTGGGGTGCTGTGATTTACCACTCTGGACCGGCTGAAACCGCGATTTTGCTGGGCCTGACTCTCGACTTTCTCGCACGGCTCTGATTCGAACATGAGTTGATGGTTGTGGTGGGATTCTTGTACTCCAAATCAGAGCATATGTATCCGGGCGCGATTTCCGATTTCCGCTTGTAGCGCGTCGAATCTGTCTTGTGGTAGCCCCTGCGCCGACTTGAACCTGTGCCGCGAATTGAATGTAAAGCTTGACGACACTCCAATTCCGAGCAGACTAAGGGTTATATTCCGCTCTGTAACGGACTATAAAACTGAACCGATGAACACCTCATTTGCGGCGTTTTTCGAGAGAAAAGGGGCGGTTGAATTGCTGTGTATCGCAGATCGACGGGACTTCCAGGGCCGATTCACCGATCTCGATGACGAGATCAACGTGAGCCATTCGACCCTCTCGAAGCGCCTCAGCGAGGCCCAGGAACTCGGTCTCATTACCGTCGCGATCAACCCCGAGGCGAGCTCTCCCGAAACCGTTTACAGAACAACACAGACAGGAAAGCAAATCCAGAATGAGATGAGAAAGTTGGGTCTCCCGCGAACGTACGAGAGACTGCGAACTGTCGAGGAACTCTTCGCGGAAGGGTCAGAGGAGCTGGTGGAGTGGACCGAGAGCTTGGACGCGGCGTTAGCGGAAAAAGCCGAGGAATACTCCAAGCAAGTCGAGGATCCGGACGTTAATATGAATCCAGATGTAGAGTTCAGTCCGTTGGATTCACAGGTCAAGAGCGCTGTTTTCGATGATCTTGAAAGTATTGAACGGTGATATTTTTGGTGTCGATTGCTGTCTAATCGCGGATACTCGAACGACGGTAAGGGTCCTATCGGTGTTTGAACGAACAGCGAACCGACAGCCGGTTCAACGATCGTGACGAGACTGAGCTTCCGGGTTTGGGCCGCTGAGCGTCCCGAGAACTGAATTTTCGGCACATTCCGGACACACTGGTGGGTTCATCATGTCCCCGTCCCACTGTATTGCATCCCACGCGTGACGATACTCACACAGAGGGCAGTGCCAGTCGTAGACGTCGAACTCCTCGGCTAACTCTGGGTGTTCGTGAGCCAACGTCGGCGTGAGCTTTGCACCACTTTCGGCGTGGGCGTCGAGGTACTCGGTGATCTGGTTGCGGGGATAGTCGTCGACCAGCGGCAGAAAGCCTGTAACGCCAGTATCCGAGAACGGCCGGTCGCTCTTGCCACATCGGTGCTTGAACGAGCAAAACGAACACTCCCATTCGTACTCCGGATCTGCTGGAGGAAGTGTCTCTGTCTGCCGGAAATCGGTGTGCGTGGCTGCCCACTGGAGTACGCGTTCCCAGAAAGCCGCGCTGAATGGCTCCTCGAACACCCGGACATCCATCGAAGTTCGCCCGCCGTAGATGATCACGGCGTCTTCCACGGAGCTGTCGTACTTCTCGGAGAGGCCGTGCATGTAGGCGTGGACCTGTGCTCGGTGATGGCGATTCGGCTCATTGAGACCGTCGAGCGAGGACTTGGTCTTCACCTCGGTGACCAGTAGCGGCTCGCTCTCGTGGTCGACGATCACCGGATCGGTTGAGCCCTTGAAGCGGAGCTCTTCGCTACCGGGTGTTTCTAGGGTGTCGTCGATCCACATCGAGTTCCGGACGTACGTGTTCTCGCCCGCGACTGTGTCTTGGAGGTACGGAACGACGACGTCCTCCTCAAAGAGTTGGCCGGACCAGAAGATGCCTTCCGGTGGTTCACGCTCTTCGGGAGCGTTGGTCTGACGGTAGGCGATCTTCCGGTGACACTGGAGCAGATTGCTCGGCGCGTGGCGTTCGGGCTCAGGGACCGGCGAGGGACCGTTGAAGTAGGGCCTCCCCTCCCGGATGTTCTGAGCGAACTCGCGTTCGGCGTACCACTCCGCGAAGCTCTCAGCGTTGATCTGCTGAGCAAATCGGTTCGTGCGTTCCCTACCGGCCATCGTCTCTACCTCCCTGAGATCGCTTCGGCGGACGGGAGTCGGTCGTGCAATGGTTCATCCCACCAGGACGCTGGATGGAGACGCAGGTATAGTTGCGCGCGTGATTTCCGTTTCCCTGTGAACGCAGCCTACGGCGTCACGAGACTGGGTGGTAAGTGCGCCCGCGGTTGTCGCCCTCGGCAATGATGAGGTTGTAGTGGCGGAGCTTCTGGAGGTAGTTGCGCACCATTCGCTTGGTCTTGGGTTTGTTCACGCGGTCGCTGTAGCGTTCGTAGAGCTCACCCGAGGCAACGTCGCCGTGTTCGGCGATGATCTCGTAGAGCGTCTGCTGGTCAGGAGTGAGTTTCTCAGTGTTTTTCTGTTTGATTTCCGATTTCGCTTCCGGAACCGCTTCGCGGATGATCTCATACGAGATAGATTCCATATCTTCCTGGTCGGCTCGGCGGCCAGCCGTGCGGAGAACCCCGATTGCGACGCGAGCATCACCAGCTGCTGCGTCTGCGATGGTCGCCAGTTGCTCGGTGGCAATCACTCCCTCACGGAGTCCCCACCGGACGCGATCTTCGAGAATCGAGACGAGTTCGTCAAGCGTGTATTTCTCGAAATGGACGCGAGTAGCAGTCTGAAGCCGGCTCACGAGACGGTCATCGAGCCGTGAGAACAGCTCCTCTTCGCCATTGGCGACCAACACCATCGTGAGGCCAGGCGTTCGATAGAGATCGTAGAGGACGCTCGTATCTTCGAGCTGGTCGACCTCATCGAGGATGACGACGTAGGGCGGTCCTTCGTCTGCGCGTAGACGTTCGAGAAGCTCGTCCTTCGGAGTGGACTGGCGGTGGACGTCGAAGGCGCGGTCGAGGCCTTCGAGGAGGCGATACAAGAGCTTGAACCGGGAGTAGTCCTCCCAGCAATTGATGTACTGAGAGTTAACCTTGAGAGCGGTCTCGCGGAGGCGCTGAACAGTGAAGCGCGCGGTGCAGGTCTTCCCAGCGCCCGATGGACCACACAGCAGGGCAGTCTCAGCGGGATTGCCGTCCGTGATGGGCCGGAGCGCACTCGACAGGTGGCTCACTTCGGCATCCCGGTGAACCACATCCCGAGGGACGAACTCGGGACGCAGCACGCGAGCATTCACGATCATGGGTGACTGGAGTGTTCACACACGACCCATATAAACGGAAGCGTGTGATTTCCGCTTTTCAGGGTGCGAGAGAACATCCTCTGGTACTATCCTTTTCGAGGTATCGATAGCAGCGGCCTGATTGCGAGTGGCGCTCCGGACAGCGTTAATACTGTCAGTCAAAAACCCGTTCATCTCGTTTCTCAATGAATCGACTGCTGTCTTGGGTTCTGTGACGGAGACTGTTCACGTACTTCTGACCGACAGTATAAGTTATTCCTGTTTCGAGTATTTGAACTCCAGTCACTAACCGCCTGTTCGACGTACTAAGCGCATAGTTCAGCAATCAGCGCTCCGACATCCGATGGCGGTGTAAAGAATCGTGTCGTTGATGGATTTACTCCGCTGCTCGGTATGAGATTGGGCTTCATTCGAGCCGAATCAGCTTTCTCGAACACGTCAAAATCAGTCTCCGGTTGGACATCGCTGTCCGAACACCCTCGAAGATTTCGCTCAACAGATCGATGTCTACGTCGATTTCGAACTGATCAGCAAGGTCCACTTCTCGAAATTGACCACGCCGCCGCCCTGCCCAAGTAGTCACCGGACTGGCGACCGCTGTCCGTGAGCATCCCTTCCTGTACCATCCTGCTACAAAATTGAGTGAAGGAGACGGTTCCGTCATGGAGATTCGATCTCGAAGCGTGTCTTGCGGACTTCGAAACGATTCGGGACCTCAACCCAGCGACGCTGCTTTATATTCATTTCGAGCCGCATTCGTCACCGGAGGCGCTCCTTGCTGGGTACGAAGAAGTCCTCACGGGTTGGGTGGCAACAGTCGAAACGAAACGGGAAGAACTTGGCGTCGATGACGCCATAGTTGAACATTTCGTCAACGAGACTGAGATGGACGACGTCTGGGGCAGGGAGATGATCCGTCCGGTGGCTGCGGTAGACGTTCGCGGTGTTTTAGATTACCTCGACGAACAAGGCGAGTGACACGAATTGCCTGTCAGTTTCGCACTGCACAGCCACCGGCATCGAAGGGTGATTTGCTCGAAATCATAGTTATCATTCATAATCGTTTCACGCCATCCAGTAGTATATCAAACTCGCTTTCGTTGATGAGTGGTTTTATTATAAAAATTAATTAAAATATGTATTTGTAGAATACACACAATCGATAGGGGTAAATGGGGTGAGCAGCGACAGTCTCGATAGGCGTTGGCTATTCGCCACCGAGTGGTTCGCCACGATGCGTAATCTTCGTCGCCGGGAGATTGGCCCGATCGGCGTGTTCACGTACAGCATTCTCATCTTCTGCTTGATAATGACAAAATGTTCCGGCAACCCGTCCTTCGTCGTCGGTGAGGACTTCTGAATCGACCCATCGAATTCCAACATCTTCGCCGCGGAGCTCTTCGAGCGCCGTGCCCGATTGGGTCGCTGCCTCATCAAGTTCTTCTCTCGTGATGGTTCCATCCAGTTCGCGCAGGATCAGGAAATCCTGCAGATCATCATCGGTCATCCTTGTACATCTAATCACGTGGTGAGTCAACATAATACTTTGCTCTGTTGATCGACAGACAGCGAAGGGGTGGGGTGGTTGAATACATCTCTTGGCGTTTCTTTCTGCTGATTCGGCGTGACACACGATGCAGAAACCTGGCTTTGCGGTTGGGGTAGAACTGCTAAATTCAGTAGAGATCGATGAATGAATCGGCGTATCGCTGGCAATGCCTCTCAGACCACTGATGGAGAAAGAGCGGGCGGCGGCGTTAGCCGACCGCCGCGAGAGGTTATGTACGATGCATTTCCGAGCCAGCTCACGAAACTGCCCGTGCCGCGTCCTCGTGTGCAGACTCTCCCCGTCATCAGCCTTCAGCATCGAAAAGACGGTTCCGCTCATTGACCGTTGATTGTAGAGGTCATCATCGATCCGGGCGTTGTGAGCCTTCTGCAACGAGGATTGCTCACAATGCTTGATTACTGGGCGCGTAGCTTCGTTACGGTACTTCTCACGCAGATCACGCCATGAATACATCTTGTCTGCGAGGAGTTCCCGCAGGTCTCCGTCGTTCCGCTGGAAGACCTGCAACCCGATATGCCAATCATAGGCCCTCTTCGTCGTGAAATGGACATCCATGATCGCCAGCGAGTCCGTATCAACAAGAATCGTAGTCTTCGTCGCCTGAAACGAGTAACCCGCCCGCTTGCGGTAGTAATGACTCGCCCGTCCACGTTGGAAGCCGCTGGCATCGATTGCTCCAGTTCCCGAGAAGTCAGCCTGCTCCGCCATTCTGCGGAGCGTCCGCATCGAGATCGCTTCTCCCACTCGCAGAACGAGGTGAAACCCGGCGACATCTCTAGTCCGAACACGTCGAGAATCCCAGGGCATCTCGTTGAGATAATCTTCAAGACGGCGGAGCGGTTTTCCGATGTCTTCGCGGAGGAGCAGTAACGCGATTTTGTCCACTCAGTGTGTTCGCTGTCGCCGACGAAGACGGCGACGGCAGGAGCATCTGGACTCTCCGCGTGTTCTTTGACAACTTCTCGATACTTCTTCGCACGTTGTCGTAACCGCTCCATACCGCAAGAGGGCGTCCAATTCCCCCGAAATCAGCGATAAAATCGCCAGAAAGAACCGAAGATCAACAGAGCAAAACAAGATAAGAACGCTGCCATTGACCGCGAGTTTCTCTCCATCGTGTGCCGTTCGATCTCGATTCAAGACTCGAATCGATTGGAACGGTGGCCGTCACCAGTCGTTCCGGATTCGATTTCGCTGAGCGCTCGTTCGAAATGATCGCGCGTCAATTCGATGGTTTCAGGGCTGACCGTCGCTCCGTCGGCCGTCGCCAACCGAACGAATTCACGGACGGCAATGCTCGCGGCTTCCCGACAAACAGCTTCAATATCGGCTCCGACGTATCCATCAGTTTGACTCGCAAACGTATCGAGGTCAATATCGTCACCCAACGGTCTGTCGCGTGCGTGAATGGCGAATATCTCGCGGCGGGCAGTCGCGTCGGGTGTGCCAACGTGGATGTACCGGTCAAGACGACCCGGACGAGCGAGTGCATCGTCAATGAGGTCTGGTCGGTTCGTCGCTGCGATGACGACTACATCCTCTAACGGTTCGAGTCCATCAAGTTCGATCAACAATTGTGAGACGACACGCTCGCTCACGCCCGCATCACTCATGTCCCGACCACGTTCGCCCGCAATCGCGTCGATTTCATCGAAGAATACCACTGTTGGCGCGTTCTCACGTGCCTTTGAGAACACCTCGCGGACACCGCGTTCAGACTCTCCGACATATCTGTCGAGCAGTTCAGGTCCCTTTATCGAGATGAAGTTCGACTGGGCTTCGCTGGCGACCGCTTTTGCGAGCAGTGTCTTACCGGTGCCGGGTGGTCCGTAAAGGAGTACGCCCGTTGCTGGGGTCACGTTCGCCCGCTCGAACGCTTCTGGATACGCAAGCGGCCACTGAATCGTCTGTTGAAGTTGCTCTTTGGCCGCACCGAGACCACCGATGTCCTCCCACGACACATTGGGGATCTCGACGAACACCTCGCGCAACGCCGAGGGTTCGATCCCTTTCAGCGCCTGTGTGAAATCAGTTGCAGTGACGGAGAGTGACGCAAGCACCTCGGCGTCAATCGTTTCGCTGTCGAAGTCGAGGTCCGGCCGAACTCGTCGCAGTGTATGCATTGCGCTCTCTTTCGTGAGATTTTCGATATCGGCACCGACGAATCCATGCGAATGTTCAGCACACGCTTCGAGATCGAGGTCGTCGGCAAGCGGCATACCGCGAGTATGTATGCGAAGAATTTCCTCGCGTCCATTCTCGTTCGGGACGCCGATTTCGATTTCGCGGCCGAACCGTCCGGGGCGGCGGAGCGCGGGGTCGATAGCATTCACTCGATTGGTCGTTCCGATGACGGCGACTCGTCCACGTTCGTCCAGTCCATCCATGAGTGAGAGCAACTGGGCGACGATTCGTCGCTCGACCTCGCCAGTAGTGTCTTCGCGCTTTGGAGCAATCGAATCGAGTTCGTCGATGAGGACGATTCCCGGTTCGTTTTCCGCTGCCTCGTCGAACACGTCTCGGAGGTGTTCTTCGCTCTCTCCATAGTATTTCGACACAACCTCCGGGCCGGAAATGGTCTCGAAATATGCGTTAGTCTCACTGGCAATGGCGCGTGCCATCAGCGTCTTGCCAGTACCGGGCGGGCCGTGGAGAAGCACGCCGTTCGGTGGATTGATGCCGAGAGCACGGAAGAGTTCGGGATGATTCAGCGGTAGCTCGACCATCTCGCGCACCTGTGCGAGCTCATCGGTGAGACCACCGATATCCTCGTATGTGGTGGTCAGTGACTCCACCGCCCTGATTTCCTCAGAGAGTTCTTCGGTAGCTGATTCCGAATCCATTTCCCGTATTGCAGTGGATTTACACTCGGGACAGCCGACGGCTCCGAAGGATGGAGTCGATACGTCGCCACGCGGGAACGTCGTGGCGCAGTCGGTGCAGACCATCGTCGTTCGCTGCTTCGATGTGGTCGATATTTCCGGGTCGGCTCGCGGGAGACGGCCGAATTGAGTCCGTTCTTCGCCGTTCGGAATGTGCGTCTCTGGGTTCAACGTGGAGCTATCAACGGCTTTGATGTCGGTGATTCCACATACTGGACACGAGAGTGTACCGAAAGCGGGCGTCGTCGCTTCACTGCGGAGAAACGTCGCGTTACACTCCGTACATTCCATCATCGTCGCTGCCCCCTGTTCAACGTTTCTCGACTCTTGGTGCAATACGACGGGAAACCGAATCCACTGACGTACCCGTGCCAGTAGTTGAGTATATTGCTACCCAACCATCGGTATTGTTCGCCCGTCCGGGTGATCGTAACTGGGTGTTTCAGTTGAACGAATTCAACCATGCCACTTGGTTCTTCGAGTACTAACTTCGTACCGAGGACGGTTTCGTGGAAGCCATTACTCCACATTGGTATCGACCTTATAGTGACGTTCGTCGCTCAAGCCTGTAAACCTAGTCATGGGTATCGCCTTAGATCAAAATTTGACGTCAGGAAGATACATTTACTATATAACAAACAAAAAATAACTCCCAAACCCCTGGTTTTTGCCAAGAGCTATGCATGACGAACCGATCTATCTTCAGTTCTGAGGTTTGAAAAATGCGGAAGTAGGATTAAGTATCGTGGTTGTCTAAACGACTATAGTCCGTCAATGGATACCCGTGAATTTCTCGTACTTACTGATGAGGATGGGCGACTCGTCTGGCGGTTATCCATCGGACTCGGCAACGATACTGCCCGTGTGCTCGCGTATCTGTTACGCCGCAGGGAGACCGAGCATTTCGCTAGCGAACCAGCCACACGGCTTGCCGTCCGTATCGGAACGTCGCTGAACCGCGAAGCTACTGCCGAAGCACTGACGACCCTCGAAGAACGAGACCTCATCGCGGCGACTACCGTCCAAAATGGGGCTCGTGGGCGGCCGCCGAAGGCATGGTACGCTCCCGAGAACATCGAAACAACGATCTGTCGGGTTGATGAGGCGCACGCAGCGGCGCTTCTCAAGCAGGCACGGATCGTCGCCGTCGCACTCGGCTCCGAACATCATACAGAGACTGCGACAAACGACGAGACTTCTCCACCCAGTCGGATTCATCTCGAATTGAACTGGCTCCGAAATCCGATCCATGCCCCGTTTTTCCTCGCAGAGTCGTCCGGCAGCTACGAGGAGCGAGGTATTGACGTCGCTATTTCACATCGTCAAGGATCAGGACGAGCGCTCGATAGCCTTACAACAGGGTCAGCAGATGTGGCGCTCGCGGGTGCGGCCACGACAGTTCGAGCGCGGCAGGCCGGTCAGCCGATTCTCCCAATTGCGTTACTGTTCCAGCGTGCGATGGGGGTTCTCTACACGACACGAGACACATTCGCTGGACAGTTTGAAAGCGCAGCGCAACTACAGGGTCGCCGTGTCGGGATGTCGTCTACATCTGAAACGGGACTGCTTGGCCGACTGTTTCTCTCACAGGCCGGAGTACTCGACGACGTAACGGTCGTGGACATCACCGGCGAAGAGCAGGCAGCGCTCTGTTCGGGGCGTGCAGCTGTCGTAGCGGGGTCGTTTGCCGACCCACGACAGTTAGCAACCGAAGGATGGACTGTCGATTCGTTGCTCGTGGCCGATCAGTTCCCGATGTACGGGCCTGCACTCGTGACCACTGAGCAAACACTCCGCGAACGACAGTCAGAACTGGAATGCTTCCTTGCCGGAACGGTCGCAGGTTGGGCTGAGGCAACCGAGTGCCCTGAAGCCGCCGTCAGCGTAGTTGAGAAAGACGAACTAACCGACGAACAAAGAGTCCGCGAACGCCGAACATTCGAGTGTGCCGTCGAGAAATTCGCTACTGGGAGTGAAGTCGAGAAACACGGCTGGGGATGGCAGCGAGCGACGGGCTGGGAGCGACTTATGACGGCGCTTGACCGGACCGACCTCTTGGCTGAGTCGTCGTAACGTTATCCAACACTCAGACCGTCACGTCCTTGTGGTTCCTCGAATTCGATCTCGATTTCGAGTTCTTTCTCGCGGTGAGACGTGAACTCGACTTCGATCTCGATTGGTTCGCGGAACTCGAAGGGTATCTTCCAGTCGTCGCTCGAAACGGTGAGTTCGGATCCTGACTCGATCTGGTCGGCGAGTTCGTGGAGGAAGGTTGCAGTCGATTCGCGTGAGAGGTGGACTTCGCGCTCGAAGTAGCCATCGGTGATCACCGTCGGGTCGTTCGCCGTGTCGTTCGGTAGGTTGGCCATGCATACGACTGAGGTGTTCACACACACATAAGGGTACGCACTACAAACGTTCTTAGGGGATCGGCTGCAGTACTGCCCATGTCGTTGTTCGATGTGCTGGGAAGCAAGCCGCGACTCAAAATCATCTGTGAACTCGCTTCCGAACCCCGGTACGTCACGGAACTCACAGAACGGGTCGGCATGGACGGCAAAAGCGCGGTCCATCACCTCTCAACCCTCGAAGACGCCGGATTGGTCGAGAGCTACGAGACGAGCCGGCGGAAATACTATCGGCTCGTCAAAAGCGTCGAACTCCGGGCAACGCCCGAAGACCGAACGTTCGTCCTGCACGCTCGAGAAGCGGAACCGAACGACGACGAAAGCGAACGCTGACGATTGCGTGTAGAGTTTTTCACTGTACCGCACTATCTATCCACAAAGGTATATGATACCATACCCGAATGTTTCGGTCGATGTCCAGACGAAAACTCCTCGTCCTCTTGTTCGTCGCATTGCTCGCCGTCTCGCTCGTCGTTACTCCCGCCCTCGCACAGGAGGGAGGCGAGGGTGGCGAAGGTGATGAAGGAGGTGCCTCCGGTATCACGTCGATATTTATCTTCATCTCCGGCGCGGCGTTGCTGATCTACAGCGCCGAGAAGTTGATCGGCTACCTCGTCGGAGCGGCGAGCGGCTTGAACGTCTCGGTGTTTTTGCTCGCCATCGTCTTCACGGGCATCGAGTTCGACGACATCTTCCTTGGGGTCGCGCTGAACCTCGAAGGACTCGGTGGCGTTGCGCTCGGCATCGTGTTCGGGACCGCGCTCTCGCTCACCGGCGTGACGCTCGCGCTCGCCGCCATCCTCACGCCGACCGAGGTGAACATTCCGCGCGATTACATCGCCATCTTCGCCGTCGCGCCGCTCGTCATGATCGCGTTCACGCTGACCGCGCCACTCGGCACCATCGACGGCGTGGTCCTCCTCGGACTGTTCGTCCTGTTCATCGCCTACGTCGCCGTCCGGGAGTTCAGGAGCGACACGCCGGTGTTCCGGGATGCAGAAATGTTCGACGAGACGGCAGAGGCGGATGGTGGAAGGGAACTGACGGATGGCGGGACCGAATCCTTCGCCGCCGAGATGCCGTTCGCCGAGGCGCGCGAGCTGCCCGGCTGGGCCGGTCTCGGGCTAGCGATCCTCGCCCTCGCCGGTCTCATCATCGGAGCCGCAACCACGGGCATCGGAACCGAAGGCATTCTTCAGGCCTACGGACTCGAAGGTACCCTGTTCGGTGCGACCATCGCAACCGCCGTCCTGACCATCGAGGACATCTTTTTGACTGTCGAACCCGTCCGCAAGGGTGCGCCCGAGATCGGGGTCGGCAACGTCATCGGCAGCGTCGTCTTTTCGGTTACTGGGAAGCTCGGTGTCATCCTGCTGGCGGGCGGTATCGTCGTGGGTGCGAACGTGCTCACGTGGCATCTCCCGGCGCTCATCGTCCTGACCGCCGTCGCCGCGTACTTCATCTACACGGGAAAACTGAAACCGTGGCACGGCTACACGCTGCTCGGTCTCTACATCGCCTATTGGGTGATTAGTTTCGCCGTGTTTGGGACTGTGCCGGTCGAGCTGTAGCGACCGCGGCAGTCTCGCTTTCGATTCGGAGATGAACAGGAATGGAAACTCCCGACCCACGGGCGACGCCGAAACCAGCGGCGTGCTGGCGAACCGTTATCGGATGTGTAGCTCGTTTTCGTCGCCGTCCTCTTGGAAGCCCGTGAATTCGATTTCGAGTTCGGCTTCGAGCGACCCATCCCCCGCGGGTTCGACCTCGTACTCTATTTCGATCGGCTCTTCGTAGGTAAACGGAATTTCCCAGTCGTCGCCCGCCATCGTGAGGTCCGTTCCCGCTTCGAGTTGGTCGGCGAGTTCGTGGAGGAAGGTCGCGGTCGCCTCGCGGTCGGCACGCACCTGCTCCTCGAAGCTTTCGCCCCTGACCGTTTCCGGATCGTCGCTCTCGCTGGGCAGTCGAGCCATGCTCGCACGTATGGCGTACTCACGGAAAGGTCCTTGCTCAACAGTCCCGTCGGCGTCGCGCTCGCTCACTGCGCGTGGACGGCCTTGTCGTAGTCGTGGAACGGTTCGTTTCGCTCCTTCCAGAGGATGTCGATAGCGGCGGTCGCGCCGTGGCCCACGGAAATAGCAGCCTGAATCTTCGGCATCCGGACCGCCTCGCCGACTGCGTAGGCGTTCTCGACCGTGGTCTCGCAGTCCACATCGACCGCGACGGTGTCGTACTTTCCGAGTTCACACCCGAGTTCGGCGGCGAGGTCACACGGATACCCCGACGCGAGGACGACGTAGGGCGCGTCGTACCCGCCCTCGTCGGTCGTGACCCGAAACCCCGCGTCGGTTCGTTCGACGGCGGATACCGCCTCGCCCTGCCGGCGGTCCGCGCCGTGGTCGTCGACCTGCTCGCGGGCGACCGCCATGAACTCATCGCCCATGACGTTCTCGACCCCAAGGTAGTTGCGCAACCGCGCCTTGTTCATCGCGGTGTCGTCGGTGTCGAACACTATCGTATGCAGTCCGTTCTTCGCGGTGAGCAGCGCGGCGGAGAGTCCAGCGGGACCGCCGCCGACGATTGCAACGTCGATTTCGGTCATTAGCTATCGCCTACTACACGGGCAGATAAATATCTCGCCCCCCGCTCACGGGACCGCAATCGTTGTCGAACAAACGTCACAGCAGGTAGTTTGCGCCCCAGTACGCGACGTAGATCCCCAACAGAACGACCCCATCTACGCGGCCGACACGCCCGCGCCAGAAAATGATCCCCACCACCAACAGCGCCGCGATGAAAAATGGGAAATGAACGGCGAGAACCGTCCCTGCCGTCGGAATCGGTCGGACCAGTGCGATCACGCCGGCGTTCGCGGTCACGAAAAACAGCATACTCCCGACGACGTTCCCGATACCGATGTCCGGACGGCCCTCGCGGACGGGTCCCACAGTGAGAAACAGCTCCTCCAGCGAGGAGATGAGCCCCACCACCGTCGCGCCGAAGGCGGTCCCCGCGATACCGAAGACGGCGATGAGGTCCCTCGCACCCATCACCGCGGCCTGTGAGCCGACCGCCATACCGAGAGAGGCGACCACGAGCACGCCAAGTTTGTAGTAACCGCCGTAGCGCGCCGCGAATCGCTCGCGCAACGTGGCGTCCGCCGGTGGTTCCCGACTGCCGTCGGTCATCGCGTCCGAGTCGTCCTCGTCTTCGAGCGCCCCCTCAACCTCCTCGGCGGCGAGATACCGCGTTTCCCGGTTCCGTTCGAGGGCGTAAATCGCACCGAAGGCGGGCACGAACGCGAACGTCAGGACCGCGCCGTCGAACTGCGAAAGGGTTCCGTCGAGTGCGAGCACGACGAGGAGCACCGGCGACCCCACGATGAGCAGGAGATACGAGTGGGGAACCTCGGTTTCGAAAGGCGTGAGCAGACCCGCAAGCCCGACTGCGACGGTGAGCACGAACAGCGCCTCCCCGAAGACGGTACCGATGGCGAGACCGGACAACCCCTCGAAAATCGCCGCGAGACCGATAACCGCGTTCTCCACGTCGGCCCCCGCGAGGACTGCCGTCAAGAAAAACGCCGAGACACCGAACGTGAGCGCGGTCTCGGCGGCGGTTTCGATGAACGTCTCGACGCTTACGAGAACGACCGCGAGACCGCCGAGAAAGAGTGCAATGGCGACCAGTTCCGGTGAAATTCCGAACGGCATTACTACCACTGGCACAGCGATACAGTTATTGATAGAGGGTGGCCGTCCCGACGACTACCGGCCGATCAGTCCGGCGTATCCGCCGATGCACTCCGCATCACCGTCGAGAAATTCGTTGATCCAGACCGAATCCGGGTCGATTCCCCCATTAAGCAGATCGGTCCGTGAGAGCGTGTCGCCCAACGTCCGCCACCGCTCTCCGTCGTGGTTGCCCCAGCCGAATTCCCGAACATGATCGGTGAACTGGAGACGCTCGGCGGCGGTCTCGAACTTCACCCGTTCGATCTCTCGATCCCGTTCGAGGGTTGCATTGCGCGCGACGAGCGCGTCGATAGCACTTCGAGGATCGTTCGTCGCCGCCGCCCATCCGCGTGCGGTCGCTCTGAGGAACGCCTTCACTGTGTCGGGTTCCTCTTCGGCGAACGCCGGATTCGTGACGAGCGTCATCCCGTAGATCCCGAGGTGGTCACCGATGGGCAACTCGTCGGCCGTCCTGTCGTACTCGCGTTCGAGTTCGATGCCGTTGGTGACGACGCCGACGGCGGCGTCGATCTCGCCATCGAGGAGTTTGTGGCCGACCCGGTGGTGGGTGTATTCGTCCACCGGAAGCAACTCGACTTCATCGCGAATGCCGGCATCCTCCAACAACTGGGCCGTGAGAATCCGGGTTTTGGTCGCCGACGGACCGACCGTCTTGCCGACCAACTGTTCTGGCCGTTCGAACGGTTCGCCGAAAACATCTCTCAGAGTATAGACCGCCGCCGGCGTTTTCTGGGTCACAGCGGCCACCGCGAGCGGGTCGAGACCTTCACTTTGTACCGAAAGCACTGCACTCGCGCCCGCGAGACCGAAGTCTGCCCGACCTCTCGCGGTTTCTTCGGCGGCGAACGGCGAGCCGTGACCCTCCACGAATCGCACATCGACGTTCTCCTCGTCGTAGAACCCGCGCTCGCGCGCGAGGAAGTACGGCGATTGGAAGCCGTTGGGTTCCCAGTTGAGTTGGAACGTGACCTCGGTCATGGTTCGAGTCGGAAGGTGCCTTCGGGAATCTCCTTGACGCCGAGCGCTTCGGCTCCGGCAACGTCGAGCAGGGACGTGAACAGGTGTTCCATCCCCTCAATGGTCTCCTTGTCCCACTCTCGGACGACCATGTCCCGCCAGCCATCCCGGACCGCGCGCACGATTTCCGGGTCGTCGTAGGTCATCAACGCCGCGCCAATCTCCTCCCAAATTTCGTCGTCAGTCACGAGTCTGTCAACCGCATCCCGATATGCGGCGTTGTATCGTCTGACTGTTTCCGGCGATGATTCGAGAAACTGTTCACTGGTGAGAAACGTCGAGATCGGGAGTCTATTGCTGGTCCCCGAGAGTCGCTGGACGAGTTCGGACACCGGAAGCACCTCGCGGTACGGGCCGGTTTCGGTGATCTCCGGGACGATGGGCCAGAATTGGAGTACGGCATCGACCTCGTCTCCATGAATCATCTCGGTCAGCCGGACCTTCGAGCCAGCCTCCACCGGCGTCGCTTCGTCATCGGGGTCGAAGTCGTGGAACTCCCGGCACGCCGCGCGGGTCAGAATCCAGTTCTTGTCGAGCCGCCGGACCACCCCGATGCGACGGTCCGGCAGGTCTTCCAACCCATCTATGTCGGTATCTTCTGGCGCGACCAGTCCGCCGACGGTTCGGCCGTAGGGATGGATGGCGACGATTTCGGCTCCGTCGCTTCGTTCGCGTGCCGTTGAGATGTAGTCGATGTCGATGAGGTCCGCTTCTCCATCCTGAAGTCGCGCTTCAACGGTCTCCATACCGCCTTCAAGCGCGTCCGAGACCAACTGCACATCGAGGTGGAAGTCGTGCTCGCGGTCGAGTCCGAAGCGTTTGATGGTGTAGAGCATATACCGCGGACTGCCGTTGTGCTCAAATCGGGCGCGCATGACAGGCAACTCACCCGGTTCGTCGTGAAGGTCGTCGAGCGCGGCCTGCTGTGATTCGATGCTCATATTCACTTCACCGGGGCGACGATGGCGTCGATGTCGGCGTCGCCATCGATGAGTTCTCGTCTTTTCATCCAGTCAAGGTGACGGTCGAGATCGTCGCGGTCTGCGAGGTCTGGTACTTCGTACCGCGGTACGTCGATGTCGGCTCTGAGTTCGTCCATGTCCACGTCTTCGAACAAGTCAGGGGCGACCCCGGCGTCGTCTTCAGCTGTGAGCATATCGAGGTATGCCTCGCGGTAGTTCTCCGGGTTTTCATTGACATCTTCGACCGCACGAGCGTAGGCGGCCATGAAGACGTCGAGCGCCTCCTCGCTGAGTCCGTCCGCGCCGACGACGCCCATGTGATTTTCGAACTCCATGACCGACCGAAAGCCGAGGTGTTCTGCGAGCGTGCTCTGTGGTTCGAGCAGTGTTACGGCATCAACCTCGCCGTCACGTAGTGCCCGGAGCCGGTCAGTCGGCATTCCGTGATGAGCGAGTTCGACTTCGTCTGACTCCATGTGGTCTTCGAGTGCCTTGATGGCGGTGTATTCCTGTCCCGTGCGGCGGTTAACTCCTACTGGAACGCCCGCGAGGTCTTCTGGACGGCGGATATCGCTATCCGGTCTGACGAATACGGAGTAGGGCTGGTCGGCGAACGTCCCGCGCGCGACGATTTTCCCGTCATTCATGTCCCAAGTCCGCTTTAGACTTTCCCACTTACAGACGGGGTACAGGTCAACCTCGTAGTCTCCTGTCAGGGTATCTTCTGCCGGTATGTACTTCCAGTCCACGTCTTCGCGGTCGCGCTCGACCAACTCGATGTCGAGACCGTCCTCGGCGAAGTAGCCCTGCTCACTCGCTACCCGCTGAGGCAGCATGAACGAAAAGGGGAGGTGGAACAGCCTGATAGTGTCATCAGTACCCATGAAAAATGATAACAATCCGTTTGCTTATAAACATACCGACTGAACCTTTATGTACTATCAGCGAGTGTGCTTGTGGTGACGGAGTATGGATCGAGTTACCGAGACACAACGGGAGCCGGAGGAGGTCGCCGAGGGTGTGCATCTGACCGATCTCACTGCGGGAGAGATGATGTCCATGAAGCACTGGCGTGTCGAGCCTGGCGAAATCCTTCCGGCCCACCGTCACCACAACGAACAGATTGGCTACGTCATCAAAGGCACCCTGATAGCAGTAGTCGAGGGCGAGGAGTACGAGTTAGCACCCGGCGACTCCTATATGTTCCCGAGCGACGAGCATCACGGAGCGGAGAACCGCGGCGACGAACCCGCTGTCGGTGTCGGTATTCTCAGTCCACCCCGTGGCGAGCCACGGTGGGGAACGAAAGCGAAAGCTAGAGAGTTAGAATCTGCTAAAACTGACGACTGAGACTGCGCGCGCAATCGAATTAGCAGTCGCGTCGGGCATCCTCAACCGCGCGCCAGACTGTCTCGCTGGTGAGTGGCATATCGAGGTTGGTCACGCCGAGTGGGGATAGAGCGTCCACGACCGCGTTGACGACCGCCGGCGGTGCGGCGATTGCACCTGCTTCGCCGACGCCCTTCGCGCCTAGCGGGTTGTTCGGCGACGGTGTAATTCGGTACCCCCATTCGACGGATGGAATGTGCTCGGCTTTTGGCACAGTGTAATCCTGAAACGATCCCGTAAGGAGGTTGCCGGTGTCGTCGTATTCGGCTCCCTCGTAGAGTGCCTGTCCGACGCCCTGCGCGACGCCGCCGATGATTTGCCCCTCGACCAGTTTCGGGTTGATCTGCGTACCGACATCATCCATTGCGACGTACCGGCAGACCGTGATTTCACCCGAATCCGGTTCGACCTCAACCACCGCGACGTGCGTTCCGAACGGGTACGTTTCCCCATCGGGCGTGAAAAACGTCGTCTCCTCCAAACCGGGTTCGACGCCCTCTGGGACTTCGCCAGCGTAGGCCGCTCGTGCGACCTTCTGTATTGTAACCGAACGCTCGGGTGCGCCAGCTACCCGAAACTCGCCATCAACGAAATTGAGGTCCGCCGAGGCGGCCTCCAACTGGCCGGCCGCAATTTTTCGACCTTTCTCGACCAGTTTCTCCGCTCCGTCACGGAGCGCGTTGCCACCCATTGTAAGGCTCCGGCTTCCCACCGTGCCGCCACCCTCGGGTACGCGGTCGGTGTCGCCCTCTACGATTTCCACGTCGTCGTAGTCCACACCAAGAGTCTCCGCGACGACCTGTGCGAAACTCGTCGCATGGCCCTGTCCGGTGTCCTGTGTGCCAGTCATCGCAACTACCTCGCCCGAGGGATTCATTCTGACCAATCCACCCTCGATGACGCTTGGACCGACACCACAAGCCTCGACGTAATTCGACAGGCCAATACCCAAATATCTCCCTTTTTCACAGAGTTCCTCTTGACGCTCGCGCAAATTGTTGTAGTCAACGCGGTCGAGCGCCGCGTCGAGCGTTTTTTCGTAGTCGCCGCTGTCGTAGGTGTGGCCGAGCGGCGTCTTGTAGGGAAATTCATCGGATTGAATCGTATTCCGCCGCCGGAATTCCGCCGGGTCCATGTCCATTTCGCGCGCCGCCGCGTTGGCGAGGCGTTCGATCGCATAACACGCCTCAGGACGGCCTGCACCACGATATGCGGACAGCGGTGCGGTATTCGTGAAGACTCCCGTGACCACGACGTGCGCAGTCGAAACGTCGTACTGGCCAGTGAGCATCCGGCCATAGGCTACCGATGGGACGAACGACCCGGCGTAGGTCAGGTAGCCCCCAACATTCGCGACCGTGCGCGCGCGAATTGCCTGCATTAGCCCCTCACTGTCGAGTGCCGCTTCGATGGTGGTGTGGTGATGCCGACCGTGGACCATCGAGGCGAGGTCCTCGGTTCTGGTGGCCTGCCACTTGACTGGGCGCTCTAGCTGCATCGCACACCACGCTGCAAGAACGTGGCCAGTGTAGGGCTGAAGTTTCGCGCCGAATCCGCCGCCGACATCCGGTACTCGCACCGTGATTCGGTTGGTCGGTATTCCGAGAGAACACGAGAGGTCTCGCCGAGTCGCGTGTGGGTTCTGTGAGGACATCTCCACGATTAGCTCGTCGTCGCGGTACTGTGCGACTGCGGCGCGTGGCTCCATCGCGGTCGGAATCACGCGGTTGTTCACGAGATCAACCGCTACGGTGTGGGCGGCTTCCTCGAATGCCTCGTCGGTCGTTCGCTCGTCACCCACTTCCCATTCGAAGGCTGTGTTGTTGGGTGCTTCCTCATGGACCGTCGGTGCGTTGTCGAGGGCGTTTGTAGGACCGACCGCCGCATCGAGTCGGTTGTATTCGACTGCTATCAAGTCAAGAGCGTCGCGGGCGGCGTCACGCTCGGTGGCGACCACTCCCGCAATCGGCTGGCCTTGATAACGAACCGTCTCGCTCGCGAGTATCGGGTGTTCGACCGAAACCCCGTAATCGGGTTCGTCAGCCGGCAGTAGTCCCTCGATGCCTGATTCCACGAGGTCGTCGTGAGTATAGACCGCGAGAACCTTCTCATGATTCTCGGCCGCGCTCGTGTCGATGTTCTCGATTTGCGCATGGGCGTACTGGCTCCGGTAGATGGCGAGATAGATTGTATGGGGGTGCTGGATGTCGTCGGTGTAGCGTGCTTCGCCTGTGAGCAGGCGCGGGTCCTCACGGCGCTGGACAGACGTGCCGACGAGTTCCCCAGGAGTCTCGTCGGCGCTTGTCGTCCCGATGGGCACGGTTATCTTCCCTTCCGGTGGTCGGTCTGGTGGTCGGCTTGACACTGTGAGGAGCGTGGAATCGGTCGTGTCCCGGTTTGATGTCGGTTCACGTATCACATATAGTTAAACAGGACCAAAAATCTCCCGGCGATATGTCCCATCCGCAGTTCGGCCGTCGCGCGGTGGGATTTTCGCCAACGTATTTGTAGCTTGCACGTACATCGTTGGCATGGACGCCATTGACCACATCAACGTTGATGTCGATAACCTCGAATTGTGTTACGAGTTTTACCGCGATGTGCTCGCGCTCGACTTGCTTCGCCCACCCGGGGATTTTCAGGGCGATCACGCGATGTTCGAGGCGGGAGACACTGTCGTTACACTGGCCGAGACGGGCCGTGCCGAGGAATGGACGGACCTCGACCATCCGCTCGATAAGGCTCATATTGCTTTCGCGACGAATCGAGAGGACTACGAAGCGCTCGTTGACAGACTCGATGGACAGTTTCCGAAACAGGGACCCTACGACTGGGGCGACTTTGAGGGCTTCTACTTCCTCGACCCGGACGGCAATCTTTTGGAGGTCATCACCTACGACCCGCTTCCCGATGGGATGGAGCGAGATCTCTTAGACCACGATTCGATTGACGAGTGATGATGGATGACTGAACACGAACCACTTCCCGTCCGTGGAGCAGCGAAATCGCACTCCTCTGTGGCGACGAAAACGAGTTACGGCAGTGTACAGAGTTTTACTGCGAGACACTTGGATTTCCGCTCGTGACCGCATGGGAGTACAGAGAGGACTCGAACTACGGCAGAACAATCGAGAATCTCAACGAGGTACGTCTAGACGACATCAAGGGCACTCACGAAATCTGGATGAAGGCCGGAACGACGTTGCTCGGTCTCTGGTTGCCGCGCAACCAACCCGAGAACGCAGCACGCCCGCCCTCGGAATGGACGGACGTGTGGGACGAGGGCGGCGAACACGTCCACTACGCATTCGAAGTGCGTGAGGCGGAGTTCGGACGATTTGTAGATGAACTGAACCGACGAGGCGTCGATTTCAAGTCCGTTACCCACGACGAATACGGCGGCGCACAGTCTGTCTTCACCACGGATCCGGCGGGTCACGTCCTCGAATTCACTCAGGAGCGTCTACGGACGGAAGTCGAAGCGGAAATGCCGGACCCTCAGTGGGAATGATTGTTTCGTGCCTCAGCCGAACTGAGCATCACTGCCGCCGACTCTAGTGGATTCGACTTCCGAAAGTGCGCGCTCGAAGTGGTCCAGTGTGAGGTCGATGGTCGCCACGTCGGCTGCTGTTCCCTCATTCGTGGAGCGAACGTACTCTCTCACTGCGGCCGTCGAAGCCTCACGACACACCGCTTCGATGTCCGCACCGACGTACCCCTCAGTTCGTTCCGAGAGATCCGCGAGGTCAACGTCGTCGGCAAGCGGCTTCTCTCGGGTGTGAACATCGAATATCTCACGTCTGGCCTCCTTGTCTGGGGTGGAGACGTGCATGTGTCTATCGAGTCGTCCCGGCCGAACCAGCGCATCGTCGATGAGGTCCGGGCGATTCGTCGCCGCAACCACAACGACATTCTCTAAGTCTTCTAATCCATCGAGTTCCGTCAATAACTGTGAGACGACCCGTTCGCCCACTCCGGCGTCGCCCGTTCCCTCACCACGCTCGCCCGCCATCGCGTCGATTTCGTCGAAGAAGATGACAGTGGGAGCGTTCTCTCTGGCTTTCGCAAACACCTCGCGGACGCCTTTTTCACTTTCGCCGACGTATTTGTCGAGGAGTTCGGGTCCCTTGATGGAGATAAAGTTCGACTGGGCTTCGTTGGCGACTGCCTTCGCCAGCAAGGTCTTCCCCGTGCCGGGCGGCCCGTGAAGGAGAACGCCCTTCGCGGGACGCAGGTCCACGCGCTCGAACGCATTGGGATAAGCGAGCGGCCACTGGATGGTCTCTCGGAGACGTTCTTTGGTGGTTTCGAGACCGCCCACGTCCTCCCACGACACGTCGGGAACCTCCACGAACACCTCTCGGAGTGCCGACGGTTCGATGCCCGTCAGTGCCTCCTTGACATCGGCGTCGGTTACGAAAAGCGAGTCGAGTAGTTCGGTATCGACTACCTCTGAGCTGGAATCGAATTCGGGGCGAACCCGCCGAATCGCACACATCGCGCTCTCTTTCACGAGGTTTTCGATGTCGGCTCCCACGAATCCATGCGTGTTCTCGGCGTAGGTGTCGAGGTCGATATCATCTGAGAGTGGCATGCCACGGGTGTGTATCGACAGGATTTCCTTTCTTCCCTCGCCATCCGGGACGCCGATTTCGAGTTCCCTATCGAACCGTCCGGGCCGGCGGAGCGCGGGGTCAATGACGTCTAGCCGATTCGTGGTACCGATGACGATGACCTGCCCCCGCTCCGCTAAGCCGTCAAGCAACCCGAGGAGTTGGGCGACGATACGACGTTCGACATCGTTTGCGTCCTCGCGTTTGGGTACGATGGCGTCTACATCGTCAATGAAGACCACCGAGGGTGCGTTCGCTTCCGCCTCCTTGAAAATTTCCCTGAGTCGTTCTTCGGTCTCTCCGTACTGCGTCGAGGTGAGTTCCGGGCCGGAAATCGTCGCGAAAAACGCATCGACCTCGCTCGAGATAGCCTTCGTGACGAGCGTTTTTCCCGTGCCTGGCAGCCCATGCAAGAGCAGCCCTCTCGGCGGGTCGATATTCAACTTCCGAAACAGTTCGGGATAGCGCATCGGGAGTTCGACCATCTCTCTCACTTGGGCAAGTTCGTCGTCCAGCCCCCCGATGTCCTCGTAAGTAACGGCGAGCGCATCCTCAGTGGTGATCACGGGTCCCTCGACGGCTTCCTCCGAAACCATGACGTCGGTCCATTCCTGTATGGCGACTGTCCCAGATGGCTGCGTTTCGATGACTTTCACAGGAATGCGTTGGGCCGTCCCACCCGAGACTGACTCAAATCCGGGCGCAATCGGAAGCGTCTGCCCGTCGGTGACGACCCGGTCGGTGAGATAGTCTCGGACGTACAGACCGGGGGTGTCGGACACAGTGGACTCCACCGGTAGAGCAATCGTTACTCGTTCTGCGGATTCGACGTCGGCCATCTCGATAGTCACGGTGTCGTCGATGCCGACGCCGACTGTTTGCCGGAGCGCACCATCGAGGCGGATGATCGTACGGCCCGCTTCTTCTGCCGGGCCGGGACGAATCCGTACGACTGCGCTGTCATCGTGTCCGTTGACCCGAGCGTAGTCATCGTCTTCGAGATTCAGTTCACTCATCGCTTCGCGGTCGACCACCGCTATCTCACTGTCCGCGTCGGGGATCACAATCGGTTTGACGGTCAATTCCATCGGTTCGGTAGTACACTATCCTCCTCGCGCGACACTAATCAACTTCGTGGTGGTATTGATTTCGTCGTGACACCGGTTGCCCGTCAGTCGCGTCACGCACGCAAATGATATGGAGACGGCCTAACGCTATCGATTTCTCCCATCTGAATAGGTAACGAACTTCCTATATATCTTGAATGGTTAATATATTGTCAAATACATGATTGGAAACATAAGATAATATCTATACTGACGGCGTCCATGTTAGCAATGATCCATGGGAAATGCAAACAGGCCGCAGGTAACGGCTGAGGACCAGCACGAACTTGTAGAGAATCTCGGTGTCCGACAATCGGCGACGAGCGAGCGACCGACGCTGGCCGAGCTCAGAGACGCCATCGACGCAGAAACCGACCCGAAATTCGCTTCAATGGGCGAAGCCATCCGGGAGGACCTCTCGAGGAAACTCGATGAGAGCCTCATCGCGGAGGAGTTGGAGAACATGGAAACCCAACTCGGACGGCTCCCGGAAGTCAGGGAGCAAGCCATTCCCGACGGAGCGATGGAGGCGGATGTTCTCTATCGAGAACTCATCGAACCCGGCTGGCGGGTCTATAATCACCTCGTGGATGTCGGCTTTTTCGAGAGCGTCGAAGCGAACCTCCCACGGTTCACGCCGGCGCACATCGAACACACCGCCCACGAGTTGATTCAGGCGGAGCCGCTGACGGACCCGCTCAACGAGTTGGGGTTCACAGAGCACGAGCAGACGGTGTTGATGATGAACGTCGCAAACAATAACACTCGCCTTTCGCGATGGGTGCCCACCAGAGAGATTCCAGAAGGTGTCGAGTTCGATGTCTCGAACGTCCCCCCACTACACCAGCGCGCGATGGGCGGGGCGTTGCTCTGGATCAACGCACTCGATGATCACCTCTGGAACAAGAAGATACTCATCACTGAGGACATCCTCGACGACGGGTATTGGGATATCAAGGCGTTGCTCGGTGGGTTGTACGTGATGTCACAGGCCGCCCGCGAAATCGCGGCCGAAGAGGACAACCGTGAACTCACCGACGCCCAGTTGACGGCCGCGCTCTCTGCGAGCGCCGCGATGATGATCGTCAACCAAGAGGAGATCATGCTCGACATGTACTGGATCACCGAGGAAATGCGCGCCGAGAGCAAGGCGCGGTAGAAATTAAAGATAACACAATGGCAACGAACGAAGACAGAGCGGTTCAGGCTGCACAGGACACGGTTGTACGGGAGACCGACGAAGGCTATCGGGTGCTCGGCGCGCCCGAGAAGTCGCTCACCCACCAACACGACATCGACCGGATTCCGGAGTTCGACGTCAGCCAAGAGATGCTTTCGAACTCGCGGGAAAACCCTGAAGCGTGGTTGATGTACGGTGGTGGGTACGAACAGCACCGCTACACGACCTGCGACGTCATCACGAAGGACAATGTAGCAGACCTCGAACTCGAACACGAGATGTCCGTGGGCAATGGCTCCAGCATGGAAGGCACCCCGATCGTCGTGCCGGGCGACCCGCCCATCATGTACCAGACCAACGGACCGGACCACGTGAAGGCGATCGACCCGCGCGAGGGCGAGGTGCTCTGGAGTTACACCTACGCGGTGCCCAACGACGTCGTGCTCTGTTGTGACGACAACAAGCGCGGCGCGGCGGTTTGGGAGGACAAACTCTACATCACCACCCTCGATTCGGGGGTCCAAGCGCTCGACCGGTATACCGGCGAGGAGCTGTGGTACACGAGCACCGAGAGCCACGAGAACGGCTACTCGGCGACGTGGGCACCCATCATCTATGATGGCACGCTCTTCACCGGCAGCGCGGGTGGCGAGTACGGCGTTCGGGGATTCTTCGCGGCGCTCGACGCCGAGACCGGCGAGGAACTCTGGCGGACCAACGCCTGCCCCGAGGAGGAGTGGGTCGGCGACAGTGTCAATCAGTCCGGCGGCGCGATCTGGATGAACCCGACGGTGGACGAGGAACGCGGTGTGCTCTTCACACCGGGTGGCAACCCGAGCCCTGACTTCGACGGGTCCGTTCGACCGGGGCCGAATAGAAATACCTGCGGGACGAGCTGTATCGACATGGAGACGGGTGAGATGAAGTGGTTCCATCAGGAGTCCGCACACGACATCTGGGACTACGACTCGCCCTGTCCGCGAATCCTGATCCGGGATCTGGAGATTGACCACCGTGACGAGACCAAAGACGTCGTCACCTCTGCCGGGAAGACGGGGTGGTCGTACACGGTCGATGCCGATACCGGACAGCTCGTCGAACGGAGCGAGCCGGTCGTCCAGCAGCTGAGTATGTTCCGGATGATTCCCCACATCGACGAGGGCCGGCGGATGCCGTTCATGCCCGGCGGGATGGGTGGCAACGACTGGCAGCCCCCGACCTACTGTCACGAGACCGGTCTCGTGTACTACAAGATGCACAACAACGGCCAGGAGGCGTGGTGGCGCTTTGAGGAGTACGAAGAGGAGGGGCAAAAATACTGGGGCGGCGTGCTCGAAGACGAGATGGAAGGCACTCCCGATGGCTACAACGGGTCCATCGGCGTCATCGGGGCGGTCGATCCCGCCACGGGCAAGGTCGTCTGGCAGGACTGGATCGACTCCGACATCTACCTCTGGGGCGGCACGATGTCCACCAGCACAGGGCTAATGTTCGCCGGCACGCAAAACGGCAACTTCCTCGCATATGATGGTGCATCCGGCGAACGGCTCTTCGAGTTCGACGCCGGCGATGTGCCGATCTCCGGCAGTCCGATGAGCTGGTACGACCCCGGAACCGAAAAGCAGTACGTCGCCATCCAAGTCGGCGGCAGCGGCTGGCTCCGCCGCGGTACGCGCGACGACCGGCTGCTCATTTTCTCGATGGAGGAGTAGGCCGACGCCGAATTCCGATTATTTTTCGACAAACGCCGCCGAGAGCCACTGCTGTACTGTCCATCGAACTATTCGACCACACCCGTCGTGGAATCCGCCGTAACGACCGGCTCGTGCGCAGCAAATCATGTCACAACTGAGAGACCGTAGGCCACACCCTCCTCAGCCGATTCGCTCCACTCGCTATGCTTACTCCACTCATCCACCGTCAGAGTATCACTCTGACGCGCCTGCATTCGTGATTCGAAAACCAAAGACTTTCGTCATCACGAAAGGCACGAAGCGCCTTTCGAACGGCTTCGCTCGTGCAGACCACGCACGAGTCGCGCATCTTCAGTGCGCTCCCGCGCGCCACCGCTTCCGACAGCAAACGAATTTCAGACCGTCAGTAACGGCGTCAGGCTGAACAGCGTTCGGTCCCAGCGGACACCCATGTCCGATGAATCCGTCGCAATGATGCACTGCACCGACTGCGACGCAACCTTTCCCCGCAACGAGGTCGATACGCCTGCGAAGGGGACGCTCGCGTGCCCGAAGTGTCGCTCGACCGATATTGAGGACGTATAGCGTTCAGGGTGTTGCGACGATGAGAACGTATCGGTCGTCGCGCCGTTTTCGGTCGAACCGTTCGACTGTTTCGATGGTAAATCCCGCCTCGGCGACGCGCTCGCGCCAGTACACTTCCGGTGAAGCGGGAGCGTCGTCAGGTGTGATAGGGAGTTCGAGCACGCCGAGTCGCCCATCGGGCGTACACACCCGGAGAGCCTCATCGAGCGTGTGCTCGGCGTCAGCCGCGGGGAGGTCGTGAAGCACGCGACACGCCGTTATCACGTCCTGTGAATCAGAGGCGACGGGAAGACGGGCGGCATCGCCGGCTACGGGCGTCACGTCGACGCCGGCCAGCCGGCCATTGCGCCGCGCGAGTGTGGGAGCGTTGCCGAGGATGACGCGACTATCGAACACGTCGAGACCGATGACGGCACACGAGTCCGGGACGTGGGGCGCGAGTCCGACGAGCGACCGTCCGGTCCCACAGCCGACATCGAGCGCGCAGTCGGCCCGGTAGAAGGGTAATTTCCGAGCCAGCGCGTCGTACTTGTACCCTTCGAGCGCCCATGGCGGCGGGAAGAGCACGCGCCGCATCGCCCCGGTTCCACGCACGACCGCTCCGACCATCCCCGCCGTGGCAGCGAGGCGAATTGGGCGCGAGGAACTCGCCCGCCGGATCAGTAGGAAACAAACGGCTACGGAGAGCTCGGATAGCACAGTTCTGAGCCGTTCGCGCCAGTGATACACGCCGAAATTGTAATGTGCCATCGCCGGTCGTGTGGCGGTGGCGAACCGTCTTTACTCCGACGGCCAGTTGTCAGTCGCATCGCCACAGCGTTCCCGACGATGCGCCACTAGTCGCGACCAAAGGTATATAATCCCGCATGATGATTGTGAGCGTATGTCGACCGAAAACCGTGTCGAAGAACTCGAAGGCGAACTGGGTGAGATCGAAGGCGACATCGAAGAACTCGAAGACGATTTGGAAGAACTTGACAATTTCGCCAAGGTGACCCTTCGAGACCGCCGGATTTCGGAGAATTCGGACCTGATCGACGCCCTTTCCGATTCGTTTTCGGGGTTCGCTGAAAACACGTCGGAGAAATTGAGTGCGCTCGAGAACCGCATCGAAGTCAACACGATGGTGCTCGCGGCGGTCGTCGAGGCGCTTGAGGAGATGGACGCGGACTTGGATCTCTCCGACGTCGAGGGCTATCAGGAAGACCACCTCGTGACGACCGACTCCGCCGACAACCGGCTGGCGGAGGCAATCAAGGAATCGTCCTGACGCGCGATCGCTTTTGCGCCACGGGGAGTGCCGATCCGGTGAAACGTTCCCCAAACCGGGGAGCAATGGTTCGCCATTCGCGCTGTCGGCCCATCGGACGAAACAGTTGATATCGTTCGCCGATAACAATACTCATGGGACATGCTCCACCCACCACGGTCCGTCAGCTCGCCGACGAGACTGGGATATCGAACGAAACGACAGAATTCGCCGCCGATATGGCGGATGCCGTCTCCCGTTCGGGAGTGGTGGACGATAGTCTCCCGAGTGCGGTCGCTGCCGGGTGTCTCCATGCAGCGGTGCGCGCGCTCGGTGCCGAGACTTCCGACGCCCGTTCCCGATGCCGAGAACCGAAACCGAACCACAACTGGAACCACCAAGTGAGACACAACCGCTCGGACAACGGCAGCACAGAGATGACGATCTCCAAGGCGGCCAGCATCACTCCCGCCTCATTGCGAAAGCATTCACGGGAGGCCGCCACCATCTACCTCGATTCTGACGCGGAGATGGCCGATGCGCGCACCCGGCAACGATTGACCCGATTAACGCTGCGTTGAACCGACCGCTTTCGACCGTTCGGTGCCGTGCGCGGTGGTTGTTCTCACCCGATGTGTGAGGCCAGTCAACGCAGTTGGTCGGCCTCGACCGGCTGTTCGTTTTGTGCTTCTTCGTCCGCTAAGGCTCGTAGTGCTCGAACGATGTCGCTTTTCTCCTTTGGTGTAACTGCGATGGTAGCGGTGTGCATTGGCTAGACTTCCCGCTCGCCGACGACCTGCTGGAGGTAGTCGCTGCGTCTGGCACCATAGACAAGTTTAACGCCCTCAGAACGGGGCATGGCCACACACGTCAGCCGGAGATCCATCTCCTCGATCTCTTCGTCCGTGAGAAAAAGGTTCATATCCATCTTGACCTCACCCGCTTTGATGAAGGCAGCACAGTTCGCACATGAGGCGGCCCGACATTCGAATGGCCACGCATAGCCGTGGTCTTCGGCGGCTTCTAAGAGGTAGTCATACTCGCCGACTTCCATCGTGCCGTGGTCTGTATCGTCTAATTCCGTGTTGGCCGCCTTCTCGAAGAGGTCCTCGTCCTCGACATCCCAGTCGCGTTCGACCAGCACGCGATAGTTGAGATATTCCACCGTAACGGTTTCCTCCTCCCCATCCATCCCCTCGTCACGTGCGGCGTCCCGTCCGACCTTGATGTTCGGGAGTTGGTCTCCTGTCATACATCCACATAGTGGTGCTCGTACTTAGCGGTCAGGGTGATCGTTTGAGTTCGTGCGGCTTTACTGCATACGGACTGCCTCCCAAACTCCATTTCACAATCCCGCACTCGTTTCTGGCAACTATATACTGGTAATTGATGGTAGATACGGAAAGCTATTTGCTGCTGCGGTACCTCCATTGATTGGCACATGTCGAATGGGCTCATACCACAGACAACGAGCGAGAGTCTGGCCCTTGGCGAGATTCGAGGACGCGAACTGAACACGGAGAACTAACAGGAAGAAACCATATGGCAATCGAAGAAGACAAGGCCGTCAAGGCGGCCGCAGAAACAATCGTAGAGGAGACCGAACTCGGCTATCAGGTGTTCGATGCACCCGACGAGGCTGTCCTCGACCAGACCGATACCGACCGCATTCCCGAAGTCGAGGTCACACAGGAGATGCTGACCAACGCGGGTGAGGACCCCGAGAGTTGGCTGATGTTCGGCAACAACTACGAACAACACAGACATACGACCGCCGACATCATCACCCCCGAGAACGTCACGGAGTTGGAAGTCGAATACGACCTCGAAGTAGGCGCGAACTCAAGCATGGAGGGTTCTCCTGTCATTGTGCCGGGGGACCCGCCCATCATGTATCAGACGAACGGCCCGAGCCACGTCAAGGCCATTGACGCCCGCGAGGGCGACATCCTCTGGAGCTTCACGTTTCCAGCGCCGGACGACGCCGTGTTGTGTTGTGACGACAACAACAGGGGAGTAGCGGTCTGGAAGGACACGATCTACATGACTACTCTCGACTCGGGGGTCCAAGCACTGAATCGCTACACCGGCGAGGAGGAGTGGTATGCGAGTACCGCCGACCACAAGGAAGGGTATTCGGCGACATGGGCACCCATCATCTACGACGGCGTGCTGTTCACCGGGAGCGCTGGCGGCGAGTACGGCGTCCGGGGATTCCACTGTGCGTTCGACGCAGAAACGGGTGAAGAACTCTGGCGGATGAACCCCTGTACCGAAGACGAGTACGTCGGCGACAGCATCAAACAGTCCGGAGGAACGAATTGGATGACAGCAACGTTCGACACCGAGCGCGAGTTGCTCTACATCAACGTCGGCAACCCGAGTCCCGACTTCAACGGCACCGTCAGACCGGGACCCAATAGAAACACCTGCTCGACGCTGTGTCTCGACCCCGAGACCGGTGAGATTCAGTGGGCACACCAGGAGTCCTCACACGACATCTGGGATTACGATTCGGCGAGCGTGCGGATGTTGATTCGTGACCTCGACATCCCGCATCTCGACGAACACACGGATGTAGTTTACAACGCCGGCAAGACCTCGTGGGGCTATACGATGGATGCCGACACCGGCGAACTCCTCGTGCGGAGCCGTCCGCTGACCCAGCAAATCAACATGATGAAGATGGTTCCTCACGTTGAGGAAGAACGCGACTACGTGATGTTGCCTGGACTCCTCGGTGGGCAGGACTGGCAGCCACCGAGCTATTCGCCCGAAACAGGACTATGCTACCACAAGCTGCTCAACACGCCACACAACATCCAATGGCGCAACGAGGAGTACAAGCCCGGTGAGAAGTTCTGGGGCGGTATTGTCGATGTGGAACCCGAGGAGGAACGTATCCCCGACGAGTGGAACGGTCACATCAGCGCCATCGTGGCGATGGACCCCGCCACTGGGAAAATCGCGTGGCGTGACTGGATAGACAGCGACCGCTACCTTTGGGGTGGCACGATGACGACGAGCACTGGACTCCTGTTCGCCGGCACGCAAAATGGCAACATGATTGCCTACGACGCAGAGAACGGCGAACGACTTTGGGAGTTCGACCTGAGCGATAAGGCGGTTTCGGGCGACCCAGTAAGCTGGTACGACCCTGGTAGTGGCAAGCAGTACATCGCCATCCAAGTCGGCGGCAGCGGCTTCGTCGGCCGCGGCCCGCGCGGCGACCGGCTCGTCGTGTTCTCGCTCGAAGAGTAAGCACTCCTACCTTCATTTTCACTAACCAAAATTGTTATTTTTGCTCGGGTTCCGTTGGGGGTATGCGAAAGTATCCGGCGACACTTGAGCGTGTTTTCGAGAACAAACTCGACGCGGGTGCTGAGACCGACGAAGACATCTCGTTCGACCGAGACGACGTAGACCAAGCATTGGCGGACCTCGCGCTCGACGTTCGTGATCCGATGGAAATCCCCTCAGCGTACAGTTCGACACGTTCGTTGCCCGACAGCATCAAAGAGCACGGTTACGGCGATATTGCTCTCGATGAGAACAGCGTGGATTCCGGCGAGACATACCTCTTTATTAAGGAGTGATTCTTAGTCTATTCGAAACAATCGGATGTCACCCCTTGCCGTAACCGCAAGAGAGACGGTGCGTCCTCTCTAGGAGTATCCATCCGGATTGAAATGCGAGGAAACGAGACAGTCGGACTCGAACGAACCATCGAGAACGACCCGAGCGAACTCAACGCACGCATCGAACAGGTGCATCGAAGCTTGCGCTCAGATGATTTGCAAACCCGGCGAGATGCCGGACGAGCATTTCGCGTCGCGGCCGAGCAAAACCCTGCCATCATCGAACCCCATTGCGACACGCTGGTCGAACTGCTGGCGGACCGGAGCGGGTCGGTACGGCTGTCGGGTGCTATCGGCTTCAGAGAGCTAGCGACGACAGCACCGACGACTGTCGCCGAACGAGTACCCGAACTACTCGTCTTATTGGAGGATGCCGATGCGCCAGCGATACAGATGGCCGTCGTGCGAGCGCTGACGCGCGTCGGCGAGCACTCGCTGGGGACCGTTACTGTCGCCGACGAGACGACTGCTGGCCTGTTACGAACGGCTACACCCCCAATCAAAGCGGCCATCGTCACAATCTTCGCTGGGGCGGTCGTAGCGGATCCCGAACAGTTCCCCGAAACGGTAGCTGCAATGGAAGACGCACTGGACGACGAGGGAGAACGTGTGCGTCGGTATGCTGCGGCGGCGCTCGCGTTGATTGCGAAAATGGACTCGTCGGCCGTCTCATCAGTGGAGGGAATCCGCGAACGGATCGAAGCGCTAGAGGACCGAGTGACGGCCCATCCGTGGCACTCCGATGAAACCATCGAGCAGGCGGCGGAGACGTTTCGGTCGCTCAGTGATACAGGCCAGACCTAACCCTCTCTGTCGGCACTCATCCCCGATTTTGTGAGATGTCGTACACGTACGGCATCTGGATACAGTTGAAAACGATGTGAACCTCGTCGCTTTCCGGCGAGCAGGTGCAAGTCAGTCGCAAATCCATCTCCTCTACCTCTTCGTCTTCGAGAAATAGGTTCATATCCATCTCGGCCTCGCCATCTTTGAGTACACCAGCGCACATCGCGCACGTCGATGAGCGACACTGAAACGGCCACTTGAGACCGTTGTCCTCGGCGGAGCGGAGCAGGGATTCCGTTCGGTCGACCTCCATGACACCGTACTGGTGCTCTGGGAGATCTGCCTCGGCGGCCTTTTCGAAGAGGTCCTCGTCGTTGATGTCCCAGCCACGTGATTCGAGTACCCGGTAGTTCAGATAGACGACTTTCGATGGCGGTACATCCTCGCTCTCATTCGCTCCCTTCTCCGCTTCGGGTCTGACTGCCGGGAGTTCGATTCCCATGTGATGTGATTGCGCTTCACGACCTTATATTTCGCGGCAACGATATACATGACAGGCCGTCACGACTGAAGCAGGCGCAGCCGAATGGATTCGTCCTTTCCATGGTCCACCACGGCGGCGTCGGCGAGGGCCGCGCCGCAGTCCGCACAGACGGATTGTGCCATGAGATGAGGTTTCTGACAGCAGGGGTCCACACGACTTTCGGTTATGTCGACTGCGCTATCACACGACGGACATCGATCAAGACACAACCGAAGCCCCAACAGCATCGAGCGCTGTCGGTCCCACTCAAATTCGGCCCACCCCGTAACGCGCTCTTTAAGCAGCGAAGCGGCGGCGATGTCCGCGACGAAGGCCGCCCGTGACCCCCATCGCACAGAGGTAGTTCCATCCACGACGAACGACTGGTCGCCGTGGCGCGACACGTCCTCGGCATCGAGCATTTCGCGCACGTCTTCTGCTTCCAGCGTATGCTCTCGAATGGTTTGGATGCGCTCGCGCCACTCTGCCCGAAAGTCCGGCGCGAGGTCGATATCACTCGTTCTAGTTTGCTGGATGATACCGGTCGCGGCTAACGGCCCGGTAGTGCTCGTGTTTCCGGGTTCAATACTCACCTGTCCTCTATCAGCGGAGTGTCCGAGAGGTTGCTTGCCAAATAGCCGAAGCACGCCCGGAGGGAGATGCCGTTTCGTGAATGTTGGCGTACCGGGGATGAGATAGCCTCGAAAATAGATAATTCCGACGAATACCACAAAGACGGCGACACCGAGCCACGGAACGAGCACGGCCAGCAAACCCGCGACGGCAGCGGCGATGAGGAGATTCACCACCGTACATGGCATACACCGATTCGCTCCGGTGTATTCCGGTCGACGAAATTGCTTCATCGCATGGGCGATTCTGACCATGTACTGGTTCATACCTACCAGTACGAATAACGTTGACGTTTCCCAGAACATCGGCTTATCTCTAACGATACGTATTCGCTGGGAACACTGCTCTATACACACGTTCTGTACCACTGCTGGACAGTCCTTTTGGGGAAGGAAGATTGACCAATCGACATCGTTCTCCAAGTGGTATACTACTGGAGAGAACCGACGACGGAACTCACTAAATTCGACTTTGCTGGCCCGTGTCACTACACCAATGGAAATCTTTTTGCTCGATAGATACTATGGTAGCATGGAGGAAGCTCACATGAAACAAGGAAAGGTGACATAACCGTGGAATTCAGTGGAACGTTCGAACTCGAAGACACGACCACTGAGGAGGTGTGGCTCGCGCTTTCGGATCCAGTAATGATAGAGAGCGCACTCCCTGGCTGTCAGTTCCTCGTCGAAGTCGACGACACGGATGTCGATTTCGACGAACTCCGCGAAGAGTACGGCGAGCGCGATGTCGAACCGACCGCGGACCCGGAGGTTATCGCCGAGCGCGCGTTCGAGGAGGGCAACCACTACGCCGCCGTCATCCAAATCAGCATCGGACCGGTGAATCCGACCTTCGAGACGGTGGTAACCATCGAGGAGCGCGACCAGCCGTACATGGAGGCCTCTGGTGAAGGCTCTGCGGGTGATAGCTCCTTCGAGATGACTTCGTGGATGGATCTCACGGACACCGACGACGGCGTTGAAGTCGATTGGAACACCGAGGCCGACGTGTTTGGTCGCATCGCCGGGATGGGCCAGCGCGTTATCAATCCAGCCGCAAATCAGGTCGTCAAGCGGTTTTTCTCGTCCGTTCAAGACGAAATCCGCGAGCGCGAAATCGCCGAAGGCGGCGAGGTCGACGCGGCCGAATCGAACGACGACGACCGCGGCATCGTCGACCGCATCCTCGGTCGGTCGGAAGGAAACTGACATATGACAGAACACGACATCGAACTATCGGTCAACGGCACGGAACACGAACTCACCGTCGAGTCACGAACACTGCTCGTCCACGCCCTGCGCGAAGAGTTGGGCTATACGGGCACAAACGTCGGCTGTGAAAGCTCGACTTGTGGAGCCTGTACTGTGCATTTAGATGGTGATGCAGTAAAATCCTGTACGGTGCTCGCGGCACAGGCCGACGGCAGCGAGATCGGTACCGTCGAAGGACTCGCAGAGGATGGCACCTACGCTCCGATTCAGGAGGGATTTCAGAAAGAACACGGGCTTCAGTGTGGTTACTGTACGCCTGGCATGATGCTCGCGGCGAACGACCTCCTCGAACGGAACCCGAACCCGGACGAAGAGGAGATTCGGGAAGCCATCGAGGGCAACCTCTGTCGGTGTACCGGCTATCAGAACATCGTTAACGCCGTCGAGTTCGCCGCCGACGAGATGGACGGTGGTGCCGAAGCGGCAGCCGATGGCGGTGAGCCCGTTGAAGGCACGCGTACGTCAGAAGACGAGCGAAGCGAGTCTTCTAGAAGGACAAAGCAGGTAGAGGGGGACGACTGAATGTCAAGCGAAACAATCGAATCTGACGAACTCGACATCGAATCGGTGCTCGGCTCGTCGGTCGAGCGCCGCGAGGACCCCTCGCTGATTACTGGTGAAGCCGAATACACCGACGACATCCAGCGCCCGAAGATGACCCACATGGCTGTCCTTCGAAGTCAGCACGGCCACGCCGAAATCAGTGATATCGACACGAGCACGGCCGAAGCAATGGATGGAGTGGTCGGTGTCTATACCGCAGACGACCTCGACGTTCCCGGTGAAGTGCCGACCGGATGGTTGCTCCCGGACTTGAAGACGCCCTCGCACACGATTCTCGCAAAAGATCGGGTGCGCTATCAGGGCGACGGTATCGCGGTCGTGGTCGCCGAGGAAAACGCCATTGCACACGACGCGGTCGCGGCAATCGACGTCGATTACAATCGGCTCGATGCGGTTACCGACCCCAAAGAAGCCGTCGAGGATGACGCTCCGGTGCTTCACGAACCGACCGAGGACCCCACCGACACCGAAGACGACGAAGAAATCGGCACCGTGCCCGGTAATCAAGCATTCGACTGGGAAATCGGGGATGCGGACGCCACCGATGAGGCGTTCGCAAGTGCGGCTCACACAGCCGAGGTGGACTTGGAAAACCAGCGGTTGATTCCGAACCCGATGGAGCCGCGGGCAGCGATGGCCGAGTACAAGCCGGGGACTGAGGAGTTGGAACTCCACATGACTTCTCAGAACCCGCATCTGCACCGGCAGTTGATGTCTGGCGTGTTGGACGTGCCAGAGCACAAAATCCACGTCGTCGCTCCCGATGTGGGTGGCGGATTCGGGAACAAAATCGCCCACTACCCCGACGAAGCACTCGTCTCGTGGTGTGCGAAAGAGACCGAACGACCAGTAAAATGGACCGCAACCCGTTCCGAGAGTTATTTGACTGGGACGCACGGCCGTGACCACGACACGCACGCCGAGTTAGCGATGGACGGGGATGGCGTGATTACCGGGATGCGCGTCGAGACCTACGCGAGCATGGGGGCGTACCTCTCGACGTTCGCGCCGGCCATTCCGACCTACCTCTACGGGACACTGCTGTCGGGTCAGTACGATATTCCAGCGATTCACTGTCACGTCATCGGAGCCTTTACGAACAGTGCGCCGACTGACGCCTATCGCGGAGCCGGTCGCCCAGAGGCACTGTACGTCGTCGAGCGCATGATAACGCTCGGCGCACGCGAGGTAGGGATGGACCCGGCAGAGTTCCGGCGACAGAACTTCATTCCCGAGGACGACTTCCCGCACCAGACCCCGGTGGCGGTTTCCTACGACAGCGGCGACTACGAACCGGCACTCGACAAGGCTCTCGATATGGTCGGCTACGATGACCTGCGCGAGCGACAGGAAGAACTCCGCGAGGAGGGCCGGTATCTCGGTATCGGCTTTTCGAACTATATCGAGGCGTGCGGACTTGCACCCTCCGAACTCGCGGGCCAACTCGGCGCGCAGGCAGGACTGTGGGAAAGCGGTCTTGTCCGCGTCCACCCCACTGGGAAAGTCACGGCCTTCTGTGGCACGTCGGGCCACGGACAGGGCCACGAGACGACCTACGCCCAAATCGTTTCGGACGAACTAGGAATCCCCTACGACGACATCGAAATCGTCGAAGGCGATACCGACGAGATACCCCAAGGAATGGGGACCTATGGCTCGCGTTCGGCGGCCGTCGGCGGAAGCGCGCTAGCGACGAGCTCGCAGAAAGTGGTCGAAAAGGCGAAGAAAATCGCTGCCCACCTCATGGAAGCAGGTGAAGAGGACATCGAGTTCAAGAACGGCGAGTTCTCGGTCGCCGGTGCGCCAGAGCGTTCGATGGATATCCAAGAGATCGCCGGACAGGCCTATCTGGCACACGATATGCCTGAAGGCATCGAACCGGGATTGGAGGAAACATCCTTCTACGACCCCGACAACTTCGTGTTCCCGTTCGGGACGCACGTTGCAGTCGTGGAAGTCGACCCGGAGACTGGCGAAATCGAGTTCGAAAACTACGTCGCGGTCGATGACGTCGGCCCGCAAATTAACCCCAAAATCGTGGAGGGGCAGGTTCACGGTGGGGTTGCACAGGGCATCGGACAGGCGATGTACGAGGGCGCGGTTTACGACGACAACGGCCAACTCACTACCGGCTCGATGCAGGACTACACGGTGCCGAAAGCCGAACACATCCCCAGAATGGAAACCGATAGCACGGTGACACCCTCCCCACACAACCCGCTCGGCGTCAAAGGTGTGGGTGAAGCAGGTACCATCGCGGCTCCACAGGCGGTCGTCAATGCGGTCACGGACGCACTCCAGCCGTTCGGCGTCGATCATATCGACATGCCGCTCTCCAGTGAAACGGTCTGGCAGGCGGTGAACGACAGTGCTGCGACCGATGGCGGAACCGACGACAGTGATGTAGCTGAAGGAGGTGGGGACTGATGTATCCCGACGAATTCGACTACTACAACGCCGACAGCATCGACGAGGCACTCGAACTGCTCGACGAACATTCGGACGCGGAGACGGAACTGCTCGCCGGTGGTCACAGTCTGCTGCCGGCGATGAAGACGGGGTTGTCGAGTCCCGATGTCCTGATCGACATCAGCGGCGTCGAGGCGATGCAGGGGATCGAGACCGATGGTGACACCCTCTCGATCGGTGCGATGACCCGGTACAGCGATCTCACCGACTCCGAAGGGGTAGCTGAGCACGCGCCCGTGCTGGCGGATGCAGTCCGTCAAGTGGGTGACGTACAGGTCCGCAACCGGGGCACGATCGGCGGCAATCTCGCCCACGCCGATCCCGCCGCCGATCTGCCGGGCGCGGCGCTCGCCTCGGATGCGACGCTCGTCGTCGAGGGTTCCGACGGCGAGCGCGAGATTCCGGCCGACGACTTCTTCTTCGGGATGTACACGACCGACGTCGGTCCCGACGAACTCCTCACACGCATCGAGGTGCCGTCGGCGGATGGCGCGGTCGGGACCTATGTGAAGAAACCGAGTCCGTCGTCAGGCTATGCAATGGTCGGCGTCGCCGCACTGCTCGATACCGATGGCGATACTGTCAAGTCTGCGAGCGTCGGCGCGAACGGTGTGATGGACCATGGAGTACGGCTCGAATCCGTCGAGAACGCTCTTGTGGATGGGTCGCTCGATGCCGACACCATCGAAGCAGCCGCCGGACACGCCGGTGACGACCTTGACGTAGCGATGATGATGGACGACCTCCAAGCCTCGAACGAGTTCCGCGCACAATTACTGGAGGTGTATACCGAGCGGGCGCTAACAGCGGCGATGGACGGCGGTTCCACGCCTGCTGCAGCTGACTGAACCGCGTGTTTCATCAGGTTCGACGCCGATTCTCTGTGTCCGCATCACCGCTGATGCGGTGCAACCGAGAGAGCTACGTGTATGAATGACGAAGAACACACCATGAGCGAACGAACGCCCTCGGCGTTCAGTGACGTAACCGAGACCGATGTACGGCGGGCTTTCGAGAGTGAGGACTACGTTGCCGGCGATGACATCGTTACCACCGTCGCGTTGGCGCTTCGTCTCGACAAACCCCTGCTCGTGGAGGGCGAGCCCGGAGCCGGGAAGACCGAACTCGCCAAAGTCCTTGCGGGTGGGTTCGACGCTGAATTTATTCGACTTCAGTGCTACGAGGGACTCACCGCAGAGAGTGCGCTGTACGAGTGGAACTACACGAAGCAACTGCTCTCGATGCAGTCCGATGCCGCAGACACGAATGAGTCAATGTTCAGCGAGGAGTACCTCTTAGAGCGGCCGCTGTTGCGCTCGCTGCGGGGCGACAGCCCACGGGTACTCCTCATCGACGAAGTGGACCGCGCGGACGAGGAGTTCGAGGCACTGTTGCTCGAAATCTTCTCTGACTTTCAGGTGAGCGTGCCCGAACTCGGGACAGTGAGCGCGACAACACCTCCAGTAGTCGTAATCACCTCGAACCGCACTAGGGGACTGAGCGATGCACTGAAACGCCGGTGTCTGTTTTTACACGTCGCGCCACCGTCGTTTGAGAAAGAGCGAGCGATTCTCGAACGCAAAGTCCCGGAACTCGATGGAGCAGTCGCCACCGAATTGTGCGCGATGGCCGGACGGCTCCGCGAAGAGCCCCTACTCAAACCGCCAGGAGCGGCAGAAACAATCGACTGGGCGCGAGCGGTCGCCGCCCTCCGTCACGAAAGCGAGAACGGAACCCTCGATAACGAGGAAATCCAGAACACGTTGGGCTGTCTCCTGAAGGAAATCGAAGACGTAGAGCGTGTCGATGAGGACCTGCTCGCAACGCTCCGTGACGTCGCAGAAACCGCTCGCGCGGAGACAGACTGATGGTGGAAGTTCCTGATTTTGTCGTCGCGCGCGACCACGTGCGTAACGAACTCATCAGGTTCGTGCGCGCGCTCCGACGAACAAGGGTGAATGTGCCCGCAAACGCCGGGACGACCGCCGCCCGCGCGCTTGTGGAAGTCGGATTCGAAGACCGCGAGCGCGCGCAAATCGCCCTTCGAGCATGTCTCATCACCGATCAGACACATAAGTCGACGTTCGACGACCTGTTTGCCGAGTTCTGGCGACGGCTGACTGTGGGACTCGACGCGGATGGTCCCGCGCAGCGTCCCGAAGATGGTCCCGATGGGGGTTTCGCACCGCTCGGAGCCGAGCCAACCGATGGAGAGCAAGCCGAGTCATCGGGAGCTGGGAAAGATGACGAACGCGACAGAAATGACGAACGGACTGGATTAGGCGCGGTCGTCAGTCATGAGACGGCGATCACTGAGGAAGAGGGGGAAGTCACGACCGCGCGCTACAGCCCGACTGGGCGGCGGACGGCAATTTCAGTTCCCGAAATTGCCGGCAAGGGATTCGATGGCGCGTTTCGCTCGCTGACCCGTGTTCTCTCCGGATTGGCGAGTCGGCGGTGGGGCACTGGCGATGACGTTCCTCACGTTCGGCGCGCGCTCCGAGCCAGCATCGAGACGGGCGGCACAGTTGTTGACGTTCCACGGCGTGAACGAAAGCGGACCGCAGTGCGGGCGCGGTTGCTGGTCGATGTGAGCCAGTCGGTGCTCGACGTCCTCGACCGGTCGTTTCTGCTTCGCTTCCTCCGGCGGGCGCGGGCGGAGTGGCGTGATGTACGGCTATTCTTTTTCGACGAGAGCCTCAGAGAAGTCACAGAATCGTTCGATGCAGAGACGCAGAAAGCGGCATTTGATGCCCTCGAACGGGCCGAAACCGAATGGGGCGGTGGGACCCGTATCGGTGGCTCGCTCGAATGTCTGCGAGGAGAGTTTCCGCACTCGGTTGACCGCCAGTCAGTGGTTTTCGTCGTTAGTGACGGGCTGGAGATGGGTGAAGTCTCCACGCTCGAAACGGAACTTTCGGTGCTCTCGCAGAAGGCAGGAGCGGTGTTTTGGCTGAACCCGCTCGCAGCCTCCTCGGCCTACGAGCCAACTGCTCGCGGGATGGCGGCCGCGCTTCCGTATCTCGATGGGTTGTTCGCGTTCACCGGACCCACGGACATCGAAGAAATCGCCCGCCAACTTCAGAGACAGGGGATACACGGCCGCGTCGGCTACGAGTACGACACCCGGAGGACAGCATGACTGAACCAGCACACGAACCACATACAGGAAAAACGAAACGATGACAGAGGCAAATTGGGGCATCTCAGAGACGGACGTACTGTCTACAATTGGTGATGCACTCGACAGGGATGCTGAAGCAGTGCTTGCGACTATCATTGGTGTTGAGGGAAGCGCCTACCGCCGACCCGGCGCGAAAATGCTCATCGAGGACGGCAGTGGCATTGGTAGCCTCACTGCTGGCTGTCTCGAAGACGAGGTCAAAGGACTTGCAAGCGAAGTTATAGAAGATAGAAAGCCACGCATCGAAACCTATGACCTCACTGGCGATGACGACATCTGGGGGATGGGAATGGGTTGTAACGGCGTCATCACTGTACTCTTAGAACCCCTCGATGAACGCTACCGTCCGGTCGTAGAGAAGGTATTGAACGGCGAGGACCGCGGTGTCGTCACTGTTATCGCTGGCGACCGTCCGCTCGGCGAACGCGGGTTTTACGACCCAAATTCAGGATTTTCCGGCGACCTTCCCGGCTGGGCATGTGAAAAATTAACAGAGCCAACGGCAACGCTCACAGAACGGGGAGCGACGAACACAATGGAAATCGAAACGACAGAGGGGAGCATCGAGGTGTTCGTCGAGGGTATCGAAGCACCGTCGAATCTCGTCGTAGTCGGGTCAGGACCCGACGTCAACTCAGTCGTCGAACTCGCAAAACGGGTGGACTTTCGGGTCACGGTTGTTACCTTCCGTGGCGCGTTGGCAAGCAGTGATAACTTTCCCGACGCCGACGCCGTTCGGGCGACATCCCCAACGCAGATTCACGACGATATCGATTTCGACGACGACACCTACGTGGTCGTGATGACGCACAACTTCATCGACGACCGTCTCGCGCTCTCCGAATTCATCGAGACGCCAGTGCCCTATCTCGGGTTGATGGGACCACAGGAGCGCTTTGAGGAGATGCTCGAAGACTACGCCGAGGAAGGCATCACCATCACCGAAGACGATATGAATCGTATCTATACACCAATCGGTCTCAACCTCGGTGGCGACTCGCCCGAACAGATAGCTTATAGCATCGTCGCCGAGGTGCTCGCCGTTGCAAACAATCGAATTCCACAGCACCTCACCGAGCGCGGGGGACCCATCCACGAGCGACCCGAGATGCCGCTGAACGAATAGGCAACGTCGTCAGCACACGGCGTCCGAAAGCAGCGCTCGTACTAGCACTGATTCTCAGAGTTCCTCACATCACAGGTTGTCAATTTGTTGAAATCGGCGTGCAAGATACAGGGCGCGTATCGGTCACAGGATCAGTGTCAAATTGTTACGTGCTGCCGACTGTTGAGCAGTGCTGCCGCTCACGAATCGGGCAAACACGGTGCCGTAGATTTTTACTGTGTCGCTGGATAGCAGATGTAGAGCACCCATGTCGATGTCCCTCCCGCCAGAAGAAGGCGACGTCCACACCTACGAACGGACATTTACGAACGAGGATGTCCGCCAATTTGGTGAGGCCTCAGGGGACCAGCAAGCAATTCACACCGAACCTGACGAAGAGGGTCGTCTGACCGTTCAGGGACTACTTACAGTGCTCTGTTGATCGACAGACAGCGAAGGGGTGGGGTAGCTGAATACAACTCTTATCGGCTCTAACCAACGATTCGACGTGACACACGATGCAGAACCATAGATTTGCGGTTGGGTTAGAATTAACAGATTTTATAAGGATCGGCGGATGGATCGGCGTATCGCTGGTGATGCCTCTCAGACCATCTGACAGAGAAAGAGCGGGCGGCGGCGTTAGCCGACCGCCCGCGAGAGGTTATGGATTATGCACTTCCGAGTCAGCTCTCGAAATTGTCCGTGCCACGTCTTTGTGTGGCGATTCTCGCCATCATCTGCCTTCAGCATCGAAAAGACGGTTTCGCTCATTGACCGCTGATTATAGACGTCATCGTCGATCCGGGCGTTGTGAGCCTTCTGCAACGGGGATTGCTCACAGTGCTTGATGACCGGACGCGTGGCTTCTTTCCGGCACTTCTCTCGAAGCTCTTTCCACGAGTACATCTTATCCGCGAGGAGTTCCCGCAGGTCTCCGGCGTTCCGCCGGAAGACCTGCAGCCCGACATGCCCGTCATAGGCCTTCTTCGTCGTGAAATGAACGTCCATGATCGCCAGCGAGTCCGTATCAACAAGAATCGTGGTCTTCATCGCTTGAAACGAGTAATCCGCCCGCTTGCGGTAATGATGGCTTGCCTGACCACGCTGGAAGCCGCTGGCATCGATTGCTCCAGTTCCCGAGAAGCCAGCCTGCTCCGCCGTTCTGCGGAGCAGGCTGCGGAGCGTCCGCATCGAGATCTCCTTCTCCCAATTGCAGAACGACGTGTGATCCGGCGACTTCTCCAACCCGAACACGTCGAGAATCCCGGGCATCTCGTTGAGATAATCTTCGAGATGACGGAGCGGCTTTCCGATGTCTTCGCGCAGAAGCAGTAACGCGATTTTGTTCCACTCAGCGTGCTCGCCGTCGCCGTCTTCGTCGGCGACGGCAGGCGCGTCTGGATCCTCCACGTGTTCTTTGGCAAGTTCTCGATACTTCTTCGCGCGTTGTCGTAACCGCTCCATACCGCAAGAAGGCGTCCAATTCTCCTGAACTCAGCGATAGAATCGCCAGACGGAACCGGCGATCAACAGAGCATTAGAAGACGAGATATTCCGTCGATATCTCGTCCAAGACCACGCGTTTCTCGAAACCGGAGCGAGCGTGACGGGCTACGCCGTCGGGCAGGCGCACACGATGGACGAGAAAGCCCGACTGACCGACGCGCTATCGGTGTTGACTGGTAGCGAGAACGAGTACTTTGAGCGGACGTTCGATGCCTTGGACGTGCCAGAAGTGGACCAAACAAACCCACCGTTGACACCCACGACGCGGGCGTTCCAAGACCTGATGCTGCGAGCCGCGCTTGAAGGAGGGTACGAGGAAACACTCACTGTGACGCTCGCTGCCGAGTGGGTATACCTCTCGTGGGCGCGACACGTCGAGGACCAATCGCCCTCACGATGGTATCTCGACGAGTGGATCGAGACTCACGCGATACCGGACTTCGAAGAGTACGTCACGTGGCTCCGGGAGCAGGCCGACCGATACGGACCGAAACTCTCGTCAAAGAGGCAGGGCCGGATCGATGCCCTGTTCGAGCAGGTGGTTGAGTTGGAAGCCGCGTTCTTCGACATGGCGTACGAGGACGGTAGTACCTGAAATCATGGTGGGTTCAGCTCTCACGCTCGGGACGGCCGTCGTCGTGCTCGCCGCCTTCAATTCCGTCAAGAGACAAAGAATAACTATGAGGAAGATCAGTTATGTAATTAACCCTGAGGTCAGTTCGTCGTATGAATAGCCTGTCCCATCGCATTCTCGGCAGCCTCCATCACTGCTTCAGTAAGTGTTGGGTGAATGTGGATAGTCTCGGCTATGTCATCAAGGGTCGCTCCCTGTTCAATCGCAAATGATAATTCAGCGATGATTTTTGATGCATCAGGTCCGACGATCTGTGCTCCTATTAGTACACCGCTTTCCTTGATTGCAACAATTCGAACGAAACCAGTTGGGTCACCCATTGTCATTGCACGCCCGCTTGCGCTGAAAGGCATCTTGCCAACGAGAGGGGTAATACCGGCATTCTCCGCCTCTGCTTGAGTCATTCCGACAGTACCAATTTCGGGATCCGTGAATACGGCTGCTGGGACAAATCGATAGTCGGGGTCGATAGGCTCACCCGCGATGACCTGAGCCGCGATAATTCCCTCTTTGCTTGCTTTATGGGCGAGCATCGGTTCGCCAGCGACATCCCCGATTGCATAGATAGATTCAACTTCGGTGCGGCCTTGTTTGTTAGTGGTTAGGAAGCCTTCGTCGTTCGATTCAAGACCTACGTTTTCGAGTTCCAGACTGTCTAACACAGGCTCACGACCGATTGCTACCAATACTTTTTCTGTATTGTATTGCTGAAAATTATCTGTCTCAGTTTCAGTTGTCACTTGGGTTCCTCTGTCGGTTCGGGTCCATTCTTGTGCTGCTTCTCCGAGATGCAAATCGATATTGAGTTCCTCGGTACGTTGGCGAACAACTGAGGTGACATCATTTTCAAAACCAGGCAAGATCTTATCAAGCATTTCCACGACCGTCACGTCGGTGCCAAGTTTTGCGAATACAGTTGCAAGTTCTAAGCCGATATATCCTGCTCCAACGATGAGAAGATCTTCCGGAGCAGCTTCCAACGAAAGCGCTTCACGCGAATTCAATATCGGCTCATCGTCGAAATTGAAGCCAGGAAGTGGCATCGATCGGCTACCAGTTGCAATGACGGCGTGGTCGAAAGCAATATGCGAGGGCGCATTTGAACCGTCACTTATCACGCGCGCCTCGGAATCATTCACGAACTTGCCCGTCCCCCTGATCAATTCAACTCCGTTCGCGCGACAGAGCTGTTCAACCCCGCCAGTGAGCTGTTTGACGATATCATCTTTCCATTCGATCATCCGTTCGGTATTGATCGAAACCTCGGCGTTGATCCCTCTCTCTTGGGCATTCCGTGCATCGTGAGCGAGATTTGTGGTACTAATCAATGCCTTAGAGGGGATACAGCCATGATTGAGACAAACGCCACCATAGTTATCTCTTTCAACAAGAGCAACATCAAGACCAAGCTGACCGAGACGGATTGCCGAGACGTATCCTCCTGGTCCCGCTCCGATCACCAATACGTCGGTCTGTATTGTGCCGTCAGCTACCATTATCTCTGAGAAGTGCGAGCATCATAAATAACGGTAGGCTTCAGTATTGTATGCTTACCATTTCATTCGGTTGTCTCTAGGGAGCAACCGAATAGTCGTGCCATGTGAATTCATGATCATCTATCATAATTGGTGGCCCCTCGTTCAACAAATCTGAGGTCGGCTAGGTTGATTCGTCATGCATGGACTACTACGAAATTTAGATCGCTGAGGTTGATTCTCCATTCGCCATCTATGACAAACCACCTGCCCGACTTCAAAGGCTTCTGAAGCCGGCTAGGGTATTCATCATCTATGAATTTCTATGAATTTTGGATCTGAGCTATTTCAATCTTGGTTGTACATGAGAAAATTGCTTCCCTGACTTCAGTGAGTATAAAACACGACTCTCAGCGCCTCGGTCGCTTTCTCGCAAACATCTCCGAGAACTGATCGTCGCTCTCCAGCCAGCAGCTCAACTCGCCTCTTCGATTGCTCCTAGCGCTTCTGGGTTCTCAATCGAACTCATATCGTCCAACTCCTTGCCTTCGTACACCGCCGCAATCGCCCGCCGGATGATCTTCTCGCTCTGGGTCTTCGGGAATTCCTTGACGAACAGCACCTCGCGAGGTTTGAACGGCTTTCCGACCTCTGTACCCACCTTCTCGCGGAGGTCGTTGCGGAGGTCGTCGGTCTCTTCGACGTTATCTTCGAGAATTATGTAGGCCACAACGGCCGTACCCGTTGTCTCGTCCGGAACACCCACTGCCGCAGCCTGATTCACTGTCTCGTGTTCGATCAGTGCGCTCTCAACCTCTGCTGGTCCTACCTTTCGCCCGGCAACGTTGAGTACATCGTCGGCCCGGCCGTGCAGGAACCACAATCCATCTTCGTCCTTCTGCGCCCAATCGCCGTGATCCCATATTGGGGGGTTTTCAAAGGTGGACCAATATTCTTCGAGGTAGCGCTCGTCGCCTGACCAGAGGCTCTTGGTCATCGATGGACACGAACTACGAGTAACAAGAAATCCTCGTTCATGATCATTGGCAACGCTTTCGCCCTGTGAATTCACGATATCCACGTCCATCCCGAGACCAGGCTTGCCAAGCGTGCCGGGTTTGAGCGGCATACCAGGTAGCGGCATCAGGAAGCAGCCACAGATTTCCGTCCCGCCAGAGATGTTAATGATTGGGCACTCTCCGCCACCAACGTGCTCGTAGAACCACAGCCAGGATTC
>NZ_CP095006.1:0-406045 GCF_022870485.1 Halococcus dombrowskii | reverse complement strand
AGCGTGGAGTGGGCATCATGGTCGTCCCAACTTCCCACGTTTCTGAGTTCTGCGTGTTGTGGCTGATTTTGAGTATGCTAACCGATCGCAAGTCATTTACCATCATGAATTGTTGATTTGGGTGCGGTAGGTGTTTCGAGTCAGACAGCAAACGTGGGCGGAATGGTCGTCATGTCTTCGTTCGCTCGTGCCCACGTTTTCGAGGTCAACCGTGCCTCACGCAAACCTCAGAGTAGGTCAGGTCGATCACAACTCAGACGTGATTCTTACTCGTTGCATAACTGGAGAAGCCGAGAGAGGGATTCGAACCCCCGACGTGCTCCTTACAAGGGAGCTGCTCTGGCCAGCCTGAGCTACCTCGGCCCACTCTCTGTGATTGACTTGGCGTCGTACAAAGTAAAACATTCTGAACTGAAATCGGTCAGATGGTTTTCTCGTATGTGGTGAACGTTGGAATCAATTGATGGGATGCATATCACAAGAAGATATGCATGACGAACCGATCTAGATCGCTGATCCAGTTACAATCGAAAGCTGGTGTCCGCGTCGGCAAGCGGTGTCGCGCCCCGTTCGACTGCTTGCTCGGCTGACAGTCGATCCTGCATCACGAACACTGTATTGCTCCCTCGGCCCGTGTGATATGCCGAGTTTCGGAGGATATCCGCGTGATCGGTGTATTTCTCTTTGACCACGCAGAACGGCTCGATCGCGTCGGGTGCCACGCGGTTGAGATCGTAGAAATACTCGTCCAAGAACGACTCTATCCGGTCCATCTCGCCAGTGGGGATTTCGAAGCGATACTGCTCGCTGTTATAGTACTCATGCAGCTCGGCAAAGACCTCTTCCTGGTCGAAATACTGGCTGAAAATGTACAAGTCGGCGTCTTCGACCTCGAACGCGTTGATATCCGTGGTATCGGCGTCGAACGTGGGCATGAGTTGAACGTCACTCTGATTCGGGGGTACTCTCGGCGTCTTGCACTGGTTGGGCAGCGGTATTCACTCTGAGCGTAAATCGTTTTGCTAGCGATCACCACAGTCGCAGCAACACATTTCTCTCTGCCCCGCCGGCGTTGGGTATGAACGTCTCCCGCGAGCAGTACGATGCTATCGTCACCGGTGTCGGCGGGATGGGTAGCGCTGCTGTCTATCGTCTTGCCGAACGCGGTCTCGATGTTCTCGGCATCGAGCGCTTCGATGTCCCGCACGCGCGCGGGTCGAGCCATGGGAGTACCCGTATCGTCCGGCTCACACAGCCCGAAGACCCCTCCTATGTGCCGCTCGCACGAGCCACCTACAACAACTGGCGTGATCTCGAAGCGGAGACTGGCCGTGACCTCCTCACTATTACTGGCTCGATCCATGCCAGCCCCACTGACGCGGATCTGTTCGCCGACGCCCGCCGTTCGGTCGAAGCACACGATGTTGACCACGAGGTACTCACTGGGGCGGAGGTGAACGAGCGCTTTCTGGGATACGACATCCCCACCGACCATCGGGCGGTCTACCAGCCCGACGGTGGGTTCGTCGACTGCGAACAGGCCGTGATCGCCCACGTCGAAGCAGCCCATGCGGAGGGAGCCACCGTCAAAGCCCGCGAGCGCGTCCTCGACTGGCACGAAACCGGCGACGGCGTCCGAGTGAAAACCGACAAGGGTCGCTACGAAGCCGACGATCTGGTGGTGACTGCCGGCGCGTGGGCTGGCGACTTCTTTCCCGAGCTCGCGGCGGAACTCACTCCATGCCGGCGGATCATGACGTGGCTCCAGCCCGACAAGCCAGAGCAGTTTCGCTCAAATACATTTCCAGTGTTCAGCCTCGCCGGCGAACACGGCAACGGGTACGGTTTCCCGATCCATGATGTGCCGGGATTCAAGTTCGGCCGCGAGCCGTCGCTTCTGAACGCCGTTGATCCTGACGAGATGCCACAGGAGCCGACGACCATCGAAGAGGAACGCCACCGCGAGTTCGCCAACGCGTACTTTCCGAGTGGGGCGGGACCAACAATACGGCTGCAGACCTGCGTAATCACCAAGTCATCCGACGGGCATTTCCTGCTCGGCAGCCATCCCGACTACGACAGTATACATGTCGCTGCTGGATTCACCGGTCACGGGTTCAAGTTCACCGCTGTCGTCGGCAAGATTCTCGCAGATTTCGTCACTGCTGGCGATACCGACCATGCTGTTGATCTCCATCGGATCGGACGATTCTTCGACACGTGATCGGCCATCGATTTCTGTGGGCTGACCAGAGCTACTGTCCTTGAACGGCGTCAGCAACTGTCTCGACGGTCTCAATCGATATGTCCTGGTCGTCAGCGATTGCTTGTACCTCTGCCGCCGATAGCTCTCCGTTCGTCTGTCCTGACTCTGTCGAGTCGTGGTCGTGGGTATGAATCGGCTCATTCCGGTGGTCACTCACCTCCAGATTCACGGCGTCCCATCGGGTATAGTGGCCCATCGCATCGAAGTACGCTTTCGTCGCCCGACGTTCATCGCGGTTGAACTCGGCCGTGAGGAGCGTTTCCTCGCCGACTACCGGCCCGGCTTTCACAACACCCGCTGGATTGACGAGCATGCTACCTCCAGCAGCGACGTTGAATCCCAGTTCGTCCTCGCCGAACTCTTCGGGGATGTCGTCGCTCATGTACGCCGAACATGAGGCGACGAATGACTGCGTCTCGAAGGCGTACTCGCGCACTGCCGGGTAGATATCGCAGGTGTCCATTGCGGCCGCATCCTCGGCCCGTGACTTGTCGCCTGGGTGACCATGTTGCTCCCAGAAGCCCGGCCAGACCGCGGCGTGGATTTCCTCCCCCTTGGCCGTGAGCGCGGCTTTCGAGAGGGTCATATGGTTTTCGTAGCAGATCAGCCCGCCGATCGTTCCGATGTCGGTGTCGTAGGTCTGGAGACTTCCCGGCTCGCCCCGACCCCAGATAGCGCGTTCCTCGTGCGTAGGCATGAGCTTTCGATGACGACCAACCAGATTGCCTGATCGGTCGAAATAGAAGAGTGCGTTGTAGAGCGTCTCACTTCCCGATCGGTCGCTCACCTCGTTCGTCCCGAGAACGACGTGCAGATTCGCGTCAGCGATTGTATCCCCGAGTATATCAATTGCGTTATCATCGACGTGGAGACTGTTTTTCTGAAGGTCGATCATCAGGTCGGTCCAGCGTGGGATCGAGACACTCCCGCGCCAGTAGGGATAGCCCGGAAAGTACGTCTCAGGGAAGACGACGAGATCCGCATCCCTATTGCCGGCCTGTTCGATCCACCGGCAGGTTTTATCGAGTGTCCCCGCCTTGTCGTGATAGACAGGCTCGATCTGTGCTGCTGCGAGCGTGAACGATTCTGTATCCGCGTACATAACGGTCGATACGTCCCGCTCGGGGAAACTGTTTCCCTGCTGCGGATGTGGGTCGTCCGAGCCGGATTGATTGGGTATTTGGTGCAGAACTGGCGACGCAATTTTGTGGTTAGCCCGAGACAGCAGCCCCGAGACTCGATAAACTCGGATCCTAGTAGGGATTGCGATCGTAGACCGCATCGTGGAGGTCCTGCTCGTCGAGTTGCTCGGTCAGGGTCCGGCGGAGGCGGTTGAGATTGGTAACGTCGAGATCGCATTTCTCGCAGAGCGCTGTGAACTGGTCGTCATCGGTGATAGAATGAAACTGTTCGCAGAGACCGAGGCTACTTTGGTTCCTGGCCGCTTCGGGGGCGTATGGCGGTGGCTGGCGAGATCAGTGATTCGCACGAGCTATCAGAGCGTGCGCGACGGTACGCAAACGCCGTCATCGACGGTGAAGAGTGGCCTTTGACGTCCTCTCTCGTCGACCTCGATTGTGTAACCTTCGAAACCAGCACCCGTATGAAACGACAGCACGGCGTGTGCTCCTCCAATGGAGACGGTCACTGCACGATTCGACTCTCCGAACAGACCTACGACCGAGCGGGCTTTACGGCGATGCAGCAAACGATCCGACACGAACTCGTTCACTGCTATCAGCACCAGACCGACGGAGTTGATCCAGGTCATGGTGAATCATTCAAGCAGTGGGTCGATCCGCTAGCCCTCTCGGGACGATGTAGTACGCACTACGAGACCCAGCCCGAGGACTACAAGTATCAGTTCTACTGCACGCAGGGCTGTGGCTTCATCGGTGGACGCCATCGCTGGAGTGTAGCCGTCCGCCGCGCTATCCGTGGTACACAGGTCTGCGGGGAGTGCGACGGAGAACTTCGTGTTGAGGGACCGCGGGGCCCCCTTGATGAGGTGCCCGAGTGGCGAACTGATTCGACCATCGATGAAGACGACCTGCGCTATCGCTTCTATTGCGCTAACTGTGGACTCATCGGGGGCCGCAGGCAAATGTGCAAAACTGTTCGACGGGTAGTCCGTGGAGAAACATGGTGCCGAGACTGTGGGTCGTGGGAAATTGAAACTCGGGATGAGAATGGAGACATCGTTACGTCTACCCGACGGTGACAAAAGATATGCACGTACATACACACAGTGTGCCGAAGACCTATGCTCAGTGATAAAAAGACAGTCTACACCGACTTGGTAGACGCAAGCACCTCTGTCATCGACCAACTCTTTGAGGATACCCGCATCGTGGAGACCGGACAAGATAACTGGTATCCTGACCTACTGTTTCGACAGGATACCCTGTTTGTCCATGAAACTGCGGCCGACGCAACCATCCAGGTCTCTACAAAGGCGGAGGCCGATATCAAAGAGACCCGTGGCAGCAAAGAGCGATATTTCAAGCATATCACAGATGCCCGATCAATACTCGAAGACAGCTTGAACGAGGAAGATTTCGTCACCGAACCCTACGCTGACCCTGATCGCGGACAAGGACGATTGCGTGTCTACGGCTGGGATCGTGACCCGATGTGGTTCCAAGCTGGCGATTATATGAAGACCTATCGCTGGCGAACACCTGTCGAAGTGGTACACGCATGTCCTCTCGGCGAGCGACCGCCCGAGGATCGACCACTGCCCGTGACAGGCGACGACACGTACATCGGCGCGGACTCACACCATCTCTACCTTCGTGGCAATCGCGGTGGTGAGTACCTTATCGATTATGACGACGACGTTGGATCATTGTATCAACGAAACACACAAATGAGCGAGACGCCCGAAAAGATGGTTGAAGTGAGCCGTACCATCTTCGTCGGAAACCCAAAGACGGGCCCGCGATTGGATATTTCATCGGACGGGACAGAGGAGTAACCAGTGACGAAACCACAATCAAAACTGACGACGAAAGACAACCCGCCGCGGCGAAGAATTACAAGCACGATGTGTGCAGCGCCGCAGTGGTATCCGAACGAGCGGTCAAACGACGATGAGAGCCGTTCACAGCAGAATATAAGCCCTCCTCTGCCGATTGCACGGAGCAACTGGCCATGAGTCACGAGTGCGATGACTGTGGTCAGGAGTTCGACACGCTCACACGCCTCCGCCTCCACGATTGCTCGACAGCAGACAGCTCTGATAGAAATACCGTCGATTCATCGGAAAACGAAGACGGGACGCCGTCCGAATGGGCGGATAGGAGACCCGAGGCTGTCGAACTCGAGGCTCTTGATGAATTACTCACTGACACTACGGACGGTGAATTCGATACCCTCTCTCAGGCGATGGCGACCTACGAGAGCGAGTTAGAATCTGCCAACGAATCGGATGCATCCGACAGATACTCTGGGATTCGGAGAGCCTACAGACGACAGCTCATCAGCAAGCTCGACGAGGCGACACGAGCGGAAGGATGGCCAGTTCTCGAAGAGTTCATCCGGGCATATCACCCGGATACGGCCGAGGACTTCCCGCATGTGACCACGATTCTCCAGAACGTCACCGGCAGGAATTTTATTCGGACGCGACTCGCGGATGGTGTCGAGGCGATTCCAGTTGTCACGGTCGAATACATCGAGACTATCCGCACCGAGGTCGGCGGGTATCAGGACAACATTCTCGAAGGTCTTCACCCGTACGGTTGGGGTATCGGGCACCCGGACTTCGATGTCGCAGAGCGGATCCACGAGCACGCATCGAGCCACATCTTCTCGACAAGTCCCATGCTCGAACACGCGTTTTACGCCGACCAGCACACGGCCGTCGATCTCCTCGAACGGATCATCCACGACGAGTCGATACACCACGAGATTGCGCGCCGGCCAAGTGAGAAGATTACCGAGGCACGCTACCTGTTGGATGCCCCTGCTGGAGCCGTCAGCGACCACTACTGGCCGACGATGCCCCGCTACTGGGACTGGCATGACGATCTCGCGGTCGACTTCGAGCTGGAAGACGACGTAGAACAGCGCATCCGGAACCTCGTGAGAGAGGAAAGCCTTGAGAACGATCTCCCACAGGACTGGGAACTCACCGATCTCATGCTCTGACTATGATTACGACCGCGGACATCACCCTCGGAACTCGCTTTGAGGGGAGCGTTGACGTTCCCCTCGAAACGACATACATCACAAACGACCTCCAGTTGGCACTCGGGAGAATTCGAGGGACTGCCATCATCGACACAGCGTACACGGACCGTATTGATGAGGACAAACACTGGCAGTATCAGTTTCTTGTCGACGCCACGAACCAACGGGTTGTGTTGGAACGGCTCGAACTGTTCGATGGTGCTGACTCGGGGGCGTTCACCGACAGGGAGGTCCTCGATACGGAAGGTGTTAAGCGAGGCGTCGTCGTTGAGGAGTACGAACGGACACTGGCACAGCTCCTTCGCCGAACGACCGAAACCGATAGCGGAGGGCTGACGACAACACGAGGGGATGGCATCCTGAGTGCTGTCTACGCGAAATACGCCGAGTATCCCGACGCGGAATTCGCTAACACGGATGCTGTCCCGTTCGATTCGTATGATGATGTCGAGCGACACTTCATACAGGACGAGGTGCGACAGCTTTGGCGGACGTTGACCGACATCGACCAAATCGGCTCGGCTCGTGCAACCAATCTCATCCTTACCAGCCGAGCCACTGACCTCACTGACCTTCGTGACCACCTTGAGGATGAACAGTGGGAGTACATCAGTAGCGAACTTGCGATTGACCCCTGAGAACGGCCACATTCCGGAACGTCTTCCGAATAACTGTGGCTTCCAGATTCATGCTCTATTGAAAATGGACGATGGCGTAGGGATTTGATGGTTTAGGAGATTATTCTCTAACACAATCCACCTCTTCGTTGTCTGGAATTTACCCGATCGAATTGATCGCGTTGATCATTACCAAATCAGATGGAGAAACTCACTATTTTCCCGACTCACATGCGTGACGTCTCAGTTTGAGTCAGTGAATCCTGTCGCCGTACCGCATTTTCAATAGAATAAGAAACTCCACATTTACGAGGGATGGGCGTGGCGCGAGCAAGCACCGGAGGACAAACCCGACTGGATGGCCGAGACGATCACCGAAGCGAACGTCTCGAAAGAGGGTATCGAGCATCTCGACGAGTTGTAGATCGAGGGCCTGATACAGATTCATATACAGGTGGCTGAAACAACGCGTATGAATGAAGGGCGACGGATATCACCGTTCGCCGAAGACACGCTCGCGCTGCTGACCGAAGCTGCCGGTGGATCTGGCGAGAAGCTTGCGAAAGACGAGGCTCTCGAAGTGATCCGGGCCGACGAGCGCTTTGGAGAAGCCGATGCCCAAGCAGCGCTGACCGAACTCGAAAGCCGTGGCCATATCTACTATGTTGATGAGACCGTCCGAATCACACCGACCGATGAGTAAGTGGAAACCCGCCGAGACACAGCTAGCAGGTTGTCTCTGGCGGAATTTCACTGTCAGTCCGATTGGAAAGGCTCTATCATCGTCCAGCGGATAGCTGGATGTCGAGGCTGGTGCAGATCCGGTCTTCAACGAGTGTCTCACACGCTCTCCCCTCCTATGATACGGACAATCAGACGGATACTCTCGCGAACGACAGAGGAACCGATCATTGAGTGCCGTCACTGCGGTGCGAACGTCGAGCCAGAGGCTGATTCCTGCCCGGGATGCGGATCAACCGAGATCGCGTCCTATGACATCGCTTCATGAACTGGGTGGAGCTGCTTCGTCTCGCCCGTCCCGTACCCGCCAACAGCGACGTGGTGTGAGGGGCGGACCGCGCCAGAGAGCCGGGCTTTTCACTCGAAATCCGGTGATGTCCCTGGTTCTTTAGCCAGTGACGTTCTGAGTGGTGCCTATGGCGATTCCGTTCGGCGCGACGTGGGGCACGCTGATCGAGCGGTGTGAGGACCTGCCCGATGAGGCGACGTTGATCACGCCGTTGGCTTCGAAGCGATTTCGCATCACCGATGTTCAGGACCAGCGGATCATCATCGAGGACGTCGATTCGGGTGACTCACAACCGTTGCAACGCGAGCAGTTCGCAGCGCTCGCCGAGCACACTCGTGAAGCAAGCGAGGGCTACGAGCTCGAACGCTTGCCGCCGAAGGCCGAGCCCTACGCGGCGGTGCTTGCACTCCACCCACGCTATGTCCTCGATGAGCGTGAGAACACGCTGACTGAACTCGATGAGGCCGACGAGAGTGCGGTACTGGACGATGCGCCGCACTTGTCGATGAGCGCGGGCGCGAACGACCAGCAGGATAGTGAGCGCGAAGAGCCCGAGATCGACGTGTATTCGGATATGCTGCTGTTGATCGACGCTCTCGAACGCGAGGACATGAGTGCCCTCGAAAGCGTTGAGACGCCCGTCCTGGTCAACCTCTATACGCTCTTGTCGGATGTCCAGCGCAACGCCAACGACCTGCGACAGGATGTGACTGATGTGCTTTTAGAGCGCGTCGGGCACGACCGACCAGTCCACGGCCAGTACGGCTCGATCCAGCGAACGACGCGCCGGAATCGTTCGCTCAAGGATAACGAGGAAGTGCTCGAAGCGTTCGCCGAGACCGGTATCGATCGCGAGCAACTGCTCGGTGTCGACCGGAGCAAGGTCGAGGAAGCGCTGGATGTGGTCTCAGTACCCGAATCGGCCGTCTACGATGTTTCCGAGAGCGAGTACGTGCGCAAAGCCGAGGTGGATGAAGAACGCAAGGAGACGCGCTTGCAAGGTCTGAAGGATCGGCTGGCGGTAAGTGACGATCCCGAAGCAGATGCCCTGCGCCAGGAGGTCGAGCGGTTGGAGCAGGAGATCGAGGAACTGACCGAGTTCTCACCGGCGAGCTCGTTCGAAACGCAGCCAGAAAGTGGGTGAGGCCGAACCATTTTTGATATAGCAGCATCGGGCTGCTTGACTTCGCACTTATATTGGTGGAGTGGAATACCAATGGAACAATGTCTGCACCGACCGTCTCTGACCACTATTCTCCGACCGAGACTGACTACCCGGCCGGTACGTACCGTGTGGTCGGCACCGGCGACGAAGCTGTGATACTCCTCAAAGTAGGCGATAGCGACGGTCAGCGGGTCACCACTGGCAAGATTGTCTCGGTCAGTTGCGATGATTTTGGCAGATTCGAACCGGCCGAGAATCCGGATGGAACCCGTTCACTCGGGGACAGTGTCCGATCCTCGGCGGAGATGATCTACTGGTCATTCCGGGTCTTCGGTCAGGAACTGATCGCCCATCCGTTGCTGGCCCTTGTTGCAGTCGCGGTCATTCTGGTCGGAAATTTCGACGGAGCGATCGTGCCGCTCCCGGATTCCGTCTACAGCTTTCTAGTCATCATCGGTGCGCTCGGACTGGCGTACATCGGCAGCGGCCGCCTGTAGCGTCAGAATCCGCCCTTAGCGGTATAAACCATCACAAGGCCGTGTTTAATCGCATGACGGAAGTGGAATTTCCTGTTTTGCGGCCTCCTTAATGTTGTACACCGCACACATCAACGCGATCTCACGAAATTCTCGATACCATGTCCGCGCTCGCAGGGCGACGCCCAGCGAGCGCTTGACCGAGGAGAAGACGGTTTCTGACATGGAGCGCTGGTGGTAGAGATCGTCGTCAATTCGGGCGTTGTGGGCGTGATCGTAGGGCTTGTTGATGCAGTGCTTGATCAACGGTCGGAGGTCAAGATCCTCACGGAGGTACTCACGCAGCCACGTGCAGTCGTAGCCTTTGTCAGCAGTGAGGATCTGCAACTCGTCCGCCTGCCGGCGGGCGAGTTGCTTGCAGATGTCGGCGTCACTTCCCTCTCTGGTGGTCGTACAGTGCAAATCGAGGATGATGTTTGTTTCTGTATCGACGAGTTTCGTGGCTTTGAGGTCCTGTACTTCGTATTTTGTCTTGTTGCAGTACGAGCGGCTCGCAGGCGAGCGCTCGAAGAACGTAGCGTCGATCGCTCCGATCGGCCCAGTGTTATGAAGCTGCGCAGACTGCTGGAGAAGTGTCCGACAGACCGCCATCTCAATTCTATCGAAAGTGAGACATAACGTCGAGGGGTGCGGGAGATCGGTCGGTTCAAGGCCGATCTCCCGCGATATTCGTGGCATTTCCGTCAACACATCGATCGTCATCCGGTAGGTCGTATCGAGGTAAATCCGGAGACAGTGGATGGATATCATCGCTGCATCGGTGAACCCGCCGCCACCTTCCGGGGCGGCGGGTTCGTCCTAATCATCGGCAACCCTTTTGACGGCGAAGACAACACGTTCGGTGAAGCGGAAGATTTGCGTTGACATACTTCGCCGTCTTCCGCTTCAACTCCGTCACTCTGGCGACCTGATCCGACGTTGTCTAGCGATTAAACACGGCCCATCACAACGATAGTTGCCAGCTGGAAACGCTCTGTATCCTGTTGAAGCGGGCATTACGCAGCCTGAGCCGCGTTGGTAGGTGCCGGCTGACGGGAAGATCTTGGTCGCGTCGGAAAATCGTTCAGAACCGTCTGGGCAGTCGCTGAAACGAAGTCGTAGCTGACTCCTCGAAGGAATGGGGACTGTTTGATGAACGTGAACGAGTCCCCGATTGAGGTTACGGTCACGATCCACTTCGTTCTGACTATTGACCCAACTGAACAGTACCCACTTGCCGCCTTCGCGGAGTTTCTGACCGAGCAGCGTCTCGAATCGACGCTGCTCGAAGCAATCATCGAGAGCCTCAACGACGTACTCGTTGAGGCGTACTGTGGCGAAAAACACGCACAGGGAAACGGAACCAACCGATTCCAACGCTCGACAACGAAGATTCGCACAGCGGTTACTACCGTCGGCGAGCACGAGTTCTCCCTTGGCTACGTCAAAGACACTGCGGCAACTGACGACGAGAACGCTCATTTCCGCCCCATCGAACAATTCGTCGATTTCAACGGAAAGAAGCGATATCAGCAGGATATCGCTGCGCGAACAGTCGATCTTGCGACGGCTCTCTCCTACCGTGACGCAGCCTCACATGCTGAGGACCTCGAAAGGACGCCCTCGAAGGACACCATCCGCGACCGCGTGACCGAGTGCGGCAGGAAACTCACAGAGTTCGTTTCCAGCCGCATTGCCGGGTCTGAAGCTGAAACCGTCATCCCTGACGGAACCAACTGCTACAGTCAGGACGAGGACCGTGAGTACCACGACGTACGAGTAACGCTCGCAGAAGACACCGAAACAGCGTCACGATCAGTGCTTGATGTCTCGGTGAACACTCCCTGGAGTGAGATTGCGGATACTCTGGATACTGCTGAGGCGATCACTGACGACGCGAAAGTCGTCAGTGACGCCGAAAAGAGCCTTGTTGGGGCCTTTCAAACAGACACACGCGATCATCAACTCGATTTGTCTCACGTTCCGCGCACACTTGGCTACAAGCTGTGGGACGACGGTGCGCTCTCATTGGAGGACCGTAACGAGATCATTTCGGAGGTCTCTGGAGAGTTGTTCCACCTGAAGAACTCCGTCGAGAAACATCGTCCGCAAGAGGAGTATTCGGCGATCCGCTCGCGGATCGCCCGAACGAAAGAGCGTATAGAGAAGACAGCATGGCAGTTAGAGCAACTCTCTTCGCCGAAAGCAGCATCGTACCTTCGTAGTGGACTGGATTCGATGGTGACGTTTGCTGAGGACGCGATAGACGGGTTCGAGGTGCCGTGGACCTCGAACCCTGTCGAACGAGCAATGGGTGAGGTAGCCAAGCGATGCAAGCGTGACTGGATGCAGTGGAGCGAAGAAGGGTTAGATACGCTGTTGCAGTTGTCCCTCACGAAATACTCCAATCCCGAATACTACCGCGAGTTCTTCGATGAGTTCCTCCAGCGGTCAACTCACGGAAAGATACGATGTAGCGTGTCGGTCAGAACGAACGGAGGTGAACTCTGAACGGTTTTCCGACGCGACCAAGATCTTGGTGTCCTGTATCGTAATCGAGCCGTCAGTCCTGTCTGTTCCACTCCGGCGCTGCACCCGCGCCTGACAGCTGGTAGTAGCGCCGGTGGGGATCAGCCCACTACCCGGCCGCTGAAAGATCGAGCAAATAATCGTTGATCTGGTGTGCCACGTCGTCAAACGCCGGTTTCTGCTGGACAAGTCGGTCAAGCGCCTGTTTCCAGTACTGGTGGACCGCTTCTTGACTGTCGGCCGGGATACCGTTCGCGAGATCGAGGCTCACGTTGTGTGCCCGGCTTTTCGTACGGAGCGCGTCTGCTACCGCTTTATCGTCGAACGATTCCTGGTTTAGCAGGCGGTAGATGTCGTAGTAGTCTCGGGCACGCGCCCGCTGATAGAGGCTGCGTAGCTTCTCCACGAAGATTTCCTCGACGCTGTAGGCGGTCAGGTCGAATGCAGGGATGTCCTCGAACGCGTGCTGGTGCTGCACTGGTGGAAACGCCAGCGCCTCGTTGAATGTGATATCTAGGTCGGTGGTGTTCCGCTGGCCGAGGATAGCATCGTACTGCACATCGATCTGGACGTACTCGACCGGTTCCCCCGCTTCGTAGACGTTCGTAACCGTGAACGTGATACCGGACCGGTTTGCGATACCGGTGACAGCTGTTTCGAGCCGCTGGCCTAGATCCGGGAGCGGCTCTGTAGCAGTGAAATCCAAGTCTTCAGAGAACCGCCAGATTTCAGGAAAGTACAGTTTGCTGAGCGCGGTCCCACCCTTGAACACGAGGTGATCGGCCAACGGGCTGGTATAGAGTGCGTAGAGGATCCAGGAGTTGACATAGTTCTTCTCGGCTAACCCCGCGGTGACACCGGTCTGTCGGGCGAGCGTGCGCAGCCGTGTGTCGTCAATCATCCATGCTCCTCCCGGTCTGCAACGCGTCTTCAGCGACATTCAAAATCAGCCGGTAGTCGCTCGTGTGACGGCCGTTGTCAGCGCGGGTCGGATCGAGCTTGGAGTAGCCGGTGGTGAACGCCTCCTCGAGGTCTGCACGGCGCGGCAGCTCGATGTCATGGAGATCAGCGAGGTAGACGATCCGTTTGACTGCTGCTCCGTTCCCCATGCGGAGCAGGTCGCCAACCAGGGTGTCGTAGTCCACACTGTCGGCGTTCACGAGTGCTTTCGAGAGCTCGGTGATGCCGCCACAGTGCTCGGGATGGTCCGCACAGTCGACTAACGCTTTCTCGACAGTGGCGATGTTGACCTGCTGGGAACCGATCGCGACTGGTTCATAGCCGAAGAACTTGGTGTCGGTAAGGGTGACGAACCGGTACTGGACATTGTGGATCTCACGGTCGGGCACCCGATCGGTGGTTGCTGCGACGACCGTCATCGGCACCTGCTCGGTCAGGCTGTAATGGTTCAGCGCGCTCCCGTAGGAGATATACATCGGCTTGGCAAGGTGGGCTGCGATGATGAACTCGTGTTCGGTGTACTCACCGCGTTCGCCGGCAGCCAGCGGCACGATCAGATAGGTCCCGCTCTTCACTCTGTCAAGCCATTTTTTCTGCACCAGATTGTGGGCCAGCTTCTTCGCCGCATCGTATGAGATGTTGACGCTGTGCTCGATATCGGTGATTGTGACGACCGTCTTGTTCTGGCCGGCCAGCCGGGTGAGCGCGAGTGCTTCCCGTTTCGACAGTCCCTGTTTAATACTTATTTCAGTGCTCGTACCCATATTCGGTACTAAACCAACATAGAGTATACAGTGGTCAACGATTAAAAACGTTCCTTCTCTCTGCTTGTTCGCATACCCTTACGATCGGCTTTGTCCACAACACCACTCGCTGGTGAGCCTCAGAGGTTGTCGGATATCAGAAGCACCCTCTTCTTGTATAGTGCCTCTTATCGCTCCTTGTGATCCTTATCTCGTTACCGCCTCCGAGACGGGGCGATTGAGCGGCAGGTGACAATGCTCGAAGACAGAAAGCGCCTGCATGTCGGTTTGGGCGCGTTCTCCCTTTTTGGTTTTCGCCGTCGAAAACACGCAACGGTTAGCAATCGCGGTCGTATTCGATAACGAGTACTGGCACGTCAAGCGGGTGGTGCTCGGTAAAGATGGCATCACGTAGTTCGTTCGCCGTTCGCCGCTTGCTTGCGTTGTTTCCTGTTGGGATGATAGCCACGAGCACCTCGATATCGCCTTGTTGGAACATCGCGTCGGCGAACAGAAGATGCGAACGCATGTTCATCTGCTCGCGGGCTTCGTGTTCGATCCCGACGCCGTCCTTGTAGGCATCCAGTCGTGGACGATTTTTTCCAACTATGACTTCATACTCGGTTTCCCACCCAGTAAACGCCTCTTCGAGGGTGGCACCGTCCGCCAACTCGTCAACCACCGTCGTTACGTCCCCGAGTACCTCTTTGTCCTGGAGGATGGTGCGTGCGTCGCGGATTGATTCAGCGGCGATATACACGAGTTGCGTGCGCAGTTCGTCGATTTTGTGCTGATAAGCCCCCCAATTTGAGTAATGCCAGACTCGATACACGCGGACGGAACGATCAGTGATGGTTGCGGTGAATGTCCGGAGCGAAAGCGGGCCGTCCGTCACGTCTGCGCCGGTTTGGTCTGCCAGTGCGTCGAACACCTTGTTCCCGAAGCAGATGATAGTGTAGTGCGCTTGGTCGAGTATGCAGAGTTGGTCGGCGAAACTCTCATAGTCACTGTCCGTTAGTGTCACATTGCCCGCATCAGGCTCTTCAATCGGACTCAGATCCGTCATATAACCGCCGGTAAGCGCCGCTAATCGAATGTACGATTCTAGCCGTTGATCGTATTTCCCGTATATCCCTCCATCCGACATTGGTTGACCGATACCGTGGAAATTCGAGAGCTCGGCTAGAATTTCTCCCCCAGGGTTCAGCCCGACGAACACCACGTTTGGATCCATTCGTTCGCGCTGCTCGGCGAGAAAGTCCCGTATGTTGGTGGGGTCTTCTTCAATGCAGTCCTCGTCGGGGAAGTCATCGCTCCAGATCGCCCAACTAGCAGTTGGATATTCGTCGGCGAGCGTATCGAACGTTTCGCGGTCAATCATTATCGGTCACCTGTCGGCGGCGGGCCTTCGGTCCATCGGCCGCACTCGGGACACTAATACCGCGCTCGTCGCCGCCAGAGATCAGGCAGGATAAACATGAGTAGGAAGCCAGTCGGGGACCGTTCTCATGCAACTGCACGGGGTTGCGCGTCGAGATCATACTGATCCTGATTTTGCACATCAAATAGCCGAATACACCGACTTCGATGTGCAAAAACAGCACCACACCCGCTGATTTCGTGTGCGTGATTCGATAGCAGTCAGACGCTTGTACGCCAGCCGCATGACAAAACGGGTGGTCAGCAACCCGAGCAGAACACCGTTACAGGGCCAATGTGCAAAATGCGGCGGCTATGAGAATCGAAACCAGTGGCGAGTACGCATGCGAATCGTCTGTCCGACGGCGTTGGCGAACCAACGAAATCACCCAAGGCGAGGCCACCGACGGCGCGTGCGGGGGTGTCGCTTGTGATGTTCTCAGCGGCTCCAGTCTAACCAGTGGTCAGATGCTCATTCGAGGGTGGCGAGAATGCGGATATCGGTATCGTCGTGACGCTCGCGTTCAGTACGTGCGCCATGATCGCGGAGGAAGGCATCGACGCGTTCGGCGAGGTCGGCTGACTGTTGACCGTCAATGTGAACGATGAGCGATGGGTGTTCGCGGTCGCTGTTATCGATGACGAGCGAGAGCTCGTTGAATTCCTCGGAGTGGCGGTAGTCGCTGAACTGCTCGGCAACGAGATCAGCGAGATCGTTGAGAGTTCGATCAGGCGATGAGCTGTTCACGACACCCCGATACTGACTTCGGTGCGGTATTACAGCTGTCGGCTGACGCGTGGGGAAAGGATAGCTGCGTGGACGATTTTCGATGGCCCTGGTTTGTATGTCCAGTCCGTGGGTTCTGGATCGAGCTCTTCGTTACGTGGTAGACGTCTGCAGTGCTAGTCATCGTTTGTGAGAGCTCCATGTTATGATTTTCTTTCGAGAACGCCTGAGTAGGTTGGACTCGAACCGGGACAACAACTATACCGACGACACCAACCTCGAAACCGGCGAGATAACTGCCGAAACAACACCTCAATGACTGGAATTTCTTCTGTCAGCTGTACGAGGCAAAGGTACAACCGAGTACTCCTCGAACTGCTGTGTGGAATGGCGAAACAAGAACACACGCGTGGGTTTGCACACGTCGGGATCACGGTTTCCGACATCGAGGCGGCACTCGATTGGTACCAAGATGTCCTCGGGTTCGACCGGCTCACTGGGCCGCTTGACGTCGAGCGCAACGAGGGCCACCTCGGCGACGTGGCCGCCGAGTTGTACCACGATACCGACTTCGAATCGGTCCGGCTTGCTCATCTGACGACTGCCAATCAGGTCACCATTGAACTGTTCGAGTTCGACGGGACAACGGGAAACACTATAACGGACCCAACGACACCCGGTATCTCACATATCAGTGTTATCGACTCGGAAGTCGAGAAACTGTCCAATGAGATCGAAGACGCCGGCGGTGAGCGGCGTTCGGATGTTCGGCGGCTCTTTCCCGATCAGGACTATCGCCTCGCCTACTGTGAAGACCCGTTCGGCAATGTCATCGAGATCTATTCGCACTCCTCCGAGCGAATATTCAGCAATCAGGACGCGTAGAACAACCCGACCAGAACGACCGACATGACCACAATCATACGACAATGAATTCGGCACACACCCACGACCACGACGCCATCGTCATCGGAGCCGGACACAACGGACTCGTCGCGGCGGTCTATCTCGCGCGGGCCGGTTGGAACCCGCTCGTGCTTGAACGCAACGACCGCATCGGCGGCGCAGTCCGGAGCAGCGAACTAACTGAAGAAGGATTCGTCCACGACACCTACTCGACCAATCAGAACCTCTTTCTCGGCTCACCAGTGTACGAAGACCTCGCAGAGGACCTCGCCGATCACGGACTCGAGTTCTCACAGTCCGCGAAGCCGTACTGCAACGTTTTTCCCGACGGTACGTGCTTGCGAGCCTACGAGGACGAGGAGCGGACGCTCGATGAGATGCGCCGACACGACCCTGGCGATGCTGAGGGATGGTCGCGCCTCCACGACCGTTTCGAGACGTTCCAGCGGACCCTCTTGCCGCTGTACGCCACGCCGTTGCCATCCGTCGAGGCGGGCAGAAAACTCGCCGCTGCCGTCCGAGAAACCGGTATCACCGATGTCATCGATCTCGGACAGCTTTTATTGAACTCGACACGGGAGCTCGGCGACGAGTACTTCGCAACACCGGAAGCGAAGGCGCTCGTCGCCACGTGGGGTCTCCACCTCGATTTCGGTCCGGAAGTTTCCGGCGGCGCGATGTTCCCATTCCTCGAAACTTATACCGACATGGAAGAGGGCATCTCGATCACAACCGGCGGTGCATCGAACCTCGTGGAGGCTCTTGCGGGAATTCTCCGCGATAACGGTGGCGAAATCCGCACCAACGCCGAAGTCGAACGTGTAACGACCGACCTTGGACGTGCGACCGGCGTCGAGCTCGCGGGAGGAGAGCGCATTGGGGCTAGCCAAGCCGTCATCGCCAACCTCGCACCCACAGTGTTGTTCGACGACTTACTCGAAGGGTATCCGCTCTCCGAGTCCGTCGAGCGCAAGGTCGATTCGTACAGCTACGGCCCGGCGACGATGATGGTTCATCTCGCGCTCGACGACTTGCCTACCTGGAAGGCCGGTGACGACATTGAGGAGTTTGCCTACGTCCACGTCGCACCCTATGTTGAGGACCTCTCACGAACGTACACGCAGGCGGTCAACGGCTACATCCCTGAGAGTCCACTGTTGATCGTCGGCCAGACCACGGCGGTCGATCCCTCACGGACCCCGAACGACGAACACATACTCTGGGTCCAGGTGCGTGCGCTCCCTTCGGAGATCCGTGGCGACGCGGCAGGCGAGATCGATGCGACCGACTGGGAGAATGCCGCGGAGCCGGTTGCCAATCGCGTGATCGACAAACTCGACAGCTATGCGCCAGGGATCGAGGAGAAGATCCGCGAGCGCGCCGTGCTCTCGCCGACAGATCTCGAAGACGCGAACCCAAATCTCGTGGGCGGCGACAGCGTTACGGGAAGTCACCATCTCAAGCAGAATTTCTTGTTCAGGCCGTTCTTCGGCTATTCACGATACGCGATGCCGGTCGATGACCTCTATATGGTCGGTGCGAGCACGTGGCCTGGAGGCGGTAACAACGCGACCTCGGGATATCTCGCCGCACAGCGACTCCTCTCTCCGAGCCGTCTGACACGAGCGAGCGAAAGTTTCGAGGATCGATTCGGCGACGAGGCACGAGCGGTGCGTCAGTGGGTGGCTAATCGCCTGTAACCTGTGTTGAGATCATAGAATGTACCTCCGTGGGAGTTGTATTTCGGCGATCACGACAGACAGTAGAGCTGGAAAAGGTGACCGAGGTCGATAGGCGATCACAGAGGACCTTCTGATGGTCTAAGTTGGGATATAAGTACAGGTGGTTTTGGACTGGGGGTCAGGAAGGAGTACCTTCTGGACCATCTGTGTTCGGTTAAGGGGCAAAACACGCAGACGGCGTTGTCGTGATAGGGTTATCTTCAAGAACCGCGTAGAGAGAGGTTGTGATACCCGAACTCTCTCCAACGCTCATACGACGCCGATTGACTTCGCTCTTTCCCGCCGAGCTCGTCGAAGGCATCGCGCGCGAGCGCGATGCCGTCCAGCGCCACCGAAAAATCGACATTACGATGCTCGTCTGGTCGCTCATCTTGGGCTTCGCCGTGGACGGCGAAACCCGCTCCATCGCCGCGTTTCAACGTGCCTATCAGACTGCCACCAACCAGACCGTGGTCAGATCCAGCTTCTACGACCGATTTACGCCGGAGCTTGGTGATCTCCTGAGCGACCTCCTCGCGCACGCGCTCGAGGAGGTCGTGGTTCCTCACACTATCGCGCCCCAACTTACCCAATTCCGCGACACGATGATTGCCGATGCAACCGTGTTCAGGTTGCATCGGCTCCTTGCTGCGTTTCCAGCCACTCACGACGACCAATCTGGTGCCAAGCTGCACCTCGTCTACAACGTCACGAAGCAGACGCTTGCACAGTTCAAACTCACCGACGAACGAACCCACGAAAGCAGCCAGTTCCATACCGGGAACTGACTGCGTGGACGGCTGTTCTTGTTCGATCTCGGCTTCTACGGCTACCGCCGTTTCGCGTTGATCGACGAGAACGACGGCTACTTTGTGAGTCGGCTGAAGAAGAACGCAAATCCGCTGATCGTGGGCGAACGGCGGAAATGGCGCGGCCGCGCCATTTCCTTGACTGGGAGTTATCTTCGAGATCATCTCTCGAAACTCACACGGAAGCATATCGATGTGACTGGCGAATTTGGGTTCAAGCGACGGCAGTACGGTGAGAGCCAATCAGCTGCCACCAGAGAATTCCGCGTCGTCGGTGTCCGCAACGAGGACACCGACGACTACCACCTCTACGTGACGAACCTTCCGGATGAGTTCACGCCGGAGCAAGTAGCGGCGCTGTACAGTTTTCGATGGAAGGTTGAGTTGCTGTTCCGCGAGCTGAAGTCGCGGTATGGCCTGGAGAAGTTCGAGACGGGCGATAAAGCGATTGCAGAGTTGCTTGTAGTGGCGGCTCTGTTGACACTACTGGTCAGCAGAGCCTTGCTAGCAGTGTTTCAGGAGCTTGATCCTGACGTGGAGTATCCAGCAGAACGCTGGGCGACGACCTTTCGGTCGGTCGCCCAGCCAGTACTTGGTGATCTCGGCGTTGCTCTGGGCCATCCACCACCGAATCTTCCTGAATTGGTGCGTCGTGAGGCACGCCAACCAGAGAAATCACGCCTCACTCTGAACAAACGGGTGGCTCACGCCTTCAACACGGAGATGAGTCCTTAACCGAACACGGATGCTTCTGGACACACAGCGTGATGATACGGATGACCAATCGTCACTCTGTGTAGTTCAATTCAGCAACGACAGGCGCGTGGTCGCTCACATCGAAACCGTTGATTGCCGTTTCTTGGCCATTCCAGACCTCACACTGATTCACATCAAAGTGGTCCGACACCAAGATGTGGTCCAACCGTTTGCGTGCCCCGCCTGGTATATCGTGAGTGTGATCTTCGCTACTCGCTTTCTTTTGGCTGTCCTCAGCGATCCAGTAGGCATCCCGCATGTCCCACTGACCGATCCTCGGATCGAACACGTTGGATTCGGCTCTCTGCCAACGATCCGTGAATGTGAATTCATCCGTCTCTTCTACTGACTCGCCGAAATAGTACGGTTCACCATAGAACGGATAGTGAGTGTACTCTGGAGTCCCGCTCCCATGAGGCGTGACTGTATCACGATCCTCTTGTTTGGGAGCATTGAAATCGCCACCCAGTACCACTTCCTGGTCGGTTCGCTTGTTCTGGAGGTAGAGACGGCCGTAGATCGTTTCGAGCATCTTGATCTTCTCTTCGTGCCAGTTGGCTCCGTTGATGACCCCTACGTTCCATGTGTCCAGAGAATCGCTACTGAATGAGTCGATATCGTTCAGATCGATCTCAGAGACCAGCAGATTTTCAGGGAAATGAGTCGTGTAGTAGGTGAGTTTTCGAGGGTACCAATTCCCCTCACTACGGAGTGAAAGCGGCGTTCGCTCGATCGGCCACCGACTGACCGTGAGGTTGCAGCGATTGTGTGGCGCGTTGATAGCTTGCTGTGGTTGAACCTCCGATTCAGAGAGTTCGTGGGCCCAGTCTGCAGTGTGGACATGGTAGTAGTCCTGCTCGTCTCGTTCGAAATAGTTCAGAAGCGAACCCAATTGCCCACCCCACTCATCATCGTTCTGTGGTTCGTAGTTCACTGACTGGAACATGATGATATCCGTCGTAGATGCGTGCTCTCGTAAGAAATCTAGCTGTGCCTGCATTCGATCATCTGAGATGCCGATCTCGCCTTGCACATTCCAAGTCACGGCCTCGATTGAATCACTCGTCATTGCCCAGACATAGTGCGTGAGCGGTCCACTTCATGTATTGGGGTCGCAGGGTTCGGTTCGGCACGTTTTCACTGATTCTAAGCGCTGATCCGTAGCCGATTTTGACCGTGCCGATGTTGCGATACTGCCAGACAGAGACGAAATCTAAAGTGGATCGGCTGAGTTTACCAGCGTATGACGCTCGCATCCGATGGTGGTCACTCCTCCCTCCCGTCTTTGTCTCGACAGCTCTCATCGGACGAAGTGAATATGGATCTAACCATGTGCGGTCTTCTGCTTGAGCGGGCCGAGGAGCTTGCTCAGCTTTACGCTGAACGCGGAAACTGGACCGACGTCAAGGACACCTGGTTCGATGAACGATTATCGAACCGGAGTACGCGAGGAAGTTCGCAGAAAATATATCGCGTCCTAACATCTCGGTTCAAAAACGCTCCGACAACCCTCCCGAACCCGAGTGCTCTCCCGGAGGTCTTCGAGGAGTGTAAAACAACACGCGAGAAGGCACAGGTACTCTATTTCTATCTCGTCACGAACGACTCACTCGTTCAGTACGTGGTCCACGAGTACGCTAGCCGACTTGATGAAGGGAAACAGGAGCCACTGGATTTCTCCGACGAGGCGCTCATCGCTATTCTCTCCCAACTCACGTACTCTGACGGAGATTCCTTCGATTACGCTGATTCGACGACCAAACGGTGGTGTGAAGGATTTAGATCGGTGATGCGCGAAATCGGCGTGCTCGATGGACAGCAGTCGGTCGTTGGTAGCTCTCCATCAGTGGGCGACATCCCACTTCTCGTTGCGATGGACTATTCGCACGAATCTGATGAAGAGTGGATCACCGCTCCACGTGGGTTGCTCTATCTCTTCCAGCCGGAGAACCGCTGGGAGGAACTCTTCGATCGTGCTGCCGGCACTGATGCGTGGGAGTACCTCGAACTTCATGGCGATCTCGACTTGCGCCCCTCTGAAGAGCCGTATTCGTGGATTCGCACGGAGGGAGCCGTCTGATGGTCGGCGCAGATTGGTTCGAAGACCTTCCGGATGACTTCGAAGAGTCCGTCCGCATCGACCGGGACGAGCCGGACCACCGCCGGGACGCAATCAGGTCCTATCACATGACTGCTGACTCTCAGCGATTTGTCGGCGATTTCGTCGATCGAACGCTTGGGCAAGCGGACGATATGCGAACGGGATCGAACTACTGGCTCTACGGCTACTACGGAAGCGGAAAGAGCCACCTTTTGACCGTCCTCGATGGACTACTCGATTCCGACTGGCTTGATGGCCAATATGACGCTGTTTGGGATGATCTCGTTGGAGGAGTAGAAGACGACGACTTAGCTCAACTGCAGGATCACTGGCAGACAGTTCACGACGAGTTTCACGTCATCCCGATCTCAGTCAATCTCCTCAAGTATCAGGGTCAGCAGCAGCGTAGCTTCAGTGATATTGTTCTCGAACACGCTCACCAAGACCCGGATCTGACCGGCATCGACGACGAGATTTCTACCGGACTGTCTCCGCAGCTCAAGGTAGCCTACTTCGAGAAGTGGTTTCGGACGACGGATGCATGGCCCGAGCGGCAGACGCGTGCAGAATCCGCATTAGAAGCTATCAAATCCCCATCCAGCGCCTACGACTGGGAATCGAATGGTCTCTGGAAGGACATCCAGCGATACAGAGCATTAGCGGATGTCGTCCTTCCTCAGCTTTTCGAGGAGGTCAACGGGACTCGCGACGGATACAACGATCTCCAACCATCAGATATCGACCCAGAAGAGGTAGTGAGTCGACTTGAGGAACTTCGAACCGAACGCGAGGACGAACTGGGAAAGCCAGTGAAGCTCGTGCTACTCCTCGACGAGGTGAGCCTCTTTATCGGAACTGACTTCGAACGGCTCACAGAGCTCCAGACGCTCGCCGAGAACGTCGACGACGTCGGCGACGGAAATGTCCAGTTGATCGCGACCGCGCAGGCGAAAATCGAAGATGTCCAGCCGCAGTTCGCTGCCCACGGGGCGGACTTCAGCATCGTCAAGGACCGCTTCCCACACCGCTACCAGCTACCGAGCAAGCACGTCGGTGATATCGCTAAACGCCGACTCTTCGAGAAATCCGCGACTGGAACGACCGCTGTTCGAGAGCTACTCGATGAAGCCTCGGTAAAGCCGTCCGAATCGTTGGTCTACAACGAAACCAAGCAGAACACGAAACCCCCGCTCGACAGTATCGACACCGATACGCTCGTGGAGTTCTACCCGTTTCTCCCCTACCATGCGCCATTGTTTCTTGAGATACTCTTCAATCTCCGGCAGGAGGCGAGCGATCCAGCGAAGTCGATTTTCTCGGGGACTGCTCGAGCGATACTCGCGCTCATGCACAACCTTCTCCAGAAGTGGATCGACGATGGCAAATCCGACCGAGTCATCACGCTCGTGGATTTCTACGAACTGATCAAACCAGAGCTTCAGGAGATACTCACGCAAGATATGCGCGTCATCGAGGGCTCAGACACAAACCAGGGCATCAAAGACGAGGTCAAGGACGGTACTCTGGAGGAGTTTGACCTTGCTGTCGCGAAAGCTGTATTGCTATTACAGCACGTTCACGAGATTGTCCCGCTCAACGAAGGGAATATCGCGGTTTCGGTGATGTCCGATCTGAATGGTCGCTCATGGATCAGTACTCAGAATCGAGTAGAAGAGTCGCTTGACCGCCTTGAGAAGTTTATCCGCCCAACTGAGGATGAGGTAGGAGCCCGCTATCGGTTTGCCACCCAAGAAGAGCGGATCATCTACAACGATACGGAGGAGAACGAAGCCAATCCCGATTGGGAGGCTGTTCTCCAAGCGGTGGATGAGCATCTCTGGGGGCGGATCACAGAGGATCTTTCGCTTCCGGAATCAGCTCCCTACGGCGAATCAGGTGAGGAGTATCCCGTCGCATACACGTTCAGTCTCGACGGTACCGATTTCGAGACCACTATCGAGGCCGAAGGCGGAGTGGATACTTCTGTCGCTGTTCAAGGTGTTCGTCCAGATCACACAACCAATCAGAGTGACGGAGAAACGCTCTACTGGACGATCGATACGGAGGGTATCGACGATCTCCGCAACCATCTCGTTCAATGGTGGGCACTCCGCGACGCGGTCTCAACCCAGAACACACCGCCGGCGGTCGAGCATGAGCTTGATCAACGAGCCGACGCTGTACGGAGGAAGCTCGTCAGCGCGATGCAGAGCGGCTCGTACACAGTAAAGGATCGAACCGATATCAGTGGGCTCTCCAGGGCAGTCCGAACCGCTGTCGACGTTACGTACCCTGACGATTTCCATCCGATGATGTTGCAGGTGAGTGAGGATCGCCTGCAAGAGTTGACAACGCTCTCTACAGAGGATACGCTTCCAGCATGGGCGCGCACCATTCAAGTGCCGTCAACGAACCCGTCGGCGGATCAAGGTCAAAAATCAATCCAAAGCAACGTGATGGCCCTCACGGGTCGACAGTTGAAAGACCGCGCGGACGGCCTCAACATGAATACAGTTCTCGACGGTATCACATCAGAAAAGCCGTTCTACGATGAGGCCCGTCCAGCACTCCGTGCGATCATCTGGGGATTCTGTCGGAATGGACGGTTCGTCCCCGTCGATGAGGACGGAGATACGCTACCAACCTCCGCTGTACTCGACCAAGAGACCCTCGCAACGACGAGATTGAAACTGTTACCGCGAGAATCTATCGGCACCCTCCTCGAAGAAGGGGGCTTCAAGGAAACGACGGAAACAGTCGCTGATGGACTCATTCATCTCCGGGATGCGAATCAGCAACTGCGTTCGTCGCTTACTGGCCTGCAAGAAGACGTTCAGTTAGTTGCCGATACCGACGTGCGCTCGGATTCCGTCGCCGAATTGCTCGAAGCACTAATTGAAGAACTGGCTGACCGTATCGACAGTACGGACGACCGGCTTGAGATTGTCAGGTCCCAAGGGGACGATCTTGGAGCTGTGATCGAGCAGACCAACCAGGAACAGGAGTGGTTCGAGGAAGTACAAGATGTCTGGGATCGCCGGCTCGTGTCCCTCCAGCGGTTTGACGCGCAGCTCACGATGGGTGACGACAGATTCGAGTGGATCGACGAGGAGGCACAGTCAACAGTTGCTGAACAACGCGACGCGCTCACGACATTCGGGGGAGAGTGGTGGACGACAGACGGCTGGAAGATGTTGGCCGGAGAAGCGACTACAACCGCTACCGAGGCCCTCCAGAACTCGTGGGAGCAATATATAGACAGGCAAGCACTCTTGACCTTTGTTGAGCGAATCGATGACCACCCGTGGATTATCCCTCCGACGGAACTCGCAACGGGTGTGCAGGTAGCGCTAGAGCGAGAGTACATCACCCCGCTGCGCGAATTGCAGCAGTGGTATGAGACGGTCGATGGAGCACTGTCCTCGCTCTCTGCGGATGACGAAGAAACCCTTGTTTCGGCTACGGATAGCATCGCTGATGTCGATTCATTCACGAATGCTATCGACGGCGATGTAGAGGAGCTACAATCCAGACTTGATCGGCTCACTATGATTGTCGGTGATCGTTCGCCGAACGACGTCGATCGTATCGGAGTGCTTCCGGATGATCGAGAGAATATCGACCAACGACTTGAACGCCTTATCGAAGAGCGTGAGCTGGACATCGAGACTACGGACTCGGGGGTGATCATTCGATGACTGATTCACCGTATCGAGCGTTCAAAGAGAAACTCTGTACGTTCGCTGACGGGCAGGCTGGCATCCGAAATCCATTCGTTATCGCAGCTGTCGATCCCCCGGTTGAGCACCGAGTTGCAGAGCGCCTCAGTACGTGGGCAACAGGAACCGATGAAATCCCACTTATTGATGACGATGTGACAATCCAGCCGGTTTGGCTTGACGAACTGCTCCCTAAGACAAAGGTGTATGACCTCTCGGTTGCTCTGGGCAGCGAGACGAACCCAGAAGTCATCGAGGGAACGATGCAAGATCGACTCACTGGGGAACTCGTTCAAGAGATGGTTGAGAACGAGATTGCCGACGATCGATTGGAAACGCAACAGCACGTGGTTTTGTTGTTGCATCTCGGGAGCCTCTATCCGTTTACACGTGCATCTGAGCTCCTCGATGAGATCGCCCGCCGAAACGTCAGATCAACCATCGGTATTCCGTTCCCGGGAGACATCGTCGGCGGAAAGCTGAATTTTTTCGGCGGTGACTCACGGCGTTACTATCCAGCGCACCAGATAGACGGCCAGATTCGAGAGGTGCATCTCCAACAATGAGCATGACAGAGCTATTTCGTAGCGATCCGACCCGACAACTCGAAGAAGTCCAGAAAGTCAACGCCCGCGAGCGCGCAGCAACTGACGTCGCGGAGTTTCATGAAACGGAGAGTGCGAAGAATGTGCTCTCTCAACTCGGAGAGACCATCGAGAAGCACTCGGGAGAGGCAGCACGCTTTCTCTACTTGCATGCGACCTTCGGGTCAGGGAAAACCCACCTGTTGAAGCTTATTGGGCTCGTTGCTGACAGTGACTCGGAATTCGCTCACTTGGGTGCTAAGCTCGCTGAACAGTGGCCCGGCTTCCACAACCTCGCACATTCGATTGAGAAATCACATGTCGACCGCCTCAAGCCGGTATTCCTGAATCTTCTCGATCGTGATGCCTCGAAGGAACCCCCGCTTCCGTTCCTCATCTTCGAAGCAATCGGCCGCGGGTTCGGATATCCAACTGATCCCAACTGGCTGCTTGAGTGGGCGTGGATGACCGACATGGAGTACGATGGCGTTTGGGAGGAACTTTGTTCAACAGAGTACGACGGTCAGACATTTGACGATGTGCTTGCCGAGCGAGCCTCGTTACGTCGATGGCTCTACGAGGCTCTACCAGCAATACCGGAGACAACGGGGACCGAACTCGACAGTCAAGAGGGGGTGAAAGCGTCTATCGAACGAGCAGAAGAAGGAGTGAACTCGGAGTCGTTTGACTCGTCTGATCTGGTTGATCGGGTCAAGAAAGCAACCGAGGCACTGAACGAGGAGGGGACAAATACCGAGCTACTTCTCGGCCTTGACGAAGTGGCGCTCTTTGTCGGTGACAGCCGTCATCGCTATCGTGAGTTTGAGGAGACGATGGAAGCCCTCCAGAACGGACTGAATCCGGTCGTCGTGACGACTGGGCAGTATTCGCTTCCAGCTACCCGGGAGAGTCTCATCGGCGAGCCATCCGAGGATCACTGGACACAACAGGAGGTGGAGCTCGAAGGAACGGATACAGAGATCATCGTCCGAAAGCGGTGGCTACAGAAAGACAGTGCAGGTAGTGAGCGTGTCTCCTCGCTCATCTCGTCGATGCCGGATCTCTCGCTGGAGACGTATGCATCAGTAGACAGTGCCGATCCCGATCCGGTCGAATCGTATCCGTTCCGTGAATACGACTTGACGCTACTGCGGACGGTAATGCAGGAGCTAATCACCCAGGGACGCTCGACTGAACGTGAGTACATCCAGGGACGGGCCCTTCTCGTACTGGTGCGATCGCTGTTCACGAAATTCGGCTGGGCCTCGGCGGAAGAGGGTGCGCTTGTCACCTGGGACGAACTGTTCGATCTACTTGTCGAGGAAACGACCTACGTTCCGCTGTGGGTCCAAGAAATGCTTGAGAACACGCTGATTCCAACGTTTGGCGGAAACGAGGACGCGTGGGAGGTGCGCGTGTCGAAAGCCCTGTACCTGTTGAATCAGACGCCAGCAGTCCCGGCAACCCCAGGGAATCTCGGACGGCTGATGTTCAACGATGTGGAGGCATCGGTACACGACGCCGTAGAAGAGACCCAGACGGCCCTCAATACGCTTGTTGACAAGCAGAAGGTACTCACAGAGACGAACGATCATGGTGACGAGGTGTACACGCTCGTCTCTGAGGAGCAAGAGAACATACTGAGTCAAGCACAGACGAAAGCCGAGCAGATTTCACCACATCAACTATCGGCATGGCTGGAGACGCGCCTCCGAGAAAACGAGAGCTTCTTCCGAAGCGATGGAAGTCGCTATGAAGTTGATGTCGGCGACGAGCGGCTTGTTCCACTCCGCTATGAGTATTCCATCCTCGACCCAGTTGACCGAGCTCCCACGACCGAGCACGACGCGATCCGGATTCGTGTGCTGGCCGACGAACCCGATACAGTTGCCGACCAAGTAGAGACCTGGCAGGAGGTGAACGGTGGACGTGAGGGCGGTGAGCACATCCTCATCGCAATCGACGTCGCCGAAGCGACGCTCGACAGGATTCGTAACGTCATCGGAATGGAGCGGGTGTTGGACGAAGAAACCGAGAGCCACGAGGAACTCGAACGGGAACATCGAACGGACCAGCGCCAACTCGAGTCATCGGTAAGTGATCTTCTTGAGAACGCCTCCGTTCATACCGTCCACGACTATCGAGGTGATCGTCCAAACGTCCTCGAGCAAGTCGTTGAAGATCAAGTGCAATCGACCTTCGGGTCAACGCGAAAGGTTCTCTCGCGGCCTCTCGTCGAAGTCGACGATGCGAAGGGACTGGCAACGTTCTTCCAAGGAAGTAGTGACTGGCCACTTGCAGATAGTGATGCCGTCATGCTGGGTGTAGATCGCTCAACCACGGCGATAACAGACACTGGATGGTGCCGGGAATTCATCAGCGAATACGAATCAAAATCAGCAGTAGACGTTGAGAACATCCTCCAACAGACCAGAACGGCAAACGGCGACTATCGAGGAACGCCGAAGGAGTCGATCGCGGCGTTGCTCATCACGCTTGCCACGTCCAACGAGAAAATCGCCCTCAAACAAGATACGGACTACGTGACCGATCCGACAGCGATCGGTCGGCAGGTGCGAACGAAAGGTGGGCTTACCTCGCTACAGGTACGATTCGGCGTTGAGATAGTCAATCCAAAAGAAGTCAGAGAGATCATTTCGACGGTACTTGGTCACGATCCCAGCGGCAACGACCCTGATGAATGGGTTGCTGAACTCGGTACGTGGATAGCGGAAAACAGCGTTCTGGTCAAACGGACATTCAAGGGTGTCTCCAGGGAATTCGATGTGTCACTGGATGCACTTGAGGATGTGTTCTCTCCAGCATACGGGAATGGTGAGATTGCTATATCAGAGTTGACCGAAGACAACATCAAATCAGAGGCTGAGACGTTCGCGGATGCGCGCGAACTTTTCATTGTAGAGAATAGAGAATCCACGCTCTGGGAGCAGTTCACGACCACGCTAGACCTATTGGAGTCGCTCTATCCTGCCGCGAGGGTCACGTCGCAGTTGCAGACAACTGCGGGGGATAACTCCGTTCCGACGAAGAGTACAGTAGAGACACGGCTTTCTGATGCGGTAGACCACCGTGTTGACGTGCTCTCGACGCAGTATCGCCGTATTACTGGCGGTGCTACCAGTGCTTCTACACCTGATGAAATCCGTACCGAGTTCACAAACTGGGTTTGCGAGAACGAATCGGCACTCAAAGCACTACTCAGCGATGGTGAAGACACGTTCAAAGAGATTTCGCTCGACAGCCTCAGATCGATGCTTGAAGATGCGTGGTGGAATGGGGAGATCAATGAGCAACAACTCGTCTCTGCTACTGTCCGCCAGCAGGCGAAAACCTACGAGAAAGCCAGAGACCTACTCGCCGGTGATCCGAGCCCGTGGTCGAAATTGGAATCCGCTGGGGACTCTCTTCGGTCGAACCATCCAGAGTCACCGACTACCGATGCAGTTGAGGCAATACTCGGCAAGTCACAGCCTCCGTCTCTTCAGCGCGTTCAGCGGCTTATCGATGAGGCAAGCGACCCAATACCACCTGGAGACGACGATGTGAGGTCTGATCTTCTGAGCGTCGCCGAGGATCTTCGACAGGAGCTGCCGAACGCCGGTATTACTGATGAGGTAACGGAGGCGGTTGCCGATGATGATCGCCCAACTGACGACCAGGCAACGGACCTTCTGGATGAAGCCGAGACGCTATTGATCCGAATCCGAAAGATCGATGATGCGCTCGATAGCGTAGACGACGGAAATATCGTGCTGATCGAGGAGTAGTTGTCTCAAAACCGCCATCCACAACGCAGAATTGAATAGTAAGGGAGATTGCTAAATGACGGCTGCTAAAAGTAATTCACAAAAACTCATCAACCTCTTGCTTCAGGTCTTCGAACGCAGTCTGATCTTCTTCCTTCGTCTTCCCACCTGTGACTACGACTTTGCCGCTCGAGAAAATGAGCAATACACAATGGTTTTCCATAGGTCTGTAGATGAGCCCAGGGAATTGTTCGGGTTCGTATTCAGTCTGTTCTAACCCCAGTCCAATCATCAGTGCCTCCAGATTGATTTCCCTTTCAAGATCCCCTACTGCAACAACATTTTTGATCTCTAAGGTAGAATTATTAAATTCTATGCCAAGTTCGGTAAGATAGGACAGGAATTGGTCGTTCACCCGGTACATGTTATCGAAATCGTCTCCACCACGAAGGATGTATTTCCCTGAGGTATACAGAATCAGCAATTCTCCATCTTCTTCGAATCGGAGGAAGGTAGCATTGCATTCTGGATCGTAATTCGATACAGGGAGATCCGAATCCTGAGAAATTTGCTCAATATCTATTTCTAAGTCTAGGCTTCCCCCCGCAGCAATATTCACAACTTCTACTGTCAACTCACCCATTATGCTCAATCAGAACATCTGCCCCAATTACTCTGGTGGTTAGAAGTGAAGAATTGAGTGGCGTCGGCAACATTGAAGTTGCTGCTGTCAGTGGGATACATCATACAGATATTTCCACATGGAACGAAATTCTCCCTCTCAAGAGAAGGCTCAACTTGACAAAGCTGACCGCGAACATCTCGAAGAGATCGTCACCGAGATGCGCGAACGCGTCGAGGATAATGTCGAGTACCAGCTTCGCCAACAAGGTCTCGACGAGAAACCTGATGCATCTGACTCATTGGATGAGAACACCCAGCAACTCGTCGAGGCGATCGAGTTAGAGGCAGTCGATGGCCACACGTGGAAGGAGGCATTCGAAGAGTACGTTACTGGCGTCGGCTATACTATCGTCAACCGTCTGGCCGCGCTACGCTGTATGGCGGTACGCGACTTCATCGCCGAGGAAGTTACTGTTTTCAAGGACAACGGCCTGACACCCGCCGCCGAGACGCTTGTCCACGAGGAGTTCCTTATGGAGGGCGAGGCAATTCTGGAGGCGTATCACAATGCCTGTGACGACCTCGCCGAGGAGATAGAAGTTCTTTTCGACCGTTCGACACCGTACAGCCTGATCGACCCGGACAACGACACGTTTGAGGAGATGTGTGGAATGCTTGATGAGGTTGCCGATGAGGTGTGGCGAGCGGACGACGTGCTCGGGTGGGTCTACGAATACTATAATCGACCCGAGCTGGGCGAAATACGAAAGCGGGCGAGAAACGAAGGAATCGGCGCTAATGATGTTGCTGCCGCAAATCAGTTCTACACGCCACATTGGGTTGTGCGGATGATCACAGACAACAGCTTGGGAAAACTCTATCTCGAAGCCACGGGTCAACAATCAACGCTATCTGACATTTCTATTGAGGCTCGGAAAGAACGTTCCGTTACGCCGGAGGATGCCCCTGATGTGGCGAGTCTCTGTACCTACCTCTACCCTGAAGAGGATAATCAGGAGGCTCCCTCATTCGAGGATCCATCCGAAATTCGTGTTATTGACCCGGCTTGTGGAAGCGGGCACTTTCTGCTCTATGCTTTCGACATCCTTGAACGCATCTGGTGGGCCGAACGCCCAGATCTCGACCGTAGCGAAATTCCTGCTCACATCCTAGAACATAACCTCTACGGCGTTGATATTGATCTCCGCTCATGTCAACTTGCAGCATTTAATCTCTACCTGAAAGCCAGAACCCGTGCCGAAGAGGAAGCGAACGAAGATTTCACCATGCCGAACGTCGGTATTGTTTGTGCGGACGCCCGCGCAGCCGAGGTCGAATCAGCCGTTGAGGTGTTCGATGAGATTGCCGCCAACCGCCCTGAGATTCGCGAATCGCTCGCCAAGGTCATGGAGCAGTTCCAGAACATCGAGTCGCTCGGGAGCTTGCTCGACGTAGAGGGAACGATTTCCGAGGATTTCCTGCGTGAGCAGACAAGACTCTTCGATTCGTTCAACGGGCCGCATACGCTAAATTCCTTCTTCGTAGAGCTTCGGGAATTGGTTGAAAACCGAACGGCGGACTCATTCGTTGCTCAGGACCTTCGAAGTTTCATTCGGCTATTGGTGGTGCTGACACAGGACTACGACGTGGCGCTGATGAATCCACCATATGGTTCACAACGTCGAATGCCGGTAAAAATCCGAAATTACACAGATGAAAACTATGAATATCTTTCCGAATATTATATCAATTTCTTTGAAGCCTGCGAACGTTTTGTGTCTGAGGACGGTCGGATTGGGATGTTGGTTCCACGATCATTCATGTATAATCAGAGCTTTGAGAATTTTCGGAAAGATTTCATCGGACAGAAAGGTGCTTTTGATTTCCTCGCTGAATTCGGGGAAGGAATACTTGACTATGCAACAGTCAGAACGGTTGGGACAGTAATTCGAGCTGGTGGTAATAACAAAGAAGAATTGACTGGCGATTTCTTTCGACTACATGATGTCCCAAAAGGGAGTAAAGAACAATCCTTCCTCCATTCGGCATTCGTTGATCCGGTAGAGAATGGTGTCCGTCGTAGATATACTAAGATGCTGTCTGAGTTCACACTTATTCCAGGTCATCATATCTCTTATTGGATGCCGAAAGATCTTCGCGAGCTGTATTCTGCCGAGACGGTGTTTGATGCGGAAAACGCAGATGTGGACCGTGAAAGTTTAGGAGTCGTCAAGCATGGGGCCACTACTGGGAACAACAACCGATTCATCAAGAAATTTTGGGAAGTTGACAGTGAAAACTGGGCTCCGATTTCTAAAGGAGGAGAAGATGCATGGATACTTCCTCGGATTAATCTCGTGTCAATGTGGGGGAAATCAAAGGAAATAACTCGATATGCAAATTCTGTCCCCAGAAATACGGAATACTTCTTTGACGAAGCCCTCACATTTACTGTGGCAAAGGAAGGGGGGCGGCGGTTTGGATATCTCAATCCCGGTTCGTCTTTCGATGCAAAGGGATCTGTGTTGATTCCCGATTCAAATATCAATACAGTACTTGCTTATGTTAATAGTAGAATGTTTGAATATTTGATGATCGGTCAAACACCAGACAGAATGTGGCAAATAGGAATGGTTTCAAAAATACCGTGGGATGATGAACTCACCCAGATTGAAGATCTGTCCGAATTAACAGAAAGAGTGATAGGAATCATGATCGCTCTCAGAAGCCATGATTTTAATTCGCCTTATTATTGTGGACCTGCACTTCTACAGTCCCACTCTGGATTTGGAGATTGTTTCTACACTCATCCACACCAACAACTGCTTGACCGAGTTGATGTGCCTAATCTGGGGAATGTCAGCAATTCAGCCACGTCACTTCGTGATCGTGCAGTCCACCATAGCCAATTCGAGGCACAACTTAGAAGGGAGTTACAATCCGTTGCAAATACATGTGACGAGATCATATTTAATCATTTTAACGTGGATGAAATTCAACAGCATGAAATTCTCCAAGAGATCGCCCTTCGGACTAATGAGGACCCGCGCGAGCATGAGGAGCACAACCCGGAGACCATCACCGAACCAGGCGATGACTTCCCAGAGATGGTGAAGGATCTCCTGCTCCACCTCACACTTCGGATCGTCCACGCAGACGACGATGGTGTTGTCCCGCTGTCGGATGTCGAGGTTGAACCAGATCTCCTTGATCGTATTGAGGACGAGTTTGAGCGCGTGTTCGGCGAGCACGCGACCGACCGCCTCGCCGAAGCCGACGCAGTGCTGGGGAGCGAGAGTGCCGACGAGGAAGCCTATCCCAACCTCCGGACGTGGCTCGAAGACGACCTGTTCGACTACCACGTCTCGACGTTTGACCGGACGCCGATCCTCTGGCGGCTCACGACTGAACGGCTGGTGTCCGATCCCGAGGGAGAGGGTTTTGCCTGCCTCGTGGACTACCACGGGATCGACGAGGGGCTGTTCGACCGCCTGCAGAATCGGTATCTGGAGCCGCGCAAGAGCCTGCTGCGTGAGCGCCGGAGTGCGGCGAACCGCCGGCGTGGCGACGATGCCCTTCCGGCGAGCGAACAGGCCGCGGCTGCCGACCAGTATGCCCGGTGTGAGAGCGGCTTGGAGCAGATCACCGTCCTCGAAGACCGACTCGGCGAGCTCGCAGAATCCTCGCCACGCGACTGGCCTGAAGAGAACCAGCGAACCGCCGCCGAGGCCGCCGAGCAGGTAGCCGAGTTCCGCGAGCGAACCGAAGAGCGCCTCGCGGCGGTCGACGAACTCGCCGCCCTCGACGACGCGGATATGGCCGCGTTGTTCACCGAAAACTTCTACGAGAAGGTCGAGGAACAGCGCGAGGAGTGGCTCGACGCTCTCGACGACCTCGAAGACGCGTTCCGTGCTTACGCCGCCGATGCCGACGAGACGGTGCCGGCGCATCTGTACGACCTGTTCGACTACTACGCCGACGATCTTCTCGGTAGCTCCCACTTCGCGAGCAACGGCATCCTCTACATGACCTACTACTTCGACAACTTTGAGCAGGTCGATCAGGGTCGCCTCGACGACGCTGGTATCTCCTGCCGACAGCGCCTCATCTCTCAGCTGGCTGGCGATCTGGATGAGTATATTGAGCTTGGTGAGACGATTGCTGAGGACTGCCAGAGCGTTTCCTCGAACCTTTCTGCGGAGTGGGAAGACCGGGCGCTCTCGGAGATTACGACCTCAGGTTACCGACCAAACCACAAGCACGGCGTCGAAATCAACATCACGCCGCTTGCCGAGGCTGAGATCGTTCCGACGACTGTCGACGACAAGGTACTGTAAATCAATGCCCGCGACGAAGACACTTCCACAGAGTGCTGCAGACGCTCTCGAGACTGCCATGGATGAGGCAGCAGACGAAGATCCAATCGTGCTCTGGTGGGACGATGGCGGCTATCTTCACGACGTTATCGAGAGCGTGGCCTATTCGCTAGGCTATGAGTTCCACGCTGCCGAACGAACTCCTCTCGAACTACGTGCCGATCCGCCCCGAGACCGAACCGTATGGTACGTTCCGCAGGTCTACGATGGACAAGTAGACTGGTTCAAAGACATCGAGAATACGGGCAGCGTGATCGAACAGCATATCGGCAAGCTCGCAGCACGCTGTTTCGAGAACGACCGCATCCAGGCTGCGACGATCCGGACTGCCTACGAGGACGCCGAGGACCGTGAGCGAATCGCCCAGACATTCTATGAGGGGCTCGATGGTGACGGAGGCTTGCCGTCACTCAAGAAACTCCAGACGGAGATCGTGCTCGAAGGCCATGATGATCCAGTGCAGTTTGTCCTTGAACACGATGCCGAAGAGCTGCCAGACGGCGACGATCTCCGGAAAATTCGCGACTTGCTGGTTGATGATGGTATCGCTGCGGTTGAGGGCGAGTCTGATGCTCGAACCATCGTTGACTGTACGCGCCGCTGGGCGGTCGCTGAGTGGCTTATTGCCGAAGGCCTCGAAAAAGGGCGCTTTCCCGAAGAGTACCAATCTGAACCCGGTGCAGGAATTGGCGTCTCTAGACCCGAATTGCAGTCGGTACTGAGCAAGACCGAACGAAAACAAGAACTGGCGAATGTCTATCTTGATCCCGGTCAACAGTTTTGGCAGGAAATTCTCGATAGCCACGACGACCCGTGGGAACTCTTAGGTTGTCCCGTTGGTGCCTCGCTCGAACATCGACTCTGGGAAGAATGGCGGCAATCGTTCGAGGTGGAGGAGTACGAGACGTGCATCACACGAGCAAAACAGCGGCACGAGCGCCTCGACTCCATATACGGTGAGATTCCGTGGACACGCGTCTGGAAGCAGGCGGTCGACGTGGCTACCCTCGCAGATGAACTCGAAACGTGGGAGGAAAGTGGTGACACCGGCGATGTCGTCGATCTCTACGGCGACTTCGAAAACGGAACCTGGCAGATCGATAGCGCCGTGTTCGACCTCATCATCTCGGGCGAGCCTGAGGCAGACCTTCCCCAAGCACATCCGGCGACCTCGACACTTGGTAGTCTTCGATCCCATCTGGTCGAATGCCAGTATCTCGAATATCTCCGCGACCTTGGAGACCTCGTGGTTGACCAGATCGACGCTGGGTCACCATTCGCTGGCGAGAGTCATGCCCACCAGTTCTTCGCCGAGGAGCAAGAACATCTTCAGAGCGGGGAGAGCGTTGCGCTGTTCATTGTCGACGCGCTGCGTTTCGACCTTGCTCACAAACTCGCCGAGTCTATCCGTCAGGAACTGCCTCAACTCGAAATCAATGAGAACACATGGGTCGGAACGCTTCCCTCGGATACCGAATTCGGGAAGGCGGCGCTCACGCCCGGCAGCAAGTTTAGCTTCAATATCGAGCTCCAAGACGGCGATTTGGTCCCCGAGCGTAATGGTCGCAAGATCACGAACCATCGTCGACGGACGCTCCTCGAAAACGACGGCTGGAGCTACATCATGCAGGACGAGGACGACGATGTGGGCTGGAGCAGCGAACAAGTAGCATACTACTGGAACGATATCGACGAGACTGGCGAGAACGAACTGACGAACTTCGAGGAACTGTTCAGCGACCGAATTGAAGCTATCTCTAACATTATCTGTGAGAAACTCCGGAAAGGAGAATGGGATCGAGCGTACATCCTCTCTGATCATGGTTTCGTCTCCCTCCCCGGTCACGTCGATATAGACGATATTCGCCCCCCGGGTGACGAAGAAAAAGTGAGCCGTCGCTGGATTGCTGGTACGGATCTCAACAGCGATGCTCCGGGTGTTTTACTGGATGAGGATGCGCATCTAGGCTATCTCGATGACGATGCCAAGATTAGCATCCTCACAGATCCAATCCAACGATTCCGGAATCAGGGAATCCCCGATGCACGGTTCTATCATGGTGGCGCTCTTCCACAGGAATTCGTGCTCAACTTTGTCACGATCACGCAGGAGTAACAATCCATGAACGCCCTCGCCCCTGGAGACTCGATCCTTCTCAACGATACCTCAGCAGAGGTCATCAAGACGTACCCAGTTGGCGACCTCAACTACCTTCGAGCTTATGTCGAGGGGGACGGGGTCAAGACTGTCTGTATCGACGATGTGGATATCAAGCCAAAACGGGAACAACTCGATACAGTCGAATCAGGTACTGCTACTCAGCTTCATCCCGATCATGAGGCAGTATCCGCCGACTGGTTCGACCTCCGTTCGCAGGCACTACAGCTCCAGATTGCCCACGAGCAGGGCCAACTACTGAGCATCTCGAATTCACTTGTTCGTCTCGAACCCTACCAACTCGCCTGCGTCAACTGGGTGATGCAGAAGCTCCGACAGCGGGCGCTTATCGCCGACGACGTTGGGCTCGGGAAAACCATCGAAGCAGGACTCATTCTCAAGGAGCTTACGGCACGCAATCGTGCTGACCGCGTATTGTTCGTCGTCCCTGCGCACCTCCAGAAGAAATGGATTCGCGATATGGACCGCTTCTTCGATATCTCCCTCACGCCGGGCGATCGCCAATGGGTCGAAGGTGAGCGCCGTCGTCTCGGAGAAGAGACGAACATCTGGAACCAGGACCACCAGCAGATGGTCACCAGCATGGCGTTCCTCCGCCAAGAGGAGTTCCGAGACGACCTCGACGATGCGTTTTGGGATGTCGTGGTTGTCGACGAAGCACACAAGGCCGCCAAGCGTGGCGAGTCACCGAGCAAGACCTCGAAGATGCTTGAGCGGGTGGCCGACAACTCTGACTCGTTACTGCTACTCAGTGCGACGCCACACGACGGCAAGGGCGAGGCCTTTCGCTCGCTTGTCGAGTATATCGACCCATTCCTTGTCGCCGAAGATCAGGACCTCTCGAAAGAAGCGGTCGACCGCGTGATGATGCGCCGCGGCAAGCAGACTCTCTACGACGATGACGGCGACCGCATCTTCCCGAACCGCGATGTCGGGACGATCCCCGTTGAGATGACTCCCGCAGAGGACAAGTTCTACCAAGCGGTCACCGAGTACGTCAAACACGTCTACAATCGCTCGGAGCAACTCAACGAGCCTGCTGTCGGCTTCGCAATGGCACTGATGCAAAAGCGCCTCGTTAGTAGTATCGGCGCGATCAAAGCGACGCTCAGCCGCCGCCTCGCGAACCTCGTCAACGAGCAGTCTACAAGCACGAACCTGTCCGAAGAGACTTCGGCCTATCTCGAAGGCGAAGACCTCGATGAGGACGGCAAACAGCAGGCTGAAGAGGAACTGGCCGGACTTACCATCACCGAGAGCGACGCCCAGCTCGAAGAGGAAATCGAAAGGCTTCGTGACCTCGTTTCGCTTGCGGAGGGAATCCCTGTCGATTCGAAAGCGCAGAAAGTCCGTCGCTACATCCAGCAGCTCCTCGAAGAACAGCCCAACGAGAAGGTGTTGCTGTTCACGGAGTACCGCGACACGCTCGATTACATCCTCGACCTCGTGAAAGACGAACCGTGGGCCGACGAAATCCTCGTCATCCACGGTGGGGTCGATAAGGAAGATCGTGCTCGGATCGAAGACGAGTTCAACCACGGCCAGTCCCGTCTGCTCTTCGCGACGGATGCAGCAAGCGAGGGGATCGACCTCCAGCACAGTTGCCACATCATGGTCAACTACGAGCTGCCGTGGAACCCAAATCGGCTCGAACAACGGATCGGACGTCTCCACCGCTATGGGCAGGATCAAGAGGTCAAGGTATGGAACTTCTCGTTCGAGGGCACCCGTGAGGGCGAGATCTTCGAGATGCTTCAGGACAAAGTCGAGAACATCCGGGGGAAGCTTGGGAATACGGCAGACGTCCTCGGGATGCTCGATGACATCAACGTCGATTCGCTCATCATGGACTCGATCCAGAACGACGAACCGGCGAGTGCGACCAAAGAAGAGCTGGAGGAACTCATCGACGAGCGTCAGCAGACGCTCGCGGAGTGGTACGAACGGAGTCTGATCGACACCAGCACGTTCGACCACGAGAGCCGCGAGAAGATTCAAACGGTGATGGACCAGTCTGAGGATGTCTACGGTAGCGAGGCTGATCTCCGCGAATTCTTCGAGCGCGGGATTTCGGTGCTGGGTGGAGATGTCGAGAAGGCTGGAGACAACCTCTTTCGCGCCGAGCTTCCCGATTCGCTTCGGCGATCGTCAGATGACGAACCGTATGGACCGTTCACGTTCAATCGAGAGTTTGCGATGGATCACGACGGTATTGAGTACATTTCTCCTGATGCGGAACTGGTCCAAGAGCTCATGCAGCGCGTTCTCGACGGCGAGCAGGGGACTCTGGGACTCAAACTCCTGCCATTCATCGACAATCCGGGTATTACGTACAACTACCGGGTCAAGTTCGAAGACGGAACTGGCGAAGTGATTCGTGAGGAGCTCATCCCGGTGTTCGTCGACGTAGAACAACAGGACCCTCAGCAGCGTCTCGGTCAGCGAGTTATCGAGGGTGACAGCGTCAAAGGCTCTCCAAACGGGGAGCGTACTCAGGTTCTTCTCGAACAGCAGGATGAGATGCAGTCGTCCGCGGATCGCTACATCAGTCGACGTGTTGAGTCCCGTAGAGATGAGCTTCAAGAACGCCGGCACAAGGAAACCCAACAGGAGCTTGATGATCTCGAAACCTACGCAGAGGCCGAGCGTGAGCGAATAGAGTCTTTTATCGCCGACTACGAACGCAAGGCCGAGGCAGGTACCGACATGGACATCGCCATCCGGGGACAACGAGAGCGGCTCTCGAAGCTCGAAGACCGGATCAAAAAACGTCGGCAGGAACTCCAGCGGAAAAGCCAGGTGATATCGGTAGCTCCCGAAGTCGAAAACGTCTGCTTGGTGCTTTCCGTCTAATTTCCCGCAGAGTAGCTGTCTGCGAGTTGATTGTGGAATCGAGTTCGAGAATGATGGCCGATGTATGTTTCGTTAACGAAACGAAACCTGTACCACCGACACCTTTAGATTCAGACCGAGTAATCGTTCGTAATGACGTTACAGCGTGCCCGTTCAGTAGACGAACTCTACGCGGAAACGCAGGACTATGATCTCGTACTCACGACCGACGGACCGCTGAGTCTCGCCCTGAACCGACGCCTCGACCAACCGCGATTAGGCCGCTTCGCCGCCACCCCACGAATGCTCGCCTCGGGGGAGTTCACTGCACAGGACCAGCGTTCGCTGTTTCTCGCTCTCGTCACCGAAACCGAGCTAAGCTGGAAGCACGCCTCGTATCTCGTCGAGAACATCCTCCAGAGCTGGGAGGAGACAGGCGAGATTAGTACTATCCTCGACTACGACCGCTACGACACCCACTCAACTCGCGAAGCCATCGACGTCATCCAACGGGCTGAAAGCTCACACGCTGATCTCGCCGAGTACACCATTGATGACGATCTCGACGTGGCGGTGATCGGCGAAGCACAGTTCACGACGCTCGACTGTACAATTCTCCCGGATGACTACGACTCCATTAGCCCGTTCGCGCCAGATCCATTCGATCTCCCGGAGTTCTCACTGTTCGACTCGACGACTGCCATCGTCGAGACGGTCACCGACGCCACCTCCATAGATAACGCCGAAGACGTCGCCGTAGTCATGGATCGCGGGAGCGAGTACCCGTCACTCATCGAATCAGCGTTCGAATCCACCGACGTTCCCTACTATGGCGGGCCAGGCTTCGTGGACAACACCCACATTCGAACGTTCCTCAGACTCCTCCGCAGGGCACTCTCAAGCGACAGCCTCCAGCTGAGTGACGTTCGCCCCATCCTCACAACGATCGGCATCGATCCACCAGTCAAACACGACCAGAAGCGGCTTCGAAGCCTCGATCAGCCCGAACTCGATCCGCTCCAGACATTCTGCAGTACTACCGCCGATCAGACCCTCAACGAGGCGCTCTCGACCTACGAGACGTGGTGCGACGAGTCGTTCACCGACCTACGGAGCGAACTCCGTCGACTCGGCCTCTTGGAACAACCAGTCACCGACACAATCCTCGACGATCTCGAATACTACTTCCAATCGTTCGATGTCCCCACTGACGAAGAACAGGAGGGAGTACTTCTCGCGTCGGCTACCTCCGCAGCGTACGTCGACCGTCCGGTGGTCTTCTATCTCGGATTGGACGCCGGCTGGACCCACTCGGTCCCCGACAAACCGTGGGTCGATCCTGACCAGAAGGATCGTGAGTACCTCCAGCAGTTCCAGATCCTCCTCCAGAACGGTGTCGAGCAGTACTACCTCGTCAAGGATACCGAAGCCGGCGAGTCGATCACGCCCTGCCTCTACTTCCACGACCTCCTCGATCAAGAGTTCGATCGCTTCAGCGATCTTTCACACGTATCCTACAGCCGACACTCATCCAGCCAAACCACCACTGGCTTCGAGAAAGAACCGATCACCACAACGTCCGATACCGTCGAAACGATCAGCCAGTCTTCGCTGAGTACGCTCGTCAACTGCCCGCGAGACTACTATTTCGACGACCTCGTCGAGGGCCCGGATCGCGACTACCTCCAGAAGGGGAACCTCTTCCATGACTTCGCGGAGTTCTACGTCAACCATCCCGACGTGGTCGACACAGCAGGTACCGACGCCATCGTTGCAATCATGCGTGAGGGGATGGAGCCGTACGTCGACGACCTCGATCTCGCGACGCTCGAAAGCGAATTCCGTGTTGGCATCGATGCCATCACCAGATACCTCGATGAGCATCCACCACAGGAATCGACGTACGACGCCTATACGGACCCTGACTGGGGCAATCGCTTCGCCGAGCACTTCGATCGGACGATCGACTCACCGATCACCGAACGGTGGTTCGAAAACAGCGCACTCGGCGCTAGGGGTATCATCGACTTGATTCACACACCGAACCAGCTTCTCGACTACAAGAGCGGGAGTCACAACTCCGCCTCGACAGTCGTGAAGAACGCCCGGATCGATGAGATTAGCGATACACCGAACTTCCAGGCGCTGCTCTATCTCGCCCAGCATCGCGATGAGCGCCCGGACGAACGACTTGAGTTCCGGCTGTTCCACTTCCTCGAGACGCTCGATGATGCGATCACTGCTGATGAACCGCCATCACTCGATGAAGGAATCACGACCCTGACCTACTACCCGACGTCCTTCGAGGAGCACATCCAGCAAGAGGCTACGTTCGAGGCACTTCGCGTGGACGGCTCCAAAAAGTGCCAGAAGACGTTCGATCAGGTCGAGTACGACACGTATCGGTCGTTCCTCAACTCTCACGAAATCCCGGATACCTACGAGAAGGACGAACTGCTCGACTCGGCGTTCGCAGACGCACTCACCGAACAGATGAAAATCGCTGTTGGCGACTACAAATACGTCGAAACTGGATGCAACCAAGCGCTCCGTCAGCTCCTCTCGATTCGCACGCAGAACTACTTCGAACCCGAGGTCGACGCTTCCGAGGAGTTCCTTGACGAGCGCCTCGACACACTGAACGACTGGCGAGAGTCACGCTTTCCGATTACGACCGAGCTCGCTGGCGAGCCGAACCTCGATCGCGTTGACCACCGTGATCTCCTGCTGACTGACGAGCAGGCTCAGTCGCCCAGCACCACCGCCTCACAGCGTACTCGTCTCGACACACAGGAGGGCGATCAATGACGGACACAGCGATCACGCCGAACGACCAACAGCAAGAGCTGATCGACGCGACCGAAGGAACCTACCTCGTCGACGCGGGTGCTGGCACGGGGAAGACGTTCACCGTTACTCGACGCTACGCGAACATCCTCGATCAGGACGATGTCGAACCGGAGGATCTCCTCTTGCTGACGTTCACGAACAACGCTGCCGAGGAGATGAAAGACCGGATCGTTGCCCACTGTGACTACAGTATGGCAGCGCTGCGCGACGCTCCGATCAGCACGTTCCACAGTCTCGCTCACGACATCCTCCTTCGGTACGGGTTCGAAGCGCCACAGATCCTCGGGATCGACGACCGCATCACCTCCTCGACGCAGCTACTCGAAAACGAGGTCATCGAGAACGAGCGCTTCCGAGAATTTGTCGGGCGGTTCGTGCGCGACCATCCCGAGTATGAGGACTACTTCCGAATCCTCTCGGATGAGTCGTCGCTACTCAACCTGATCAAACAGCTCGCAGCGAAAGGTATCTTCCCGACTCGCGAGGGGTGGTTCCGCCACGGCGAGCGCTATCTCGATGGCGATTTTGAGGAGTTCAAGGTGTATTTCACCGAGGCGAATACAGCGAATGAGGGCGCAAACGGGCCGACACAGTCCGATCTGCGTGACAACCTCGGCCGCTACGGCCGGAACAAATGCTACCTCCCGGAGGCACCAGGGAAGACCGAACTCCGGGGTGGCCGAGGCACGAAACAGATCGACGCTGAGTGGGCCAACCGAGCCTTCGAAGAGGATCGTTCGGAGCTGAAGCAGTTCATCCACGATCTGTATTTCGAGTACATCGAATTCGCACTCGGACGCAATTACCTCAACTTCAGTTTTCTGCTGTTGTTCGCGTTCGCGCTGCTCTGTGAGGACCACGCCCTTCGTGAGGAACTGGCCTTCGAGTACACGATGATCGACGAGTTCCAGGACACCAGCGAGATCCAATTCAAGCTCGCTCTCCTGCTCGCTGGGACCGACAACATCTGCGTGGTCGGCGACTGGAAGCAGAGTATCTACTCCTTCCAGTACGCTTCGGTCGACAACATCCGTCGTTTCGAGGAGCGACTCCAGACCTACAAGGGCGAACTCAACAACGATATCGAGCGCGTTGGCTACCCTGTTGAGAACGTAACCGAGATCGAACTCACGCAAAACTATCGCTCGACACAGGAGATCCTCGACTTCTCGGAGTGCAGCTTGACGCTGCCAGCGACGAACAATGAGGATTTCGACGCCGATGACGTTCGCGAATCGATTGTCTCACTCGACGCCGATTCGAACAATGAGCACTCGCAAATCAAAGCCACGACTGGTGACGACGAGTACGAGACACTCTTGGATCGGGTTCAGGAGATCGTGGACAACCCCGAGTATGCAGTCGCGGACACAGACGCTGACGACGGACTGCGACCACCGACGTACGAGGACATAGCGATTCTCACTCGGACGCGGCAGTTCGGTCGTGAGCTCCAGCAACGCGCCGACGAGTATGGATTCCCGGTGGCCTACGAGGGTGGCGTCGAGCTGTTCAGTACCGACCAGGCATTACTGTTGCTGGCGTGGCTTCGCATTCTCGAAAACGACGCCGACCGCGGCTGGGCAGTTGTGCTCGAACGCGCTGGCTACACGCTTGACGAAGCTGACCAGATCCTCGATACGGAGGCCTATCCGTCGAACATGGTGGCGTTCCGTGATGAACTGGCGGACGTCGAGACTGTCGGCGGGATCGCTCGCCGGGTGTTTGATCGGTATGGGTTCGAGGACGCCTACGCCGACACGCTTGTCACGACGCTCGAAGGGGTGTTTTCGAGCACGCACATAAATCGCGGCGAGGTTATTCAGTTCATCGAGCGGAGTCTCGACGCTGGTAGCACTCACGAGGTCGATGACTCCCCCGGAACTGATTCCATTACCGTCCAGACGATCCACGCGGCGAAAGGACTCGAACATCCCATCGTAATTCTCGCGAACGTCAACCAGCACAACTTCCCACCCTCGGGTGGTGGCGGCGACGCGATTCGGTATGACGACACGGAGGGCCTTCGCCAGACCAAACGCTACTCGACGGTTCACGACCTCCCGCATGTGTATCACAGCTGGCGACATGACATCCGGTCAGCGTGTCTCTCCCGCGAGTACGACGAGGAGCGTCGGCTCATGTACGTCGCGATGACTCGCGCGAAGGATCACCTGCTCTTCTCTGCGGGATCCTCGCCGAGTGCCCTCTTCGAGAACCTGCCGCTCGAATCCGAGGAGAGCGTGCCGGACGTACAGCCGGCTGACGGTGGCGGTACAGTTCAGAGCCACCTCCAGATATCCATCCCGAATCGAGAAGGACCGGTGGCCCAGTCACCACACACGTTGATCGACGACAGCGTGTTCGAGGACGTTTCCGACGGGAAGGGATCGGAGTTCGGCCGCCGGGTCCATGAGTTCGCCGAACGCTATGCTGAAGGAGAAACTGTTGAGTTGGAGAATAGCGAAGCCTACGATGATAAGTATCACGTCAAAAAATTCCTTGACTCCCTTGACGGCGAATTCCGTGTCGAGGAACCTGCTTACCTCCCTCTGACAGTTGATGGCGAAGAGGTGTCGATCTCGGGAATTATCGACTTGCTGTCCGTGACGCCGGATAATGTGGCGATCATCGATTACAAGACTGATCGCGGTCAGCACGCTAAACCCGAGTATCGCAAGCAGGTCAGCGTTTACTATCTGGTTCTCTCTCAATGTTTCCCGGATCGGGAGATTTCAGCTAGTATCTTCTACACTGAGGATGGGAGCCGAGTTTCGATAGATCCGCTCACTAAAGAAGAACTCGTCGCGCTTGTACGAGCAGAGATGGCTACTTCGAGTACCATACCGGCTGGATAAGTGGAATCTACAATGCCTGATGCAGTGGGAGAGATGGTACCCCGTTTGTGGGATTCATATACCACTTCGAGTCTTATCGTTTCCGCTGACGTTCCTCTAATTCCTCCTTGAGATCATTTGACACTCCATTGCTTGCGGTGGAACTTCCTCCTTTCCCAGTAAGAATGAGTCCAACGAACGACAATCCAACACCGATGAATATCATTCCCATTCCAGAAGCAGGGTTTTGATACTCGGTTTCGACACACCCACTACTGTACGTTCCTTCGTAGCACGTCGTTGATGTCTCAGTGTCATCTGCTCCGATACCACCGAAAAATAGCAGTATACCGAGAATGAGCAGGATGACACCAAGTGCCCTTGTTCCTCGTGGCATTATACTATTACTAGAAAGTCAATGATAGCAGCGAGAATATTTAGTGCAATCCACCCAACGAATAGCATTAGTGCTATTTTGAGCCATCGGCGTGTTCTGTCACTACTGATAGTGAGCTTTGTGGATGAGTTTTGGTGACTGTTGTTCAGTTCAGGACCATTGTCAGGGCGTGTCGTAGCTGTATCACTGCCGTCTGCTTTCACATCAATGGTAGCACCATCGGTATTTGTCTCGACACCCATCTTCTTGGACATTACGTCTACCACATCCTCAATGGGGTAGTCATGAAGATCATTCAATGTATCGATGAATTGTCCTTTTGTCTTATTATGGTCGTTGGTAATATTAAGGGGGATTTTCTTTTCACCACGGACCCTAATAGGTGTCTTATTTGAGTCATTTGGATGTTCAGAAATATCAACAATAATGTTTGCACCGTAGCTCATTAATCCGAGTCCCGTTTCGCCCGTGATTGACTGTCCTTGTTCAGTGTATTTCTTAACACGTGGTGTCATCTCGAATGCTGTTTTAATCAACAACCGTGCGTCGTCTTCTGTATGATCTAAGATTAGTTCGTTCATGTCTCTATATTTGCGGTTGTTTCTTCTGTGTTATAATCTTGGCTATCGTTGTTTTGTCATTGTGATTTTCGAATTATGGTTTTAGTATATCACCTCAGAAGCTCCATCTCTTTGCATCGTACGGTCAACTACACAAGTTGGATCGGTCGGTTCTTCGGTTTATAATCTTCAACCCATGTTGGTCGGCACCGTTGTGAATATACGGGTCTATTGAATACGCAGAGGGCGAGAGGATTCACGGTTTGTCGGCCTGTTCGACGTTGTAAACGGCAGCGGTGAGCGAGATTTCACGGAACTGGCGATACCACGCTCGCGCTCGGACGTCGGAGCCGTACGAGCGCTTGATTACTGAGTTCACGCTCTCACAGATCGAACGCTGGTGGTAGCGTTCGTCGTCGATCCGCGCGTTGTGCGGTGATCGTAGGGCGTGAAAACACGGTGCTTGATGAGCGGACGGACGCCCTCGGCTCGGAGAGCGTTGCGGAAACTCATGTCGTCATAGCCCTTGTCAGCAGCCAGACTGAGCAGGTCGCCTGCGTATCGCAGGGCGACCTGCGGGCCGATGTTCGTTCCGTTGGGCCACTTCGCACTACAGTGAACGTCGATCACCGCGCCCTGCGCGGTATCGACGAGAAACGTTGCTTGGACCGTTCGTACGTCTCGATCACACCGCTTGAGGTAGTGGCTCGACGCCTCCCGACGATCGAAGTAAGTGGCGTCGATGGCGGCGTGACCCGACTGGTTGAGCAGCTCCGACGAGAGTTGGAGCAGCTCTCGCCAGACAGCCATCGGTGCGCGGTCGAAGGACTTGCACAGCGCGGATGGACCAATGAATTCGCTCCGTCGGAGTGCGAGCGCGGCTCGCACTCGCTCCATCTCTTCGGCCCAGTCGAGAACTTCGGTGAGCGTCGCTTCCATGTGTTTCCGGAGAAAGTGCAGGACGGCGTGCTTCCAGCCGGCAACTCCGTTGCCGGCGGGATCGCTGATCCGTATCAGCGCCGCATCGGTGAGTTTTCGTGCGATCGAGACAGCTTGCTTGACGAAGCGGAAGAGGATCTTTTGCACAACTGGCTTCTTCAGCTTCAACACTGTCGTTCTAACGACTCAACCCGCCGCCGTCGGTGGATTCAATAGAACCCTTTTGAACACTTCAAATTCAGTTTCTGGACAGAGTCAGTTAGAGTTCGCCATGCCATGCTAGATCACAGATGCTACTGAGTGCAGTCACTGTGAGGATATTATCTTCTCGAGAACTGCTTTCCCCCTCATGAGCGTCAGTGAAATGCTTCGGATTCGTAGTCCCGATCTCGGTCGGTTCTTCTAAGATGGTCGCAATATGATGGGCTTCTAAGCACACCTGAGGGTCATCACCTTCGTGAATGAGTAAGTCTCGTTCAACATCCGGATAGCTCGCGAACCCCCGGTCCCAATCAGTGAAGAACGACTCTGCACCCCCTCTGTCTTTCGCAGCATCCTCCCAAACTTCCATCTCCATAGCTTCCAAATCCAGCTCGATCTCCATTTGGGGTATCGACCGGGTCCGACTCTCAGCACGTTTTTCTTGATAATATTTGTGCAAACAACGAAATGATCTCATGTCTCGATTGAGAAGGTTAGCACATATCCAGTCAATTGTACCGGATGTTACGGGGTCTGACTCTACGGTTTCTGTGAATTCGTTTCGGTGGTCAACAATTTCTTGGTTTAATTCAGATCTGATCTCGTTCTCCTTATCTTTGTATTCTGACCTCACCGTTGGGGGAACATAGCACGGTTCTCTATCTGAGACATAATCGAAACAAGTTTTGTGGTGAGAGTCTTTTTCAATTGCGACGCCCAGCATTACCCCCGTATCCAAGACTTTTACCTCACACATTGGCTATTTATTCGTCGTTGTGGCTATCTTGCGCCATCCGTCTAACCGTGTTGCTGTACGAGTCGGCAATATTGTCTAGCTTGGAGGTTGTTTGGCGACTCTCCAATGCTATAGACCTGTATTCAGGTATTTCAGCAGCGAATGCGTCATGCTCACTTTCTCGCCCTGCGAACCAACTAGTAATTGTCTCACTAGGGATGTTGTCGTTATGTGTTAGACGAAGTTCAACTCGGCTGATAGCTTCCCAAAATCTTAGTGCGAATTCTTCTAGTTCTTCGATCTGGTTATTTTTGGCCAGCTGTCGGGTTATACTGTCCCATTGGCGGAACTCTGTTTCCATCATTTCGTATCGGTCAGATGGATAGCTCTTGACAAGCATATTCATTTGCGGGCGCAACGCTTCCATCTTCCCTTCTGATGAACTGAATGCGTCAGACAAAGTGGACTGTTCCGACTCAAGCCCTTCAACCGTGGAACGGAATGAATTAAACGATTTTATGAATTCGTTGGGAGCGAATTCTTCGTACGAGTCATCTACTATAGTTTTGACACCGTATACGTTCTTGTATCGGTTTGCGAGCGATCTCGCAACTTGGATCACCTTTTCGCGAACGGAACGCGCAACGTCGAATGCGGATTCAGGTAACTCTTCGACATATACGAGTGTGGAACCCTCTGAAGATTCATAGAATATCGGGTACTCATTAGCATTGATCCTAGGAACACCCCCCCACTGGTACCAATACACTGGCAGTTCAGTGTCAACTCCTTCGTCTCGAAGAGTGTAATAGGCCATGTAGCATAGTTTGTTAAATTCCGTCTCGTAGATGTCTTTGTCCGACTGTTGATCCATCTGCTGTAAAATCTCATAGCAGAGATATTCAGGATCTCCATAGTCGGACGACGACATACTTCGCTTTTAGCTTCATAGTCTGATAAGGCTACTGAAGACGGTGACTATACGGAGTATCGCAAGCAGGTCAGCGTCTACTACCACGTCGTCGCCCAGTGCTTCCCGAATCAGACGTCTTGGCCAGCATTTTTTACACCGAGGACGGCACTCGGGTTCTAATCACCCACTCACCGAGAACGAGCTCGTTGCTCTCGTGCGCGCGGAGATGGCCACCTCGAGTGCCGCACCTGGGTGAGTGAGGACCGTTATCTCTGATCGGCCTGATTTGTATCCTCTCTGCGGACGAGCGTCAGTACTGCTTATCACAACCCCGATTTCGACGTGGAGGACCTCTTTAGGGTGACGTGATCGCTCGGGCGAGGTCACGAAGTTCGTCAGTTGCCGTGAGCGCGTCGAGCCAACGCTCGGGTAGCCCGTTGCATGGTTTCGAAATCAGCTCGGAAATATCGTACAGCAGTCACTAATTGCAGGAATAGTCACTTTCACTAGACTAGAAGTCGGAGTAGTGCTATGAGTACCAGCACCTCCGACGCCTGCGACAACACCGCCTATTCGCATAAGATCACCGTTCGTGAATACCTCCAAACCCACGGCGAGGTCGCCTCCAAGGACGATCTCCGCGCCGGCACCGACGTGCCGGCGTGGTACATCACTAACATCGCCTCCCAAGCCCCCTTCTACACTTCCTTGAACCACAACAACGAGTACGTCGCCAGCAAGCACATCGTCGGCCACCGATCCACTCACGACGGGTTCTGGCGGCCCGAGGTGGATGACGGCGTCGCCGTCTTCCACCGCAAGGAAGACGCCAAGCCGACGCTCAAACACCTCGCGTTCCGCCGTCCATCCGGGCTGACCGCATCCGAAGCAAACGACCTTCTCGGTCGTCGCTCCTACCGCCCACTCCAGAAGCTCGCTGACCAACAGGAAGTACACGCCACGGAATGGCTAGACACCACCGTCTACACCCACAGCTGGCCGTCCCGCAGGGACGACCAGCTGGCTCAGCGTGAAACCGACCAGCCAGCCGATGTCACTCCCGACGATCCTGCTGACGACGGCTACCTCTACCGTGACGAACTCGTTGCAACCTTCCTCTCGGTCGCTGTCTCGGAACTTCAGTCAATCTCTCCCGAACGAGCTGCCGCACTCGTCCTGCGGCAGTTCGAGGGCGACTCCTTCGACGCCCTCGAACGCCGTCTTCAGCGCAATCACTCATTTCGAGAGGCTCTCGACTACACCGAGCCAGAGGACGTCCCGGATGGGACGTCGCTCTGGCGGGCCTTCGATGAACTTCATCCCGATGAACTCCGAGACTGCCTCCAGTCGATGTGCGGCGAGTTGCTTGCCGATCACGAACATGGCGGTGAGTTCGTCGTGATCGATGGAACGCACATCGCGGCGTGGGCGAATACGCGTGATGAGATCGAAAATGGCGAAGTTGAAGGTGCGAGCTGGGGGAAACACGAAGGATCGTTCTACGGGTACAAGGTGTTTCTTGTGGTGGATGCGGCAACGGAGCTGCCGGTCGCCATCACGATGGAGACCGGCAAGAGGAACGACAGTGCGGCGTTCGAACCGCTCGTTGAGGAGTTCAACGAGCGGTACGACACTGACGATCTCCAGGCAGCCCTCGCCGATGCCGGCTTTGACAGTCAGGATAACCGCGACTTCTGTCAGGATCAGCTCGATTGTCCGTTGCTGACGGCAATCAATCCTCGCCGATCGTCGCCGTTAGCGACGATCAAGGACGAAATCAAGGAACTGTTCAAGGAACACAGTGAGGAGATCGACAGTCCATACGATGCCTTGGAACGGCTGCCACAGGAGCAACTTTCAGAGTACGGCGTTTCCGTCGGAAGCGTCGAGGAGACGTACATTTTCCAGGCGATTAAAGAGCGGATGCATCGACACCTGCGGGCAGGTGTCGAGCGGGTGTTCTCGCGTCTGAAGTCCTTTACCGGGCTTGATCGCGTCCGCGCACGCAAAGAGAACAACGTCGAGACTCACGTCGTTCTCTCGGCAGTAGCGCTGGTTGCAGCGTCTCTCACGGCACAACGGCAGAACAAACCAGGGCTGATACGGTCACCGAGTCGGCTTATCTGACGATCGCGCCACCTGTCCAAAAAACAGGTGTCGCCGCCTGAGAGGCATCGCTCTCAGGCGGCTGTATTTTCTGAAAGGAGCTCGACGAATCAGGCAGATCTATCGGCCGGTTCAGCCATTTCTATCAGGAATCGTTCCATTGTTTCACCAACTCTACTGATGGAGTCCAGATTCAGGCCCGGTCGTTCCGTCTGGTGATTTGATTTTGAACGTGCAACAGGGTATCGGGCAGCGCCGACGCACCGAAGCGTGCGCCAGCAACTGCTCCGGCGACTGCTCCAATCGTGTCAGTATCGCCGCCCTCGTTGACGGCGTTCACAATGGCCGATTCGGCAGAATCAACCGTCAGTGCGTGATATAGTGCGGTCTGCAGCGTGTGGAGGACGAATCCGGAATTCTGCAATTCCTTCGAATCGATGCCGTCGGGGAGCGGTTCGAGAACATCAAGAAGACTGCCGGGAGCGTCGGGATGCAACGCATCGAGAGCTCTGTCGAGGGGTTGCTCGTCGCCATCAAGTAGTGCGGCAATAGTGAGATTCAGGGCCGCACAGCCGTGTGTACATCGGGGATCGGCGTGCGTGATCCGTGATGAGTCACGGCTCGTCCGCTGGAGGGTATCCCAATTGTCGGCGAACGCGAGTGCAAGCGGCGCGCACCGCATTACACTGCCATTGCCAGCATTGGAACCTTCGGGCTTTGCCTCCCAGACCTCCTTCCCCGCGCTGTCCCACGACGCCCCCTGATCGATGCGTCCCAGCGCATCGGCGGTCATGATCCCGATATCGAACGGGCCGCCGTTGTACCATGTCACGAACCGGTCGGCGATGTCGTCCGGGGCGAACTCGCCACGCTCGACGAGACTCCGTGCGATACAGAGCGCCTGCTCGGTGTCATCGGTGATGGTCCCAGCGGGCTTGCCGTGAGTACCGTTGCCGATCATCTCCCTGAGCGTGCCGTACTCGGCCTCGATAGCTCTCGGCGAGCGAAACTCCACGGGCCGACCGAGCGCGTCGCCGCAGGCCAATCCCAGCAGGACGCCCTCAACTCTATCATGTCCGGCCATGATCAGTTGAACGTTGGCAGAGTATTATATCTCTGGGCACTGTGCCCTGTACAATGGCTCCGAACGCGGTGGAGTGCCTATGATGGTGTTCGCGTTCGACCGTGACTGGACGGTCGATGTGAATCCCCATCCCCAGCACGAGGCGGTCCCACTCGCGTGGGTGCGTCACCTCGCTCACGACACCGACCACGAGGTCTGGGCGATCGGGAACCAGATTCTGAAAGAGGAAGCCGACATTCCCGGCATCGAAGCGCTCTCGGAGCGATACTACGAGAAGGGTATCGATCGTCTCGGCGAGCAAAACGAGTTCGGCCGCTACGAATACTGGCCCGAGCGTCCTGACCGTCTTCGAATACTCGCCGAGGAGTTCCCCAACGCAACGGAGTGTATCGTCGTCGACGATATCGACCTGAGCAGCGTCGAAGGCTGGAGTCACTACTACACGTGGGACTTCGTTCCCGCCGTCGAACGCGGTGACATCCCTATTGATCCACCATCCCGGGAGGAATGAGCGTCGGAGCAATCCGATCTTTGAGCGTCTGTGTTGTGGTCTCCCGCTCACTCTAAGCGATCGGATGAGTGTGTTACTGTGATCGACTATGCTTTCGCGCTCTGGCAGCACAGTCCTCGCATCGATCGGGCAGATCTGTCCGGTTCATTTCGAGATCGATCGCGCCAGCCCCGTAGGTGGGGCCGTCGTAAGCGAGCGGTGAGTCGTGGTTCATGTCGCGTCGTTCCATCTCTGTGGCGAGCCGGGCGTGGCGTTCTTCCAGCCGCGTCGTGTCGATGTTGCCCTTCTCGGCGTGGCCTTCAGCGATCGCCTCGCCATGCGGGTGGCTCTGGATAGTCCCCACAAGCTGGTGGTGTTCTGCGTGCTCCCCGCGGAGATGATCGTCACAGAGGATCTCCGTCGGCAGGCACCACATCCGTGTCATCACTCAACTAAATGGGATCCACTTATAGAGTGTCACCGGTTTCTCGGAGTGACAGCGATATCACTCACCCAAATTCTTGTAGAGAGCGGCAGACAAGGCAAACTCACGGGCCTCTCTCGTATCTTCACCTTGTCGCCAGAATCACTTAAAGCGTCAGTAGCCACGCCACGGTGATCCGGAATGCCTCGTTCACCAATCTGTGGGAGTTTCGCTACTCTTACTGGCGTCCGAGATTGAGGGAGCGATAGCGGGATGGGATAGCCAGAGATTCCGGCGGGTTCATATCCCGCAGATCGGTGGTTCAAATCCACCTCCCGCTATCTCGCAGTTTTCATCAGATAGCTTCGAGAGTAGGTTGGCATGCTTTTATTCTCACCAATAGGATTTCACCGATCAAGTGTACCCAATCGAAGCGAGAGTAGCAATCAGGCTGTAGCACAGTTCCCAGAACATTTCTCTGTTCATTGCTGAAAGAGCAGAATTGCCGGAGGGAACGCCATCAACAATGTGCTACAGATGAGCGTACGTTGTATTCACGTATCTGAATTCCCTATTGCTCTCGATTCGCTCATTGTCCTCTGTGCTCCATAGATGAGGGTGATAATATATTTCATTCGCAAGCATTTGACCGACCCTCTTATCACCCCTGGTTACAAGTTGTTTCGTGATTAGATTGCTGTATCTGAGTATGGAATCCTATTCTGTGGAAAGATACAAGCACTTTCTCCAACAAATGGATCCTGATGAATTTGAGGTGAAAATGGCGAGGGCACTTTGTATGTCTCAAGGATGGGATGGTCTGGAAGTGACCCACTCCAGTCGCGACAATGGAGTAGACGCAGTAGCATGTGAAGGTGCTACGCGGATTGGTATGCAGATGAAGCGATATGGGTCCGGGAATAAGGTTGGAGGACCTGCCATTCAGCAGTATGCAGGTGTGATGATTGAGTATGACTTCGATATGTTTATTATTGTCTGTAGTTCTGATTTCACACCTCAGGCAAGAAAGAAGGCATCAAAACTTGGTATTGGGTTAATTGATGGGAATCAGATTGCACAATTAGTCTCGAAATTGGACGGGGGAAATCAAGAATGTGGAGTCGGTGAGACACATGAACGAAGGCCATACTCTGAATGGGATGAGGCTGATCCTGAGTTGATTGAAGAATCTGATTCTACTTTTTGGCAAGACATATTTGATTTTTTTTTAAATGATGTAGTATATCGAGTATCCATCCTGATCTACTGATGTATAGAAAACTTATTAGCGCTTGCAAATATCATGGGTCAATTCCTATTCCTCTAGTTCGATAGGTGGTGGTGCAGAAGTCATCATACACCGCGAACTTCCGGGTTTGGTTTCCGTGTGACGTAATTTCACCCCCAAAAACGGGCAGCAATGATCCCGAAAATCTGCGTTCTTTACACTGATCGTGCAAACTGCGATTGGCCGATCCAGGCCTTGAGAACAGTTCTACACCATCCTAATCTACTACAAGACTAATCGCGAGCGGCACGCCAAACTGGAGTACTGTACAGAGTGTCATAGAACGGTTGGCATGATTTTCACATCTCGGTCGAGAGGCCCGCTACCGCCGGCTCTGAATTGCGACAATACTGGCTGTTTCTCAGATACCGTTTCTTGGGTTCTTGGTGAGGTACGTGAAGTATTCTATGACACGCTAGTACTGTAAGCAGATCAGCGTCTACTATCATATCGTCTCACAGTGCTTTCCGGGTCGGGACATCTCAGCCAGCATCTTCTACACTAAGGGCGGTGGCGCAGAAGTCCTCACAAGGAATGCGGTAGGATAGATTTGATGTGTCTACGATCAAGTCCATCCTCCCGGATAACGCGACGGTCGAACAGGTTTTCAAAGAGGAAACACCGATCCATTCGGTCCTGTGACGGTCCATAGTATCCTACATAGCAGTAAGTAAGGACAACATGTTTATTCCATGCCGTTTGCAATATCATGACATGGTAGTGTTTCGACGGGTCTATCCCACATCGGAGCAACTGACAGCCGCTTGTCTTGAACTTGCAGCCACTCAGACTACGGACGCGCCTATATCGGACGATCCATCAGAGAGTTCGGTTTCGAAGTACACAGGCCATTTAACGGTTTCCCTGTCATCACCAGTATCTGCCAGCCATATCTCGAAAAACGCTACTGTCGATATCAACCAGGACATCGGGATCATCAACACCGATATTCACCCGGTTCCTGACGAGGAACTACCAACACGAGATACTCCGATCCATCCGTCACCAGCGGTCTCTCCGAATCCTTCCGGCAACGAGATCGGAGAATCACCGCCTCCAGACCCGGTATCGGACGAATCCTTCTCAGGAATACGAATCGATCTCAAAATCGAACCACCTGATCACCAGATCGATAATTCTCGTAGCTCCTTAACAATCAGACTCGGGGATGAGATCCTGACCACGGCCCAGGTCCCTTGTGCCTACTCACTGACCTGTCTCGATCGCTTGGTCGAAGGCACCGAGACGCGATCACTTATTGACGGACTCACACAATTTCACAAACAGCTATCTACCAAACGAGCGTTTTTCGAATGTCTTCGGGACGCTCGGTATGTCTTTGAGTTCCCTGCGTATCTTTCGGTGATGAATCGTCTGTGCGACTATAACGAGTATTACCGTCGTGAACTTGCTACTAATGCACCCCGGTTTTTCAAGAATATGTTACTCCATGAAAAATACTACTATATCACATCGAGAGATGAGCTAGAGCACCGCTTAGATCTTCATAACCAGCACGAGCATCTTGCTACAGTTGACCAAACCGACGTAGAGAACCTCTATCTGGAACAGTACGTAGAGGAGTCTGATCCAGCAACATCACCTGCTGACTTTGGGATAGTTCTTACCGGTCAAAACACCTTGATGCCAACACCCCAACTGGCAAGGCTGGTCATAGCAGCAGGCGGAAACATATCGAACATACGGGCATATATAAAATCGGCTGTACCTGATCCTGACCTATCGTACGATGAATTTGTAGCCGTCAAAGAGGCCACAGAGAACGCTACCATCGCAGAACGAGGTATCCACTGGGAGCAAGCGGTTGTGCCGGCAGCGTTCCAAGGCACCAGCGAGTTTGTTAACGCGCTGGCGAACTATCTCTACTGGGATGCTGTCTCCTCAGACACCTATGGCTTGCAGGGAAAACCAGAAGTGTACAACGCAGCCACGAAGCTCTTTTCCTCGCTCGATGACCCGGTTATGGACCAAAAATCCAACTACCGGCAGAAGGCAGTCGAAGGCCATCTTGAACGTATTGAGGAAAATCATACCGAGGCTCTTCTCCGATTCTCAGAGGCGAGGGATATCGCATCCAACGAACATGGAGACTGGGAAACCGAGCTTCCTGTTCCCTATGGCCGTTCTTACCGGAGTTTTGTGGTTTCACACAAACGATTGCTTGCGGATGATGAGCGTTGGGAGGAAGCAGTCTCTGTTCTCGAAGACGGGATTGAAGAAATAAGTAATATCGAACGACTACCATCGGAACTTCAGGAGACCCTTGTCCATCATCTCATCGGAAATCTCGAGGAGTCTGCTGCGGAAATCAAGATCCAAGATGACGACATCGAATCTGCTCGTGAGCGGTTGGAACGGGCGATGCACCACTTCGATGCGGCACAAAAATCGACCCGGAAAGAGATGGTACTCGCGCGGCTGGAGTCGCTGGTAGAGCAACCGAATGAAACCACTGAACAGACAGAGACATCGCACGAATCGATGACTACCACAGGATCGATCACAAATCAGTCCTTAGACGACTCCTCAGAAGAATCAGGGCCAGTTGTATCCTCAGGATCGGTAGCTGACAAGGACCAATCTCCCTCCACACAAACCGAAACGTCCACAGAATCACCGGCACAGCCGTCTACCAAAACGACCCAGACGTCTGAAATGCCGAGTGTTGCTGAACGAGACGAAGTTACCGTTACCCGAAAGCAGCGGGACTCGCAGTTCCGGGACATGGTGTATTCTGTATATGATCACCGGTGTGCTATATGTGGTGCACGTAGGGCCAGTTCTGATGGAAGCTATGAGATCGAAGCAGCCCATATCATGGCAGTTGGCGACAGCGGCCCAGATATTGTACAGAACGGGATTGCCCTCTGTCGGCTACACCATTGGGCATTTGACGCTGGCTGGTTAGCGGTCTCTGATGAGTATACGATTGTAGTCGCCGATCAACCGGAGGTAGCGGGATATGATGATTTCGTATCTTTAGAGGGAACTGATCTCATACTACCAGAAGAGACGCGCCACTATCCTCATAAGGAATATCTGGAGCAACATCGGGAAGAACACGGCTTGACTGTTGCCTCAGAAGAGGAGTCTGTCTCTGAGGACGAATTTGAGGAGGCACGAGACTCGGCAAAGACCCGGTCACAGGATTCGTCTTCTGATCCATCCAACAGTTCCGAGAGTATGTTTACAGGGAGTATCCAGGGCTCTAGAAACGATCTCATCAACGGTCCCATGTAGCTGGCAGACGGGCGAGTGGGAAAGTAGTCCCATAGAGCTGGACGGTGCCTTAGTGGAGCCCCGAAGGTACGTGCAACGTGACTGGAAATCCGCCATCTGTATCGGGCCACAGCTCCACGAAGATGTCACCAACAGCAGAACTCAAAGATGGGGGTGTGAAACTAGTCTTAGTCGGAAAGGTAGTCTTCCCGAATCTGGGCTATCCGTGTTTGGTCGGCTTTACCCATTTTCTCAATTTTTGTGATTAGCGTCTCGGCGTTCTGGACGACGTTATTGTGATTTGACCGCTGCACAAGATTCTCTACGCGGTCTAGTATCTGGCTTTCTTTCCCGAACCACCTGTCAAACTCCGAGAGCTGGTCTAAGACCTGTGCTTTCTGATTCTGGTTGATCTGGTTGTCGGTGAGCTGTTTACTAAATCGATCCATGAACCGTCGTCCCTCTTCAGCGGACAAATGCCCTGGAATAGAGCTTAAGACCTCTATCAGTGCATCGAGCTGGCCGGAATTTTGGTTGCGATTGAACGCTTGGACCAGTTCGGCACTGACATCATCTGCGACAGTTTCCTTCCGATCAGGATCGACCTCCGTAGCGATCTTGTTCCAAAGGTCCCGATACAACTGATACTCGTTCCGATTACTACTGAGAAGATTGGTGAGTTGGCTGATATAATTCTCTTGTTCTGGACCCTCAAGTGATGCGAAAATTCCTGCCCCGACTTCCAGATACGGTCTCTTTTCACGGGCATTTCTCTGTCTATCTGCCACGTCGCCGCAAAGATCAATGATCTCGCCCCAAATCGGTTCGAACCGGTCTGGATGTTCCGAGAAAATCTCTCTACCGAGTTGATTGTGGTTGTTATTGTTGTTCCTAATGAGATTCTTGGTCTTCTCGTAGAGTTGTTGGTCGAATTCGGGCGGGATCGTAGGCACGATTACATCTGTGACCAGTGCCTTGTTGTTCAGTGAATTCGGTATCTGCTGTAGGATTGCATCAACCTCGTCTTCTGATTCGATGATAGATACATCGTGCTCTTTACCCAAATTGAAAAGAGTCTCTGTATTGGCAGCATTCCAGTTTCGGAACAACTCAGCGATCCAACTGTGGAATTCTTGGCGTGTTTTAGTAGAAAATGAACTATAGAAGTGAAAACAAACCTCAACGAGATTAGTTGGTTCTTGATTCTCACGACTCTCAACTATCTCTCGAATATCCGTGAAGACCTCCTGTCCGCTCTCTTCTAAGAGTTCCCTTTTGAGATCTAACAGTAGATCTGAGAGTTCCTGGTCAACCTGTTGTTCTTGGTTGCCGGAATACTCCTGTCTCAGGCCCAGAAGGTGTGTGACGTATGCTCCTCGGGCATTCTTGGACGCTACGTCCTCAAAGCGCGTATAATATTCTGTGTTTGTAAATCTGTTTTTGTTGTCATCAATCCCAATCATCGAGACAACCGAGTTCAACACCTCCGACCGGATCAATCGATCTTTTGCCTCTGGTGACCGGTTGATGACATCGAGTGCAGTCTTGAGTCCATCGTCGCCGAGTGACCTGACCTGGTTTCCAACCCTCCGAGCGATATCGCGTGGAACTGCTTCCGCGTTGTCTACAAAAGCCTGCAAAATATTTTCACGGAGTTCATGATCGGCTACGACTAGACGAGTATACTCCTCCAGCAGTGCCTTTGAGTCGGAATCCTGCATTTGAACAATAATCGGAAACACGGCATTAGGATCGAGATCAGTCAAAAATCCTTTGCCAAGATCAACCGTTAGATAGTCTCCGAGGAGCTGAATCAACCGGTCCTGGGACTGTTCATCAAACTCATCGAAGACCGCAATGGTAGTATCGATATTCCCGAACAAGGGCTGTTCTCTTCGCTTCTTGGTATACTCTGCAAAGGTACTCGCTATCGCATCTGTATATGGACTATAGTCCTTAACTTGCTCAAGTTCCTTCCGTACATCCTCCTCTTGCCCTGTCCGGAGGTTCTGTAAGAAGGTATCAACGTCGGTGAGACTCGTTGCATAGGATGGCTCAGACAGGTTCAGGAAGGGATTCGGATTTTCAACATGGATACGACGAGTGGATCGGAGGAAAGCTTCCAAACGCGATTCCTGTTCTCCATCGTTTTCCGTCCCATCGGTCGGATCCAGCATGGTCTCGATCCGATCACTGTCAGTTGAATCACTGAGCTGGTCCCGGAAATAGTCGTTAATATTGCCCAACATTCGCGGATCTTCTAACAGCGTTTTATAGAACTCGGGATATTCTTCCTCCAAGATAGACACCTTAGCAAGAAACGGGATATCATCGGTGACTTTGCCATCAGTTAAGTCTCCAGTCTGCTCTATCTCCTCTGCTAATACTCGAAGCGTCGCAAGCCGATTGAGTGCATGTTTTATCCGTCGCGGATTATCGATATACGCGTTAGTGATTACATCAAGGGCTTTTTCCTCGAACGGGCTCGCAAGTTTCTTGTTTTCTTTTCTGGTGTATTTTTCAATGTCCTCCGGCAGGAACGGCGGGATCCGGATGTGTGTTTGGAAGAATTTTCTGAGGAACTCCCGTTCGTTTTGCTCGGTATCGAAATAGTCGCTCTTGTCGATCGATTTGATATGGCTTTCCAGTGCTTCGTCATCACAAGGGATGAGATAGATACAACGGTCGTTCTCTAGGAACGTCTTGAGTGAGACAAGAACATCGTAGACCGTCGCACTTTCACATCTATCCAAGTTGTCGATCGAGATCACGACCGTCGTTGCATCAGATGCCTCAATTATGTCTTCGAAGATGCGTTGATACGACCCCGACCATTCCTTTCGCGGATGAAGGAACTTCCGTTGAATTGTCCGGGCTACCGTGTCCAATTGCTGGAGGATGTATCCCAGGATCGGAAGCAGTAACCCCGTTACCGCCACTGACGCCAATGCTGAGTAACCCCCATACTCTAATGCTGCTGCCACCCCACCGATAACGATGAAACTGATCGCGAGTGCCGGGCTTTCTTCCCAGAAATTTACTAAGATCTCTCTTGGATTAGCTGGCTTTGAAACCTGCTCTTCTTCCTGCACATCGTACAGCCGGCCTGTAATATCGTCCTCCCCGAGAACACCGTCAGAACTGTCTCCTTTTATTTCTTTACCAATTTTTTTGTCTAGTTCAAGCAGTAATTCGGTTCGGATAGATCCCTCAGCATGGGACCAAGCATCAAATTCAACGAATACCGTATCTTCAAACTTCCGTTCGGTCCGGAGGCGGTTGAAAAGCATCCGGATTATGGACGTTTTACCGGCACCCCACTCCCCGAAAATACCGATGTGCCACGGTGGATTCGCATTTTGTAGAATTCGCCCCAAACTGTCTGCATATTCTTTATGTCCAAACTCATCGTCGTCTTCTGAAGTAATAGCCCGATCTGCTAAGAGGAGGTCTCCATTCTCTGGAGGCATTGTAGGAAAGGTGCAGTCCCTTAATTATAAATAACCGGTCTCCACGGCTCTAATAACTGTATCTAATATAGGAAGAATCACATCGGGACTGGCCGGCTCTGGCAGCCGCTACTGCAGGGTCCACCTCTTGGGGTCCGGATAGCCTCAGAGAGTTCGGTGTCGGGTACAACCGAGGCGTTAGTGGTGACAGAAAGAGTCGGAGCGTGATGGGTTAGATCGGGCGGTGCTGTCGACGATGGGAATGGAGGGTCGGCTGGATGAATTGAAAGAGGGTGTTGAGGCATTGGTGAATTTACGTCGATCCGGTGCTGGTGAAGAGACTGAGGTACTTGTGAATCGGACTCAGGAGAAGGAAGTTATTGATCTGAAGGGTGTTACTGAGGCGCGTGAAAGCACACGGATAACGGATTTTTGACGGTAGAAGAGGGGGCCTTCGGGAAAGTCTACTCGGGGTTAGAGAGCTAAGTACGAGTAACACTGGACAGGATTCAGCGTTTCCCTGTGGTCGATGACGCATTGATTCCCTTCATGACCCCGGCTACACTATCGATTGAGTCGGTTGTGATCGTCGAGGTGAATTCATTGAGGGTGGACTACCGATTGTTTCAGTTAACTATATGAGGCGTGGGTTTTTATCTCTCCCCTAATATTCAACACAAAGATGGATTCAGGTACTCATTCCGGACTGGTTATGGAAACGTTTCCAGACTCAGACCTCTTAATTTGGCGTAGAAATGGCGATGAGGAAACTGTAAAAAACGGTGTTCCTACCGATCAGGGTTCAGAGTCGGTGAAACCGGGCGATGTAGTCAGAATTCAGGAACGCTCCCGGGGCGATGATAGGGCCATTGAAATATGGTCTCAGAGTGGGTGGTCTTCCGGTAATACGGTCGGTGTTGTTGAGGATGTGAATAATGAAAAAGCTATCGTACGGGTTAACGACTCTTTGTCTACGGTTACTCGTGTTCCTGATGATGTCAGTGTTGGTCAAACTATTGAAATCACACCTATATTTACATACCATGGTGTATATGATGATAAAGCAGTAGATATAGACGACATTAGTCCGAGTTCAGGAGGCAATGCCTATGATTGGAAATATGAAGAGGGTATTGACATTAAGCTGAAAGATATAGGAGGACTCGCCAGCGTAAAGCGTAGACTCCGCGAAGAGATCATCTCTCCACTTAGTGACGAAAGTGAAGATCTACGCAGCGAGCTCAATATATCTCTCTCACGCGGATTACTATTTCACGGAAAGTCTGGAACTGGAAAAACTCGTACGGCCAAGGCGCTCTCTAATCACATCGATGGAGAACTCTTCATAATCGGTGGCCCAGAACTCGTGAGCAAGTACTACGGGGAAACCGAGCGTCAAATACGCGACATATTTTCTGAGGCAGAACAAGCAGCGGAGAACACGGGGAATCCGTCCGTCATTTTTCTCGATGAATTAGATAGCATGGCTCCCCCTCGTGGTCAGGCAGATGAAACAGAGCGTCGAATCGTTGCTCAACTGCTCTCAGAGATGGATGGATTTGATGAACGGGGAGAGATCATCGTAATTGGGGCTACTAATCTCAAGGATGAGATCGACCAAGCTATCCTGCGGCCTGGTCGTTTTGATACGCAACTCGAATTTACTCTTCCTGACCCTGAAGCTCGCGAATCAATTTTGAAGATTAGCCTCGGCGAGACATCTATCAATGATGAAGTAGACCTTGGGCTTGTCGCGGAACAAACTGAGGGTTTTACTGGTGCTGATTTAGATGCTATAATCTCACAAGCAAAATATCTCGCCCTAAAAGATGGAACATCAGACATTAGGATGGAGCATCTACAAGTTGCTGCGGACCGTCGAATGGAGTCAAAATCATGAATTCTCAGGGTGATCCTTGGAGCAACTGGTTATTTGGACATATATCTGGACCGGCAGAAGAGGGTCAAAGTTTTCCCCCGCTTCGTGAGTTCGTCTATATTGATCAGCGCAGTGTTCAAAGTCTATTAGCTTCCACCAATTCTGGACGTGTAGCTGCCGAACAGCGAGACCGAGAAGGTAATATCACGGAAAGTCGAAAGAACGCAAGTCTCACTCTGAACGCTGGTCCAGCAAGTGCTAGTGCTGGCGGGCGGAATACCTCTCAAGAAAGTCATGAAACGGAGAGTACGTATTCATTTGACCTAATCCAATCAAAGTTCACTCGTCTCTACGAACATGAGGAAGTTTCGCAGAAAATATCTCTTGATTCAGATGAAAATTATGAGCTTGAGAATTCTCTCAAACTCACAGATTTGGAGCGAGGTGATGTATTGGAATTTCAAGGAGTTGTTCAGTTGCATTCTCTTTATAGGTTGCATCAAGTAATTGAGTATGCCGAGACTACGGTATCGGACGAGGAAATTGCGGGAGACGATACGATGCAAATTATTGAAAAGAGTTTGGGAGATAAGATACCTATCAGAATTGAGGTTGATGGTCTATCTCTTTCTTCAGACGAGGATGTTTTGCAAGGAACGGAGGGTGAGATTCTAAACGTTGTGGCATTACTTGACAAACCTGCACTCTGGACAGAACCGATCCAAACATTGGCATCTGAGAAGCAATTTCGGGTATTCTGTCGCGTCGAGCAGGTAGAGCCAGATTGGTATCCAATGAAGCTAATCCGTGTGCTCCAAAGCATTTCTCAAAATAAGGCTAAGGAGTTCAATTCAAATCTCGAAAGCCGGCTAGATGCAGCCATGGCTAGCTTTGAAGAGAGTATCAATGTGTCAGATGCGACCTTGAATGTTGATAGACAAGAGGTGAAAGAATTTGCCGAATTTCTAAGCACCAAAACATCCTCAAAAGTAAGTGAAGAGGAAATTGAAGAAATTGTGGAAAAGGCGATAGAGGCTTATTCACCGGAAGGTGAAGTAAAATTCGAACAACAAAATACTCTACTGAAAGAAACATACAACCAATTCATCAAAGTTGTCTCCAAAGATGGCTTCTCAAAAGATGAATTTTCACTGCGAACAGAGTACCGTAAAGAAGAAGCGTCTGGTCCAAACGAGGGGTCTGAAGGGAACTCTGACGCACATTTGGAGGCAAACGTAATCGGTATTTATTGGTAATCCAGGCTCAGACTGTTCTATCTATTGATATTGATTGGGATATGTGTAACCGAGAGCGATTTTTGCCGTCGGTTTAATTAATATCCGTAAGGCTGTTACAGATAAACAGATGGAAAACAGAAGCAACTCACGATGGATTTGGATTCTGGCATTCAGTCACGATCGTGAAGATGAGAAATCCAACCCCCACGAAATAAATTTCATCGGAAATTGCCCTACTATAATCCAAACGGCAAGAATCTAAGCTCAACACACTGCGATGTATAGGCATCTAACAATACTCGAGTTCAACAACAGGATATTCCCACTCGCTCGCCTTATTCACCGCTCTCAGTGGATTGTTGGCTATCAGCTTCTTTGAAGGCATCAGTCATTTGATCAGCAAGATCACCAGCTTCGATATGTGAGTAATGCTCGCGGACTACTTCTTCGGAGTTGTCAAGAGCTCGGGCGGCGGCTGCATGCCCTGATGTACGGACGAGAACTTCACCAGCACCGCGCCGAGCACCGTGAGGCATTAGATATTCCTCGCCGTCATCTAGTTCAATACCCGCCTCCTCGCAGAGTCGTTTGAGAACGTGCCTACCGGCATCGGTCGTTATTGACGGTGGTTCGATGTCGTACTTGACGCAGAGTTCGATCAACGAATGGTTGGTACGCATCTCCTCGATCTCCGTGTTGGTATATCCACGATGGTCCAGCGCATCTGTCACCTGCTGAGAGAGCGTTGGGCGATGAAACGAGGGAAACACCGGCCAGCTCTCGCTCGGTGCGTCGAGGACCTTCTGATACATCTGCAGGGGATGAATCACTGGGTTGGGAAGGCTTCGATCGTCGAGGCGCTGCTTTTTCGCGAAGACCGTCGCATAGCGATCTTCGAGGTGGACGTCGTCCCACCGAAGTCCCTGGCGTCGCTTGTCGCTCCGGTCTCGAAGGATCTCTGCACCTCGTACGCCGGAGTACGACAACAGGTAGACCAGAGCGCGGTCGCGACAGGTTTTGATCGCTGCTTCCCGGTCCTCACCAACATTGTCGATCGCAGTGCTGGCCTGTTCGTCGACGAAGGTGGTGAGTTGCCGGCGATCCTCGGCGGACCAGGCTTGTTGGTCGCCGCTCTTGTGACCGCCGTCGTCTGGGATGGGCTCGGTCGCATTACGGCGCTGAGCAACGTTCTCGGCGAGGTGGCCTTCGCGAACGGCCCAGCCGCAGAACGCTGAGATATACGCGTAGTAGGTACGCACTGTGCCCGCAGTCCAGCCCTGACGAGTGAGATGACGGGCGTATTCGCGAAGATGACCCGATTCCAACTCGTCGAACGTCGTCGGACTCTCCTCGTGACTGGAAAGGAAGCCGACGAATCGATCGAGCTCTCGGCCCGCGTCCTGGCGGTAGTTACCGCTCTCGCCACCCTGGCCTTTGCCCTTGTCCGTCAGGAAGTCCTCGGTGACTGCATCGATCCGTACCACGCTACGCACCTCCACTGCGTTGGCTGGCTCGAGCACTGTTCTCGGGGCGAGTAACCGTGGTTCTGGGCTGTGGCATTGTGTTCGCTGTGGGGGAGGGCGGGGAGGTGGATAAATCTACATGTCCTTATTGGACTAAGCACGAGTAAACACCAAAATCGCCAATTCCGCCGATTACAACCTCTTCAAGGCTACAGAGGAGCATATCTCCGTCTATAAACTATATACTGCTATAATATTTGCGCGGCGGTTGGAAGATCAGAGGTTCGGCGTTTGGATTTCTACAAACCACCTGTTTGCTGATAGGTCTGAAGTCAGGTGGACGGTTCTATCTATGAAACCACATAAGAGCTACACTGGCGAATAGACCGCCAGTCGAATTTCTCTATCTAATTCGCGCGAACGTGCCGCTAAGCGCGGATATACTGCACGCTCCCAACGAAAATTCCTTTTTGCTCGATTACTCAGCCGGTGATGGTATCTCCTCGGCCCTGATGTCGGCTAGATGAATTTGTCATACATAGACTTCTGAGAAATTTAAACTGCCATGATTATTTCCACCATCCGCCGCGCATGAGAAACCAACCTTCCTGATTTCAACAGTCTCAGTCGGGAAGCAGGTCTGTAAGTTGTCCTACCGTCGAAGCGAGTCGCGTGCCCTTCTGGATGTCTCCCTCCATCTCGTATTTCTGCTGCATGAATCCTTGGATGGGATCGAGGCTGCCGGTAATAAGGCCAACCAACTCGTCCGCGGGACCGGTCAATGAGTAGATGTCATTAGAATTTGGACATTCGTGAAATGAAAGACAACACCTAAATAACGTCAATGAGGAATAGCGATTATGCCAGCAGAGGCACCCGAGTTCATTGATGAAATCGCCGAATTGGACCCAGCATTTGGAGAACCATTCGACACGGTGTACGAGGAGGTATTCTCAGAAGGAGCACTGTCGGTGAAAACGAAACTGTTGATAATGATGGCTCTCGACGCGGGAAGATCACAGTCAGACGGTGTTGAGATCGTCGCACAACAGGCACGCGATGCTGGTGCAAGTGAGGAGGAGATACTGGAAACAATAGAAGTCGCCGGATTGGTGTGCGGTGTACAGGGACTAGCAACGGGAAGTTCAGCCCTGTCTGAAGACGGCTAGGTTGATTTGTTATATACTGTCCCTGCGTAATTTGGGTTTCTGAAGAGCCTGTCCAAGAAACATCGGCAAGGAAATCAGATTCTACGGATTCTGAGTTCACATGACGTAGATTTTATCTAGCGGAAACTCCTGTATAGCGTAAGGATCCACACGTGACGTCTAACTTTATCCGATACGACCAAGATCAGCAACACCTCCTGCCGAAGAACGTCGCGGAGTGGGTCGAAGACGATAGCCTCGAACCCACTTTCGACACCCAAATGTGTTCTTGTGAGCAAACCCTATGATCAAGATCGAGTTGATGGTAGATTTTGTCATGTGATATTGGATATCTCTAAATAAATAATACCTTATTGGAATTCCAGTAGTTGAATAGATATTTTTGAGAAATGAATGCGCGAGCCAGAGAGGTCTGCCTCTCTGGCCGCGCTTACTCTTCCGATTCGATGCCATATGCGGTGACATCAAGATCGAGCAGCTCAAGCACTCGCTTCGGCACGTCAACGTTGTCTGGTATCTCCCGTTTCCCGTCGACCCGCGATACGAGCATGTTCTCGAACCGTTCAAGCACTCGCCGGCCGGTGGGCCGAAAGCTCGTCGGCCCACCGGCCAGGTCCATTGGTTCATCCGCACCCTGTAGAGCCACGCGTGCGCGTCGTTCAATGAGAGAATAGACGAGCAACGCCATCAGCATCACGTAGCCGAGTGCTTCGACGCGGTCGGGCCGGTCGAGAAAGACCGGCCCGACGCGTTTGGGGTCTTTGACTACCCGAAACCGGCGTTCGACCGCCTGTTGCTCTTTGTACTCCTGGAGAACGTCCTCACCAGCCCACTCTTCAGAATCTTCCAACGACGTGACGACCACGAAACAACTGGCTCTCTTCTTGCGGTGGGCGATCGCCGCCGCGTCCCGCTGGACGCTGGCGGCGATCTTGTAGACGGTTTCGTAGGGGTCCCAGTCTTTCGGCGGTCGTCCGGGCTTGTCGCGGCTCTTCTTCTGTTCGGTTTCGACGACTTCTGCCTCGAATTCGAAACAGGAATCGTCGTGATCGTCGAGCCACGTCTCCCACGCTTCCTGAGCGTCGGGTTCACAGGCGAATGAGCGGTCGGCCAGCTGGCCGACCGCGTCCTCAAGATCCTCTTCAGTGCTGTCGAGGTCATTGTCAATGCGTCGGTTAGTGCGTCCATCGAGCGTGGATGAATGGACGACGACACACCGCAAATCGTGGTTAGAGATGTGCTTTTGGAAAGTTTGAATCTGGTAGGAGGCAGCGTCTTCGTCATCTTCATCGTTGACAAATTTTCCAAGATCGTTCCACTCGTCGATCTCCCACGCGCGGTCGATGAGTGCATCGACCGCGTTGTAGGTGCGCGGGAGTCGGCTGATAATGTCGATGCCAGCAGCAGAGGCTTCATCCAGCGAATCTTCGCTCATTGCCGCGCTATCGGCGACATAGATAGGAGGCTCGTCAGCGGCGAGCCGCTGACGGAGCTCGCCGATAAGTTCGGTGTTCCAGGTGGTGTCGGAGTCGTTCCCGTCGAGGATATCTCCGATGACGGGAACGCCGTTGCGGTTGACTGCGAGGCCTATTTGGAACTGGTTGAGGTGACGATTGCCATCGCGACTATACCCCTGTGTAATTTCGAGGTCGTACTCGTCGTTTTCGTCCTCGTAGATACCCTGAACGGACTTGGAAGTAGTGTCGGCGTGGACCACATTCGTGGTCACGCCTTCACGCCCGATGGCTTCAGCAAGCACACTCCCGAAGAGTATGCGTGGGTTGGCGTCAGCGATCTTATCGAGGGTCCGTCCGAAAGTGGTGTCGCTGAGATTTTCAGGTGAGATATTTTCGCCGAAGAGGTTGGCTGTGTCGGATTTTTCGAAGAATTCGGACAGCCGATACATCGGCTGTCCTTCAGCAAGGAAGTTCATGACGAGTGCCATAGTTCGATGACCAGGCGAGAGTCGGCACTGTTGGTCATCCCATTCGACCTGTTCGTTGACAGTCTCGATAAGGCCGCATTCCTCACAGATGGCTTTAACCACCGGAAGCGGACCAGGCGAGAAGACTTCCACAGCCGAACTCACAGTATCGTGAGTTCTGCTGTGAGGTCAAAGAAGTTCTCGGTACTTTTCAGCTCAAAAACATTTTGTCAATTCTGTAGGGGGTGTCGAAAGTGGGCTCGAACGCTACGTTTCCGACGTTATCGATCATCTCGACAACGAGGGCCGGCTCGATCCCTTCTATCCAGAAGATCGGGCGGACGGCCGTGGCCGGCCGCCCTTCCATCCCGTCATGATGCTCAAGATTCTCGTCTTCGGGTACTGTATCGGGGTCCGTAGTTCCCGCAAACTCGACCGTCTCCTCGAACGTGACGTCGCTTTTCGCTACCTTGCTGCGAATCAACATCCTGACTTCCGCACGATCAGTCTCTTCCGCAAGAACCACCGCGAGGAGTTCGAGCACCTCTTCGTTGAGATTCTTCGCCTCTGTCGGGAAGCTGGCATGGTTGAGATGGGTGAAGTCGCCTTGGACGGCCGGCGCGTCCAAGGCGACGCTGCCCTCGATCAAAATCGAACTCGTGAGCAGATCACCGACGAAATCCACGACATCCTCGACGAGGCCGCCGAGATCGACGAAGCCGAGGATGACGAATACGGTCCAGAACAGCGCGGAGACGAGCTCCCGGAGGAACTCCGGGAGCAAGAGGACCGACTGAACCGATTGCGGGAAGCCAAAGACCGACTCGACGCCAAGGAACAGCAACTCAAAGACGAACAAGCCGAGAAGATCCGCCAGCGAGAACAGGAAGAGGAAGAAATGGGACGAAAGAAACGTGGCCGGAAGCCCACACCTCCGGAGGAGGTGGAGCTTCCGGAGGACACGAAGGCAAACACAACAGATCCAGCGAGTCAAATTCTCAAAACCAGCAACGGCTGGAAACAGGGCTACAACGGCCAAGCAATGGTGGACTGCGACACACAGGTCATCGTCGCGCAGGACATCACTACTGACGCAAACGACGTCCAGCAGCTCAAGCCGATGCTGGAGAACTGCGAGGAGGTGAACGGCAAGCGCCCGGAGATGGCGCTTGCCGACGCTGGCTACTGGAGCAAAGCGAACGCGCAGTTAGCGGATGAGCAGACGGAGCTGTTCATCGCTACGACCAAAGACTGGAAGCGACGGAAAGAACCTCGGGAGGCGGATCCGCCACGAGGGCGGATCCCCAAATGGTACGGGCTGAAAGAACGCATGGAGCGGAAACTCCGGACGAAACGGGGGAGAGGCATCTACCGCAAGCGCAGCCAGAGCGTCGAAGCAGTGTTCGGTCAGCATGTCACCCGCGGCTGCGACCGATTCCTGTTACGCGGGGAGACGGGGGCACAAGCGGAGTGGTCGTTGTTCTCAGCGACGCACAACCTGCTGAAACTGTGGCGGTCCGGCCAGGGGCCGGACGGCCACGAAGTGGCGGACGCGATCGCCGGATAACTGAGCCTGGTTCTCTTTTTTGTCGACGGATGAATCGGTCTGTCGAATCGTACAGCAGTATCTTCAGCTGTCGTCAGGGAACTGGTGCGGCGGAATTCTTGGACGGGCTCTGAAGTGGTTTTAATATATTTGTGTATGGTGGCTACTTGCCCAATTTCAATTGAATAGAGTGGATTACAATTATATTGTTTCTGTTCACTGAGCGGTTTGTTGCTCGTAGAACTCACGTCTGTCCGCAGAGTACAGTGTCTCGTACGTCGCAAGCCCGACGAACAAAACCACGAGAGCCGCGAGAGCGGCGACGGCAGGAATCCGCACCGTTACACCGATGAATATGCAGGCGATGACCGCCACAATCAATCGAGGGGTGCTGTAGGTTCCGTGGTCGTGGTAGCGCCACGCAGTATGCCCGAACAGGTAGAGCGCGCTACCGCCGCACAGCGCGACCGCAGCGATAATTCCGAGCGGTTCGCCGACGTGTGCGAGAGTCTGTTTCAGACCGAGGGCAACGAAGATGATACCGCCGATTATCGAGAGATGGAGCACACTGTATGAATCGCGTGCAAGCAGTGTGAGGTCGTGGCCGCTTTCTTCGGCGAGGCGCTGTTCGGCAGCGAACACGACGTAATCGAAATAGAGCCACCACAGCACGGCGATGAGGACGAATGCCAAGAGGGTAGCTAGAATCACCAGCGGCCCGAGAGCGATCCCGCCCGCTCCGACGCCGGACCCAATCGCCACAATCGATTCACCGAGGGCGATGATGACGATGAGTCGGTAGCGTTCGACGAAATGCTCGACGTTGACGCGAAAGCCCTCAACACCGCGAACGAACACAATACCGTAATCGATTGCGATTGCGACGACCCAGAGTATCGCTTTGAGCGGACCATCGAAGAAACTGGCGAGGACGAGCAGTGCCGGGCCACCCAAAAATCCCGGCGCGGCCCGGAGGACTGCATCGCGCGTTTCGGGCGGCGTGGCAGCCGTGTAGAGAGCAATGTGTAGCAGCCGGACCACGAAGTAAGCAACAGCGAACAGCAACGCAGTGGTCTCGAACGCACCGGGGACCGACAACGCAACGACGAGCATTGCCGCCATCGCGGCGAAGATTACCACTCGTTGCAACAGATTCTCTTGGGGAGACACAGCGCCCGTCAACCATGAGTACATGACCCACGCCCACCAGACCGCCGCGAGCAATGCTGCACCCTTCGCCACACCAGCCCACGTGAGATGATGGGCGAGAAAGCCGGTGACTTGCGTGAACGCGAAGACGAACACCAGATCGAAGAATAACTCTATCGTCGAGACGTCCTGTCCCTGCTCGCTCGCGTTCTCGTTTGCATCCGGTGTCGAGTCAGTTGTGCTCATGGTAATTATGTTAAATTCTTACATACAATGCAGAGCGTCAACTAAAAACGCTCGGCGTACTCCCATTGTCTCTCGGCGGCCTCGACTTGGCAAGATCGTTTGATTCAGACAATTCTGTCTAAGCTGAGAAAGGTTATGTACTCGTTTTATTATGACATCGCCATCTGAACAATCTTGGTATAGAAATCACACAGTTTATTGAATGGGATATACTATCTATAATCTGTAATAAAGAAATTCGCAATAGAGGACCACGAGTAAAAATAGACACGTTCACGCACGGCCTCTCGTCGCTCCGCTCGCGGGAGCGACGAGTCGATCTCTTCGGTGATCTGGAATACTGTCTCTGCAGTAAGATCGGCTTGTGCGTGATTGAGGCGGACGCTGAGTCCGCCTCCATCTTCCCAAAAGCCGACGTCTGCTTGCTCATTGAGCGTTACCAGCGTCCATGCGAGAAACACGAGCTGGATGTAGCGTTCGATTCCCTGTTTTCCCCATAGCTCGTACTGTTTGAAGCCGAATTGCTTATTCGACTCCTCGTGGACCGTTTCGATATTCCAGCGATGCTCGACGAGTTCGAGGATCTCGGCCGCTGGCCGGCCGAGATCCGTACTGATGTAGTGGCGAGTCACATCGTCCGTCTCGCTCGTTACCGATTTCACCCGGCCAAGTCCTTCGATTTCCACGATTTCACTCGCCACGCTATACGTTTTCTTGCGCCCCCGCACAGTGATCGTGACGTCTTCGTACTCCAGCGTCGATGCGAAGTCATCGACGCGGAGGTCCCAGACGACACCCACTGGAGAGACGTGATAGCTTGATTTGTAGCGACAGACGACGTCATACCCTTGATTTGTGATTTGTTTGACCTTGTCGCCAGCGTAGTACGCCGAGTCGAACACGACAGTGAGAGCCGCTCCAGACGGAATCTGGAGCGGCGTCACGATCTTCTCAACCGCAATCTCGGTTTTCTTCTTGAACGGCTCGTCGAAATCCGGCGCAAGCTCCTCTTTGATGTACATTCGCGCGAGGTATGGAAAATATATCTCCCCAACTTGGAGACACGACGTGACGAATTTGTTCCCGAGCTCGGTTTCTCCTTTGACTGGATTGTACAACCGGGCGACGCCATCGGTGGCGTCGCCGGTTTTTGAGACGTGGGTATCGTCGATGTGGAGAAGAATCTCGTCACCAGCCCCGACGTCGAGTTGGTCGAAAATGTACGCAGCTTGGTGCTGAGCGAGATCAATGGCTGACCACACAGCGTCACCGAGAAAGTAGCGATAGGTGCGGCTGGATTTCGCGTCCGCATCGGGACGCGAAATCCCGCGGGCAAGTTCACTCACGGTGTGGCGAGATTCGGTCTTGATAACTGCACTCACGAACGCGACGAACGAGGTAACGTTGCGACGATCAGAGAAAACTGACTCGAACGACGCCAAGGCTTGTGCAACCCACGGAGGGAGTCGAGAGACACCGAGCATATTGCGAGAACATCAGAACCGCATCAAGAACCATTGTTCGATGCGACTATCTACTGCTCGCTGACCCGTCAGCGAGCGTAGGAAAGAGTTGCCAAGTCGAGGCAGTACTGAATCATGAAACGGCAACACACCGGACGTGATTTGGCTGTGGGTCAGATGATCCGTAGAACGCTCGCTCTCCTTTCGTTAGAAGTTGTGTTCGAGATGGTCCTGGTCAGCCTTCTGGACAATGATTGTATCCTCTCGCACACGGACGAATACCTCATCACCGATATCCATCCCGGCGACTGCAAGTTCATCCTCGTGTAGATTGAGATGAACGTTATGGTAGTTCCCATCCTCATCTTTCGCCCCACTCGGGCTGAGTTTTTTCTTCCGGGCCATCGCAGTATGCTATCGCGAACATAGGCAAAGCATACAGTTAACGTTTCTGCTGGCGTTCGCAGAACGAGCACTCATCTGTCTTCTGGAGAAAGTTCCGTCCGTTCTCTCGCTCAGACACCCTGTGACTCCGGCGTATTTATAGTTGACCTACTGTCGATCATGTGTTCCATCCGCTCGACCGAGGGCACAACAATCACAAAGAACGTTACCACCCCCGCTGCCGAGACCGTTCCTTCTACAAGCGAGGTGAGCGCAATCGCGCTCTCCTCGACGTCGAGCCGCCTACATTCGAAGGCGATCAGTCGGTTGGTGAGTGGTTTCGACTCTATCTCACAGATATCATTGGGCGGCCCCCTCCGAACGAGCACGACGGCTGGCGAACACACAAATGCGGGTGACGATTGCGGCAGCGATGACGCCGAGGACCGTGTAAATTGCTCGTGACGGCTCGGCCTGTGAGAGTGCCCAGACGACCCCAGCGACGACGCACATCATGGCTGTCGCCGCAACCATCCCGACAATCGGTCTTTCAAAGAGGATGTGGAATCGCTCGGTTTCCATCATCGCCACACTACAGGCTCCGAGTAGCGCTCCGCTGGCGATGGCTATGAACGGGATGGTATCCGTCACCCCGGCAAATGCACCCATCTCGTACCCGACATATCCAACGCTGATGAGTCCACCAACTCCAACAAGTATGTCGAAAACGAACGCTTTCGTTTCGTCGATGTCTCGACTTGGGTTGATATTCATGACTGCTGGTTGATGTTCACGCACTGGTTCAGCCACCACGAATCGAGCCTGCCTCGATGGGTGGTGATAGCCACGTTTTGCCGCGATTCGGGCAGACTAGACGAGGAAATTCGTGACGAACAGAATCACCCCAATGGCGAGTGCGTAGCCCGGAATTACGTACTTGTAGATGCGGTTCGGGATCACTCGGACGCTGAACGGCGCGAACACCGCCGCGAGCAACGATCCCGCGAGTAGTGACGGTACCAACATGAAGTTGAGTTCGACGCCCGCTGCTGTGATTCCGAAGTACGTGATGACGCCGACGAACGAAGCGAGACCCTCCGAGATGGACGAAATCGCCGAGGCCGCCTTCTCGTACATGCCAGCGTAGAGTTGGCCCATCGTGGTCACGGGACCGTATCCGCCACCACCGATGGCCTTGTTGAACCCTGCAAGCGCCGCGAAACCGACGAGCATTCGCGGGCGGTACTCGGCGTCAGCAGCGGGCTTGAGACGCTCGCGGAACAGCGCGGCAACTGCCATCAACAGCACGAGTACCATCACGTACACCGAAATGACAGACTTATCGAACTGGATCGCAAGGAACGAGAACAACACCGCGACCACCGAGCCGATCGCGCTGATGCCCGTGATGAGTGCGATGGCCTTCGTCTCTTCGTTGAATGGTCGGGAGAGCGAGACGCGAACGTTCTCGAACTCGTTGTGCATCCATCCCGACAGCAACCCGGTGATGGTTTCGGACACCAACAGCGCGGGCACGACCGCGAGCGGATCGAACCCGAGCACGATGAGCAACACCGGCGAGAGCGCCGTCCCAAAGCCCATTCCGGCGGCCGAATCCATCGTTTCGAAGACGAACGCAAGCAGAATCACGGCCGGGACGAACGACCCGAACACCGCTGCCTCGGGTGTCTGGAGGTCGAGCAACGTCACGGCCCCAATCGTCACGACGTACAGTCCGGCCAATATCCCGAGGCGTTTGAGCGTCTTCGGCTTGAGGCTCATGCGGTCGGCGAGCGGCAACTCGTCTATCGCTCGCGCGGCAGCACCCGTCACGGCTGACTGGCCGGACGAGGTCGTTCCCGTCGATGCAGACGGGGTGCTCACGCCGCCGTCCGCCTGCGCTGACTGTGTATCGGATCCACTCATGTGTGAACTCGTTCAGCTATGAGTAGCCCTCCGTAATAAGTCTTGGTGGTTTCTCCTAGCCATTGAATAGCCACCCTATAACTTATGAGAAGATATAAGCCAGATGTTCCGGTAACAGGGGTATGCCGGTCGCCAAACGGGGGTGGATACAAGCGAGCGAGCAGTTCGCGATCTACGCCTGCCCACCCCACGTTCGGCGACGTGCTCCCTTCTCTCACCCGCCCTCCCCATGTCAGACACCGATACAACACCACCAATCGCAGAACCCCTTCTCGAACAGACCGAAGAGTTGTGCGACCTCCATGATCACATTACACGGGTGGTCACCGGTCTCGACGTTCCGCGAACGTTGTTCTCTGACAGGTATCCCGATTCCGGCAGGGCCGATTTCGGGTTTGAATCGGTCATCCTGCTATTCCTCTATCAGCACGCTCGCGGGTTCGACCAAAGTGAGCTGCACCGCCGGTTGGCAGGCACTGCTTACGTCTATCTCCGACTCGATCTCCCCCGCCCGCCCACACAGCAGGCTATCAGCTACATCTGGCGGAATCGACTCTCGCTCGCGGATCGTCGTACGATCAAAGCCACCGCACGGGTGATACAGGAAATTGCCGCCGACCATGGTCTTCTCTCCGCCGATGAGCCGCGTCTTCATCCCGACGAGGTGGATGCTGCCACGATCACCGACGATCACATCATGGACGCTGTTGAAGCGGCACGTGATCGGGGTCTCGACGAGTTTGACAGCGACCGCGCGGGCAACGCTACATTCAGCGATTTAGTGTTTTTCGAGCGGCAGAGCTACCTGAATATGGCCGATCGAGGCACGACAACGTGCTCGAACGGATCGAGCAAGCGATTCGAGCGGCTTAGCGACCGCAAGGAGACACCCCACGGTGACACCCACCTCCGCACGATGAAGAAGACCGCCGCTCCTCCCGAACAGACTACTCTCGACGAGTACGAGGACGGTTGCCGGCCGACGGACTGGGGGCGCATCCGCGACGAAGTACTCGACCCATTCCATCGGGGTGTCGAGACGATCCTCGAAGAAGTCAGGGAGAACGGCGGTATCCGGGAGCCGGTCATTGCCGCCATCGATACCACGCCGTGGCCGGTCTTCACCTCACCCTACAAGGACGACGAAGACGTGGCGCAGGACGATGAGTCAGTGGTGGTGAACGGCGAAGAACGATACCCGCGCAAAGAGTATCCAGAGATGGTTCACGGACTGAAAGATCGCCACGAGCGTGGATACGAGATGGCGACGATCACCATCATCGGAGAGGACACCCCTATCGTCCTCGGCGTCGAACCAGTGCGCCGGGAATCCGATTGGGAAACGAAGGATGTGGGGGACACCTCACAGGCGCGCATCGTCGAACAGTTGTTGGAACAAGCCGAGCAACACGTCGATATTCACAAGGTATTCTGTGACCGTGGCTTCGACGCGAACGGCGTCAGAGATACAATCGACCGGCGCGATACGACCTATCTCATCCCGAAACGCAAGTACGAGGCTGAGATCGAGGACATCGAGGAGTTAGAGCGAGAATCCGTTACCGGCGCGGGCGTCGTACGAAACCTGACCCACGGACATGACGGCCGGGTTCATACCGGGAGCATCATGTACGTGCCATCGACGGAGGAAGAAGGAGACTACGCGGTGTTCACGACCAACCGCGATGTTCCAGTGGAACAGGTCAAAGGATTCGTCGGTCAGTACACACAGCGCTGGCGAATCGAAAACGAGTATAAGTCGATCAAGGAACACTTTCTGCCGACGGTGGGGTCAATGGACTACCGAGTACGGTTCCTGTATTTCGTGATCGGCGTCGTCATGTACAATGTGTGGCGGTTGACGAATCTCCTGTTCCGTGACGCTGTAGACGTGCATCTGGGAGAGCACCCGCCGATTCCCGCAGGTGAGTTCACCGAGATCCTCGCGTTCTGCATCGTTCCGGGTGACTGACGAAGACCACGCTGTTCTCGCGCTCAGCGGATTCTCGATAGCTGCGGGACGCGCCTGCTGACCCCACTCTCGGCTACATTCATCGGCTGAGCACCAGACGTGCATTGGACAGGGAGTCGTATTCGGCTTAGCTGTGTTTCTGGTCAATGAGAACGGTCACCATCCGTCGGTTTCGTTTGTAGAATCAGTCATCCTCCGAAATTCTGGACAGGCTTATTCCAGATTATGCATAATCTGTAAACACGTGTTTCAACTATGTCACGGACAGCTTCACAACGGGAAGGAGAAATCGTTCGCGATTTCCTCTCGATAGCTGACCTCCTCGAACAGCCCCAGCTCGCCCGTGTCTACTCCTATCTCTATCGCGAGGGCGAGGCAACCGTCAGCGAACTCATCGACGAGCTGGATCTTGCACAAGGAACTGCATACACCTACGTGAACCAGCTCGCCGACGCTGGCGTTCTCACTCCTACGGCAGACAGCCAACCACAGCGGTACGCAGCCGTCGAGATAGAACTCACCTTGACCGCCAACGACGATCGTGAGTACACCATCTCGCCCGCCCTGATTGCCGCAGTCGCGCGTCGGCCAACCGATGACACCATCGACTCGTATATCGATCGGCACGGCGTGCATGGACTCGCAACTGCGCTTTCTCACACTATCGCTCGTGAGCAGGGCGAGACCACTCATCATCTTGTGGCCGATGATCTCGGTATCTCCGAGCTCGAAGCCGAACTGATCCTTCAGGCGCTTCGGCCGGTCGTTCACGGGCACTTCTCGCTCGATGATTCTGGGGCGTCGCTGGCAGACGTCGTTGATGCCGAAAATCTCGACGTGTGAGCGCGCTCCACATCGCGGACACGGGATTTTTCGTTGCAGTTGGCGATTCATCGAACGAGCGCTATCAGCGAGTACGGACTTTCGCCGAGCGCAACGAAATCACCTTCGTCGTCCCGAAACGCATCTACGAAGAGTTGACCGGAGCCACGGACAGCGAGAGCAGCGAAGTAGAAGCAATTCCGATCGATTCTGCTATCGACGACGGCTGGGTTCGCGTTGCTGATTCATTGGAATACACGAACCCAGTCGTTTCGAAGACGATGGACGGTATCCAACGATACATCGCGAACGCTGACGATCGCCCAGCCGACGAGGTCGAACGAGCCGATCCCGCTCTTGGAGCACTTGCCGCACAAGCACTCAGTTCGGGAAACGCAGCTCATGCCTACATCTACACGACCGATCTCGCTGCCGGTGAGGGGGCAGAAACTGTGCTTGCGAGTGAAGGGTACGACGACGCAGTAACATTCGTCAACGGCTTCAGGTTCATTGAAGATCTTGTCCATACGGAGTAAACGGCGAGTCGTATCACCAACCCCTCCGAGTGCCTGTGTCGTCGTGATGAGGACCCATAATCGCGAGTCAGTATTGCGTGTCAAAGACTACCGCTCTTGAGCCTGTCCAAGAAACACTGACAGGGAAATCGGATTCTGCGGGTGCTGAGCTCACATGACGTAGACCTTATCTAGCGGAAACTCCTGTATGGCGTAAGGATTCAGTCGTGACGTCCAACTTCATCCGATACGACCAAGATCAGCAACACCTCCTGCCGAAGAACGTCGCGGAGTGGGTCGAAGAGGATAGCCTCGAACGCTACGTCTCCGACGTCATCAATCATCTCGACAACGAGGGCCGACTCGATCCGTTCTATCCCGACGATCGGGCGGACGGCCGGAGTGGTCTGCGAAAGAGTTGACCCCTTAGAGAGCCTCTCTACGGTAATGAAGAACAATCGTCGCGGTCTATTGGTGAAGCATCTGTCGGGAGGTGAGCTTGATCAAGCGATTGCAGACGCTCAAAAATCGGACGAGACCCGTCTCGTCCGGCGACTCTGTTATGTGAAGAACCTCTACTACGGCGATACGCGCGAGGAAGCCGGCGACCACGTCGGAATCTCACGATCCACGACGCGGCGGTGGGCACGCGCGTGGAACGAGGGTGGCGTCGAAGGCCTCCGGCCGGGCTTCGGCGGCGGCCGGCCGCCGAAGCTCACCAACGAGCAGTTCGACGAACTTTGTGAAATCCTCAGAGAAGGCCAACCGTGGACGCCACGAGCGATTCACGCACTCATCGAAGACTGCTACGGCATCACCTACGATCCAGCTCACTTGAGCCGGAAGTTACGCGCGAGCGGGATGCACTACGCCAAACCACGTCCAATGGATCCGCGCAGTCCCGACGACGCAGATGAGATACTCGCCGAGCGCCTCTCCGAGGCGCTCGACGAGAAGGATATCGATGAACAGGAGGATGATCCAGTCGTTCTGGGTTTCTTTCGATGAAGCATGGCCACAACCGTTCGACAACTCTCAGCGGATGTGGTCGTACGACCAAACGGTAACGATCGAGAAACCGCTGGTGACCGCTCCGTGGCGCTCGTTCGGCTTCTATGCGCTGACCGGGAAGAGCACGCTCTCGTTTGGTGAGCGGATTAACAAAGAAACCGTTTGTGAGGCGTTAGAGGCGATCCGCGAGCAGAATCCGGTGGGGCGGATTCTGCTCGTGGCGGACAACTACGGTTCCCATCACGCGAAGCTCACGCAGGAACGGGCCGACGAACTCGGCATCGAGTTCGTCTTCATCCCACCGTATTCGCCAACGTTGAACGCCATCGAACCGCTCTGGAAGAGTCTCAAACGAGAGATTTCGCCAGAAATCTACGAGGACAAAGACCACTTCAGAGAGTTCCTCACCGAGACATTTCTCCGCTTGAGCCATCGGCTGAGCTTTGCGGTTGACTGGATCGACACGTTTCTCCCAGATGTCCAAAAGTTAGGCTGATCACTCCTGGCCGACCGCTCATTCGCCTGTGAACCCGACGCTCAGGAAGCGTGGGAGACGTGGCTCGACAATCACGACGATTCCTGTTTCGAATTCGAGGCAGAAGTCGTCGAAACCGAACAGAAGAGCCGCGACAAGCCCGGACGACCGCCGAAAGACTGGGGCCCCTACGAAACCGTCTACAAGATCGCCGCCAGCGTCCAGCGGGACGCGGCGGCGATCGCCCACCGCAAGAAGAGAGCCAGTTGTTTCGTGGTCGTCACGTCGTTGGAAGATTCTGAAGAGTGGGCTGGTGAGGACGTTCTCCAGGAGTACAAAGAGCAACAGGCGGTCGAACGCCGGTTTCGGGTAGTCAAAGACCCCAAACGCGTCGGGCCGGTCTTTCTCGACCGGCCCGACCGCGTCGAAGCACTCGGCTACGTGATGCTGATGGCGTTGCTCGTCTATTCTCTCATTGAACGACGCGCACGCGTGGCTCTACAGGGTGCGGATGAACCAATGGACCTGGCCGGTGGGCCGACGAGCTTTCGGCCCACCGGCCGGCGAGTGCTTGAACGGTTCGAGAACATGCTCGTATCGCGGGTCGACGGGAAACGGGAGATACCAGACAACGTTGACGTGCCGAAGCGAGTGCTTGAGCTGCTCGATCTTGATGTCACCGCATATGGCATCGAATCGGAAGAGTAAGCGCGGCCAGAGAGGCAGACCTCTCTGGCTCGCGCATTCATTTCTCAAAAATATCTATTCAACTACTGGAATTCCAATAAGGTATTATTTATTTAGAGATATCCAATATCACATGACAAAATCTACCATCAACTCGATCTTGATCATAGGGTTTGCTCACAAGAACACATTTGGGTGTCGAAAGTGGGGTGGTCACTGGCTCAGAATTCTTTTCGAGGGCGTCATCGATGGTTTGCTTGCTCGGTAGCCTTATCACGTCGAAACGGGACAGTGAGTGTGATTTGGATCGGGGACTCTCTCATCTCAACACCAGAGTAGTCCCCTTCCTTTCAGGTATCAGCTACGGCTTCTTGCCGACGGGTATCGTCCCGATTCTAAAGGATTCTGCGACGCGACCGAACGGATGCCACCGGTAACCAGATCCGCCAACATCTGTGGTGGTTATCTTTCGACGTTCTCCAATGCTTCGTGGAGCGGCCCCCGAGCAACCTTCGCCACACCCTCGATGGGAGTATGGGTCCCCCATTCCGGCATCGGCGTTCCACAGGCTGGACAAATCCGGACAGCGCGGTCCCGATCTCGTTGGATGTCCCATTCTTCGATGTCGCTATTGTCACCAACCCAGCCACAGTGACACTCATAGGTGATGTACGAACTGCTGAAACTCCGGCGTACGCCAGCGGTCTGCATATTATCTGTTTCGGCGACGGGTAATTATGTTTGTTGCTCGCGGTTCGAGGAGCACCCGCTCGCGCTTGGATTACCGGAACTGCGCAGCCCACTCCGCCGTTCGAAGGCCGCTGTTGAGCCGCCATTCGAGAAGTTGGTCGTGGAAGGAATCTCGTATCTCTCGGACTTCGGGGTCGTTCCATCGATTCATCCGCTCGTCAGGGTCCTCGTTCAGATCGAACAGTTGTCCCTCGTCATGGTCAACGAAGTGAACGAATTTCCAGTCATCATTACGTATCATTGTCATCAATGCAGTCTCTCGGAGGATTCCATCACGGGCGTGTTCGGCGAAGATACGATCGCGGCCGGACCACGATTCGTCGCCCTCAAGCGCCGGTAGGAGAGATTCGGCTTCCATCGTGTCGTCGATCGGGGCCCCGGCGAGATCAAGAATTGTAGGACCGAGGTCAAATAGCGAGATAAGTTCATCGACTTGATTCGACTCGAAGCGATCGGGCGACCACACTACGGTCGGCACCCGTACAACCTCGTCATACATCGTCCATTTCTGGATGTGACCATGGTTGCCGAGGGCTTCTCCATGGTCGGAGGCGAAGACCACGATGGTGTCGTCGTAGCCGTTGGATTCGAGCGCGCCAAGGATATTCCCAATCTGTTCGTCGATCATCGTGATATTAGCGTAGTAGTACGCCCGCTGTCGGTGACGTTGTTCCTCATCTGCATCGATTTCGTGGACTACCGAGTCATGATCGACCTCTGTATTGTGTTCACGGAGGGCCTTCAACGGTGCCGGCTGTCCGTCAAGATCCTCATGCGATACTTCCGGTAGCGGAAGTTCGCGTTCGAGATACGGTTCGGCATATTCCATCAGCGGGTCGTAGGGCGGATGCGGACCAGGGAAGCCGACCTCGACGAACAGAGGCCGGTCAAGCTTCGGCTGGCGGTCGAGCCAGTCGGTCACAAACTCTCCAACGAACACGTCAGGGTGGGCATCCTTCGGAAGTTCCCACTCGAACGCCCCAAGCCGTTCATCGTAGTCATCCCACTGGCGATAGAATTCGCGTTGTTGTTTAAGCAACCCCCGCGCCAACAGAGCGCGATCCCATTCATCGAGATAGAATTTCTCGCCAGGCAATCGTGGCTCGTCCGCCGGGAGCGGCGCGAGATACCGATCCTTGTTCTCAACCACATAGCGTTCGTCGTATCCCATTTTCGCGTCGTATGGTGCGGTGTGCATCTTTCCAACGTTTAGGGTATAGTAGCCGTGGTCAGCCAGATCCTCGACCCACGAATGGGTCCACCGATCCCCATTCCGGTAGATACCCGTGGTATGGGGATAATAGCCCGTGAACAGGCTAGCGCGCGAGGGGGCACACGAAGGCGCTGTGACGTGGCTGTTGGTAAACGATACCCCCTCGTTAACTAAGCGGTCAAGATTCGGTGTTTCCATGTACTCCGCTCCGAGGGCGTTGATGGTGTCGAAGCGCTGCTGATCGGTATTGATGAAGACGATATTCGGGCTGGCGGCAGCCATGCTATTCAAAAGACCAAGTGCTCTGAAAAGCATTCTGATCCTTCCGATAGCACGGGATCAGTGAAGCGCCCCACCGTTGTGGTCGTCTACGTGAGCGGGAACAAGTTCGCAAGGACGAGGATGACTATCAAGCCGATTATTGACGAGAGAGTCGTCACAACTGTCCACGTCTGGAGAGTCTCCTTTTGGGTCAATCCACCGATCTCGCTCACGATCCAGAATCCGCTGTCGTTGTACCATGAGAAGATCGCCCCACCAGTCCCAATCACGAGGGTAAGGTAGACGGGATTGACGGTGAGTTGGCCCATGAGAGGCTGGACGATCTGGGCAGTGGTGAGAACCGCGACCGTGGCCGATCCCTGAACCACCCGCACCGCGGCCGCAATCACCCACGCCGTAACCAACAGCCCTAGCCCGAGCTCCGAGAGTGTGCTTGCGATAACATTACCGATGCCTGAGGCAGCGAGGACGGCACCGAACGCCGAACCGGCCGCGGTTATCGCCGCAATGTTTCCACCTGTCTTCAGCGAGTCGGTGAGTTCGTCGGACCACTCTTCGAGATCGATATCCGCAATCCTGAAGTAGGTGATTGAAGCCACAATGGCTGCGATGGTGAGAGAGAAATTGGGGTTACCGATAAAGTTAGTGACCGCGGTCAACGTCTGATTCTGACCGAAGAACGTCGAGCTTGCAGTCTGGGAAGCTACCAGTACGACCGCGAGGATAATAGGTAAGAATGCCTCGAACAGCCCAGGCGTCTGCTCGGCGTTCCGGGTGTCCTTGTCGGCATCGAGATCGGCTAGGAAACTAGAGTCGCGAAGCGGAATCTCAATGCGCTCGTTAATAAAGTAACCGTAGCCGGCGCCCACGACGATCGCCGTCGGGATTGCGATCGCAGACCCAACGAGGATCGTGGTACCGACATCGACACCGAGAATGTTGGTGGCCGTCAGCGGAGCGGGCGTCGGCGGAACGTATCGGTTAGCTGCGCCTGCTCCGGCACCGATCATCACAACAAACAGCGCGTAGTTACGACCGTCGAGCCGCGTGCTCGCCGCCCACGCCAATGGAATGAGGAGATAGAACACGTTGTCGAAAAAGACGGGTATCGCGAGCACGAATCCGCTGGCGAACAGCGCCCACTCGATTCGCTTTCTGCCCGTGATTCCCGTGAATGCTTCGAGAATCCGGTTGGCCGAGTTGCTCTTCGTAAGAGATTTGCCGATCACCGCTGCCATCAGGATCGGTATTCCGATCTCGGTCATGGTATCTCCGAACGACGACGCGATCATCGAGGCGGTTTTTCCCAATTGGATCTGGGGGGTGAGGAGCGCGACGATGAACGACGCGACCAACAAACCGATGAACGGCGGGACTTTGAGCCGCACCAATAACACGACTACGACGATGACACCTGCAATGAACGCGACGACAGCGGGATTGACAGGTCCGAACTGAAGCAGTGAATTCATTCGCGTCTCGATCGAGGGGCACTTCCCATAATAATCATTCCATTCGATGGCTTACATATATGGCTCGACCATTAAAATTATAATTGGTTACCTTTCTTGCTTGGAGATAGTATCGACAACGCATCGAAAGCCGATATTGCCGGACGAGCTATCGGGCGTGTTTTTCGACCGTGCAGCGACGCGGTACCGATTGCACCACGAGTGATGGCAGAGGTATGATCCACCACGCATCACTCGTTCGGTCCCACTCGGAGGACCAGTCGGATTCGTCTGAGAGTACGCATCGGTCGTGTGGTAGTCCGAGCTAAACCAGTCGGCACACCACTCCCAGACGTTGCCCGCAACGTTGAACAGACCGAATCCGTTCGGCTCGTACTCAGTAACGGGGGCAGTACCGAGATAGCCATCCTCGCCGGTGTTGTGCTCGGGAAAATCGCCCTGCCAGATGTTGCAGCGATGGTCGCCGTCTGGTGTCAACTCGTTGCCCCACGGATATCGCTTTCCGTCCAACCCGCCTCGGGCAGCATACTCCCATTCGGCTTCGGTTGGAAGCCGTTTACCAGCCCAGTCGGCGTATGCGGCGGCATCGTTCCACGAGACATGCGTGACTGGATGTTTCAGAAGCTTTGTCGTAGCCACACTTGAAGCGGGTCCTTCATGTCGAAGCCAGTTCGCTCCTTCAACCGCGACCCACCATGGCGTGGCCTCGACATGCTGCATTACATGGTTATCGTCTTCAGCACTGGTAAAATCTTCAAATACGAACGACCAGCCAAAGCGTTCGGCATCGGTAGTATAGCCAGTATCGCGCACGAATTGGAGGAATTCTGCATTCGTGACAGCAAACTGGTCGATATAGAATGGGTCGATCGCTACATCGCGTGCTGGGCCTTCGCCATCAGCGGAAAATCCGACATTACTGTCGGTTCCCATAGAGAACGTTTCCCCACCAAGACGAACCATTCTCTCGATCCGTTCGTCTCCCTCTGATACCGGGGAGGTTTGCTGGGTTTGAACTCGGTCCGAAGATCGGTTCTTGTTGTGGTCTCGGGGAGCAAGTTCCTCGTTGCACGGGGGTGTACAACATGTAGAATCATTCTTCGTCATACTTCTCCTTCGTAAATGAGTAAGGAAGGGATTGTCGATAGTTCCCAACTGAGATCCCAGCAAAATCTTGGTCGCGTCGCAAAGTCCTCTAGACTTTGCCTCTGGTAGCCTCGACTGTGAGGTCACAGCTCATGGTTGTTTTGGTTGAGCGGGTGAGGAGTTCGTCGAAGAACGCTCGGTAGTAGTCTGGATTGGCGTATTTCACGAGCCTGAGTTGGAGCAACGCCTCTAATCCGGCCTCTGTCCAGCGCATCCACTGGTTCTTGCAGCGCTTGGCGACTTCTCCCATCGCCCGTTCCACGGGGTTCGAGGTCCACGGCACCTCGAACCCCTCAAGAGCCTGCTCGGCGAACGTCACTATCGACGGCAGCCACCGCCGAAGATACCCCGCAGCCTTCCTCGAACCGTACTGCGAGAGCTGCCACGCTGTCTTCTCAATGCGCTTGGTCGTTCGCGCGATCCGTTCGCGGATCGCGGCGAACTCTTCCTCGGGGCGGTGCTTGGCGACCGAGTTCTTCAGATGAAACACCTCGTCGATCACTTCTGTGACGATCTCGGTGCGTCGCTCCAGGGAAAACACGCCGTCATCCCAGAGGTTGTAGCCTAGCGTCCGGCCGACGTGGACGAGGTCGAGCTGATGCTCGCGGTTTTCGTTGGTAAACGCCGTGACGATACTGGTATCTGCGTCACTGACGACCGCAGCGTCGTCAGTGACTGCGTTGATATCGTCGAGAGCGGCTGCTGTCTCGTCCCAGTTAGCGTTGACCGACAGATCCAGCAAGGAGTGTGAGTCCTCGGCAGTATCCTCGCCAAGCGTTGCTTGGACGGAGTGGTATGAGCGGTCTTTGTCCTGACTGTGGCACTTCGTCCCGTCGGCGATGACAGCGTCAGCGTCCGTTCCGCCAACACAGTCCGGAAGGAATTGCTTGAGCTTGGTGCCGTACTCTTTGGCACGGCGGTTGATGGTATCTGGCGACGGCATCGAAACGAAGCCGTCGCCGTGATCGGCGGCATCTCGATAGCTGAGAGAGGTAGCGAGATCGACGCTCTTGGCCGCGATATCCTGTTGATAGCGATTCTGCCCGTCGAAGTCGATGACGTCTTCGACGGGCCGAAGATAGCTCGGTTCGTCGTGGTCAGCGGCTGTATCTTCGACGTAGTGGAGGTCGAACTCGTGCTCGCCGGCGGTTGTAACGGCTGTGCGGGGGTCGGTGCCGCGGCGCTGGAACCGCTTATCACCGTTGCCGTGGGCGTATTTTTCACCACAGAGCGCCTCGACGCGGCCCGCGTCGAGGCTCTCGACCAGTTCTTCGAGAAGTACCGATTCGATGTTCTGGTCGGTGACGAACTCGGCGAGTACGGCGAGCGGTATGGTTTTGTCGTCGTCGGTACTGAGTTCGAACCGCACGTTGATTTCAGCGTGCATGGGGTGGTCTCGGTTTGGTCACCAGAGACAACCCCTTCCTGAGGGGAGTCAGTTGCTACCGAAGTCTAGACCGCTTTGCGACACGACCAAAATCTTGGTCGCGTCGGAAAATCATTCAGAGTTCACCACCGTTCGCCGTGACCGACACACTACATCGTAACTTCCGTGGGTTGATCGATGGAGGAGATTATCGAAGAACTCGCGGTAGCGTTCGGGGTCAGCGTATTTTGTGAGGCGCAACTGCAGCAGTGCCTCTAACCCCTCTTCGCTCTATTGCATCCAATCACGCTTGCATCGTTTTGCTCGTTCAACAGGGTTTGAGGTCCTAATCAGGAGTTCAGAACGACAGTTTGTGTGCATGAGACGCGCGGCTAACCGCGGCGGGCCTCTAACCACGAGTGGATGTCACAGAAGACATCCGAGTTCGAGCCGGCGATCAAGCGGCTCGAACGCCAAGCCGCCGAATCGATCCACGAAGACACGAATCTCCTCACAGTGGTCCGTGAGTTTGACCTCAACGCAGTTGAGATCTACGAGTCCAGCGAGACCGTCTGGAACGCACGCTACGGCTACGAACCGATGATTCGGGCGTTCTACTGCAAGGAGCTCGCTGGCTTCACCACCGAGGAACTTCACAACTACCACTCCCACGCCGAGCGTGCCCGCACGCTCGGCTTTGACCCCAGCCACTTCGCCGCTGGGAAGACTGCACCGGGGCGAACCACGCTCGGACATGCGTAGCGCGAACGCTTTTCCGACCAGCTCAAGACGTTCATCCAGACGTCCGCTGAACGTATCCTCGGCGTTGCCCACAAAGTGGGCAACCCACTTGGGATGCGCGCTCTCGAACCTGAGGACAAGAGCGGTCTCTCCAGCCGGTCCGAACAGCGTTACATCGACGAAAAAGCGAAGAAGGTGACGCAAGCACTGTGTGAGTACGTCTTTCCGGCGATGGATCTCGATAGACCGGACGAAGGAACGCGGTACGACGGTGTCACATTCCTCGAACTGCAGAGATACCTCGGATTGACGGATACAGCTGCCAACCAGGGAACTCGACTGTTCAACGAAGAAACTACCCGTGAGAATGGTGGTCCAGATAGCGACACTCACCTCCACTACATCAAGCGACTCGACGCGATGGAAATCGCGTCGATGGTGAACGGAGCGATCGCAGAGATGGTGGACGTTGGTAGGAAGTACTACTCGATAGATCGCCACGTCGACGTGGCGATCGATATCACGTATATCGCGTACTACGGTGATCGCGACGAGTTCCAGATGAGTACCGGCGCACCATCCAACAAATCCTACAGTTGGTGCTACCAGATGGCGACGATCTCGATCGTCGGCGAGGAGGTGAAATTCACGTTGGGGATGCGGCCGCTGCTCCGCCGCATCCCCTATATGTCTCGGGCGGTTCTTGTCGAGCAACTCCTCGACATAGCGAGCGAACACGTCTCGATCGGGACGGTGTATGCCGATGCTGGCTTCGACAGCATCGGCGTGATGCATGCGGTAGAAGAGGCCGGTTTCTCCTACCTCATCCGGAAGTCGTCGGACGACCGAGTCGACCGCTTCGTGGATGGCATGAATCACGACGTTGCCGTGAAACAGACCCACGAGATGGAGAAAACCATCCGAGGAGAGACGGTGACGGTCACCCCGACGCTGGTCGGGGTTCCCTCGGACCGCAAGGAGGATGCGACGGTAACGTTCGTGACAAATCTGACGGTGAGTGACGCGACGAAGGAAGCACGAGGGCGTACGCGCCGCGTGATGCGGCGGTACGCCCGAAGATGGGGTATAGAGAACAGCTACAAGTCGATCAAGGATTTCCTCACGTGGATGACCTCACGGAACACTGCCGTCCGCGTGTTCTACTTCGGGTTTGCTGTGATTTAGCCCGTTGCACGGTTTCGAAATCAGCTTGAACATATCGAAGAGCAGTCACTAACGCCAAAAATAGTCACATTCACTAGAATAGAAGTCGGATCAATGGTATGGGGACCAGTCGATCCGACGCCTACGGTAATACTGTCTCTTCGCATAAGACCACCGTTCGTGAGTACCTCCGATTCCATGACGAGGTCGCTTCCAAAGCTGACCTCCGCGCCGGCACCGACGTGCCGGCGTGGTATATCGACCAAATCGCCTCCACCAACACTTTCTACACCTCGTTGAACCACAACAGGGAGTACGTCGCCAGCAAGCACATCATCGGGCAACGTTCTACTCACGACGGCTTCTGGCGACCCGAGGTGGATGACGGCGTCGCCGTCTTCCACCGCAAGGAAGACGCCAAGCCGACGCTCAAACACCTCGTGTTCCGCCGTCCATCCGAGCTGACCGCATCCGAAGCAAACGACCTTCTCGGTCGTCGCTCCTACCGCCCACTCCAGAAGCTCGCTGACCAACAGGAAGTACACGCCACGGAGTGGCAAGACACCACAATCTACACTCACAGCTGGCCGTCCCTTCGGGACGACCAGCTGGCTCAGCGTGAAACCGACCAGCCAGCCGATGTCACTCCCGATGATCCTGCTGACGACGGCTACCTCTACCGTGACGAACTCGTTGCGACCTTCCTCTCGGTTGCGGTCTCACAGATCCAGTCAATCTCTCCCGAACGAGCTGCTGCACTCGTCCTGCGGCAGTTCGAGGGCGACTCCTTCGACGCCCTCGAACGCCGTCTTCAGCGCAATCATTCGTTTCGAGAGGCTCTCGACTACACCGAGCCAGAGGACGTCCCGGATGGGACGTCGCTCTGGCGGGCCTTCGACGAACTCCATCCAGATGAACTCCGAGACTGCCTCCAGTCGATGTGTGGCGAGTTGCTTGCCGATCACGAACATGGCGGTGAGTTCGTCGTCATCGATGGAACGCACATCGCGGCGTGGGCAAATACGCGTGATGAGATCGAAAATGGCGAAGTTGAAGGTGCGAGCTGGGGGAAACACGAAGGATCGTTCTACGGGTACAAGGTGTTTCTCGTGGTGGATGCGGCAACAGAGCTGCCGGTCGCCATCACGATGGAGACCGGCAAGAGGAACGACAGTGCGGCGTTCGAACCGCTCGTTGAGGAGTTCAACGAGCGGTACGACACTGACGATCTCCAGGCAGCCCTCGCCGATGCCGGCTTTGACGGTCAGGCTAACCGCGACTTCTGTCAGGATCAGCTCGATTGTCGCTAGTTGTCCACTCTATCGATAACGGTGGCAGCAAAAGCCCGGTTCCACACCGGAGTGACGTCGAAAACGAGGCGAAGAATCCTACGAACGCTATGGAGGAGCCAGCAAATATCGGATCACATACGTATCCCTTCCGTGGCTGCCACTGAGATCACTCCCAGAACAGAGCTGTCGCTCCTCGCCAGCCTCGCTTCGGGTGAAGCGAGGCGGCTCAACCCAGTCCGTGCTCGTGTCCTGCTGGCAGTCCCTCTCCGTTCGTCCGATGCTTCGTCTTCCAGCCGAGTTCATCGTCCAACACCTCTTCAATCCCATGGAGAAATGCATCACCGAACGTGAAGTCTGTCGGGAGTGCTCGCCCGCCACGCCGTGGTCGGGCGAGCACCGCCCACTGCAACACGATCCACAACTGCTCCAACAGGAAGCCAACACCCACGTAGAACAGCCGAATTGTCGTAGACGGCGTCGTTGTCAGTGCCCGCGCTTCCCGGAATTTCTCGTGGCTCTTCTCGATCCGTGACCGGTTGTTATAGATCCGCGCCACTTGCGTCGGCGTGCGGTCTTCCAGACCGTACGCCGCGTATCCCGTCTGTTTGAGGCCTGACTTCCCACGATCACCGTTTTGGTATGTGACGTTCACTGCCAGTGGATACGTCTGTTCATACGGTTTTCCTTCACAAATCGTCTCTTCGGTCATGTACGATTTGTCCGTCGTCAGCTTCTCTTCCAGCGAGTCTTTCCCAGTCTTCACCGGAAAGACCGGCGGTGCTGCCTCACGAAGCATACCGATCAACTCGCCAGCAAAGGCTGCTCTGTCGATGAGAGTCCGCTCAATCTCGAAGGGATATGTCTCGACGCGGGCGAGCAGGCGCTCGACCGCGTCGGCCTTGTCATCATCGCCGTCAACTGGTTCGACTGCCAGCGTCAGCGGCTTCCCTTGCGCAAGGACGAACACTGTGCAGTAGCGATGACACTTTGTGGTGCCATCACGGGCTTGCATCCGGCGGAACTCGTCTTCATCTTCCGGGTGACCATGGAACGGGTTGTCCATGAAGTCGATGCAGATGGTTCTCGACCCGCCGCGGTCGAGAACCGTCATCGCCACCAACGCGAGGATATCGTTGACAGCATCGAGCATCGGTTCGTTCTCCAGCGTGTGCAGCCAATCCATCACCGTCTCCCGATTTGGTGTGTCCTCGGTGTTCGTCGTGACGCCGTTGACCGATGTCGTGTCAACAGCAGCCCGTAGCACGACTTCCATGATTTCCTCGGAATCGAGGCCAGAGCCCTCGATTCCTTCCAACGGTATCAGCTCAAGCAGTTCCATGCTAAGAGACTTCAACTGACCGTTCGAAATGAACTCGTCCGGATCTGTGAGGATGCGCTTGAGCTTTGGGAGCTTCATCACACAGAAATCCGGACAGCGGCTGAATCAGGCTAATGAGTGAGAGAAGTTATGAAGTCTCTACCGTAATTTTTACGGTAAACTGGTTTCGTCGATCTCATCGATCCGTTTAGCGAGTAGCTGAATCAGTTCCTGTACGGTGATTTCACTCTCCTGAAGGGGGTTGTATCAGCAGCGTATTCGATCGCCTCAGCGTAGCTGGAGTGATCATGGCTCGCCATGATCTGCGTCAACTTCGTTGCCACGCTATCGCTGATTGTGACTGTCGTGTATCCATCTGGAGGCATATTCAGTCAAGTGAATGATTTACGGTAAAACTTACGGTAAATCGCCCCACTATCTTCAGAACTTACCTGGCTCATTAGACTGATTCAGTCGCATCATTCTGGCCACTACATGACAGCAACTGAGCTGTTGGGCCAGAGTGGACAACTAGCGATTGTCCGTTGCTGACGGCGATCAATCCTCGCCGATCGTCGCCGTTAGCGACGATCAAGGACGAAATCAAGGAACTGTTCAAGGAACACGGTGAGGAGATCGACAGTCCCTACGAAGCCTTGGAACGGCTGCCACAGGAGCAACTTTCAGAGTACGGCGTTTCCGTCGGAAGCGTCGAGGAGACGTACATTTTCCAGGCGATCAAAGAGCGGATGCATCGACACCTGCGGGCAGGTGTCGAGCGGGTGTTCTCTCGGCTGAAGTCCTTTACCGGGCTTGATCGCGTCCGCGCACGCAAAGAGAACAACGTTGAGACTCACGTCGTTCTCTCGGCAGTAGCGCTGGTTGCAGCGTCTCTCACGGCACAACGACAGAACAAACCAGGGCTGATACGCTCACCGAGTCGGCTCATCTGACGATCGCGCCACCTGTCCAAAAAACAGGTGTCGCCGCCTGAGAGGCATCGCTCTCAGGCGGCTGTATTTTCTGAAAGGAGTTCGACCAATCAGGCTGATCTATCGGCCGATTTAGCCATTTCTATCAAGAATCATTCCATTGTTTCACCAATTCTACTGATGGAGTCCAGATTCAGGCCCGATCGTTCCGTCTGGTGATTTGATTTTGAACGTGCAACAGGGTATGATTCTCTACGACATATGGCTGCTGGTTGACCTGCTGATCCAGGTGAACTTTGATATCGAACACCGGCTGAAGCCACGCGTGCCTGCGCGGACGTTCCTGAATATCGTCCGCAAGGACATTCCGGTGACGTAGGCGTTCCGCGGCGGCGGAACGCCGTCTCGTCAGAAACATCTGAACCCAGCCGCTCTGTTTTTGGAGCCCACTTTCGACACCCCCTACAGAATTGACAAAATGTTTTTGAGCTGAAAAGTACCGAGAACTTCTTTGACCTCACAGCAGAACTCACGATACTGTGAGTTCGGCTGTGGAAGTCTTCTCGCCTGGTCCGCTTCCGGTGGTTAAAGCCATCTGTGAGGAATGCGGCCTTATCGAGACTGTCAACGAACAGGTCGAATGGGATGACCAACAGTGCCGACTCTCGCCTGGTCATCGAACTATGGCACTCGTCATGAACTTCCTTGCTGAAGGACAGCCGATGTATCGGCTGTCCGAATTCTTCGAAAAATCCGACACAGCCAACCTCTTCGGCGAAAATATCTCACCTGAAAATCTCAGCGACACCACTTTCGGACGGACCCTCGATAAGATCGCTGACGCCAACCCACGCATACTCTTCGGGAGTGTGCTTGCTGAAGCCATCGGGCGTGAAGGCGTGACCACGAATGTGGTCCACGCCGACACTACTTCCAAGTCCGTTCAGGGTATCTACGAGGACGAAAACGACGAGTACGACCTCGAAATTACACAGGGGTATAGTCGCGATGGCAATCGTCACCTCAACCAGTTCCAAATAGGCCTCGCAGTCAACCGCAACGGCGTTCCCGTCATCGGAGATATCCTCGACGGGAACGACTCCGACACCACCTGGAACACCGAACTTATCGGCGAGCTCCGTCAGCGGCTCGCCGCTGACGAGCCTCCTATCTATGTCGCCGATAGCGCGGCAATGAGCGAAGATTCGCTGGATGAAGCCTCTGCTGCTGGCATCGACATTATCAGCCGACTCCCGCGCACCTACAACGCGGTCGATGCACTCATCGACCGCGCGTGGGAGATCGACGAGTGGAACGATCTTGGAAAATTTGTCAACGATGAAGATGACGAAGACGCTGCCTCCTACCAGATTCAAACTTTCCAAAAGCACATCTCTAACCACGATTTGCGGTGTGTCGTCGTCCATTCATCCACGCTCGATGGACGCACTAACCGACGCATTGACAATGACCTCGACAGCACTGAAGAGGATCTTGAGGACGCGGTCGGCCAGCTGGCCGACCGCTCATTCGCCTGTGAACCCGACGCTCAGGAAGCGTGGGAGACGTGGCTCGACGATCACGACGATTCCTGTTTCGAATTCGAGGCAGAAGTCGTCGAAACCGAACAGAAGAAGAGCCGCGACAAGCCCGGACGACCGCCGAAAGACTGGGACCCCTACGAAACCGTCTACAAGATCGCCGCCAGCGTCCAGCGGGACGCGGCGGCGATCGCCCACCGCAAGAAGAGAGCCAGTTGTTTCGTGGTCGTCACGTCGTTGGAAGATTCTGAAGAGTGGGCTGGTGAGGACGTTCTCCAGGAGTACAAAGAGCAACAGGCGGTCGAACGCCGGTTTCGGGTAGTCAAAGACCCCAAACGCGTCGGGCCGGTCTTTCTCGACCGGCCCGACCGCGTCGAAGCACTCGGCTACGTGATGCTGATGGCGTTGCTCGTCTATTCTCTCATTGAACGACGCGCACGCGTGGCTCTACAGGGTGCGGATGAACCAATGGACCTGGCCGGTGGGCCGACGAGCTTTCGGCCCACCGGCCGGCGAGTGCTTGAACGGTTCGAGAACATGCTCGTATCGCGGGTCGACGGGAAACGGGAGATACCAGACAACGTTGACGTGCCGAAGCGAGTGCTTGAGCTGCTCGATCTTGATGTCACCGCATATGGCATCGAATCGGAAGAGTAAGCGCGGCCAGAGAGGCAGACCTCTCTGGCTCGCGCATTCATTTCTCAAAAATATCTATTCAACTACTGGAATTCCAATAAGGTATTATTTATTTAGAGATATCCAATATCACATGACAAAATCTACCATCAACTCGATCTTGATCATAGGGTTTGCTCACAAGAACACATTTGGGTGTCGAAAGTGGGTTGGAGACGATATCGACGGAAGAAACAGTCAGTGTGGTAGGTTGGCGAGCGAGATCAGCCGCGACAATTTTCCACACCTCCGGGCGGTGCAGTTATCGGACGTTCAACGATTTCAGATGCACATTCCGAACATCTGATTAATCACTAAGATAATTTCTGAAGATCAAGGAACTTCTCACACCAGCTTTGTGCGTAGCTGATTCGGCGAGTTATTCGCTCGAAAACATCCTTGACGAGGATCTTGAATTCGCCCTCATTTTCGACGATGATTGGACACATCGTCCACTTGAGATAGTCCCAAACTTTCTCGATTGGATTGAGATGTGGCGATCCTGATGGTAAGAAGATCAGGTCAATCCCGAGCTGATGCGCACGTTTCCGCGTGTACTCGTAAATATGCGATCCGTGCTTGTCCAAGACGAGCAGAATCCGCTTGCCGGGATTCTGCTCGCGGATCAATTCTAACACCTCACAAATCCGCTCTTTCGTCTCGTCTTCGGTGAACGTCACGAGACTCTCGCCGTTGGGCGCGTAGAATCCAACTGCAGAATCCTCCGTCTTGACTAACGGCCGTTCGACGTGTGGATCGTCGACGTACCAGACACGTCGCGAATTATCGTATGGCTGTGGCTGTGAAGCATCAAAGAATCCAATCACGGTTCCGCCATCAGTACAGACATCCTCGTCGACAACCCATCCTTCTCCGTCATCACCCGCGCGTTTGTTGTGTGGCTGGTCATCCTCGTCAAGCGCGTCATCGACGCGCTCTTCGAGAATCTCGTCTGGATTCTCTGGCTGATGTGGACGCTTTGGCCGTGGTTTCGCATACGAGAGCCCAAGATCCCGAAGGAACGTGCCGAGATAGTGCGGATGGTACTCAGCGTCGAATTTCTCGGAAAGAAGGTGTTGAACTTCCTGTGATTTCCATGGCTGGCCGTCACGAAGCCGTTCGATGAGTTCGTCTTGTTCGTCCTCGTCGAGCTTCGGGGGCCTGCCGCCCCCGAAGTTCGGCGTGAGGAGCCCGAGGCCGCCTTCGTTCCAGCGTCGTGCCCAGCGAGTAGCCGTCCCAGAGGACCTGCCGACGTCGTCGGCAGCGTCCTCGAGCGTTGCGCCTTTGTAGAGTCGCTTGACGAATGTCAGCCGCTTACTAATTTTGTCGTCGTCGGTTTCGGCGAGTAATCGATCGAGATCGTCCTCACTGAGATGACGGACGATCTCTTTGCGACGATCCTCAGCCATGCGACCATCATCACATGCAATCTCCATAGTTTTTCTGAATCACTACCGGAGACCATCCCTCGAAGATGAACTCGTTCGCCTGTTGCATCGACCTACTGCACTACTCGTACGGGCCCTAGGAGAGACTACCAAAATCGCTCGGGGCTAAACACGTACTACCCCACAAAACCTATGGCACAGCACTCACCGCACCACAGGATGTAATCGAACAGGTGACACTGCCCTTCCATCCGCTTGTCGGGTGACTCGTGGTGGTGGGTGAGACAGATGCCATGGGAGCGAACTCACATTCTAACATCGGACAGGGATGTTATATACGCGGTTCGATCTCCTCAGCTTCTTCAAGCGATCGGTTATGCAGCGCTTGACCTGTATTAGCGTCGAAGATGTGGATGGCTGTCTGAGGAATACGGGCGACTGTAGGCTGGCCGGCCTCGACACTTTGCAGCCCGTCGACAACGGCAACGAGCGTCTTGCCCCCCTCTCCGCTTTCGTCAAACGTGAGATAAACATTGTTCTCATTTCCTTTTGGTTCCACTACATCCACGGTCGTTTCGAAATCATGCTCTTCCTCCACTTCGGAGATGAGATCAATATCTTCTGGACGAATACCAAGGATAACGTGGGTTACATCCCCTATTGAGCCTTTCACTTCTTCTGACAGAGGATAAGTGAAGGTATCACCAGTTAAACGACTGCCTTGAACCTCCATTTCGAAGAAATTCATCGTCGGTTCACCAATGAAGCCAGCAACGAATTGGTTTGCTGGACGGTGATATGCCTCAAGAGGTGTTGCAACCTGCTGTAAGGCTCCATCATTGAGAATGGCAACTCGATCACTCATAGTCATCGCCTCGGTTTGGTCGTGGGTGACATAGACAGTCGTGACACCAAGTTCATCATGAAGACGCTGGAGCTCCGTGCGCATCTGTGCTCGAAGTTTTGCGTCTAAGTTTGCGAGTGGTTCATCAAGAAGAAATATCTGTGGATCACGTACGATAGCTCGTCCGAGCGCGACACGTTGTTGCTGACCGCCGGAGAGTTCACTGGGTTTGCGATCAAGTAGTTCTTCGATCCCCATCATGGTCGCCGTTTCTTCGACTTGCTGGTTGATTTCTTCATCTGAGAGATCGGTAGACTCCTCCAGCCCAAATCGCATGTTCTCTCGCACAGTCATATGGGGATAGAGCGCGTAGGACTGAAATACCATCGCCATGTTTCGGTTTTGAGGCTGTTGATCGTTAACAACTGTTTCGTCAATTCGTATCTCCCCCTCTGTGATTGATTCTAGCCCAGCGATCATTCGAAGAGTGGTTGATTTCCCACAGCCACTCGGACCGACAAGGACGATGAATTCCCCGTTCTCTGTATCAATTGACAAATCATCGACAGCGATAATATCATTACCCTCATCTCCGAAAATCTTGGTCACCCGGTCCAGTGTGAGAGATGCCATCACATACTCATCCATCTCCCACACGTATAATTTTTATGTTCGTCCTACAACCCCCTCCGCAAATCGTTCACCAAATAGAAGGAAGACTATCAGCGTCGGTAACGCTGTAAGGAGCGCACCCGCCATTCGCAACCCGTAATTGGTTCCCTCAAGACTTGCACCAATTCCAGCCAGCGAAAGGGTAACAGGCGCAGCTGGATTATTCGAGCTTACCATAATGATTAATGGGAAAAGAAAGCTGTTCCATACTTGTGTAAATTGATATATAAGGGTTACAGCAAACATCGGACCTGATAGTGGGAATATAATCCGACGATAAATCGAGAATAAACTAGCACCATCCACCATCGCTGCTTCGACCATTTCATCAGATAATCCTTTATAATATGATCTAAATAAAACTGTACAAATCGGAAGTCCAAACGCAATATCTGTGATCATCAATGCAAGGAGATCGCTGTGGTATTCGTGCAGTAATGGCAGCTGCCAAACAGGAGCGAGTATCTGTTCGAGTGGAACGTAAATCGACCAGAATCTGGACAGAGGCACAATTGCTGCCTGAGTGGGAAGGAATACACCGGCAACAATTAAAAGTAAGATAGGGACCTGCCCCCTCCAATCAGTTCGTGTAAGACCATATGCTGCTAGGCTTCCCATTCCCGCAGAGATAATTGTAACTGGCACAACTAGTATAAGACTGTTGACCAAACCCTGTTTCAACAATTCGAACGCGCGAGTCCAGTTTTGGAAAGTCAAACCCTCTAGTCCTGGGGGTAGGAAAGGTAGTGTACGACCGACAGCAACACCAGATTTGAGTGATGTAACAAAAGCCACTTCAAGTGGTAATAGAAAGACGATAGATATGCCAGCAAGAACCACATAGAGCATAAGACGACGTATACTAATATTTCTAATACGCTGGGTTATCCGTGCCCGCATTGTCGTAGCCGTAGTATCATTGGTCATAGTTGTCCCCTACTGAACTGGGAATATAGGTATGGTGAAATCACCGCCATCGCTAATAGGAAGAGAATAATAGCAATTGCCGCACCATATGCCCATTCCTGGGATCGAAATGCCTCACGTACCATCTTTGTTGCTAAAATATCAGCACCTTTTTGAGGTTGATAACTTCCAAATAATGCATAAATGAAATCAAATGCTTTGAGGGCGAAAACCATCAATACTACTACCGCACTGACGGTTGAGGCGCGTAATTGTGGAAGAACGACTTTTCGATAAATGCGGATTGGACTTGCACCATCTACCTTTGCAGCTTCAAAGTGTTCGGTAGGAATTGATCTCAAGCCAGCTAAATAGACGACCATCGCATATCCACTAAATTGCCAAATTAATGCAATAATAATCGCAGCAAGAACGATGCGTGGATCTCCAATCCAGTGCAACCCAGGCAACCCGAAGGCTCGTATACCCTGATTCACCAACCCATCACTATAATTATAGAGCCATAGCCACACCTGTGCTGTGACAATAAATGACAAACTAAATGGATATAAATAGAGCATTCTCAAAGATTCTTGGAATCGGATTTCTTGATCTAGAAGAATCGCAAGTCCTAGCCCAATCACTAAACATAAAATAGTAAAGGCAATTAACAACACAAGCGTATTTCTCGTAGCATCAATAAGCCCTGGATCGTTAATCGCTTGTATATATTGCTCAAAGTCAAGTGTTGAATAATCTGCAGTGCCAAATCCGCTATAATCCGTTAAGGAAACAATGAAATTCCATCCTATCGAGCCATATATAAACAGCCCTATTAAAAGGACCGTCGGAAGCCAGAACGGAATTGATCGTACGAATTCACTATTAAATTGTGAGCGAATCCATGATTTGGAGTCATCGGAAACTATTCTTCCACCTGGTTTCATAGTATCTTTTTCACTCATGTTCGAAATCCAATTTTATTTTCAATCACAAATGCACAATTCAAGATGAGTTTTCGCCAATAGCACTGAGAATCCCTTCAGCCGTGGCGTTAACATCATAAGGATCCATGAAGTTGTCAGTGAATACGGTACCGAGATCGGAAAGCGTACTTGGCGATACGGCAAGTCCATCAGCAATGGTGGGCGGTTTGTGTTCCGCGTTTTGGAAGTCCTTTATCGTATCTGTGAGGTACGGTCCGAATTCGTCCGTTGAAACATCAGTTCGCGGTGGAATCGACCCCTTACGAGTATTATATGCAACCTGTGCTTCCTTTGTCCCACAGTACCGAAGCCATTTGATTGTTGCCTGTGGTGCTGGAGCATTTTTTGGATATACAAATGAGTCGAAATGAAGACCATACATACCTTTTGTGCCAGGGAACGCTGCCCAATCCCAATCTTCTTTATACTTCTTCTTCTTGCCAGTCAAGTAACCAGCTACCCAGTTCCCCGACTGGAGAACCCCTGCTTCACCGTTCGCAATCATTTGGAAAGAACCAGGTGGATCTAGTGTTGCAGCATCATCTGGGAAGTACTGGGTGAGCTTTTTTGTGGCCTTCAGACTATTTTTCACAGATTTCATGTCTCCGTTTCCGTTGACCACGTCCATGTAAGCTTGGTATCCCTCACTCCCAAGCAAAGTTGCTGCCCACAACCGCATTATTGTAGTGGAATTCACCATAGATTTAGACATACCTACAGCATCCGTCTTTTTCTCAATCTGACCTAATGCATTCACGAGGTCAGCTGGTGATGAGAGATTTTTAGGATCTATATCAGCTTTATTTATAACATTTTTATTATAGAACAAGTTGTTCATTCGGTGGGAACCCATCGGAACACATTTGTAGCTGCCATTGAATTTGGACAATTGTCCGGCTTCCTTCGCATAGGCCTCTTTCATGTTGTTCTTTGACCACACAGACTCACCGATATCACCAAGAAGATCTCCTTCCACAAATGGAGTCAGATGCTCTCCGGGCCATGCTGCCCATGAACTTGGCGGATTGTTGTTGTTAAGCTTCTGTGTGACTAAAGTGTTGAGTTGGACATTTCCTGTTCCCCCAACTGTATTAAATTTCGTATTAGCGTCTGGGTATTCTTCTTTGAATTTTTTGATCATCGCAGTGATAGCATCCTTGCCATCACCACCGGTCCAACCATGTAATACCGTAAGCTGTTCATTATTGCCATTACCGCTGCTGCCATTTCCGCTGCTGCCATTTCCGCTGCTGCCATTTCCGCCACCGAGACAACCAGCAACTGCAACTGTCCCAGCTGCTCCAGCAAACCCCTTAAGATATGCACGACGCAATACTTTTTTGTCAATCGAATCGTTCGAGCTTGTCATAGCGTCTCTATATATCGTGTTTCGGGGAGTAATAAGTGTTCTTGTTAATGGCAGTGACTCTATAGGAATCTTGCTCAAGTCCCTCGAGCGTGAAGCACGAGAGGGAGTGTAAGGTCGACAACTATAGTGATCCACAGAACACTGATAGTCTCTGAAAGCCTCTCTCCGGGTATGACAAAGCGTGACGAGAAGCTGGCGGGGGTGAGCACATAGGATCTAGCGCAAGTTCTTGGCCGTGTCGCAAAGTCCTCTAGATTTTGCCTCTAGTAGCCATTCGTATTCGCTTAAGATGAGAAATCGCCACACAGCTCGGCATTCACCTCCTCAAGCAGGATGAGTCGTGATGGCAATGGCTGCTTGGCTTCGTGATACAGAATCTCGCCGAGGTTTGGTCGAGGATACCCGTAGCCAGCGGCGATTTCCTGAAGGATTAGCTGGGCGAGCGACCGAAAGGTCGCCGCCCAGCGTTCTGGTGGGAATACGCACTCGTCGCCTTGCTCCTCGGCGTACTCGACGAACTCTCGAAGGATGGCTCTGCTGACCACCAATGTCAGCAGAGCCGCCACTACCTGAATCTTCACGATGTGAGCCTTCTCGGTTTCGAACTCACCCAACGAGTACCGCGACTTCAGCTCCCTGAACAGCAACTCTACCATCCACCGCGCTCGGTACAGCGTGGAGATCTCGTCGGGACTGAACTCATCCTGCGGGAGATTCGTGATGTACAGCCGATAGCCGTCGTCGGCGTCCTCGTCGCGGACGCCAACGACTCGCAACTGCTTGGTGTCCCACGACTTCACCCCATCGTACACTCGTCGCTGGAAGGAAATTTCGACTTCAACATCGATGTGCTCCCGGTACAGGTCTCCAACTACGTCGTAGATTCGCTCGCCCTCAAGTGGAATGGCCCGGATAGTCCCTAGCGAAAGTTATGAAGATCGCGTGAGACAGTGATTTCATGAGCGGAGATCGTCGCAAGGAGATCGTCCGACATCTCAGTGAAGACGATCTCAATCGGCTACTCGCCGAAACCGACAACGAAAAAGTCAGCAAGCGACTGACGTTCGTCAAACGACTCTACAAAGGCGCAACGCTTGAGGACGCTGCCGACGATGTCGGCAGGTCCTCTGCAACCGCGACTCGCTGGGTACGACGATGGAACGAGGGTGGACTCGGTCTCCTCACGCCGAACTTCGGGGGCGGCAGGCCCCCGAAGCTCGGCGACGACGAGCAGGAACAATTGCTCGAACTCTTACGAGAGGGTCAGCCCTGGAAATCACAAGAAATCCAGTATCTTCTCAACGAGAAGTTCGACGTTGAGTACCTGTGGCGTTTCGACTATTTAAAACCGGCGTGAGCCGGTAGTGACGGCCTGATGTCTGTGACCTCTAAGTCGGCAGATAGGCCGTCACCGGATGCAACGGACGCCAACAACATCAACTCTGCCGAAACTGTCGCCGATGAGTTGTACTCGCTGCTCGCCGCAGGCGACAGCGAGTCCATTGCTCAGGAGTTCGATATCGGCATCCACAACGAGACACACGACTTCGACAACCACCTCAAAGTAGCCATTCGTGAAGGACTTGATCCATCTAGTTCGCTCGCCGAACTCGCCGATAAGACCGCTGTTGATGACTCTCTTGACAGAATGCCCGAGTCACGGTTCTCCGAGCTCACGAACGACCGCGACTACCGCGCGGTCGTTCGCATGCTGTTCGCGTTGCTCCACACGCCACAGCTGTATCATCAGCGTGCTGTCCAGCGAAACCGCCTGGAGTGGCTTACACGAGGGGTAATTGCTGTCGACGCGACGAATCTCAAACTCACCCGCTCAGTTGTCGTCTCCGACGAATTTGTCGGAGACGACGAGCACGTCTATGAAATCGACACAGATGACGGTGGACTCGAACTTCATTGCGCCGCACGCGTAGACGGTGAACACAAGCATCCGCTTGGAACAACCGTGACAGAGGGTGAAACCCACGAAAGTCCCCAGTTCGACCATCTCAGCGATGACGTCGAGGTCTTCGCAGACCTCGACTCGGTTATTTGGGTCTTTGACCGCGGATACACGCGCTATCGTCGGTTTTGTGAGATCAAGTACAGCGATGATGACTTCGTCACCCTACTCCAGTCAAACGCCCGTCTCGACGTTCTGGACACGCTCCAGAACGTCGAGGTCACTAATGAGGACGGAACGAGACAGATTCGTGACGAACAAATTGAACTGGCCGAGACCGGTGAACAGTTTCGCCGTATCGTTTTGGAAACGCCGGATGGAGAAGAGATTCAGTACCTGACGACGCTGGCGTCGTCAGCGTACGATCCCATTGACGTGATCAGTATCTACACCCTCCGGACAATGATCGAGATTCTATTTCGTGAATTCAAACAATATCTGAATGTTGAGAATTTCCACTCGAAATCGCTTAATGGCGTGTTGTTTGAGTTGTTCTGTGCGTTGATTGGATACGTGCTTGTGGAGTGGCTGCGCCAACGCCACCCGATCAAGGGTGGCGTGGCGCGTGCAATCCAGAAAGCTCGGACGCACTGGAATGAGACGCTGACTTCGTTCGGCTAATCTCATCACACGGCACCAGCGACAGCCGTCGGCAGGCAGCGACGGCTGTCGCCAAAATCGTGGTTTTCTTCGCCCATTAGGCCTGAGACGACGCATTTCTCGATTCTGCTTCCATTTTCTCGCATCAGGCCGAACTTGCGCAGCCCACACCTCGGTCCGGTACCTCTCACAAAGATCTCGCTCGCCGTGGCTTTATCAACTCAGAACGCAACAGTTGAGTACCATCCAGCCTACCTTGGAAGATTCCTCAAAAAGCTCGGTCTTTCACGTGCGATTCCACGAACACAGCGTCCCTCTCAACCTGAGAACGCCGAGGGGATCCTCGAAGAACGCGTCGGAGACGCGTTCGACGAGGACGCTGATGAGCCACACAACAAACAAGACGGTGATGACGAGGAAGGCTGGATCGTTGACGATGATGTTTGCACCGATGGCGGAACTGTCCTCGGGTTTTCCGATACGTCTCATCCACAGCCGTGGGACAACTCACAGCGGATGTACTACGTCGATGATCCCCACATCACCCGACCGCTGGTTCGTCACGACGAACCAACGGTCGGCTTCTACGCGCTCAACGGCGAGAGCGTGGTGAGCTTCCCCGAAAATCAGGAGAAAGAGAAGATTTGTGGGTGCCTCGAACGGATCCGCGAGCAGAATCCGGGCAAGCGGATTCTGCTCGTCTTGGATAATTTCTCCTCGCACATCTGCCCGTACACGCGCAGGCGCGCGCATCAGCTAGGGATCGATCTGGTGTTCCTTCCAGTTGGTTCGCCGGATCTGAATCCGATCGAACCGGTCTGGAAGCACTGGTTATCGCTTAAGCCCAGAATGAGCGGTGAGTGCGGAAGCTGGTTTGCTGAGTGCTGTGGGATTTCTCAGAAGTAGAGCACGAACCGCCGAGTAGAGATCGATATTGCTGGAATCGACCAATCACAGATTCGTTTCCGTTCAGAAACGCGCCTAACCGAGAGCGTTGCCACTCAACACGAAGCTTTCCCGGCTCGGCTGACGGTCGTCAGCCGGGCCGGATCGTCGCCAGTTCACCCGCGTTTCGCACGTTCGGATCGACGCTTCCGTGAGCCACTCGCTCCGTGAGCGCGTGGCGATCCACGTTCGGGTCGATCGCTCCCTCGACGATCGCGGACCCGGCCCCGTCCCACCCATACCCGAGCTGTTCAGCCAATATCCGTAGCAAATCACCGCTAAACAGGTTGATTCGCTTGGAAAACCTCACCGGCTCGATCCGATCTTCCTCCTCGACTGATCGCTGTGAGGCGGGTCCGAGCCGTGCTCGTACCCGCCGCAGTAGATACCGACTCACCAGCACCATCAACAGCGCCGCCATCATGAAACACTCAACTGCTGCCTCCCGTCGCACCGTCATTTCGTCCAACTCGAACACTGATTTCAGCTCGTCGATGACCGTTTCCACGCTCCAGCGGTTGCTGTACAGCGCCGCGAGTTCTCGCGGCGCGAACGCGTCTGCTGGGAGATTCGTCGCATACAGGTGATAGTCGTGATCGGCCTCGACCTCCTCCGTTCGGTGATCGTCCTCGTCGTCTTCGTGGCGGACGCCGACGACTCGAACATCGTACGGAAGGTGCGGATCGTCTCGATCCGCACCGATCGTCCCCGTTGAATCGATAATCTGCCGATAGAGGTCGGGCAGCACCTCCTGGAGGTGGCTGCCCTCCAGATCAATCGTATCACCACACCAGGTTCGGAGCTCATCGATGATCTCAGGGTTTGCGTCGACGTTGAGCCGGCTCACGAACCAGCCGCCATTGCGGTCGATCCGTGCTAACCTCGCGTAGTCGAGGTAGCCGAGATCGAACAGGACCAGAGAATCTTCGACCCAGTCACCGATCTGGAGCTGCGTGGTTTCTTGGGTGCGAGCGTCAGTGATCGACGAAAAGACCGGAGCTCGCGAGGCGAGCGACTCGATCACGTGGAGCTTCGCTCCAGCGTGATCGTCACCTAATCCGGGGAACTCCTCGAAGGATTCCGCAGAGAGCGTACAGATGGTCCCATCCGAGATGAAGACATCTCGGAAGCGCTCGAAGCGGCCTTCGAGCGCTGATTCTGTTTGTCCAAGCTCGACGCTGATGTAGCCACAGATGTCCGCAAGTAGCTCGGTGAGTTCAGCTGTAACCCACTGCTGAATGGACGAATACGCAACGGAATCGTTGGTGAAAGCCTTGTAAAGGTCTTGAACGGCAGCGAGAGACCCATTGGATTGGGTAGTGCCGAACGTGAACGACCAGAAGAACGGAAAAGCGTCGATGAATCGGTCGCGTTCAACAAGGTCGGTAGCGCGAGCGTGCTCGCGCACCGACCGTGGCGGAAGCAGATACCGGAGTTCTTGGCCGAGGATATGGAGCCATCGATCCATGAGTTCCGGCTGACGCGGGAGACAGTAGCGCCTGCTGATCCGGACGAATCCTTAAGCGATAACGAGTGGTCTGGAAGAGTCTCCGTTGGGAAGCCTCACCGCTCATCGTCGAGAGCGCGGAGGAATTCCGCGCTCTCGTCACCGATCTGTTCGACCGCCTCACTGATCGGCTGAGTTTCGCCGTCTCATGGATCGAGAAATTCCTCGCTCCGTATCTTCAGAAGTTATCCAAATGACTATCCGGGCCATTCCTGCAACTCTTCGGTCACTACCGGGTTCGAACTCGCCTTGAGACGGCTCACGAAGAAGCCATCATTCTCGTCGATTAGCGCGAACCGACGGAACTTGAAGAAGCCACGATCCAGCAAGAACAGCCGCCCAGACAGCCACGAACCCATCTCAAACAACGTGCTCTCGTGAGTGGTTTCGTCGGTGATCTCGTCGGAGATCACCGACTGTTCGGTCACGTTGTGGACGAGATAGAGCGTCAGTCCTGACTCGTTCTCATGAGTAGCTTTGAACTCTGAGAGAAAACGGCACAATCGCACGATTGTCGCGTCGACAGCGACGACGTCGCGGAACTGCTCGAACGCGGGAGTGAGAGTGTGAGGGACAGCGACCTCCTCGACGGGGTGGTTGAGGAGGTCGCGGAGGAGTGTGGCCAGCTCTTCGGTGAATCGGTCGTAGAAACTGGAGGGATAGACCGAGTGGTCGGTTGCAGCTTCGTAGGCACGGCGATAGCCAGCGATAGAGCGGGCTTCGCCGCCTAATGATCCAGGTACGCTCTGAAAGTTCGCTCAGAAATATTTGGTTAGAAGGCTGTTTCTGCTGGTTCACAGGGATCACGAAACCAGCGAACCGGGGTTTATATGATACCGATCAAAACAGTCATGTTCAGGTGTGTACTAGGGAAATTCAGCCATTACTGATTCACCCGGGCAAGATTACGGGAAACATCACAGTAAACGACAGACTCGATTAGATCGCTGTACACTTGGTGTACGGATCTCTTAGGCCGTTATTTCTCTTCCGCGAATCTACTTTCAAAGCTTCTCTCACCCATTAGACGGCGAAGCCCACAACGAGCGTCCAAACGAGCATCCTGACGTCGATTTTTCGGTCACGGATGACGACCTCGCGCTCGCGCGCGAGGTCTTAGACCATCTGTGAGGGAAAGAGCGAAGTCAGGAGAGAACGGATCGCTTCTGAGGAGAGATCGTCCATTTCACCCTCTCCTCATCGCTACCGCCACAGGTAGCCGTCGGTTTGCGATTCACGTCCTTAACCGAATACGAATGGTCACTACGGTCAGGCCGCTGGGCTCGCCCCTTTTGAGCAGCAGCTCTCGGGTCAATGAGTCAATACAGCCGCTGAAACGATGCTCACAGTCGTGAGCGTCTACTTCGGTCTTATCAAACTTCTTTCACTCTCGAATCAACCATCGAAACCGGGTGTGAATGCGAGTCCAGGAAAATAGAATCGGGAATTACCGACACTTTTATATTTCGACTCTCATACCAAGGAATATGCGCGTACTTGTCATTGATATCGACTCGTTACGTCCTGACCATTTAGGCTGCTACGGCTACGACCGTGACACATCCCCAGTCATCGACAGCGTGGCCGAGAACGCGGTACGATTCGATCGGTGTTTCGTCTCTGACTCTCCATGTCTGCCATCCCGGACTGCGCTGGCAACCTGTCGACACGGTATCGACAGTGGTGTTGTTACACATTTCGGCGAGGGCCAATGGTACGATAACCCCGGACGCGGCCACGATCCGGATCCTGACCGGCCGCTGAGTTTTCAACATCTTGCCCAGCATGGCGTACGCACAGCCTCCGTGAGCAGTTTCACTCAGCGACACATGGCCTACCACTTCAGTGCCGGATTTCAAGATGCAATTCAGCCGACCGCCGAAACTGGTCTGCTGGCCGTTGAAGACGCAAGCGATGTCACCGACGCGGCGCTAACGTGGCTCGATGGCCACGCCACCAACAACAACTGGCTGTTGCATGTCAACTATTGGGACGTCCACCATCCATATCAAGGCATCACCGAGCACGTCGAAGCAGTCCGAGAGTCGGGGTCAATGCCCGCGTGGCCCGACGAGGACGCTCTCGCCGCACAGGAAGGAATGACCGGTACCCGAACACGCGAACTCTGGCCCAATCCAGCCGAACTCGACGCTAATTGGTTCGCCGAGAAGTATGATGAGTGGCCCATGCCCGACTCTTTTGACTCGCGGGCAGACGTTGAACACGTTGTTGACGGATACGACGCGGCAATTCGGAAAGTCGATACCGAGGTGGAAATCCTACTCAATGCACTCGATGAACATGGCGTCCGCGAAGAGACTGCTATCGTAGTGACAGGTGACCACGGCGAAGCGCTCGGCGAACACGGAATCTACGCTGAACATGCTCTCCCGCATCTCGCTTGCCAGCGTATCCCGCTACTAATCTCGTGGCCGGGACTGACTGACGGAATAGAGGTAGATGCTAATGACGGTGCCGCTGATGCGGTGGGAGCGGGCGTCGAGGGCTACGTCTACCAGTTCGATCTCATGCCGACGCTCTGTGAACTGTTCGATGTACCGGTGCCCGGCGGCTGGGCTGCAGAGTCATTCCGGTCAGCACTCACCGACGACGAGCGCGACGAATTCGCCGGCCGCGAGTTTCTTGTCTGCGGCCATGGCATCTATACATTCGGTCGGGCGGTCTATCGCGATGGATGGATGTATACTCGCCTGCTCCATCCCGGCATATTCTCGTTGCCCGGCCAGTACAACGATCCCGAATTACCGAACGAGGGCCTTGAACTACTGTATGATCTTGAAGCCGACCCTTACCAAACCGAGAATTTGATAGGTGAGAACCCAGAAATGGCCGCCGAGATGCGTACCACACTTGATCACTGGCTGACCACACGGCTCTCCGATTCGTGGTACGACCATCAACCAGCTGAAACTCGGGGCCAAGACCCATTGGCGCGAATGTGCGCAGAGGGACCGTACCTCTACGTCAATCCTAACGACCTGTTGGCACTCTATCGCGACTGTGAGGAAGATAACCGACAGGCCGATCGACTCGATGAGACGCTGTCGCGGTTTCCTTGTGATGGATCGTAACGGAACCACAAATTCCCGAACACGCCACAAAAGCGTCTCAGATTGGCCGCTGAACGGAGATCACCACTACTTGATACAGGTCTAAAACTACCCGATATTTGATCGCATCCGATGGCGATACTCGAGATTATTTAACACACCATGATTGAATTAAATGACAAATATCAATTCACAGCTGACGATTGGGGCTGTTCGGTTCCTATCTTCAGCGGGCGACAACCTCTTTAGTGAGTCAATCGAAATCATCCTATGCCAGTAATCTACATCGATATCGATTCGCTCCGATCTGACCATGTTGGCGCATACGGATACAACCAACCAACGACGCCAAACATTGACGAATTCGCTACGGATGCAGTCCGATTCAATCGCAGTTACGTAGCTAACTCACCCTGTCTGCCCTCGCGGGCGGCGCTGATCACCGGGCGATACGGAATTCACAACGGTATCGAGACACACGGTCCGCTCTCACAATCATTCAATTCACCCGCGTCTCAGATCGACTGGGCGGGCACATGGGGAGACCATATTGACGAGCGCCCGTGGTGGACACTTCCTGAACTATTCTACAAACAACGCACCTCCACATGCGCCGTCTCGTCGTTCCCACGCCACCCAGCACCGTGGTTCCATCATGCCTGGCATGAAGTTCAACAACCCCAGGAACCGGAAGGCCCCAACGAATCCTTCCAGACCGTACGAGCCGAAACCGTGATCGATCTCGCACTAGATTTCATTCAACAGCACGCTGACGAGGAATTCTTCCTTTATGTCCAACTGTGGGACCCACACGGTCCCTACAAACGATCCGAGGAGCAGGTGGATGCCTTCCGTAGCGAATCGCTTCCACCGTACCCGACGGCGGAGCAAATCAATCAACATCAGCAGTGGGATGCGTGGCGATCCGCCTCTCACATGGACATCGACGACCGAACCGATCTCGCAGAGATGCTCGCTCACTATGACGCAGAGATCCATTATGCGGATCGCCACATCGGGCGGTTGCTTGATTTTCTACACAATCAGGCCTTGTATGACGAATCGTTCGTAACAATCACTGCGGATCACGGTGAAGAATTCGGTGAACACGGCCTGTACCGCGAGCACTGGAGTACACATGACGGTACTCAACGCGTGCCGCTCATCATCAAACCACCGGCAGACCAGCCAATTGAAAGCGGGACACGTGATCAACTCGTTACGAATGTCGATATGCCACCAACGCTCGCGGATTATGCTGGGTTCAACACTCCAACCCGTTGGCAGGGACAGTCGCTCCGCCCGGTCATCGAGAACGCTAAAGCTGAATGGCGGGATCATATCGTGGTCGATCATGGGCTATACACCGCTCAACGAGCGATTCGTACAGAGCAGTGGAAATTCATTCGCACGTACCACCCTGGGATGTGGTCAGCGACTGTTCCAGAGCATCAACTTTACGATATGCACGAGGACCCACAAGAGCAAGATAACGTAGTTGAGGACTTTTCTGACGTCGCCACGAATCTCGAAGAACGAATGGCGGTCTGGGCCGAAGAATACGGGACTGACAACGAAGACCCGATTCGTGTCGTCGCAGACCAAGGACCCGCTGGCTACAATGCGTTCCAAAGCGATTACGAGGGTGTCTGACTGCGTATAAACATAATTCCATTAGAATTCAGTTAAAATCACTGAAACAGAGGATACATTATGATATTACCTCAGTGGTACTGCTAGATTGAACTCTCCAATTCGAGTGCTTCGATCGCTCATCTGTAGGAGATTGTTGATAGCGCTCAGCTGTCGCTGTGGAGCCGAAGAGGGCAAGGGCACCGCTGGCGCGGTGCCCGACACAAATGATTGGTCGCGTCGGAAAACCGTTCAGAGTTCACCTCCGTTCGTTGTGACCGACACGCTACATCGTATCTTTTCGTGAGTTGACCGTTGGAGGAACTCATCGAAGAACTCGCGGTAGTATTCGGGATTGGCGTATTTCGTGAGAGACAACTGCAACAGCGTATCTAACCCTTCTTCGCTCCACTGCATCCAGTCACGCTTGCATCGCTTGGCTACCTCACCCATTGCTCGTTCGACAGGGTTCGAGGTCCACGGCACCTCGAACCCGTCTATCGCGTCCTCAGCAAACGTCACCATCGAATCCAGTCCACCACGAAGGTACGATGCTGCTTTCGGCGAAGAGAGTTGCTCTAACTGCCATGCTGTCTTTCCTATGCGCTCTTTCGTTCGGGCGATCCGCTCGCGGATCGCCGAATACTCCTCTTGCGGACGATGTTTCTCGACAGAGTTCTTCAGGTGGAACAACTCTCCAGAGACCTCCGAAATGATCTCGTTACGGTCCTCCAATGAGAGCGCGCCGTCGTCCCACAGCTTGTAGCCAAGTGTGCGCGGAACGTGAGACAAATCGAGTTGATGATCGCGTGTGTCTGTTTGAAAGGCCCCAACAAGGCTCTTTTCGGCGTCACTGACGACTTTCGCGTCGTCAGTGATCGCCTCAGCAGTATCCAGAGTATCCGCAATCTCACTCCAGGGAGTGTTCACCGAGACATCAAGCACTGATCGTGACGCTGTTTCGGTGTCTTCTGCGAGCGTTACTCGTACGTCGTGGTATTCACGGTCCTCGTCCTGACTGTAGCAGTTGGTTCCGTCAGGGATGACGGTTTCAGCTTCAGACCCGGCAATGCGGCTGGAAACGAACTCTGTGAGTTTCCTGCCGCACTCGGTCACGCGGTCGCGGATGGTGTCCTTCGAGGGCGTCCTTTCGAGGTCCTCAGCATGTGAGGCTGCGTCACGGTAGGAGAGAGCCGTCGCAAGATCGACTGTTCGCGCAGCGATATCCTGCTGATATCGCTTCTTTCCGTTGAAATCGACGAATTGTTCGATAGGGCGGAAGTGAGCGTTCTCGTCGTCAGTTGCCGCAGTGTCTTCGACGTAGTCAAGGGAGAACTCGTGCTCGCCGACGGTAGTAACCGCTGTGCGAATCTTCGTTGTCGAGCGTTGGAATCGGTTGGTTCCGTTTCCCTGTGCGTGTTTTTCGCCACAGTACGCCTCAACGAGTACGTCGTTGAGGCTCTCGATAATTGCTTCGAGCAGCGTCGATTCGAGACGCTGCTCGGTCAGAAACTCCGCGAAGGCGGCAAGTGGGTACTGTTCAGTTGGGTCAATAGTCAGAACGAAGTGGATCGTGACCGTAACCTCAATCGGGGACTCGTTCACGTTCATCAAATAGTCCCCATTCCTTCGAGGAGTCAGCTACGACTTCGTTTCAGCGATTGCCCAGACGGTTCTGAACGATTTTCCGACGCGACCTATAATTTGAGAGTGTGATATCAGACGGTTGTTTCGATTTCTCCGGGGTTCCATTTTGTGAACGGGCAAGTCCAGGTAAGAACGGTACTGTTCCCATTGCTTGCAAAAATCGCCGTCGTGTTGTACCAATTTCTCCCCGAAATTCGACTTGATCTCTAAGACTGGTTGTGGGTTTCATCATTCTACCCTCTATAATGGCCCATCCTAAAGCGAGTTAAAACTTTCGAAAAATTTCGACTAGCTTAGTTTTCTCGAATAATTATTTCATATACTTCTAGTCAAATCTATACCATGTATTGGAGCATTACGTCTTCATCCTTGCCGATATGACGGTCTATACCGCCACAATCATTCGATTCAACAGTGCAAGAATGCATGATAGATCTGTGAAACGAAACGTTCATACTAATAGATATTAGACATCAATCGGAGTTCGATTGTCAATGACCGAAATCACCGACTACGATCTGTACGAGGTGCCGCCACGGTGGCTCTTTCTCCGCATCGAGACGAGAGATGGCGTCGTCGGCTGGGGTGAACCCATCGTCGAGGGGCGTGCGAAGACCGTCAACGCGGCGGTCGAAGAGCTGATGGACAACTATCTCCTCGGGAAAGATCCACACCGGATCGAGGACCACTGGCAGCGAATGTATCGCGGCGGGTTCTACCGCGGCGGTCCGATCCTAATGAGCGCGATCGCCGGCATCGATCAGGCGCTCTGGGACATCAAGGGCAAACTTCTGGACGCGCCCGTCTACGAACTCCTCGGCGGACGGGCCCGCGACCGGATCCGCGTCTATCAGTGGATCGGCGGCGATCGTCCATCCGAAGTCGGTGAGGCCGCCGCCGAGAAGGTGTCCGAGGGGTTCAGCGCGCTGAAGATGAACGCCACGTCCGAGATCCGACGCATCGATTCGCCAGCAGTCATCCAGGAGGCCGAGGAACGACTACGGAGCGTTCGGGAACACGTCGGTCCGGACGTCGACATCGGCGTCGACTTTCACGGTCGTGTGACCAAACCGATGGCCAAGCGGCTGGCGAAAGCGCTCGAACCCCACGATCCGATGTTCATCGAAGAGCCGGTTCTCCCGGAGCACAATGACGTACTCCCAGATATCGCCGCACACACGACGACCCCCATCGCGACGGGCGAGCGCATGTTCTCCCGATGGGATTTCAAGGACGTCTTCGAGCAGGGAGCGGTGGACGTCATCCAGCCGGATCTCTCGCACGCCGGCGGCATCACGGAGGTGAACAAGATCGCCGCGATGGCCGAATCGTACGACGTCGCACTCGCGCCACACTGTCCGCTCGGGCCCATCGCACTGGCGTCGTGCATCCATATCGACACCAGCTCACCGAACGCATTCATCCAAGAACAGAGCCTGAACATCCACTACAATCAGACGAACGACGTGCTGGACTATCTCGTCGACACCGACGTCTTCGAGTACCACAACGGCTACGTCGACGTCCCGAGTGCGCCCGGGCTGGGCATCGAGATCAACGAATCATACGTCGAAGAACAGGCCGAGCGGACAGTCAACTGGCACAACCCGGTCTGGCGACACGACGACGGCAGCGTCGCCGAGTGGTAATCGTGACCGACTCCTCTCCTCCCGGGCGACTCGATGGCGACGTGGCGATCGTTACCGGGTCGACCCGAGGGATCGGCGCGAGCGTGGCGAAACGCCTCGCTGCGGAGGGGGCGTCCGTCGTCGTTTCGGGTCGGACCGTACCCGAAGGCGAAGCCACCGCCGAGGATATCCAAACGAACGGCGGCGAGGCGACCTTCGTTCGCGCGGACATGCGCGATCCGGCGGCCATCGAACGCCTCGTCGAGACGGCCGCCGAGACGTACGGCACGATCACGACGATCATCAACAACGCTGCCGTCCAGACCGAGACGACGGCGGCTGAAGCGACACTCGACGACTGGGCGTTCGTGCTCGAAACCGATTTCCGTGGCTACTGGCTCACGGTCAAACACGCCATCGAGCATATGCCCGACGGTGGCAGCATCGTGAACGTCTCGTCGAACCACGCGTTCCTCACGATGCCCGGGACCTTCCCGTACAACGCGGTGAAGGCGGGAATTAATGGCATGACGCGGGCGTTCGCGGTCGAACTGGGGCCGCTTGGTATCAGAGCCAACACGATCAATCCGGGCTGGGTCGAGGTCGCACGGACGCGTGCCGAACTCGAAGCCACGGACCGTGAGCGCATCGAGTCGATCCACCCGCTCGGCCGCATCGGAACGCCAGAAGACGTAGCGGGCGTCGTCGCCTTCCTCGCCAGCGACGATGCGGCGTTCGTCACCGGCGCAAGCTTGCGCGTCGATGGCGGCCGAACAGCAGTGATGGAAGACCAGCCCTTCCGCGATCATTCGTCGCGTTTCGAGGGCTGACCCTCCGTACTCGGTCGGGTTCCGACGGCCATCGATCGACCGTTCCTGTTCTCACTAAGGGAACAGCACGCCGATCGGAGCGTATTGGTTCCGTCCCAATACCGATGTGGATGCCATCAGAGATCGGGAACGATCCTCATACGACGAATATTTTTCTCAAAAGAGAACAAGGGCTAAGTGCATCGGAACCAATCACGGTATTAGCAACGATGACGACACCAGATCGCCCCCGGGTGAAAGCCACCGCGACCAGCTTTGCGATCCTCGAAGCGGTTCGTGACCGCGACGGTGCGGGCGTGACGGAGCTCGCTCGTGAGTTGGATCTGGCGAAGAGCGCGGTCTACAAGCATCTCATGACACTCACACGGTTGGGCTACCTCGTCAAAGAGGATACGACGTACTATCTCAGCCTCACCTTTCAGGGGTTTGGAACGCGCGCACGCGAGCGCTACCCGATCTATATCGCCGAGCCCGCCATCGACAATCTCGCGGGTACCACAGGGAACGTCGTCAATTTCATGATCTATGAGAATGGTCAGGGAATCTACGCGTATCAGGCCCGCGCTCCAACCGCAGCGGAACCGCCGATACCGGAGTACACTCACGTTCCGCTTCACGCCACTGCTGGGGGGAAGGCAATTCTGGCGTATCTCCCCGCCGAGGAGCGCGAGCGAGCCATAGCGGATGGACTCACCTCCTTCACCGAGAAAACGATCACTGACCGCGACGAACTGGAGGACGAACTGCAATCGGTCCGCGATCGCCGGACCGCCTTCGAGCGCGAAGAGTTCACCGAAGGCTACCAATGTGTCGGATCACCGATTATAGGTTCGAACGCCCAACCGGTTGGTGCTGTCAGTGTATCAGGATCCACGGCCGAGATGACCGGCAAACGGCTCGAAGAGGATATGACTGGGTTGGTGGTGAGTACAGCCAAATCGATCGAGAACGAAACTCTCTCCGAGTAGTACTATTCTCCATCCGAGAATATTATAGGTGGAGAATTCGACGCATCCCAGTTAACGAATATTATCATGAGTGTCCCATCCACACATACTGATAAATGTCACTAGGCTGTTTGGATTTGCCATCATTGTTCTCTTTTCGAGAACAGGTTGGCAACTCGCTACTGACGCACTCCAGCCGTTGGAGACTAATGCGACATCGGAACAGTGGATATGGATACGAGTTCATGACGCATCCAACACTCGTTTGTCCGTACGAAAATCAATCTCTCCACCGAGGATCGATTTACAACGATAGGATCCATTCTGACGAATCCTATACTGTATCACATCAACTCGGCCGGAAGCCGTGGCCAACATGTATACCCTGGTTCAGGCTGATAAGAGAGCAAGTGCGTGATTTAGATTTCGGTAATGCAACTGTGCTGATCGTCGAGTGCAGCGGCATCCTCAGGAAGGAGCGCGACTACGAGATACGCGGCGTATTCCTCGAAGTACTCGACCAGTGCGGCAATCCGATCAGAATCGAGCGCTTCGAGCGAGTCCACTACGATGAACGGGAGCGTCTCGTAGAGATCATGGACAAGGTAGCCTGCGAGCGCGAAAACCAGCCCTGTAACCTCACGTTCGCTCTCCGAGAGGTGTTCGACGGTATCGTCATAGGTGGCACCCTCATCCGTGCTCCGAATGACGTGAAGATCGAACACACCCTGCTGGACCTTGCGTCGGCCTTCACGAACTGTGCGCTCGGCACGCTCGATCCATATCCGCTCGATGTTCTCGTAGTCAAGGATCCTGAGGATGGTTTGCATGTGCTCGTTAAATTCTTCGACCGCCTGTGCTTCGAGTTGTCCGATGCGTGTCCGTAGATCGGCTAACTCTTCTTGGACCTCAGTACGCTCTTCTTTTAGCTCCTCACGCTCGTCGAGATCGGTTTCGACGGTCTCGATTTCGTCAATGACGTCTTCGAGATCGTTTTCGAGGCGGCCAAGCTCGAATTCGAGCTGGTTGGCCTCCTTGTGCAGGTCAAGGAGCTCGCTGTGCTCTTCTGCTTCCAAGGCTTCGACATCGGCTTCGAGATCGTTGATTTCGTCTTCGAGCTTCTCACGCGCGTCGGTCAGCTCCTCGACGGTACTCTCGCGGTCGTCGATTTCGCGGTCGGTCTCGTCGAGTTTCCGCTCGAGACGCTCGCGGCGATCGCGGTCAGCCTGGAGTTCGCTGCGTTTGGTCGTAAGCTCGTCAAGTTCGGATCGGAGATCGTTACGCTCGTGGGATTTTTCCTCTCGAAGCGAGCGCAGACTCCTGAGGGTTTCGTCGATCGTCTCACGTTCGACTTCACTCCCGCAGGTCCAACAGACCGTGGTTTCGCCCTCCTCGGCAAGCAGTTGGTCGGTGAGTGCTCCCTCGTCCGTACTCCCGCTATCGGTGGTGTTCTGCAGCGCCTGCTGGAGCCCGAGACTGTCACCTTCAAGCATTTCATCGTTGAACTGCAGGACACTTTGGAGTTGGCTGATGGTGGATTCGAGCGATTGTTTGTGCTCGCGAAGGCGGTCAATTTCCACGTCGATATTCGAGAGATCACCCGCTGGAGCTTCCGATATTTCCTGTAGTTCTGTACGAATCTCCTCACGTTCGTCTTCGAGTGCTTGGATGCTCTCTCGTTCGGAATCGAGACGATAGCGGATGTCATCGAGATCCGAGCGCGCCTCTTGGAGATCGTCGAGGGCGTCTTCGAACTCAGCCTTTTGCTCGCGGGTATCGTCGACAGTGCTATCTGCGTCTTCGATGGCCGCCTCTTTCTCGTCGAGTTCAGCGCGTTTGTCCTCGATCTGGTCTTCGAGCTGTGTGCGCTGTCGTTCAAGATCGGGTAGCTGATCGTCGAGCGACTCTAGCCGGTCGAGTTGGTCGTCGAGATCGCGCTTTTGGGTTTCGAGCTGGCGGATTTCAGCTTGGATTGCATCAGTGTCGACGGGGCGCATGATGACTTCGCGAAGGTCCTCGCCACGGGCGACGGCCTGTCGTGCTTCGTTGTTTTCGAGGAGAAACGCGAACAAGTCAGCGCCTTCCGAATCCTCCAGATATGGCTCGCCACCCATCACGACCGTACCGTCTTCACGCGCGAGCGTGCGCGTGTAGATACTGTCGTCCTCTCCGCCGAGGGTGAGTTCAACTCGACCCTCGTCGGCGTCACCTTTCAGCGAAACGCGGTCACTACCAAGCGCGCCCATGAGCGCCCGCAGGAGCGACGTGCGATTGGTCGCGTTGCGGCCAGTCAGAGCAGTCACTCCGGGTGAGAACGAAACGGTGGTGTCGTCGATTCCACCGATGTTCTCGGCATGAATCTCGGCAAGTCGTTCCGAAGTCTGTGGTTGGCTCATTTCCCAGCCATCTCTTATAGCGCGTCTTACTAAGTTGTTGTCGTCGAAAGAGCGTTTTCACGATGACAGCAGGCTTCTGTAACAATACAATGTGTTATAGGGAAGCGAAGATGTCTGTAACACCACTATGAATGTTACTCTGGAATGGGATTTTCACAATCGCACCCATCACTCTCGATGAATTCCTGGATAGTAGCGTGCATCCCACACTGAGTACAGGAGACGGTGATATCGACGAATACATCGATATCGCCAGCAGCGAGTTCATCAGCAGAAGCAAGCTGTGAGAGCGTGTTTTCGGTGACGGCAACCGTCCGATTCTGTAAGGCAGCGATACGCTGTGCACCGGTTTCAGCAGGGTTGTTGTCTGTCCCAGTAGATTCTCGCTCAATGCCGAGGCAGTTCTTGAGATGACGCCGGACGGTCCCATACGAGACGAAATCCGAGTGAAGGTGGTCGACATCGATACCCTGTTTTTCGAGACGGTTGCGCGCTTGCGTGCGCATCCCCTGACTTACATCCTCGTCAGTCAGCAAACGATACGTGTTGTCGACTTCTCCATCGAGCGGGTTCAGTCCCGCGCGTTTCATGGCCGCGCGGAGAAGCAGGTGGTTGAAATGGATGGCAAGCTCTCTGAGGCTGTACCGTTCGTCGTCGCGCGTCCAGTACTCGCCTAGCCGTTCGGCTTCGTCGGAGAGATCGTATGCAGCAGCCGTTCGGTCGATCTTACACGAGGGCGGTTGATCGGTGTCGCGCGACGCACCGCTTGATTGAGTCATCTCTCTTTCGTCTACGAAAGCCGTCTGTTTGGGTGTTTTGCTTGGCTACAGAGCCACGCGGCAAGGACTGATACTGAGTGGACCATCCAGTAAATCCGTACCCAGATAGAACTGCAACGTTATCTCCTCCCAGCCCCTCTATATGGGTGTTCTCTGTGGAGAATGTATATCATGTCGCCCATACCTTACCCCGTCACAATCACCCTGACCGCTCAAGATCGTCTCGATCTTGAAGCGGTCATACGCAAAGCAACCAGCCCACAACGGGATGTGTTCCGTGCGCGTATTGTTCTCCTCGCAGCTGCGGGAGCCACTAATACTGAAATCGCGGAGGAACTCGCCTGCACGAGGAAAACCGTCCGCAAGTGGCGCGGACGCTTTGCTGAGGCTGGCCGGGCCGGGCTCGCGGACGCGCCCCGGTCCGGCCGACCACCCATCTACGATGATACCGTCCGTGCGCACATCACCGCTCTCGCGTGTGAACTCCCGGTCAAACACGATCTTCCCCTCTCCCGATTGAGCATCACCGATATTCACATGGTCGCTGTTTCTGAGATCGATCTCTGTCCCTCACCATCAACGATCGCCGCCTGGCTCAAGCACGCGGCGATCAAACCGTGGACGTGGACCTCGTGGAAGACACCACGAGATCCGGAGTTTGCCCAGAAAGCTGCTCCTGTCCTCGATCTGTACAACGGAACGTGGAACGGCGAAGATCTAACTGACGGAGACGTAGTCATCTGTGCTGACGAAAAGACAGCGATCAAAGCCCGGTCCCGGCACCGCAGTCCGCCGGGACCGGGCACACCGTTGCACGTCGAGCATGAATACGATCGCCACGGTGGCTGTACGTATCAAGCGGCTCTCATCGTCGGTACAGGAGAAGTCTATGGACGGTGTGTGACACGGAACACCCGAGCAAATTTCGAGCGACTCGTCGAAGACGTGATGAACCACCCGATCTGCTCGACGGCAGATCGGGTGTTCTGGATCCTCGACAACGGGACTGCGCATCACCCAAACACGTTCACTGGCTGGCTGAAAAAGCAGTATGACAACGTCGAAGGAGTGCATCTGCCGAAGGGAGCCTCGTGGCTGAATCAGATTGAACTCTACTTCTCAGTACTAACTCGGAAAGCGTTGACTGGTGGGAGCTTCGAGTCGATCGTGGAATTGATGCACCAGATCGCGGGATTCGAAGTGCTCTGGAACGCGGTTCCAGAGCCGTTCGAGTGGACCTACACAACAGGTGATTTAGAGCGGTTGCTTGCGAAGCTGCCAGCAATAGCGTAAAGCTCGCTGGAAGCGTCTGAGTAGTATGGTCCCGATTCCAGAGCCAGTTCGCCGGACGCTCACCGATCGCCTTGAGACCCACGCGCGCACCGCGTGGGGTGAGCGGTGCGCGCGTGTAGACGTTCGCTTCCGCGGCGACTATGCCTACATCGACGCCTTCGAGAGGAATCCATGGATTCAGCCTGATGCATCCGAAGAAGAGCAAGAACGGATCCAACAGACACCGACGAAACTCTGCCGTCTAACGTGGATGGGCGATCTTGACTCATGGGAATTCGCCTTCTACAAATACAGTGACGAGCGATACGAGCCGTCGATTTCCCTCGACGGCTCGTTCGGTGGATCTCCAGAAGCCTGCTTCGACACCGCTGCGCAAGTCTACCTCCGGTAGCGGTGGTCACACGGGGCCTGCTACTGGGTACGGATTTACTGGATGGTCCACTGAGTGTAGCTTCACATTTGTACTCGCTAGTTTATCGTCTCTGACCGCGTATGTAGAGGAATGAGCAGAAAGAAGCACGTCGTTGACCTCTCTGATGAAGAACGCAGAACACTCGAGTGGTTCATCTCGACTGGTGAACGCAAGGCAGAGGACAATACGCGGGCGCGAATTCTTCTGAAAGCTGACGACGGGCTCACAGATGCGGAGATCTGTGAGCACGTCGGCTGTAGTATCGGGACTCCGTACAAGGCGCGCAAAAACTACTCCGAACGAGGGCTTGCGGCGATTTAATGATCCAGGCACGCTCTGAAAGTTCGCTCAGAAATAGATGGCTAGAAGGCCGTTACTGCTGGCTCACAGGAACCACGAAACCGGCGGACCGGGGTTTATATGATATCGGTCAAAACAGTCGTATTCAGCTGTGTGCTGGGGAATTCGGCCATTACTGATTCGACCGGACGAGATTACGGTAAACATTACAGTAAACACCAGACTCGCTTAGATCGCTGTGCACTCGGTGTACGGCTCTCTTAGGTCGTTATTTCTCTTCCACGAATCTACTTTCAAAGCTTCTCTCACCCATTACATCGCCGCAAGCCCGACCGCGAATACGAGCGCAAACTCGACGGTGATGCTGAAGCACGCCTCATCAAACTCGCCTGTAGCGACCCACCAGAAGGGTGCGCTCGTTGGACGCTTCACCTTCTCGCCGACGAACTCGTTACCCTCGACGAGATCGACTTCGAGTCGATCTCTCACGAAACCGTGAGACGGCGTCTAAAAAAACACCCTCAAACCACATCTCTACGATTACTGGGCGATTCCCGCTGAAGACGACGGTCAGTTCGTTTACCACATGGAGGACGTTCTCGATATCTATCATGAGCCATACGACGAGAAGCGGCCAGTTGTCTGCTTTGACGAAACCAGCAAGGCGCTTCGCGGCCACAAACGCGACCCGCTCCCGGCAGAACCGGGAGCGGTCGCACGTGTCGATACTCACTACAAACGCAACGGCAAGAAAAAACTCCATCTCGCCACCGAACCACTAACTGGCTGGGTCAACGTCGAGATCACCGAAAAACGGCGGACCTGCGAGTGGATCGATCGAATGGTCGAACTCGCCGATGAGCACTACCCGGATGCGGACTGCATCCGGGTGGTGCTCGATAACCTCAATACACACAATCCTGCAGCTTTCTATCGGTTCTTCCCACCGGATGAAGCACACGCCTATCTCGATCGGTTCGAGTTTCACTACACGCCAAAGCACGGCAGCTGGCTGAATATGGCCGAGATCGAGATTGGCACACTCAAACGCCAGTGTCTCGACCGGCGAATCTATCACGCAGCGACCCTCCGGTCGGAGGTCGCTGCGTGGCAAGATCGTCGTAACGCTGCTGATGGGCTGATTGACTGGCAGTTCACCACTGATGACGCCCGAATCAAACTACGCCAGCTCTATCCCGTTCCGCTTGAGGTGGACTAGTGAGAGTACGATTGAAGCTACACTGAGGATAGTAGCGTGAAGCCGAAAAGACATATTACGATGTGTATTATTCCATTGGTTACGCTTGAGGGCCGAGGCGGATGATCAGACAGGCCTCAAAGATTTTTAAAAATGGATAAACACCTATTAGTATTTGAAAATTTGAGGAGGTACAAACATAGATAATTGTACTTTCGTTGTGGCCCACATCCGAGAAATTGGTGGAGTGTGAATAAACAAATGTTTCGAAGATTCCAAGATAAAGAAATAGAATTAGAGAAGCCAGTATAATTTAAGATCATATATCATTTATTTGGTTAATAATTAGTATATAGATTGTTATCTTTATCGGAATTCATGAAGTAATCGATAGGCGTGTCCCAATGAGTATGTAACATCGTATACTTGTTCAATGTGGCACTGGGCAAGCTCAGGCGTCCATACCGATACATCGTATTCCAGCTCAGCCGGTGATTCCGCCAGATCATCGGATAGGCGCTCCCGCTGGGCGGCAGTAAGCTCGGATGGGCGTCCGGGCCGGGATTCGTCTTCGACTGCGTCGCTAATCGACTGATGATCGAAGCGGTCGAGCACGAGTAGACGGTCGCACGCGGGATCTCGTACCGCTCGTTCAGCGTCTCAACGCGGACACCATCTGCGCATGCAAGCGCAATCATCAGTCGTTTCGCCGTTTTCGCAATTGAAACGGTGGCAAGAGCGGCTTGCAAGCCTTCTGTCTCCACTTCAGCGAGCTTGTCCATGGTTGCGACAAGAGGACTGAGCAACAAAAATCTAATTACTTCTGAGTTCAGCGGATGATTTGAGTCATATACAAATTGATAAGATAAGACATCCCAACCGGAGTAAGGTCATCTCGTGGTGCCAGAAATATTCGTGATTTTTGGAATATCATAGTGAATTGATAATGGATGTGGTTTTATCGAAACATCGAGGCTGTCCTGACGACGCCAGTGGCTATTTCATTCGTACAGATGGTCACACTGTCGGTCGCGATCAAATACCTCCAAAACTGAGCCGGGAAACCATCGGCACATCCTGATTTCCAGACGGCCAACCTGGCCGATAGAGCGAAACGGAGTGATCGATATCCTCTGTTCTGGCATACCGTGAGCTGTAACCAGCGACGGAGTATTCAGTCGTTAGTGTCTCTAATTCCTACACAAGCAGTGGTTGGCGCGGTTCACCTATTTCCTCGTCAGTGCGGTCGATCGATAGAAAAACCCGATCAGATGGAAGTGAACCAAAGATATTCCAGCTGTGGCTACTATCCTGCTGGCATGGATCGTGAACCAGTCTCATCCTCTCTGCTCAGAAGCGTCGGCTACGATTTGGACCAGCAACTCTTAGAGGTCGAGCTTCAGGACGGGAAGATATACCGATATGCTGATGTCCCTGAGCAGACCTACCAGGGATTGATCGAAGCGGACTCACTCGGCCGATATTTCAACCAACACATCCGGGGACTGAGCTACAGCCGAGTGAAGTAGACGACCGGAGAATCGCCCCGTATAGCAATCGCAGTGAATCAATAGATATTGAGGCGAGCGAGTAACGCTAATACAAGAGGAGTGAGAACGTTCCTCGTATGGATGAGTGGGCTGTACTGGCATCGTTTCCGCCTCGTCCGCTCTCACTGACCGAGATCGATGCACTTGAAGACCGTGAGAGCATCCAAAGCATCGTTGCGGATGACATAACTGCTGAAGACTCTCTCGGCCCAGAGCTGTCAAGTATCTCTGTCAGTAGCTGTGTGATTGTCAGGGCTGAAACCGTGGTTGCGGCTGTTTTCGTTGATGCAGAGAAAGCATGGTACCGAGCGTACAGTACAACACGCCCCGGCGTTGATTTGACCAAGGTCTACGAGATAATTCAGTCATTCCGTGGTGAAGAGACGCTGTTTGCATCCGCGCCGCTGTCACCCCGTGAAGCGGTTCATCGAGCAAAATTAGAACAGAAGAAGATGGAGAATAACGCTGACTACGTGAAAGGCGATACGTTCGAATGCCCGGTCTGCAGCGAGATCCATACGGTTCGTCGCCGGGACGATGATCCTGAAGTCCAGTTCCCCGAAGAGGACCGGTTGTACGTGAACTGTCCGGACGCTGAATCAGAAACGCTGATGGTGTACTAAACCTCGGACAGACCGCATTGTGGTGGCAAGGAAAAGAGACACAAGAGCACACTACTATGCTTTCACATGGGAGCCGTGTATCAGCAGTGCCCGTTCTGCGAGCGAGTGTTCGAAATCGGGCCGAACGACTACCGCCCCATGAAACGCCATATCCGACTCGAACATACCGAACCAACGAGTGCAGACTCTTATTCCAATCACGCCCAGTGTTCCGCCATCGGATAGCCGAATCTTGCACTTGACCGGATCACATCCCGAGAGAAACAGTTAGGGGTCTCGGCTCTGGTGGATGCTACTATGGCCCACGAGAGCTACCATGTCGATGACGACCCGGAATCGGAACTCAGGACACTTGGGATGCTCCCAAAGCCCGGAACTCGATGCCAATGAGTGAATCGACCGCGCGGCCGTCGTTGTGTCTGAACTGCGGGTTCGAAGCCATACCCGGCGACAGTCAATGGAACACCGTCGAAGCACCACCGCTCGGCATCCTCACCCAATGTCCTGAGTGCGGAAGCACAGACATCACGAATCGACAATAACCACTCGCCGAGACCAGCACGCAAAAACTCACTGCGCGGTTCGACTGCACACCCGGCATCGGGGTGACTTATCGACTATCATCGCAAAATTAGAGGATGCAGCCACCTCCGTCGGCCTGGCAGAGTATGGAGCGATACATACGAATCGGTCACCGAGAATAACCACAGTCGGACAGTCGGACGGCAACAAGAGTTAACTCACATCAAGACGAGATAGCAAATACCATGATTGACCGATTGGAGAAGGAGGTCGATATGCTGCTGCGCCATTTCGACGTGTTGCGGATGGTCCTCGAAAACGAACCCATCGGCATCGTGAAAATGTCGAATGAAACGGGATACGCGCACCACAAAGTTCGCTACTCGCTGCGCGTCCTCGAGGAGGAAAGCCTGATCGAACCCACCAGCCAAGGTGCGACCACAACCGACCAAGCACGCGCATTCGTCGCCGAACTCGACGACAACGTCGAGAACATTAGCGACAAACTCGAAGGCATGAAAATCGGCGAGGAGCTTGAGGCAGGTCACTGACGACTTCTCGTACTGTCTCTTATTGCTTCGCTTGAGCAGATGAGTCCCCGCACGCTCGCCAGCGGAAGCCGTACGTGTCCGGTCTGTGGACGGACAGATAAGCGGCTCCCTCGCCACTGGACTTCAGAAGCGTGCTCATGGCCCGACGTTACACGCTGTCAGCACGACTTTGTGATCGGTCTCCTGCTTGGAAACGCTACAATCAGTGGCGACAGCGCAAACAAGCTCCTCCGACTCGCTACCACCAACCGAACGTTCGCCACGTGGGTCTTCGAAGAACTGGGTTGGCTCGCAGACAGTCTCGTCCGCGTCGATCCACCGAACCATGGCTCAACAGAACACGCGGTAAATCACTGCTATCGCGTGCGAACGAGAACCCATCCCGAACTCACGACCTACTGCGAGTGGTACGATGCGTCGGGTGAAAAGCGAGTCCCACTTCATCTCGATCGCCCGCTCGGAGCGCTCGTGTCTGGTACGCATGTTCCGGCGAGCTTCACTGGCAGAGCGGCGACGACCATCCCTCCGCAGTATTCAATGCGCTCAACGACAAGCGTGCCACTCGCATTGCCGGACTCGTCGAACGCGCGGAATTCGAGCCGACGCGTACCGGCACGCAAGTACGTCTCCCGCCACGCGAGACTCGCGCGTTCCTCGAGTGGATTGGCGATCCTGTACCCGGCGTCGGCTACAAGTGGGCTACCGAGCGAGCAATCTACGACGACCTCCGGCGCGAACAACGTGCCGAGCGCTGGTGGCTCGCGCTCCATCCCGAGCGGGAAACCCGCCTCAGGCCGACAAGGTACGAGTAAAGCGTAGCCAGAGCGGTTGATCACCAACGATGATCGTGAACGTAGTTGCCAAAACAAGCTGTAAACGTTGTACACACCGAAAGAAGTTTATGGGTGCCAGTCGCTCCCACGCATAGGAATACCATGCGTGCAAGCACTGCCTTCCAAGAGTGTGCGACACTCCTCGACGAGATCGAAGCGACCGGCGTCGAAGTCAATGCGATCACCCCACGCGAGGACGACCTCCTTGAGGAAGGCAGTGTCACGGTCGACCTCTCGCTTGGTGTCCCACTTCTCGATGAAATCGAGACTAACGGCATCGAAATCACCTCACAAAGCGGGGATGCGCTCACCGATGGAACGCTCACCGTCGACGTTAGCGCTCGGGTCCCACTCGATCGCGAATCAGCCGACCAACCATCCGAAACCCAGCCCGAAATCGATCTCCCCGAAAGCGAAAAAGAGATCATCTCGGACGGCTCCGGTACCCAGCCACAGACAGCAGCCAAACCATACCAGGACCCCGACCGGCTTCGGGAGGTGTATGATGACCATGAGACGTTTGCGGAGATGACCGACGCACTCGATGTCGATGTCACCGCCGAAACCGTCCGCACGAACATGATCAAACACGGTATCCACGAACCCGCATCACAATCATCCGCGCCGGATGAACGTCCTGCTAATGATGACGAGTCGTCCCCAGCAGAGAGTGAATCAGACGGCGACGCTGGTACTGATGCTGTTGCTGATGAAACGGAGCTTCCCGATGGAGCTGAACTCCCCGAAGGGATCACGCTCAATCAGCTGAAAACGTCAGTCCAATCAGCACGCTCGTTTTTGGATGTCCAGCGCGAGTTAGGTGGTGATCGAGACGTCACGTATCAGCTGCTGAAGGAGTTCAATCTACTCGATCTCGTTCACGGGCGGCTCTCGAAACAAGCCGAGCGAACCATCTCGGACAAACAGATCGATCAGCGGATTCGCCAGAGTGTGAGCCAACACAGCCAGCCGACTGCTCGCTCTGATTAAGTCGCCCCCAACTCAGCTTTGCACGTACTACAGGTGATATGAATCACCGTACGGCAGCCAATTGGAATCAAAACTCGACGATTGCACCAGCGCCGTATCGACCACGGTTCGGCTGAACCATAGCAAACTCTCCCGATCAAACACAACTCGTGATACGGCCGCTCTCGCTTGAGACGTCAATAGAACGCTTCAGACATCTATTCCTCCCCGAAAATGTTGTATAACCAATATGCAAAGCTGAGTCGCCCCCAATACAGCGAGCTGCCTCCCTGATACCTCAAGGGTTGAGCACCCTCGCCTAGCAAGCTGCGTGCTTGAAGAGGGTTCAACGATCGCCAGTTACAGTTTTGCATCCCAGAAGACTGTGATTTAAGGCTATCCGAAGCGGTCTATCCTCGGGTTCAGTGTTGGGTTGCCAGTCACGTGCGCTGAACTCGTCAGGGTACAGCCTCCTAAAGCAAGTGCGAGGGGCAGGATTTGAACCCGCGAACCCCTACGGGAGCGGATCTTAAGTCCACCGCCTTTGGCCAGACTCGGCCACCCTCGCTTACTCGCCTCTGGATGCTCAACCAAAAGGTCGTTTCGATCGGCCGGGACTTGCTGATGGCTCCGCTACCGAATCTGGATACGTCGATACCTCATTTTCCGCCGTACCGGAGTCACCACACGACGTGCGCTGGCGTTCCGAGTTTGCTTTCCGGCAAATTCACTCACCATGACGAGCATTCTGTGGGATCGGTTCGGAACGATATCGTCTCGGCCAAAGTTGGTGGTTGTCCACTCTGACCAACCAGATTAATCATTGATATGAGCTGTGTGAGATCAGGTGAATCCAATCTAACGGATATATTTAGCAATTTCCACTGATTCAGATATTTGATTGAATTCAATTTTCTAAGTGTCTAAACGAATGTAGATAACAGGGGATATCGACCACAGTGATTTTTATCCGACCGTGACAGGCGCTATACATGGACGCGAACAACCAACCTCACTCACTGCTCGTGCCGAAGAGAACAGATCACCCATGTATCCCCCGCTGCACTCCCTGAAAGCGTATGCTCGTCTGCCATCTCGCATCCGACAAGCGTGGGCGGGTCGCCCTCTGGGCCGAAGATTCGACGTTACCACCACAACACTCGCCAAAACCAGGCCGACCACCGAACGTCCCAAATCCACGGGACCATCCGTTCGCAGCGTCGATCGAAGCGCTCCAGAGTTCGTTCACAGAACTGAACCTCCCGGTCGCAGCCGAGGCGTTTGAGCACACCAGTCTGACGCTCCTGCTCCCATCGGGGCGGTTCGGGCCAGAACCCTCACCGGAGGTGGTGCGCGACAAGGAGATGGACGCACCCGTCGACCGCGTCTCCCCATGGACGGTACCTGCTCTCAAGTTCGATGCCAGCGTCCTCGGTGATGTTCTCGATGCCCTCGGCAACGAAGATGCTGGCATCGTCGCGGGAGACACGGTGGGATACTGGCAAACTGTCGTGTCGCTGGCTGGCGAGCTCGTCCGTGGTGGGCGCGTGGTGCCTCACCTCGAACTGCGCGAGGACTCCGGCGTCGCAGTGTGGCGGGCGCTCCCCTCGACAGCGGAGGATTTCAACCGACTCCAGTCACTCCGTGAGTCGGTGCCCCCGCTCGCCAGAGCGCTCGTCACCGACGACGTGGCTACCCGTGCCGAAGAGGCCAATAGCTGGGGCGATGCCGATGTCCGGTCGGCACGTGATGTCCTCGTTCGCATGCTCGACGTCTGTGTGGATGCTGCTGTCAGGGACCGACTCACGTCGGCTGAGCCGGACAGTACTGGTGGAGAACCCGACGATATCCACGAACAGTGGCTTGCCGCACTCACCCGACCGGATGGAACGATCGATGCCGATCCGGACGCTCTCGAAGAGCTGCGCCAGCAACTCGACGAGTGGACACGATCGCTCGAAACCACCGGCGAGCAGGGTGTCCGACTCTGCCTGCGACTCTGGGCACCCGAACCCGAATCCGAGCCTGAATCCCACCCCGACGCCGATGCTGAGGACACACAGGTCAATACCGGCGATGTCGCCGCTGTCAGTCCCGACGGCTGGGAGCTGGAACTGTTACTGCAGGCGGCTGACGATCCGAGCCTTCTGGTTGAGGCCAGCACCGTTTGGAAATCGACCGAAGCCACGACAGAGGTGTTGGAACGCCATCTCGACCGACCACAGGAGACATTACTGGAAGAACTGGGACGGGCCGCCTCACTCTATCCGGCTCTTGAATCGACACTCGACGAAGCCACGCCGACGACGCTCGAACTTACTGCCACCGAGGCGAACGAATTCCTCCGAGAGAAAGCCGAAGTGCTCGAACAGACAGGCTTTGGCGTCGTCCTGCCAGCGTGGTGGAACGAACCCGAACGCCGGCTTGGCGCACAGCTCACCGCTGAATCCGAGGAATCGTCCAGCGAATCGTCAGTCGGGGGCATCGGTGTCGAACAACTCTGTGAGTTTCGCTGGGATGTGGTTCTCGGTGACGAACGGCTGTCGAAAGATGACCTCGAAGAGTTGGCTGCACTCAAAATGCCACTCGTTCGCGTGCGCGGTCAATGGGTCTCACTGCAGGAAGGAGACATCGAGAACGCCCTCGAGCTGTACAACGAGACCGAGGACAGTGAGATGACCGTCGCGGAGGCGCTACAGGCCGATACCGGACTGACTGACACCGACCATGGACTCCCAGTCGTTGACCGCCAGTTCGAGGGTGCCCTCGCGGACCTATTCGACACCGATCTCGAAGCGTGGATCGACGACGCCGAGACCCCTCATGGATTCGACGGCCAACTGCGGCCCTATCAGAAACGTGGCCTCGGCTGGCTGAGCTATCTCGAAGAGTTCGGCTTCGGTGGCTGTCTCGCTGACGACATGGGACTCGGCAAGACCATCCAGATACTCGCGCGACTCGTCGAGGAGCGAGTCGATGGCCGGTCGCCGGGACCGACACTGGTCGTCTGTCCGCTCTCGGTCGTTGGCAACTGGAAACACGAAGCCACCGAGTTCGCACCACAGCTCCACGTATACGTCCACCACGGGACCGAGCGGGCATCCGGTGACACGCTTGACGAGGCACTCACCAACCACGATATGATCGTGACCACGTACGGCGTCGTGCGAAACGATATCGAGCAGCTTCAAGACACCCAGTTCCACCGCGTCATCCTCGACGAGGCACAGAAAATCAAAAACACCGGTGCCAAGCGCACGCAAGCGATTCGCACTCTCTCGGCACGCCATCGGTTCGCTCTCACCGGGACGCCAGTCCAAAATCGACTCAGCGAACTCTGGTCGATCATGGAGTTTTGCAATCCCGGCTTGTTGGATTCGGAGACAGCGTTTCGGGAGACGTTCGCTCGTCCCATCGAACGGTACGGCGACGAGCACAAAGCCGACACGTTGCGTCGCCTGATCCGGCCGTTTATTCTGCGCCGTAGCAAGACCGACGAGCGAATCATCGACGACTTGCCCGCGAAAATCGAGAGCAAAGAGTATTGCAATCTCACAGAGGAACAGGCAACCCTCTATAAGGCTGCCACTGACGAACTGCTGGGGCAGGTCGAGCAAGCGAGTAACATGGAACGGCGGGGGAAAGTGCTCCAACTCATCAACGCGCTCAAGGCGATCTGTAATCATCCGCGCCAGTACCACGAGGACGGCAGTCAGCTCGTGAGACGATCGGGGAAACTGGCGCGGCTTGAAGATCTCGCGACCGAAATTCTCGCCAGCGACGACCGAGCGCTCATCTTTACGCAGTATACGTCGATGGCTGAACTGCTACGCCAGTACCTTCAGGATCAACTCGGACGACGCGTCCTCTATCTCCACGGCGGGACACCGAAAGGGAAGCGCGACGAGATGGTTGAGAGGTTCCAGTCGCCCGATGGTCCGCCGTTGTTTTTGTTGTCACTCCGGGCTGGTGGGACTGGACTGACACTCACTGCTGCCACGCACGTCATCCACTACGACCGGTGGTGGAATCCAGCTGTCGAGGACCAGGCAACCGATCGAACCTACCGTATCGGCCAGACCGACGACGTGCAGGTCCACAAACTGATTTGTGAGGGGACCGTAGAGGAGGCCATCGACCAGACTATCGAGCAGAAACGAGAGCTGGCCGATCAGGTGCTTGCCGAAGGCGATGAATGGATCACGGAACTGTCGACCGACGAACTTCAGGATCTCGTGACACTCTCGGAGGAGACACTGGCATGAGCTGGCGCTACTACGAAAAAAGCACGCCGAAAGACGTCGAGGACGGCATCGAAGCCCAGAGCAAGCGCGGAGACATCGGCGAACAGTGGTGGTCACGACGGTTCGTGGATGTGGTTGAATCCTACAGCAAAAGCACCCGCATCACGCGCGGCAAGCGCTACGCACGCAAAGGCCAGGTCGTGGAACTCACCGTCGAGAACGGTCTCGTCTCAGCGTCGGTCCAAGGCTCGCAATCGACGCCCTACGACATTACGATACGCGGTGATGCACTTGCGGAGGCGACGTGGCGAGAGCTCGAACAAGTGATGGCAGACCGTGCTGTCTTCGCCGCCCAGTTGTTGACCGAGGAGATGCCTGCAGATATCGAGGAAGTCTTCGAGGCGTGTGACGTCTCGCTATTCCCGGAGACGTACAGTGATATGGCGACCACCTGTAGCTGTCCGGACAGCGCAGACCCATGCAAGCATCTGGCTGCTGTCTTCTACATTCTGGCCGAACGGTTCGACGACGACCCGTTTCTCATCTTCAGGTGGCGTGGCCGCTCGCGCGACACATTGCTTGACAGATTGCAGGAACTGCGCAGCGTCGACGGCGAATCAGCGCCCGAGACAGTCACGTTTGAGAAAGGCGACGACCGTCCAATCGGGGAGTGTTTCGATGGGTTCTGGACAGCCGGAGAATCGATCGAGGAGGTTCATATCCGGTCGGGGACGGCCGACGTGGCAGACGCTACGCTCCGACAGCTTGGCCAACCACCAACAGGCCTTGGTCCTGTTCACGAAACAATAACCGAGTACTACACGGAAATGGCGGACGATTGATCGCGTCGATATCAGTATAACCACCAATATTCTCGAAGACGCGAAGAGAGAGGGGAAAGGCTATGTCTCCTCTGAGTCTCGGTTCTCTCGTTCCGTCTCCAGCTTTTTGAGCCGCTTTCTCACGACATCAGGTTCATCGATATCGTTGGACAGTGCTCTCTGATAGATCTCCTCTGCTTTCCCGTAGTCAAGTGGAATCTCATCGTGATGCTGATTCTGCCAGTACTTATCTCCCCATTTGGTGTAGCCCCAGACGAAATCAGGATACTCGCTCACCAACGCTTCAAACCCCGCCTCACCTTCGTTAACCCGCCCAAGATCAAACAGGGAAACTGCCACCGCACTCCGCATATTCTGAATAATCAAGGTGTACGTTTCAGGAAACAGCTCACAGAACTCCCGGCAGTACTCGATCCGTTTCTCGTGAAATGCGGAGTCATCCTGCCTCCCCGCATTCCCCAGCTCCATCTCCACATCCTGACACCAGTTGTAGAGGGACTGAAGCCCCGAAAAGACCTGTTCAGCATCGCGAATAGAGGTCATCTCCTCAGTGAACCGTTCCTTCAAATGCTTCCATACCTCCAACCAGAGATTGCATGCCTCCACCGTCTTTCCCTCATCCCGAAGATCGTACCCGTCCTGCATCATCCTGTCTAACTGTTCCGAGCTCACGGCATCCGGTACCAATCGCTCCCACAATACAACCGCCGCCATCCAGATGAAATCCTCGTCATAGCCAACCGCCGTCACAGAGTACACCTCCCACCAATGATCGGCGAGTTCGCTCGCCGAGTAGAACCCTTCCACTTCCTCCTGGAACGTTTCCTTGCTGATCTCAACCCCGAAACCACGCAGTTGCTGGACAAGCTCCTCCGTCGAGAGATCTCTTACAGCGTCCATGGAGAGAGGTTGACCACCAGCAAACTCACGCTCCATGACGGCACTCGACGGCTGGACAGCACGGTCAGTAAACCAATCCTCCGTATCAGCTCTTGCCTCTTCACTGAATGCAGGTGTCTCGGTTTCCTCCGGCTTCTGCTCCGGGACATGAAGATAATCGTTGCGATACATCATTCCTCGATCAACGAGATCCTCCTTCTTCCTGATCTCCATCTGTTCCCAGCGGATCTCCTGATCGGCATTCATCGACGCAGTATACTGATCCCACTGACTAAACTCGCCGATATATAATGAAAACGAGATGATCTCGTATCCGGTCTCGATCCAGAACGCATGGATATCATCTTCGAAGTCGTCAGGTATCGTTGAATACCAAGTGGTGAGAGGCTCTCCATGGATAGCGTCAATTTCTGGATGCGACGCGATCGTCCCGACTTCCGCCTCGGTGAGCGGTCGATCAGGGAGAAATTCGATAAGTTCAATGGGAGATACATCTTGAGAAACCTCCTCAACCACGCTATCGAAACTCTCATCGTAGAGCTGTGCCCGTAGCAAACACGCGCCGGCCGCAGGCATCTCAACATGATCCTCTACATGCTGTTTGAGACCTGTAACAGAGGTATTGACGCCGTACTCATCCTGAAGGTCACGTTTGATACTAACAAACGAAGGAAACCCACCGTCACGACCACGGGTTCTCTCAATACGCGAGCAAATCTCCCATCGACTAATGTTCGGGTGTTCACATACCGCGCATGAACGGCTCATAATCGGTATCTTAGTTACCCTGATCTATAGGAATTACCCATTCCCATCCCACCCCACCAAATCCTTGATCACCGCTACTCACTATCCTCTCGTATGGTATCCAATCACGAGGAAGACGAAGAGGAGGAGATCGTCTTCCAGATCCGCAGCCGCGACTCCTCGTGTGATGCGTGCGGCGAGGAGTTGGGACCGGGACGGCAGATTCGCTTGGTCAGTGATCAAAGTGGGGAGAACCGCGCGCACTGTCTGTCTTGCGCTGGTCTCAACGATCTTGTCTTCGTCCCAACGGGTGATCATCGGCTCTCGCGGCGCGTCCGAACTCGGTCCGACCGTCAGGCGGTCGTTGTTCAGTGGGCTCGCGCACGCGAGCAGTACGAACGTCAAGGCTATCTGGTTGAGGAGCCGGTTCTTTCGGCTGTACTCAAGGAGTTTGAGGAGGAAAACTACGAGCCTGCATTCGAACTAACAGATGGAATCTGGATCCCGCGAGATTGAGCGCTGTTCGATACATCTGAAGCACTGTTGAAACCGGTAACGGGTTATACAGAGCTATCCACTCAGACACGATATCCTCAATCATTGCCATCGGAGATTCGGTGGATGAGTAGGTCTTGTATCGTCTCAAATCAGGCGGTGTTGAGCAAAGCAGGTCCGAGTGGATAAATCATGGTCTCAGTTGCTGAGTACTGGTTCTCACTGCCGAAAGAGCTACTACAGACCCGAATCGTATCATCGCGTATGACTAAGGGATTCTCGGGATTGCCTGCTCAGCCGGTAACTGAATCTATCACGAAACGTTAAACCAACATCCTGATCTCACATTCTGCTACCCAGTCTATAGTCTCGCAGAAGACCCTGATTCGGTCGTTGTGATTACTTTGGCAAAAGGTAATCGAGCGTATTTTTTCTATTTCAATCCCGAAGACAAGCAGTGGGAGCAACTTATGGAAACCGACAGGCCAGAAGCAATTACAGACGAAATCTCAGTTGCCGAAGAAGAAATTAATGATCAGTTGAGGCAGCACTACGACGATCAAGACCTCGAACCAGCCGGATACCCAGGCGATCCTGTTCTCGGAACCGTTCAAGGCTTCCCCAATGAACCACTGACAGACACTCAGATCAGGGTAATACTCGAACAGCATCCGATGATGGGCGAAGTGATGCCGTTAGTCAACACTGCAGACGGTGATAGGACTATCGCCTTGATCTTTTTCTACAACGACTTTCTCCGAGAGCAACGGATCACCGCCGCTGCCGGATATGAACCGACGATCAGTGAGTGGCAATTGATAGCCTCAGTTGAAAGCTCTGATCCAGATTTTGATCAAGCGCTTGAACAGCTGCAGACCGCATACGCACAGTGGGTGGGGAACCATTACACGATAGATGAGATCCACCCAATCGAAGACCCAGAGGCAGCCCTCAAATCCTGACTCCAACTTGAACTTGCCTTCTCAAGAAGAACTCATAAATATCTTCGGATAGAAATCCCAACCATGGATGAAAAATCTATCCAGACTGGCACGGCAATCGCGCTTCCGATACCCGTGCCAGCTATGCAGCTGTTCAGTCACCGTGCCACAAATGCTCTCCTTGCTCTTCTTGCAGACAACCCCTACGCCCTCTTCGGCGTTCGTGACCTCGCTCGAGCAACTGATTACACGCACAAGACGATCTCTGACGCTGTCGTTGACCTCGCTGCTGCCGACTTGGTCGAAACCAGCCATGAGGGGCCGAAAAAACTCGTCCAAATTAATCGTGCGCGCCTCGACAACCCTGACGACCCGATTCTGCGCATTCCTCAGCCCGAGTTCCACGAGCCAGTCTCTGCGCTTCTTGACCGATTGCGTGAGAATCTCGAGGACATACGAGGGATCGTTCTCTTCGGCAGCGTCGCGCGTGGCGAGGCCGACCGGCGCAGCGATATTGATTGCTTCGTACTTGTCGCTGATCACCAAGCGACCAATCAACAGCACGCCCACGAGCTGACAAGCGACCTCAGCGAACAACGGTTCAGCGGCGACCGCTACAAATTCCACGTTCTGGTCGAATCGCTCGAATCGACGCAAAATTACGGTGAACGGCTCCGTGACATCTTTGCGACCGGCCTCACGCTCGTTGATTCGGAATCACTGCGGACATTGAAACAGGAGGTACTCGCAAATGGATGATAGTAACGTCGAGGACGCCCTCGACCGCGCAGAAGAGCGCTTTCAGAACACCCGCGGACAGACGAGCGAACCTGGGCTTGACATGGCCGATACGGCTCTTATCCAACTCCGGAAGGCATGTCGGCTGCTGGAAGCCGCCCGAACGCTTCGAGAGCGAAACGGTTTCTACACGGTCGTGATTGAAGCGTCCTTCGTCGCAATCGAGCGGAGTCTCCAATTCTATCTCCTCTATCGCAACGCCGTTGCTCCTGAAGACCTGCGGCATCGTCATACCGAAGTCTACGCTGAGGGCGCGCGGGTAAATCTCTTCAGCGACGACTTTGCGAACCGATTAACCGAACTCTGGGCGCAAAACCGGGCCGACGTCTACTACCGGGAGACGGCTGCAAGCGCCGAACAGGCCGACGCAATGCTTGCGCTTGCTGAGGCAGTTCATCGGTACGTTCACGAGTTTGCCACACTCTCCCACGAGTGTATCTGTTCTCATCGTGATACTGAACGGTAGATCGGAGTAGTTGCCTCCATGTGTTTGCCATGGCCATAACTCGTATGTGCGTTCGAGTGTTACCGCTTACCATACATATTCAAACCATCGCCCAGTAAATTCCGCTCAATCACGTATGGAAGCAATAACCGACAATACAATTACCCAACGGACAGAGGCAGCGGAAGCCGTGCTCGATGACGAACGCGAGTGTCTCAAAGACGAACAAGCGGCGTTTACCCAGTTTCGCAAGCATGTTGCCGGTATGGACGTACATGCACCCACCCCTACCGCGACAACAAGAGTGAAAAGCGCAATCATGGAAGCTTCTGAAGCCACCACTTCCACAGCCAAGATTGAGCAGGTACGGAACGCCTACCGTGAAACGGTCATGAGCATGCCGCACTACGACGAGGACTACGGCCAATCGCTCACCGACGACATTGCCGAAGAATTCAGCCCAGAACTCGCCAACGCACTCGCCACTGCCGACACTCTCACGCCCCCACTCCAAGAAACGCTTCTCACAGGGTGCCAGCAAGCCACCGACGGCCGAACAACACTACTCAGTGCCCTCGACCACGAAGCCGACTATCTCCAGCACGCGCGTGACACGCTCAACAAGCTGAACACCACCCTCACCGAGATGAACCAGCAGCCTCTCGGAGCATGGTCATCCACTGAACTCAGAGCTACCGACGAGCGACTGGCTGATTTTGAAGCCCAGTGTGACGATCTCGCAGCTAACCGTCAAGCCGAACTCCGCAGCCAGCGAATCCCTGGACCAAGCTCCACCGACGAAGACCTCAACGAGTATCTCTACGAATCGCTGCCAGTCACCTATCCTGTCCTGGCTGATCTTGCCGGATTCAGATCGCTCCTTGTCACGGCTCGCCAGCATCTCGAACGCGCACTCATCACCCAATAGCGCACAGACGAGAACGATGCAAACTACAGGCAGTTCATTCATCAGGAGAGACAGAACAGCCTGCAGGATGGAAGAGTTTACCTCGCAAGCGCGGTATCCCTACTGCCAATGACCGCAGTCTCCACGTCAATTGAGCAACAGCGGTTCGACCGATTGGTGAACCTCCCGCCCAGCGCGAAGCTCGTGTTTCGTGTCCTCCAACACGACCAGCCTCTCACCTCACAGGACATCGCCGAGAAAACACTGCTCCCCAAGCGAACGGTTCGAGACGCTCTCAACAGACTCGACGACGCAGACCTCGCCGAAGGGCATGTCGATCCCCAACAACCGCGTACGCAACTCTATACACCTCTCCCTGTTGCTGAGTCCGGAGGTTGACATCCTTCCCGCCCTGCTCGCGCCCATTCGGGCGCTCGCTGAGGACGGGGATTCCCGACCATAGGTGGGATATTAGGGTTCGCGGTCACTGGTTATCGCTTAAGCCCAGAATGAGCGGTGAGTGCGGAAGCTGGTTTGCTGAGTGCTGTGGGATTTCTCAGAAGTAGAGCACGAACCGCCGAGTAGAGATCGATATTGCTGGAATCGACCAATCACAGATTCGTTTCCGTTCAGAAACGCGCCTAACCGAGAGCGTTGCCACTCAACACGAAGCTTTCCCGGCTCGGCTGACGGTCGTCAGCCGGGCCGGATCGTCGCCAGTTCACCCGCGTTTCGCACGTTCGGATCGACGCTTCCGTGAGCCACTCGCTCCGTGAGCGCGTGGCGATCCACGTTCGGGTCGATCGCTCCCTCGACGATCGCGGACCCGGCCCCGTCCCACCCATACCCGAGCTGTTCAGCCAATATCCGTAGCAAATCACCGCTAAACAGGTTGATTCGCTTGGAAAACCTCACCGGCTCGATCCGATCTTCCTCCTCGACTGATCGCTGTGAGGCGGGTCCGAGCCGTGCTCGTACCCGCCGCAGTAGATACCGACTCACCAGCACCATCAACAGCGCCGCCATCATGAAACACTCAACTGCTGCCTCCCGTCGCACCGTCATTTCGTCCAACTCGAACACTGATTTCAGCTCGTCGATGACCGTTTCCACGCTCCAGCGGTTGCTGTACAGCGCCGCGAGTTCTCGCGGCGCGAACGCGTCTGCTGGGAGATTCGTCGCATACAGGTGATAGTCGTGATCGGCCTCGACCTCCTCCGTTCGGTGATCGTCCTCGTCGTCTTCGTGGCGGACGCCGACGACTCGAACATCGTACGGAAGGTGCGGATCGTCTCGATCCGCACCGATCGTCCCCGTTGAATCGATAATCTGCCGATAGAGGTCGGGCAGCACCTCCTGGAGGTGGCTGCCCTCCAGATCAATCGTATCACCACACCAGGTTCGGAGCTCATCGATGATCTCAGGGTTTGCGTCGACGTTGAGCCGGCTCACGAACCAGCCGCCATTGCGGTCGATCCGTGCTAACCTCGCGTAGTCGAGGTAGCCGAGATCGAACAGGACCAGAGAATCTTCGACCCAGTCACCGATCTGGAGCTGCGTGGTTTCTTGGGTGCGAGCGTCAGTGATCGACGAAAAGACCGGAGCTCGCGAGGCGAGCGACTCGATCACGTGGAGCTTCGCTCCAGCGTGATCGTCACCTAATCCGGGGAACTCCTCGAAGGATTCCGCAGAGAGCGTACAGATGGTCCCATCCGAGATGAAGACATCTCGGAAGCGCTCGAAGCGGCCTTCGAGCGCTGATTCTGTTTGTCCAAGCTCGACGCTGATGTAGCCACAGATGTCCGCAAGTAGCTCGGTGAGTTCAGCTGTAACCCACTGCTGAATGGACGAATACGCAACGGAATCGTTGGTGAAAGCCTTGTAAAGGTCTTGAACGGCAGCGAGAGACCCATTGGATTGGGTAGTGCCGAACGTGAACGACCAGAAGAACGGAAAAGCGTCGATGAATCGGTCGCGTTCAACAAGGTCGGTAGCGCGAGCGTGCTCGCGCACCGACCGTGGCGGAAGCAGATACCGGAGTTCTTGGCCGAGGATATGGAGCCATCGATCCATGAGTTCCGGCTGACGCGGGAGACAGTAGCGCCTGCTGATCCGGACGAATCCTTAAGCGATAACGAGTGGTTCGCGGTTCGTTTGAGCGACCTGTTCTCGCGGGGCGAAACCGCCCTCGCTCCGGTCGAACAGGCGAACCGCTGGCTGTGCCAACCAGCCGTTATCCCTATCCTCTCGCCGAGGATTCGGGAGTACCTTTTGTCGAATGTTCTCGGCTCCGTTACTGTCGGCGTTCGCAACCAACCCACAGTCGTCACAGACGTACAGCCCGCGCTCGACGCGCTGGCGGTCGTCGGTTCGGCCGCAGGCCGAACACGACTTCGACGTATCCCGTTCGGAGACAGATACGACCTCGATACCCTCGGTCTCGGCTTTGTACGTGAGCATCGTCGTGAAGCGGTCGAACGCCCACCCGTGCAAATCGAGGTTGCCGTGGTCGCCCCAATTTCGAGCTTCTCCGGTTTCATCGTCTTCGCGGATGCCGCCGAGGTCGCCCACAACAATCGTCCCAACACCGCGTTCAACGCACTCCGCGACAATTTCTTTCGAGAGAGTATGCAGGAAGTGTGTCCGGCGGTCGGTGCGCTTTTGGAACTGATATTAATTAGAACGAATTTCCATCAAAGAGAGTTGGAACAGTGATTGTAGCGATTTCTTCGACGCGATTAACAGCCTGTGGCGCGTTCCGGCGTGCTGCCATTGGTTCGATGATTCGTGAGGTGAAAGCCGCTGCGAAGAGTTCCTCGTCACCCAGTCGATAGTCAACGAACGGACCTGTCGCTTCATGGAACGGCCCATAGAGTCGCAGTGACAAGGATTCTGCCTGCTCCTGTTGGCTTCGAGTTCGAAACGCCTGCTGGCCCTGTTCGAAGCCGGCATCCGGTGTCCACGCAGCGTACACGCTATGGCTCACCTCGTGTGCAAGAGTTGGTCCTGGCGCGTATCCGGGAAAATAGTCCCGTTCCGGAGCAAGTTCGATCTCAGCGATACCCGGCCAGAACTTCCCATGCAGATTCGGATCCTCAAAGCAGACATTACAATGTACCTCCTCGATGAGTCCGTGTTCTTGCACCGCGGCTGCAGCCTGCCATGCTCGATCCAAGTACGTTTCACAGGAGATCGTATCGATGAACGGGAAATCGAGGGTGCGAAGGTTCTGTTTCCACTCCGAGACGCCACGGCTGACTGGTTCATTTGATTGTTCATCTTTCGTCCGCTCGTTCGTATCCCGCTGGTGGTGGATCGTCGCTGCTTGGTCGCGCTTCTCCTCACCTCCGCGGAGCGTAAACGGAGTATCGTCAGGCCCGAGTCGCTCGAACCCGTCAGTAAGCGTCTCCACCTGTGAATTCATATCGGCCGCAATGGTCTTCGGAAATCGATAGAGCATAGAAGATGCACCCAATGGGCTACCGTGCTCTCTGGGGATCGTCAATTTCGTTGATAACCTCAACAAGAATCGAATCGTGGTCATGAGTTGACGACTGCTGCTCTTGTGCCTTCTGTTGATCGAGGCTCAGAAGATTCTGTGCCTCTCTCCGTTTTCGCTTCGCCACCTGAAGATGAGAGTCGACCGTACTCGGCGAGACATTGAGAATGTCGGCAGTCAGTTGGCGACTGAAGCCAGCGAGTTCTCGGAGTGCATAGACGTGGGCTTCTTTCTGCGCAAGTGAGCTGAGATCGGCGATGTGCCATGCTTTGAGGAGTGCTTGTCCGATGGTCGAGAGTTGTACCTCTGCGTCGAGTGTGGTCAATGCTTGCACTTGGTTAGCCATGATCTGGCTTTCGTGTTCGAACGTACTTGCTGGCGCAAATTCACCATCTTCGTAGACGCCAAGCATGATGTGTCCCCGCCAGTGGATGTAGTAAGCGGCGAGCGTACGTGGTTCACCGATCTCGACACATCCGATGAGGACACCTTCTTGATCGGGTATCAAGAGCGGAAGACCACCGAGTTCAGTTTCGTCGGTTGGCGTCGAAGTACACGACATATTGCTGCTTATAGATAGCAATACCTATAAATCTTTCGTTCATTTCCACTGTTGAACGAGGCGGTTGATCTCGTTGGTGACCATCTCCGGTCGCGTTGGATCGTAATCACTCTGTTCATACTCCGGAAGATACTCTCGAACGTCATCCCAGTTATGCGATGACGCATACCGACGGTCAGCGGCAACTCGAATGCCCGTTTCGTCGGCACCCCGGATCACCCGCCCAAGCGCCTGTCGTGCCTTCCGCACAGCTGGTACCGTGAATGCGAAATCGAACCCGTTGTGCTTGCCGAACTCACGCTCGTAGGCGGTTCTGATCGCGGTCGGCACTGGACCATCGATATTCGTGATCGGCACGCCACAGACCACACAGGCATCGAGACGGTCGCCCTCGTAATCGACACCTTCGGTAAGCGTTCCGCGTAGTGAGGTCACGAGGGCTTTTGGAGCACCGCCGAAGAACTCGTCTTTCAGCGATTCCGTTATCTCGTTACTCGAACTCTGGTCAACGAGAACTTCCTTTTCGATCTGTGGATCGCTTCGAAGCATCTCTGCGGCCCACTCGCCCTCCGAGTATGACGGCATGGCGACGAGGACGTTCCCATCAGTCGTTCGTGCCACATCGCGGATCACACTCGCGTAGTCGTCGCGAACGTCGTCCTGGTCGTCGTCGCGCCAGCGTGGATTCGTGGGACCGCGATTCCCATAGGTGAATTTCTCGAGATCGACGGCAAACGACCCACGGTTCTCCGGCGGGAACGGCAGTCCGGCTACGATCTCTTGGACGGGCCGACCGTTCTCTTCGAGGCGGTCGAGACCGACCGTTCGCCGATAGACATCGAGTGGTGCGAGCGTTGCGCTCATCAGGATACCGCCACCGAAATGGTCGAGCTGAGCGGCGATCTCCTCGGCCGGGAGGCAGTTTTCAATCGTCAGGTGCGCCGAGTAGTGGCCGGCCCATGCAAACTCGCGCTCTTCGGCTCGCTGGCGTTTGTGCAACTCGATGGTCCGAATGTACTGTTCGTGGTCGCAGTCCGCCCAGCGTTGAAGGACCTGTCCGGTGGTTTCAGAGTAGGTGTTGAGTCGCGTGTAGCCCTGATGGTGCTGGCTTGCCTGCCGGAGTGCTGCGACGACGCCATCGCAGAGCTGCTTGGCGTGGCCGAGTAAGTCCGTATACCCTTCGTCGGCGGCCCACTCCGAGAGGTCGTCGGGCTGTGGAGTCCGTGGGTCGCGTAGCGGTTGCTGGATATCCTCGGGCAGGTCAGGGTGGCTCTTTTCTCGCCAATCGGCGACGTCGTCGCTCTCGTCGAGCGCTGTGGCTGCACGCCGTTCGAGTTCGTCTTGGAGGTCACGCAGGAGCTCGACGAACTTTTTGAGGTTGTCGAGAGAGACGAAATGCTCGGTGAGCGTTTCCCGGATCGTGCGGTCGACGCCCCGATGGGACTGGTTAAGGATCTCTGATTCGATTTCATCGATCGTTCGCTGGAGCTGCCATCGACTCAGACTCTGACTCAACACGTCGCGCACTCGCGGCACGAGCATGTGTGCTTCATCGCAGATGAGCAGTGTTTCCTTGTCGATGATCCCGCCGGTAAGCGTATCGACTGTATCTGGGTCGAACGCATGATAGTAGTTGGCGATGATGACTTCGGCGTTCGCAACAGCGTCGCCCATGACCGCGTGCGGACAGATTCCCGCCGTGCTAGCTTGCGCTCGCAGCTCTTCCGGCGTCATGACGCCCTGCGGCGTGTATCCTCCTTCTTCGGGATCATCGAGCGTTTCGCGCCGGTATTTCGCATAGAACGGGCAGAACTCGGCACCACCACTCCCTCCACCATCGGTTTCAGGAATCCCCTCTGCGTAGGGGGCGCTCCAGTCTTCGGTGGTAACGGGTTGCTCGCGACTCTTCGAATCCACCTCGCTTTTGTCTACCAGCGAATCGAGGAAGGTGCGGGCGTCTTCGGAGCCAGTCTGTGCGAGCGTCTTTCGAACCGGTTCGCGGAGTTCCTCGCACCGCGAGTAGATACGGTTGTCGTCGATCCGGCCGGTATCGACGTAGCTGCACAGGTCTGCTTTCCCGACGGCTGTGAGCGCGGATACCGGTGGAATATCCTCATCGAGATTGCGGTTGATCGCCTTCAGATCGTCCTCAAACGCCCTGATCTGCTGTTTGACCGATGTCAGCGCCATGACGCGCTTGTAGGGCGTCGTCGGGTCGCGAACGAGTTCGATGCCTCGCATGAGCGAGAACAGCGTCTTCCCAGTCCCACAAGCGAGTTCGGCGACCGCGAACCCGCCGTCAAGGAGCGTCTCGTGTGTCTGTTCGATTGCTTCGCGCTGGGCGTCGTACGGTTCGTCGAACGGGAAGTACGTTTCCCAGTCGGTTGCGGGACTGCCCGGCGATAGCTCTGGCCGGTCGATTGTCTCGTGGACGATTGTTGCTTCGTCGCCATCCTGATCCGTCTGGTCTTGTGAGCTCATAGTTCGAAGATCTCCGTCTCGTGACTCGGGCCAGCGAAAAACTCCCGCATCGCACGCATCTCTTGGGCGACTTGTTCGGCTTCCTCACGCGTCTGCGCGTATTCGATGTCGCCGTCGGTACAGAGAATGATGAATCGGTCATCAATCGCTGCATTCTCCACAGCAGCATTGAAAACGACTGTTGGAATACTTTCTGCGCTGGTGTCAGTTGGTTCGCTCATATGAGTTGGGTTTTGTAGACTTTCCTGATACTTAGTCGGTTCCCCGAAAATTGTCGGTTGCTTCTGACGGTGCCGGTAACGATTAAGTGAACGCATCAAGAACGCTGAGAGTATGGGTATGGAGCGCGACGAGCACGGAAAAATTTCCGAAACCGTCGCTGACGACGAACTGCTCGCGGTGTTCGAAACCACCGATTTGCCAGTGCTCACAGCGACGGATATTGCAGCCAACCTTCCAATCCATCGTCGCGCCGTCACCCACCGACTCAAAGGGATGCGTGAAGCTGGTCTTGTGAGTTCGCGAACAGTCGGTGGCAGCGCCGTTGTATGGTAGATTCCTGATGAAAATGAATGACTCTCGCCATCACACTGACGGCGCGTGGAGATACCGAGTCATGATGATCATCGTTGTCCTCTCAACGGTGATGATTGTGCTCACACCCGTAGTGTCGGCTGGAGGCGCTGCGGCACCGCTGATGAACGATACTGCAGCAAAGCAGAACAACAGCACCGAAGAGACGACACCGGAACCATCGACACCATCGACACCATCGACATCGACGACTTCGGGCAGCACTGAGACAAGCGAGGAACTGTTCACTGGCAATTCATCAACAACCGACACAGGAAGCGTGGCTGGTACTCCGAGTCAACAGGCTGAGACGCAAAACACCAGCAAAAGCGTCCTCACCATCAGCGGCACCGGGAGCTACGACTTCCGCGTTGTCGGCAATCTCAGCGGGGCACAAACAGGATCAGAAGATCTCGTCAGCGAATATCGGGCGAGGGGCACGGTGAACGGCTCCGAGCGCGACATCTACGTCTTCGACTATGGCTTGATGGAGTTCGACTCCAACGGCTCGGTGCAGGTGACGCTCAACGGCAACCCAATCGATCAACAGGTGTTGAACGGGCATCGGCTGGCGGTCTACAAAGACCCACCAGAAACGGAAAACGGGAGTGTCGAGTACGAAATTACTGTTTCGGGGTCGATTGCACCCAGCGCGCTCGGAAACCAGACACAGATCGTCAACAGCAATACAGCGCGTGGATCACTTGACCCGTACGACGGGATCACGGCGTTCTACTACACGGGCGAGATTACACAATTCGATATCGTCGGCGATGCGCAGGTCACACTCGATAACGAGCGCGTTGAACCGGACGAGGTTACTGAGGTAGCAACAGCAACGGCCACTACCCAACCCCAGTCTTCAGGAGCAGACGCAGCATCATCACAGGATTCCGGACCGGATAGTGACTCAGCATCGGAGCCTGGACAGAGAGACACGCGCGCTTCGGTGGGAGCTGAGGCTACCACGGCAGGAGAGACGGCGGCGAGCTCGGGAAGCGGTCCGGGCTTCGGTCTTGGCGCTGCTGCTGGAGCGCTCGTCCTCTCGCTTGCGGTCATCGCTGTCAGGAGGCGGTTATAGTGCTCCAGCGCCTCTTCAGTCGGTCTGTTGCTCGACGATTACTACTGGTATGTATCATGTGTCTGCTGGTCACTGGTGCTGCGGTCATTCCGGTTGCGCCACAAGACACCGACAACCAGCCAGCTCACACGCTGACGATCACGACCCCGGAAGACAAGATCAGCTACAATTTCCGCGTCGGCGGCGACCTCCGCAAGACAGAGAATGTCGACACTGAAGATACTGATAGTATTTCCGGACAGCACGCACAGGGCACTGTCGGCCTCAATGGCAAGGACACCTACCGATTTGATGGCGAAATAACGACGTTCACGACAAACAACAGCGACGGGCTCGTCGTCACGCTTGACGGCAAGCAGATCGACTCGACCAACGTTCTCGATGCTACGGACGGTTTTAGCGGCGGCGAGGACGAGAGCGGAGACGACCAGACAGAGACGCCAACCCCGACGCCGACTGCAACGGCGACACCAACAGCTACGGCGACAGCAACCGCCACGGCAACCCCGACGGTGACGCCTGCCAGTTCGACGGTCCTTTCAATCACAGAATTCGGCCCCACTTCTCAGACAGCGACGGTCGGTGAACCAGCGCAGTTCAACCTGACCGTCGCAAGTAACGCAACGAAACAACGAGATGAGACAGTCGTGATACGAGCCAACGGGCAGGTCGTGAATCAAGAGACGGTTTCGCTCGCACCCAACACATCTCAGTCAACGACGTTCACCCAGCAGTTCGAGAGTGCTGGCGCAAAAACCATCACCGTGAGCTTTGGTGGAGCGAACGAGTCCGCGACGGTGGCAGTGGTCGCGCCGATATCGACCCCGAGCGACCCACAGACGGCGGCAGCTACACCGACTCCAACCTCAACACCAACTCCCACACCAACCTCCACAACGACGCCGACAGCAACTGAAACACCCACGACCACCAATCTCTCTCAAACTACGGCGAGTCCTTCTTCGGGAGACTCAGCAGGGATCACCGCCGGATTGGATTTGGTGGGGATTTCGGTCGTGATCGGCATCGTTTTGATGGCTCTGTTGGGGCTGGCGATACTCGTCACGTGGCGAAGCGAGTGAATGCCTCCCCTCGACTCCGCCCAGATCTTGACATCCTCCCCGCCCTGCTCGCGCCCATACGGGCGCTCGCTGAGGGCGGGGATTCCCGACCGCAGTTGGGATATTAAGGTTCGCGGTTCGGCTCTTGTTCTCGCGGGGCGAACCGGCCCTCGCTACGGTCGAACAGGCGAACCGCTGGCTGTGCCAACCAGCCGTTATCCCTATCCTCTCGTAGAGGATTCGGGAGTACCTTTTGTCTGATATTCTCCGCACCGTTACTGTCGGCATTGGCGACCAGCCCGCATTCGCCGCAGACGTACAATCCGCGCTCGACGCGCTGGCTGTCGTCGGTTCGGCCGCAGGCCGAACACGACTTCGACGTATCCCTTTCGGAAACGGGTTCGACGCTGATACCTTCGGCTTCAGCCTTGTAGTCGAGCATTGTCGTGAAGCGGTCGAACGCCCATCCGTGCAAATCGAGGTTGCCGTGGTCGCCCCAGTCGGCGGTTTCACCGTTGTCGTCCTCGCGGATTCCCGCGAGGTCGCCAACAACGATTGTCCCAACGTCGCGCTCGGCACACTCTGCGACAATCGTTTTTGAGAGCGTATGCAGAAAGTGCGTCCGCCGGTCGGTGCGCTTGTGATCGAGTCGCCGCGCTTCGCGCGACGAACTCTTATCGCACTCCGCACGCTTCTTGGCGAAGTAGTATTCGTCCTCCTTGAGCGCGCCGCCGGGATACAACAGGGATTCACCACCGAACGACACGGCGGCGAAGTTGCATATACCGAGGTCAATTCCGGCAACTTCGTTGCCGGACGACTCTGGCACATCAACCTCGACACGACAGACGATATGCAATCGCCATTCGCCGTGTTCGTGGACTGCGCGCACCTGTTGGACGTTTTTGACGCTCGTTTCGGGCGAACCGATGACATCGTACTCACAGAGTACGAAGTCGGACCATCCGTCCTTGAGGTTGGACCCCTTCGAGAGTCGGAGACGGTTGTTCGCGGCGTCGTGCTTGAAGCCAGCCGTCTTGAACGTGACCGTCGAACGTGGGTGTTGGTCGCCGCGTTTGCGGTAGCCGGGCGGGTTCGCTTTCGTGTCCCCGTTGTCGCGCTTGCCGTACCAGCCGGTGAACGCTTCACCGAGTTCTTGGAGAACTCGCTGACTGGACTGAGAATGAAGGTCCACGTAGCGTTCGTGACCCTTGAGGTAGGACATGAGCGCGTTAGCGTCGGGAATTTGGCCGCAGGCGTCCCAGACACGTTGGACGGTCCACCGCCCAACGTTCCAGAGCTTCGCGGCGGCGAACCCGAGCGAATCGAGATCGGCACGCACTTGCGAGTGGTTCCGAATCCTCGCTCGATAAGTGCGTGTGACCATCGAATCCGCCATACGTAACCTATGTATCCGAACAAACCTAAGTATTCCGATTGTGGAATATCCGGCCGTGCAATGTCCGGCGAATGCCGAACCAAGCTCACGGCGCGTATCCCCACCCTACTCGCTTGTGCGTCCGATGAGATCGGACGCCCGGCGCTCCTTGAGGGTGGGGCATTGCGCCTGATTTTCAGGTAAGACTGTCAGTCAGGATTCATCGTTGGTATCCGCTGTTTGCTCAATCGGCGTATAGTACTGGCTTCTTCCAGCGCGATCGTGATAGAGGAACGCGCCGGATGGCAGCTGTGTGACCAGCCAGACTGTGGCGAGATCGGCTACTGAGCCAGCGAGATTTCCGAGCGTGACATATGCTGCTGTCGCAATTGCCCACGAACTGTCAGCCACTATCAGTGTGCCAACGCTCACTGGTGTAATGACGAGCAGCGGCGCAAGCGTCACGACGATCGATTCGAAGCGCGACTCGAACCGGCCATACGTAATGACTTGCGGAGTCCACCCTCCAATCAGATATTTCTCGATACTGAATTCCGTCTTGTAGCCGAGCGCTCGCGCGGTGACTGCGTGTACCAGTTCGTGAAGACCAAGCATCGCGATGAGCGTCGCGGCTATCCAGCCGAAATAGATGACGATTCCGACGAAGCTGGTCGGCAGTAACACTTCCTTGTAGACCGTGAGTGTCGTATCGAGACCCTTTATCACAACGACGAGAAGCGGCACACCAACAACTGCACCAACCGCCCAGAGACCGAGCAGCACCGTGACATACCACGGCTGAACAAATAGCGGATCATACTGATCATAACCTTCTGGAGGATCTGGTGCCCAATCGGTATCAGATTGCGTATCGTCCCAGTCCATCTTGCAGATTGTAGTATTCTACCGACTATATACTTCTGGTCGATTGGTTTACTTGTTGAAGAAAGCAGGAAGCGAGGCCTGAGATCTCAACTGCGGTTGGAATTCCTAGCCTTCAGCGAACGGGCGCGAGCAGGACAGAGAGGATATCAAGCCAAAGAGGATTTCACCCTTTGAAATGTTCCCACGCAGCAACCAGAACTGGGATTCCGAACATGGCGAGTATCAGTGCGACAGCAGGGTCGGAGGCTTGAGCACCAGGGAAGGAGCCAGCCATCCCGGTGCAAATGATGCCACCCAACGCAAAGCCCGGCCCGCTGACCCGCGGCCATATGATGGCGAACCCCACTCCAATGAGTGTCGCCATGGCTCCTAATACGATCATACCCGTTGGGAGAGCAGTCGAGGAAACGATCGAGATACTTGCTCCGATGGTGATCGCACCGTACGCCGCGATCGCAAGGAGGAGAAGCCCACCGACTGCAAGAGTACGCATCATATCGTCGACGAACTGACTAACTCGGCTCTGCACGTTCATAAACTCCCCTCAGAATGGAGGAAGAGGTGGTCGATCTCCTCCATCAGTCCGTCGAGATCGTGGTCTGGCTGGTCGCGCACCCACGAAAACATGTTGTAGATCGTCTCTTTGAGGCCGTGTTCGAGCTGCGCTCGGAGCGACGAAGCTTTCGAGACGAGTCGCTCCGAGACGCTCGATTCGGGACCAAGGCGAAGGAGGCTGTAGGTCAGCATCTGACGGTGCCAGTCGCCACTGGCACCGTCAGAATCACGCACCTCGCAGCTTCCAAGGCCGAGATCCTGCTTCGAGTCCTCGAAGAACGTCTCGATCCGCCACCTGTACGAATAGCTCCGAATGAGATGGCCAGAGGGAGCGTCGATCTTGTTCGTTGCGAGGTACTTGACCGGATTGTCTTTGTCCTCGTCAGTGACTTTCTCGGCAATTACCAGTCGTACCTCACCTAACTTCGAGATCGGTAGCGTCTTCGTCCAGATCTTGTACGTTTCCTCGTCGATCTCCCGCTCTACTTTGTCGATGCGCTCTTCCAGCGCATCGACGCGCATCTCCTCGTTATCGAAGGTCACCTGCCGGTTGCTCCGTAGTGGTCCGATCCAGTCCTTGCCGTAGGATTCGACGTGCTTGATCAGGTCCGAGTCGTGGGCGAACCACGAGTCGAAGAGGTAGGTGTCCGCAGGTACACCTACCTCTTCTTCCAGTTCTGTGACGATCTCTCGGGAGAGATCGTACTTCGTCTCCTCGCTGTCCTGGTCTTCGTCGTCAGCTTTCTCATACTGGCGAAATGCGAGTGGATAGGAGGTTTTATCGTCGGTATAGAATGCGTAGACGAGGTCCTGTCCCCAGACGGGTTCTCCTTCGGTGTGATCGTAGAACTCTCCAGCACCGGGAAGTTCCTTCCCGGTTCGCTGGAACACCGAGTCGTCGATGACGATGTAGCCGTCCTGTGACCAGCGCGTCTCGCCGTGTTTTTGCAACTCCTCTAATCGCTCGTGGTTGAGTTGATCTTCGTTCCAGTCGTACTCAGTGAGGAACTTGTTGAGTGCTCGGTCGCCTTGAGCTGGTAGGATTTCACGTGCGATCCCGGTCACGGTCTTGCTGCTGGCCGCAGCAAGACCTGTCACGTACGTTTTGGCGTGATGGGTCTGGTGATACGACAGCGAGTCGAACTCGTCCAGTGGATCGGTGCAGGACAGGAAGTCCGTAATCGGAAGCATCGGCCGTCACTGCCGTCTACATCGCGTTACTACTTAAACGTGCAGAGCCGAGTGACTAAGAGTCGATCCACGACTGTCGCTGGCGAAGATATCGTGGTGGTGCTGGTTGTTGTGGCAGACACCACACAGCGTCTCGAGGTTGCTGAACTTGTGCGAGCCGCCTTTCGAGAGGGAGATAATATGGTGCGAATGGAGTGACCTGCCTTCATCTCCGGCGTGCGGGCCGCTCATGTGGCCGCAAGATTGGCAGGTCCAATTATCACGCTTGTGAACGGACCCCGCGGTCAAGCCGCGGGGCTTCCCGCTTCGACGACGCGCTTTGCATCCACTCGAACGCGAGTGAACGCAGGGAGCGCAGTCTGCACGGGCGTTGATTCGGAGCATCCCGCCCCTATCTGTTCGAGACCTCTGTCGAGAATATTCTTCGCTGCGTTCAGATCACGGTCTTCCTCGTGGCCGCAGGCCGGACACGAGTGTTCGCGCACCCACAGCGGCTTGTCGGTCTTCACGCCGCATCGGTTGCACTCCTTCGTCGTATTCCGAGGATCGACCGACATGATGTGTGTTCCGTGCAGATCGGCCTTATATTCAAGGAGCGAGAGGAACTGCGACCATGCCGCATCCTGTTTGTTCTTCGCCGACTGTGAAGTTTCGAGCATCGGCTTCACATCGAGGTCTTCCACACACACCACCTCGTACTCGGTCACGAGCCACGAGCTCAGCTTGTGCTGAAAGTCGAGGACTTTCCGTTTGATGTGGCGTCTCGCTGTCGCCACCGCCCGCCGCTGTTTCTCCCAGTTGGCCGACCCGTGTTCTTTTCGGTCGAGCGACCGCTGTTCGCGCGCATAGCGGTCGTATTCGTCGGAGAGGGCCAGCGGTTCGACCGAGCAGTCATCGGACGTATGGATGTACGAGAGGATGCCGAGATCCACGCCCACGCAGTCGTTACGGTCGATCTCCTTCGGGTCGGGCTTCTCGGGTTCGTCGGCCTCGATGACGAACGTGGCGAACCACTCGCCGGTGGTCTCCTTCTTGAGAGCGACCCGTTTGATATCATCCGTTTCCGGCAGGTTCCGGTGGGTGCGAATGGGCATATCGCCGATCTTCGAGAGGTGAAGGGTTGCATATCCGTCCCGGCCCGTGTTGTGATCCACGTCGTAGCCCTCGGACTGATACGCAACCGAACGAAAGTCACCCGCGCCCTGCCATTTGAGCCGTCCGACCTTCCGCCCGTTCTGCCGATGTTCCTTGAGGACGGTCAGGTCGCGGTGGATCTGCGAGACGGTCTGTTGGGCGGCGTGCGCCGAAACTTCCGCGAAGGTCGGCCACTCACGCTTCCAAACGGTAAGTTTCGAGTGCTGGTCGTAGGCACTCGGTCGGTCGTTCCACTCGGCGTGATAGTAGTCACGCACCGCGTGATTCCGTATCTGGCGGTGGATGTCGATGTGCCGCCACGCCTCGCTCGCCGTGAGATCGTCGGGATACGCACGGAAACGAAGCGTGAGATCCATCGACTAGTCCAGGCCTTCGCGGATGAGGTCGCCGTAGGCACGCGGCATCCGAAGCCCGTGTTCCTCGGCGTACTCGGTCGCTCGCTCGATGTCCTCGTCGGTGAGGTCGACGCGAAGGTGTCGCTGTTCCATATCCGTTACAGATTCAGTTAGCAATTTCGCACACATAAATGCGTCGGACATCCGTTGAGCTTACGCGATTCACCCGCGGGGTCAAGCCCCGCGGCACTCTCGCTGCACTACCTGTAGACGGCCTTCCGGCGCGCGCTCCAGTCCGGCGGATATTTTCCCTTGTGCGAAGAGGGATCGTCCCAGCGATGATTGACTGTTGGGACGCTTTGGCTCATGGTTGCTCCAGTAATGGATAGGAGACACTCGCATATTACTTTTCGGGAGAAACCTCTTAACAGGAATCACTTCTTCGCTATCGGAAATACTGCACAGCCCGCTCAACGATGGGTTTGGAGCCACGTTCGTGGTCATCGGACTGGGCGAGTTTCTCTTCGTAGTATGCGAGCTGGGCTTCGAGTTTCTCGATACGGGCTTCTTTCTGTTCGATGTCCTCCTCAAGGGTTTCGACGCGTTCGATGAGCAGGCGGTTCTGCTCTTTGAGATGTGCGTGTTCTCCTCCTGTCTGTTTCGTCTCCGTCTGTTTTGCGTCCGCCTGTCCTGCCTTCGTCTGTTCTCTCCTCGTCTGCTCTTGGGGAGATGCACGGTCGTCGGTTGCTGTCGTTGCCGGTTCCGTTGGTAGCTCGCTCTCATCTGCACTCTCGGTCGGTGCCCGCTGTTCGTCGCGATCTCGACTGGCTGCTGCCTCCCTGGAGTCCGTCTCGGACTGTGGTGATTCGTAGAAGGAGTCCGTGCCGGCGAGCGCGCGTTTGAGTGCCGTCTCGCCGAACGATTCACCAGTACCGTTCTGCTCGATCGATTCGTCCCAGCCCGACCACATCAACTCCGAGTTGCGGAAGAGTTGGTCCATCCGGTCGGCGTCGCCACCGGTCCAGAACGCGAGATGGAAGCAGAGTGCTGTAGCGGCTTTCGACCGGCTCTCGTGCCCGTCAGTGCTGCCGTCCCACAGTGCAGTGAAGTTCTCACCGTTGGATGCGTTCCGTGCCTTCTCGATGAGTTCATCATCGCTGATGGCAACGCTGGTTTCGGGATCGGCACTGAGATCGATATCGGGGACCGAATCGGTTCGCCCGGTCGTGCCGACGTGGTCGCGGTTGTGATCCAGCCCGACGGCCTCGATCTCGTCGAGGACCGTGTTGTACGTCTCTGCACCGGGGAAGCCGAGATATTCCTTCCCTCTCGCGCCGGTTTTGGTCGTAAACCCGTCTTCGGGAAGGACACCCAGCGCGACAGCTGCTTTCCGAACCGCCCAGAACGGCATTTCATCGTACTCGCTCCCATCGCGGTGGTGTGACCCCTTTTCAGGCGTCCAGATCGGGACTTTGTAGCCGGCGTCACGGAGTGCATCGACCGCCTCAGCCCACCCTTCGCCGGTCAGATCCTGCGAAGCGTCGGTGATGATGGTCTTCCCGAGTGCCATCGCTTTCGCCGCGTATCCGCCTCCACTGTCGCCGGGATCGCCGAAACGGTTCGTCTCGTGATTCACGTAGCACGATCGGCCGCTCTTGCTCGACCGCCACGAGGGGTTGAACTCGGTCTTGTCGGCCATATCCGCACCCGAGTCCCATTCGTCGCTCGCGTAGTGGCGCACTACCTCTGCCGTGTCGATCCCATCGAGTGCGTCGTAGACATCCTGGAGGAACGGCGTGATCGGTTGGCCTTCGATTCCCTCATCCAGCTCGTCGAGGCGTTGCTCGCGACGGTCGGCGGCGGCCTGCCGGCGCTGTTCTTCGCGTTGCTCGCGCTCTCGTTCGGCGTCGATCCATGCATCGAGTGCGTCCTCCCAGTTCCCGTGTTCGTCGTACTCATCAGGCCAGAGGCCGGCCACGAGATCCGTGACTCGGTCTTCGAACTCGACGGCGGTGAACGACTTACACCACTCGTGAACGCTGTCAAGCAGCGTGTCGTCTACTTCTTCGACCGCGACCGGTTCGCGGTAGCGCACGTCCTCGACATCGACAGGAGTGACGACCGCGTCGTGGTCGCCGTGAAGCGTGAGCGGCATCTTGTACTGCCGATTGATGTTGTTTGCCCAGTCGGGGTCGATCACTTCGCCAGCGCCATCGATCCGCTCGTTGATGCGTTGCTGGGCTTCGCCGAGGTAGTCGTTAGAGCGATCGATCAGTTCGGAGAGAACGCGCGCTCGGGCGTCGTCATCGTCCGCGTAGTACCGAACAACCGGTAGTGTTGCCTCGGGTGCGCCGAAGATATACGCTCCTCCGACGCTATCGAGCATGTACACCGCATCGCGGCCACCGTAGAGGTCAGCGAACGCTTGGATGTACGCTTCGTAGGCTTCCTCGGCGATGCCGTAGGTTTCCTCGTCGAGGTCGGGCCGCTGAAGCTTGAGATCGTCTTCGAGATCGATATCACCCCAGACAGCGACTGCGGCGATGTCTTCGGAGCGGGGCACTGGTTTGCGGTCTGCGTAGACGTATTCGCCGTTGTCGCCTCTCTCTGGATCGAATCGGGCGCGTTTCCAGCGGTCGAACGTCTCGGGGAATTTGTACGACGTGAGCGCGTAGAGCGTCCGTTCGAGTCGGGTAGCGGCCACCCTGTTGTAGTCCTCGCAGAAGTTCCGTGCTCGCCGCTCTTTCGGAAACTCCTCGCCGTCGTGTTCTTCGTCCCTATCTTGATTGTCTCGAGTGACGTACCAGCCTTTCTTATCGTTGACCAGTAGCGTCGGATTGTCATCAAGCGAGCAGAGCGGGGACACTGCGTCTTTCACCCGGTCATGGTGCTCACGCACGGAGATATCTGAGGAGCCCATCGATTCAGACACCTCCTTGGACCGTACTGAGATCGGAGAGGACATGGGTAGCTCTGTCTCTTTGGGCTGAAAACAAACGAGCGAGTGGGTGCAGAGGGCGTCCGTGTCGGTGTCGGTGTTGGTGCCGGCGCTGGGCACGATCACCGCCACACGCCGCCGCTGGATTCAGGAGACCAGTCTTTTCTCCGGGTCGGTCTCGGGGCGCAGGTGTGTGCATATCCATCAGCCCTCACGTGCTTACTCTATTAATTGTGCAACGCTGACAAAGGGATTTCTTATGACAACTGACAGCTTGTTTCACTGTTCGAGGTGATCTATCGGTGGTTCCGATGTTTCAGTCAGTTCTTCGAAAATGGAGAGGGCGGTCTTGAGGTCACGGAGTTCGGCCCGCCGACAATCGATTTCGTGGTTGAGTCCCTGGATTCGTTCGGAGATGCGGTAGCAGATGTCGCGAGATGTATCGAGATCGGTGTCGAGTGGTGCTTCGTCGGTAACTGTGGGCGTACTGAGCGCGTGGTCTGGATTGCTGTGGCGGTCGGTACTGGCTGCACTGCTGGTATCATCGCTCCCGGAGTGCGTTTCCACCTGTCCGCCATCGGCAGCGAGTGGGACAGGAGCTGTCTCTTGCTGGTCGTCGGGGTGGGAAGGCTCACGCTCAGCGAGATCGTCGTCAGTGGGCCAGTCGTTCGGATGGCGAAGTTCGCCAAACGCGACATCGAGTTTCACGCGCCGGAGGTGTTTACAGCCGCCAGCAGGCTCACGATCGGTGTAGTCGGGGCACGTACAGTGCGTTGTCTGGGCCTTGTTCGTGTCGGGATGCGGCGCGAGATCGACGGCATACGTTGCCCCGGATGCAGATTCAACGAGATACGCTCCCGGGCTGCAAGCAGTGATGGTCATGGATCCGTTGATTGCACGCCGGGTGCGTGCGGTCAGTGATTGATACGAGTCGGGAGTGGGCTGAGATGCGTCTGTACTCATGACTGCCTCGTGCCTCGGTGCAGGAATAAACCGAGGCGCACCGGCTATATCTTCCACCTGAGTATGGACTGCGAACAAGGATGCGTCCGTTGTGGGATTTTCTGCTGGTGGAGGAAACAGATCAGGCAGGCGCAGCGACCATCATTTTCTGGGCCTGCTCCACAAGGTCGTCGACATCGACGCCACGGAGTTCCTCACCCAGCAGCAGACGGAGGCGGGGGCGGCCCACATCCATGGGGACCTTCTCGGTGGCGAGCAGGCCGCTGTCTTCAAGCTGGGTTTTCGTTCGCGAGTACGTCGCTCTGCTTGCCAGTCCCGTGTCCTCGCCCCATTTGCTGATCTCGAAAAGCTGGATTTCGTTGTTGGCAGCAGCGAGCAGACTCATCCCTACTTCGTTGAGAGCTCCCTTGTCACGGGTGGTTTCGACTGAATTGAGCATGGCTCTGAAATCTGCATCGACCTCTTCACCGATCTCGTTGGCGAGCGATTCGTGAATTTCCGACCGCGGTGGCGTCCGGAAGGACACCTCTGTGGCATCGTTCCACTCGCTGTTCCACTTCTCGCGAGTAGTAGCAACGAAATCTTCGTCGTCAGTAGCGAGACCAGCGACACGATCACCGGCTGGGACAACGGATACGACGGTTTCCCCGGTCACCAACAGCGTGTTTTCGAAGCGTACCTCGGCTGTTCGGAGCGAAAGGTTTCCAGCAGCCATTTCATCGGCGACGGCACTTGCCACCAGGAAGTCGTCCTGAAGCCACCTCGCAACCGAGTCCTTGACGAGGCTGCGAACCGCGGGTGGTTCCGAAAGGCCACCGATCGTCTCGACAAGCACTGTGAGCTGTTCGCCATCGAGGTTGACTGCTACCACTTCGTCAGCTGTGTCCGAGAGGATCGCCTGAAAGAGTTCGGACTCACTGGCAGTGATTTGGGAGGCTTCGAGCGACATACTGAGGGTAGCGATTGGTCGCATATTTACTTTCTGGTGTATTGCCCTGTGAGAACGACTGCTTCAGTGTTGTATATTTGATTTCTATTATATGGTTGATAACGGAGGCTGCAAATAAATGCCGTTTTTCCTGTAACTGCCGAGTCACGAGGAGAGCGTCGCTTGGTGGGTTTCTTCGTCATGTGTTCCGTCGTTGCTCGCACTCCAGACAGGACGACCAGGAGCGTCGGCAGCTGGACAGATCGAGTAGTCACAGACCTCTTCGATCGCGCGCCGGTCGCGTTCTGCGTGGATCCGACACCGGTGATCTGATGGCCGCCGACATGACTCCCCAACCCCGGCTTCGCAGGTTGGACACGCGACTTCAAGTGCTGGATCGCGCTCCCACTCTTGCCCGCAGTTGTTGCAGCTAGCCGTCATCGCAACCCGTCGATGGTCACGTAGTATGGATCGTTCTCGGACCAATTCTGCGCTCTCTTCGGCGCGTTTTCGTGGTCAGCGAGCTTGTCCGACCCACCGGTATCATCTTCGAGCAATTCTCCGTTATCGTCCAGTACCGCTTCGATGGGAACGGTGTACGTCTCGGTATCGTCGCTGGTGAGAGCACGGTTGTCGTGCCAGATCTGCGGGTGGAACGTCACGATCGCTTCATCTGCGTCTTCGATTCTCAGCGGCAGCGAAGCTTCGGAGTGGCGGGTGTTGTCTGGCATGATTGGTCAGTAATGGACATCGGCGGGGACGATCCACGGTTCGTTGAGATCCTTGTAGGCCCAGACGAAATCTTCGAAGGTCCGTATCCCGTGACCGGAGCTGTCGTAGAGGTAAACCGACGGACCGGCATGGGCACCAAGACGCCTGCAGCGATGGCGAATGAAATCGTTGTCGTTCATGATCTCTTCATCGCTGAGAGAGGCAAGTGCGTCGCGCACCACTGTGAGATTGCGCTCGAACTCTACCTTCGTCGAGTTCCATCCTCTCTTGAGAAGTTCGCAGCCCTCGTCAGCATCGAGTCGAGCGGCAATGGGGAGTTCGCCCCACCGCCCTTTGCCTGCGATATGAGTCCCTTCCTCGTTGAACGTCACGTAGTAGTCGAATGTGGCGGAACTGTCGACTGTGGCTCCAACGAGGCGGTCAAAGACCGATCCGCGTGCGACTCCGAGAGCATCGTCTCTGGACTGTGCGTCAACGATCGCGTGGATGATCTGGTGCATAGTTTCGCGTTTGGATTTTGACGTGCTGTGTTTCGATTTCACTCGCGCCTGCGTGACTCTCCGGCATGAAAAACTGGAGGGGGGGGGGATTTCGTGCGAAAGTGGAAGATTCGGAGCGGTGGTTACTCGTCGCTCACTGGTGCCGATGAACAGTCTGGCTCGTGGTCGATGCCGGCCCAGTAGTCGGCTTAGTCGTCAGTCATGACTAATCACTCACCTCCACTTCGACGATTTCACCGATGCTTTCGAACTCGTCGTCGACAATGGCCGAATTGCTCTCGTCAGCGTAGATCGGACGCCACACCGATGCTTTCGCATCATCCCATTGCCCTGGACTCCGTTCCTCGACATACGCGCTCACATGCCGACTTGGAAGGTCGGACCAACTCTCGGAATTGAGGTTGATACGTACCGAAAGACCACCGGGAATTTGCGCTTGCTTCTTCGTGACAGTCGTTGGCGGGACGTATTCAGGGCTGTCCTCAACTGTACCAACGAGTTCGACACCACCGCGCAGAATGAGGGTTACACTCTCGTCGCTGTTGAGACTTCAGAGTGTTTCGGCCACGTCGTTTGTCGTGGTCACGTTTCTTCACCGCCGTTATCGCCGCCTTCGTCACCGAACAGACATCGCGTGGCGGCGTCGTCGCCACCGAGCGTCTGTTGACCGCTCTCGACATCGGCAAACAGCGAGCGCTGATCGCTCTCCGTGCGCTGGGAGGTCTGAGCTCGATCATCGATACCGAATCGGGTTGCACTCGGCTTGACGACTCGCCCCGATCCCTCGCTATGATCGACTTCCGCGCCGAAGGCTTCGAGCGAGGTTTCGACGGCATCGCCGTTGGGTTCGATCTCGCCGTCATCGCCGAAGACCATCTGCTGTTCGCGTGGGATCGACCCCGTATCTGCAGCGGCTTCTGGCTCTGTTCGGTCTTCTGTCTCTGCCTCTGCCTCTGGTGCCGTGGCTGACTGTGTTTCGCTCATGATTGGACTGGAAAATCGTGGTTGTGGACTCGATAAGGCGGATTAGCTACGAATCAACCGATTCAGCGTTTTCTTCGTCTTCGTCTGTGCCGTCGTCCTGATCGTCGCGAAGCTGTCTGAGATCCTGCTCGATACTGTCGGTGTACTCTTCAACGAGCGAATAATCGTCTCCGTCAAGCAGGAATGCACGCGCAAAGACGACCCGATATTCCGAGTCACAGATCTCGCAAACGAGAATATCATCATAAGAGGAACCTACCCATTCGTAGTCGACGTATTCGAGGTGATCCTTACAGTCGTGATCCTCTCCATCTGGGTTGTCGGCTGCGATACTGTCAGTAGCCGTTTCCTCCGACTGTTCGACGGATGTAGGCTGATTGCTCATGGCTGAGTCTCCTCACTCCTCTTGAGGAAGAAAAACGAGGGTGATTTGTCGCGTTTGTAGCTGGTTGGTATCAGTACCGACTGTCGTATTCCTTTCTGAGCAGCTGTCGAACGTCCTTGTTTCGCGCCTGAACGGAAGCGAATCGTTCGAACCCGCTACCAGCGTCCACATACCAACCACCATCGCGTTCTTGGTATTCGATTGTTCGATACTCTCGTTCGGAATCGTCGTCAGTACGAACTTCGATGAGCTTCGTTTCTTCTGGGTCGGTCATGGTCGGGTTGCCTCGTGTCTCTGGAAACTCAGCTTTGCACGTTCAGAGATACCACCCTTTTGAACCGTCTGAGCCATCCGAGTGAAGGAAGAGATGCTCGATCTCTTCCATCAATTCGTCAAGAGCCTGTTTTGGATGGTCTCGCACCCACGAAAACAGGTTGTACACGGCTTCCTTCAGAGCGTATTCCAGCTGGACTTGGATCGACGACGCTTTCGAGCACTGCGTTCCCGAGGCGCTCGATTCAGGACCAAGCCGCAGCAGACTGTAGGCCAGCATCTGGAGGTGCCAGTGCCGACTGGCACCTCCCTCATCCCGTACCTCGCAGTCTCCAAAGCCCAGATCCTGCTTCGAATCCTCGAAGAACACCTCTACCGGCCATCTGAATGAGTACGACCGGATCAAATGCTCAGACGGTGCGCCGATCTTGTTCGAGGCGAAATACCTTACCGGATTCTCGTCGTCCTCCTCCTCTGTGACTTTCTCCGCGATGAGGAGTCGTACCTCGCCCAATTCCGAGACAGACCGCTTCTGAGTCCAGATTTTGTAGGTTTCATCGTCGATCTCTCGCTCAACCGTGTCGATGCGCTCTGCCAGCGCATCGACGCGGATCTCCTCGCCACCGTAGGTCACTTGCCGATTGCTGCGAAGCGGGCCGATCCAGTCCTTGTCGTATGATTCGATGTGATCGATGAGATTCGAATCGTGAGTGAACCACGAATCCATGAGGTAGGTGTCCGCCGGGACACCTACCTCGTCTTCGAGTTCCGTGATGATCTCTCTGGCAAGATCGTACTTCGTGCGGTCGTCGTCATCATCGTAGAGCCGGAAAGCGAGCGGGTAGGCGGTCTTTTCGTCAGCGTAGAAGGCGTAGACGAGATTCTGTCCCCAAACAGTCTCGCCTTCGGCGTGATCGTAGAATCTGCCGACACCGGGAAGTTCCTTCCCGGTTTTGTGGTTCACCGAGTCATCGAGGATGATGTAGCCATCCTGTGACCAGCGCGTTTCACCGTGTTTCTGCAACTCTTCGAGGCGTTCGTGGTTTACCTGATCCTCGTCCCAATCGTACTCGGTGAGGAACTTGTTGACTGCTCGTTTGCCCTGTGCGGGAATGACCTCGCGTGCGATCCCAGCCACGGTCTTGTTGCTGGCGGCAACAAGACCTGTGGTGTAGGTTTTCGCGTGGTGCTGTTGCTCGGGCGACAGTGACTCGAACTCGTTGATTGGCTCCGTACACGACAGAAGATCTGTGATTGGCAGCATCGTCCGCTACCCTCGCCTACAACGCGGCGCTACTTAACGTGCAAAGCTGAGTGGAAAAAGAAAACCCACCGTTTGGCCCGTGTTTCACTTTTTCTTCCAGTGGTGTTCTTTTGCTTGATGCCGGCTGATCATCAGACTCGCATTTCTTGTTGGCAGGCCCTACATCCTGCTGTCGTATTGCGGCCGGAGATCGTACTGAAGAACTGCCGCTCGCCACAATGGAGACACTCTCTGTACTCGATAGCGATGGCAATAGCTTCTTTGAGGACGTTATCTGGAATATTCTGTGGAGTTGCATCGGGATGTTCACGCTCTGGAACACGGCGGGAACAAGCAGTCATCTGGTGACCTCGTCGATGAGTGTGATTTCGATGTCGAATTCCCTCTGGGTAGCTTGAGCTGCGTAGTCGAGCGCTTCACGCCGCATGAGGTCCTCGTTGACTTCACCATCCGTATCGAGATACTGCTCGCCAGTGAATTCGAGGACGAGCGAGAGTTCGACACGCCGGCCGCTGTACTCGCTGTTGTCGGAACTATTCGCGTCTTCCGTGTGTGGTTTGCTCATGGGACTTCTGCCTCGTTGCTGGGCAGATCGATCAGGTAGTTCGGCTCATCACTCTCGGCGTCTTCTCGTTCCCATGCAGGCTTCCAATCGGTAATGTACTCGTCGAGGTGTTCTGCTGTGGCCGAAAACCAGTAGCGCTCGTACCCGCGGCTGGGAGTTCCGAGCCACTTCCCCGATGCAGTTGCACCGTATTCCTCTGTTTCGGGGATCATCTCGGCGTCGTCGGTGAGCCACGTGTACTTTCCATCGAACTCGGCGATAAAGCCCTGATCACCGGCTGGTTCACGGAGGAGACACCGAGTGTTGCAGTCGGCGCAGAACACACCCTGGAAAACGATGTGCGTCCAGTCCTCCGAGCCACAGACTGGACACTCAACTTCATCGAACGCGCCCTCGTAGCGCTCTTCGGTTTCGACGATCGGCATCAGTCCTCTCCCCCGTTGTCCGGAGTGTCCACGGCGACCGTCTCGGATTCAGAGTCGTTCTCACCCGTACTATTTCCGTCGTCGGCGGGGAGTTCGATGATATCGGTCGGGACCTCGCCGCCATCGATGGTGATGATCGCTCGGGGCGGCATCCGTCCGTGATCGATAACGACCGCTTCATCAGAGACGCCAGCGATGGCAAGCTTGTCGAACTCGCCGCTGCTCGTCACGCTTGTTCGGGGTTCATCGTCTTCCAGCGCGTGCCAGAGATCGTCGATAGCGGCTCGTTCGCCACCGGTTTCCATTTCTCCGCCGGCGTATTCGAGGAGATTGGTCAGTTCGGTGAGAGCCGTTTCGGCTGTGTCGCGGCTGATCCACACGGCGTCTTTCGGTTTGGTACTCATGGTTGTCGATGGTGTCCTGTTGGGAGTCGATCGTCTGTTGTCGGACTGTACGTCTCGACGCTGCACCCCTCTCGAAGGAGAAAAACGGCGAGTCGTCGTACTGATGCACCCCGTGCTGCGGTGGCGCTCGGCGGTGTTTCAGGCCTTATGTAACAGAGGGGGTTAATAAGACATGATTTGTTACATAAGGGGCAAAGAGGTTGCTATCGGGTCACCCACAACCCCTGCTCACCGTATTTTTCCCACATCGCCTCGCTGCTGAGGGTGGTCAGATCCTCGAAGTAGTCGCGAGCGTCTGCCTCAGCGTCGAACACGCTTGCGTCGTACCCAACCGACCCACCGATCGGGTACCACTGCTCCTTGTGGCCACCAGACTGGAGCGCCGTCGAGGTTTCGACTGCGTAGCGGCCGTTCTCCCACCGGGTGAGGCGGGCGAAGAGGCCGTGCTGTTCGGCTTCGGTTTCGGGTTCGAGGATATCGTTTGCGGGCACGGTGATTAGTCTGGGAAATCGATGGCGTCGGGATTGGATGCGAGACGACGACTGGCGGCATCCAGCTCCTCTTCATCGATGGCGATGTCGAGGAGTTCATCGATAGTCTCACGGTAGACTGAGTGCGTCTCGCTCGGACTGGAGTTGTCTGGAAGACGCTGATCGAGAGCCTCTTTGAAACGTTGCTGTGCGCGGTGTCGGGACAGGCTTCCCATGATTGGAATTCCTCCACCCCTCCGGGGGAGAAAAACGGGATTGCGGCTCGTTGTAGTGGTTTTTGAAGCTGTTGTGAGCGATCAACCCTGAACCGGAGCGTTGTCGGATTCCGGGATGTTGTGAGTTTGAAATCGGAATGCTTCGTCACCATCACGGCCAAATACTGCACCGGGGCCGTTGTGCTCGGGATCGCATGCTGGGAAAACAGCGTACTTCGTGCCGTTGTTGTCCTCGAACTGTAGGACTGTTGGCGCACCGTGGTGGGTTTTTACCCATCCCATTTGCTCGAATTCCGCGTCTGTGAGCTCTCGGCCACCGATGTACGTTGCACCCACGAACCCATCCTTGTCGAGACCAACGAACGCCCCGCTGTCGTTCCCTTCCGGATCTGCCGAAGGGAACAGTCGAATATCGTTGCTGAGGACGATCTGTTTGGGCGTGTGGAAGTTGTCGTGACGCCAGTATTCGGCGGCGATCTCGTCGTCGGTCATGTCTCGCACGCCAGCAACACAACCGCCTGCGAGATCGTTCATCGGCCGTCACCTCGGTAGCCGCCTTCGAACATTTCGCCCGATCGGTGTGCCGCTACACATTCTTCTTCGGGGTTTTCCGGCTCGGAGACTGCTCCGACCTTCCCGGCGAGTTCGCTTGGATCTAGCGTCCGAGTGTCTGGATGGTGCTGATGGTCTGTGCTTTCGATGCGTTGTTTCGCTGGGGGTTGTGGTGAGCTTTCCATGCTGGAAATCCTCTACCCCTCTCGGGTGAGAAAAACGAGGGTATAGCCCGAGTTGCTTCGGAAACAGAGGTGTGAAGCCTCATTACCTTATGTAACAGTTCGCCTTTCTGCCTGCCGTATTGTTACATAAGTCTTGTAGAGAAACCGAGGCGGATCGCTCGCTGAGCAATCACCGGTTGTCGATATAGTCGGACGTGAGCGTCCCGTCGGCCTTCCGATAGTAGAGGTACTTGTATGGACCATGCTTTTCGCCTTTCTTCATGCACTTGCAGGTTTCGTCGCCGCACGTGACCTTCTCCATCACGACGGTCCCACCCTTCGGACTGCTCCCATCCTCGTCGACGGGATCGGCATCGTCCGGCAATTCATTGTTGTCGATCGGCTGCTCAGTCCATTCGAGCAGTTCGTCGATATACTCGCGGGTTTCCAAGAGCGATTCGCGCTCTTGTTTCGGGAGCCCCTTGCGGAGATACTTCGGTAGTGAACCCGGAGCAGCCGGTGGCTCTTCTGAAGCCATGATCGGCCTTAGGTAACACGCGAACTCTCATAAGGATGCTGCTCGTTACATAAGGTGTCGAAATGACGGTGAAGGTGCGCGGCGGTCGGATCTCTACTGCCTCCACTCCATGATGCGGATACGGATCTCGTTGCGAGCGCGCCGCACCATGTCCTGCCATCCATCCCATCCCATCCGTAGGTGTCGATCTGATGGGTGATCCAACCGATACAGGCGAGGACTCCTGCTCCGAACGCGCCTTGAATCGTCCAGAGTTGAAGCCCATCACCCGCGATGAGCGTAACGAAGAACATCACCGAACAGAATACGCCCGTGAGGAAGCATCCCGCAAAGACCAACGCCAAGAGCATGTTCGTCGGACGGACTGATCTGGGTGAAGTGGGAGACATTTGCTCACCTTTGAGGATGCTCGCGACGGTCTTCTGACTGACGGCTTTCTTCTGTATCGTCTTTCAGCGCGTCCAGCAGAAGTGGTTCGATAGTGAAGTACGTCCGGACGATCCAATCCGAGGGCCGGTCGCAGTTGATTGACTGCCGCGCTTCGAAGATGTTCGTGATCTCGGCGAGCGCGGCGACTGCTTCCTCGCCGGTGTCGTACATCGCGGTCCATCGGACATCCTGATTGCCCGGTGCGAGAACTTCCCAACCGGCCTTCTTCGGATGGTCAAGCGCGAGCGCTCCCGCACTGCTGCCGTTGGGGTGGAATTGCTCTCGTTCGGCTTCGATCACCATCTGCCCGGAAACCTCTTCGACCTCGACGGCCCACTCTTCGTGAGCGTCTGCGAGCGCCTCTCTGATGCGAGATGAGGTTTCGGTTGTCTCGTCCAGCGATCGTCCACGTACCCCCATCAGTGACCCTCCTGGTCCGCGTGACGGTTGGCTCCGGGAGCGTGCTCGCGTTCGTCGTGAGTGAGGAAAGCACCGTAGTCCTCGGTTTCGAACTCACACCCCTCCGCTTTGCATTTGTGGGGCGGGTCGGGCACGATGCTTGCGAGTGCTTCGGAGCCGAGCGGATCGATGCCGAGCTGTTCTGCGAGCCACCGTGAACTCGCCGCGGTCCACAACGTCCGGTTTCCGGGAAGTGGAACGAACAGATCCACGCTGCTGGAACCGCTGTACGCTGTCGGCCAATAGCTCTCGCGGAACTGGCAAATGGTGAGTTCAATAGTGAACCACCGACTCTGGATACCGAAGTCTGAATGCTTGCTCATTTAGTTCTGCCTCACCGCTCCGGGTGCAGAAAAACGCGGTTGAGGTGGACGATCTCTCTAATCCGTTCTCACGTCACCTGCAAAGGCGGGGAATGAGGGAAGGGACAGCCCGCTGTCTGGCATCACTCTGGGCAAACGCCCCGAATCGGTAACGAAAGCCAATCGTAATAAAATTATTGGCTAATTAACTACTTCCAACGGCATCTTCGAGACCGCTTGCATACGCGGTTGGAGACACCGTTTCGCTGAACTGGTCAGTGTCGTCGCTATCCATCTCAGTATCGGTGAGTGCCTGTTCGAACCGAGATTGATACTCGTGGCTGGCTCGTTCGGCTTCGGTTTCAGCGGTGAGTACGCGGGCGTAGGCGCGAACGGTGCTCTTACTCGCCGAGAGGGTGTCGGCGATCTCTTCGTTCGATGCATCTTGATCGAGGAGTTCGCGCAGTTGCGACAGCTCGAACGGCGCGTCGAAATCAGTGTCTCGAAAGAGGTGGAGACTGATGCGGGCACGAGCGATGGTCTTGTCGCGGTTCGGTGTGCCGAGTGTCCGGGCGATCTCTCTGTCTCCCCCTCCAGCGTGGTAGTTCCGGACGACCATGACGAGTTCGTCCTCGTCGAGCGAGGTCTGAATCCCGTACTCGTCGGTCATCTCGCGGACAATGCTCCGGATCGCGTCGTTGCCGTCTGAGTTGTCCGCAGAGACAGATGCCCAGCGATCTTCGTGTTGGCGTTCGGTGGTGGAAGATTCGCCGGTGATCTCGTGAAAAATGTCTGTAAGCTGTTCGACTTTCTCGCTGTCAGTGTTCGTCCCGTCCATGAATCGTCTCGTCTTCAACTGCGTAGTTGTTCACTCTACTACTTGAATGTTTGTTCCAGTTGGTGGAGCGCAGTGTTTCCGATCCAGAAGCAGGCTGGACACACCACATTTCCGTTGTTATCAGCCGATAGCGTACTTCAAACGCATGGCCTCAGGCAATGCGATAAACTCCATCTCTCACCGATCCATGTCAGTACGAATAGTACGAGGGTGTCATGTCGCCGTTGGCGACGGTACTCTCGACATCCGTGACGGGGCCGCTTTCAAGGTCGATCATCCGATAGATGGCGCGGCCTCGCCACTCACAGTCGGGAGCGTGAGCGCAGTTGGCCTCTGCGACGGCCCCATTGTCACAGTAGGTGTACTCGCGGAGTTCGAGCGTGCCACCACAACGCGGACAGTCGTCGCCGATCTGGACATAGTGATGGCCGACTCTCGCCGTGATGTCGGCTGGTGCGATGTTGACGTCAAGGAGCTGGCTGATGGCGTCTTCGAGTGCTTCCAGTCCGGTTTCGCGGTCGTCTTCGGCGACCGGAACTGGGTAGTCCGTGAGCGTGATCGTGACTCGTTCTTCGGTTGTCGTCTCGGTGCTGTCGCTGTCTGTGCTGTCTCCCATCATCAGTATCCTCTACCCCTCTGGAGAGGACAAACCGCTGAAAGCATCATAGTCGCCTTTGCTGTTCGCAGAAAAGTGTCGTTTGAGGCTGTTCAGGGGGTGACGAACAGCTGTCCTTCGACCTCGTAGAGGTAGCCCCGCATGAGCAGTTGGTGGATTGCCCGCTCTGCCTGCTTGTGAGAGAACGCTTCATCATCGACTAAGAATTGGTGTGCTTCGTCCCGTGGACAGCCCTGTTCCTCGCGGTCGGGGATTGCATCTGTGAGGTATTCAAGAGCTTCTTTCGCTGTGGCCGACAGCGGCGTGCGGGGATTTTGTGGCATAGGCTTCTTCTATTGTGCGCTTGTTGGAACAACTCGCAGATATATTGTCGGGTCTCAACAGGAGGAACTGAACCTGTGCACGCCGACTCGGATCATCCTGACCACGCTCCGAGGTCGCTCTGTCCAATCGCGGGGCTGTCTCGCGTCTGGCCGGCCTCCTCCTGGACCCACTCGCGTGCCAGTTTCAGAGCGACAGCGAGCCCGCATTCTTCTGGCGGGTCCACGATTTCGTGTTTCTCACCGTCGTGCGCTCGCAGCCACGGCGCGAGTGAGATCGTCGCGTTCCCGCTTCCCCGCCACGCTTCGACGAGCAGATACGCCCGCGTCTCCAGGCTTGGCTCTGTCTCCGGAGGCCGTCCGCCCGCCATGCTGACGGCCTTCTCGCTGTCCTTTTGTCGGTAGCAGACGATCTGTTTGCGCTCTTCGAGGTAGTACCGATCGAGAACGAAGCCGACTGGCGGGTCGAACACTGCCTCTTCGACGTGTGGGTGGTCCCAGCGATCCGGTGCGTGGTGTTCCATCCACGCGACCGCACGCTTGACACCCCATGCTGTCGCCTCAGCCTGTGTCTCGCCATCTTCGAACGAGCGTTCCACGGGCTGGATCTTGCTGCAGAAGCCGTCTACACGATCGTCGAAAACGGCGACACGGACACGATCGGTGATGCCGGAAAAGACACCGACCGATCGCTGTGCTGACTCGCCGATCCAGATATGGCCGTTCTTGTTCGATTTCGGTGTGTGGATCCACCCATTCACCTCTTCGGGAAGGTCGAATCCCTCGGGGAGTGGTGGTTTGTTGACCATACCGCTCAATCGGTTTCGAGAGGCGTGTCGAGCCGGACAGTGGCTATGCGGAACGCCGCAACGACCTCGTCGACGGTAGTCGCTGCATCTTCGCGCTCGATAGTAAGGTCGATCTGCTGGCGAACTCTGTCGGGATCGTGTTCGTATCGCCACACTGCCTGCTCGACACGTGGATGTGTCAGCAGGTCCGTTTCGATATCGAGGTCATCGGTGGCCCGGAGGACGGCAGCACTCGCGTGGATACGGTCGCCGTATCCATCGATGCCCTCACGGAGTGCATTGAGCGCACTCTGGAAATCGAGATCCGCTGCTTCACGATTGGCCATCACGGTCGGCGCGATAGTCTCGTCAGCACCGGCCGAAAGCTGGCGCTGGGACTCTGCTGAGTCGCTCATTGTGCGACTCCTTCCGACTCGCCGACGCTGTCTGACCGATCGTCCTGCTCACTGGAGCCGGGCTTTTTCGGGCTGTGATCGAATGAATCGTACTGAACAGTGCCATCGGGCCAGACACTCCATTGGCCGGCGAGCAGTGGGTAGCGAGCTTTCTCGTGGCCGATCGTCTCGATTACGAATCGCTCTTCGAGGTGGGGTGCGATTCGTTTGAGGAACTCCTCGGCGTGGCCGTATTCGCGATCGACGACCGACCCGTCTTCATCGTGAATGGGTTTCGACGGATCGAACGATGCGTAGCCATGGATACTGATGATGGTGTCTCCATCGGAGTTCTCCTTTACGTCGATGTTGAGTTCGGTGTGAGCGCCCCAGAAATCATATTCGGTGATGATCGCTTCGAGTTCGTCTGTCGCGTTCGGATCGACCCTGCTCCAGGTCGAACTGGTGGTAGCTTGCAGTGTTGCCATGGTGTTCACGGGAACAGAACTGGTGTTGCTGTCCCTCACCGCTCTCGGGGAAGAAAAACGAGAGTCACGTGCCGAGCTGCGGATAATCAGGATCGCTCGAATCGTAGCCGTATACGTCCCCTACGTCGGCTTCGCTCCGTTTGCATACGTACCACAGCAGATCGTCTTCATCGCGTTCAAAGGAGGCAGCATCGCTGTTTTCCTCCACTACGTACCAGGTGTCGTCCTCGCCGTTGAACGCAAGCAGGAGATGTCCGTCCGTGGTTTTGGCGTAGCCGGCGATCACCTTCCCAGAGGCGTTGAAGCCGCCGAGACTGAGAAGCGGGAAGAATCGCTGTACCCCGCTCTCGTCCAGCGCAGCGGCTTCGTCCATCGTGAGAAACCGATCCGGCAACCCGTCTGCGAGACCGTCGGGGAGATCACGCATCTCTGCAGGGCTTCCTGCACAGTTGTGGAGTCGTTTTCTCGTGAGAGTGGTGAACTCCTGCCCGCATGTGTCGCAGTGGTGTCCCATGTTTCACGATCCTCTCTTTGAGCGCCGCACAACGAGGCTGATGCGGCCTGTTGGTCTGCTCGATGGCGTCATTGGTCTGGCTTCTTGTCCTCGTCTTTACTTCCATGTTCGTGTTCATGACCGTGTTCACTCTCGATGCGCTCACGGAGTTCTGTGGGAAGCTTTGCCAGCAGGTGGCTCGTGGAATCGCGGACCATCTGTACCGTTGGATGCTCACGAGTCGGCAGGAGGAACTGGTAGGCGGGCTGCTCGCGGTCGGTGGCGTCGTAGAGCGTGAGTGCCGGCAGATCCTCGCCGTAGCTGTAGTCGACGAAGAACGCACCGCGCTCGGGGACACCGTTGAGACCGATTCGCGTGAACGAATCAGCCGAGTTCCGGTCTGATGGCTGCAGTTTGACGAAAGAGTCTCCGGATGCGTTGGAGATGCCACGGACCATTCCGGGACCCGTGACCGGCGCTCCGTGGCCAATGCGCCCCTCACAGTAGGCCGCCCAGACGAATGGAATCGCGAACGCATCGTCTGCGAGGTCAGCATACTCCGACTGGGGTGCCACCATGATGTCGTCACCACGACGCCCGCGATAGCGGTAGTAGTCGGTGTCGATGTTGAAGAGCTGGTCGTACTCAAGGCCAATCTGCTCGATGGTAGCCTCGTAGTCCGGCTCTCCTTCACCATCCGTCGGGAGCTCCCATCCGGGGGCGCGTTCGTCCACTGCTGGGTTCTCGTTCGGTGAATCTGTACTCCGATATCCGTCTCGTCTGCTAGCGGTGCTGTTGTTGCTGGTATCGGCCTCTTGAGCGGTGTTTCCTGCCTCCGTTTGATTAACTGTCTTGCGAACGTAGGTCGCTCCGTCTTGCCGGTCACTCGTTATCGCTTTAGGATTCGTCTGAATCAGCAGGCGCTATTGTCTCCCGCGTCAGTCGGGACTCATGGATCGATGGCTCAATATTCTCGGTCAAGAGCTCCGATATCTGCTCCCGCCACGGTCGGTGCGCGAGCACGCTCGCGCTACCGACCTCGTTGAACGCAACCGACACATCGATGCGTTCGCGTTCTTCTGGTCGTTCACTATTGGCACTACCCAATCCAACGGGTCTCTTGCTGCTGCTCAAGACCTCTACAAGGCGTTCACCAGCGATTCCGTTGCGTATTCATCCGTCCAACAGTGGGTCACACCTGATCTCACCGAACTACTTACCGACATCTGCGGCTACATCAGCGTTGAGCTTGGACGGACAGAATCAGCGCTCGAAGGCCGCTTCGAGCGCTTCCGAGATGTCTTCGTCTCGGATGGGACCATCTGTACGCTCTCAGCGGAATCCTTCGATGAGTTCCCCGGATTGAGCAACGATCACGCTGGAGCGAAGCTCCACGTGATCGAATCACTTGCTTCGCGGGCTCCGATCTACTCATCGATCACCGACGCTCGTACCCAAGAAACTACGCAGCTCCGGATCGGTGACTGGGTCGAAGATTCCCTGGTCCTGTTCGATCTCGGCTACCTCGACTACGCGAGGTTAGCACGGATCGACCGCACTGGCGGCTGGTTCGTGAGCCGACTTAACGTCGACGCAAACCCTGAGATCATCGACGAGCTCCGGACGTGGTGTGGTGATACGATCGACCTGGAGGGCACGCACCTCCAGGAGGTGCTGCCCGATCTCTATCGGCAGATCATCGATGCAACGGGGACGATCGGTGCGGATCAGGACGATCCGCACCTTCCCTACGATGTCCGAATCGTCGGCGTCCGCCATGAGGACGACGAGGACGATCACCGAACGGAGGAAGTCGAAGCCGATCACGACTATCATCTTTACGCGACGAATCTCCCGGCAGAGGCGTTTGCGCCGCGAGAACTCGCGGCGCTATACAGCGGTCGATGGAGCGTCGAAACAGTCATCGACGAGCTGAAATCAGTGTTCGAGTTAGACGAGATATCGGTGCGGCGGAAGACAGCGGTGGAGTGTTTCATGCTGGCAGCGTTGCTGATGGTACTGGTGAGTCGGTACTTGCTGCGGCGGGTTCGAGCACGGCTCGGACCCGCCTCGCAGCGATCAGTAGAGGAAGAAGACCGAATCGAGCCGATGCGGTTTTCGAAGCGAATCCAGCTGTTCAGCGGCGATTTGCTGCGGATATTGGCTGAACAGCTCGGGTATGGATGGGACGGCGTCGGGGTCGTGATCATCGAAGGAGCGATCGACCCGAACGTAGATCGCCACGCGCTCACGGAGCGAGTGGCTCACGGGAGCGTCGATCCGAGCGTGAGAAATGCGGGCGAACTGGCGACGATCCGGCCCGGCTGACTGTCGTCAGCCGAGCCTGGAAAGCTTCGCGTTGAGTGGGAACGCTCCCGATTCGGCGCGTTTCTGAATGGAGATCGACTTGAGATCAGTTGACGCCAGCAATATCGATCTCGACTCGTCTCCTCATTCTTCATCGTTGAGAAATTCCACAGCGATCAGCAGGCCAGATTCCGCACAGAACGCTCATTCTGACCTAAAGCGATAACCAGTGCTTGCCGGTAGGTGTATTTCTTGGATTGGGCAAACTGGTTGAGGCGCTTGAAGACGTCTCCGGCGAGGATACCGAGTGCCTGCCGTCGCAGACTCTCTTTCGGCACAGCGTCGTCGATCCATGGCCACACATCCGCTCTCGGCTTGTGCTGGCCATGTTCGAGGATACTGAACGGGAAATTCTCGTAAATCGTTACCGTCTCGCTCAAGAGCGTCCGAACGTCAGTAGTATCGAACGGCGTGAGCACCCCTGTGTCATTGGCAAGCTCTCGCAGCATCCGTTCTGCGAGCACCTTGACCTTGACCTCGTAGTCGGTTTCGGACAGGCGTGGCGTCATTTCGGTAGTCAGTTCGCGGTCACTACTGCTGTCGGTGTGCTCGTTCATTGGCATTGTGGGCAGTACGCCCGGACGCCGAGGATACGCTCGCCGCGCACGATCTTTGCACCATCTGCTTCGCTCGTCTGGGCTCCGCAGCTCCGGCAGCGGAGTTGATTCGCTTCGTTTGACATGGTTTCAGACCTCTCGCTCCTCATGGAGATGAAAAACAATGGTGTGGCCGAGCCTGCTGTTCCTGCTCAGCGCGTTGCGAACATCTCGCTGTCCCGCGGGTCGATCTCGAAGGGGATGTACGTTGCCGGGCGTCGCGGGGTCAGCAGCTGGTCTCCGTAGCGGTTGGGATCTTCGGCAGCAAGATCGATTGTGAGCCAGTCGTCGGCGGCGAGTGCTTCGACCCACCAGTGGACAACCCCCAGCTCCATTGCCTCATCCATCGACGATGGCTGACTGTCTTCATCCGGATGGTCGAGTCCGCCACGAACGATGTAGGCGGTAATATCACGCTCTCGGAGTTCGTCGTACAGCCTGCGTGCGTTGTATGGACAGTCCCCGAGCAGTTCGGAACTGTCGTGACCATCGGCGGCGGCCTCCATGGCATCGATAACCTGCGTCCGTTCTGTGATTCGACCCATCAATTCACCTCTCGGTATCGATGGAGTTGTTCGATAAGCCGGTCGAGCTCCGCGCTCCGAAACGGCTGGCCGTCGAACGGGTCGTCGTACTCGGCGACACCGAGCGCGTCGATACGGAGCCGGTCCCGAAGCTGGTCGGCTGTCACTCCCCACGTGCCTGTCTGGTAGCTCGTGAGCAACGAGTAAGCACGCTCGACACTACATCGTCCCAACCGGGTCGATTTCGCGGTGTACGTGAGGGCCCTGAGCGATGCTGTCGAGCTGCCCTTGTGGTGGTGATCGCGGTCGGTCTTTCGCAGCAGAGAGACGACCGTCTCGCGTTTCTGGTCAATGGTCATGGTTGAATCTGGTAGCAGGTGGTCTGACAGTGAACAGGCGGAATTCTCCCTTTCTCTCGACTGGGCTACTCGTCGCCCTCGTCGTCATCAGTGGTGACGACGGGCGCGATACTGTACTCGACGTGGCCTGCGCCATCGGCAATGTCGAACGCGACCAGAAGGGGACTGTCCGTCCCGAGCGCGAGCGTGACTTCGGTTCGCTTGTGGATCGGCCGTCTGATCTGGCGCAGGTAGCCGAGATTGAACGTTGACGCGACTGGCACAGCACCGACGAGCAACTCTTCGATATCGGCTGCCTCGCGGGGTGCAACGAGTCGATCGCTATCGCCGTTGGCTTCCGCGACGAAGCGTTCGCGAGTGTGTTCGATCCGGAAATCGACTTCTGTGGCGACATGGCCGGCGGCCTTCATGACCCGCTTCAGCTCGCCGCCTTCGAGCACACAGACCGATGGATGGTCTGCTTCATCGAGTTCGGAGACCGCGGACATCTGGGTACTTTCGTTCATCTGAAGCGAACACTCCACCCCGTCCGCTTCGACGTTGAGCGTCTGGCTGTCCCCATCGAGCGTGAGGCGCATCACGTCGCGGTTCGAGGTCATGCGCGTCACCTCTCGCAGGCGACTCGTTTGGATAGTGATCTTGCCGGCCGTCGCTTGGTAGCTCTCGCACGCACTCGCGTCGAGACGCACGCTCCCCATCGTCGTTCGACTGTCGTTGACGACGTTCCCGGTCAGTCCGTCTGGCGTGACTTCGAGCTGGAACTCGTCGTTGACCGTCCGAATCGCATCGAGGAATCGCTGCACGCGCCCAACTGAAACCGCTGCCGTGAGCGTTGGACACTCCGTTTCGGCCGTATCTGTATCCACATCGTCTGGTTGAATCGACGCGGTAGCGCTGCTCTCGTCGTATGTGTGACTCTCTGTCGACATTGGTTGTTCCCTCCACCCCTACGGGGGAGAAAAACCGTGGCTGGTGCGCTCACTCGGTCGTCGATTCGTCTTCGAGCTCGACGATTTCCACAACCCGGAGTGGACACTGGTCGTCGTCGACGCTTTGTCCTGTCTGCTCTTCGATGTACTCCTCGGCGGCGCGCATTGTCCAAAACAGGTCATGACAGGTGTCGATCTCGGTGTTGACGAGCGTCGGACAGGAAAATTTCGAGTCGCGTTCACCGATTGTGGCGTACATGGATGGTGTTCAGTCGCTTTGGATTCGCGGTGCGACCATGAATTCGACATCCACCGCCCCATCAGCCAACTCGAAGGTGAGTTTGATCGGGAACTCTTCACCGAGCTGCATCCGAACGACAGTATCCGACGGAATTGGCTTGCGGAGATCCTTCAGATACTCCAGACTGAACAGTGAATACGCACTCCCCCAGTCGGCGTCTTCGAGATCGTCGCCGGAGAGTTCGAGATCGACATCGTCGGTATCGCCCTCGGCATTGGCGATGAAGCACTCCTCGCGCTCGTCAACCTGGAGGGTGATGTGGTCGGAGACCATATCCGCAGCCCGAATCGCTCGCTTGAACTCGGCTTCATCCATCGAGACTGTGGCGGGCAAGTCCAGGTCCGGAATATCGGGCTCTGCTCGGATCGACTCGGGATCGATCAACGCGAGCGTGTATTCGACAGCGTTGACCTGCACGTCTAGTTTCCGGGTTTTCGGATCGAGATCGAACTGTACGAGGTCGTCATTGTTGTCAGCGATACCGACCACCTCGTCCAACCGTTCGAGATTGATACCGATCTCGCCACAGTCCGTGTCGTAGGCTTCGAACGCATCAGCGGACACGTTCTCATCGATCATCGCCACGTTGGCCGGATCGACCGCACGAATGACGAGCTCATCCGTATCGAGGTGGATGCGACACTCATCGACGATTGCGTGCGCTGCGTCGATGACCTCCTGGAGGTGGCCGACTTCGATTGCTGCTTCGAATCGGCCAACATTGCCCGTGGGGAGTGACTCTTCTTCCTCTCGTTCGGCCTCCTCTTCCGTCTCTTCGTTCTGCTCGATCGCGGTGTCGTCTTCGACCGTAGCAGCTGTCTCATCGGTTTCGGCGGGAGCGGTCGGCATGTCGCTTTCCGAAGAAGATACCTCGTCTTCGCTCTCGTCTTTGACCCCGTTCTCGTCGTTGACGCCCTCACTGCTCTTGCTCTCCTTGCTGCGGTCATTCTCGTCAGCGTTGGAAGCGCTGTCGTCAGAATCGTCTCCCGTGTCTGGGTCTGCGTCGATTTCAGGATTGTCGGTCTCCGTGTCCTGCACGGGATCGAGATCGGCGACGATGTTTTCGATGCCGTCTTTGAGGACGCCGTTACCCTCGACAGTCCCATCGGGACGGATGCGGTAGGACTGGTCAAGCTTCTCGGCGGCAACGGTTTCGCCGTCGTCTTCGACTTCGACGGTCATGCCCTTCTGTTCGAGCTCGTGTTTGAGCGCACGGGCCATTGCCGACGTGTCGATAGCGTCGTCACTGCCGCTCTCGGACGGATCGTGGCTATCTCCAGATTCGGGTTCTCGGCTGTTATCGACAGAGTTGTCGGTCGGTGCGTCTGTATCAGAACTGCTCGTGGTACCTTCGGTCATGGTTTTGGATGTCCTCGTGCGGACGTGTTCGTCTCTATCTGTCCGCGCACCCCTCTCGGGGAAGAAAAACGAGGGTCAGAATGCTCGATACGTGGCTCACCAGCCGGCTTCTCGTGATGGGAGTGTCATCTCGTCTCTGTCGACATCCGGGTGGCAGTCGGCGATTTGCTCGAGTGCATCGATGGCGATGGCTGCCCCACCAACCATCGAGCACGCTTGCTCACGGACGGTTTCGGCCTCCGACACTCGCTGGTGGAACTCTTCACCGGCACTCTCGGTCGCGATGGATAGTCCTTTTCTGAACAACGTCGCCACGGCTTGACTCGCCTGTGGAGCGTCACTCGGAGTTTCGTGAAGGTGATCGAGAGCCTGTTCTTCAGCGTCAAGTTGATCGGCGAGTACACACACCTCTTCGCCAGTGAACGCTCCAATGGCGTCTTCGTAGGCAGTGCGAGCCGCCACGATATCGCTCTCGATATCGCCAAGCTGGGCGTCTGCCTGCGTTACGATACGCTCGATATACCGTTGAGAGCCTTTGGCTTGCCAGAGCGCACGGGTACCGAGCTGGATGGCAGTTGGCAGAAAGTCGTCAACGACTGGTCCGTGTCCGGGTGTCGGTGTGGATTCGCTCATGTGAGTAGTCTCCGCGCGGACGTTCTCCCCCGCGCACTCCTCTCGGGGAAGAAAAACGAATTGCCAGCAGCACAACCGAGAAAACACCTAACTGTAGCAGGGAGTCCTCACAGTTCTTCGCAGGTCGGATATTACGGTAATTCTCGAACTTCTTGATAGATATCCCTATTATTATAGTCTGGGTGATTGTGCATCTGCGTGACCACGACATACTTCTCTGGTTCGACCACAATAACGATTACTTGGCCGTTTTTGACGAGGTGGTACTCGTCGCTATCGCCTTTCTGGTATACTGCTCCGGGTTGATTACGGATGTTCTCAACCAATTGAGATTCTGAATGAAGTCGATATACTTTCGATTTTGCGGTGTCTGTGATGATGATTTCACGCTGGTCGGTTTCTGTTGAGGGCTGTGCATCCCGGTTCATGTGCTAATAATACAAGTTTCCTGTTCGCAACCGGAACATGTGAAAACCCAGCTCTCACCAATCCACGCTCCACCGTGGAGATGTCTCACGTCCCACTTGTCGGCATCGAATTCGTGGCCACATTCGCTAGTTGTCCACTCTGGCCCAACAGCTCAGTTGCTGTCATGTAGTGGCCAGAATGATGCGACTGAATCAGTCGCCTGATTCAGCCGCTGTCCGGATTTCTGTGTGATGAAGCTCCCAAAGCTCAAGCGCATCCTCACAGATCCGGACGAGTTCATTTCGAACGGTCAGTTGAAGTCTCTTAGCATGGAATTGCTTGAGCTGATACCGTTGGAAGGAATCGAGGGCTCTGGCCTCGATTCCGAGGAAATCATGGAAGTCGTGCTACGGGCTGCTGTTGACACGACATCGGTCAACGGCGTCACGACGAACACCGAGGACACACCAAATCGGGAGACGGTGATGGATTGGCTGCACACGCTGGAGAACGAGCCGATGCTCGATGCTGTCAACGGTATCCTCGCGTTGGTGGCGATGACGGTTCTCGACCGCGGCGGGTCGAGAACCATCTGCATCGACTTCATGGACAACCCGTTCCATGGTCACCCGGAAGATGAAGACGAGTTCCGCCGGATGCAAGCCCGTGATGGCACCACAAAGTGTCATCGCTACTGCACAGTGTTCGTCCTTGCGCAAGGGAAGCCGCTGACGCTGGCAGTCGAGCCAGTTGACGGCGATGATGACAAGGCCGACGCGGTCGAGCGCCTGCTCGCCCGCGTCGAGACATATCCCTTCGAGATTGAGCGGACTCTCATCGACAGAGCAGCCTTTGCTGGCGAGTTGATCGGTGTGCTTCGTGAGGCAGCACCGCCGGTCTTTCCGGTGAAGACTGGGAAAGACTCGCTGGAAGAGAAGCTGACGACGGACAAATCGTACATGACCGAAGAGACGATTTGTGAAGGAAAACCGTATGAACAGACGTATCCACTGGCAGTGAACGTCACATACCAAAACGGTGATCGTGGGAAGTCAGGCCTCAAACAGACGGGATACGCGGCGTACGGTCTGGAAGACCGCACGCCGACGCAAGTGGCGCGGATCTATAACAACCGGTCACGGATCGAGAAGAGCTACGAGAAATTCCGGGAAGCGCGGGCACTGACAACGACGCCATCTACGACAATTCGGCTGTTCTACGTGGGTGTTGGCTTCCTGTTGGAGCAGTTGTGGATCGTGTTGCAGTGGGCGGTGCTCGCCCGACCACGGCGTGGCGGGCGAGCACTCCCGACAGACTTCACGTTCGGTGATGCATTTCTCCATGGGATTGAAGAGGTGTTGGACGATGAACTCGGCTGGAAGACGAAGCATCGGACGAACAGAGAGGGACTGCCAGCAGGACACGAGCACGGACTGGGTTGAGCCGCCTCGCTTCACCCGAAGCGAGGCTGGCGAGGAGCGACAGCTCTGTTCTGGGAGTGGTCTCAGTGGCAGCCACGGAAGGGATACGTATGTGATCCGATATTTGCTGGCTCCTCCGCAGCGTTCGTAGGATTCTTCGCCTCGTTTTCGACGTCACTCCGGTGTGGAACCGGGCTTTTGCTGCCACCGTTATCGATAGAGTGGACAACTAGCGACATTCAGGACACGACTCTCCGTCGTCAAGCGGGCGCTGGGTCGGCCCCCAATCAACTTCATCAAGGTTGGGTTCTTGTGCCGCCTTCGTAGGTTGTGCGTTTGTGTCTTCAGAAATCATGGTTGGTCGCCTCCATCGGTAGCTACCGATTCATTCTCGGATGCAAACGCTTGAAGCGTTGGATCACGGCCGGCTAGTAGTCGTTCGATCAGGGACTTGGCGAGATGCACCGGTACGGCGTTGCCGATCTGTTCGACCGTCTCGGTCTTGGTGCCTGCGAACTCGTAGTCTGAAGGAAAACCCATCGCAGCAGCGAGTTCTCTCGGCTGGAGCATTCTGAACCGAATGTCGAGGCCCCACGGATAGTGTTCGGGAAGGCAGAGCGCGAGGCTGTCGCGTGTGGTTACCGTCGGCAACGGCTTGTCGATGTCTCGAGCGCCTGAATTGCCGTGGTACTGGATCAGATATGGTCGCGTGACTGCAGGCTGGGAACCCGTCGCTGTGACCGTTGGCAGCGGCTCGTCGATATCGTGCGTTCGTGGGGATTGCCCAGCGCGTTCAGAGTAGAACGGGACCAGATACGGCGTCACGACGTGTCCATCGTGGTTCTTCGCCGTTACTGTGTGTAGCGGTTGCTCCATCGGATCGTAGGCTGGATTCGAATGGAGGCCCCGGTGGTAGCCGTTTCGCGGTAGGACGAACGCCTGTGGCCGGTAGAGACCAATCGCACCCCGAGTGGCTATCGTCGGCACCGGCCGCTCGGTAACGTCTCGTGCGACCGAGCCGGAGTGCTGGCCCAGCAGATAGGGGATACAGAGGCCGGTCGTACCGTCCGTCCACGGCTCGGGAACCGGCCCCTTAACGAGAAACGGATTATCACGCTCGTGGGCTGCCTCGGTGGCTTTTGCTGCGGGCACAGCACCCTCTTGCATCGCAGCGACATCGTCTTTCCCAAGATCGGCGACTGCATCTGCGTATGGTTCGAAGTCGTCGTGGGCGTGCCGGCGAATCCCTTCTGCGATCCGTTGCATCGTATTACTGACGAGTGGTCTGTTCCTCTCCCAGATGCTTTCGCCGGGCTCAGACCAATCGATGATTTCCGCGGCTGAGCGCCACGGTTCGGTGTCTGGCTCTTTTCCGTTTTCACTGTGGGTCGGCTCGGGGAATTCCGGCCGATGCTGACGGCGTCCGATGATGAACAATCTCCGCCGACTGGTAGCGTCACCGAAGTCGGCAGCGTTGAGCACCTCCCAATCCACGCTATAGCCCAGGCTGTGAAGTGCATTGATCCACGCCTCGAACGTCTCCCCTTCCTTCGATTTCATCGGCGTTCCGTCAGCACCGACTGGCGACCATGATTCGAATTCAGGGACGTTCTCCACGACGAAATTATCGACGTAGAGCTTCTGAAGCCACGTTAGGACGTGCCACGGGCTGGCGCGTTTTTGATCATCTACTGGCCGCCCACCGCGAGCGGTTGAAAAGTGCGTGCATTCGGGGCCAGCGGTCAAGATATCTACCCGTTCTCCGGGAAAGACCTCTCGCGGATCCAACTCCTCGACGCGGGCGTGGTGGTGATCGGCCCACGGGTGGGCCTGTTCGTGCGTTTCGATTGCTGTCTCCCAGTGGTTCACTGCAGCGAGTTCGACCTCGCGATCGAGGTGTTCGCAGGTCTGGGCGAGACCCCACGAGAGACCACCAGCGCCGCAGAATAGATCGACTGCGCGGACAGTATCGTCACGGCGACGACGGTCACTCATTAATATCACCCGCCCTACTGGCTACACTCTCGACGGTTTCGAACCAGATCGTTGGCAGGTGAGCGTCTTTCGCCTGATTGTACTCGCGCCCGAAGCTTGTCGGGACGAATCGTGCTTCGAACAGCAATGTTGCTGCAGCCTCTGGAATATCCGACCCCTCCCACGCCGTTTCCTGGTCGAATTTTGAGAGGTCGAACGTCAGCCCGATGGCACGCTCGCGATCCGAATCGACGCTGTAGATGAAGTCGATCTCGCGGAGCGCCATCACGAGCTCGTCCATGTTTCGTGCTTCGACGCTTCGGCCGTCTCGAATTGGCTGTCGATCCTCGTCGCCAGTCATCGACCATCCACCTCTGCGAATTGCTGTGCTCGCTCGATATCGACGACCTCAGTCCAGTGGTCGGTTCGCATCTCGTGGGCCAGCATGTCCTTCACGACAGCTGGGACTTCACACGGCGCGGCTGCTCCCATCGGATTGAATTGATTGCTCTCGGCGAGACGATGCGACTGGAGGATGCCGATGGCTTCGCCATTCTCGAACACGTACCGATACCGGATATCGCCCTCGCTGCTCGTGCGGTCGCGATCGCGGTGTAGGATCTCGACCGAGTGGCTTCCCACCTCTGCCACGGGTGGGCGGTTCTCGGATTCTTGGACTTGTTCGTCTGCCCAGACGTGATCGTCGGGAATTTTGTACTTCGTCTGACGGCTCGCTTTGCTGTCGCTCATTGATGAGTATCCTCCGATTGCTCGTCGAGCACACGTTCGATGAGGTCGTACTTGGCGACCTGATGCGCAAGTTCCGCAAGGTGCTCGGCAGGCGCTAGTTCTGCGAAAAGCTCGGCGGAATTGTGGCCCGAGGTATCTGCGATCACGTCTTCGGTACGAGTCGAGACGGCGATGATTGCGGCGTTCGTCCTTGGTTTTTCTACATTTCCGATGACCTCGTGCTCGCCAACTGCTTCGTTACACCGTTTTTCGACAGCGTATTCAGCGATCTCGTCAACCCCCTCAATGGTTGTCCCACGTACCGTTCCGTAGCACTCGTCGAGCAATTCAAGATAGAGATCTCTGTCAGGCTGATTCTCCGTCATCGTGGTCCTCCGTTGTGCGGCGATCCAGTGCCTACGCGTGTGTCGTCGGTAGCGACCAGTTCGAGGAGCCGTTGCTGGACATCGCCAGCGACGAGTCGGCGTGCCTGCTCGGCGAGTCCGTGAACTGGATGCTTGCTGTTGACCCGTTCCCAGTCGAACGCATCGAGTTCGTACTCGCTGTGTTTCAGGATCGAAAACGGATTGTCGAAGCTCATTCGCTCGACGACTTTCAGATGGCCGAGAACTGTGTCATAGTTGACCGTCTGGACTGTGCCTGTCTCGTCGGCGAGTCGGGGAAGGATCCGTTCAGCGAGCGTCTCGATTCGCTGGTGGTAGGTCGCTTTCGAGAGATGTGCAACGGTTTCGGCGGCTGGATACTGTTGCTGTTCAGACTGTTCAGTTGGTGATCTGGACTGCGTGTCGTGACCCATTGGTTCTTTCCTCCACCCCTCTGGGGAAATAAAACACGAGTACAATGGGTCACGACACTCCACCATGTCTGTATCCGCAATTCGTCCGGACGCGACGGTTGGAGAAGGGGACTACTCGTCGAGGCGTTCGATGCCCTGCTTTGCGACGTTGGCTTCAGTGATCGTGCCTGAGAGCCATTCGGGTCCGTTCTCGGGCGCATCCTCCTCCCACGCCCACGCCTCGTAGATATGGAGTTTGTCGGTACCGCGTTCACGTAGACGGAGTTTCTGCCGATCGGCGTCTGCCTCTGATGGTCCAGGAGTAAGCCGCCGAGCGGCTTTCAGGGCTGCCTGCCGTGGATAATTCCCTACGAACGCGCTGGGTTCACTTCCATCCGTTTCACGCAAACCGAAGCTTCGTTTGCCGTCTTGGCGAACCATCGAATATCTACTCCACTCATCCGTACCGACAGAAAATATATAAATGCACCGGCGAATTCGAGGGAAAGCTCCGGGATAGCGAATCGTAGCTTGTCAAAAGACGACTACTCCTGGTCGCGGAGTTCTGCCGCGCGCTGGTGGAGCAATCGAAGGACTTGCTCACGCTGTTCGGTGGTATTCTCGTGAGCGACGTACTGCTTGACCGTCTCGACCGAATGCATGCAGGCAACGCCACCACGGATCAGCCGAAAGCTGGGTGTATCGAGCAGTTTCTCTGGCGGAAGTTCCTCGAGGATGTGTTCAGAATCATCCCTCCCACCGTCGGTGCCGATCGTCGCTTGTGCGGCCATTAGTGTGCCTCCGTGACCGGCTCAGAAGTATTCTCGCTGGCCGGTGGTGCTTGCGGAGTGTCTGTCCAGCTGTCGTGCTGTGCGATCGCCTCTGTCAAAACCGCCGCAACGCGCTCTTTGAGTGGTCCTTGCTCTGGAGCGGCAACCACCGTATTAAGTTCGAGGACATCTTCAAGCGACACGCTGGAGCGGTGACGGTAATACTCGCGGAGTACGGTCGCTTTCATGGTCTCGCTGTCAGTGTCTGCGTCGGTTAGGGCTGCGAGAGCGCAGTCACGAATGGTGGTACGACGATTCTTTGCGGTTTCGGTCCTAGTGTCAGCGGCGTGAGTTGAGGACGACATGTGAAGACTCCTCCATGCCTCTCCGGAGCAAACAAACCAGGGCAGTCTGTTACTCTGATAGGGTCCTGCAAAAGTACTTACCACCCTGAGACATCTCCGATGGCCACGGTAGACGGTAATTATCTACGCATTACCCTATGAATCCGTTAGAACTGGGGTTGGATATTAATCCGAACATTAACCGGACTTATCTCACTCGCCCCTAATTTTCTTACATCTGCGACTTCGAATCGAACCACGTCGTAGCCATTTGGTTCTTTATCTGGGTGATAAGGTGGAGAAACATGACACCGGATTTTCTCATATTCTGCTAAGTTTTCACAAATTCGGCCACTGTCTCGCACCTCAACATCTAGTAATTCAGCGAGGGCGTCTGATCGGCCATAATATGGGTTCTCACAGACCACCGCATCGATTTGCGTATCATAACACATCTTGGAGATCTCGGTCTCAATCTGTTGGATTTGAATGTCACTTCGTTGGGATTGTGAGGCTACATAGCGAGGGCAGTCCCACTCATGAGCAGTGCCAAAATCGACTGGAAGCCCAGCAACGTCGTCAATCAACTGGGATTGCGAAAGAGACTCATCTGTAAGTAAACTAACAGTAAATTGTTCAATGAAATCAGAATGTGGACGTGATTGGCCTGAAATAACCATTGTATTTGCTGGACCACCCGGACCCACCCATACAGCTTGCCCGCGATGGTGAGTGTTTTTGTATGTGTTATGTATATCATATGGGTTTTCGCCAGCGAGTCCGGGGCGTTCCTCGTGCGGTGATTTAAGAAGTTCAACAAATGCCTCCAACCCGTGACCAAACCATGTCAATGTGGTTTGTTTTTGAACAAGCCCAAACCACCCATCAGTAGCGTTTACGGACGCGAAGTCCATCAATTGATCAATGATTGTGTCGATTTCGTCCCCACTAGCGCCTCTGCCGCCACTTTGTATATAGCTGGAGCCAGAAAAACTCTGTTTTGAGAATGTGAATGCGGGTGAAGGAACATCCCCTCCACTCACGTACTGTATTTTTCCAGAACCCATGGGAGGTATTATCGACTATTCATCATAAAGTTTGGGAAACACAACTTCCTCATTCTAACCATTGATCGGTGACTGTTTCACTGACAGCGTCGTCAGTAGTCGGACTAGTCCTTTCGTTCTCTGTCCTAGCTGTGAGGCTGAATGAGGCGATTCACCCGTCAGTAATTGGCCGATGCATACACCGCACCTATCCATGGAACGATTGTTCCTGTTATTGAGCTATCGTTTTGCAGGTGGTTCTCTGACGGGGATCAGCTTGTGGCCGCTGACGACGAGTGACAGTCACCGCTCCTGGCTGGTTGAGACTCAATCAGCATCTTGCCGTGGCGGGAGTGATCGATAAATTCGATGTGGCCCTTGGAGAGCTCTTCGAGTGCTTCGGCGGCGCGGTACACCTGCCGCCATGCGAGCCCCTCGCCGGTTGCTGTCCGAAGGAGTGTTTTGAGATCATCCTTGAGGACACGTCCCTTTGGTGTCTTGTCGGACCATTCTTCCCAGTGTTCGAAGATCGAGACAGCGCGTTCGATGGAAGGAGTCACATCGATTCCGGTCTCATCGGTATCCATCACGGAAATCCGCTCGATGGGAGCCATGTCCGTGTGTTGTTGGGAGGTTTTCGCGTTGTTTCCATTGTCTGGCTCAACAGGCTTGACTTCCATATCAGTGAGTTGCTCCTCAACGTCGACGATGTCCTCGATGATGTGTCCACGGCTGGCTTCGGCGCGTTCGAGTTCGCTCTGCAGTTCGTTGTGTTCGATTTCGGTGTCGTCAACCCGTTCCTCGAGCCGTTCGTGCGACGACCGAAGCTCGTGGTTCTCTCGTGCGACCGCGTGAAGCTCTTCTCGGTGACGCTCTTGATCGGCTTCGAGTTCGGAAACGCGCTCTTCGAGAGCGACAATTCTCTCGAAAAGCTGTTCGCCGGACTGTGCGGCTGTCGTTCCGCTGGATGCGTGCATGCGTGTGACTCGTGATCCCGTGTGAACGCCGACGCCGGGAACGTCGCCTCCGAGAGATAGCTGTCGCTCGGCGAGAGGGCAAGCTATATTACCTCGGAGGCAGAAGGGGTAGCTGTCCAAGCATCCCTTCTGCGCGCGGTTGTGTGCCTAGCTTTGCGTCTGCAATCATCACCCCCTTCCATATATAGCTTGTCCTACACCCCCTTCCGATAGATGGATCCAACACCGATATCGACGTTATAGAAACCGATATCGGATACAAGGACACCCGATCGGTGGTTCTAATCCTACACATTCCTGAATCCGGGCAGTATCAGATGTATCGAAGAGTGAGCTGGCTTACGGCTATGGATTATCCGATTTTGCAGTTCTTAGCTGATCTTGACGGTTATTGGATCAAGCCAGCGAGTATGTGTCTTAATCTGCCATATGGACGACAAGCTGTCGCAAGCCATTGTGCGACGCTTGCAGAGCATGGTCTCGTCGAGCGGCATACGGACGTTGCTGCCTATCGGATCGTCGAAAAAGGCCGTGCGTATCTTCAGAACGAACTCTCAGTCGAGGACCTGCGGGAAACCTCTGATGAGAATGATAAGGATGAGGACGAAGATGGAGACGAGAGTGGCTGAACCCGTCGCAGGAATGTTGTTCCTTCACTAAATTTTGTTCGCGACGATTCTTAGGAGCCACTATGGACAAGCCCGGCGTGGTATTCGACGTATGCGCGTTCGGTTTCGGATTGATAGGCGAGCGTTTGTCCGTTATCGTAGTCAGTGACAACCGCATCTTCGAGTGTTTCGCGTTCGCGAATGGTCTCGCCGCTGGCTGTGAACACTGGGTCGTCTGGTTCGCGTACAGCGGGTCCGCTACTTTCGACCGGTGTTTCAGTTGGCCAGACCCCCCGTTCTTGCCAGAATTTTCGCATCTCGCGGAGGCTCTTTCTGACAGTTTCACGGATCGAGAGCTGGTCGGCCGCCTGCCAGCCGTTACGACTCCAATATTCGCCGAGGTATGCGACACGTTGGGGGCCGTTCCAATCGATTCCGATGATGTTTGCGGGCGGATCACCGGTAATCGTTGGCTGTGTCAAGCGCTGTATCGCCTCGAACTGTTTTGGAGGACTCGCACCAAGGAGATGAACGCGCCGCCCTCGCCAATCATTTATCGTGCTGACATCTGTCGCTTGAATGTCTGAGTATCCCATCGGGTAGCCCAGAACGAACTGTTTGTCGATGATCTCAAATGCTTCGGGACACTTCGGAACGATCACGAACTCGGTGATGGGCAACTCGTCGACAAGTGATCGGGCGAGCTGAGCGTAGTCGCGAGCCTGCTCGGGTGTCGTGGCATCGCCGAGAACACACACCCACGGTTGCTCAGGGACTTCTCGGATGCGTGCAACGTATCGGTCGGCATCAGGGTCGCGAAAATCGTTGTCGACCATCAGAACGGGTGTCTCGACGTTTGCGAAGTCATCGATTTGGAGTGAGTAGTCCTCGCGGATACCGGGGAGAAAGCCGAGGTTGTAGGCGTCGGTGGCGAACGGATGGCGGTGGAGAAACGCCACGTATTTCGCTCGACGTGCAGCAGCGATGTCATCGGCGTCTCCAATCGCTCTTGAGTCCGCTTGCTCTGGTGCGGTGCCGACTGCTGGTGCTGGCGGATGGGGTTTGGACATGGGAGGATATCCGAATCCGAATTCGGACACACCCCACACCGAGTGAGAAATTGAGCTGCCCTCACTGATTTACGTCACCATCACTATCGGTGAATGCAGCGAACTCGGCCTGCTGCGTATCCAGCTCTACGTCCACGTCGACCTGGGCATTCTGTCCTTCCACCTTGTCCGCGCCATCTGTCGCTGTGGCTGATGCTGAACTGTCTGTGGTCTCGTCGTCTGATACAGGTGTGAACTGGGGCGGCTCGCACTCTTGGATTGGTGCACCCATCATCCCTTTTGTGGGCATGATCTCCCATGCGGCAATCGGGTCGGCCTTGAGCGAATCGCCGTGAATCGCAAACCCAGGAAGTCCTCGGACGACGAAATTGATCGCAGTCATCTTGACACATCTGATGTCGATATCCTGTCCGACGAATACTGCGGCGTATGGCGATTCAGCACATTCTTCGAGTTGCTGTCCTGCACCGACAAGGAGACCACCACTCCCGCAGGTGGGGTCGCGGATGGTGATTGGGTCGTCTGGAGTTGTGCTCTCGATTTGCTCGTCGGTGGGGAGCATCATTCCTCCGAGCAATCGTGCGACGTGCGGTGGCGTGAAGTGCTGACCATTTTCTTCGGATGGAGCACCGTATTCTTGGAACAGACAGCCGAGCACGTCGGCATCGGTCTGTTCCATCACAGCGAGCAAGCTGGCGAAGGCTTCCGCGTAGTCTTCGAAAGCAGTCTGCGTCGTTTCTTTGCCGAAATCACTCTTGTATCGGTTGGCCATCTTGCCGTGGCTGTCGTCGTCGCGTTGCAGGCTCGCGAAGACGATATCGATCCAGTCGCGAAACACGCGCGACCAGCCGTGGCCAGTCTGCTGATGTACGTCGCTGAGCGAATCGAGAACTGGTTTCGTGTAGGTGTCGTCGAGATAGGGCATTGGCGTCTCCGCCCTTCACGACGCAGAAAAAACACGCGTAGGCAGCTGTTTCTCGCGACCGTTCTCGTGCGAGAGGTCCTAGCTCGTTTTGTTTGCTGTGGCTGTCCTAGTCTCAGCTTCTGCTTCTAGTTCCTCGGTTTCTGTCGTGATGTCGGTTGGCTCTGGCGTCTCGGTCGGCTCGGGCGTTTCAGTCGGCGTGTCCGTGGGTGGTGCTGGTGGCGTCTCGGTCGGCTCGGGCGTTTCAGTCGCCGTTTCCGTCTCCGTAGCTGTTTCAGTTTCCGTCGCGGTGTCGGTTGGTTCTGGTGTCTCGGTTGGTGTGTCCGTAGGTGGTGCTGGTGGTGTGCTAGTCTCCGTTTCTGTTTCGGTCTCGGTCGGTTCTGGTGTTGCAGTCGCTGTTTCTGTTTCTGTGGTGGTTTCAGTTTCTGTCGTGGTGTCGGTTGGTTCTGGTGTCTCGGTTGGTGTGTCCGTAGGTGGTGCTGGTGGCGTCTCGGTCGGCTCGGGCGTTTCAGTCGCCGTTTCCGTCTCCGTAGCTGTTTCAGTTTCCGTCGCGGTGTCGGTTGGTTCTGGTGTCTCTGTTGGTTCGGACGTTTCAGTTGGCGTGTCCGTGGGTGGTGACGGTGGTGTGCTAGTTTCCGTTTCTGTCTCGGTCTCGGTTTCTGTTTCCGTCTCGGTCGGTTCGGGTGTTGCAGTTGCTGTTTCTGTGGTGGTTTCAGTTTCTGTCTCGGTCGGTTCAGGCGTTTCAGTTGGTTCTGGTGTCTCTGTTGGTGTCGTCGTTGGTTCTTCAGTCGGTGTCGCGGGTGGTGTATCAGCTGGTGTGTCTGTTCCAGTGGTCGTCTCAGTCGACGGCGATGTGTCGTTTGGCGTCTCTGTGGGCGTTTCAGTTGGTTCGGCCGTCTCGGTTGGCGCTGCTGTTGTGGTTTCAGTTTCCGCTGGTGTCCCGGTCGTGGGTTGTGATGACCCCACGGCTGCAATCTTTGTTCCCAAATCTGTGGCGGATGCTCCACCGGTTGTCTCGGTCGGTGTCTCTGTTTCGGTTTCTATCGAGTTAGCTGGTGCCGATTCGGCTGTCTCCGTTGCAGTCGACGATGGAGTTGGCGTCTGAGTTGACGTTGTAGGAGTTGCTTCTGTTGACTCGGTCGATGGCGTCTCCGTGGACGTGGCCGTGGCCGTCTGCGTCGGTTCGGACGTTTCTGTTTCAGCTTCTTCAGTAGAGGCCGCAGTCTCCGCGGCTGTGGTGTTCGATTCAGGCGTCTCGGTGGCGGTCGCATTGCTCGGAAGCTGAACGGTCAGCGTGTAGGAGCCACCCGCTTCGAACGTTGTGGTGGCTGAATCGATGTAGTCCTGTTCGTCTTCAGTTTCGGGACTCCAGACGACCGGCGGTTTGTCGTAACTGACGAGCGAGAGCGTCACTGGAGCGCAGTTTTTCGCAACCGAGAACGAGATTGACGCTGTGTTGTTCTCAGCATCGACGGAGATCGGTTGGCTGTCGATACAGCGCGCAAGCGATCTGTTAGGCGTAAACTCGCCGTCTGAGGTGCGATAGATAGGCCGCTCGGAACTCCCGTGTGCGAATCGGATCAACTGGTCGTTCGTATAGGTCCCTTCGGGGCCTTGCAGGTTTTTAATCGGTTGGCCCCGAACGAAGTCGATCTGATAGTGGGTTGCAGTCTCGTTCCGGTAGGTGGATTCGGTCTCGGACGAACTGTTGGTCGTCTCGTTGCGTGCTGTGCTGTCGTTACTGAGGTGAGTTTGGAGCCGGGTTTCGACTGTTTCTGAGCTGGCGCGGCCTTTCGTCACAAGCTCTACGGTGGCAACATCCCCACTGACATTCGTGATGGTAATGCTACTGATGTTGGTTTGACGGTCGCTGAACAGCGACGAAAGCGAGCGCTTGAGCTTGTCCACATCGATCGTTCCGTTGAAAGTGACGTCAGCTGTAATGACACCTTCAGAACGATTGATCACCTCGACATTCTCGACGCTCATCTGCGCTGCTGTCGCTTGAGTAGCATTCGGATTGGTGTGATCGGCTTCAGTGGAATTGGAGTTCCCCCCAAGAACCATGCTTCCACCGATGACTGATGTGATTAGAACGAGTGCCATGCCGGCGATAGCTAGATTTTGTTTCATCACTCAACTAATCTATGCGGTGGAAAATAAACGTGACGCCCAACTACAACGATTCCTGGTTTATACATTTGGTGCAATTCATCCATTTTGTGAATCCCGTGGAAGTTTCGGTGTGTGCTGCGCGGCGATGGTGGGACTAACGAATCGGCGAGCGCGTTGGGGAACGTCCACACCTGTATCGACTGGAAGTATGTACTGATCGTCGTTGGCGAGGCGTATCGTCGCTGCGAGTTCGTGTTTGCACATCACTCGCGACGGGCGCTTCTGTTTGTACGGGCAAGCACAGACTAATCCATCCGACCACGGGATCAGTGAGTACTGACTCCCGCTGTTGTATTCGCCAGCGAGCAGTGGTGCTGGGAGCAATATTCCGTACTCAGTAGGCGATGCGTAGTCGTCGAGATCGCCCTCGTGAACGACATATTCCTCGTCGAGACCATGTTCGCTTGCGTACGCACCAGTGGATGTTTCATCGGCCACGACCACGAGCCCGATCCACGTGTTGACATCGCGGAATGTTCCTCCAGCATCATATGGATACAAACTCTCGACAGTATCGAGAATCTGGTCAAGGTTTCTTGGGATGTGCTCAGTATACCATTCGAACCGGCGCTGTTGGATCTCCCGCAGCTCGGCGAAGTACGGTGCGAGTTCGTCGTGCAGAAATGCAGGCGCGTCTGCAAATTCCTCTCCATCTGGCAGCGACGGGTAGTAGTGCTGTTCGGCCTGGCAGATTTCGGTGAGCGTCCGATCGGCGTACCGGCGCGGACGCGGCTGGTGCGACCCATGAAGTGGATGCGGTGTCAGGGGTCCGCCGTCGATGAAATCGACGCGTAACCGGTGTTCGACTGGTTCGATCTCGGGCGGATCGGTTTCGACATCGTGAACGTAGTTGGGATGCGATACGGGAAGCGCACCGGACGGGAGATCAAGCGATGGCAGGCTCTCGTCTGTCGGTTGGATCTGTTGTGAAGACATGGGTATATAGTCGAAGACGAGCAGTTGTTGGTTGCTGTCTCGTTTCTCCGGACTGGGAAAAACAGGTGAGTTGGTTCTGGGGCCTGTCTTTCACTGCAATTGGTCGGCCACGAGTTCATCGACACGCTCGACAAATGCGATCTCACGGCCGGTAGGAATCGTCGCTCCAGCGGCCACATCGTGACCGCCGCCACCGCCGCCGACCGCCTCTGCCGCGTCGCGCATCACGACCGCAAGATCGAGTCCTTGCTGGACGAGTTGGTTCGTCCCACGTGCTGAGACTTTCCGCTCTGGGCTCTCGTCAGTGTCAGTACCAGCATCAGCATCGGCTTTCGTCGCGAACGCGATGATCGGGCGGTCAGTCGTAATTCCCTCGCTGCCAAGTGCCATCCCGGCAACGATGCCGACGATAGTGTCGCGGATACGTTCGCCCGTGTCGAACCACTGAACGTGCTCCTCGCGTGTGACGCCCACACGTTTGACCAGTTCGAGCCCTTGGGAGAGACGGCGCTTGTGGTTTGACCGGAGTTCGCGTGCGTGGTGGAGTGCGATGTCTCGGTCGCCACGACAGACCGCGAGGCCGATCTCCGCGCGGTCGTAGCGCGCTGTCGAATTCAGTAGTGTCGAGAATTCGCTTGCATCCCGGAGTTCTGTCCCTTTGGGTTCCTCGGGAAGCAGGTAGCTCGTGCCGATCAGGTCATCGATGGCTTCGTGGGATACGCCCTGTTCGATGGCGGTTTTCACGGTCGCATTCATCAACCGGCGCTGCTCCGAGCGCTCCAGGTCCACCCATCGCAGCCACCCGCTGTCGTCACGAAGATCGAGATGGCGTTTCGTGTCGAGATCGGACAGAAACGAGATCGCTCCTTGCTCGTCACCTGTGAGACCGGGGATACGAACGTCGTCGGCGTATTCGAAAAATTTCGGCAGTGGACGGGTTTGCTTGCCGTAGAACGCGATATCGGTCCGCTCGTGGAGGATACCGATCTCAACGCCGTCGGCGGCAATTTGTTTGTTTGCACCGACCAGCTCACCGTCTCGGAGTTGACGGTCGCCGACTGCTCCGATGATTGCGAGTGCGGCGAGATCGCGGTTGTCGGTGTACTGGTCGTCTCCGCCACACCCACTACTCTCTTGTTCGAGCACACGAGCAAGGGCGTAACATGTACCTGCACCTGAAAGTTCGGTCGCTCCGTCAATGTCCTCCAGAAGCGGATTCAGATGACATTCGGTGTCTGCGTCGGCAGGCTGGTGATGATCGGCGATGACGGGAGTGAACTCGTCTGCGTGCTCGTACTCGACGATTTGATCGAGCTGACCGCTCCCGAAGTCGGTGAACAGCACGGTCTCTTCGTCACGCGCTGCGATGCGTTCGAGAGCGTCTTCGTCGAGCTGGTTTGCGAACGTTGTCTCGATGCCGATACCAGCGCGTTCGAGGGCTGTCGCCGCGATAGCGGCGCTTGTCAGCCCATCGGCGTCGATGTGTGACGCGATCAGCACCGAGGACGCTTCGCGGAGTCGGTTGGTACACGCACGCGCCCGCGTGCGAAGAGCGTCGAATACGTCCGGTGTGAGTGGAGGATTCATCTGGGGTACTCCTCGCTCCTCTCCCGGTCACAAAAACCGTGAGGCAGCGTCACTCTCCGTCCGTAGATTTGAGCGACACTATGTCGGTCGGTTCTTCATTTATCGGATCGCCGCGAACGACCACTCTTGGCGGATCGGTAGCGTAGTCGATGGCGACACGTGCAGCAACACTCCCGCAGTCTTCGACACCTTCGACGTGGATTTCGTCGGTTTCGCCATTTTCGACGACGTTTGTTCTCGTCTCGTCGCCCTCCCAGACAGCCATTCCTGGAATCTGCTGCAACGCCGCGATGGAATCGTTGATGATTTCGTGATCTTGATCCTGATCCCCGTGGGCGATCGTGATGGTCTTCGTTGCTCGGTTGCTTTCGTCAGTGTCAGTCATTGTTCTCACCGGTATCATGTAGGGCGCTGTGTGCTTCGTCCCACGCTTCTGAGAGAGTGTCTTCGTATTCCGGATTGAGGTCAAGATCGCAGAGAGTTCGGTCAACTTCGTCAGCCAGAATCTGTAAGCCGTTTTCGCTGATCACGGCCCCATCGATTTCGTTTCCGAGATTCTTGACGATGCCGACTGTCTCGATGTCCTGTACCAACACCTCTTCGCGAAGCAGTTGGTGAACGGTGCCGGCGATGAGTTCGTCGTCGGCAGTATCGAGCGCTTCTGGATTGCTACCATCCACAGCAATGAAGAGCGTCATTGTGTGTTTCCTCGTGGCTTGTGTTCGGATTGATCTGGCTGTACGTCGGTGTGGAATATTGTTGTTCGGTCCATGCACTCCTCCGATGAAGACAAACCAAGCGGCGATTCTTCGATCATGGTTGTACTACTCAAGAGCGCACACCCATTTTGAGCGCCGCCACCGATCACCGTTGGCGACCTCACCACGTCCATCGCGATTAGTCCATCCATTCCCGTCTGCCCAGACCGATTCTTCGAGTTCGAAACCAGCGGCCTCGTAGCAGGTGCCATCGTTGTTTCCGATACCTGCGTAGGCAACCAGCCGTTCGTAGTCGTGGTCGCGAGCCCAGTCTCTCACCCGGGCGATGAACCACGACGAAGTGTTTTGAGGCCGTACTGGGTGGCAGGCCAGCCGAGAGATGACGATCTCCGAGCTCGGATCGACGTGTGGTGAAGCTGGCGTCGAAAGGATCAACACGGCGATTGTTTCGCCGTGGTAGGTGGCCTCGAATGCGGCCTTCCAGACGTGGACGCTGCCAAGCGTATGGTCCACGAGTCCATCTGGACCACCTTCCAAGAACTCATTCATCCGGGCACGTGAGCCAGCTCCTGAGACTTGGCTGACGGTGAGCGCTGCGCACGATGGCGGCGTTGGAACGGCTGATCGGTCGCGTACGTCTTCCCACTGTTGCCAAGCTGAGCCTGATCCATCGACCCCATCTGGTGTCTGGCGTCGCCACGTCCGATCTGATGATTCAAGCGTCGTGAGAACGCCTTTCGCGCTGTATCGCTCACCGGCGTCGGATTCGAGCCACACGTTCCCGTTCCCATCGACGTCGATCTCACGAAGCTTGAAACGACGATATTCTGCTAGCCGCTCTCCAGGTCGCGAGCCAACTTCGCGTCGTCGGTAGAGACAGTCTCGTTCGTGGACAGCGATATTGCGACGGGTTTCAGGATCGATTGCGTGAGCGGCGTCGCGTCCGGAATCGTTCCGGTGGACATCGAGGTTCCAGGACGCCCACGAAGGTATTTTGAAGACGAGCTCTGTTCCATCAGCGAACGCTCTTGCCGAATCTAGTGAAACACGTTGAGGGCAAAGCAGTCAACGAGGCCGTGTAGCGGTGCTCCGACGAGGTTCAACGTCCGTACGAACCCGTAGGTTCGGACGGACTGCTCCAATCCTGGTTTGGAGAGACCGCGGAATTTCTCCAGCCACGGCTGGATCAGCGACCAGAGGCATTCGACTTGATTTGTGTGGACGCCTTCGTCTGAGACGTACTTATCGTCGTGAACAACGGTTCGATGCTCGTGATTCATCTGCTGATACGCGGGAAGTTCGTCGGTCCAGATCTCTCCCAGCGGCTGGGAGAGATCGCCTGCTTCCTCGATCACTGGCCCGAGATTCTCGTCGTATTTTGATCCTTCTTCGGCTGAGATCACCCGAAGCACGTCGCGGCTCGCCGCGACGAGCGTGAGTTTGTCGCCCGGTGCTCCCTCCCAGCGTGATCGGCCCGGTTCCCCAGAACCGCCGCGGGAGAGACCGTCCCGCGGCGGCGATTGACCTTTGTAGCCCGAACACTTCGAACCGGTTTCATCGATCTGTGTTGGTCCCTCAACGGTGTGCTGGATGCGCTCCCAGACGAGGGGAAAGCCGCGTTCGAACGCGGCTTCCCCATCGCGGAGTTGCGTATGGATCGTGTCGTAGCAGGAATCGAATAGTTGGGCGATCTGGTTGATGCTGAGCAAGGTATCAGCGTAGAGAATGAAGATGAGAAGGAGTTCACCGGGTGTAAGACCGGTGTTTGCGAACGGCGTGTTTCGGGTGTATATAAAGCTATAGCGGCAGTTACGACACCAGACTCGGGGACTGCCGTCCCGAGTCTGGAGAGCTGTTTCTCCACACTCGGGACAGGGAGCCTGCTCCCACGCACGCTTGCAGCGCTGCTCGACGATGGCGTCGAGCGGCTCGGGGCGGAACACTATTGCTTGGCGCTCAACAACTTCCTGGAGCATCCCGCCGAAAGCTGTCCGTTGGAGCACATCCACTAGCATACGGCGGGATGCTGTAGTTCCTCCGCGACTGTTTCACCAGACTCGGCAAGAGCGTCAGCGAAAGACAGTGTGTTGGACATGGGGATTCCCTCGCCCCTCACGGAAAGAAAAACTGCAGCCCGGCTACAGTATCACAGTCCGTCGAACATCACGGCGAACTGGTCGAGCCGATCAGCGAGTTGGCTCGGTTCGTGGACGTACACGTGGCGGTCGTAGAACCGCTCGTTTCGAGCAACCTTCTCGGGCACGTTTCCCGAGGGCTGATCGAGAACCAGCGTGAGACCACAGACGGGTGCATATGACTGGGCGAGCTCGTCGTGATAGGCGTCTGCATTGCCCAGCTTGCCGTCGGTGACGACAAGCACGAGCGGGCTGTTGCGTCGTTGTTCGAGGAGTTCTCGACCCAGTCCCAGTGCGTCGGCGAGCGGTGTCCCGCCACCATACTGCTTGGAGAGCAAGCTTTCACGGACATGCTCGCACTCGACGCTGAACGGTTTGACCAGTCGTGCCTCGCCTTGCGTGAAGTCGACCACGCCAACGTTGATGCCGATATCTTCACACGCGAGCGCGAACCGCACGAGCGCGTCTTCAGCGGTGTCGATATGCCGACGCATCGACTTACTCCGATCGAGGATGATCACGAGGTCGTACTGCTTGTCGTCACCGGGTTGGCGCACGCTGAACGCACCCATGTCACCGCGAGCGAGCGCACCCGCACGTTGCCGGTCGAACGTCCCGCTGGTGACGCCGGACCGATCTGCATCCCGGCGGCTCTCTTTCAGCGCCTTTCGGAGCGCGTCTGCAACGAACTCCGCGTCGGCAGCAGCGTCTCCCCACCGCTCGGCTGTATCGGCGGTGTTCGACCCCTCTGTGTCCGGCATGATGGCGAGTTCTGATAGCGATCCCGGTGCGGCCCCACCGCCGTCCTGTTCGTCGAGCGCATCGAGCGCATCGGCAACGTCTTCGAGCTCGTGTTCGAGCGTGGTCTCGTCGGGCGTTGCATGCTCGGCTTCATCGTGTGCCGCCTCGTGGTCAGTATCGAGTGCTCCCTCGCGGTCAAGGCCCTCTTCTCCGTCCGCGTGAGCTGGACGTGGTGCCGGTGACGGCCCGTCTGATTCGGATGCGCTCTCGGGTGGTGTGTCGGCATGCTCTTCGTCGCCATTGCTACTGGTAGTATCATTACCGTCCTCGTCGGTTGTGCGGGTGTGGGCTTCGGCCCTCTCTTCGCGATCGCTGCTTTCGTCCCCGATGCTGCTACCGTCACTACTCCCGGTTGGTTCCCCGTCTCCGGCGTTCTCATCGCCGTTCCCGCTACCGGCGGTTTCCTCACCGTTGCTACTTTCGTCTCCGGTGCCGGGAGTGATGTCTCCAGGACTGTCTCCGGTGTCGCTCTCGCCGCCGTCTGAGGATCCTGATTCATTCTCGGTCTGGGAACTCGGTGCGGAGAAACTGCCAAGTGAGGTTTGGCTCGTCCCGGTACTGTTGGTAGTCCCCCACGGGTTTTCGTCGGACTGGGATTCTGGCGTTGCACCTTCCGGTTCCCCTTCACCGTCCTGTTCGCTACCTTCACCAGTCGCGCTGGTGGTATCCCTGTGGCTTGCATCCGAACCGTGCTCCGGAGCGGACTGGTCATCGTCGCTCCCGACTGCCTCCTCACGACCACCTGTATCAGTGCTGTTCTCTGCCGCATCGCCAGTATCACCTTCATCGTCTCGGCTGGTGTCGCTGTCCGAATCTCCGACTGTGCTGGGAGTTTCACCGTTGGTGTCCTCGTCACCAGCTTCAGCGTCAGCAGCAGTCGTGTCAGCGTCCGTCTCGACAGAACCATCGTCCGCTGCACCGAGGCCGTTCTCGGAGTCACGGTCGCTCTCGGTAGCCTGCGTGTCGGCGGCTGGCTCTCTCGGCGATTGCGATTCCGCCGTCTTTTCGTCTTCATCACCACCCGCAGCTTCGGCTTCGGCTTCGGATTCAAATTCGGGTTTACTCTCGCCGTCACCGTCGGATTCGGGCTGGTCGAGAGCGTCGGCATCTTCGTCACTGCCGATATCCGGATAATCGAGCGCGTCGGCACCGGGACTGGGCTGACGCTGATCGGTATTGATCGCATCCGGGTCCGGCCTCTGTTCCGACTGCGAACCGGCTGCCTCATCGATTTCGCTTGTCGCACCCGTCTCCTCCGTTGTAGCGCTCTCGTCATCTCTCCCGCTCTCAGACTCGTCGGTACCGTTTGTACTGTCTACAGTGCTACTCTCATCCGACTCTCCGTTCTCTGACGACTGGCTGCTGTCTGCATCTTCGGCTGTGGATCGGTCGGTTTCACGGCCGTCTGACGAGGGATCGCTACTGGTGTCGGGGTTGGCACTGGCGCTGGATTCGCCAGCTGCCCCGTCGGGGTCTGGCTGCTCGATCCCTTGCTGGTCGTCCTGGTCATCGTGTTCGGGCGGATCAAGCAGCGGTTTGACGACGGTTTCCCACCAGTCGAGGACGTGTTCAACGCGCTCGACGGGATCAGGCGTCGTGAGAACCGTCGTGATGAGTTCCTCGATACTGTCAGCGATTCGCTCGAACGCCTGTTGGTCGGCGTCACCCGCGAAGACGATTCGGCCGTCGTCGGGATCACAGAGTGCGTCACGAACGCCCGTGTCGTAGATGCCTTCATCGTACAGTGCTTGCTCAACTGCGTCCCGAAACGTGAATTCGTAGCACTCCTCGGCTGCGAACTCATCGGCGTGGGTGCTGATGCTCCGGCTGACGAGTTCGAGACGGTCGGCGGCGATCTGGCTTTGATCAACAGCGAGTTGATTCTCGATAGCGGCGTCCTCACAGCTGTTCCAGAGGCCGTGAACGAACTCCTGCTGATCTTTGTCCACACGGTCCTCGAGGCGTGCTGCGGCGTCCGCGATAGCCGTGTAGCGGATGTGCCCCAGTTCGTGGAGCGCATAGCCGAACTGTTGTGCTCGGTCAGCCGTCAACTGGTCGTCGATCGGGAGATTATCGACGTTCGCTGGGTGTGTCGAGATGAGAACGAGATAGTCGGCGTCAACTGACTCGACGAGTTGCCGAGCCTCATCGTCGGAAAATTCGGCGTTATCCGAGTCGATGAGCGCTTCTTCGCTTGTCGGGATGACACATGCAGTCGGAACGTGTGGCGTGAGTCGGACAGCGATATCTTCGCCAGTGTGCGCACGGATGTATTCGGTAAGCCGGCGCTCGCGATCTGCACACGAGCGAACCGTCTCGGCCGGTGGAGTGAGGGCATCACTGGCGGCACTCGCGCTATCCGACTGGGTGGAAGAGTGTGAGGATGACATGGCCGGTCACGCCTCTGCCGCAAAGAAATACTGGTAGAATCAGCCACCCCCAACCCGATTGGGGTGTTTGGCGTAGCTGCGTTCAGGCTGTATATTCGCTGGCGAGTTGTTCGAGACGATCCTGAAAGGCTCCGCCACCGTTGACCTCTCCATCGAGGGTGATCTCGTAGCTTTGGCCGAGTTTCTCGGCGACAACCACATTCCCATCGATTTCGGAACGGATACCGTTGTCACGCAAGAATTCCGTGAGCTGCTCCAATTCTTGTTCTAGTTCCTGTTCTTGCTGTTGCAGCTCTTGGTCTTGGTCTTGGTCTTGGTCTTGTTCGTCGGTGGCGTCCTCTACCTCTGCCGTGCCTGCATCCTGATCGGTAGCTGTTGCATCTGCAGGTTCAGTGTCTGTCTCCGAGGTCTCTGAGGGATTCGCTTGCTCGTCTTCGCTCGTGGACACAGACTCGTCGTCAGTGCCGTTGCTGTTGCTGTCGATGTCGTCGAGATCTTCGAGAGCCTCGAAATCGTCGGTTTCAGGATCGCCACGCCGAAGCCGAGGGACAGGGAACGAGTAGTGTTTGATACCGACTTCATTCAGATCCTCCAGTGGGATCGGTGAGTCCGGGGCGACCATCTCTGGCTGTTCGTCAAGAATTTCGTTTCGAAATGCAACGACGATGATCGATGCATCGGCCGGGTATTCGGGATTGTCTTCGGCAACTGTCGTGCCGGTGTATGCTTTCCACTCGTCAGCCGTTTTTGGTGGCGTATTCACGACGACCGCCGGATCGGAGTGGTCGGTGTCACGATCGAGCACCAAATCGCCAATACCGATATCGATATTATCGCTGTCAACAGCCGTCTCTGACGAGTCCTGACCGCTCATATTGAAAGAAATCCAGTCCCAGAAAAGTAACTGTTTCGCCGCGAACACTACTCAGAAAGACAATTCATAAAGATACTGTCATTTGAATCGCGTCGAATTGCGAACAAGACGAAAGAGCAGGAGAATGCCAGTGCCAACAACCGTCGCGAGCCCGGCGAGCAGACCGAAGCCCGGACCGCTTCCACTGCTGGTTTCAGCTGGCGTTTGGGGTTGACCATCATCGGCCGCTGTCTCGGATTCGTCAACTGAAATACTGAATGCGTACGCACCGGATGTGTTGGCTTCGTTTCGGATGAACACGTAGTAGTCGCCTGCGGAAGCGGCTTGACCGGCCAGCGAGAGTTGCTCACCTGGTGCAATATACGTGCTATCGAGGAGATCACCGCCACTGTCGTAGAGAAAACCGCTCATGTTCGTCCGATTGCCTGCGACAAGACGAACGGTGATGCGTCCGCTCGATTCGAGCGAGAACACGTGCCAATCCCGATCGCCAACTGGGAGCGTCTCGTTGGCAGTTCGATCAGTACCGACTGGTGCTGCGTTTTTCCATTCATCGTTTGCGTCAGGTGTCGGCGTCGGTGAACGAGCGGCTGTCTCGATACTCGTTGTCGTCCCGTTCGTCGTCTGCGTATCTTGCCCACCTGTAGTCGTGGTCGTATTCGCCGTCGCGTTTGGCGTTTGCTGGGTGCTCCCCACACCGATGAATCCAATGGACCCAGCGACTATCATCAATACGACGACATAGATGAGCCACCGACCCGGTACTGAGATAGCCACGTGTTTCTCACGAGTTGATAGCTTGTCAGTCATAATCAAGGCAGGTGAGATGGCCGTGTTCGCAGGCGAACCACATTCCATCGTTTGCCTCTGTCCATACCGAACCGGTTGCTGTGGCACCACAACCTCGACAATATCGATCTTCGGTATCAAGACGCTTCGCCCCGTACATCCCCCGGACCATTCGTTCCGCGTGCTCTTGATCTTGACATCCCACCATCGCTAGATATCCTCGATTTTCTCGTGGGTATCGGCCGGATTCTGATGCGGTTCGGCGGCCGCTTTCGTGACGTGCTTGAGCGCGCCGCGAACGCTCGCACCCTCATCGATCCAGTCGATAGCGTGTTCGAGCTTTCGTGTTGAGACCGTCGGCCACGTGTCGTTGTCGCGAGTTGCATCAGCGAACTCGACCATCCGCTTGATGTCGTCGCGCTTGATGCGGAGCCGGTTTGCATTCGCCATTTGGTCGAGCAACGCGATTTCATCGTCGTCATCGAGATAGTCGAAGTAGATGGTCTGGAATCGATCACGAGTGGCGGCATTGAACGGCTCGCTGTCGCGATATTCGCGTGTCGGCGGATTCATCGTGATGACGACTCGCGCTGCTGGGTGGGGAACGATCTCCTCGCCCGATTCCTTCACCGTGAGCACGTTCTGATTCAGGATCTTCTGAAGTGCCATCATCACGCCTGCCGGCACGACGTTGCCCTCGTTGATGACGATCGTGTAGCCGTGCTTCATCGCTTTGGTGAGGACGCCGTCACGGAACACGACGACGCGATCCTTGTTGACTGTCGAGACACCCAGCATGTCCTGAGCGAGCATCGACGAGTCAGCGTCAACGCTCACCAGCACGCGATTGGTTTTGTAGTGAAGATAGCGCAGCAGGTAGTTCTTCCCACAGCCATGCGGGCCGACCAGCCGGAGTCCCATGTTGCCGCGAGCGAGCTTCTGGGCAGTGGCTTCAAGCGTATTCAATCCGATGTGGTCGATGTCTGTTGCCTTCGGTGGAATTGGTTCACCGTCATTGCAGTGCTGCTCATGCTGGGGGAATTCGTTCGCCTGCACCAGATTTGGATGGCCAGTATCATCGAGAACGAGTAGTCCCTTGTAGTGGGTCTCGTCTGAGGAAACAGTCGGGTCAAGCGCCAGTGGATCGCCGACATCTTGAGAGACTTCGAGAATGTCCTGGACGACCGCGTGCTGGCCGTCGTACTCGTCGAGATGGTTCTGATAGCGTTCGATCGCCTCGAACGCAAGCATCTTCTCGGTCGGAATGTGCTGACCGGCTTGATCGATGACGATCTGGGCCTTACTCTGGGTCATCGTCGGAATGTCGGTCAGATCATTCGGCGTGGCCGCGTGGAGCGCGCCATATGAGTCGAAACCAGCGTCATGCAGCGATGCAGCCATGCTCTCGCCTACGACATCGAGTTGCGTGAAATCTGCCGGCTCATCGTCGTCACTCTGGATATCGAGGCCAGCAATGTCGCCAAGCTCGTCCGGTGGCGATCCGACAGGTTTGACGTCGGTGATGCGCTGGGCGGTGTCGTCTCCCCGCTCGATCTGGTAGATGCCGTCTTCTGCCCCGTCTTCGGTGAGTTTCTGGACTGCTTCGGCGTCGATATCGAGATGATCGGTTGCACGAAGATGGAGCGTTTCGACGGCAAGGTCGCCACCCATCTCGTGGAAGAGGTGCTCAGCGAGATGGCTGAGAAGGCGCTGCTCATCGGACGATGCGTCTGCGTTTGTTTCGGTTTCGCTCATGGCTGTGGCTGGTGGCATGGTTGATTGGACTCGGCTGAGTGGCACGGCCAGTTTGACCGCTCCGTCACTCCTCTCCGGGAGAAAAACTACGCGCCGTCGCGTATTTGGACAGGCTTGCCGACAAGTTAGATCACAGACACATTTTCTTTCTAATCGTCAATCCTAGATCAATATACCTTACCATAGAGAATTATAACCTCAATAAATACCGGCATCCAGACCGCTCAAGCCCGCGATCGAAAAAATACAACTACCGACCCCGAATTATAAGTTCCAGAGCAACGACAGTAGAAGCATGGGATTCTTCAAAAATCTCTTGATCGGCGGGAGTCGGCCACAAAAAGACGAGGCAGGGGTGGTTCGCTGTGGAGATTGTCGTGAGACGATCCAGCCGGATGCAACTCGGTGTCCAAATTGCCATGCGAAAATTTTCACGATGAGAGGACGGATGATTCGACGTGGCGCAGTTCTATTTGGGCTATTATTTATCTTCGGCGGGAGTCAGGGTGGTATCGGAGGTATGATATTGCTGGTTCTTGGTATCGGACTCATCGGCGTTGCGATCTATTACTATCTCAAACGTCCCGTCCACTCGATTCGCCCCCCACACCGACCTGAAAGACCGGACGAACTCAGGTAGGGACAGCGATCAGTTGACTTCTTTCGGGCAACCCGGTGTTCACGTGAGACTGTCGAGTTTTTGCTGTAGCCCGCCCGAGACACCCTCTTGGATGCGCTGAGCATCGACGTTCGAGAGGTCAGTTTCGGTGTCGGCATCGACACCGGGAATGGTAGCGAGATCCTCGATAGCATCACTAAGCGACTGCTGCTCCGGCGGCAGCTGCTTGGCTGCAGTGTTCTCGTCGGCGCGGAGATCGTGTTCTTTCAGCGCGAGCTGGATCGAGTGCGCAGGCTGGCGGAGCAACTGCTGGGCGACCTCGTTGTAGTCCTGGTACGTGTCCGAGGCGTGTGAGCCCTCGTAGAGCGCGTCGAGTGCGACCAGCAGTGAGAGTTGAAGATTCCAGATCGTGGGCGACGTTGGTGGGCTGGCGAATGTTTTCGCACGATCGGCAGCCTCTTCGGCGTACTTGCCGGGGATGCCCAAGTACGTATAGAACTCGTCGACCGAGTAGGGCACGTCCTCGAAATCGATCGCGACCGCGCGACTCCGGAGAATTGCCCGATCGACCGTGGTCGTCTGGTTTTCGATGTCGTCGTAGATGTTTCCCCACCACTCGTTGATGGGCACGCGGTCGTTTTTGCGCTCATGGATCGCGTCGGTAGCCGATCCGACGTGCCGGCGGGAGTAGCGCTGTCCCATCCCGAAGATAGCGACATCGCTCGCAGGCACGTACAGCAGCGGCCGCGCCCACATGGTCTGGGAGCCACGGAAGTCATATCCCGTCTGGAACCCACCGTAGACGGTAACACCCTCTCCGTCACTCTCGTCACCAATCGCGCCGATGAGTGCGTCGTCACGCTGTTGAGCACGGGAGGCAGGATCACTATCGTCCTCATCGTCTCCACCATCCTCCTCCTCGTCATCGTCGTCATCAAGAGGAATGAGTGTCCGGCGGAGGTTCGGCAGGATCACACTCATCTTGAGCGTTCCACCCCAGTCACGGTAATGTGCCCAGCCGAACGCGTCGGTCGCGCCGCGTTTCTGGAGCGCCCCCACTGTGGGCATGTACGCGTCGGCAGGCTGGACGATGCAGTACTGATCCGACGCGATCTGCCAGCGGAACTTCACGGGGAGGCCGAGCGTGTGGAGGGCGAGTCGGCGCTCGTCGATGATGTCCTGGTGGTCGGACACCTCGACGAGCGAGTCACGCTGTTCGGCACTGGTAGCGATGTCTTCGACACTCATGCCGGTCGCCTGCTCGATGGCGTCGGTGTCGAGCCCTTCCACATCACGAATTTCGGCCGTGTTGATGTTGCCATCCTGACCGACGAATCGATTGTCGGCATAGAGGCCGCCGCTGCTCGCGATCGGCAGGTGACGGATCACTTCTTTGAACGAGAGTGCGTCGTCGCTGAGTCGCCCGTCGCTGTTTGCTGGATCGACAGCATCGGGATATGAAGCGGCGTCCTCGGGATTGAGGCCACAGAACGCAAGCGTGTGCTCTCTGGCGAGGAGACTCTCGGCACTCACCGTAGTCCCGGTCTGGTTCTGATTGTCGGTCGATGCGTCTGTCTCGTGGGCGTTGCCATCAGCACCGGTGGTATCGTCGCTGGTGCTGCTGCCGTCGCTGTTGGTACTGGTAGCGTTAGTAGCCATGATCTCACCGGAACGAGCAGATCGTGCTCGGTCCTCTCAGCCCCTCTGGAGATGACAAACCACAGTCGTCGCGCTCACTGAGAATGATCGTCAGCGATCGTGCTCGAACACGTCCTCGTCGATGCTCGTTTCGGCGCTATCGACTTGGAGGAGTAGTCGGGGGAGATCGTTCTCGCTGGTGGTGTCGATGCCGACGATGGTGGCGTCGATATCGTACTCGTCGAACCGCTCCTGCAGATCCGAGAACGGGTAGTATTCGCCCTGGTACAGATCGAGACGGAGCGCGACGTAGGCGGAGTCGTCGCAGGCTCCATCGTCTTCGACGCTGAACAGCGGCGGCCACTCGCGGAGTGCAACGCCGACGTACTGAACAATCAACGGACGGTCATCGTCTTCGGCATCGAATCGGTCGATGGTGGGATCGTGATCGAGCATCTCTACCGCTCACGGAGAAGAAAAACGCGCGTGAGTGGCCGACAGACTGCCGTTCAGAGGTCGCGCGGCTGGACGGTCTTGCGGTCGTTGTCTGCCGCACGCTGGGCTGCGTCTGCCAGCACCTGCTCGATTTCGCCTTCGAGTTTGTCGTAGAAATCCGACGACACGTTCTGGTCGATCTGCTCCTTCACGGCCGATTTGACGATCAAGTTTGCCATGCATCCTCTATTCCTGCCATCGCTCACTTATATTCACTGAAACGCGGCTTAGGTTTCGAGATCGACGTACTGGTTCTCCCATTCACGGCGGTCTTCGATCTCGCGGTGGCCGCGCTGGGTGAGTGTGTAGGAATTGGTACGTTTGTCGATTGTCCCTTTTTCGACGAGATCCATCTCTACTAATCCATCGAGATTCGGATACAGCCGACCGTGGTTGATTTCTCCTTCGTAATGCTGTTCGAGCTCGTCTTTGATCGAGAGGCCGTGTGGATACTCGTCGCCATCCATGCCAGCGATCACGTAGAGAATATCTCGTTGAAATCCCGACAAGTCATGCATCATGCTGTCGAAAACATACCATGACAATTGCTTTATTGCTTTCGATTTGCCAAGAAAAGACCGATAGAGAGGGCCACACCAATTCAGGCAATGTTTCATATATTCATCCGCTGCAACTGGCAGCTGATCGATAGCCGGTAAGGTAAAGACCAGCACGGACAAAGATGGGACAGAAAGCTCGTGCTGGGAATCGAATCCGTGTTCGGGAACCTCGGAGTGGCGTTTGGAGGGAGCGCGCTCGCAGGCGGTGTCACCGGTTTTGCGGCGAAGAAACTACTCAAGCTCGTGATCGCACTGATCGGTGTCCAGCTGGCGATCTTCGCGTATCTCGATCACCAAGGGGTTCTCGATGTCCAGTGGCAGGCGCTCGACACCGCACTCGCGGGTGTACACCAGAGTCTCCAGTCGGTTCCGTCGTGGCTCACAGCAGTTGGCGCGACACTCCCCATTGGCGCAGGATTTGTCGGTGGGTTTCTCGTCGCATTCAAGAAATTCTGAGAGAGCTTCTGAAACGTATTCAGGACAGTGCGAGTTGCTCTTGAGCTTCCCGTACGTTCGTCCGGACGGCTTCGACGCCAACGCCTCGGATCGACGCCCATTGTTCGGCTGCATAGTGATCGAGTTCCTTGACGACGAGGTAATCCACTGTTTCGTGGAGTGAAAGCCCGCGACCGAGCAGGAGCGCCATCCGAGCGATGAGTTCCTCGGAGGTGGGTTCGTCGGCGAGCGAGATATCGGTGAACTCGCTCTCGGCGGTATCATAGTGGGTAAGGATCTGGACCACGCCATCACGTTCGAGAGTGGCGCGGATGTATGCGGGAAGCGAGTCGAGTGCGGATTCGGAAACGGGGTAGCCTTCGCCACCGAGATCGTAAGCGTCGAAAACGGTGAACGCACGGTGGCTTCGCTCGCCAAATTTCATCATATACCCTGTTTCACTCGACACTTTCGTCCGGGATTCGAGAAGCGTGCGTGCCAGCTCGGGCTGGCTGTCCGGGTCGACCGTTTTGGTTCGAAAGAGCGTGACCAACTCACGTTCGGTTGATCCCATCTCTGAGTAGGTGTATGATACCATTTGACAAATGCTTTGCGCCCGAAAGGTAGATGAGAACTCGGCGAAAACACATGAACGCACCGAGAGCACCTGATCGCCCTCAAAACGGAGCCCCATCCGATGTCCACCTTCGATGTTGATACCACGGAGATCACTGCCTTCGAAGTCGAGGATGCAGATCTCTATATCTTCAGCCAGTATTTCGACACCGATGAAATCTTCACCGAGCTGCGCGAGTGGTATGACAACGAGAAGTACCGCTTTGAGGTTCCTACTGACGAAATCGATGAGGTGGACGATTTCTTGGGCGAGTATTTCTATGAATTTCAGCGCGTTGGCCCTAACGCAATCGAACCATACTGTGTCGTCAAACCGAAATACACCGACCATGCGGATATTCTCCGGAACTCGGTGTATCACACGAGCCGTGGCGACCAGAACGTATTCGTGATGCAGGACCGGCTGTCGGCCGAACAGGCGGTTGAACAGGGAGCGACATTACTCACCCACTCGGATGTTAGCTTCCGACTGTAAGCACACTCGGATTCAGTAATTGACCGTTTGATATTTATAACAGCTAACCGATACTACAGTAGAGTATGGATACCACGTCTACGAAAAATCAACTGAAAACTGAACTGGAGGAGCCGATCGCTGTCTGGAATGCAAGTCCGGCACTTCGCTTCGGTGTGGTGCTAATTCTCCTCGACTTCGCGTGGTCTTCCATTGTCCCTTCCGAGCCAGGATTGCTAGCTGTTACTGTGATCAATACGCTCTTCGACGGATTGTCTGCGATTGGCATTGTTTGTGTCCTCACTGCGGCTGTGAAACAAGCGGAATGGAATGGTACCGAAAAGATGCCACGTTTTGACTGGCTTCCTCGGTTGCGGTTTGAGACACGGGTCTTTGGAAGCCAACAACCGGCGTTCCCTCCAGACTGGCCGACTGACTTTCGGCCACCACGGGAGGTCTCGTCTGAATCGATGGCCAAGCGGCTTGTGATTGGATTCATCTGGATGATCCCATTGCTGTGGCTTCTGCCGGGGTTTTGGCGGGGGATGACTGCACTATGGGGCACACCCCCGATCGGTGAAGCTGACTGGCTACTGTTTGTTGGAGTCGGTGTTGTCGTGACACTTCTCCATGAAGCGACCCATGCTCTGGTTGCTGCCCACTACGGATGTAGTATTTCGACCGGTGTGATCCTGCCGCTGGCTGCATATATTCGTCCTTCTGGAGCGTTCCTTTCCCGCTGGGAGCGGATTTTTATGACCCTCGCACCGTCAATTGTTATCACCCTATCACTTTTACCGGCTCTGTTCCACGCCGATGGCTGGCTCGTCACAGTGGCGTTCTGTGGACTTCTTTTCAATACGATTGGCGCAGTTGATGATCTCCGCAGCGTGTGGTATTTGCTGAAGGTACCTAGTAGCCGCCTGTACTACACTTCCTCGAACCGAGACCATCCAATGCTCGTCTACGATCGTTTGTCACAGCTGGATTCAGTAACGCTGCTCGAACGGTGTGAAGAGTTAGTGAAGAGATTGACAGTCCCTCTCAAAATCCAACAGAAACCCACTAGTCGTTATCCTCACTGACGAAATCCCGAATACGTGAGAGGATCGATGCTGAATCTGTTTTTGACTGTAACTGGGAGCTGGCAGTTCTGACAGAAGACGATCAAAAAGTGTCTTGGTCCGCTTCGTTGGCGTCAGCGTCAGTGTCGGTGTCTGCTTCTGCGTCTGCGTTGGTGTCGGACTCGCCGTTCACATTACGCGAACTGGTAGTGGTGATTTCGTCAGTATCCTCGTCGGTGGCAGCAGTACTGCTGGCTTCGGTATCAATAGTGGTATGGTCCGTATCGGTGGTTTCGGCGTCTTCACTGGAAGTACCAGCATCGCTAATGCTAGCACCGGAATCGTCGGCATCATCAGCCCCCTCGGCCTCATCGAGACTTTCGAGTGCGGTGATGATCTCCTCGCGGTAGGTCTCAAGCGAGGTGGTGTAGCGCTCGTCGACCATCCGTGCGTAGTCGTTGGTTTCGTTGTCGTAGTGTTCGAGGCGATCAAGCGTTTGCTCGGCCGTTTCGATCACCCACCGTTCACGGGTCGGTTCGTCGACGACGGTGATCGATTCCGGCCGGACTGCGACGTTCACCATCCCAGTATCGGTTTCATACGTCCGGGGTTTGCCGACGACCGCGACGTATTCTGGGGTTTCCAGTTTCGAGAGCATCCGTACGGCTTCGGGCTGATACTGCCCAGCGTAGACGTAGAACGTTTCCGTGGGATCAACGACATGTGCTTGCCAGTATTCCTCATCGCTGCCAACGTCTTCGGTGTCAGTGAGCGTGCCGATGAAGAAGACGCGATTGGCCTTCGCGCCTGTCGGCAATAGCGCGTAGTTTGGAGCCATGTCGTCGTCGGACTCGGTGAAAATGTACCCAATGTCGTTGAACTCGCTGGCGAACAGCCGCCGGGCAACCTCTCGACCTGGTGAACTCGAACTCATCTACAGCGACCTCGCTTGGATGAGGATTTCGTCGGCATCGCCGCGCGTGCCGAGACGCTCGAACTCATCGACCAGGACGTACCGACCGAGTTTCGGGCCGCCGACACGATAATACCCGCCGATGATATCTGCGCGGATGTCATCACCGACGACGGTCGTATCGAGCGTGTCCATCGCGCGCTCTTTCGCTTCGGCGAGAGTGATCTCAGCGAGGTCTTCGGTCATCTCTTGGTTGAAAATCACCTCTTCGACATCGTAGCCGTCATCGAGGACGCCCTTGACCCGGAGGTCGAACTCACCCTCACCCTCGCCGTGCTCGGAGCACCGGCCATCGTTGAGGACGCGCGTGCAATCGTCGTGGGGACAGCGCTTGATCAGGCCGCTTCCGCTCTGGATAGCGACCAGCGCCCCCTCAACCTCGGTGGTGTTGTCACCGACTTCGATTGTTTCGTCTGATGGAGTGATCCTCGTATTGGAATTCAGCTTCACCGAATAGCGGCCTTGATACTCGCCAGTGACGACGTTTTCGAGCTGGTATACTGCACCCTCTTCGAGCGTATCGAGATCGGATTTCGCCCACGCGGTGAACTTGATCCGGCCGGTTTCATCACCCATGAGGCCGACCTGTCCGACAGCGTCGGCGTCCGACTCCCAGAGCTCGACTACTTTCCCCGTGATATCGACCCACTCGTCGGCCGTGTTGATACTCCCAATATCGCGGTGTTCGTTGTTTTCACGGAGTGATTCTGGATCACTCTTGGTCTGGTCGTAGTAGTTGTTGGTAACAGTTTGACGAGCTTCGTCGATCGGAACCTGATAGTCGTTGACGAACGTGTCGAGGCGCTCTTCGATTTCATCGACGGTCACGTCGAACCCGTCTCGATCGGCGAACTGGTCGTGGATTTCTTCGGCGTGTGAGCGTACTTCGGCCATGGGACTGTCACTGCCTCCACGTGGGATTCGGTCGGGAGACAGTACCACGATTATCGGGCTTCGGACAAAAACCTCCGGGGAGGAAAGCGAAAGTGAACGGCGGTTCGTGAACGTCCAAGGTAGTCCGCGGCAGTGCGGTCAGTACAGCGATCGTGGCTCGCGCCACTCCATGTCGTCGTCCTCGAGGTGAATGGACTCGCCACTCATCTGGCCGGGGAATTCCGGCTGATAGTGGTCGTGGTATTCGTCAAGGATCGGATCAGTGTCGTCCCATTCAGGCTCGGGTTCGGCATCCGGATCAACAGGTGGCCGTGGCGGCCCATCACCTTCTTGCATCTCCTGTTCAGGGGGTGTGGGGAATTCAGTATTGGTTTCGATCTCACCGTTTTCGATCTTGCGGTTGAACTCTCGCTGTGCTTCGCGCTCTTCGCGAAGGGTTTCGATAGCGGAGAGGACCACTTCGCGCAGCTCGCCATCCCACTGACTGTCACGAATAGCTGATTCGAGTTCATCGAGAGCAATTTCAGAGCCAGTGAGGAGCCCAGATTCGACACTTTCGGTGATTGATTTCACAGTGTGTGTATCGCTAGTATTCCCTTGGAAGAACGACTGTATCTGATCGAGATCGATAGAAGCGCTATCCTCCGGAGCGTCTTCGCCCCCTTCGCTGGTTGGCTCGTGATTAGTAGTTTCACTCTCTTCATCACTGTCTGCTGGCTGGTCGCTCTCGTTGTCCGTGATCGGTTTCGTGATGGGTTTCAACAATTCATCGCCGGTTTCTTCCGACACACCCGGTTCGTAACAGTAGCCTTCCATCAGCGCTGTGTGAATGACCTCCTCAGCACGGTCCTCACTAACATTGAACTCATCTCTGAGAAAGCCGATGATACGTCCGCGCTCAACCCCGTTATGAGGCCCATCGATGGCAGACTCAATATCGTACAGCTCGGTCGCGGCTGCGTCTTTCATCTCGTCGATGTCGTGCTCTGATTGGGCGTCCGTTTGCTCGGTATCAGCGTCGCTGGTGTTCGAACTGTTGTCATCACTACGGCTATTCTCAGTGGTGGTATCCTCGTCCTGAGTATGTTGGGCGACCATTGTTGACCGGCCTCGTGCTAACTACAGCCTGCTGATTGATATTCGTTACCCAAAATATTGATCAAACTCCACTCAACACGCGAACCCGCCACCAATTCAGGAGGAATCTGGATCGAAGCCTGGAATGTCTGCCACATCCGCTTTAGCTCTTGTTTCACGGGAGGGAAGCTGCTTGCTGTCGACATCCGGCCGGTGTGCTGGCGTTGTGTCCGAAGCCGGCCGTTGTGGTCGTCGCTCAGTGTCGTTGCCCGGCCATGGGAGATCAGCGTGAACTTGGGTGTCGGTGTAGCCGAACTGCTCTTGTGCATCTCGTCGGTAGCCGTTTCTCCGGCTCTCTTTATCGCTCTCGCGTTGCTCGGCCTCACCGGACTCGTAGACTTCTTCGGGGATATCCCAGCGTTTGCGCTGGTATTCATGATAGCTATCACGCGAGTCTTGATACTGCTTGCCTCTGCGTCGCTCTTTCTCGCGTTCTTTGTGCTCTGCAGCTTGGTAGGGATTGCCCGTTGGGCGACCGTGTTCGCGGCCGGTCGCGGTATATCGTTGGCTCCCATCAGCGCTGACACTCGTTTCGACACCGTCACGCTCGCCCAAATCGTCCGGTGTAAACGCCCCGTCGTCGCTGACGACAGTTCGTTCGGCAGTGACCGTATCGGCGTCGGCGGGACGCCGTGTGTCATTATCGTGGCCAACTTCGTCCCAGTATGCTTCGATGGTATCGAAATCTCCTGGATCGGTTTCATCACGTTCCTGCGACAGCACATCACGATGGTTGTCCGGTGGTTGTTCAGTTGCTGGCTGGTCGCTGTCCATTCCCATCCCTCCGTGGATGATGTCGCCGTCGCCCTCTTCGAGAATCTCAATTTGCGTGACTTCGCGCACAGCGACCGTGTTCTCTGACCCGTTGGCACCGTCGTACTGTGAGACGGTCGCATCGCTAAAGCGGACACGATCACCCACCCGGAGGTAGTCTCGCGATCCCACGATCTCAGGGGCACCTCCACCCCGACCTATCACCTTGTCATCCATACCGGAAGATTTGAACCATGTCACCTTCAGTGGCGTTCCGTTGGACGGGTGGCCCTCTGGCGAGCTGAGCCAGCCCACTTGGTGCTGGCTTGGAGAGTCGGGATGTTTGAGCCCGTTGACCCGCCCTTCGACATCAGCACGATACTGTGGCTGGTTCGTCGCGTCGTTTCGCCCGATGTATTGGGCACTTGCTTGGAATTTGTTTTTCAGATACTCACGATTCTCTCTGTGTTCCGATGCCTCAAGCGAGCCGAGAGGGTATTTTTTGTCTCGTTTTCCGGTCCGGAGTGCAGTATCCCGCTGTGTGAGGTCAGTATCCATCAGCGGCGTGTAGTATTGGTCGATCTCGATCTGATCTTTCGTCCATGCCATCCCACCGCTGTCGGTTGCATCGCGGACAGTATCCATCACGAGCGCGTCGCTCTCCGTATAGCCTTTGTCAACGATCATGCTGGCGACCCGCTGCTCTGCTTCGTCGCGACTGGTAGCGAGTTGCGGGAAGTCCTCTTCGAGATCATCCACCGCTTCGGTGACGGTCTCGGTTTCCTCCGGAGAGAGATATTCGCGGGCGTCGTAGCCTGACGCATCAAATACGTCGTTCAGCCGCGGGTTGGAGTCGAGTTCGGAGACCACTTCCGAAACAGCACGTCGTGGTGGATGGGACGCATTCAGCCCGCTTGCGACATCTTCGGTGAGCTGTTCGACGGCTGCATCTGCGACTGGCCCGGTTCGAAGCGCCGCTTCGACGGTTTCGTGACCGTTTTCGGTCTCGGTCTGGATTTCGACGGTTCCGTCTTCGAATCCCTGCCGAATCGTCCGGATGCCGCGCTTGATGTTCTCACGACCTTCTTCTCCCCACTGCTCTTCAACATCATCTCCTTCGTACGAATCTGTACTGTCAGGTGCGTTCGGAAGCACTTCACGCGGCGAGATGCGTGCTTGTTCGTTGGTTGCGTGGGCGATACTGGCGCGTTCGCCGGTGTTGACTCCTTCGGCGGTTTCGTCGTGGATCTGCTGGAGATGGTCGAAATCGGCTTCGATCTCTTCTTGTTGGATACGCGTGCGCCGATGGCGTGGATCATCGTTCTGTCCCGGCGGACTCTCAAGCGTCACACTTCCATCGGTGAGTCCGTCGTCCAGTTCAGCGGCGGCGGTTGCGACATCGTCACCATCTTCGACAGTACCGGCAAGCTGGTGGGAGATCTCTGCTTGCGTTGCGTCTTCATGTTTGCCAGCGAGATCGGTCGCCGCGTCGTTGACCGCGCCGAGCTCCTCACCACTGAGGCTGTCACGCGGGTCGGGATCGGGCGCTGAGACTGGCTCATCTTTGTCCCAGTCGTAGCCGCCTGCGATGTCGGTGCCGCGTTCGAGGCGGTGCATCTCTGCTTTGCGCTGGCTTCCGAGCGTGGTGTCGAGGCCGCTCCGGTCGGTGCGGACATCGCCGGCTGATGAGGGCGTCCCTGCCTCTCCGGGTTCTTCGAGATCGGCATAGTCCACCCCACCGATTTCGTCAAGGACGCCGCTTGAGGCGGCGAGCGAGCTGGTGCCGAACGAGTCTCCATCACCAGTGAGATCTGCCGACTCAGTAGAACCGGTGGATTGCTGAGTGGCGTCGGCCGCGGTGTGACGCTCGGAGTGCAGTGGCCCCAACTCGTCGATTCGATCGAACATGTCGTCGTAGAACGCACCGGCCTCTCGCTCGTGCCGTTCGGAGCCGCCGCTTGCGTAGTCTGCATACTCGTCGAGAACGAGCTCGTTGTAGCCTTCGCGCTGCTGGACGGCTTCGTGCCACGACTGAGGCTGGTCGCTGTCCTCAAACGCATCCACCCGTTTCTCTCTGTCCGCTTCCATGCCATCTTCGCCATCGACGGCAGCGGATTCGACGTCAGTAGTGTCTTCGTCGCCATCACCACCGATATCAGTATCAGTGTCGGCATCGCTGTCGGCGTCAGCGGTGGCATCGTCGTCGATAGAATCGGTGGTGTCGTCGCCATCCTCTCTGCGTTGGTCGCGTCGGAACTGTTCGAGCGCCTCCATCACCTCTTCGTGTTCGTCTTCGCGTTCTTCGAGCGGCGGACGGCGGTCTTCGTATGCTGAACTGCCGTCGGTCGAGCCGCCAAACCGTCCACCCATCGTCAGTCTCCACTCCCCGATTCGGTCTCTGGTTTGTCCGTGCGACTCGCAGTAGGTGATTCTGCCTGTGAATCCGTTGCATCAGCATCAGCGTCATCGCGAGTCGCAAATGTAGAGAGCGGCGTCGTTTCTGTGGGAGGAGTATCGCTATCTTCGGCGGTCTTGGTCTGTTGTGGCTGCGGCTGGGACCCACCCCTACTCCCACTCTCGGTCTCTGGCGGTGCCACGAGGGCGTTGCTGACTTCTCCACGAAGCTCAGCCCATGCTTCACGCATCTCTGCTGGCTCTTGCTTGCGTGGTTTGATGTGCATCCGCCAGCGCTGGACGCCACTGCCGGCAACGACCTGTCGGGGCATCCGCTGGAGGAAGTTCGGCGAGAGACAGCCGATCAGCAACAGCGGGCGATCATGCCCGCGTGTGGTGGCGGTCACGTCTGCGACAAGTTCGTCGATCAGGATACCATCGCCACTGGTGAAGTACTGCGTGCCGTAGAACACGTAGCCCGGAAACTCGTACGGCTCCAGCGTTGCGATGGCTCGGTCACGTTCCTCGTCAGTGACGCCCTTGATCAGCGGGAGGATCTGTGTCTCGCTGCTGGCGTCGCGGAGCCAGCGCTGCATCGTGATCGTGCCTTCGAGGTAGTTGGTGACGTTCTCGATCCGCTCGTTCTGGTCGGCGTCTTCGTATGTCGAGTAGTCACAAGGAATGTGATACGCGGGATCGAACTCGCGAACGATATCGAGTTCTTGCTCCCACGAGAGCGGATTCAGTCTCGCATCATCGACCGTCGTCGTAGTGATGACCTTCGTCTCTGCACCGAAATAGGAGTCGACGGTTTCGTCGCGTTTGAGAAGCTGGCGCGCAGTCGTGATCTTCGTCAGAGCGTAGCGGGGCTGGACGCTCTCGATGAACTCGTGATGCGACCACTGATTTTCGATGTACGGGAGTGCGCCGGTTGGGACCTCCATTGTGAGTCTCCAAAGCGGGCCTTCCGACACAGTTTGGGAAGCTTCCACATTAATGTGACCCCCAACACATCGGTAGTGTCACACGAGACGGTGTATGAATATGATGAGTGGGGGGAAGGGGGCATGTCCGGAATTAGCGTGGAGTAGAAGGCCTGAAGACAACGGCTACACGGGGGGTGTCCGCAATTGGGGATTATTTTCCATTCCAAACAACAGTTACCTCATCGAACAGAATCACTACAATTCCGATGCTATTTCCTCAGCAATACGCTCGTAGTGTTCTGCATAACTGTCGTCGTTCAGGAGTATATCGACAGTCTCGTCCAGCGGAATTGCAAGTTCAACCTCCCACCGCGCACCTCCCCTTTGACCACCAACCACCTTCACCATATTGATCACTCCCGTCAACGAAAGGTCCTGGAGACGATCCCGCATACGACGTTGTACAAGCGGTATATCGCCAACGGACTCAGCATACGTCGTATAGTGCTCATGGATCTGATTCGTCCGTGCAGGCGTCTTAGCTCTGGATTCGAGATATAAGACGCCACACAACGCTAGCAGATCATCAGACGTATGATCATTTAGCATATTTTTAATATAGTTCTTATTCACCTCTTGTTGTGCATTTTTAACATGGGAAATGCTCACCTCATCGTCCCGCTCATCATGTGCAATTGTCGCAGCTTGGCCGAGAAGGTCGATCGCCTGGCGTGCAGACCCGCGCTCGCGCTCGGCACTCTCCGCACACGCTTCGATTACGCTCTCAGAGATGACGGAACTTCGCAACCCGGCCGTCTCGCCGTCTTCGTAAATCACTTCCGTATCGTTCAATCCTTTCGCAGCCCGTCGATAGAGTATCGTTCGCAAATCTTCACGGGTATATGGAACGAAATCAACTTCAGTATCGTAAAGAGCGTCCTTGATTCGTGGTGAAAGGTTGGATTTGAATCGCCGGTCATTCGAGATGCCTATCACAGAGCAACCGATGTCATCATCGAGATCCTCCGAGGAGTACGCTCGCGGTAGCTTGTAAAGAATATTTAGATCATCTTCTTCATCATCGTCCTTGATGCGGTCGATCTCGTCGAGAACATATATGTAGGTCCCGCCATGTGAATTCATGTAGTCGAAAACCGCTGAATAGAGGTTGTCAATCGTTCTTCCACGCGGTTTGTTATTTAGTTCCTTGAGCTTCTTCAACGCGGTTGTCAGAACGTGATAGGATTTGTTGGCCGAGTTGCATTCGATATACGTGATCGTAACGTCCAAATCCTCACGATCGGCGAACTGGGAAAACTGCTCTCGTTTGAGACGCACCGCTGCGGTCTTTCCTTGTCCAGGTTTCCCGTAGATGAAAAGGTTGCGTGGGTTTTCCCCACGGGCAGCGGGTTCGATTGCGCTGTGGATCTCCCCAAGTTCGGATTCGCGCTCAGGCATAGTCTCAGGCTGTATCTTATCTCCTTGAAAAACGTCCCCATCCGCCAGTACCTGTGAACTCGTAGAGAAATCACGCAACCCCGATTGCTGGGTAGGCTGCCCGCCCGGCTCGGAAGGGCCCGATCCATCCATGTGTAGATCAGTTGTGACACGAAAAGATAAACCCCCCGTCTGGAATGTCTTCATTGTCTGGGAAGTCTTCTGGCCATGTTTTTTTATAAGAGGGGGACGGGGGGTGTCCGCAATTACGCTACCTTCTATAAGACCATTTTCTATGAAGTGAACGTGATACGGAACAGTGGTAAACGATTGTATTAGCATCCCTAACGACGATTCTATCTAGATACTAGCTAAATACAGGAATTATATGCTGCTATCGTAAAATACAATACTATACTACTAGCCTTCTAGTTAGTCTGGATAGACAAAGGAACGAAGGGGTAACGAAACACCTCATTCTAGGAATCACACTAAGCGATGTTCCACGCTGTAGTCGCCAGGGAAAACTGAATCAACCCTTCCAGAAGGGAGGAAGAACACTCTTATCCATGGGATAATTGCGGACACACCCCCTCCCCCTCTCCCCTTGCTGTCTTGTAGGGCTGTCCTATACCATTTGTAGGTGACCCTGTCTGAGAATCACGGAGCTTGGGTTTCGCCCTCAATTTCGATCAAATCTCGATACCGATTCCGGATCGTGACCACAGAGATATCGGCAACGTCGCCAACGGCTGTTTGAGTGACTTTCTCGTTGGTGAGCAGCGCGCCAGCGTAGATCGCTGCGGCGGCCAACCCGACTGGATTTTTCCCGCTCAGATAGCTTGGCTTGGTCTCAGTAACGGTTGTCAGTAGCTCACGGCTCCGGTGTTCAGTTTCCTCGGGCAGATCGAGATCGGAAATGAGCCGGGGGAGATACGCCAGTGGATCTGCGGGTTCGATTTCGAGACCCAGTTCGCGAGTCACATACTGATATGTTCGCGTTATCGAGAGCTTCTCGACTCGAGACACTGTGTGAACTTCGTCAAGTGTTCGTGGAGATCCCGCTTGGCGGGCAGCGGCATAGATGGCGGCGCTACTCACCCCTTCGATGGAGCGGCCACGAAGCAGGTCTTCGTCAAGCGCACGCCGATAGATCATGCTTGCTGTTTCCTGAATCGATGTCGGGAGACCGAGTGCGGAAGCCATCCGATTGATCTCACCGAGTGCCTGCTTGAGGTTGCGATCTTTGTGGTTGTGTGTCTGGATGCGGGTGTGCCACGTCCGAAGCCGATTCATTTTCTGCCGCTGACTTGCTGACAGCGTATTGCCGTAGGCGTCTTTGTCCTGCCAGCCGATCTCTGTTGACACACCCCCGTCGTGCATCAAGTTCGTCGTGGGCGCTCCGACTCGTGATCGTTGCTCGCGCTCTTCGTGCGTATGGGCTCGCCATTCGGCTCCATGATCGATTTCGTCGTCGCTGACGATGAAGCCACACTCGACACAAACCGTTTCACCGTGTTTCTGGTCCTGTTCGAGCGTGCCATCACACTCCGGACACGTCTCAACTGCTGATTCGTCGGTAATTTCTCCGATATCACGGTCGCGTTCAGTTGTCTCGCGTTCGTTGTGGACGATATCAACCATTTTGTGAAAGCACCCTTGCAGAGATACGATTTGCTATATTTTACCACAGCACCCAAAACATATAAAAATTGTCTGATTTGCACTGATTCGCTCGATTCAAGGTGGTTTGACGCCGTCTTCGAATTCCAACAGTTCTTTGTAGCGATTTCGGATCGTGACTTCGGAGATATCGCACACCCTGCTGACGGCGCTTTGGGTGGTCTTTTCATCGACGAGCAGCGCGCCAGCGTAGAGTGCGGCAGCAGCCAGCCCGACGGGACTCTTCCCGCTGGCATACCCTCTACTGACAGCAGTGTCAAGCAGTTCGTGCGCCCGGCGTTCGGCTTCCTCGGAAAGATCGAGATCGGACGCGAACCGCGGCAGGTAGTCCGTGGGATCTGCGGGTTCGATTTCGAGGTTCAGCTCACGGGCGATGTATCGGTAGGTTCGCATAAGCTCCATCCGTCCGATCCGCGACACGTGGTTAACCTCGTCGAGCGATCGGGGCGTGCCGGCCTGCCGTGCGGCAGCGTACACTGCAGCGGTGGCAACGCCTTCGATCGACCGACCGGGCAACAAGTCCTCTTCGAGCGCACGCCGATAGGTCACACCTGCGGTTTCGCGCGTGGATCTGGGGAGACCGAGTGCGGACATCAGTCGGCCGATCTCGCTAAGCGCCTGTTTGAGGTTGCGCTCTTTCGAATCCTGGGTACGGAAGCGTTCGTCCCACGTCCGGAGGCGCTGCATTTTCTCGCGCTGACTCGCTGACAACGTATTGCCGTAGGCGTCTTTGTCCTGCCAGCCGATCTGGGTCGATAGCCCCTTATCGTGCATCATGTTCGTCGTAGGCGCTCCCACGCGCGATTTCTTATCACGCTCTTTCTTCGTGTAAGCGGTCCACTCGGCACCGCGATCGATTGCGTCGTCGTCGACGACGAGACCACACGCGACACAGGCCGTTTCGCCGTGTTCGGAGTCGTGTTCCAACCGCCCGCCACACTCTGGGCATTTCTCGCGCTTCCGTTCAGTCTCTTCCTCGGTTGTGGTTTCGGACTCGGAGTTTGCCTTGTCTGTTTCTTCAGCTCTGGAGCCGGTAGTTCGTTCGCCTCCATTGGACTGAGTGTGCTGGTCAGAGTGGTCAGTACGCTCGGATTGGTTGATTGGTGTCATGGAAATCACGAGCAGGGGCGACCAGGAGGGATCAGTGTCGCTCCTGGTGGTGTATCCCTCTCACTCCTCGGTAGGTGGGAAAAACCACGCGTGCGGTCTGGAGACGACACACCCCAGTATCGATATGTATCGATTGACATGTTCACCGAAACTGAGTCGACCAAGAGGGGGAGAGAAAAGCTCCCCTCCGGATCGATCAGCAAGGCCGGCAGCGACAGCGGTGGCGGAAGCGGAAGGCGGGAGGCTCGCCCCGGATCGCTGCTGAAGGGAAGGATGGAGAGACGGCAACGCCCGGAGCGAGCCACTCCTCTGGATGGAGAAAAACAACGCTGTTCTACAGGAATTGGCGAGGCTTCGGTGCGGCTTTCCTCTTCAGTTCTTCAGCGGTATCGGATTGCTCGCCGCCGCATTGATGGTCTGAATCTGGGCTGGAGATTGGCGATTCCGGCTGGCGTTTGTTTGCTGGACCACGTACGGTTGGTCGTACAGCGGCCCTGTTAAGCGGTCGACTGGAGCATCCCCGTCGCGGAGAACGGGTACATCTGTGGTCGTAACTGTTCCCGGCCCGCGATACTGCTGCACCTCCTGTGAGAGATCGATCCCAATGGACCGTTGTTGACTCCGATGCTGTAATTCTGCTTGCGTCATGTCTGGCCCCTTCGTGGCGGCGACCATCACGTTCTGGACGGCTCGCGGCGTCGTTCTGGTGGGATAGATCTCTGCGGAGGGGAACACCCGTTGGACGGTCTTGAACTCGCTGCGCATGAACTTCGAGCGAGGCCCTTCAGTTGCTGAGATGATATTCTGGATGAACACGCCGCGTTCATCCAGTCGCTCGGATACCAGCTGCATGAACCCGACCGTCGTCAGATGGAACGGGACATTGTTTTTCTGATATGCATCGAGCACGATGGCGTCGTAGGTGTGGTTTGTGTTCCGAAGGTAGCGTCGCCCATCTTGCGTATAGATGTTGAGCCGAGGGGAGTTGGTCACGTTGAAGTGGGTTTTCGCTGCATTCACGACTTCTGGGTCGAGCTCGACGACATCGACGGTCACGTTGGGATATTCGGCGAGAAACCGCTTCGGGATCGAAAAGCCTGCGCCACCGATGACGAGCACTCGATCAACGCTGTCTGCTTGCCGATAGAGGTGGCTGAGGTGGGCGTAGGATTCGTAGTCCCAAACGTACCCCGACCGGTTATCGAGATACATCGCACTTTGGGGATGGTCGTTGAGATACATCGTTCGCACACCGTCATCGTCAGCGATACGCAGGTGCTGATACGGCGTTTCAGTTTCGTAGACGGTGTTGCCGGAGGTTGCGGTGGCCGGCGTAAACCCGGCGGCGAAGATCACGATGACGACCGCCAGCCCGACCCGTGCAAGCGAACGAACCGAGGGCGGATACGAGATCGCGAGTGCGACGACGACCAGCGAGCCGGCGAAGAGAATCTGAATCCAGAGCACCGACAGATACGGGACGAGACCGTACGTGGTCAGGAATGCACCGAAGATACTGCCGACCGTCCCAAGGGAGTAGACACGCCCTGAAGCTTCGCCCGTACTCCGAGCTTCGCTCAGTTCGGCTGCATACGGACTGATGAATCCCAGCAAGAACGTCGGCGGCCCGAATAGGATCGTGAGTGGAATGATCGGCGCATAGATGGCGGGGATCGGGAGTAGAGCGCTCACCTGCACGACCTGTTCGTACACCGCGCTCATGACGCCGATCGTGATGACGGAGTAGGTGAGGATCTTCGTGAGCGCGATTTTCGAAGCATGCTCGTGGGCTCGTTTGCCGCCGAGCCAGTACCCGACACCAAGAGCGATCATGAACACTCCGAGGACACCACCCCACGTGTAGACGGAGTTGCCGAACACAGGGGCGATGACTCGGCCAGCGAGGACTTCGAGACCCATCGAGGTGACTCCGGATGCGAACACTGCTGTTTCCGCCCGCCAGTTGAACGGCAGGACATCGTCGGTGTTGATGGAGAATTCGGGAACCATGGTCAGGGCCGGCGGTTATTGCTAGTCATGATAGGTTCTGGACAAGGTTTCGTATGCGCTTTGTGCGCTCTCTGCACACTTAATTTGTTGACCTCAGCAACTTTTCAATGGATCACAGAACCGTCGCTGCAACGGCCCACTCTTGCTTTCTGCCCCGCGCTCTCGCTCCGCACCACTGCTGCTCCCGCGACCGCCGCTTTCCACACCGCCATCACAATTCGCCAGTGTTCGCGAGTAGACGATCAACTGCTTCGACGACCGATGCGACCGCAATAGTCCACCTGTGCCTCCAGGCTGCTCGGTTCCACGGCTGTTTAACGAGATACTGGCATTGGTCAGCGGCGAGCCTGTCGGCAAGGCCCGGCTTGTCGTCGATGTAGGCATCGTAGCCCAACGCTGCCTTCGTCTCGGTGTGCGGGAGCGAGTGGAAGGTGTTGTATTCAATGTCGCGCTCGGCGAGCCACGCTTGGATCGCGTCGTCGACACCGGTTCGCGCAGTCACCACATCGACGGTGAATCGTTCTCTGAGACGGTCGAGCGCGTTGGCCAGCATCGCAACGTCGCCATACGCTTCGATGGACGCGCCACAGTCTTCCTCGCGCCATGCCTCGTCGGTGATCGCCATGAACTCCTCGAAGCCGATCTCGTCGACGACCCAGTCCCAGTGGCCGATATCCGTCTCAGTGTAGGTGGTATCGTATCGATTGTTGTGCACTGTGCAGAGCCGTGCGTGGGATGCTGCGAGCACACCTTCGACATCGACAGCCACGCGTTCAATGTCACCCACGAATGCAGATGGACGAACAGAATCAGTCATTTCAGTGAACTCCTTTCGGGCGAACTGTCGGTGCCAGTTGTTTTCACAGCACACTAGATGATTGTTTCGGTGGATCTGTGTCGGACCGATCCGATCGTGTCTCCTGTGCTGTCGTCTCCGTCTCGTCGTTCCCCTCCAGTTCCACAATGCTCGCTGCCAGTCGCTCGACGGTCTGTTCCAGCTCGGCGATGCGTCGGGCCTGTGCGCAAGCAGTACACATCCCCGATGAGACGTGGCCCCGTCGGTGATCCGGACAGAGCCGCGAGTGGCGGGAATCTCCGACTTCGCTCATCGGTCTGCGACCTCCTCGGTGGGTTGGACTCGCTGGATATGCGTGGCCCAGTGCCGACTCGCTATTTCGACGGCGTGTTCGTCCAGTAGATGCGCTTTGAGCATTTGCGGCGAGTCCTCGAATTCACAGAACGCACAGCCAAACGTCGAAGGTTTGGATCGAGTCCCACTCATCATCCCTCCTCCCGGTGTTCCGTTGGCGACCCGACGTATGCTCGTGGGTACTGCCCGGCGAGATCGGTCGTCTCGATGATCGCCCACGTCGTGCCGTTGAGGAACTCCTCGATGGCGTCTTGAGCGTCCTTGTGTTCGACACAGAAGCTTCCGGGCCCATCGGTGGTCACCACGACGACACCGACGATGTTGTTCAACTCTCGGTACGCGTCTTCGAGTGCGAGTTGGCGAATCTCCATCCTTCGAACACCCCACCCCTCTGGGAAAGAAAAACGGGCTATGCGGCCCGTTACCGGCACCGAGAGCGATATCCGAGCCTGTCGACACTGCGACTGCTGTTTCGTACCACCGTTCATCCTGTTCCGAGTAGTGTATCGGTGGTGTGCGTCGGCGCAATCGCCGTTGGCGTTGCTGCGAGTGCTGCTCGGTAGGCGTCGTACTCGACCATCAACTCCGTTTCGTAGGTGAGCCGTGTTCCGTCGGGAGCGACCGTGTACGACCCGACGAGCGTGTACGGGCGTGGTAGTGCCATGACGACAGCCGACAGACTGCCAGAAAGCCCATTCCATTCCCCCATATCCGGCGCGTGGATCCAACAATGGAGCACGTTCCAACGAGCGTCAGCAACGTCAGACCCGGGGGCGTCGGCTTCCCTACGATCAAATCCCCGCTCGCGGAGCGTTTCCAGTCGTCTTTCAGGAGCTTCCGTCAGGTGGATGCCCAGGTACTCGCCCGGACGTAACTGATCGCTATAGCAGTCCCACGTTGTCGCGTCGTGCGGCTTGCCGCGGGCGGTGACATCGGGGAGGGATTCGACCGCCAGTACCCGGTGGCCTGTTTCGAGTGGGACGAGTGCTTCGACCGGCGGCGAGAGTCGTTCGACGACTGTCCGGGCGTGTGTCTCGCGGTCGACGTCCATCTGCTGGAGGTGGATGTGTGCAGCGGGCGAGCGCAGCGGTGGCACCGGGAAGGCGGTGAAGTCGTGTTCGGGATCGATCCAGGTCATCAACCGAGCGACCGTATCGGATACATTATCGAGCGCCACCTCGTCCCGTCCTGAGGTGGCCGTGTCGGCAGCGAGTCCCTTTGGTGGGGACGAACGAGGTGAACCAGCGAGCCACACGGGAATGGACGGCGACTCATCGGTGGAATCATCGAACAGCGCGGACACCCGCAATGGGACGCCTAGACCGTCGGTGATCCTGCTGGCCGTCGGGGATACCCTCAGGAAAATAGTCCGCTTCGATCAGATAGCGATCGCGATCGATGCGAAACGTAGCCACCCATTCGTCAAACGGTGCGAGAAAAAACCGGGCACCGAGTGGGTCGGTTGAGACTGTAAGCACCATCGTTATCGATGATCAGTACCTCGCAAAGCCGGTTAGTGGCGACGTCTGCTTGCTGGAGATGTGACCACAAAACAGCAAGCAGACGATGAAATCCACGAGGACCAGCTCCTTAATTTCCTCGTCAATACTCTCACTGGCGCGTTCTCCCTCACTCTCGGCGAGAACGCTGAAATCGACCCTGACGACATCTTCGAGGTCCTCGTCGGCGCGTGCGCCGACGGGACCTCCATCTCCTCGCTCTGCAAGCATAGCGAAGACGCTCCCTCCGGCACTGACGTCCTCCACCATCTCCGTACGAAGTTCGATCTCAACGACGTCGCTTCCGTCGGGAATCTCCTGCTCCAACGCGATGTGCTCGAACTTCTTCCCGAGCAGGTGGAGGTCGTCGTTGACCTCCACCTGCGGCCCTACTACGGTGATGAAGACGAAACCGAGGGCCTCTATCATTCTGAAGCCAAACGCGGCACGACCGCGTTCCACGCCTACGCCACGCTCTACGCACGCGTCCGGAACAAACGCTACACGCTGGCGGTGCGCCGTCTCGAAGACGGCGACACCGCCAGCAGTGTCCTCGCGGAGTTCCTCGGTCTTCTCGAAGGCCTTGACCTCGAGGTCAAGGCTGTCTATCTCGATTCGGAGTTCTACGACGGCAAGTGTCTCACGCTACTGCACGCGCACAACTACGCCTACGTCGTTCCGATCATCAAGTGGGGAGCGGCGATCAAGACGGAGCTTCGTCAGGGGTGGAGTCGGACCATCACTCACGACCTCGAAACGGGATTCGACGGTCACGAGTGGACCGTCGAATTCCCTGTCTACATCGACTGTACGTACCAGAACGGTCGGTACGACGAGCACGGCGTGGCGCGTCACGGCTACGCCGTGGACGCGCCGTTCATCGAGACGCCCTCACAGGCGCGGACCTACTACAGCCGTCGGTTCGGCATCGAATCGAGCTACCGCCTCGCGGAGAAGACAACGATTTCGACGACAACGACTGATCCGACGCAACGGCTGCTGTTCGTCGTGATCAGTCTGCTCTTCCAAAACGCCTGGCGGTATTTGCACTGGGAGTACGTGGCGACGCCCCGCCGTGGCGGGCGTCGCCTGTGGGAATGGTCGTTCGAGGAGTTCATCCGCATGGTGACGCGGGCAGCGTGGACGGCCCTCGACGTACGCCGGGCCGTCCCCGCGAACAAGCCACCTGACGAGCGCTTCAAGCGCTAATCCACCGATCAGGACTGCCCGCTTGTCGAGTGGCAACGCCGTCGCGTCGGCGGCGTTCCGCCGCCGACTGCGACAGGCTCGATGCTCTCCATGCCGAATCGTCCTTCCCAACAGTTGCTCGGCACCGGTTTCTCCATCGAACTCACATCTCAGAAGCAGTCAGCCGACGAGCTTTGCGAGGTACTGATGATTGTCCAGCCCGAGGGTTGCGTGCTTCGGCGAGAAATGGCTGTGTCGAGGTGAATATTGATTGATTCTGCCGATCATCTATTTAAAGGGCTTCTGAACGAGAGCGTTGTTGACATGACAATTCCCAACTCGTAGATTATTCCTCTATAGGTTGCTTTTTGGTCTTGTTATCTTCAGCTTCGTTATTGTCCCCTTCTAGCGCTGTACTAGTGGACACGGTTTCATTGGGGTCACTATTGCTAGATTTGTAACGGGTGAGCCCAGCGATAAGAAGCACTATCCCCAGAGCGGGAACAAATAATTGCGCCTTTGCCGATATGCCAACAGGTAGTACGGTCGCGATAGTGACCGTGGAAAAAATGACCCCGGAAATCTCACCAAGCAACGCCCTTTGAAGCCATTTGGTTTTTTCATCAATACGCTGCTGGTTAGCCTTCACAGTTTCCACATAGTCACAGGTTGTTTGCTGAAGATGAGCAACGAGATCTGGATTATAATCTGATTCCGTAAGCCGGATTGCGTGCGGCACAAACCCCGGCTCTTGGTTCTCGTCAAGGTTACTGAAAAGCGCAGCGACCATCGCTCCGACAAAACTGAGCGTAGCTATGATAGCGCTACTGACGATAAGGATTCTATTCGCTAGTATACTCCAGACCTGTCCAGTAGAATATGCTAACAGGGCTGATGTTGCAGAGATGAGTAACGCAAGAAAGACTGGTGCGAACTTCAACACGGTTTGTCGCTGTGAATTGATATCGACAATCTGCTGTTGTTGGGCTTCGAGTGTGTTCTCAAGCCGGTCATTGGCGTCAGCGTAGACCTCGGCGTTCACAGGTTGCGACTCAACTTCATCTTGTGGTGTGTCAGTCATGATGTTGTTTCTCACCACTCCAAGACAAGTAAATTGGGGGTACACGTTGCAGAAGGGCTTGCAGTGGCGCGCAAGCAACGTGCGCGAAAGACTCGCTCTTTCCGCGCCGTTCGAGCGAGTCGGCTGGGGAGGACGCGCCGAAGGCGCAGGTGGTCACTATAGAAAACTACTCAACGGTGTGAGTGATGCAACAATAAGGTGTGCCGATCACTGCTCGCTCAGTAGCCAACTTGAACTACTTCGAATCGGTTTCCGATTGGTTGGTGCCGTTGTGAGGGTCTTGCTTCCCGTTCCGAAGCCGATGTATCCAGCGGCGGACCATGCGACTCGGGGACCCCCAAGTTGCACCCCACTCCTCGATTGAGAGTGACGATTCGTGATCCGTACTGTCGCTCATGTGTGGTTGTAATGGGTCCATGGTTATATGGCTATTGCGGCGAGGGTGAGTATCACGCCAACGAACAGCGAAACATCGCTGATGAGGAGCAGGGACGAACTCCGGTCCAGCCGATCAGTGTTCGTGCTGATCGCTGCTTCCAGTTGGGAGAGGAATATTTCTTCCCATCCTTCGTCGGTTTCAACAAGTTCTTCAACTCCATCCGCGTTCGGCCCGAGGATCGGCGCTGATACGCTGTACACAGCCAGCCCGACACCGAATGACACTACCAAGAGCACAATCCCGATATACCCCATTGGCTGGACCACGCTCACATTGAACGCTTCTATCACGGTGATGAGTGCGCTGACGATAACCGTCGTCAGACGAGCCGTTCGGAGCGCCTTGTCATCAAGATTGGCCTGGCGTTGTTGCTGGGCGTTCAGCACTGCTCTCGCTTCTTGGTAGGCGACCGCGTGCTGCGGCCGCGACCACAGTTGTGCTTCGACGCCACTGGACTGGTCTGCGCCATTCATCGTGTTTGTCTCACCTCACCGCTCTGGGGTGAATAAAACCTACCGCGGAACGCAGCGGCTGCCAGCGTTCGATTTTCGGTGGGTGTGCATCCGCTCTTTCTGTCTTATGTAACGCCTGCCGATCGTTGAAAAGGCTGACTGTTACATAAGGTCAGGCGACGACCACGCCGACCGTTGGACACTCTCGGCCAGTCGACCTGGAACGTATTGGCTACTCAGGACCAATGCTTGGTCCCCGCCTTGAAGCCGGTGACGGCGAGGGTCGGTCGATTTCCTCCCAGTAGTCGAGATCGCCAGGCACGTACAGGACCTCAATGTCGTCTTCGAGGCGAAACGAGGTCGGGTCGCCGGTCGCCGCGGGATCGTCGGGACCGGCGGGCAGAACGTCGTTTGCGTGGTCGAACCCGGCAGCGTGCATCATCGGCCCGCACCTCCGTCTCGTTCCCCACGGTCGCTCTCTGAGCCCGTCGCGTAGGTCTCGACCAGATCAGCGTCGCGTTCGAGGAGATGGCCGTGTTCCATCTCCCACGCTGCCAATCGATTTCGTTGCTGTTCACTGACTTGTCGACTACGCTGTTGAACCATCTCTCGAACACCTCACTCTTTCGGGAATCGAAAAATCAGCAGGCGGGAGCGATGCTGTTGCGGTGCTGTTGCGGTGGCAGTCGCGGTTGGTGGTGCGAGTGCGCTGTGGTTCTGTGTCGGAATGAAGGTCGTACTGTCATCTGATAGTAATCAAATAGTACGTTTTTGTAATCGCACCCAAGCAGTGGTATGGAAAACGAAAGTCTCGGGAATTCTTTCCCTCGGCTAGTCTGATATATTGGGGATTGTTGGCCCCAGTTAGGTTGACATCCGTGGCATCGATTCCGCGACCACTGCTCACCACACCGCTCCGACCGCCTCTGCGACCGCCGCTTTGTTCTGTAGTGGCTGTACCAGCGGTGGCGCGTGCGAGACTGCGCCTGAACGAGTCGCTCAGTCGTCGGTGCGACAACTGGGACAACGGGATCCGTAATACGATTGCGCCCCGAGATTGAATTGTTTGCCACACTCGCTACAATCGACGAGATCGAAGTTGGCCTCGAACCCGTCCTGACTCACAGTGTGCGTGCGTTGCGTGGCGTGCTGGCTGTCGTCGCTCGTATCAGTCATACCTTCGGACACCTCACCCCTTCTGGGGAAACAAATCGGCGGCGGAACACGTCGGTCTTCTCTCCGCTTGTATCTGAAAGGCAGCAGTCGGAGCGGCGGCGCGTGCGTGACTGCGCCTTGGCGCAGTCCGCGCGCGAGGGACGACCGAGGAGGCGCACTCCTCGTGAGTGCGCCCCGCAGGGAGGAGGCTGGGGAGGACGCGCGCCGAAGGCGCGCGAGTGGCCGAACACCAAAAAAAGACTGGATCGATAGAACCTGGCCGTTACTTGGTCACCGCGAGCACGCCGTCCAGATGCTCGATCTCGGTTTCAGTGGTGAGCTTCACCGAGTACCGTCCCTCGTATTCGTCAGTCACGACGTTTTCGAGCTTGTACGTTTCTCCTTCTTCGAGGTCGGACAGATCCGAAGTGATCCACGAGACGAATTTGAGCGATCCGGAGCGGCTTGAGAGCAGCCCGGCTTGGGCGATACTGTCGGTGGACGGCTCCCACAGCTGGTCGACTTCGGCCTTGATGTCGATCCAGTTGTCGGCCGAATCGATCGTTCCCAGCGCCACGGCAGTGTCGCCACCAGCAGCGAGCTGTTCGCGCTCAGCAGCCGGCCCGGTGATCTCCGCGATTTTGGTTTCCGAATTGAGCTTCACCGTGTAGTTGCCGTCGAATTCACCAGTGACGACGCTCTCCAGTGCGTACGACTGACCCTCTTCGAGTGCATCGAGATCCGACGACGCCCACGTGACGAATCGGATGTATCCGGAAGAATCGCCGAGCAGACCGCCCTGGGCGATTGCATCCACCGAACTGTAGTCCCACAGTTCGAGGACTTCGACTTCCATGTCGACCCACCGGCCAGTGCTATTGATCGCCGCACACCCTGTCGGGTAGTCGACACCGCTCCCACCGTTTTCCGCGTTGTTCTGAGCCTGTGCCTCACCGGCCAACTGCTTGGATTCCGTAGACATTGTTCGAACTCTCCGAGTGGGCCGAAGTTCGTTTCTCTCGACCCTGCACCCCTTCTGGGGGAAATAAATCGCTGAGCGGTTCGCGGGGGTTGCAGTCTGGTGCTGCTCGTCAGCCGCGTGGAGGGATGACCGGAGGGAGCGAAGCGTGGGTGGTCGCACTTATCAACAGTACTCAGCTTTGTACGTTGGGCAGGTGATATGAATTACCGTACGGCAGCCAGTTGGAACCGAAATTCGGCGATCGTACGAGCGCCGTATCGGCCACGATTCGACTGAATCACAGCAAACCCACCTGATCAAACACAACTCGTGACACGGTCGCTCTCAGTGAGACATCAGTAGAACGCCTCGGACGTCTATTCCCCTCCAAAATATGTTGGATCTCCAACGTGCAAAGCTGAGAACAGTAGTTGAAAGCACGCACAAAACCCGGAACCGAGGGTCGCGGCCTCCGATCCGAATCCTTCGACCGCGCGGAGACGCCTCGCGAGGCCGCTTTCGGATTTGGTCCGTTTCAACTATCGATCAAAGAGGATAAACGAGCTGGACCGAGCAAAGAATCGATCTCAAATGGTTGACGGCTCATCGCCACTGTTCGAGATGATCTGGATCCTGTACCGTTTCCCGTGTTCAGTCTCAACGACCCCTCCAGTTTCCTCTTCTATTTCCTCGCGAGTTCGCGTTGAGGCTTCCGATTTTTCTTCTACCTTCTCGGTCGGTGCTTCCGTTGATTCACTCATTGATGTCCTCTACTTGTGGCTGCTTGGGTTTGTACTTTCCTGTGATGATGTACCACACGACAGTTCCCATTACGATAGTCGTGACGATTAGCAGGGTTACACTTACTCCACCGGCCCCGACGACGAGGGATGCCGCCGTAACTGTTCCGTAGACGACACCGATCACGAGTAGCGTCAGCGTGTATCGAAGCCGGATCGCGTTCATCTTGATGATCCGTTCGTTTGTTTGGAGTGCAACATCGTACGCGGCCAACGTCGTCTTGAGATGGTCCTCCATCGCAATCTGGAATTCTGGTTCGCTCAACATATCTGCTGTTTCGTGACCGAGGCCAGCTGCCTGACGACTGCTGAGATAGGTGATAATCCCCATCACCATTGCCCCCAGCAATCCAAGTGATGCGATGATCCCTGCCGCTGCGGTCACATTTGAGAGTGGCAAGATCGTGCCGCCATCATTCGCACTTAGCGTGACGAGGACCGATACGACTGACACTATGACCCCGAGCAAGATGGCGACTAACCGCGTTATGAAGCCTGCTCGCGAGTCCACGTCTTGGATTTTCTGTATTTGAGCGTCCAGCGTGCGTTCGATCCGGTCGGCCGCATCGACGTATGGCTGCACGTCTGAATTGTCCTCTTGCATCCCCGAGGACGGGTTCTCTTTCTCGCTCATCTCTCGATCATCTCACTCCTTCGGGGTGATCACAAAATGGCTGGCGGTATGGTCGCTGTAGCGGCGGCGCGTGCGTGACTGCGCCTTGGCGCAGTCCGCGCGCGAGGGACTCGCTCGGGCGGTGCAGAGAGAGCGAGTCGGTTGGGGAGGACGCGCGCCAGAGGCGCGCGGGTGGTCAAACACCAAAAAAGGGGGTCTCGATCTACTCGGCGTCGGCCAGTTCGATGTCGGCGACCTGGGCGAGCGCTTCCTTGGCTGCTACCTCGTACTCTTCGATACCGTCACCGTATGCCTCGCGCGCTCGGTCGGCGTCGGGACTGGCTCCTGGACCCTCGGCGAATTCGTCGAGTCGTGCCATCGTGTGGTCGGCCGTCTCGACGACCCATTGGTCACGGGCAGCCTCGGGCACGACGGTGATCGACTCGGGCGTCAGCGACGTGAGCACCTCGCCATTGTCGTTCTCGTAGCTCCGCGGCTTCCCGACCACTGCGACGTACTCGGGCGGCCCGATCGAGCGCAGTGCTGCCATCGCTTCGGGCTGATACTGCCCGGCGTAGACGAAGAACGTCCCCGTCGGATCGACCACGCGTCCCTGCCAATACTCGTCATTGCCGCTCTTGGCGAGGTTTTCGGCTTCGAGTAGTGCTCCGACGGCGAACATCCGGTTTGCACGCTGGCCGGTCGGCAGCACTGCGTACTTCGGCGCTCGCTCGTCGTCGGACTCCTGGAACAGCTCCGTGGCATCGGCGAACTCCTCGGCGAACGCGCGCTTGGCTGGTTCTCTGTCAGTACGACCGTCGTTGGGACTGCTTGCACTCGAACTCATGATTGATCGAATCTCGATTGGGGCACAACGCTACACGGCACAACTCCACGTTGCTCTCGCCCCTGCACCCCTACGGGGGTGAAAAATTGCGGACCGTCGCCGTCACGGCGCGGTCGGCACGGTGCGTCCACCGATCGTGAGCGATGGCCTGATCTGGTCCGATCTGGTTAGGCCATCTCTGCGCCGAAGTGCTCGTTGAGCATGTGGGCCGCATCTGCCTCGAACGCGACATCCTCACCGATCTCCTCGCATTCGTTCACGAGGTGATACTCGCCGATCTCCGGTCCTTCGATCTCGTAGTACCGCCCCACGAGCATGGAACGGAACTCGTCGGCGACGACCGAGGTGTCGAGCACGTCCATCGCGGCGTCGGTCGCCTTTTCGAGCGACCAACCCGTGATGTCCTCGGTGGCCTCCAGATCGAAGATGACGGGTTCGGCCTCCTGACCGTCATCGAGGACGCCCTTGATCCGCATGTCGAACTCACCTTCGACCTCGCCGTGCTCGGAGCACCGACCATCGTTGAGGACGCGCGTGCAGTCGTCACGAGTGCAACGCTTGATCAGCCCACTGCCCGGGCGAATCGCCACCAGCGCACCTTCACTGGTGACCGACTCCGACCCGTAGTCGTCGTTGTCAGTGTCGATCTCCTCGTCGAGATGCTCGATCTCGGTCGTCTTGTTCAGCTTCACCGAATAGCGGCCGTCGTACTCATCGGTGACGACGTTTTCGAGCGCGTATGTTTCACCTTCTTCGAGCTCCGGCAGGTCCGAGGTTGCCCACGAGACGAACTTCACCGTGCCGGATTCGTCGGCGAGCAGGCCGACCTGTGCGATGGAATCGCTCTTGGGCTCCCACAGCTGGACGACCTCGGCGCGCACGTCGATCCACAACTCGGGCTTGTCGATGTCGCCACACGCCACGAGATCGTTCCCCGACCCCGACTGAGCGTAGAACGCGTCACGCTCGATGTCGTGTTCATCGAGTAGGTGCGTGACGACGCTCCGACGTGCTTCATCCTCGGGCACCATGTACTCGTGTACCAGCGTGCTCACTCGCTGTTCGACCTCGTCGCTATCGACCTCGATACCGGCGTTGTTCTGGAACTGTTCCTCGATCGACTGACTGGTTTCGGTCACAGACATTGTGAACTCCCTCTGACTTCGACTGGACGGGCCGAGTCACGCTTCGTGTGTGCTCTCGACCCCTGCACCCCCGTAGGGGAAACAAAACTGCCGAGCGGACGCGGAACGGAATGCGACGATCTCGACTGAACCCGCCTCGACTCAGCGGCAATCGACCTGATCAGACACCAGGATCGACTGTCGGTACGTCCGCGGGGGGTCGTGGCCCCCTCACCCCTTCGGGGAGGAAAAACGGCGGTCGCGGGTGCGGAAACAGCGTGGGACGTCTGTCCCACGCGTCGCGGTTGCGGGGCGAACACACCGTCCGGCCGCGGTTGCACCACTGCCAAAAAGGGGAGAGACGACGGCTTAACCGAGGAGATGATTCTTGCTACCGACGATATCTTCTTCGAGGTCGACGACTGGCTCGTGGTCGCTGTCGAACGTTCGTCCGGTCTGTTCGTCGGTCATCACCGCAACCGTCTTAGCGCTGTAGCTCTCACTGCTCATTGGATTAGACCTGAGGGCTTCATCTCCCCTCACCGTTCTTTGCACGGGAGAGGCGTCGCTGTCTGCCGCTGTCACGACGACGGTCATCTCTCGAAACCCTCACCCCTTTGGGGGTGTGACAAATGGGGCGTGGCGTACACCTGTCATCCACCTCTTGGACGAGACAAACCGACTGGAGAGTTGTAGAAGCCCCTACTAACAGATCGCACCGAGAGTAGTATGATTGGAAAAAGATGCCCCCTGGACAGCTGGTGCGGTAGTGGTACGGTCTCGGTCGCGGTAGCAGTACGGTAGCGGTAGCGGTCTGCCAGCGGTCGCGGTACGGTGGCAGTAGCAGTAGCGGTCACGGTATGGTCGCGGTAGCAGTAGCGGTTGTGGTACGGTAGCGGTAGCAGTAGTGGTACGGTGGCGGTAGCGGTAGCAGTACGGAGCAGTCCGGCAGCGGTACGGTGGCGGTTACGGTACGGTCGCGGTAGCGGTGGCAGTGGCGGTAGCGGTAGCAGTAGTGGTCTGGCAGCGGTTAGCGGTCTGGCAGCGGTCGCGGTAGCAGTACGGAGCGATATGGAACGGTCCGGTAGCGGTAGCGGTGGCGCGTGCGTGACTGCGCCGCCAGGCGCAGTCCGCGCGCGAGGGACGACCGAGGAGGCGCACTCCTTGTGAGTGCGCCCCGCAGGGAGGAGGATGGGGAGGACGCGCCCGACGCGAAGCGAGGGCGCGGGTGGCCGCACACTCAACAAAAAAGCTGGGGCGATCTCACAACATCGTTGCAGTCACTGTCGATGACATCACGCCAACGGCGAGTGCGACGATGACGATCGTCCCGACGAGATTGATCCGTCCGTCGTTGTTTCGAGGATCGACCAGCGCGGGCAGATCGAGAGAGCCTTCACGTTCCGAGATCGGCCACAGCGGCCGGACATCAGTCGCAGTGAGTCCATCGGCAAGGATGTGACCGTACGCAGCCAGCCCGCCGACGGCGAAGCCGTACTGTGCTGCTGCTTCTGAAGTAACGATTCGTGAGCCTGCGTAGATGACGATGTTGTCGGCGATCAGCCAGCCGGCGGCGGCTACCAGTCCACCGACGGCAGCGGCACCCAGCAGCGAGTGCGTCCACTCGTCGGGGATGATCCACGGGCTCAGCTTGTCGGGGATGCTGGCGACGCCCACTGCAGCGATGCCGCCCGCGACGGCGAAGGCTGGATAGGCGTCGGCGATCCACCAGCCGAACGGCGCGTACGCTAGCAGCGCGCCGAGAGTTGCTGTCAAGCGCGGTGTCGTGTTCGGTCCACTCTGTACGGCTGCGACCATCTGCTGGTTAGCGGTTTTTGAACTCATCTCTTGAACACCTCACCCCTCTGGGGGGAAACAAATCGGGCTGCACCACAGCGGTCTTCATCGAGTCGCGTAGCGCTCGCGTTCTCGTCTGTTCGTCTCTCTTGCATCCTTCCTCTCGGAACCGGGAGCCTCACTCGCTGGCCGTGACCGGCACCCGGTGGACGCGATCCCGTCCAAGCAGCTCGCGTCCGGTGTCGATCATGTCCGCCGTCCCGCGCGAGTCGTTGACGTGGATGGCCACGAGGGCGTCGGCGTACTCGGCCATCTCCTCGTTACGGATGGGGCCTGCTGATCGACCGTGGGTATCCCAATCGGCAGGGAAGCGCTCGACTGGGATACCGTGTTCGTCGGCCCAATCTTCGCCGAGCTGATCGACGCCACGAGCCGTCCCCGAGACGACTTCCGCAACCGGGAAGCCGGATTCGTCGATGGCTTCGGCAACGATCCGGCGCTGGCCGTCCGGCGAGAGACAGTCGAGAATCGATCGCGACCCGGCGACGATCACCGAGAGACCGTCAGGGGCGTGGGTGGTTTGCGAGCGAGCACCGTCGCCGTCGGCGCTGGAGTTGGTCACCATCTTTCGAACACCTCACCCCTTCGGGGTGTGCGACAAATGGGGCGGCGTACACACCGGTCGTCCACCCTCGTAGTTGTACTCGACAACCATCGTGGAAGTAGGAGTAGTAGCGGTCGTGGCAGTGATAGCAGTAGTAGTAGGACCCGGTGGTAGCGGCGGCGCGTGCGTGACTGCGCCTTGGCGCAGTCCGCGCGCGAGGGACGACCGAGGAGGCGCACAACGTGCGCCCCGCAGGGAGGAGGCTGGGGAGGACGCGCGAGCGACCGCAGGGAGCGAAGCGCGGGTGGTCGACACGCACCAAAAAAGGAACCCCGCGCCGTCACGGCCGCCGGTGGCTACACTCGCCGTCATCGAACTTCGAGCAGTAATCACAGATCGGTTGATACTCGGCCTCGGGTCGCCGCCCCTTCGCGAAGTCGCTTGTCTTCACCATCTCGAAGACGAGATCGCCGTCGCAGTCGTCTTCGGGGCACCCATCGTCGATGATGTAGACGGGTGTCCCCTTGCCGATCGTCTCGCACTCCTCGAGCGGGACGAGACCATGGCCGGGCACCTTCGCCGTACTGCCGTACTTCTCTTTCGCCGCTTCGAGTCGCGCTTTCCGCTCTGGCTCACAGATGAAGTCAGGATGGTGCAGACCATCGCAGTGCTCGCAGGCGACCATCCCGCACCGGCAGGAGCTACACCACCATCCCTCGTACAGCGTCGTCTGCTGTTCATTGCCGGCCTCCTTGATGACGTCATACTCCATTTCGCTCCCGCAGTCCGGACAATCACGAGTCTGTCCCTCGTCGCCGTCGGCGCTGGTGCTGCTCATCTCTCGAACACCTCACCCCTTCGGGGGTTCCGACAAATGGGGCGGCGTACACCTGTCATCCACCTCTTGGACGAGATAAAACGGACTGGAGAGAGTTGTAGAAGCCCCTACTAACAGATCGTATCGGAAGGAGCATCCTTGGAAATAGACGGTCCTGGACAGCTGGTGCGGTAGTGGTACGGTAGCGGTAGCAGTAGCAGTAGCGGTAGCAGTAGCAGTAGCGGTAGCAGTAGCAGTAGCGGTAGTGGTCCGGCAGCGGTAGTGGTCCGGCAGCGGTTAGCGGTCTGGCAGCGGTCGCGGTATGGTCGCGGTAGCAGTAGCAGTAGTGGTACGGTGGCGGTAGCGGTAGCAGTACGGAGCAGTCTGGCAGCGGTACGGTAGCGGTTACGGTACGGTCGCGGTGGCAGTGGCAGTGGCGGTAGCAGTAGCAGTCCGGAGCGATACGGAACGGTCCGGTAGCGGTGGCGCGTGCGTTGACTGCGCCTTGGCGCAGTCCGCGCGCGAGGGACGACCGAGGAGGCGCACGTCAGTGCGCCCCGCAGGGAGGAGGCTGGGGAGGACGCGCGAGCGACCGTCGGGAGCGAAGCGCGGGTGGTCGGAGTCGCCAAAAAAAACCGAAAACCGCTGTGGACGGCTACTCCGAACTGATGAATTCTTCAACCCCGATGGTGGTATCGCCTCTTGCGAACCGCTCGTTCGGGTTGGCCGAGAATCCTCGCTCGGGGTTCCGGTGTCGGTAGGTCCGCCGTCGATGGATCTCCTCCATCGATGGCTCGTCGAAGCTCGGGGGATTGTACCAGCGCGCCCCCTGGGGCGCTGGTCCGTCACCTTCTTCGAGCACCCGGATCTCGGTCCGACCGGAGACGGCCAACGTCGGCTGCCCGTTGTACCGATCCGGCTCACCGTCGATGATCCGCACCCGGTCACCCTCGTGGAGGATCGTCTCCTCGTAGGAGTTGTTCCAGACCGTGACCTTGCACTGTTGCCCGGAGCCATCATCGACGAGACCGACCTGCTGTTGACTCGCGGGATCGTTCGGTTCCCACAGGGTGACGACTTCGCCCTCGATGGTAGCATCCCACTGCCACTTCGAGATGTTCGCGATGTACTGGCGCTGGCCCGAGATGGGCTTCGTACTGCCAGCGTGCTCATCGGCTGCGAGGATCGCCTCGTTCAGCTCGTCGCCAGCGGCGACGCGCTGGGCGATGTCTTTTGCGATGAGATGCACATCCGGGCACGCTTCCGCGTACTGCTCTCGGATGCGCTTGGCCTCCGTGTAGATCGTTCCGGCGACCTCCTTCGAGGTGCGCTCTCGGGGATGGGGCTTCGCCGCCTCGGCCTCCATCTCCTCTCGAACTTCCTCGACCGTCGTCCCGCGAGGGTCGGGGAGCCACGACTGAGCCAGCCGCTTGGTGGCCGCTGCAGTGGCCTGTTCGGGCTCCTCGCCGCGCTCGTGCGCGGCGTGAGCACGGTCGTGGTGTCGATCGAACTCGGCTTCGACGCCGGCTGCACGCTCTTCCTGTTCGAGTGTCCGACGTTCCTCGTCGAAGGCACACGTCCAGTCGTAGGGATCATCGTCCGTCTCGGCGAAGTCGAAGTTGCCCATGTAGACGACGTTCTCACCCTGCTCGGTCTCGATGTCGAGCTCGCGCTGTTTTGAGGTCACCGTCGGCTGACCGCTCTCGGTGGCACCCACCTGGGCGAGGATCTCGTCCGATGCGACCTGTGACGCAACCGGGCTGGTGACGCCGCCTTCATCGTCCTCGCGCACGTCGAGGGCGATGTTGTCTCGACCGAGGCCGCTCTCACCCTCGCGCTGAGTCACACTCGTTGGTGCCGTGAACGCATCTGCCGGCGTCACGTGGTCGTTCGTCCTCGTGTTCCCGCGCTCTCGGAACCGCGTGGCACACCGCTCGGTGGCCGTCTCTGCGCCCGCATCGTTGTCGTCCTGTGCGACCGAAACCGTCTTACTGCTGTAGCTCTCACTACTCATTGGTAGAACCTTGAGGGCTTCATCTCCCCTCACCGTTCTTTGTACGGGAGAGGCATCGCCGTCCGCTGCTGTGACGACGTTCATCTCTTGAAACCCTCACCCCTTCGGGGGGCCCGATAAATGGGGCTTCGTACACACCTGTCTTCCGTCCTCTTGGACGAGACAAAACTGACCAGAGAGAGTTATAGAAGCCCCTACTAACAGATCGTATCGGAAGGAGTATGCTTGGGAAAAAGACGGTCCTGGATAGCTGGTGCGGTAGTGGTACGGTAGCGGTCACGGTATGGTCGCGGTAGCAGTACGGTTGTGGTACGGTAGCGGTAGCAGTACGGAGCAGTCCGGCAGCGGTCGCGGTAGCAGTAGCGGTTGTGGTACGGTAGCGGTAGCAGTACGGAGCAGTCCGGCAGCGGTCGCGGTAGCGGTACGGTAGCGGTAGCAGTGGCGGTACGGTGGCGGTAGCGGTACGGTAGCGGTAAGCAGTGGCGGTTGTGGTCCGGCAGCGGTCGCGGTCTGGCAGCGGTCGCGGTAGCGGTAGCAGTGGCGGTACGGTGGCGGTAGCGGTACGGTAGCGGTAAGCAGTGGCGGTTGTGGTCCGGCAGCGGTCGCGGTCTGGCAGCGGTCGCGGTAGCGGTAGCAGTGGCGGTACGGTGGCGGTAGCGGTCGTGCTGAACGCGCGTGAGGAACGCGCGCGATGCGTTTTTCGGTTGCGGTGCGGTCGTGGTGGGCAGGAGGCTGTAGTGTGGAAGCAGCGTGGGACGTCTGTCCCACGCGTCGCGGTCGCGGGGCGGACACGCCGTCCGGCCGCGGTTGCAGCGCTGTCAAAAAAAAGCCGGGAAGCCGTTACTGGTCGTCGACGAGTCCGAGGTACGTGCCGCACTTACAGCTTCGGTGGAGATGGATGTCGTCGAGGTATTCGTCCTGGAGTTCCGGCGGGTGATCGCAGTAGGCTTGGACGATGTCGCCGAGTTCGGCGTAGCCAGCGTCGAGGAGCTCTTCGTCCATTGGCTGGTTGCTGTGCGACCGAACGCTCAGTCGTTGTTCGATCGGTGAATCAGAGTCGGTGATGTGCTGTCGGTAGCGTTGGCGAACGGAGTTGATGATGACGTCTGTCAGTGTCTGGGAACTGGTCGCGTGTCGTCGAATGCGATCGGTGATGGAGTCCATTGGTCTGGAGTTAGAGCGGGTGGCCACATTCGCCGCACTGGGCGAGAACCGGGACTGTGTTGCTGGGATCGGCGTGGTCGACGCGCTGTTCGTGGACGATCGGTTCGCCGGTGTGCCCGCAGTTGGGGCATGTTTCGTCGTCTGTGCGTCCGTCGGCACGGCTGTAGGTACTCATCTCTCCGAACACCTCACCCCTTCGGGGTGTGCGACAAATGGGGCGGCGTACACACCGGTCTTCTTCGATTTGCTGGGCTCGGTGGTGCGACACGAGATGTGAGGAGAGGAGCTGAGCTGAGCTGTGATGAGACGGGGCGATTGGGACGGGCGAGACGAGATGATGTCCGGAGCAGGGTTGGGACGACCGGAGGGAGTCCCAACCCGATGCGGTGCTGTACTGTACTGTGCTGTGCTGTGCTGTGCGGGCGCAGACATGGGAAAAAGGGGTTATCAGGTGTGTCGGTATGAGCAGCCGTCGGTGATTTCTGAGCAGTATTCGGCGATGGCTGTGTATTCTGGATCGGGATGGGGGCGTTGGTGTGCGAACCGGGGGTTTCGCCGCAGTTCGAAGATGAGGTCGCCGCCACAGTGCGGACAGCGACCGTCTTTGCTGTACACTGCTGTGTCGTCGTTGATCAGTTCGCAGTCGTCGATGTCGACGAACCCGTATCGGGGGATTTCTGCGACCCCGCCCCATTGTTCGCGTGCGTTTTCGAGACGGGCTTTCTTTTTCGGCGCGCATTCGAAGTCCGGGTGGTGGAGGCTGTTGCAGTCGTCGCAGTGGACCATGCCTTTCGAGCAGTTGCTGCACCACCAGCCTTGGTAGAGCGTCGTTGCGAATTCGGTCCCGTGTTCGCGGATGACGTCGTAGTCCATCTCGTCGCCGCAGTCGGGGCAGTTGCGTGTCTGTTCGTCCGTCGGTGGCTGAGTGCTGGCCATCTTCCGAACACCTCACCCCTTCGGGGTGTGCGATAAATGGGGTGGCGTCCTATTGGTTGTCGGGGTGTGTCGTGTCTGTGCCGACCCATGGCTCGAGCGTTGCGTCGGCTGGGGTGGCGTCGCGACAGGAGAGGTAGGCACCGCATTCACACAGTCGGTGGACGTAGCCGTCGTCGAGGCGTTCGTACTGTTTGTCTGCTGGATGGTTGCAGTGGAGTTGTGCTGCACAGGGTGAGAGTTCTGAGTGGTTCGATGGAGTGTCGTCGTGGCTGGTTGAGAGCACTGAGGCGATGCTTGTGAGTAGTGTCTGAATCATTGTAATTCCCTCACCCCACTGGGGTGGATAAATTGCTGTGGCGATCCTGTGGTCAACCGTTTCGGATCGTGACCTCGAGCTTCCTGTTTCAATGTACCAGTTTGTGGAGACATTCGGTGATGCGAATTGCTGATTCGGGTGTGTTGGTTGGCTCTGATTTGAGGGTAATTTTCGGTAGTGTTTGGGGTTGTCGGTGATCCGTGTTTCCTGGTTGGTCGTGGGTAGTTGCTGGTGATGCTGAGTGCTGTTTCTGTTTGGATGGTGTGCTGAGTGCGGTTGCGGTTTCGATCTGTTCTGGGTGCGGTTGTGGTTTCGATGTCGGATGTGAGCTGTTGCTGTGGGTGCTGTTGTGGTCGTGGGTGAGTGATGAGTTGTTGGGGGTGAGTGTGGTTGTGGAGAGCTCGTGTGAGGGGGGGTGTGTTGTGATATGCTCTGTGAGATTGGAGGAGGTAGCCCTCTACCTCCTGACATAGTGTGTTCACCCCTGGATGTACTGTGTTGTCTCTACTCCTCGGCTGAAAGCCTCGGCCAACGGCCACCCCCCCATCTATATTAGTTGGTTTTTGCCGTTACACCCACCCCCATAATGAAGAAAATCGCATGATGGAACGGCGTTACGGCGACTGAGTGGGGTTGATGATGACAATCCAAGACCATAAATCGGCGTAACACCGCGTAGTATGGCGATTTTGTGTCTCGAATGGATCAAGTGGTAAGTCCCGTTTTACCCACGAATAATATTCCCGTAACGCCGCTCCGTATGGTGATTTTTGTTGTGAATGGATTCTAACTAGAATACCTGGTAATCACCGAGATAGGGATTGAAATATCAAAATACAGAGATGGGAGATTGGGATTATCTGAAACTGAAATCGATTCCGATGTAGACTCGGGTTGGCTCTCCATCAACACGTTTCGATTTGGTCATAATATCGTAGTCAATCACCTTCTTCAACGATCTTGTGAACTGGCTTCGGTTCCGAGTTTCGTATCGATGTGTATCCGTGTACTCTTCGTATACGTCATATATTTCGCCGACTGGAGTGACAGTGTCTTCTGCCTCGACGAGATGGGTGACGGCAAATGCAGCCACTCCATCATCCGGATCACCAAGTTCTTTGTCAGGGGTTTCTTTCGGGTCTGCTTCATCACTCATAGACTCCCCGTTTCCAGTATCAGAATCATGAGGAGTAGCATTAACCGAATCGGGACCAACCGCCTCGTCGGCAGGGGTTTCTTCCATGGTCATTCCCTCACCCATAGATTCTTGACTACCAGTACCAGAATTGTGAGGTGTTTCGTCAGCATGATCATCGCTGGTCGCCCCGTTATCGACTGGATCACGACCACCATTCACCGCTGTCTGCTGCTCAGAGGATGTGTTATCATTCTCTTCTGACGGAGCGGAAGAAACATCGAAACTGGGGATTGATTCAAACGATTCCTCACCGAATACATCGAGCGAATACGTCGAACCATCGCGGTAAACCACTGGCTCTTTGGTGTTGTCTTCTGGGAGGATGACGATGACATAATCGTCGTGATCGAACTCTGGATTCGGCAGATCGATCTCGGGAATGAACGGCCGTTTCACTTCGATCCACCTGTCCCTGAGTGATTCACGGTCGGGGTACGTCAGTTTCCCGCCGTTGTCTTTGATCACCGTGTAGCTGCCGTCGGTTTCGTTATAGTGCGCAACGCCGGGGAACTCTCGCATCGCACCTACTTCATCAAGACTCGATAGCGTGGCGTGCTCGACGTTCAACGAGTCCGTCAACACTAGCTCTTCGCATTTCTGGGTCCAGAGCGATAGCCGACCTTCGCTCGTCGCTTCCCGGACTGCTCGCCCGCCGTTGAATGTGAGCGGGTCGTCGGTTGTGTACAACGCGACATCGCCGCTTTCCTCGACGATGTTTTTCACCGGCGGGTTGAGGATGCCTTCGACACGGTTTGCCCAGTACTCGAAATCTTTGTCGTCTTCACCCGGTTCGACGACGAACACTGGCTGATGGCCGTCTTCTTGGGCCCGTCGCAGGTTTTTCAGCACTTTCCGTGGGTTGTCTGGTGTCGTCGTCTCGGCTTCGATAGCGTAGGTCTCCTCGCCATCCGGGTGGAACGCTTGTGCATCACCCATATCACTCCGATCCTGCTCGAACACTTGAACGTGATAGCCGCGGGCCGACAGCGCGGTATGCATACGCTCAAGCGCCGAGTCGTGATCGTCCCCACCTGACGCTCGGACCGATCCCGTCTCGATGGTAACGGTTTCTTCACCCATTGCAGTCAGTCTCACGACTGGCTGGTGCTCATCGCCCAGCTGCATCTCGAACAGCTGTGATTTCTCACGAACGCCGCTGAGCGTTTCTTGATCGGGTGGCGATACGTCGCCTTCGACACGTTCGAAATATGCTTCGATTTCGTCGTCAACGTCCTCGGCGGCAATCCACACATTTGCATCCCGACCCGTCTCCGGTGTTTCATCGTCGTCCTCATCTACCGGGTCAGCATCGTCTGTTGTAGATTTGTCCAGTGTCGTTTCGTCCGGGTGGTCTGGCTTGGTGGGCATATCTACCCGCAGCTGGAGATTCGCAACTGTGTGAGCCAACAAGTCATCGAGGTTGTTCGTATCCACTCCGACCAGTTCCTGGATCTCTTCTGGCGTCTGTTCTTCCGGCGGCCCTTCGTCGCCCGCAACTCCGTACTCGTTCCGCGTGTGTTCGCGGACGCGTTTGAGCGTTTTCTGGAATTTGGCTTCTTCCTCGTCTGTGAATGGGTTCTCGCCCTCTGGATGGCCTGGCGGTATCGGCATCGGTGCCGCGGTGAACGGTGTTGGACCAGTTTTCCCGAACGTCGGTGATGGTATCTGAGTCAAAACCTCCCCGCGCGGCATCGCACCGATCACGTTATCGACCTCGCTTTTGTCCAGATCTTCGTGTGACAGCGCTTTCGCCAAATCGTCGTCGACGTTGACCTTTCCGATCAACTTGGTCCCAATGTTGTTCAGCGCGTTCAGATACACACCCCGATCACCTTCTTCTTGGAACTGTTGAGGGAACTGCACCGCCACCCCCACACTCAACGCGAATTCTCGACCTTTCTCCAACAGCGTGTTCATCGTGTCCGACACCACCGCTGACGCGGCTTCGTCGATGATCAGGTTCGCCACGTAGTCGTCAGGTTTCGACGATGCGTCCCGATCCCGCAGCGCGTCATACAGCTGCGTGAGGACTACCGCTGTCATGAGTCGCGCCGACTCGTCGCGTAGCCGTCCGAAGTCCAATAACACCACCTTACGCTCGTCAAGGATTTCGCGAAAATCAAATCGTGGCTCAGTGTTATTGAAAATTTCACGGAGGCGGTCGTCCTGAGACACCGCCCCGATCCGGTTTTCCACACCATCCATCACCGCATCGAACCGGCGATCCGAGACAGACATCAGACGCCGTTTAAACACTCGCTGCGTCTGGTCATTGCTCGATTGTGGCGCGAGACTCATGTCGTCTTCTGCCTTCGCATGCCGCATTTGGTCCAGTTCTCGTTCGAGTGCGTCGTGTGGGAAATAATCGACCGATTCGCGGTACATCCCGTTCGCATTCCCGTTTTGCAGCCCGTGTTCCTCATCGTAGAGCGCCTTCACGAGATGCTTGATCAGCGTTGGTGATGTGATCGCTTGTTCGTATTTCTCTTCGCCCATCTGGAGTTTGGCAATCTCCTCGTAGTAATCGGCCTGGTACTGCGCAGCGTCCGTCCGGCTTCGGTCCTCGTCCCGTGCCGATCGGATGTCGAAAAACGAGAGGCCGGGGAGGATGTCTGGAATATCGAAGTAGAGGACATTCTCCTTGAGATCCTCGAATCCGAATCGCGCCGCGTGCGTACGCATATAGTTCTCCATCATGTCGCCGCCTTTCTGATCCACGACGAATATCGGCCCATCCGTCGTTTCGTACAGCGAGAGGATGTCGTTATTGAGCGCGACGGACTTCCCCGCACCGGTAGTTCCTGCCCGGAGATAGTGGTAAAACAGCAACGCTGGTGGAATGCATGTTGGAACGCCTTCTGGATTCCCATCGTTGTCCTTTGCGAAGCCGGTCGCGAGACCGGTCCGCAGTTTCCCCATGATATCTTGATGCGGCCGTGGCTGGGGGTTTCGAGCCTCCTGTTCAGCACGTGCTCCCCGCGCCGCTTCAACTGAGAGCTGACTCGACGGCGGCACTATCAGGAGGTTGGCGAGCTCGTCCGGATCGAGAATGAAATCCGGCCGGATTCTCCGTCCGCCGGGCCGGAGTTTGTTACTCGGGAGGCAGTTGTTCCGCGTGCCGCTCTGCTGGCAGATACCCGTCCCAGGGATGAGTCCCGACCCGACCTTCATCGTCCGCTCGCGGAAGCGTTTGAACGACCACTTCGCCGAGAATCGTCCGCTTACCCCTTGGCCGAATCGCTCGCCTTCGATGCGATAAAATTCCCCGTCAAACATATCGAACGCCGGGCAGATCTGATCGAGTTTTTCGTCGAGATCCGGAGGAATACCGCCATCAACCAGTGCGGAAAACGCGCGCACGTTCGTGAAAAACGACTGTTTTGAATTGACCTGATCCAATAGATCCAGCCGCATTTGGTCGTCGCTTCCTTCGTCCGGCCCGACATCATACTCGATCGATGTGCCGCCCCCGCCCGGACCGGAATTGTATGATCCCGTCTCGTAGGAGGTGGTTGTCCGTGCTTGAATATCCCTTCGGCGGCCCTTTGCCTTGTGTGACCAGTCTTCCTTTGGCCGAAACAGGACTTGGAATGCAAGCGGTTGCGAGGCTTCGGTCAGGTGGTCGATCAACGTTGCCAATGGTGGCTCTGCCTTTACCGGCTCATCTCGCTCACGGTCGAGCTCTGCCGATGAAACAGAGGCCGGCGCTTGTTCAGAAAACGGCTTCAGCATCGTCATATAGTCCTTCTTCTCGGTCACCGCATGCGCCTCCCACCGGACTCCAGTGGGAGTGATCTCGTCGAGCGGCGGCCGAGCGTACACATACTGCTCGTCTCCCGACAAATATTCTCCGTCACTGCTCGACTCGTCGGAGACGGCAGCATCAGACCAATCGTTGTCTTCAGATGTGGCTACGTCATTCCTCTCTTCATGCTCGCTCCCCTGACTATCCGTCTGTGTATCCTCCTGAACGGGTTCGGGCTCATCCATCTCAGTCGCGAGCGTCGGGCGCGACAGATGGCTTAACGACCGATCATCTGGTATCGCACTCGGCGGATCAAGCGTCACTGTTCCATCGGGATGGGTGAACGTCTGCGCACCATCCGAGACATCGACACCGCCGTCCGCACTTGCTGCCGATCCACTACCGGACTGTGTCTGTGTCTGCGTGTGTCTGGCGGCACGATCTTCGTCCGGATCATAGTACAACTTCCCCTGTTCGAGACGATCGGCGAACTCCGATGCTGGATACTTAACAGGAGGAACGAGTTTGGCGATCAGATCCTCTTCGACTCGTTCGATGTCGAACGACGACGGGTAGATCGACCGCAGCCGTTTTTCCAGCGTATCGAAGGCGTCTTCTCTCGGATCGTCAACCCCGTAGTAGAACTCGACAGGTTCACCCTCCCCTTGCGAAAGCGCAATCAACTCGAACGTTACTGGGGCAGGTGTCAAACTAGAGAACACGTTCAACACCTGCTTCCACGTGCATGAGCGACTTCGCCAGAGTTTGTGAAACGTACTGATCGTCTCCGGAATGTTTCGCGGCGAAAATTCCTCCGAAGTGGGCGTCACCCGAAGGTACTCACGTGTATATCCCATTCAGTTCACCACCATTGGTGTTCTCCCATCCACCTCTGGAGTGACCCACGTAGACGAAACCGACGGCATCGCTCGGTCACCAGCGACAGTGCCAGCGAGACCAGCTGTGTGTGTGGATGATCGCATAGGTACTGACCCAACTCTAACCCAATCTCATTGCTCGTACAAATTAAACATAGGGGATAATATCAACACAGTCGGTCGAGAGGATGCCAGAACAGAGGACGAGATCGAGGACGAGCCCAACCAGGAGGGCGCAAGCGAAAAGCCCCATCGAATATGTCCGAAAGTTGCGGGTATAGCGCTCTTTCTGTGGGTTATCAGCATGAGCGCCATACAGTGCCCCGGCGACGCCACCGATCAATCCCGCGATGATAAACCCCCGAATAACGAGCGGCGCGTACGCAGTGACTGAGAGAGCCACCATCGATGGCTGCCCAACCCCTACCCCGATCGATACTGCCTCTCGACCGAGTACCAGCGGGATGCTGAACGGGATGTATCCTCCCGCTACTATCTCCCCACGTGACGCATCTGAAACCATGAGTTCGGTCCTAGGATCCCATTCTACTGACTCTACTTCACATCCATGCTGGTCAGGGGAGTGAGCATCGCTTCTGATCACTGTCTTCAGTCGCGATGACGACGCTCGGTGATGAAAGTGAAAGTCATCTCTCCCCACCGGAAGCAGTTTTCAACAGATTCGCTAGCAGTTGCTCTCGAAGCGTGTCCCGCTCGCGCGACGACAGCTGCAGATCACCATCACCATCGAAGAGATCCGAAACGGCGATCCCAGCGAGCCTGAGATCGTCGACGATATCCTGATGACCATACGAATAGCCATGCGCAGCCAGTTCCTGTGCTTGCTCTTCCAACGGTCGATCATAGGCAGCCTCGAAGAGTTCGCTTGCGTCCCATGACACACCGTCGTCTGCAGGCGACTCCGCTCGAATCGTACAGTTACTCAACTCCCCCTTCTCAGTAATCGTTGCTTCGTAGAGTAGTTCGTGTGTTCCCTGATGTGGGTACACAATCTCATGCTGGTCACACCCTTCGCAGTAGCTGCGATGCAGCCACCAGCTACGCTGAGACGCCTGAGACGACTGGGACCCACTCTCGGTGCCGAGAGTCGTGTCCGAAGCGTAGAGGGCTATCTCTGCCCCCGATGTGATGTTTCCCGAGCAGTAATCACATTCCCCTACCTCTTGATGAGAGCGATTGAATCGCTGAGCAAGCGTGTCGCCGTCAAGCGCGTCCTGATCGCGATCGTGAGAAGCCATGCTGCTTGTTCTCCATCCGACAATTTAATCTTTATCCCGAAGATTTCTATCATCCAATCCCATAACCATAGTATGGATTTCAGCAGCGATCCCATCGTACCACCATCTCGACACCAACACGTCCGTGATGTCCGTCTCCGGGATGGCACCCCCAGATAGAACAATGGGCAAGCACACCCGTCGGCAGTATCTCAAAGCAGGCGCGTTCGGTGTCGCTGGAGCCACGGGCCTGTATATCGTCGGTGCTGGTGGTTTCGGTGGCGGTCCATCGACACCAGACTGCGAGACCACTCCACCAGCCGACCTTGACGCTCCAACCCTCGGCCAATCGAGTTCGGGGCCAACTGTTGTCGAATTCAGCGACTTTTCGTGCCCACACTGTCGGGAGTTTGCGCTCAACGTCATGCCAACGCTTCGCCAGCAGTATCTGCAGTCAAGGAAAATCACCTACCGTCACTACGATTTCCCCATCCCAGTTGACGACTGGTCCCGTCCGGCTGCGAGTGCTGCACGGGAGGTCCAACGCCGGAGTGGCGACACAGCGTTTGCCCGCTATGCGACAGCGCTCTACCGCCACCAAGACGATTTCTCAGACGATCTGTTCGCCAGTCTCGCCGAGGATATCAACATCGCACCAGATCCGGTGCGGAAGGCTGCTCGTGACCAAGCGTACTGCCGCACCATCAACGAGAACATACAGAAAGGCCAGCAGAAGGGCGTTGAAGGCACACCAACGATCTTTGTTAACGAGAAAAAACTCGAAGCTCCGAATACGAAACAGCTCACAGACGCGATCGACCAACACCGATGAAACGAACCAGACACAGTGCGAGACGTACTACAGACTAGATGGCTCTTCGGCGAAGTAGTTGTGTTCTTGTGCCAATTTCACGCTTTCTTCGCCAAACTCATCGAGCGGCTTGTCAGCGGTTCGAGCTGCAATGAACAGATGCTGGATGAGCGGTTCGACAGTCAGCTGCTGATACAGTTCCAAGTCTGCTAATCCTTCCGGGCCAGAATGAACATACTCAATGGGATGCTTAGGTCATGTATCCACCGATGCTTCTCCTTCCGAAGAAACAGAGAACGTTGTGATTTCACCTTCATACGTCAATAGTTGGAACCAAAACGTTGTGAGATCAGATTCATTGAGCAGTGCAATTGCTTGGTCACATCGCTCTTCTATTGATACTGGTTCAGGATACTGGACAGCACCGTCTGGATATTGGTCAGACGGATATAGCTGATTGGCGATGGAAATGAGTTCTTGGACATCTTCGCGGGCAATTTGCATGGGGTCTCTCATATCTCTCAAATCAGAGAAGAACCCGTTATGATGGGCGAATAGCCGTGTTGCTATCTGAGCAATATCGGGATAAATAAGCTCATCGTTGTATCCAGCAAGATGCGCGACTTGATGCAAGGTCGAACGTTCGATTTGGCTTTCTTGATCGCTCATCATCGGCGATCCGTCACCAACAACTTGGAGCCAAAACGCCAACCCATTTTTTTCGTCCAATCGGTCTAGTTTGTCGATAGCCTGCTGACGTGCTTGTTCGAATTGATTTCCAAGCCCGTCATCAAGTGCTGTTTTCAGTCTAGGATCTGCCTGATCTAGATCGATAGTTGGACCCATGAATTTCACTCACCTTCTAATCGGTCTGTTATTTCGCTGGTTTGATGGATAATACTTTCGCTAGTTGTCCGTTCTGGCTCAACAACCCTGTTTTGAGATTTACTGGTGGTTCCGTCGCCTTATGTAACAGATGATGCTACAAAACCACTCTAAATGTTACACAAGGCGTGAAAGGCCGAAGCCGCCGCTGGCCCGCCCGCTACACGTACCGCGTCAATCATGCCTCGCGGCGGGGTCTATCCGGGTGGATTGGGCGGTGGTCCCCACTCACAGCGGTCGCCGGAGAGGTCGAAGACGCCTTCGGCCCACGCAAGCCACTCAAGCGCCCCATCCGATTCGCGGATTTTTTCGGCTAATCGCCGTACAGCGGCTACTTCGAAACCGACGTTACTAGACAATACCTGTAACGCTGATTTCAAAGTAGAAATTTCAGCGGTGTAGGACACTCCAGCGCGCTGTTCGTAGTTTTCGGCGGTGAGCAGACCGACGCTTTCGAGCGCGTCAATCCAGTTGCGAACGGTACGCTCGGTCACGTCCATGCCGTTCAACTGGGCCAGCTGATGCCAGCCAGCAACCTTGTTGGCAAGCGTTCCGTCGTCATGTTTCTCGACCAATGCCCCGTCACGAAAGCCGTCTGGACCGTCTCCGACGAGCACGTCCCTGCCGTGACCCAGCAACTCGATCGCTCGCTCGGGAACGGGGAACAGCGCCGAGAGGTCATCGGCAAGCTCCTCGAACCGACAGACTTCATCAACTGGGAGGTTCGTGGGTACGTTCGTCAGGAGATAGGCATCTTTCGCGGAATCCGCGTCGCCGACGAGCAGCGGCCGAATACGATGCACGAACTGTTCGAGTTCTTTCTCGCGGGCTTCGCGGAACAGCGCGCCGGCAACCCCGGAATACGCTTTCGTCGGGACTGCGAGACCATCGCCGTATTCGTCTTCGAACAACAACTTCCGATAGACGGGCGGGTTCGGCGCGTTCCGCCGCGTACTATACTCCTCGCCGCCGGCACAGAGGTCGTCGTGGTCCATCGCAAGCAGCTCGGCCTGTCGCTGGACGTCGTTCATATCGGGATGCGGAGCGCCGATACACACCACAGCGTCACACTCGGTACGATTCAGTCCGCGTGCTCCGCCGTAGACAAGCATCTCGTAGTCTTCTCCCTCAGTTCCCACAAACTCGAATAGCGAAATGAGGTCGCGCCGAATCCCGAACAATGGCTTGTCATGGGTATCGATAGCGGTCTCGATCACGTTCTGAATTCGTTCTCGTGCCGTCTCGCTCTGCCGGATCGTATTGGCGTGATACTGGCCGTCGAGGACCTGCGTGACGTTCAATCGTCCGTCAAGGTCGAGATGGCCGTCGCCACGAATATCAACACCGTTCATGGATGCGCCGTACAGCCCGGCGATTTTCTCGGGTGTTGCGGTCGCGTCGAGGATGAGCGGGTCATTGGGAAGGTTCTCGACCGCCGGAAGTCGGCCAAAAACGAGCGCTGGCTGCTCACCAGTATCGAGATCAGCGGGATTGTCGTCAAGCCACGCGCTCGCACGCGCCTTCTCGCCGCCCTGCTGCGTGATGGTGTTCTTGCGTTCGTCCCAGTCACACTCGTCGGACGCACAGACCCGCGCGCCATTCTCAGCATCAAGCGCTGACCCACACCACGGACAGTCGTCGAGGACCGGCGGGACAGCGACCGCGCGCCGCACGTCGTCAGTCGGCACTCCCGCTTTTCCAGCCGCCGCGAACAACGCATCGATGCAAAACGGCGCGGATGGAAGTTCATCATCGGTCTGCTGAATCCGGCTTACAAGTCCCTCGTTGTAGGCGAGCTTGACCTGTGCAAGCGGTTCGTCATAGACCTCGGTCGGGGCAACGTAGCGGTCGTGTTCGACGTAATGCTCGTTATTGACGCCCTGATACTCCCGCCACGTCGTGCGCTCGACATCCTCGGGGGCAACCTCCGCCGGCAGGTCGTTGGGGTCAACCGGCCGGTCGAAGGTCACTGGTTGCACACCGGGCGTATCGAGGTCCGCGAACGCTGCGGCGTCGTCGCAAGCAATCGCGTGTGCAAGGCCGTCAGCAAAGGTAGCGAGCGCGGCGAGATTGTTGCTGAGAGCACTGTCGTCGTCGCTGCGATGCACTTCCGCGAGTTGTTCGAGACGCGCTTGCGCTCGGAGTAGATCGTCAACATCGACGCGCTGCTCGGTGGTGAGCGTCCGGGGGCTTTCGTCCACGATCACGTCGCGGCCTTCGGTAGCACTCTTGAGCAGCTGGTACTCGTGAACGCCGACGACCCGCTCGGCAAGCGGTTGGCCCTCGTCGTCTAGGAGGTGGTCGAACTGGTCGCTCCACCTGGCGTGCGTTCCGTGCCACGGGTGGTCGTCCTCATCGAACAGTCCGAGCTTGAGGTGTGTGCCGAGCGTGCCGAGCGGGCCGACAAGCGCCTCGAAGCGCTGGCGAAGCAGGTCCTCCTGCGTGCGCTCATAGATGGGACACATCCGGGGCCAGTCGTTCGGGTGGCCGTGTTCGGGGCAGTGTGGGGTCTCGTTCCCCTCGGCTGCAGCAGTGGCGTCCATACAACAGTCCTCGCGGGGCTGTTCCGCGCCTTTGAGGTGGTACTGCTCGTCGGGTGTCGCGTCGTCGGAAATCGCCTCACGACCTTTCTCGTGTTTGTCGAACCCCGCGAAATACGGGCGGTCGCGCTGGGCGGCGGCGCGTTCAGCATTCGTACTCTTACCGACACCGGGTGGGTCGGCCCAGACGTGCGGTCCACTCCCGTCAAGAAACGCCTCATACCGGCCGTCCTGAAGTTCACTCCAGCGCTGCTCGCGATCGAACTCTTTGGGGTTGTAAACGGGGCGCGCGCACTGTTCGACGGAATGTATCCCCTCCCCCCAGTCTGCTGGTGGATCGTACTCGGGGATATGTGCGCCGCGCTCCCGAAGTGCCTCAACCGCCTGCCAGAACTCCTCACCGTCCGGGTATTGGTCGGGGCGGTGGATAATCCGGTCTTCCAGCGCGACCACCTGAAGCGCGTCAAGACCGTGCATCCCTTTTCGATTCACCCATCCATCATCAATCTGTGCGAGCCGTGACCCGCTCTTGCTATCGGCCCATGCGGGGTCAAGCGACTTCGACCCGTCACCACGCTCGTGCGTCACCGTCGAACGAAGGCGAACGTCGCGGGGGCCAGTGTGTTGAATCGCGTCAAAGACCTTCTGAATCTCGGTGGTCGTTTCGACATCGGCGAGTTCGGCGCGGGAGTTCTCCGGGTCGCGCACGAGTTCGTCGGGCGTCCCCTCCGCAACGGTCGCGTACTCGTCGGCGAGGTCATCAACGAACCCCTGCGCGGCGGTCGTCTCTCGCGGCGTTGCTCGGATATGCTCGCCGGTCATGGCGACGAACCGCCCTGAATCGTACACCTCGATCTCGGCGTCGGGGAACTCGGAATGGTCGGGAAGCGCCGCCTCGATGGCCTTCACACCCTCGGGAAGCTCACCGCGAAGCAGGATGTGAATACCGGTCCCCGAAGTCGAAATATCGGCATAGCTGCCTGCCCGCTCGATATGCTCGCAGACGGTCGGATGGATGCGCTCGGTGTCGGGATCGCGGGCGTCGTCGTAATCGATGGGTCGTGTCGCAAAGCGGTCTAGACTTCGGTAGCAACTGACTCCCCTCAGGAAGGGGTTGTCTCTGGTGACCAAACCGAGACCACCCCATGCACGCTGAAATCAACGTGCGGTTCGAACTCAGTACCGACGACGACAAAACCATACCGCTCGCCGTACTCGCCGAGTTCGTCACCGACCAGAACATCGAATCGGTACTTCTCGAAGAACTGGTCGAGAGCCTCGACGCGGGCCGCGTCGAGGCGCTCTGTGGTGAAAAATACGCCCACGGCAACGGTGATAAGCGGTTCCAGCGCCGCGGCACCGACCCCCGCACAGCCGTTACAACCGCCGGCGAGCACGAGTTCGACCTCCACTACGTCGAAGATACAGCCGCTGACCACGACGAACCGAGCTATCTTCGGCCCGTCGAAGACGTCATCGACTTCGACGGGCAGAATCGCTATCAACAGGATATCGCGGCCAAGAGCGTCGATCTCGCTACCTCTCTCAGCTATCGAGATGCCGCCGATCACGGCGACGGCTTCGTTTCGATGCCGTCGCCAGATACCATCAACCGCCGTGCCAAAGAGTACGGCACCAAGCTCAAGCAATTCCTTCCGGACTGTGTTGGCGGAACGGACGCTGACGCTGTCATCGCCGACGGGACGAAGTGCCACAGTCAGGACAAAGACCGCTCATACCACTCCGTCCAAGCAACGCTTGGCGAGGATACTGCCGAGGACTCACACTCCTTGCTGGATCTGTCGGTCAACGCTAACTGGGACGAGACAGCAGCCGCTCTCGACGATATCAACGCAGTCACTGACGACGCTGCGGTCGTCAGTGACGCAGATACCAGTATCGTCACGGCGTTTACCAACGAAAACCGCGAGCATCAGCTCGACCTCGTCCACGTCGGCCGGACGCTAGGCTACAACCTCTGGGATGACGGCGTGTTTTCCCTGGAGCGACGCACCGAGATCGTCACAGAAGTGATCGACGAGGTGTTTCATCTGAAGAACTCGGTCGCCAAGCACCGCCCCGAGGAAGAGTTCGCCGCGATCCGCGAACGGATCGCGCGAACGACCAAGCGCATTGAGAAGACAGCGTGGCAGCTCTCGCAGTACGGTTCGAGGAAGGCTGCGGGGTATCTTCGGCGGTGGCTGCCGTCGATAGTGACGTTCGCCGAGCAGGCTCTTGAGGGGTTCGAGGTGCCGTGGACCTCGAACCCCGTGGAACGGGCGATGGGAGAAGTCGCCAAGCGCTGCAAGAACCAGTGGATGCGCTGGACAGAGGCCGGATTAGAGGCGTTGCTCCAACTCAGGCTCGTGAAATACGCCAATCCAGACTACTACCGAGCGTTCTTCGACGAACTCCTCACCCGCTCAACCAAAACAACCATGAGCTGTGACCTCACAGTCGAGGCTACCAGAGGCAAAGTCTAGAGGACTTTGCGACGCGACCAACGGACCGGCGGTGGCGCAGAATGGTTCTCATAGGGTGATGGTTGGACTAGCGATGTCATTATCCCGTTCGTGATTTGTGAGTGCAACCGCGAGCCGAAGACACAACGCCAAGAAGACGTGGGATTCGACTCTGACTCGGCCTCGGACCCGCGGGGTCCCGAGGCCGAGATCCTTACAGACACCAATCGCTGTCTCGATCCGTGACCGCTTCCGATAGGCCTCATCCAACCGCTCTTCAGTAACCGCAATCGTATCCTCAACACGATATTCGATATCGAGCGGATCAGAAGCGTTGCGTTGGTTATACGGGACAACCGGCACGACCCCCTGCTCCAGCAGGCGGTCGTGCCAGTCGAGCATATCGAATTCCGCATCACCTAGCGTCCAGATCGGTTTCTTGACGGCGAGCGCGTCACTGGTGACGCGCATCGCCGTCTCCTGATCGACCTTCTTCGCGGGTGTAAACGTGGCTGCAACCGGAATATTATCAGCAGCAGTCACCAGACAGCAGCCGTACCCGTAGTAGAAGTCATCTTCAGCATGATCGTAGTTCCACTCAGCCTCATCATCCTGCTGGTCGACAGGGATGTCGGTGCCATCGATTCGATAGAGCTTGCCGAGCGGTACCTGCTCGGCAAGCTCGTGAACCAGCGTGATGAACACGTCCTCAGCAACGAAAGCGAAATCAGTGATGAACCGCTCAAGCGTCCGCCGTCCCGGCGGACGCGTGAATCCACACTGTCGCCAGACGTCCTCGTTGTGGAGTTCTTGGGCCATTGGACGCGGTCCGTAGATATCGTGGTAGAAGCAGTGAAGGAACCCTTTCAGAAGTTCCGGTGGCTGGTGAACCCGTGTTCGCCCCCGATCCGAGGGGGCGAACACGGAATAGTCAACGAGAAACGAGAAGTCAAGATGTTCGAAAAGTGCTGCTGTCTCGGTCTCCAATGCTTTGAAGACCTGTTCGACCGTCGCGTTACCCGGTAGGACGGACTTGGTCGTAGACACATCAAGTCCATCCTACCGCATTCCTTGTGAGGACTTCTGCGCCACCGCCTAACGGACCGCAAGACATTTATCATCATGAATTGTTGATTTGGGTGCGGTAGGTGTTTCGAGTCAGACAGCAAACGTGGGTGGAATGGTCGTCATGTCTTCGTTCGCTCGTGCCCACGTTTTCGAGGTCAACCGTGCCTCATGCAAACCTCAAAGTAGGTCAGGTTGATCACAACCTAGACGCGGTTCTTACGCGTTGCATAACTGGAGAAGCCGAGAGAGGGATTCGAACCCCCGACGTGCTCCTTACAAGGGAGCTGCTCTGGCCAGCCTGAGCTACCTCGGCTCACTTCCTATGGTTGGCTCGGTATATGCGAACTAAAGGACTCCGCCTCACTCAATAAGCGACGCAGTAACACTTATATTCAGAACCATTCGTCCCGTTCATCCGAATTGAATCTCGCACGTGTACTCAGGATTAGAGCTTAAAGGACAAGTAACTTGCAACAGCGCTTGTCGAATCTGCTCTACCATAGATCAATCGACTGCCCGCCATCAGGGTTCTTGAACGTGTGATTTACGAATGTGCCGAGTGGCGCTACTCGGCTAGTTCTTGGAACTTTTCGATAGCAGCCTCTGCAATTTCGACATCCTCGTCTGGCATACCACCGCTTGAGCCCACGGCTCCGACGATCTCACCGTCGTTTTCGAGCGGGAATCCACCACCGAAGATGACGATACGACCTTCGTCGACTGTTTGAAGCCCATATAGCGTTTCGCCGGGTTGTGCCACATCGGCGAGTTCGTGAGTCGGCATCTTCAGACCAGCAGCCGTGTAGGCTTTGTTCCGAGAGATGGTGACGCTCGGCAACCATGCACTATCCATCCGATGTTGGGCGATAAGGTTGCCTTCGGAATTCGACACTGCGATAACTGATGGAACCCCGATCTCTTCGGCGTGCTGTTCGGCCGCTTCGATTATTTCTGTCGCTTGCTCAAGTGGAATCGTTGCTACCATTGTATCTCCATATTCTGTGTTTCTCGCCATGTAGATAAAGATTTCTGTATTGTTGTTGGATCTAACTTTCTGCTACTGAATTAGGTTTTAGATAATAAACGAATATTATATTATATATAGATTTGTCTATGTTTTCCGAGTCTGATTATCCTACTGTTTGGAAATGTGTGAATTCTTGTATATCTTCTAACGGAACGGTGACGTGTGTCCACTACATTCGTCTTCGGTTAAGGAAGTGAATCGCAAGCCGACGGCTACCTGTGGCGGTAGCGATGAGGAGAGGGTGAAATGGATGACCTCTCTTCAGAAGCGATCCGTTCTCTCCTGACTCGCTGTTTCCCTCACTGATGATCGAAAACCTCGTGCGAACCCTCGACGCCTTCCATGGGGAGTGCTGAGAGGAGATCAAGGACAGCGTTTCCATCTTGTCCGCCGAAACCTGCTTGTCTGGTTCGGCGAGTTCTTCAAGCACGGCTTTGAGACACGACCAAGAATTTTCAGTGAGGTCCCAGCATTGGGTAATTTGTCGAGGCACGACAAGAACATAGCTAGTTAATTTTGAATAACATTTTTACCGTCTCTCTCGAAAGGTAGTTGATGGGAGACACCAGCATGGAAACAGACAATCCAGTTGTTCGCGTTTCTATCGGCTCTGACGAACGGCCCGATGAAGCACAATCAGTGCTGTCAACAGCACGTGACGCCGCAGAAACGATCCGTATCGCTGGTGTCGGTCCGACTGGCGCGGCTGAACTTGCCCCGTTGGTAGCGCTTACTGACGGAGGAACCACGAGTTTTCACGCACACTGCTCACCCGAGACAGTCCGAGAATTCGTTGCGGCACTCGAAGACGGCAATCTCCCGACTGACGATGCGCACGCGGTGGTCGAACATGATGCCGAAACAACGACGCTACCAGTTCCCAAGGCAGGACCACTCGCATCCGGTCACCGGCGTATGCTAGCCCGCTGTGGGTGGGCGATTCCGACGGCGCATAACGAACGAGAGTTCGTCACCGAGATGGCACGGAAAAATCCCACCAAAGCACTCAATCAGGTGGCAAACACCGCGCTGCTCGGGCGCGGACGCGGCGACGGGCAGACCGATACCTTGATTGCGGAGGGATGGTCGGACACTCGAGATGCGAATGGCGATCCAGTGGTCGTCATCAACGCAAATGAGAGTGACCCAGTGGCGTGTGGTGACCGAACGCTACTCGAAGGGGCACCAATCGACGTGCTCGACGGAGCTCTCGTTGTCGCTGCCATCGTTGGATCCGAAGATATCGTCATCTATCTCAACGAGAATGACAATCTCGCGGCGCGACGGATCCGCGAGGCGAAAAACACCATCACCGAGGTAGATCTCGCAGGCGATGTATCGATAGACTTCGTCACGAGGGTGTCATAGAACTCTTGTCACACCGTGATGATCGTGCTGCCCGGATTGTCTCCACGCTCGTCGTTGGTGATGGCGACGACAAGCCGCAGACACAGCGCGAGGAAGACCTGCGCTCGTGCATGGACGCGGCCTCGGGCGCGGACGTGCCCGAGGCCGCAGTCTTTGACCGCCTCATTGGTTCGTTCAACACCACTCCGCCGGTTGTACGTCTCATCTAGTGTTGATTGCTTCAGCTGAACGTCCTCGCTGTGTTCGTCGATACGGTCTTCGACCCGGTACTCGATATCGAGCGGATCATCGGTATTTCGTGGATTGTACGGGGCGATTGGCACGACTCCTGCCGTCAGCAGGTAGTCGTGCCAATCGAGCGTGTCGTAGGCGCTGTCACCGATCATCCAGACCGGTTGATCGACGGCGAGCGCGTCACGTGTGACGCGCATCGCCGTCTCTTCAGGCGCTTGTTTGCTCACGGTGAATTCGGCTGCAATCGGTATCTTCGAGCCGGTCGAGACGATTGTACAACCGTAGCCGTAATAGTACTCCTCAGTCGTCGGATCGTAGCATTTTGATGCATCTTGATCCGCTGGCATCGTTCTCACGTCGGTCGAGTCGATAGAGTAGGTCAAGTCGAGCAGGCCGCGGACGGCGGCCTGCTCGACGAGATAGTCGAAGACCTCGTCGGCGACGTGTTCGAGGTCGGTGAGAAACCGATCGACCGTGTCTCTGGACGGCGGTCGATCGAAGCCGCAGCCAAGCCAGACGAACGTGTTCTGAAGCTCTCGTGTAACGGGACGGATGCCGTAGATGTTCTTGTAGTAGCAGTGGAGAAAGCCACGCATCAGCTCTGATGGCTCGTGGTCTCGTGTTCGTCCCGCCTCCGACGGGACGAACACTTCGTACTCGTCGAGAAACTCGAAGGAGAGGTGCTCAAACAACGCAAGTGTCTCTGTCGCCACGAGATTAAAGAACGACTCTACCGAAGGATCGTCCCGCAGGGTCGCTGAACTCATCCACCTCAGCGTTCACCCTGCTCGTTAGTGTGGTAACTGTTCTATGACACCCTCTTCGTCACGGGACCTGACGAATACATCGCTGGTGAGATGACGATGGCGCTCGAATCGATGGAGGGCAACGACCGCCTCGAAGCACGGTTGCGACCGCCCGAGCCAACCAACTTCGGACTCTACGGGCGACCAACGATCATCCACACGCCGCGAACGCTGACACAGGTTCGCGCGCTGTTGGCCACACCCGAACAATTCAACAGAACAGCTACAGATCCGGGAACCCGGCTTGTGACGGTCGCGGGTGATGGTGTTTCCGCACCAACGACGGTCGAACTCTCGACGGAGAGTTCGCTTGCAAAGGCCGCTGGTGCGGTCAACGTCGATAGATTCAAGATGGCATGTGTTGGCGGACGTTTTGGAGGCGTAACGCGCTCGCTCGACGTTCCCACGAGTGCCCCCGCACTCACCGGTGCGCATCTCGGCACCAACGGTGTGGTTGAATTGTTTGACACGAATACTTGTGCGCTTAAACTCGTAGGCGACCGAGTGAAGTTCGCGCGCGAATCGAACTGTGGCCGGTGTGTTCCCTGCCGTGAGGGATCGAAACAGCTCGTGGATCTGCTTCGAGAGATTTACGATGGAAGCTACGAGGCGAGCAAACTTCGCGAACTCACACGCGTCATTCGTGAATCAAGCGTCTGTGAATTTGGGCAAGCTGCGCCGCGACCGATTACCACTGCGTTGAACGAATTCGAGAGCGAAATCGCCGCCCACGCTGAGGGGCGCTGTCCGAGTGGAACATGCAACCGAGGTAGTTAACATGAGTACGGAAAACCTAGATACAAGTTCGGAATCGCTGCCGAGTGTACCGTCAGTTGACAATCCGCGCCCAAGTCCGCCGCTGACTGAGAACTTCAACACCGGGACCGCCACTGATCCCGCTATCGGCACGAATGAAGAGAGAAGCGAACTCACTGTCGATGGGCAGAAAGTAACTGTCCAGCAGGACGCGACGCTGCTTGATGCGGTTAAGTCAGTTGGTGCCGACGAAGATATCTCCGCACTGTGTTACTACGATCGCGAAGATACCGATCAAATCGGCCCACGCAGCGAATGTCGGACTTGCATGGTTGAGACCGATGAACACGGGCTTGTTCCATCATGCAGTTTCCCCGCCGATGATGGGATAACCGTACGAACCGACAGTGAGGAAGCCGAGGAAGCACGGTCGGTGAATCTCGATCTCGTGCTCTCAGACCACAATCTTCGGTGTACAACTTGTGGAAAGAACGGTCGTTGTGAGCTACAGGATGCCGCCATCGATGCGGATGTGGAGGCCCCCCGATATGGCGTATTCGACGAGCGCGACGAATACGAACCACTCGACGACTCCTCGCCATTCATCCAGATCGATCGGAACAAATGCATTCTCTGCAATCGCTGTGTTGAGGCCTGTAACGACGTACAGGTCGAGGGCGTCCTCCGTATCGAAGGGTCAGGTCCGGACACGCGCATTGGGTTTCAGAATGGCGCGGATACGATGATGGACTCGACATGCGTCTCGTGTGGTCACTGTGCGACGGTCTGTCCGACTGGTGCACTGGTTGAACAGGATATGACCGACGCGACGACAATCCCGGTACCAGGATTCACCCAGAAAAACTCTGTCGGTGAAACCATCGAAGCGGAAAACGACCAATTCCAATCTTCGTTGGCGACACCGATGAAAGAGGAATCGTCCACCGAAGACGATGCGACTCCGGATAACGATGTGACGAACAATGACTGAGAACAACAAAACAGACGAGAAAAGCGGCGTCGCAGGCTTCATGCAGCGTGCCAAACAACAGGCGCGCGAGAAAACAAGCGAGACCACTGTGACGGAAAGCGCCCCATTCAAAGCCTTTGAGCAGACGGCAGAGAGTGTCGCAAAGAACACGATGACCGAAGGACAGCTATTCGATACAGCTGACGCGCTCGCTGACTACCGGCTGTCTGATGTAAACGTAACAGATACGACGTGTGGGCACTGTGCGGTGGGCTGTCGGTTTGACCTCTACACGAAGGACGGCGAGGTGCTCGGTGCACGGCCGACCGACCCCGAGAAAGCGCCTGTCAATGGTATTTCGACGTGTGTCAAGGGCAAGTTCACCTACAGCTACGTGGATGATGAGGATCGCCTCACCGAACCTCTTGTGAAAGAAAACGGCGAGTTCCGCGAAGCCTCGTGGGATGAAGCCCTCGATCGAGTGGTTGAGGGGCTCGGCGATATCATCGATGAGTACGGCCCCGATGCGCTCGGACTGATCGCCTCCTCAAAGGCCACCAACGAAGATAACTACGTGATGCAGCGCTTCGCCCGTGAGGTACTCGGAACGAACAATATCGACAACTGCAATCGCCTGTGTCATGCGGCGACCGTCGAAGGACTTGCGGCCACACTCGGTTTCGGTGCTGCTTCCACGGGATTGGAAGCCTTAGAGGAGACCGACTGCTATCTGCTCACCGGATCGAACATTACTGAGGCCCATCCTGTCTTTGCGACACGAGTCAAACAGAACGTTGCTGAGGGAGCAGAACTCATCGTCTTCGACCCGCGAAAGATTCAGGCTGCCGAATACGCTGATCAGTTCACCCGTGTCGAACCCGGGTACGATACGACGTGGATAAATGGAATGATTCGATATATCATCGAAGAAGATCTCCACGACGAGAAGTTCATCGAAGAGCGTGTCGATGGCTTCGAGAAAGTGAAAGAAAGCGTCCAGCAATTCACGCCGGAATTCGTCGAGAAGAAGGCGGGCGTACCACCTGAAGAATTGAAAAGCGCGGCCGAGACTATTGCCAACGCTGACTCGTGTATGTTCGGTTGGGCACTTGGGCTAGCAGAACATACCCACGGCACCGACAACATCTACGCGATAGCGAACCTTGCACTGATCACTGGCCACGTTGGCGATTCGAAAAGCGGTCTCGCACCGTTCCGCGGGCAGAACAATGTTCAAGGAGGTGGTGGAGACATGGGCCCGCTACCAAACAACTTCCCTGGCTACCAATCGGCAACTGACGATGAAAACAGAGCGAAATTTGCCGACTACTGGGACATGGATATCGAGGACATGCCCGACGAAGAGGGCTACCGACTCACCGAAATGTTCCTCGCTGCAGACGATGGTGACCTCAAAGGAATGTTCGTACAGGGTGAAAACCCCACAGTATCGGAACCAAACATCGACCACGCACAGAAAGTCTTGGAAGATCTAGAATTCCTCGCTGTACAGGACATCTTCCTAACCAGGACCGCAGAACACGCGGATGTCGTTCTACCAGCGACATCAACAGTAGAATCGAACGGGACGTACACGAGTTCGTCTCGGCACGTCCAATTGGTGAAACGCGCCATTGAGCCAAAGGGGAACACGAAACCCGACTGGGCGATCACGAAAGCGCTCGCCCAGCGCTTTGGCTACGAATGGGAGTACGAAACTGCATCTGATATCATGAATGAAATATCGGATTTAACCCCAATTTACGGCGGTGTTAGCCACGAACGACTCGAAAACGGTGAAGAGCTCCAGTGGCCCGTTTGGGATGAAGATCACCCTGGAACGCCGTATCTCTACGACGAAAAATTCCTGACCGACGAGGGTGATGAGCTGGCTCATATGCACGTTGCGGAGGGAATTGACCCAGCGGAGTTGCCCGATGAACAGTTCCCGCTAGTGATGACAACCGGTCGCGTACTCTATCAGTACCACACTGGGACACTGACCTTCCGTGAAGAAGGTCTCACAGAGGGCTACACCGGTGAGAGCTTCGTCGAGATTCACCCAGATACGGCAGCCGAGTACGGCGTCTCAGAGGGTGAGTATGTCACGCTGACTTCCAGGCACGGGACGGCCGAGATGAAAGCAGCAGTTACCGAACGTCCGAGTCCAGGTGAGGTGTTCACACCAATGCACTATTTCAAAGGTGGCGCGAACAATCTCACCAAAGAAGAACCGCTTGATCCACCGAGCAAAACTGCTGAGTACAAAGTCACCAATGTGCAGCTAACGGCTGAGGGTCAGCCGGAAGGCGAACGCACACCGAGCGAGATCGAGACTGAACGCGACGAACCGACCGTAACCACTGACGACTAAGATGAGCGTCACACGCACCATCAAGCGGCTGGCGGGCATCAGCGGTGGCGAGGTCGGCGTCGAAAGCAATCGAGAGTATACTGTTCACGAATGCACAGTCTGCGGAGAACGATTCGATGTTGAAAGGACGATTTGCCCTAACTGTGAAAGTCAGATTAGCCGAACGAAAACCGTTGTCCCGTACACACTTGTGAATTTGTTTGTTGTGCTTGTGGCGACTGGAATTCACGCTATACGGAATATCCTCACCGGCAACGTACCCCCAGAGTAAGAATACAAGTTCCATCTTCAATTCATACTGTCGGACAGATCTGATCGAGAACCTGTGACGTGAAAATCAGCTCGCTGCAGCGAATTTCGGAATCGAGTCCTCATGTGCTACTGTCTGACAGTGTCAATTACATTGTGGAGATTCCCTGATCAGAAGTGATGTAAACATTCTACGTTACCTCCGGCAGCAATCTTGACCGCCTTGCGACGCGATCGATTAATTGAACCATCCGCTTGCTGACGGTGTGGCCACGGCGTCAATCGTCATAGCGCTGGCCGAACCGGAGTACGGCGACCAGGTGGTGCAGTTCCTGACCCGCTGGTCGCCCGGTTATTCGTCCGAAGAATATTCCTCGGAGATATGGTCCATTCGCGCAGCCATGATGAAGTCGGTTTCAAACAGTCCGTCGATTTTGTGGGTCCACATCTTGACGACGACTTCGCCCCATGAGAGATGGAGATCAGGGTGGTGAAACTCTTCCTCGGCGAGCTCGCCAACCTCGTAGGTGAATTCGAGAGCGTCCCGGAAATCCTCGAACTCGTAGGTGCCTTCGAGGTGGTGTTCGTCCACGACCTCCCACACTGACCCATCGATATCGTCGTGGAACTCGTCGATCTCGTCGCCCGTCAGCGGGTCGTCGTCGCTCGTACACGCCACGCACTCGCGCTCGGCAAGTTCGGATTCAGTCATATTGGTGGATTGGCCGCGAGCCGATTTATATGCTCGCTCTACACCGGCTACTGCCGTGCGAGTACACTACTGATGTGAGAATTCCGTGGGATGAGTTCTCTGACAGGCCCAGGGTTGCTGATAGCTTACCTTGTTGCAGCGCTAGCTGAGAGTGTTCTCAGCTGCTTTCTGCGGTGTTTCCGTGAGACTTGTGGGGATTTGGATGCCCTCTTGCGATATGAGGTCGAAGCGGCCGCTCGCGCGACAGTGTAAGAAGCTTGCCAAGCAGTACGTCGACGACTCGGACGTACCCGCTGTCGCCGAGAGTGGTCAGCGTAACATTTGGACATCTGGGAGAAACGTCTCGATCCAATCAACCGCAAAGCTCAGTCGGTGGCTCAAGCGAAGAAACGTCTCGGTGAGGAATTCTCGAAAGTGATCTTTGTCCTCGTAGATCTCTGGCGAGATCTCTCGTTTGAGACTTTTCCAGAGCGGCCCGATTGCGTTCAATGTCGGCGAATACGGCGGGATGAAGACGAACTCGATGCCGAGTTCGTCGGCCCGTTGTTGGGTGAGCTTCGCGTGATGGGAGCCGTAGTTGTCCACGACGAGCAGAATCCGCCCTACCGGATTCTGCTCGCGTATCTTCTCCAAGGCTTCACAGACGGTCTCCTTGATGATTCGTTCACCGAACGAGATCGTGCTGTTCCCAGTCAGCGCATAGAAGCCGAACGAGCGCCACGGAGCTGTCACCAGCGGTTTCTCGATTGTCACTGTTCGGTCGTACGACTACATCCGCTGAGAGTTGTCAAACGGCTGCGGCCACGACTCATCGAAAGAACCCCAGCACGACGGGACCAGCCTCCTGTTCCTCGACATCTTTCTCGCCGAGCGCCTTGGCGAGGCGCTCGGCGAGGATTTCCTCTGCGTTCTCGGGACTGCGGGGATCCATTGGACGTGGTTTGGCGTAATGCATCCCGCTCGCGCGTAACTTCCGGCTCAGGTGTGCCGGGTCGTAGATCACGCCATAGCGTTCTTCGATAAGTGTGTGGATCGCTCGTGGCGTCCAGGGCTGGCCCTCTTCGAGGATGTCACAGAGTTCGGCGAACTGCTTGTTGGTGAGCTTCGGCGGCCGGCCGCCGCCGAAGCCCGGTCGGAGGCCTTCGACGCCTCCTTCGTTCTGCTCTATTGAAAATGCGGTACGGGAGTACGATCATAGCGTCTTGGCGAGTTTCTTGATGTTGTTGAGCGCGAACAGAAGAACGATCTCACGAAACTGGCGATACCAGAATCGCGAACGCAGGGCGGAGTCCTGCGTGTATCTGTTTAGCGGAACAGCCAAGTCGAAATCGTAGCTCTCAGGGAAGAGCAGGACGAACAGCTGCTAATCGTGCTTTCCGGGCCTGACGGATCGCCGAGGTCAAACGACCCGGCGATCCGTTCTGTGGATCGGACGATCCTCCCCCAACGAGATTTCGCTCTTCTCGCTGAGAACGCGTTTCTTCGCCAGCAAAACGCTGCCCAAAACGAACGAATCGAAGAGCTCGAAAACCGCCTCAAGAAGTACGAAAACGCCCACACACCGTCTAGCAAGCAGGGCGGTGCTGGACAACAGCCACAGAATGAGGAGTCAGAACAAGACGACGAGAGCGACGAAGCTGGCGGCGACTCCGACGCCGCCAGCGACTCCTCGTCCGGACCCGGACGCAACCCCGGCCACGAAGGAACGACCCGGCCACCACCCGACCCGGACAGGACCGTCCGGGTCGGGGAGGCGTACTGTCCCGATTGCGACCGCGTTCTCACCGATCCCGACGAATACGTCTCCCGCGTTATCGTCGATATTCCGCTCCCTATTCCAACCGAGGTCACGAAATACGAGCTCGGAAAGCAGCAGTGCTCCTGTGGCAACGAAGTCGTCGCCGAACATCCTGACTGCCCGGAGACCGGGCGGTTTGGGCCACACTTGCTGGCCCAAACCGCTCTCCTCCGCTATCACGGCCGGCTTCCGCATCGGAAACAGGCCGAACTCTTCGACTGGCAGCTCGATCATCCAGTCTCACCGGCAACGATCTACAACATGACCGAGCGGGTCGCAGACCGGCTGCGACCCGCGTACGAGGACGTTCGAGCCAGCGTCCGTGACAGCGACGTCATCTACTGCGACGAAACCGGCTTTCCGGTTGACGGCGACCAGCACTGGGTCTGGACGTTCGTGACCGACGAGGACGTCTTCTATACGATCGACGAGAGTCGCGGCAGTCAGGTACTGGAGGACGTCCTCGGCGACGAACTCGCCGAGGACGCCACCTTGAGTTGTGACGGCTGGTCGGCATATCCGAGCTATCACGGGAAGCTTCAGCGTTGCTGGGCGCATCTGCTCCGGGAAGCGAAGTACGTAGCTGAACGGCACGAGGGGGCTGAGCCGGTCTCGGAGGTACTGCACGACCTCCACGAGGATTTGACCGCGTTCGACGAGGAGGACCCGCCCGCCTCCGCCCGCGAGCGGAGGCGGGCGCAGGCCTCGCTGTGTCTGGAGGAGTTGATCAGAGCGGACTACGAGGCTGATGAAGTGACGCAGTTAGCCGAGAAGATCAGGAACGGGCTGGGAAGTTGGCTGACGTTCGTCACGGAGCCGGACGTTGATTCGACGAATAATCGCGCAGAGCGCGCTCTGCGCGAGCAGGTAGTGATGCGGAAGATGTTCGGCGGACTCCGGTCGGAAACCGGAGTCCGCATCCACGAGACACTCTCGACGATGGTAGCAACCTGGGAACGCCAAGGACTCGATCCGCCGGATCAACTGACGTCGATGCTCGGAGGAGAGCAACCAGAATCACGTGCAGAGGCATCTACGAACAGACTGCGCTAAACAGGTACTCCTGCGTTCGCTTGACCGTCGAATAAGACGTCTCGGACATCCATCGCTGGGTGTAGCCCTTCGCTCGGATGAGCGCGTTATTCGCAACGGCCATCGGTCTCGATCCTTGATGGTGAACAAGGTATTCAACGTCTAACGCAGCGATTTCGCATTCGGTGTGCCAGTCTTGGAACCCGTTGTCAGCAGCGACTGACCGCAGGTCGTCCGCGTTCCTGCGGACGACCCGCGGGCCAGCCTTCGTGTCGTGTTCACGCTCGATACAGCAATGGACGTCCAGCACTGCAAGCGACTCCGTATCGGTCAGCGTCGTCGCCTTGATCGTCTTGACGGTGCGGCCGCTTCGCTGGAGATAGTACTGAGAGGCCTGCTTGCGCTCGAAGAACGTACTGTCCAGTGCCACATGACCAGATTGGCGGAGTTGCTGCGCCGAAGTGCGCAGCAACGCCCGCCAGACGTACATCGCGTACCGATCAATCGAATGGTAGAACGTGGTCGGATCAGGCAGCGCGTCTGTATGGAGTCCGAGGAGATCGCACACCTCAGGCATGAGACCGATCCGATCAACAAGTTCGGTGAAGGTGTGGCCTTCTTCCTTCCGAATACAGTGAGCGACGATGTGCGCCTCGCGGGGAAGCCCGCCTGATTCGGGCTTCCCCGCGTGCTTCCCCAACGCTTGTTTCGCTACGCGTAGTGCCTTCTCAACGAAGTCGAGGAGGACGATTGCCATATCCGACTCTTCGGCTTCATCTCCTCAAACCAATACCGAACAATCCCGACGCCGTGTGTCGTTTTCAATAGAGCACTTCGTTCCACGCTTGTGCCCATCGCCGCGTCGTGGATGGGGAGATCCCGACGCGATCGCCGGCTTCCTCGCGCGTATCACCAGCGTAGAGATTCTTCACGTAGCAGAGCCGCCGGACGAGATGCGTCTCGTCCGCCTTTTGCGCATCTGCAATCGCTCGATCAAGCTCATCACTCGACAGATGCTTTACCAACAGACCTCGCTGATTGTTCTTCATCACCATAGAGAGGCTTCTAAGGGATCAATTCTTTCGCAGATGTACGTGTTTAGCCCCGAGCGATTTCGGTAGTCTCTCCTAGGTCCCGTACGAGCAGTGCAGTAGGTCGATGCAACAGGCGAACGAGTTCATCTTCGAGGGATGGTCTCCGGATCGGAGACCATCCCGTTTCATCTAATTATGACTCCGTCGAAGCCAACCAAAGAAGAGATACTCGACCGCCTTGCTGCGCTTGAAGAAGAGAACCAGCAGCTTCGGGAACAGGTTGAGGAGCTCGAAGATCTCCGTAAGGAAAACAAGCATCTCAGAGCCAAGCTCCGGTGGTACGAAGGACCGCATACACCGCCAAGCAAGGAACAACCAGGCGATGAAGAGTCGTCCTCGTCCGAGAGTGATCAGCGCAACCTCTGAATGTTCGGCAGGAATTTCTCGATCCAGTCAACAGCAAAGCTCACGCGGTGGCTCAACCGAAGAAACGTCTCGGTGAGGAATTCTCTGAAGTGGTCTTCGTTCTCGTAGATCTCTGGCGAGATCTCTCGCTTGAGACTCTTCCAAAGTGGTTCGATCGCGTTCAGCGTCGGCGAATACGGCGGGATGAAGACGAACTCGATGCCGAGTTCGTCGGCCCGTTCTTGCGTGAGCTTCGCGTGATGGGAGCCGTAGTTGTCTGCCACGAGCAGAATCCGCCCGACCGGATTCTGCTCACGAATCGTCTCTAACGCTTCACAGACGGTCTCTTTGTTGATTCGTTTGCCAAACGAGAGCGTACTCTTCCCAGTCAATGCATAGAAGCCAAACGAGCGCCACGGAGCGGTCACCAGCGGTTTCTCGATCGTCACCGTTCGGTCGTACGACCACATCCGCTGGGAATTGTCGAATGGTTGTGGCCACGCTTCATCGAAAGAAACCCAGGACGACTGGATCATCCTCCTGTTCCTCGGTATCCTTCTCGTCGAGCGCCTCGCCGAGGCGCTCGGCGAGTATCTCATCCGCGTTCTCGGGACTGCGCGGATCCATTGGACGTGGTTTGGCGTAATACATCCCGCTCTCGCGTAGCTTCCGGCTCAAATGAGACGGATCGTAGGTGATGCCGTAGCGTTCTTCGATGAGTGTGTGGATTGCCTGTGGCGTCCACGGTTGGCCTTCCTCGAGGATGTCACACAGTTCGGCGAACTGCTCGTTGGAGAGTTTCGGAGGCCGGCCACCTCCGAAACTCGGTCGGAGTCCATCGACGCCGGCGTCGTTCCAGGCGTGTGCCCAGCGGCTGCTGTTAGCCTGTGAAACTCCGACGCGTCTGGCGGCTTCTTCGAGTACATCGCCCGCGTAGAGATTCTTGACGAAACACAGTCGGCGGACGAGCCGGGCCTCGTCCGCCATCTGTGCCTCATTGATCGCTGTATCGAGTTCGGCTTCGGGAAGATGCTCGATCACATCGAATCGGCGGTGTCCAATCATGAAGTCAGTAGGCGCTGTGAGTATCCATACTTTGCGCAGACCACTCGGGGACGAGGACGACGAACAGCCGCGTACTGACGGCGGCACGCCTGGTCGAAAAGCCGGACACGAGCCAGAATGGCGCGATGCTCCTGATCCTGACCAAGAAATTGAGGTCACGTGTGACTGTTGTCCTGAGTGTGGCGAACAATTTGACGAGTCGGCGGGCGTCAGCCCCCGACTCGTCGAGGAACTCCCAGACCCACAGCCGCCAGGTCACCCAGTACAACCGCCACCACTACGAGTGTCACTCCTGTGGGACAGAAACTGTCGCCTCACACCCCGACTGCCCCGATGAAGGGCAGTTCGGGGTGAACGTCATCGCTCAGTCAGCACTTTCTCGGTACGATCACCGCCTTCCCTACCGGAAGATCGGCGACCGCTTCGAGCAACTGCACGGGCTGGAACTCTCAGGCGCGTCCGCGTGGCACGCGACCGAGCGCGCTGCGCGCGCCGGTCGCTGTGAGTACGAGCAGATCCGCTACCAGATACAGCAAGCCGACGTTGTCCACGTTGACGAGACTGGAATCAAACGAGACGGGGAACAGGCATGGATCTGGACGTTCACCAGCGAAGACTACACGCTGTACGCAGTCAGGGAGAGTCGAGGAAGTGATGTTCCCGCAGAAGTCCTCGGCGATGACTTCGCGGGAACGGTCGTCTGTGATGGGTGGACGGCGTATCCGGCCTTCAGCAGCAATCTCCAGCGGTGTTGGGCACATATTCTACGGGAGGCTGAAGACGCCGCCGAGAAGCAGGCGGAAGGCGAACCAATCTACCGTGCCCTCAAACAGCTGTACGTCGCTCTCCAGACTCGGCTGGAGAGCGACTTGACAGTCCGTGAACGGGCAGAACTTCAGCGTGTGGCACGAAGAGAGCTTGAATCGCTGATTGGGCGGTCAGTACCCAACGGACCAGTGGCAACACTGCTCGGGAAGATCGAAGGAGGTCTCGACCACTGGCTCACCTTCGTCGGTGAGCCAGCGGTCTCCCCAACGAACAATGCCGCTGAAAACGCGCTTCGTGAACCGGTAGTTCTCCGGAAGCTCATCGGAACACTTCGGAACGATCGCGGTATGTTCGTGCATGAGACGCTGCTGTCCCTGCTGGCGACCTGCCGCCAGCAGGGACGCAATCCCTACGAAGAGTTCAAGCGAATCGCCCAAAACAACAAGATGATTTCACGAGCTCAGGCTGTACCCGCTGTTGCGTCCTCGGGGTAAACACGTACTCGCAGATCACTCACGGTGACAGCGGGTACGCCGAGTGGGTCCAGATCGCTCTGATTCTGATGCGTGTCGAACTCGACAAGAGTCTCCGTGAGACCGAAGCGTGATTCAACGATTCAACCGTTATCCTCGACGAATTCGGCCTCGAACGAGTACCGCACTACAGTTCGTTCTGCCGTTGGGAGCAGCAGTTCCAGATGAGCGAGCTACGCCGCCTGCTCCGCGCTTCGGCAGAGCAGGCTGGCTGGAGTGGCGAGGCAGCCATCGACGTCAGTGGCTTCCAGCGCGATCAGACCAGCTACCACTACCGTAATCGTGCTGATTACTCCTTCCAGTCGCTGAAAACGATGCTCTATTGAAAACGACACACGGCGTCGAGATTGTTCGGTACTGGTTTGAGGCAATGAAGTCGAGGAGTTGGATATGGCAATCGTCCTCCTCGACTTCGTTGAGAAGGCACTACGCGTAGCGAAACAAGCAATAGGATAGACCGGTAGTCATACGGTTTCCTCAACATTCATTTTCACTTGTTTTAGCGCTTTGGCAGCATCTCCATCGACTTCGGTCAGACGCTCCTCAATTTCCGTAACGATGGTTGTATCCTCTATTAACGCTAGATTGCTCTGTACAGTAAATATCGACGCTTGATGGGCTGAATGAGCAAGAAATGCACCGGTTCCAGCATCAGCAAGAGCATTCCTATTTCCGTTTGCCGTCACCACTCTTGCGTGTTTGAGGATATCAAGACAGGTTTCGGCTATTTCGAGAGGTACCTCGGCAGCCTGGCGTGATTTCTCTTGAATTAGGTCGGTACGATCCCCATTGTTCGATGTTTCGAACGCGGTCTGCAATTCGTCAACGGCCATTGAATCTTCATCTGCGAGTTCCAACAAACGGTTCCGGTGATTTCCAAGTTCGTCACGGATGCCGGTTAGCTCAGTTTGAGCGTCGGTATACCCATCCTTTTCTATTGTGTGAATACACACCATTTCACAGAGTGCCGCTCCGGAAGCACCACCGATGGCAGCGACTGCACCGCCGCTTGGTGTTACGGCGCTTGCTGCAACATTTCCGAGGAATTCATTGATTGTCTGGTTAGCGAAGGTCACATCTGACCTATCGATGGAGAGGGTCAAATATCTGTTCCGACCAGTAGTTTGCGCTGTCTAGTTGTCAGCCTTTGCTACCCCATTCTTGTTCCATGCTCTGGGGACTTAGCAGGCTTTCATACCATCAGTGTCCTCTATCGTGATCTTGCGCCACCGTCAGTGTCTTCCATGCGGACAGTATACGCTGGTGGCTCTGGTGGGTCCTGAATTCAATCATCTGATTCTACAACCGTCCTCGGTGAACTCGAATCGGTTATTATTTCTAAAATTATAAATGTAAAAATCACCCCACAGAGGACAAGCACAGCTGTGAATGGTTGTTCGACGCCAAGACCAATAACCATCAAGCCAAGGAAGATGAGTGCGATCGCCGGTAGTGCCATCCCGCCTGGTGCCTCGAACGTCGGGGTCACATCCGTCCGATATCGTCGTAGTCCGATCAACGAGAGCACGTTGATTGCATAGGGTAGTACTGTTCCGACGAGCGACGCAAGCACAATCTGATCGTAGAGACCGCGAACGAGAACGAGTCCGAGCGCGGCCACCGCGACAATGGCGACCGAGACAACTGGGGTGCCGCTGCGGGTGCTCACTGTTGTGAATGCTTTCGGAAGCAGTCCCTGTCGGCCCATTGCTACCAGCACCCGTGCACTGGAAGAGATCCCGATCAGCATTGTAGTAAAGATTGCTACGAGCGCTGCAAGCGGCACAAGATACTGTCCGATCGTACCGATTCCCACGTTCACTGCGAGTACAGAAAGTGGGGCGAACAGGACTGTCGAATCTGCTGTGATTGACGCTGTTGGAATCACAGCGATGAAGACGATCATCATCACGGTATAGAGAAGCGTAACAGCAAGCAACGATCCAAGAATCGCACGGGGAATTGTCCATGCTGGCCGCTTTATCTCCTCGGCGCTCGCGGGGATCACCGTCCATGCACCGTATGCCGAGAGCGTAACACCCATCATTCCGAAAAATTCGCTTGCACTACCGGTGAAAAACGGTGTAAATCCACCACTCGCGCTTTTGAGGTCACCAAGACCAGCCGCGACGAGGAATACCAACACTGCGAGAATGAACGCTGTCAGGACGAGCGTCGTCCGTTTCGTGAGGTTAATCCCAAACAGCGTGACCACGAAGCTCGCTGCCACTGCAACAACCGGGAGCACCACTGTATGGCCCGCAATCCCTCCTAACCCGGGTAGCTGACCGAAATAAGTGGTGACAAACCACGCGGAAATTGAAATCCCGAACGTCCAGCCGATAACGTAACACACACCCTCAATGTAAGCAAAAAACCGTCCTACAATCGGTCTCTTTCCAAGGGTTTCAGCCGGAAATACCGCTGGGCCGCCTTCCCTGGGAAACGCTGTCGCAAGTTCAGTATAACACAACGCGATTGCAGTCATCCCAACGCCGGCAGCGAGCCACGCGAGCACCGCTGCCGGCCCAGCCTGTCGGCTCGTAACCGCTGGATAATAAAACACCGCAGGCCCAATCATCCCGCCGATACTCATCAGGAGAAGATCTTGTAACCCGATTGTCCGGGAGAATTCTGTGGTCGCACCGCCGTCGGTCCGCGCTGGCATGAATAGATGAAGTGACCGTCAAACAGATAGGTGTACCGAATCAGTTATCCATGATGAAATCGTGATGGTACAATTGCCGGATGACATGGAGTCGATGGCGTCTCTAGATCGTTTAACGGTAGGTTGGCACGTTGACAAAGATACAGTTTGAAATCCTAACAATTTTCTTTGACAACTATCGACTGAACAGCGCTGATCTTAACGTTAAATATATAGTTTATAAAACTACTAAAATATTAAAGATATGGTACGTATATCTATTCGGAATGCATCTGTGTTCGGTGGGGATCATTTCTAATACAGCCGAAACTTTAATGATCATACATAACAATTCCGGACTGCGGAGCAAATAACCCATGTACAAGATCATTTGTGAGAAGTGTGGTGAATACGGTTTTCACCCCTCACGGATCGGTGCAGAATCACAGGCTGAAACGCATACACATGAAACTGGTCACTCCTCACATATTGAGCCAATGACTGAGAACGACATCTCCTATTAACCGCCAAGGACCTCCACCGACCGATCCGGAAGCAGTTCGAGGATATCCTGCTAGATGAGTGTCTTTCTGACTTGTTCGGGTTCTGCGAGCTCGAACTTCGTCCGGAAGATGGTGGAGGATCGTGTTGGTGTGGGACGATTTCTCTGAAATCTCGCAGAGATGACTAACTGAATTCTCGTCGGCAGTGCGTGGTCTGCGAAAGAATTGAACCCTACCAGAACAAGTGGGAGAATCTCTACTTGACTTCGCACGTTAGACGAACATTCCCTCAATCTGGTGCATTAGCTCGTCGGTGCTGCGGTCGGGACTGTTGAGTGCCCAAGAGAGAAGGTTTTGAACGCTTTCGCGGAAGGAACGCTTGATGTCGTTGCGAAGTGAACTCGCGTGTCCGAGAATCGTTCTAAGGGCGCTGTGTGCAGCACCGAACTTGAGGAGACTGTAGGCCAGCATCAGCAGGTGCCAGTGCTAATGACCCAGGTCTGCCCTGAAAACCAGATCACAATCACGGGGTTAGAAGCCCGTTACTGCTAATTCACAGCGAACACGATACCAGTGAATAGAGATTTATATGCTCACGATCAGAACCGGCGTATTCAGGTATGTACAAGCTGAATTCAGCCACCGATAACATGATCCCGAACAATTACGGTAAAAGATACGGTAAACACTAGACTGACTTAGATCGGCGTACACTATGTGCACGGCTCTCTGAGGGTTTTATTTCTCTTCTGCGAATTCACTTTCAGATCTTCTCTCACCCATTACTGCAACAAGACCGGTCACGTATGTCTTGGCGTGGTGTTTCTGTCGCGTCGAGAAACACTCGAACTGGTCGATCGGTTCAGTACATGATAGGAACGACGTTATCGGCAGCATCCACGTTTCACACGCTCTATACGGGCTCTAACGAGATAACGTGCGAAGTCAAGTCTCTATTAAACCGCTAGATAGCACTGGAATGAAGCGACAGCAGTGCCAAGCCTGAGTAGGTAGTCATAACTTACGCAGATCACTCCACGCCGACGAGGACGTCCCAGATGTCCTCAGAATCGATATCAGCATTCTCACCAAGGTCGATATCGATCTCCTGTACGTGTTTAGCCCCGAGCGATTTCGGTAGTCTCTCCTAGGACCCGTACGAGTAGTGTAGTAGGTCGATGCAACAGGCGAACGAGTTCATCTTCGAGGGATGGTCTCCGATCCGGAGACCATCCCGTCTCGTCTGGTTATGACTCCGTCAGAGCCAACCAAAGAGGAGATACTCGACCGCCTTGCTGCGCTTGAAGAAGAGAACCAGCAGCTTCGGGAACAGGTTGAGGAGCTCGAAGAGCTCCGGAAGGAGAACAAGCATCTCAGGGCCAAACTCCGGTGGTACGAGGGACCGCATACTCCGCCAAGCAAGGAACAACCAGGCGATGAAGAGTCGTCCTCGTCCGATGGGGACGAGGACGACGAACAGCCGCGTACCGACGGCGGCACGCCTGGTCGAAAAGCCGGACACGAGCCAGAATGGCGCGATGCTCCTGATCCTGACCAAGAAATCGAGGTCACGTGTGACTGTTGTCCTGAGTGTGGCGAACAATTTGACGAGTCGGCGGGCGTCAGCCCCCGACTCGTCGAGGAACTCCCAGACCCACAGCCGCCAGAGGTCACCCAGTACAACCGCCACCACTACGAGTGTCACTCCTGTGGGACAGAGACTGTCGCCTCACACCCCGACTGTCCCGATGAAGGGCAGTTCGGGGTGAACGTCATCGCTCAGTCAGCACTTTCTCGGTACGATCACCGCCTTCCCTACCGGAAGATCGGCGACCGCTTCGAGCAACTGCACGGGCTGGAACTCTCAGGCGCGTCCGCGTGGCACGCGACCGAGCGCGCTGCGCGCGCCGGTCGCTGTGAGTACGAGCAGATCCGCTACCAGATACAGCAAGCCGACGTTGTCCACGTTGACGAGACTGGAATCAAACGAGACGGGGAACAGGCATGGATCTGGACGTTCACCACTGAGAACCACACGCTGTACGCGGTCAGGGAGAGTAGAGGAAGTGATGTTCCCGCAGAAGTCCTCGGCGAGGACTTCGCGGGAACGGTCGTCTGTGATGGGTGGACGGCATATCCTGCCTTCAGCAGCAACCTCCAGCGGTGTTGGGCGCATATTCTACGGGAAGCTGAAGATGCCGCCGAGAAGCAGGCAGAAGGCGAACCGATCTACCGTGCCCTCAAACAGTTGTACGTCGCTCTCCAGACCCGGCTGGAGAGCGACTTGACAGTCCGTGAGCGAGCAGATCTCCAGCGTGTGGCGCGGAGAGAGCTTGAATCGCTGATAGAGCGGTCAGTTCCCGACGGACCAGTGGCAACACTACTCGGAAAGATCGAAGGAGGCCTCGACCACTGGCTCACCTTCATCGGTGAGCCAGCGGTCTCTCCGACGAACAACGCCGCTGAAAGTGCGCTTCGTGAGCCGGTGGTTCTCCGGAAGATCATTGGAACACTTCGGAACGACCGCGGTATGTTCGTGCATGAGACACTGCTGTCCCTGCTGGCGACCTGGCGCCAGCAGGGACGCAATCCCTACGAAGAGTTCAAGCGAGTCGCCCGGGACAATGAGCTGATTTCACGATCTCAGGCTGTACCCGCTGTTGCGTCCTCGGAGTAAACACGTACGATCTCCTTATCGAGGATGTTGACGAGAAAGTTAAGCACCTGCTCTTCTGTGAGTTCGTTGGCTGCTTGATCCGGTCGCATCAACCGAGACCAAGCAGCCCGTTCACTAACCCACTTTGTGAGGTACTGACACTGGTACTGATCGCATTACTAATGAACAAAACCAATCCAATTTTGATGGACTTTCTTCAGCCATAGAATGATTTTTTGACAATTTTCAGAGAATGTGGTTCCATAAATGGACATGGTCACACGAGCGTAGTGTAGGGGTTGTTTATTCCATCATTGTTGTATGATGACTATCTATATACTAGTCCAATAAGCCCGAACTTTTTTAATAGAACACTAAGATAACTGTGTATGGATGAACAAATTGCCAGAACGACTATCCGTTCTCTATCGCTAGTAAATACAATACAGCGACTAGACGGTGCAACATTAGATGAATTGACCACCGAATTAGACATGGCAAGAAGTACGATACATATCCATCTTCGTACTCTTGACACTCATGGATATTTAACAAAAAATGGAGAGGTTTACCACATTGGTTTACGATTTCTTAATCACGGCGAGTACGCACGATCGAGAAAGCATGCTTACGTTCTTGCCGAAGAAGCAGTCACTGATCTTTCTAACCGTATCGACGAAGAAGTAGAGTTCGTCGTTGAAAACAACGGACGTGGTATCCTCGTGCATGAATCATTCCATCCAGATAGTCAATTTGTTCTAAAAGATTCACATCTGTCATCACCTGCCACAACCACTGGTATTTATTATGATCTTCATACAATTGCAACCGGAAAAGCGATACTGGCTGAATATTCGGAAAAATATATTGATGAAATATTGGATCAATGGGGATTAAAAGAACAAACTGAAAATACAATCACTGATAGATCTTCATTGCTTGAAAATTTAGAAACAGTTAGACAAAGCGGAATAGCGTTTACTGATGGAGAATATATGGAAGGACTCCGAGAAGTTGGTCGCAGAGTTAAAAATCCAGATGGCAGCGTTCTTGGCGCCATTGCCGTCTTTGGGCCGACGTATCGATTCCAGAATGATCGAATTGATGATGAAATACCAAAAATACTAAAAGATGTTACATTATCGCTTGAAACAAGAATTGAAGAAGCATATCGAGAAGAGCATTTTGAATAGAGATTTCAGAAGATCCAATTATATGCAAGAACTAGAACAAAATTAACTCTAGATAATTAAATAATATATAGAATTCTCACTGAGGGTCATTCAGTGAAATCCAGTAAAATAACAAGATTACTGTTGTTAGCCTCTGATTATTTGCACTCGAAAAGATCCAATATTGATGGATTTTTATATGCTCTGACTAATCCTCCTTTTGTTGGCGTATGGCCGTTGAACCCTGGTGCAAAGGCATGCGTTCTAGATTATCGCTGTGTTCCCGTAAAGTAGCATTCTCGCTCAACACTCCCTCATTGAGATGCTTGATGTTGCTTTCTCTTCCCGTCACGTCTGTCGATTCATGAACAAGGCCGGGGTCTCGCTGAAGAGACCTCGGCCGGAGCCGGCCTTTACTGACGAAGATGAATGCGAATCCGCTGATCGTGGGTGAGCGACGGAAATGGCGCGACGCGCTATTTGCTTGAAAGGAACGTATCTCCAGGATCATCTCTCAGACCTCAAGCGGAAGCATATCGACGTAACTGGTCGATTCGGGTTCAAGCGACGACCGTACGGTGAGCAGCAATCGAGTGACACAGCAAAGTTCCGCGTCGTCGGTGTCCGCAACGAAGGAACCGACGACTACCACCTCTACGTGATGAACCTCCCGGATGGGTTCACGCCGGAGCAAGTAGCGGCGCTGTACAGCCTGCGGTGGAAGGTCGAATTGCTGTTCCGCGAGTTGAAGTCACGGTACGGCCTGGGGAAGTTCGAGACTGGCAATAAAGCGATTGCAGAGTTGCTTGTAGTGGCGGCTCTACTGACGCTACTGGTCAGCGGAGCCTTGCTGGCGGTGTTTCAGAAGCTGGATCCTGACGTAGAGTATCCAGTAGAACGCTGGGCGACCGACTGAAAGGTCGTCGCTCAGCTAGTGCTTGGTAATCTTGGCGTTGCTCTGGGCCATCCACCGCCAAATCTTCCTGAACTGGTGCGTCGTGAGGCACGCCAACCAGAGAGATCACGCCTCACCCTAAACAAATGAGTGGCTCAAGCCTTCAACACGGAGCTGAGTGTAGCTTCAGATTTGTACTCGCTAGTTTACCATCTCATTAGATTGACACGATATGAAAGGTAGCTTCACAATGCTTGGCCTCTCAATCGGATTCAATGTCGTCGCCAGAATACCAACCCGTTGAGTCTCCGGATGCATCGACCGTTTTCGAATATCATGATTTGACACCACCGACAACTGCCGACGTGTACCGGGCACGGAAGACAATTCGTGAATTCATCCCGCAGACACCCCTTGTTCGGAGTGAGCGGCTTTCTACCAAGTACAATGCTGAGGTCTACCTGAAACGTGAGGATACGCTGCCGACCGGATCGTTCAAAATTCGTGGGGCAACGAATCTCATCGCCAATATAGACGAGAAATTCCACGAACGTGGCGTCATCACCGCGAGTACCGGTAATTATGGACGAGCTATCGCCCACGCGGCCCGACGGTTCGACATCCCTGCAATCATCGTAGTTCCCGAGGGTACAGGCCAGAATCAGATCGATAGTATCGAACAACTGGGCGCACGTGTAGAGATATTGGGAACCGATTACGACGAATCACGTGAGTGGGCCGAACAGCAGGCAGCCGAACAGGGTTACCGATACGCTCATCCCGGTAACGAGCGCCTCGTCATCGCAGGTGCTGGAACAGGTGGATTAGAAATCGCCGAAGCACTTCCTGAGGTCGATACTGTTCTGTGTCCAGTGGGGGCCGGAAGCGTGGGTGCCGGATATTCGTTGTCTGTCGGAACAGTCACAGATGCACGCATGATTGGAGTGCAGGCCACCGATGCCGATGCAGTGTATCAAGCGTGGCAGACTGGCGATCTTACTCCTCAAGAAAATGCTGACACGTTTGCCGAAGGAATCGGCGCACGTGTCCCGTTCACCGTACCACTAGAAATCATGCGAGAGCAGTTAGATGCAATGTTTACAAGCAGTGAATCAGAGATCATTGAGACGGTTGCAGCACTATTCGCTGAGGAACGGATCTTGATCGAAGGGGCCTGTGCGCCCCCAATTAGCATCATGGATCAGCTTCAAGATGATCTTGTTGGCGAAACAATCGCTATTCCAGTTACCGGACGAAATCTTCCATTGCCGAAGGTTAGGCAGGTTTTTCAAACGGACAACTTGTGAGCGACAGTTCATTGATTCGAATCGATCATCAACAGATGCAGCTTTGTGCTTCTGAGTGGACCATCCAGTAAATCCGTACCCAGTAGCAGGCCCCGTGTGACCACCGCTACCGGAGATAGACTTGCGCAGCGGTGTCGAAGCAGGCTTCTGGAGATCCACCGAACGAGCCGTCGAGGGAAATCGACGGCCCGTACCGCTCGTCACTGTATTTGTAGAAGGCGAATTTTCATGAGTCAAGATTGCCCATTCACGTTAGACGGCAGAGTTTCGTCGGTGTCTGTTGGATCTGTTCTTGCTCTTCTTCGGATGCATCAGGCCGAATCCATGGATTCCTCTCGAAGGCGTCGATGTAGGCATAGTCGCCGCGGAAGCGAACGTCTACACGCGCGCACCGCTCACCCACGCGGTGCGCGCGTGGGTCTCAAGGCGATCGGTGAGCGTCCGGCGAACTGGCTCTGGAATCGGGGCCATACTACTCAGACGCTTCCAGCGAGCTTTACGCTATTGCTGGCAGCTTCGCAAGCAACCGCTCCAAATCACTTGTCGTGTAGGTCTACTCGAACGGCTCTGGAACCGCGTTCCAGAGCACTTCGAATCCCGCGATCTGGTGCATCAATTCCACGATCGACTCGAAGCTCCCACCAGTCAACGTTTTCCGAGTTAGTACTGAGAAGTAGAGTTCAATCTGATTCAGCCACGAGGCTCCCTTCGGCAGATGCACTCCTTCGACGTTGTCATACTGCTTTTTCAGCCAGCCAGTGAACGTGTTTGGGTGATGTGCAGTCCCGTTGTCGAGGATCCAGAACACCCGATCTGCCATCGAGCAGAGCGGGTGGTTCATCACGTCTTCGACGAGTCGCTCGAAATTCGCTCGGGTATTCCGTGTCACACACTGTCCATAGACTTCTCCTGTACCGACGATGAGAGTCGCTTGATACGTACAGCCACCGTGGCGATCGTATTCATGCTTGACGTGCAACGGTGTGCCCGGTTCCGGCGGACTGCGGTGCCGGGACCGGGCTTTGATCGCTGTCTTTTCGTCAGCACAGATGACTACGTCTCCGTCAGTTAGATTTTCGCCGTCCACGTTCCGTTGTACAGATCGAGGACAGGCACAGCTTTCTGGGCAAACTCCGGATCTCGTGGTGTAATGGGTGAGAGAAGCTTTGAAAGTAGATTCACGGAAGAGAAATAACGATCTAAGAAAGCCGTACACCGGGTGTACAGCGATCTAATCCAGTTAAGTGTTTACTGTAATGTTTACCGTAATCTCGCCCGGGCGAATCAGTAATGGCTGAATTGCCTCATTACATACCTGAATATGACTGTTTTGATCGGCGTCATATAAACCTCGATTCACCGATTTCGTGATTTCTGTGAACCAGCAGTAACGGCCTTCTAATCATAAATCTCTGGACGAACTTGCAGAGCGTGCCTGGATCATTATTCCACAAGATCCACGTCCACGGTTTGATCGCCGCGTGCTTGAGCCAGGCGGCGATCGTTGATGGTGAGGGACAGAGATCGATCTCAGAAACAGCGACCATATGAATATCGGTGATGCTCAATCGGGAGAGCTCGGCTTGGCAAGATCGTCTGAATCAGCGAACTGGGTCTAATCTGGCCAGAGATGCTGTATTCGTTTTATCGAAGTGACTCTCCGAATCAAATCAGCATAGAAACTACATAATCCACTTGATGGAATATATCCGTTATCAACTGTAATAAAAGAATTTGCGAAAGAGGACCACGAGAACTCACGCACCAGTTCATGCAGTTGCTCCCGTCGCTCCGTCGCTCCCGCGAGCGGAGCGACCTCTTCGATGATTTCGAGCATCGTTTCCACGAGATACGCTTCCTTGGCGTGATCGAGGCGGACACTCAGTCCGCCTCGTTCGTCCCAAAACGCCACGTTCGCCTGTTCAGCGAATGTTACCAGCGTCCATGCCAGAAACACCAACTGGAGGTAGCGCTCTATTGCCTGTTTTCCTTCCAGCTGGTACTGCTTGAAGCCGAACTTCGCGTTCGATTCCTCGTGGACCGTCTCGATGTTCCACCTGTGTTCGACGAGTTCGAGGATCTCGGCCGCTGATCGGCCGAGATCCGTACTCAAGTAGTGCCGAGTCGTGTCCTCGGTCTTGCTCGCGATGATCTTCACCGGTCCAACGTCTTCGATTTCGACGATCTCGCTCGCGACATCGTAGGTTTTCTCCTTCCCACGAACTGTGATCGACGTCGATTCGTACTCCAGCGTCGACGCGAGGGCGTCGACGCGTTGGGTCCAGACGACACTCTGTGGTGAGACGTGTTTGTCGGATTTCAGCCGACAGACGACATTATGGCCCTGATTTTGGATCGTAGCAACTCTCTCGTCGCCATAGTACGCGGAGTCGAAAACGACGGTGAGAGCCGCTCCAGCCGGCAGCTGGAGCGGCGTGGCGATCTCCTCGACAGCGATCTCGGTCTTTTTCTTGAACGGCTCGTCGAAATCCGGCGCGAGATCCTCTGGAACGTACATCCGCGCAAGGTAAGGAACATAGACGTCGCCAACCTGAAGGCAGGAAGTGACGAGCTTGTTGCCAAGCTCCGTCTCTCCTTCGACTGGATTGTACAACCGGGCGACGCCATCGGTGGCGTCGCCGGTTTTGCCGGCGAACGTATCGTCGATGTGGAGGAGCACGTCGTCACCGGCACCGACCTGGAGCTGGTCAAAGACGTACTCAGCGTGGAGTTGGGCAAGATCGGTGGCCGACCAATCAGCTCCCTCGAAGAAGTAGTCGTAGGCTCTGCGGGATTTCGCGTTCCCGTCGGGACGCGAAATCCCTTGGGAGAGTCCGCTAACAGTCCACTGCGTTTCGGCGAGAATCAGCGCGCTCACGAGGTATTTGAGCGAATCAGCGTTGCGGCTGTCGGAGAAAGCTGGCTCAAACGCTGAGAGTGCTTGTTCGAACCACGGCGGGAGACGAGTAACGCCGAGCACAGGACGAAAACATTAGGATCGCACCCGGAACCGCCGTTCGATCTCACTACTGGCTGCTCGCTGATCGGTCAGCGAGCGTAGGAAAGAGTTTCCAAGCCGAGGGGAGAGGGGAAGATCGTGTTTGACCGGGAGTTCACACGCGAGAGCGGTGATGTGCGCACGGACAGTATCATCGTAGATGGGCGGTCGGCCGGACCGGGGCGCGTCCACGAGCTCGGCCCGGCCAGCCTCAGCAAAGCGTCCGCGCCACTTGCGGACGGTTTTCCTCGTGTAGGCGAGTTCCTCCGCGATTTCAGTATTAGTGGCTCCCGCAGCTGCGAGGAGAACAATCCGCGCACGGAACACATCCCGTTGTGGGCTGGTTGCTTTGCATATGACTGCTTCAAGATCGAGACGATCTTGAGCGGTCAGGGTGATTGTGACGGGGTAAGGTCCGGGCGACATGATATACATTTCTCCACAGAGAACACCCATATAGAGGGGCTGAGAGGAGATAACGTTGCAGTTCTATCTGGGTACGGATTTACTGGATGGTCCACTGAGTGACAACTGATCCACTGTCTTCGACACTCTTCAAATTCGTTTTTTGATATTAGAAATATTCTATTAATATGGGAAATTCTTTTGGTCCTACTGATCGATGTTGTAGTTGGATGACTGAACACATGTCAGACGACACTAACTACACTGGCAACCAACTCGATCAACAGATGCACACAGTCGTTGAACCTCTTCGTCGGAGTCCATTCTATGAGCAACAGCGGCAATTGAACGGGGATTTTGTCAATCTTGGTGATTGGCACTCTCCGAACTGGTATGGTGAAAATGAGCACCTCAAGGAATCCTATGACGGTGCGACAGGCGCTGACCTCTCAATGCGGCAGGCAGTTGAGCATAAGCATGTTCGTGAGCATGTAGGTCTATACGATTTGACTCCATTCACACCTATTGAGGTGCAAGGGTCCTCAGCAGAGTCATTCATGCAAGAACGGTTCGCCAACGACATGGCAATCGATGTCGGTCAGATGCGCTACACAACGATGCTAAACGAGGACGGTGGCATTCAGGCTGACCTCACCGTTGTCCGAATGAGCGATGATCGATTCCGTGTTATCACGCTCGGAGTTGGGACCGGGCGCCAGCATACATCTTGGATCCGTGAATTTGCACCCGACGGTATTAACGTCGTCAACCGTGGTGAGGAATTCTGTGGTATTGGCGTATGGGGACCAAACGCTCGCAATGTCCTTGAGTCAGTCACCAATGCAGACCTCTCAAATAGTGCTTTCCCGTACTACACAGCACAAGAACTAGTGGTCGACGAAGTGCCGGTAGCAGCGCTGCGACTCTCCTACGTTGGCGAACTTGGCTGGGAACTGTGGACTCCAATGGGTTACGGCGGGCAACTGTGGGATACACTTGCAGAAACCATTGAAGAATATGAGGGCATTCCTATGGGGACTGCTGCACTCAACTCAATGGGTCTAGAAAAAGGATTCCGCTTCTGGGGAGCAGATATATCTCCTGACTACAATCCTTACGAGGCAAACCTAGCGTTTACTGTTGATATGAACACTGATTTCGTTGGCAAAGAGGCGCTCAAAACAATCAAAAAGGAGGGCGTCAACCAACAGCTCGTCCCTGTCACACTCGATGATTCGCGGACCATTCCTGGCTTCGACGCGATGTTTGTCGATGATGATGCTGAACTAGGTGAGCCCGTCCGCAGTGACTTCGGATATTCGGTTGATGAGAGCATTCTCTACGGCTATCTCCCAATAGAATATACGGATTCTGGAACCTCGATTGAAGTCGCTGTCAACGATGAACGCTACGCTGCGTCGGTCCGCGAAGAACCACGATTTGATCCTGACCGTGAGAAATTGCTTGGATAACTGATTTGGTCGTGTCACAAAGTCCTCTAAAGTTTGGATACTATCTCGTTCCAGTCACCGTTGACTGGTAGATTCAACATGGATCGTAGATCTCCAGCTATTTTTGCCAAGCGTTGCTTGGACGGAGTGGTACGCACGATCTCATCTCGACTGTGACACTTTGTTCCGTCGGTGATGATAGCGTCAGTGTCTGTTCTCGCAACATAGTCTGGACGGAACTGCTTGAGCTTGCTACCGTATTCTTTGGCACAGCGGTTGATGGTGATCGGTGACGGCTTCGTTTCGATGCCGGTGACGTGATCGGCTGCATCCAATAGCGGAAAGTGATAGCTGAATCAACACTCTTAGCCGTGATATCCTGTTGATAGCGATCCTGTCCGTCGAAGCCGATCCCGTATCGCGGCTTTCGACCAATTCTTCGAAAATGCCGATTGGATGTTCTGGTCGATGATGAGATTGGCAAGTACGGCGAGCGGTATGATTTTGTCGTCAATGCTTAGTTCGAATGCACGTTCAGTTAACCATATGATACAGTCCCGACGTCGTCCGACAGGTGTTGAATCCGTATGACTGATTCCCAAACGGACATCGGAACGATAGCGCCGGTGAGTTTTGGACTGGTGAGTCGCTGTCGGCGGCAAATCGCCGCCGACGCGACAGTGTCGCCATTCACGACCATACCCTGATTGGGCGGCGCAGCTATCGGAAGAACCGATCGTTTAGTGACTGACTCGGCTCTGCACGTTTAAGTAGGAACGCGATGTAGACGGCAGTGACGGCCGATGCTTCCGATTACGGACTTCCTGTCCTGCACCGATCCACTGGACGAGTTCGACTCGCTGTCGTATCACCAGATTCATCACGCCAAAACGTACGTAACAGGTCTTGCTGCGGCCCGCAGCAAGACCGTGACCGGGATCGCACGTGAAGTCCTTCCAGCTCAAGGCGACCGAGCACTCAACAAATTCCTCACTGAGTACGACTGGAACGAAGATCAACTCAACCACGAGCGATTAGAGGAGTTGCAAAAACACGGCGAGACGCGCTGGTCACAGGACGGCTACATCGTCATCGACGACTCGGTGTTCCAGCGAACCGGGAAGAAACTTCCCGGTGCTGGAGAGTTCTACGATCACACCGAAGGAGAACCCGTCTGGGGACAGGACCTCGTCTACGCATTCTACACTGACGACAAAACCTCCTATCCACTCGCATTTCGCCAGTACCAGAAAGCTGACGACGAAGACCAGGACAACGAGGAGACGAAGTACGATCTCTCCCGAGAGATAGTCACAGAACTGGAAGAAGAGGTAGGTGTACCTGCGGACACCTACCTCTTCGACTCGTGGTTCGCCCACGACTCGGACCTGATCAAGCACGTCGAATCCTACGGCAAGGACTGGATCGGACCACTACGGAGCAACCGGCAGGTGACCTTCGATAACGAGGAGATGCGCGTCGATGCGCTGGAAGAGCGCATCGACAAAGTAGAGCGAGAAATCAACGAGGAAACGTACAAGATCTGGACGAAGACGCTCCCGATCTCGAAGTTAGGTGAGATACGGCTGGTAATCGCCGAGAAAGTCACTGACGAGGACGAAAACAACCCGGTCAAGTATCTCGCAACGAACAAGATCGACGCTCCCTCTGGCCATCTCATTCGGAGCTATTCGTACAGGTGGCGAATCGAGACGTTCTTCGAGGACTCGAAGCAGGATCTCGGCCTTGGAGGCTGCGAGGTGCGTGATTCTGACGGTGCCAGTCGCCACTGGCACCTTCAGATGCTGACCTACAGCCTCCTTCGCCTTGGTCCCGAATCGAGCGTCTCGGAGCGACTCGTCTCGAAAGCCTCGTCGCTCCGAGCGCAGCTCGAACACGGCCTCAAAGAGACGATCTACAACATGTTTTCGTGGGTGCGTGACCAGCCAGACCACGATCTCGACGGACTGATGGAGGAGATCGACCACCTCTTCCTCCATTCTGAGGGGAGTTTATGAACGTGCAGAGCCGAGAAAGCGGTGGATGGCTGAGGGGTACGTGATCTCGAGCCTATATCTCGTTGAGGCGATGATGTTGTCCATCAAGTGCAACTGCATCCTCGGGTAGCAGCGCGACGACGAGATATTCAGCATACTCCTCGAAATATTCGACCAGCGCGGCGATCCGGTCGGAATCGAGTGCTTCGAGCGAGTCCACCACAATGAACGGAAGCGTCTCGTAGAGGTTATGGACCAGATAGCCCGCGAGCGCGAAAACCAACCCAGTGACCTCACGCTCGCTTTCAGAGAGATGCTCGATGGTATCCTCGTAGGTGGCATCTTCATCTGTGTTCCGCACGATGTGAAGATCGAAGACGCCTCGCTGGACCTTCCGTCGGCCTTCACGAACCGTGCGTTCGGCACGCTCGATCCAGATACGTTCGATGTTCTCGTAGGCGAGGATCTCGAGGATGGTCTGCATGTGCTCGTTGAATTCCTCGACAGCCTGTGCTTCGAGTTGTTCGATGCGTGTTCGCAGATCCGCTAACTCCTCTTGGAAGGTGGTACGCTCTTTTTCCAAGTTCTCGCGCTCGTCGAGGTCTGCCTCAACCGTCTCGATTTCGTCGGTGACGTCTTCAAGATCATTTTTGAGTCGGCCGAGCTCGAATTCGAGCTGGTTGGCCTCTTTGTGCAGATCGAGGAGCTCGCTGTGCTCTTCTGCTTCCAAGGCTTCGACATCGGCTTCGAGATCGTTGATTTCGTCTTCAAGCTCCTGCTGCTCGTCGGTCAACTCTGCGACGGTACTCTCGCGATCGTCGATTTCGCGATCAATCTCGTCGAGTTTCCGGTCGAGACGCTCGCGGCGATCGCGATCGGCCTGGAGTTCACTGCGTTTGGTCGTCAGCTCGTCGAGTTCGGACCGGAGGTCGTTACGCTCGTGGGATTTTTCCTCCCGCAGCGAGCGGAGACTCTCAAGGGTCTCGTCAATCGTTTCGCGTTCGACTTCACTTCCACAGGTCCAACAGACCGTGGTTTCGCCCTCGTCGGCAAGCAGTTGGTCGGTGAGTGCTCCCTCGTCCGCACTCCCGCTATCAGTGGTGTTCTGCAGAGCTTGCTGGAGTTCGGGGCTGTCTCCCTCAAGCATCTCCTCGTTGAACTGGAGGACACGCTGGAGTTGGCTGATGGTCGATTCGAGCGATTGTTTGTGCTCGCGGAGGTGATCGATCTCCGCGTCGATATCCGAGAGATCACCCGCCGGCGTCTCGGACATTTCCTGTAGTTCTGTACGGATCCCCTCACGTTCGTCTTCGAGTGCTTGGATGCTCTCTCGTTCGGTATCGAGACGATAGCGGATGTCATCAAGGTCCGAGCGCGCCTCTTGCAGATCGTCGAGCGCGTCTTCGAACTCGGCTTTTTGCTCGCGGGTATCGTCGACAGTGCTATCTGCGTCTTCAATAGCTGCCTCTTTCTCGTCGAGTTCAGTGCGTTTGTCCTCGATCTGGTCTTCGAGTTGTGTGCGCTGTCGTTCGAGGTCGGGAAGCTGATCGTCGAGCGACTCTAGCCGGTCGAGTTGCTCGTCGAGATCACGTTTTTGGGTTTCAAGCTGGCGGATTTCGGCTTGGATCGCGTCAGTGTCGACGGGCCGCATGATGACTTCGCGAAGATCCTCGCCGCGGGCGACGGCCTGACGTGCTTCGTTGTTTTCAAGAAGAAACGCGAACAAGTCAGCACCTTCCGAATCCTCCAGATATGGCTCGCCACCCATCACGACCGTACCGTCCTCACGCGCGAGTGTGCGCGTATAGATACTGTCATCCTCTCCGCCGAGGGTAAGTTCGATTCGGCCCTTGTCAGCGTCACCCTTTAACGAAACACGATCGCTACCAAGCGCTCCCATGAGTGCTCGCAGGAGCGACGTACGATTCGTCGCGTTACGGCCGGTCAGAGCGGTCACACCTGATGAGAGCGACACAGTGGTGTCGTCAATCCCACCGATGTTCTCGGCATGAATCTCGGCAAGTCGTTCCGAAGTCTGTGGTTGGCTCATTTCTCAGCCATCACTCATAGCGCGACTTACTAAGTTGTTGTCGTCGAAAGAGTGTCTTCACAATGACTGCAGGCATCTGTAACACCACTATGTGTGTTATATAGAAGCGGAGATGTGTGTAACATCACTATGTGTGTTACTCTAGAGTAGGATTCTCACAATCGCACCCATCACTCTCGATGAATTCCTGGATAGTAGCGTGCATCCCACACTGAGTACAGGAGACGGTGATATCGACAAACACATCGATATCGCCAGCAGCGAGTTCATCAGCAGAAGCAAGCTGTGAGAGCGTGTTTTCGGTAACGGCAACCGTGCGATTCTGTAAGGCAGCGATACGCTGGGCACCGGTTTCAGCAGGGTTGTTGTCTGTCCCGGTAGATTCTCGCTCAACGCCGAGACAGTTCTTGAGATGACGGCGGACGGTCCCATACGAGACGAAATCCAAGTGAAGTTGGTCGACATCGATACCCTGTTTTTCGAGACGGTTGCGCGCTTGCGTGCGCATACCCTGACTTACGTCCTCGTCAGTCAGCAAACGATACGTGTTGTCGACTTCCCCATCGAGCGGGTTCAGTCCCGCGCGTTTCATGGCTGCGCGGAGAAGTAGATAGTTGAAATGAACGGCAAGCTCTCTGAGGCTGTACCGTTCGTCATCGCGTGTCCAGTACTTCTCTAACCGTTCGGCTTCGTCGGAGAGATCGTATGCAGCAGCCGCTCGGTCGATCTTACACGAGGGTGGTTGATCCATGTCGCGCGACGCACCGGTTGATTGAGTCATTTCTCTTTCATCTATGAAGGCCGTCTATTTGGATGTTTTGCTTGGCTGCAGAGCCACGCCACAAGGACTGATATCAAGAGTAGTAGCGTGAAGCCGGAAAGACGCGTCATGGCAAGAAATGCTTCTTTGGTTGCGCTTGAGAAATAAGCGAAAAAGCGGATAGGCGCTACCGAAACGTCATTCGCCATCGTCGAACTACTGCGCGATCACGCCGGTAGAAGTATTACCACGCTGGCCGGGGGACAAACCGTTCAACGAGAACCGTCCACAACCACCTCCAGACGTTGCGGAGGATGGCTACGTCGTGCACAAGGACGAGATCTACTACCTCATCCTTGGGTTTCTTGAACTCGGTAACGTCACCAGGGAATGGTAGAACATCTACGGGATCGCGAGATCGGAGATGGATGATCCCGTGGCGCCGTGGACGAACGCGCCAAGTTGATAGTCGCCGAACAGGCAAGGAGTATCAACTAGATCAAGGCCAATGCTAGGATCCAGACAGACTCACACATCGGTGCGATCGTCGCCTTCCATGCCACTGTAGTTGGAATGTCATATCTCGTCCATCTCTCGTCGACGGTGGCTTCGATACGAGAATGGATGGATCTCGACGCGCGAACGGACCAGACGATCACCGACTAGGACGGCTTCAAGGCCAAATTCGAGACGACCCGGGAGGGGGATACGCGTTCAACAAACGAGGAGCGATTCGTCGGTATGCAGGCGGTTGGCGCACCGATCTTGAACGTCCCCAATCCATCTGTGTTCGGTTAAGGAGCGAAACACGCAGACGGCGCTGTCGTGATGAACTTATCGTCTCGGCTTTGCACGTTGAAGTGCGTGCGTGACGTAGGTAACGACGAAGACGGATGATGCCGATCACGAACTTTCTGTCGTGCACGCACGTGTTCGACGAGTTCGAATCGCTGTCACCGGAGCAACGTCATCACGCCAAAACCTACGCCACAGGTCTTGTTGCTGCAGCAACAAGACCGTGGCGGGCATCGCACGCGAAGTTCTTCCGGCCAGAAGCAAACGCGCCCTCAACAAGTTCCTCACCAAATGACCCTACCAAGTCTCAGTACCTCACAAAGCTCGTCGACTGACTTGCTTCTGGGACGTGAGTTCGGTGGAGAAACCGGTGCCGAGCAACTGCTGAGGAAAGCAGATTGACTTCAAGAGCATCAAACTTGTCGCAGTCGGCGGCAGAATGCCGCCGACGCGACGGTGTTACCACTCGCCGAGCAGGCGGTCCCGATTGGTGAATTACCGCTCGAAGCGGTCGTCCGGTGGCTTGTTCGCGGGGACGGCGCGACGCACAGCGAGCGCCGTCTCCGCTGCTCTCTGTATCATTCCGAGAAACTCGTCGAATCGTCACGGCCAGAGGCGTCGCGCGCCTCGGCGCGGCGACGCCACGTACTCCCAGTGGAGCATTCGTATTCGGTTAAGGAGGTGAATCGCAAGCCGACGGCTACCTGTGGCGGTAGCGATGAGGAGAGGGTGAAATGGACGACCTCTCCTCAGAAGCGATCCGTTCTCTCCTGACTTCGCTGTTTCCCTCACAGATGGTCGAAGACCTCGCGCGCGAGCGCGAGGTCGTCATCCGAGACCGGAAAATCGACGTCAGGATGCCCGTTTGGACGCTCGTCGTGGGCTTCGCCGTCGGCGGCGAAGCCCGCTCTATCGCTGGCTATCGCCGTGCCTACGAAGCTGCAACCGACCACTCGATCTATCCCTCAAGTTTCTACGACCGATTTACCGAAGAGCTGGCCACACTCCTCCGCGACCTCCTCGACCACGCCGTCGAAGAGGTCGCTGTCCCTCACACTCTCACTCCTGTGTTTGAGCAATTCCGCGATGTCATCGCTGTTGACGCGACAATCGTGCGATTGTGCCGATTTCTCTCAGAGTTCAAAGCTACTCATGAAAACGAGTCAGGGCTGACGCTCTATCTCGTCCACAATGTGACCGAGCAGTCGGTGATCTCCGACGAGATCACCGACGAAACCACCCACGAGAGCACGTTGTTCGAGACGGGTTCGTGGCTGTCTGGGCGGCTGTTCTTGCTGGATCGTGGCTTCTTCAAGTTCCGTCGGTTCGCGCTAATCGACGAAAACGACGGCTTCTTCGTGAGCCGTCTCAAGGCGAGTTCGAACCCGGTAGTGACCGAAGAGTTGCAGGAATGGCCCGGCCGGGCCATTCCGCTTGAGGGCGAGCGAATCTACGACGTAGTTGGAGACCTGTACCGGGAACACATCGACGTTGAAGTCGAGGTTTCCTTCCAGCGACGAGTGTACAACGGGGTGAAGTCGTGGGACACCAAGCGGTTGCGAGTCGTCGGCGTCCGCGACGAGGACGCCGACGACGGCTATCGGCTGTACATCACGAATCTACCGCATGATGAGTTCAGCCCCGACGAAATCTCCACGCTGTACCGAGCACGGTGGGTGGTAGAGTTGCTGTTCAGGGAGCTGAAGTCTCGGTACTCGTTGGGTGAGTTCAAAACCGAGAAGACTCACATCGTGAAGATTCAGGTAGTGGCAGCTCTACTGACACTGGTGGTCAGCAGAGCCATCCTTCGAGAGTTCGTCGAGTACGCCGAGGAGCAAGGCGACGAGTGCGTATTCCCACCAGAACGCTGGGCGGCGACCTTCCGGTCGCTCGCCCAGCTAATCCTTCGGGAGATCGCCGCTGGCTACGGGTATCGTCGACCAAACCTCGGCGAGATTCTGTATCACGAAGCCAAGCAGCCATCGCCATCACGACTCATCTTGCTTGAGGAGCAGAGTGTCATAGAACGGTTGGCATGACTTTCACGTATCGGTCGAGAGGCCCGTTACCGCTGGCTCTGGATTGCGACAATACTGGCTGTTTCTCAGATATCGTTTCTCGGGCTCCTGGCGAGGTACGTGAAGTATTCTATGACGCGCTATGAGGAGGTGAATGCCGGACTATGTGGCAGTTTCTCATCTTAAGCGAATACGAATGGTAGAGAGGTTGTGATACCCGAACTCTCTCCAACGCTCATACAACGCCGATTGACTTCGCTCTCACGCGGGAACGGGCTGACGAACTCGGCATCGAGTTCGTCTTATCTCACCGTATTCGCCGACACTGAACGCGATCGAACCACTTTGGAAGAGTCTCAAGCGAGAGATCCCGCCAGAGATCTACGAGAACGAAGATCACTTCAGAGAATTCCTCACCAAGACGTTTCTTCGGTTGAACCACCGCGTGAGCTTTGCTGTTAACTGGAGCGAAAGTTTCCTGACGAATATTCAGAAGTTGCGCTGATCACTCACGTTAGCCGATTTACACCCAATTCTTCGGTTCCTTCGTATGTGAGGTCAGTCAGTGCCCCGCGCTTCAAGCGCGGTCTAGTTGGCAACCTTTACACTTCTTTTCGTACTTCACGCTTGAGGGACTTGAGCAGGATTTCATAGAGTCAGCGCCTCTTAATCTGAGGTTGAAACGCAAGGTTGTTTCATGATACGAAACAAACCGGGTTATTCCACTGCCATAATGGCTAACTCAGCTTTGTACATTGATTATTTAGTAGATGATTGATCCTACGAATCCAAGACACAATCATCTAGCAGGGTTGGGAAATTGATGGATCGGGCACTACTAGATTGAACCCCCAGTTCGAGTGCTTCGATTGGCGTTTGATTTTCCAGTGCTTGGTGGCTCCGATCATGGTTGTAGTAGGCGGTGTAGGCAGTCAGCCAGCGACGCTGCAGTGGCATGAGCAGCGCATGCTAGTCTGATCTCAGCCAGGCTGGCGTGCTCGTCCGATCCGCGTCCAAAAACGGTACGTCCGGGGAATTCGTGGCCTTCACTTGGAATTCTTTGAGCATCGTCCCAACCACCTCGAAGAACTCCGCTCAGTTCAATCTCATCTAGCAGTCCGTGGATCGGTGAATTACTGTTCACTAGAACGATTTTGGGCTTTTGTATCTGTTATGGTTTTGGTCGAAATGAACAACATGTGACTGACTTCCATTATACCGCCTACAAGATCACTCCTACCGCTCTTTTCGCCAAAAGTCAGAAATGTGTGGATTCGCGTTTTGTATGACGAAATTCTTGCAAGTTCAATACTTGTTTAAATTTAGTTCGATTATATTGGCAGCTCGTTGTACTTTACTTGGTAAATCTTTTCGGTAATATTCGCCCGTTAAATCGGTTGCTGGGCCAGTGATACTAATACCGCCCAGAATTGAACCATCGGTTCCGGCTATGGGTGACGCTACACAACATAATCCCTCCGCATACTCTTCGTTATCAAACGCTACCCCTGCATCTTCAACACTATCTAACTCTTCGCGGAGAGCGTTTTTGTTAGTGATTGTGTTTTTTGTTCGAGATGGAAGTCCGTAATGGGAGACAATATTATTGACTCTTTCTCGAGGGAGTTGTGATAATATTGCTTTTCCAACACTGACGCAATGCATGTATGTTGCTTCACCTGCTTGCGTGGAAAACCGTAGCTCACTATTTTCTTTCGTGCGGTACAAATGAACTGATTTCCCGTTTTCTTCAACACAAATATTAACAAGTAGATTTTCTTCGTGAGAAAGTTCATCCGCGACAGGGCGTGCAAATTCGTACAATGGAGTTCGATATCTGCTCTGCTCCCCCATCTTTAGAAACCTATAACTCAAAGAATATTTCTGTCCCTGTTTTACTACATACCCTCTTTCCCGGAGTGTGTTCAGATGGTTGTGTACGGTACTTTTTGTAGTTCTCACCTGGTCAGCAATTTCTGTCAATCTTGCCTCTTTAGCAGATTCTAATGCCTCAAGGATATCAAATAACATCATGTCTGATTTCACTGGATTTTTTGCTTTTGGTTGCACATGGTAGCCTATAAGGCCCATTCGTAAATTTGTTTCGCAATACCGAACGTCTCTCATTCAACAAATATGTGATTCTATGGTGCTGACTCGATGGGGAAATCTGCTAACCTTAGCCGGGTCGCTCATGTGTAGCACATTGTTGATCTCAGAGAGTGGCTCGGACAGCGTGCTTGAGCGTTTTTCGACCAGGCTGGTCGAATATCTCTCTGCGGAGCTGAAACGCTCGAAGATACTGAGTGAGCGTGTCTTTTGAGACACCCCGATGGGGCGAGTGCCACGGGCGCAGCAGCGACCCATGGCTCTCGCAGGTATTGACGTGAACTTCCCATCAACGTATTCGCCATCTCCGTGGATCACGAATTCACGATCGAACGCAGTATCGTCCTCAAGTGGATCGTACGCCCGAAAATCATCGATATAGACAGTTAGCGACTCCTGCTGGCGGGAGTGGTCTGCGTAAGAAATGAATGTTGGTCAGCGGGTGAACCAGCGAATTCACTACCGTCGGTCGATTTTTTATCCCATAGAAGCAGCCACACTCGGTAGTTCCCAATTGAGATCTCAGCAAATCCTCTGAACCGGTGGACTGTTGTGGTGAATGTCGTGGTGGACCGGTTTGCCAGACCACAACGTCGTGGCTGCGTTCCAGGAGCTTCCTGCACCGGCTTCTCCCAAGATCCCAGCCGACAGTTGGTGCTCACGAAGGGCACCCCCGAGGCCGCGGGCTGGCTCAGCCCGCGGCCGCCGTGTACGCATCCGGCACGCCGACTCCGTTCATCTCGATCCTCCACCGCCGCTCTAACTCTTCTTCCAGCGCGTGTCGAACCCAGTCACAGAACACCGAGAACGTGAACTCCTCGGGCAGGTCGCGCCCGCCCCGACGTGGGCGGGCGACGACCGCCCACCGTAGCACCAACCACAGGTTCTCCAGCAAGAAGCTCACGACCACAAACGCAAACCGCACGATCGGATCTTGCGTCGACGTTACCGCTCGTGCGCTCCGAAACAGCCGATAGCTGGATTCGATCGCTGATCGTTTTCGGTAGCAGTGTTCGACCTGTGTAGGCGTGCGATCGTCCAGATCGCACGCCGCGTACCCTCGAACCACTTCACCGTGCTTGCCGCGATCGCCGTTCTGATACGAGACTGAAACCGCGAGCGGGAAGCGGAGTTCCCGCTCGCTATCCTTGTACATCCGGTAGGTGGTCATGTACGATTTGTGCGTCTCAAGCTTCTCTTCGAGCCGGTCGCCTTTCTCGGCGACCGGCACGACTGTCGCGGCGATTTCCCGTGAGCGGCGGATGACGCGCTCGTTGTAGAAGCCGCTATCAGCCAGCAACAGCTCGATCTCGAAAGGATAGGCCTCGACGCGGTCGAGGACGTGCTCGACCGCGTCGGCTTGCTTCTCGTCGCTGCGGACGTAGGTCATCGCGAGCGTGACCGGCTTCCCGTTCGAGACGAGGTAGGCGGTGCAATATCGGTGGCAGGTAGTGGTACCGTCTTTGGGGCTCATCCGGCAGAGTTCGCCTACCTCATCGCTGTAGGTGCCGTGATAGGGGTTATCGACGAAATCGATGGAGACGATCCTCGACCCCGAGCGGTCGAGGATCGTCATGGCCAACTGCATGAACAGGAGATTGGCGACGAACTCGAGCCAGCCTCGATCGAGGGTGTGGAGCCAATCGAAGACGGCATCGTTGCAGGGAGCCTCGTGATTCTCGGCGCAGACCTCTCGAACGGAGGTCTGATTGACGCTGGCGAGGATAACGACGGACCAGATGTCGCCAGGATCGAGGGGCAAGCCCTCGATCCCTGGCAGGGGGAGCTCTCCGATCACATCCGCCGCTACACCTTTGACATCCCACGCCGAAAGGAACCCGTCTGGTTGGGGTAGCTGTAACACACTCACCCATCCAGACATCTTCTCCAATCTCAGCTTTGCACGTTAAGTAGCGCCGCGATGTAAGTGGGGGTAACGGGCGATGCTACCGATCACAGATCTCCTGTCGTGTACGGAGCCAATCGACGAGTTCGATTCACTGTCGCCCGAACAGCAGCATCATGCGAAAACGTACACCACAGGTCTTGTTGCCGCCAGCAACAAGACCGTGGCTGGGATCGCACGCGAGGTCCTTCCTGCACAGGGCAAACGAGCAGTCAACAAGTTCCTCACCGAGTACGACTGGGACGAAGATCAGGTTAACCACGAACGCATCGAAGAGTTACAGAAACACGGTGAAACTCGCTGGTCACAGGATGGCTACATCATCCTTGACGACTCGGTGAACCACAAAACCGGGAAGGAACTTCCCGGTGTTGGCAAATTCTACGATCACGCCGAAAGCGACACTGTTTGGGGACAGAACCTCGTCTACGCATTCTACGCTGACGAGAAAACCGCCTACCCGCTCGCGTTTCGACTCTACGATGATGACGACGACCGCACGAAGTACGATCTTGCCCGAGAGATCATCACCGAACTCGAAGAGGAGGTAGGTGTCCCAGCAGACACCTACCTCATGGATTCGTGGTTCACCCATGATTCGAATCTCATCGACTACATCGAATCATACGACAAGGACTGGATCGGCCCGCTCCGAAGCAATCGGCAAGTGACCTACGGTGGCGAGGAGATTCGCGTCGATGCGCTGGAAGAGCGCATCGACAAGACTGAGCGAGAGATCGATGATGAAACCTACAAAATATGGACGCAGAAGCGTCCTATATCGGAGTTGGGTGAGGTACGGCTCCTCATCGCGGAGAAGGTTACAGAGGAGGATGAAGAGAACCCGGTGAAGTATTTCGTCTCGAACAAGATCGGTGCGCCGTCTGAGCATTTGATCCGGTCATATTCATTTAGGTGGCCGGTAGAAGTGTTCTTCGAGGACTCGAAGCAGGATCTAGGCCTTGGAGACTGCGAAGTTCGGGATGATGAAGGTGCCAGTCGGCACTGGCACCTTCAAATGCTGGCCTACAGTCTGCTGCGGCTTGGTCCTGAATCGAGCGCCTCGGGAACACTGTGCTCGAAAGCGTCATCGATCCAAGTCCAGCTGGAGTACGCTCTGAAAGAAGTCGTGTATAACCTGTTCTCATGGGTACGACACCATCCAAAACAGGCTCTTGACGATTTGATGGAAGAGATCGACCATCTCTTCCTTCATTCGGACGGCTCAGACGGTTCAAAAGGGTGGTATCTCTGAACGTGCAAAGCTGAGTCCAATCAGACCGGCGCTTTAGCTCCGCCTCTCAACTCTATTAGGAACTACCGACACTCCTCTACCATCCAAACGTTGCCCAGATCACTCAAGCCAGCAGGAGTCGAATCGTCGTTTCGTCCGCTGTCTTCGCAGGCACCACGTAGCGCTGGCCAGTACCACGATCAACCAGAACGAACACTGGTGGTTTGTCTTCAGTATAGGTCCCACGCCCGCGCGTGGACAAGCTACGCGAGCGCGACGGGCGTCGACGCGTTGGGTCCAGACGGCATCCTGTGGCGAGACGTGTTTGTCGGATTTCAGCCGACAAACGACATCATGGCCCTGATTTTGGATCGTAGCAACTCTCTCGTCGCCGTAGTACGCGGAGTCGAAAACGACGGTGAGAGCCGCTCCAGCCGGGATCTGGAGCGGTGTGACGATCTCCTCGACAGCGATCTCGGTCTTTTTCTTGAACGGCTCGTCGAAATCCGGCGCGAGGTCCTCTGGAACGCACATCCGCGCAAGGTACGGAACATAGACATCGCCAACCTGAAGGCAGGAAGTGACGAGCTTATTGCCAAGCTCCGTCTCGCCTTCGACTGGATTGTACAACCGGGCGACGCCATCGGTGGCGTCGCCGGTTTTGCCGGCGAACGTATCGTCGATGTGGAGGAGCACGTCGTTACCAGCATCGACCTGGAGCTGGTCAAAGACGTACTCAGCGTGGAGTTGGGCGAGATCGGGGGCCGACCAGTCAGCTCCCTCGAAGAAGTAGTCGTAGGCTCTGCGGGATTTCGCGTTCCCGTCGGGACGCGAAATCCCTTGTGAGAGTCCGCTAACAGTCCACTGCGTTTCGGCGAGAATCAGCGCGCTCACGAGGTGTTTGAGCGAATCAGTGTTGCGGCTGTCGGAGAAAGCTGACTCAAACGCTGAGAGAGCTTGTTCGAACCACGGCGGGAGACGAGTAACGTCGAGCACAGGACGTAAACATCAGGATTGCACCCGGAACCGTCGTTCGATCTCACTACCGACTGCTCGCTGACCAGTCAGCGAGCGTGGGGAAGAGTTTCCAAGCCGAGTGAACGGGGTAGGCGTGCCAGATGCGTATACCTCGGCCGTGGGCTGAGCCAGCCCGCGGCCTCGGGGGGTGCCATTCGTGAGCACCAACTGTCGGCTGGATTCGTGAAGCGTTGGTGGTGTGAACGTTGAGTACGCAGCGGTGCTTCTGAGCTCCAGTGAACCGGTTCACTGCGACGATTACTTCAACATCTCACCGATTTAGAGGAGATGGTGAGATCTCAGTTGGGAACTACCGACAGTGACAGCTGTCGGCTGCTAACACTATAATCGCGATATACAGGTGAATTTGTGTTCATGCGAGTAGTGACATCTGAAACAACGAGCATAAATAGTCTGAGTGTCAACTTTGGACTGGAAATGTGTAGTAAAGTTGTAATACTTGGTGGTTCAGGGGCGATGACTTCGTCCTGTGTGTACGACCTGTATCAAACGAGTGACTTCGACGAAATCGTCGTCGCGGACGCTGATGAGGTGAACGCTGAAAGATTGGTGGAGATGATTGACGACGAGCGTGTGCGTTTCGAGCCGGTTGACGCAACCGATGTTGAGGACATCGCGCGCGTTCTCGACGATGCTGATTACGTGGTGAATGGACTCCCATTTTTCTTCGAGGAAACTGTTCTCGATGCCATCGCCGATGTCGGTGGCCTCACTGGCGTCGATTTGAACGCCTTCGACTTCGATGCGGTACTTGACCGCTCCGAAGAGCTCACAGAGGCAGACTGTTCGCTGTGGTTCGCAAACGGGGGTCTCGTCAGCACCATCGCACTGGGGATGGTCGGCTGTGAGGGATTCGAGAGCGTCGAAGACGTGAATTTCTACTGGGGAATGTGGCGGCTACTCACCCAAACAACCACCGGTCTCACTGCCACGGTCACCCACGAACACGATCCGAATGTCGATGAGCGTGCACGGTGGGAGGATGGTGAGGTCATTGATGATCTGCCTCCGTTCTCTCAAGAGCGAAGTTTCGAATTTCCTGATCCTGTCGGTGAGCAGGAGACGTACGTCATCTCACATCCCGAACCTATCACGTTCCCGAACGCGCCCATTGCCGAGGAAACCGATGTCGAACGCATCATTACTCGTGGTGTCTGGCACGAAGAGTGGGCCGAGTACGAGCGTACCCTCCACGCAATGGATGCCTTCGACACCGACACCATTGAGGTCGAAGGCGGCGATGTTGACCCGGTCGAAGTGGCCCAAGAACAGGTTAAACGTGCCGGCCGTGAGCGGGAAGCCGAGTGGCAGCCACCTGAAGAACTGTCGACCGAGACCGACTGGACGCCACAGACGATCCTCTCTTCGGAAGTCACTGGATCGAATGACGGGGAGGATGGCGTCGCAGTTCACCATCTTGAGCAGCCTTACCCGTTCTTCGATGGCAACGATATCACGACGATGCGTGAGTACGGCTGCTACGTGGGCGTACCGTTGTCGGTAACCCTTCAACTCATGGCCGACGGTTCGGTTGATGAGGAAGGCATCTTTGTCACCGAAACCAGTGGTCTCGATGCTGAACAGTACTTCGAAGAGATGGAATCGCGCGGCTTCGAATTGACTGAAAAGTAACCACATAAATGGCGAACACATACGAGAACTACGTCGACGGCGAGTGGAGTGCTAGTGAGACTGGCGAGATCTTTGACGTACGGAACCCGGCGGATACGAGGGAAATCGTCGCCAAATGCCAGGATTCGAGTGTGAGAGACGCCAATGAGGCAGTTGAGGCAGCCGCTGCAGCCGAGGATGCCTGGGCAGACACACCGGGTCCCGCACGGGGGAAACTCTTACGTGAGACGGCCAAGCGAATGGACGATCGGCATGACGAACTTGCCGAGACACTCGCTCGTGAAGAAGGGAAGACGCTAGGTGAAGCCGGCGGCGAAGTCGGCCGTGCGATCGACATCTTCTATTACTATGCCGAGAAGGCGATGGACTACGCTGGCAAACGGAGCCAGCCGAATGCAGACGGACAGAACCTCTACACTGTGCGTGAGCCGATGGGGGTTGCTGGGCTCATTGTCCCATGGAACTACCCCATCGCCATTCCATCGTGGAAGATGGCCCCTGCACTCGCTACCGGCAACACGGTGGTCTGCAAGCTCTCGCGGGATGCGCCAACCGTGTTCCTGAAGGCCACCGAATGTCTCGCCGAGGCCGCTGATGCTATGGACGCTCCCGATGGTGTGGTGAACGTACTGACCGGTAGCGGCAGCGAAATTGGCGAACCGATCGTCACCCACGAGCAAGTGGACACGGTATCGTTCACAGGCAGCCGGTCGGTCGGCGATATGATCTACGAGCAGGCCACCGACGCTCACAAACGGGTCCAGACCGAGCTCGGTTCGAAGAACCCGACAGTGGTCTCGGAGAGCGCTGATCCTGAAGAGGCCGCAGAGATTGTCGGTAACGGTGCCTTCGGCGTCACTGGCCAGGCCTGCACAGCGACCGAGCGAGTGATTGTCCACGAATCTGTCCACGACGAGTTTGTCAGTGAACTCGCTGAGTATGCCGATTCGTTGGAAATCGGTCCAGCTCTCGACGGGGCTGATATGGGGCCCCAGGCCAACAGAAGCGAACTCGATAGCACACTCGACGACATCACAACTGCCAAAGAGGAGGGTGCGACTGTCTTCTATGGTGGTGGAGAACCAGATGGTGAGACATACGAGAACGGGAATTTCATCGAACCAACTATTCTGACTGATGTGGAGTCGGATATGGCTGTGATGCAAGAGGAAGTGTTTGGTCCGTTCGTCGGCGTAATGACTGCAAGCGACATCGATGAAGCGCTTGCACTGGCTAACGATGTCGAATTTGGACTGGCAGCAGGTATCGTTACCGATAACCATAGCGAAGCAAATCGGTTCGTAAACGAAGTCGATTTCGGCGTCGTGAAGGTCAATGAGTCCACGACCGGGCTCGAACTCCATGTTCCGTTTGGTGGGATGGATGCGTCGTCGAGCGAGACCTATCGTGAGCAGGGTGAGGAAGGGATGAATTATTTCACCATCATCAAAACTATCTATGACAACTACTGACTCTCTTGCCTGTACTTCTGCGATTGATCACCAGTCAATCGTATCTTTTAGAGGAACAGCCAAGTTGAAATCGTAGCTCTCAGGGAAGAGCATGACGGACAGCCGCTAATCGTGCTTTCCGGTGTTCGTATTTATTCACCCTCAGAACGATTTCGTCACTCTCTCGTAGCTGCCATCTGATCGGTTCCGTAGATCAATGCAGCAGACGACTCGGGGGTCTCTGAGGGATGGTCTCCGGCGTGGAGACCATCCCGTGTCGTCTGTTTTCAATGGAGGTCTTGTTCGATGACCTCCAACGATTCTGATGAAGAACTGCTTGAGCGGATCGCTGCGCCCGAAGAAGAGAACAAGCGACTCAGGGCCAAGCTTCGGTGGTACGAAGGACCGCACACACCACCCAGCAAAGACCAATCGAACGCTGATGAGTCATCGTCCTCGGGTGACGAGGACGACGACGATTCCGCTCGCACTGACGGTGGAACACCCGGACGTAAACCTGGACACGACCCAGCCTTCCGAAACGCTCCTGATCCGGACAGGGAAGTCGAGGTCACCTGTGGCTGCTGTCCAGCGTGTGGCGAGGACTTTGACGAGTCCGTGGGCGTCAGCCCTCGACTCGTCGAAAAGATTCCCGACCCACAGCCGCCAGTAGCCACTCAGTACAACCGCCACTACTACGAGTGCGACGCTTGTGGTGCTGAAACGGTTGCTTCACATCCCGACTGTCCCGATGAGGGACAATTTGGGGTGAACGTCGTTGCGCAAGCAACCCTCTCCAAGTACGAGCATCGGCTACCCCATCGGAAGATCGCGGATCGATTCAACCAACTCCACGGACTGGAGTTCTCGCCCGCGTCCGCGTGGCGCGCGACCGAGCGCGCTGCGCGCGCCGGTCGCTGCGAGTACGAGCACATTCGCACCCAGATCCAGCACGCCGACGTGGTCCACGTTGACGAAACCAGCCACAAGCTCGATGGAGAGCAAACCTGGATCTGGACATTCCGCACCGATCAGTACACGCTGTACGCTGTCCGCGAGAGTCGCGGCAGTGACGTGCCCGAAGAAGTCCTCGGAGAGGACTTCGACGGGACCATCATCTGTGACGGCTGGACAGCGTATCCAGCCTTCAGCAGGGATCTCCAGCGGTGCTGGGCGCACATTCTGCGAGAAGCTGAAGACGTGGCGGACGATCACGACCAAGCCGAACCGATCTACCGGACGCTCAAGCAGATGTACGTCGGTCTCCAGTCGTGGCTGGAGACCGACCCATCCGACCGTCAGCGAACGCGAATGCAAGAATCGGTCCGAAAGGGGCTTGAAGAGCTCGTTAACCGCTCAGTGAGCGACGGACCAGTGGCAACACTCCTCGGGAAAATCGAAGGTGGACTGGATCACTGGCTATCGTTCGTCGGAGAGCCAGCCGTCTCGCCGACGAACAATGCTGCCGAAAATGCTCTGCGAGAGCCGGTGATCCTCCGCAAACTCATCGGGACGCTTCGCAACGAGCGCGGGATGTTCGTCCACGAGACGGCCTTGACCCTGCTGGCGACGTGGAGCCAGCAGGGTCAGAATCCATACGAGGAACTTCAGCGGGTCGTCCGAAACAACGAGATGATCTCGCCCGATCAGGCAGTTCCCGAAGTTGCGTCGGGGTAAACACATACGATAGAGCTATCTCAATCGCCACTTTTAATATACTACTCTTATATGGGAGAGTATGCCACTCGTTGACGGAACCAATTGGTTCTTCATTGGTGTTGTTGTGTCGATCATCCTTTATCTTCTTATTGGAGGCTATGCAGGAAGATTGGTTAAGAACGTTGAGGACTACTATGTAGCCGGCCGAAATGCACCGACAATTTTAATTGTTGGTTCACTTGTTGCTTCATTTCTTGGTGTTGTCTCATTCTTGGGAGAGATGGGCTTTAGCTATAGCGGATACCCGATTGTCATGCTTATTTTAATGCCGTTAAATGTATCTGGATATGCTATCGGTGCATATTTCTTTGGGAGATACATTTATCAAATGGAACCAGTTACACTCCCTGATTATTTTGGTCAACGATTCGATTCAGACAAAGTGCGTGTTGCTGCTGCACTCACTCTTGTCACAGGTCTTGGCGTGTATCTGATAGCCATGTCTCAAGGAGTCGCTGTCGTTATAGCAAATATAACGGATCTTAGTTATGGTATAAGTCTTTTTGTCGTTATCGGTGTTATCCTTATTTTCACTTTTGCTTCTGGCTCACAGGGCGTCATAATAACAGACACAATAATGTTCCTTGTTTTCACTTTTGCAGCTGTTTTTGCAGCTCCATATATTGTTAATAGTGCTGGAGGATGGCCAGACGTAATTCATCAACTTATCAATTATCCACCTCGCCCTGAGATCCTAAGCTGGCATGGGATCGTGACAGGAGAGAGTGCACAATATAGCAGCCCGTGGGAGTCTCTGGCTTATGCTATTACATTCGGTCTCATCTGGATGGTTGTTGTTGCCGTCAGTCCCTGGCAAACGAGTCGTTACATCATGGCGAAAGACGAACAGACGATACTTCGTTCTGGTATAGCAACTATGATAATTATCGCCTGTTTTTATGTCATACTCCATTTAAATGCACCTGTAATATCGCTTGTTAACTCTAATATAGTACCTTCTGAGAGAGCACTTATTTGGGCAGCCCAAAATATGTTGCCACTTTGGTTAGGAGTCGTCGTAGTGTGTGGTATCGTCGCTGCTGGTATATCCTCTTGTTCGACATTTTTGTCTCTAGTTGGATTTAGCTTTTCCCATGATTTGTTCGAAGAAACTGATTTTTCGATCTTCCCTGAGCGTGACAGTGACAAAGACCAACTGCGATTTAGTCGGCTGTTTATGATTGTTGTCGCAGTTTTGGTATTTGCCGTTGGATTTTATCAACCACCTGCCGTTTTATCGCTTGGTTATTTCGCTGCTTCACTTTTCGCAGCTTCATGGGGGCCCATTGCGTTTGCTAGCGTCTACTGGAAACAGACTTCAAAAACAGGAGCACTATGGGGAATTTCACTCGGGTTTATTGTCACACTCATCGCTTACGGATTGGATACCTCTGGTATTCTGTCTTTCCCGGTCTATCTTCCGCCTGAGGCCGTGGGATTCTTTGTGAGTTTGGCGAGTGTTTTGATAGGTAGTTATATCAATGGTCCATCTTCAACAGAAAAGAAGCGTCGGCAAGACATGGTAAGCGGTGTTGGGAAATCAGTAAGCCCTAAAAAACTCCGAACTACCCTCAATTATACGTCAGTCGCGATCGTGGTAAGTATACTTTTGTCTGTAGTAATATTTATTTATTATTACCTCCCGTACAACAGTATAATATAAACATGGATCGCAGATCTCTAGAATTTAGTTGGCTGAGCACACTACCGGCGGCAGTTTAATCGTTCGGGAAGAGGGGCTAATTCTCTGAGAATTCTGCTCAGGTTCCTCAAGCGTGAAGTACGAAAGGAAGTGTAATGGTCGCCAACTAGTGTACTATCAGCCGTGAGCTGAAAAACCTATTTTGTCGTGGATCGTGGGCTGGTGGTATGTCCCAGTCGACGTATCCAATCGAGTTGACCGAGGAAGAGCACGATACACTGAACGGCATTACATCGCACGGCGTCCACCGGGCGCAGAAGATTACTCGCGCACCATGCGTTCTAGATTAGTGGCGGCCTGGTCCGGCATCTAGTCCGGTAAGTTCCGTGATGCAGCGAAAATTGTTCCATCCTCCGTCACCCGAGGATCATTCATGCGCCAGCATGTTGTCATCGAAGGATGAGGCGGCGCACTCACCGCTGTGAGTGCGTCGCCGACCCAGAGCTGTCGCTGGTCGGGAGCGCGTCCCCGACCGTGGAGAGCATCAGGCGAATTCTGGCCAGAATTCGCCTGATTCGACCCGTTCGTACAATCTCGGTCTATGTGGGTTCGGGTTGCGTGACGCCCACAGCAACAACGCATCCAGATCAGGGAGATCGTAGCCTAAATCGAGCATCACGTATAGATGAATCAGGTGAGAGTGGCGTTCAACAACGGTCGAACCCCGACCACGTGGGACTCGCGTCGACGACGCCGCGGCGTCGTCGGCGCTCTCACGCTGTTGTGCGTCGAGTTTCTGGAGTTCATCGACGATCACGCGACTCATCATCAACGAGATCGCCGCGATGAGAATCAGCGCCTCGAACAGGTACGGATCGGTAGTGTTGATCTCGTCAAGACCGAAACGTGACTTCAGCTTTTTGAATAGAAGCTCAACCTCCCAGCGCGCCCGATAGAGCTGTGCGATATCGGGCGCGCTGTACTCCTCTTCAGAGAGATTCGTCAGGAAGAGGTGATATTCGTCTTCGGTCGTATCGCGGAGACCAACCATACGGAACGCTCGGGTCGTGCTGCGGCACGACCCTCACTTGCGGTCGAAGGAGAGTTCAATATCGACGTCGATCTCCTTGCGCTGCAGGTCGTCGATGACGTCCTGCAGCCGCTTACCTTCGAGTGCGATGCTGTTTCCTCGGCGTGTCTGGAGTTGTTCGATGATTTCGAAGTTAGCGTCGGATTTGACGCGAGAGACGAACCAGCCGTCGTGGCCGTCAATCCAGTCGAACAACCAGAAATCGTAGAAACCGAGGTCGAAGAGGACGAGTGCGCCAGATGCCCACTTACCGGTGGGCATCTGGCTGTTCTCATGGGTTGATCCGTCTGTCGTCCGCCAATTAGTTGGAAGACCTGTTGAAAGTGACTCCGTGAGATGGAGCTTTGCCCCAGCAACGTCCTCACGGAGGTTGTATACATCAGCTGCGTCGTTGTAGAGCGAGATGAACGTAGCATCGCGGATGAGGACGTCTCGAAACTGTTCGAGACGGCCGCGGAGCTGGTTGCGACCTGGATCGAGATCCTCGATGGCATCATCGAGGATCTCTCGAAAGAGGGCAACGAATCCGAGAGAAAACCACTCGTAGAACGATGAGTAGCAGAGTTCAGTGAGATCAGCCATCTCGACATAGCGTTCAAAGAACGCTTGAATGGATTCAGAGCCAGCACCGAAGCCAAACGCGAGGGTATAGAACAGTGCGACGGTGTCGAACTTGCGCTGTCGTTGGATGAGATTCGTTGCGCGAGCGCGCTCGCGCAACTCATCATCGGGAAACGCTCTTTGGATACGATCAACAACGACCGAGTCCGGTGGGTCGTAGGTCACACGTTCCACCGGGTCTCTCATTCCAGTAGCTCCGGCGGTCTCCAATCAGTGGACAGTGGCAGAACACGGCGCTAATCTAGAACGCATGGGTTCAATTGATTGTCTATGATCTGTCTGATGATATTCTGGATCCAAACATATATATATCTGAAATCCCTCTCATAGAGTGTAATGTGTTGTCATGACAATCATATGGGGAAGTTGTTGTCAAAATTGGAGAATGGACATTGCGGAGAAAAAACCGCTTACTATCGATTGGCGCTGAACGAAATTCGGATTGGTGAAAATGTTAATTGATCCGGAGCTGATTTTCACCATTTATTATGGTGGAATGTTGCTTAGTGTAACAATAGCTATTCGCTGGTTAATACTTCGAGAGTACAGAGCCACAACAGAATCAGAAAGAAATTTGGAAAAAAGACAACATTCTTCATAGTGGACTTATTGAACTTTTAATTTTTACAGAAACGATTTAATATCAATTAATAGGTTGAATATTGAAATAGATAAATTCAGCAATATCGCAGTATGACCTTTCGTAGAATTGTCTTTAATTCCGTGGCGTCAGAAACACTGTATTGTTTGAGCAGACGCTCTTGTGAAAGACATTGTTTCCTCTGTTGATCGCTGGTTCGTTTTGTGGTATAAAGCGGTTACGACAACGTTCGAGGCGCTGTTAACTTGTCAGCCTTTGCCATCCCATTCTTGTTCTATGCTCTGGGGACCATTCGTGTTCGGTTAAGGAGCAAAACACGCAGACGGCGCTGTCGTGATAGGGTTATCTTCAAGAACCGCGTAGAGAGAGGTTGTGATACCCGAACTCTCTCCAACGCTCATACGACGCCGATTGACTTCGCTCTTTCCCGCCGAGCTCGTCGAAGGCATCGCGCGCGAGCGCGATGCCGTCCAGCGCCACCGGAAAATCGACATTACGATGCTCGTCTGGTCGCTCATCTTGGGCTTCGCCGTGGACGGCGAAACCCGCTCTATCGCTGCGTTTCAACGTGCCTACCAGACTGCCACCAACCAGACCGTGGTTCGGTCAAGCTTCTACGACCGATTTACGCCAGAGCTTGGCGATCTCCTGAGCGACCTCCTCGCGCACGCGCTCGAGGAGGTCGCGGTTCCTCACACTATTGCGCCCCAACTCACCCAGTTCCGCGATACGATGATCGCCGATGCAACCGTCTTCCGGTTGCATCGGCTCCTTACTGCGTTTCCAGCCACTCACGACGACCAATCTGGTGCCAAACTGCACCTCGTCTACAACGTCACAAAGCAGACGCTTGCACAGTTCAAACTCACTGACGAACGAACCCACGAAAGCAGCCAGTTCCGCACCGGGAACTGGCTGCGTGGGCGGCTGTTCTTGTTCGATCTCGGCTTCTACGGCTACCGCCGCTTCGCGTTGATCGACGAGAACGACGGCTACTTCGTGAGTCGGTTAAAGACGAACGCGAATCCGTTGATCGTGGACGAGCGGCGGAAATGGCGCGGGCGCGCCATTTCCTTGACCGGGAGCCACCTTCGAGATCATCTCTCGAAACTCAAGCGGAAGCATATCGACGTAACTGGCGAATTCGGGTTCAAGCGACGGCAGTACGGTGAAAGCCGATCAGCTGCCACCAGAGAGTTCCGCGTCGTCGGTGTCCGCAACGAGGACACCGACGACTACCACCTCTACGTGACGAACCTTCCGGATGAGTTCACGCCGGAGCAAGTAGCGGCGCTGTACAGTTTTCGGTGGAAGGTTGAGTTGCTGTTCCGCGAGTTGAAGTCGCGGTACGGCTTGGAGAAGTTCGAAACGGGCGACAAAGCGATTGCAGAGTTACTTGTGGTGGCGGCTCTGCTGACACTGCTGGTCAGCAGAGCCTTGCTGGCAGTGTTTCAGGAGCTCGATCCTGACGTGGAGTATCCAGAAGAACGCTGGGCGACGACCTTCCGGTCGGTCGCCCAGCCAGTGCTTGGTGATCTCGGCGTTGCTCTGGGTCATCCACCACCGAATCTCCCTGAACTGGTGCGTCGTGAGGCACGCCAACCAGAGAGATCACGCCTCACCCTGAACAAACGAGTGGCTCACGCCTTCAACACAGAGATGAGACCTTAACCGAACACGGATGCTCTGGGGACTTAGCAGGCTTTCATACCATCAATGCCGTACTGACTATTTTTGTGCATGATGAACATATTACACGGTAGTTTTATCATTATACGCTGAGATCACTTATTGGCATGACAGATGAGATCACAAGGCAGGAACTTTGTGAGCGATACGACGGAATATACACCGCAGCAATTACTGATGTATTGCATGAACACGGATATGAAGAACAGACGCTTGACCCCGACATCACACCAATTGAGACCGGTGTCTCAGCTACCGGTATCGCGTTCCCAATCATCGGACAACCAAATCGGAGTGTTGATGCAGATGAAAGCCTTCGAACATTTCTCAAAATGCACGAAGATATTTCAAACAACCATTTATTGATGTATGATACAAATGACGACTCTTCCGCTCACCTCGGCGAATTAGAGGTATCCTCACTCCAACCGCGGGGATGCAATGGTGCAATTATTGATGGTGGAATTCGAGATACTTCAACTATCCTCGAAAAAGGATTTCCGGTATTTCATAAATACACGTCACCTGTTGATTGCATTTTCCGGTGGGAACTTCTTGATTGGGATGTTCCTGCGGTGGTTGGCGGTGTTGAAGTCACTCCTGGAGACATCGTGGTTGCTGATGATGATGGTGTTGTTGTGGTTCCTGAAAAAATCGCGGAAGAGATTCTTTATGATGCCGAAAAGATGGTAGATTCTGAAGACAAAGTCCGTGAATCGCTATCAGAAGGTATGACACCTCTAGAAGCGTACGAAAAATACGGCACCTTCTGATCAATACACATTTATGCGAATTGATGTTGATACTCGTCAGACCCTACCAAGTAGAGTGTTGGTGAGGACGAGCGCAACTATGCTCGAATAGTGATAAGTTGTCGCGGATTGCGGTGGTATCGCTACGCGCAGCGACACCACACATCATGTTCTTAGAAGATTGGTGCAGTAGGGCAGTGTCTAGTCAAAGTGTGAGCAGTTCCTGGGTTGAGGTGAATGACTCACCAGGCGAACAATAGACCGACTAACACGACTACAATGGAAGCATCTATCGAGTAGTAGTGAGTAAATCGCCTGGTATCGTCGTTATCGTTCTTATGAATCTCATGAGGATAACTCATTGGCGTAACGCTACTCGTTGCGGTAGATCTATCTGCTTCGACCTCATGAAGCAAAACTGGGCACGGGTGGTGCCACCTCTCATGCAACCAAACGTGCCCGGCGATCCTGATCGATCAAGATGGGTACTGTTTGCCATCATTCAGTTCCCATCTCCTTAGCTGAACAATAGTTGAGACTATTCGTATCGATGTCATAGATCTAGTTGGACACGGACGGTCTACCATACCAGTCGACCTACCGTGTCCATCCATCGATCAGGATGAGCACTACTCCCGTTGCTGCCGCTACCGTCCTACTCGTTGAAAATGCTTGCTCAGGCAACAGCCGAGATTATCAGTATAGGGCTTGTTTCCCGAATCGGGCACGATCTCCACTATAAGGTCATCCATTGGTCGTGTCGCAAAGCGGTCTAGACTTCGGTAGCAACTGACTCCCCTCAGGAAGGGGTTGTCTCTGGTGACCAAACCGAGACCACCCCATGCACGCTGAAATCAACGTGCGGTTCGAACTCAGTACCGACGACGACAAAACCATACCGCTCGCCGTACTCGCCGAGTTCGTCACCGACCAGAACATCGAATCGGTACTTCTCGAAGAACTGGTCGAGAGCCTCGACGCGGGCCGCGTCGAGGCGCTCTGTGGTGAAAAATACGCCCACGGCAACGGTGATAAGCGGTTCCAGCGCCGCGGCACCGACCCCCGCACAGCCGTTACAACCGCCGGCGAGCACGAGTTCGACCTCCACTACGTCGAAGATACAGCCGCTGACCACGACGAACCGAGCTATCTTCGGCCCGTCGAAGACGTCATCGACTTCGACGGGCAGAATCGCTATCAACAGGATATCGCGGCCAAGAGCGTCGATCTCGCTACCTCTCTCAGCTATCGAGATGCCGCCGATCACGGCGACGGCTTCGTTTCGATGCCGTCGCCAGATACCATCAACCGCCGTGCCAAAGAGTACGGCACCAAGCTCAAGCAATTCCTTCCGGACTGTGTTGGCGGAACGGACGCTGACGCTGTCATCGCCGACGGGACGAAGTGCCACAGTCAGGACAAAGACCGCTCATACCACTCCGTCCAAGCAACGCTTGGCGAGGATACTGCCGAGGACTCACACTCCTTGCTGGATCTGTCGGTCAACGCTAACTGGGACGAGACAGCAGCCGCTCTCGACGATATCAACGCAGTCACTGACGACGCTGCGGTCGTCAGTGACGCAGATACCAGTATCGTCACGGCGTTTACCAACGAAAACCGCGAGCATCAGCTCGACCTCGTCCACGTCGGCCGGACGCTAGGCTACAACCTCTGGGATGACGGCGTGTTTTCCCTGGAGCGACGCACCGAGATCGTCACAGAAGTGATCGACGAGGTGTTTCATCTGAAGAACTCGGTCGCCAAGCACCGCCCCGAGGAAGAGTTCGCCGCGATCCGCGAACGGATCGCGCGAACGACCAAGCGCATTGAGAAGACAGCGTGGCAGCTCTCGCAGTACGGTTCGAGGAAGGCTGCGGGGTATCTTCGGCGGTGGCTGCCGTCGATAGTGACGTTCGCCGAGCAGGCTCTTGAGGGGTTCGAGGTGCCGTGGACCTCGAACCCCGTGGAACGGGCGATGGGAGAAGTCGCCAAGCGCTGCAAGAACCAGTGGATGCGCTGGACAGAGGCCGGATTAGAGGCGTTGCTCCAACTCAGGCTCGTGAAATACGCCAATCCAGACTACTACCGAGCGTTCTTCGACGAACTCCTCACCCGCTCAACCAAAACAACCATGAGCTGTGACCTCACAGTCGAGGCTACCAGAGGCAAAGTCTAGAGGACTTTGCGACGCGACCCATCCATTGCCGGGTTGTCGGTGGTTATATGATGGGAGAGCTTACGCGATTCGCGCTTGCCGATCAACCCTTCGGGGTTCAGGACAGGATTCTCTCGCTGCTGAAAGATAGCCGCTGGTCTAGATGTCGCATCCTGGTGCTGTTGGGATCGACGGCGTCTTCGGCGGGTGTCGTTTCAATGACGATGTAATCTTATCAGTCATTAACTATCTTCCTGAAGTAGCCCCCACCCACCGTGTGCGATATGAATTGGAGATCAAAGGAATGGCTTCGCATCTGCAAATATCTGCGAGCAGAACGCTATGAGGCATAATTTTGATTTGGAGATCAAATGATATGAAGTAGTTCCTAGTCAATCGAAAGTTTTAGGTACAGGAAACGCGAACAGCAACTGAGATAGGGCAACATACCTGTGATAAATCTCCACTGTCAATAACTGAAAGAGTGATAACCACCTCAGTGTTTATAATAAGGCCTCTTACATTCGCACCATATTCCGTTGTTTTGGAGCTCAAGTTCATTAGGGCGTCATAGAACAGTTGGCATGGTTCTCAGACATCGGTTCTCGGAGTGCTACTAAAGCGTGTGAAGAATTCTATGACATTCTGCTCACTTTCATGGTTGTGGACAACCACTAGGAGTACCACGCTCTACCATCCCTACTGGCATGACCCGTTGACTTGGGAGTAGATTCATATCGCACACGGTGAGTGGGGACCGTCAGAAAGTCAATCCGTGAATTTGACCAGCTAGTTACAGTACAAATAGGCTAGCCGACACTATTTCATATCGCACACAGTGGGTGTGCCTGTAGCTTGACCTTGCCCACGGTTCTCGCTTATCCAAAATTGATTGCCGAATAACCTCCTCTATCTATTGTTTTCGGGAGATTTAACCTTGTACACGGTTCCCAAATCTATTTGTAGTACGAGCGATATCGCGCTAATATGGCTGACGGCGATAATCAACGATCTCTTTCACAGTCCATCAAAGGTCGTTTACAAGAGGGGATTCAAAATTCTGTGTTTCGAGACAAAGGACTCCTGGATCTTGATGCGCTTATTGATGAAGACAGAATTGTCGGTCGGGACAGACAATTAGATGACATCATCACCTACCTTCAGCCAGCACTGCAAGGAAACCGTCCTCCCAATATGCTTCTCTATGGTCCATCTGGCACTGGAAAGTCGCTCATTATCAATGCAGTTTGTCAGAAGCTACTCGAACTCGCGCAATCTCAAGGTGATCACTTTGGTGTCATCACACTCAACTGCCAAACAATCAACTCCCACGACCGTGCTGTCTACCGATTGGTTGAAAACGCTGCTGAGAAAGCTAATGTCGAAGTAGGTGTTCCCCAAAGCGGTATATCGACTGATCAAAAGCTAAACCGATTCTATGAAATTTTAAGCGGGAACTTTACCTCGGCCATAATTATACTGGATGAAATCGATCTCTTGATCGGAAGGAAACGAAATCCAAATGACGAACCTGCCTACTCGAAACTCCTCTACCAGCTCTCGCGTGCTTCCCAGTTAGGTCGAATTGAAGGACACGTGTCTGTTGCAGCTCTCACGAACGACCCTCGGTTTATGCAGGATCTTGATGGACGGGCGGAGAGTTCGTTCAATCCTCAAGATGTCGTTTTCTCTGACTACGACGCAGAGCAACTTCAAGCCATTCTCGAACGGCGGAGTGATGCCTACCGAGAAAGCGTACTCGAAGGTGGGATTATTTCTCTCAGCTCAGCTTTTGCAGCCCAGGATCATGGCGACGCACGAAAAGCAATTGATCTCTTTCGAAAGGCGGGGGAGATAGCGGATCGACAGGGAGACGATATCGTTAGTGAATACCACGTACGGGACGCTCAAAAAGAATCAGAACGTGATCGAACTCTAACTCAAATGCAGGGTTTGTCCACACAGAAGAAGCTCTCACTTTATGCTACTGCAATTGTTCCTGTTTACTCTCGGCAGAGTCTTAGCGCTGTCCCTAGTACAGTTGCTTATCGAGTCTATCAATATCTCACTAATTTGTTGGATGCAGACGAGAAATCACGTGATTCGTACCTGCGATATATGAACGAAGCAGGTACGTACAACTTCGTAACTTCCGAGAAGCGAGGTCGGGGTTATGGAAATGGTGTGCACAAAGAATACACTTTTATTGATGATCCAGAGGTAGTTGCGGAAACACTCCAAACTGATATTCGTATTGAAGAGGTCAAGAATAATGAAGATCTGGTTGAGTCAGTTGTCAATGCACAGATTAAGGACTTCTTCAACGGGCAATAATACAGAAACCTGTCATTCATTGCTAACAGAGTTTTTAGTATAGACAGTGAAATATATAGTCCAAGCATAATTACGGGGCAATACGAATCGGATTTTTCATCAACTGCTGCTATCTCAAGAATTCATCTCGCACACGGTGTGTCTGTCGTCGTGTTCATTGATGGATTCATCTCGCACACGGTATGTCTCTATTATCGTCTTTCGTTTCCTTCTGCTACTGGTGGTACAGTTCGTTGCCGTTCATAGACACATAATGGATATTCTAGACATAGTTGTACCAAAATAAAAAGTTTAAAACCGTAGTCTGTTGTTCTCGCATGATTCATCTCAAGAACGTTTCTACGGAAGATCTCCGCCATATCTTGGCGGAGATTAGAGGAGAGAAACCTACACAGCGGCTAATGGCGGCGATCAACTGGAAAGAAGAGGACGGCATCCGATAGAAAGATATCGCTCAACGCTACGGATACATGCAAGGATCGGTAGTTTCCAATTGGATTGAGAGGTGGAGCTAAAGCGTTGATCTGATTAGAGAAGATATCTGGTTGAGTGGATCGGAGGTATAAAGAGAATTTGTATAATATTTCTGGAAATTCAGAAATTTTTTATCCGATTCGATCAATTTATATTATTGCTAGTATAAAAGAAATCTACCCATCGAGCTTTTTCGGTTCGGCGATTTGGTTGAAATCCCGGTGCTACTGCCAGCTGTCTCAACCGACCGGAGATGTGAGGAACGCGTCATGGTCGTCGTGCGTTCCTTTGTTCCATGTTTCCGGACAATACGCAGGACCCGGTAGACTCGTTCGGTCAGTCGCGGCTGCCCTTCCAATTCTCTTGTTCCTTCGCATAGCAGGTCCGTCAACCCTCCGCGCTTGATGCGCAGGCAGGATACCAACCTTTGTTGCTTCCTGTCATGCTTCACGCTTCAGGGACTTTAGCGCGATTCTCATAGAATCAGCCTCCGGCCCCGTCATAGAGCCGGTCTCCTCTTGACCATACATGTGCCGCTCGTCGCCGCCCTGGGTCGCTACGTGGTTGTCTACGAACCGTTCGACCGTGTCCCATGCATCGAGGTCTGCAACCCGCGCCGCAATCGTGTCGAAACCTGCTTTCAGGCGGTATTGAACTGTCGATGACTCGCCACCATCTCGTAGACACGATCATGGCCGCGGTGTACGTCGGCTCCTACCCGGCGTACGGTTGGATACGTCAGGAGATGCCCGCGCTCGCGTGTTTCTTTGATGAATTGCTGGTGATCGACATCGTCCCTTGAACGGTATGTGTATAGTGACGGCGGTCAAAGGCCGGGTATCAGAAACATTGTGGTGTTCGCAGGATCTGCGAACCCTTGCTAACGGTCACACTACTCATCTGCGTCGATTTCTCTGACATCCTCACAGAACTCAGTATCGCTAGTTGTCCACTCTGGCTCAACAGCCCGGTTGATGACATGTAGTAGTCAGAATGATATGACTGAATCAGTCGCCTGATTCAGCCGCTGTCCTGATTTCTGTGTGATGAAGCTCCCAAAGCTCAAGCGCATCCTCACAGATCCGGACGAGTTCATTTCGAACGGTCAGTTGAAGTCTCTTAGCATGGAATTGCTTGAGCTGATACCGTTGGAAGGAATCGAGGGCTCCGGCCTCGATTCCGAGGAAATCATGGAAGTCGTGCTACGGGCTGCTGTTGATACGACATCGGTCAACGGCGTCACGACAAACACCGAGGACACACCAAATCGGGAGACCGTGATGGATTGGTTGCACACGCTGGAGAACGAGCCGATGCTTGATGCTGTCAACGATATCCTTGCGTTGGTGGCGATGACGGTTCTCGACCGCAGCGGGTCGAGAACCGTCTGTATCGATTTCATGGACAACCCGTTCCATGGTCATCCGGAGGATGAAGACGAGTTCCGCCGGATGCAAGCCCGTGATGGTACCACGAAGTGTCATCGCTACTGCACAGCGTTCGTCCTTGCACAAGGGAAGCCGCTGACGCTGGCGGTCGAACCAGTTGACGGCGATGATAACAAGGCAGACGCGGTCGAGCGCCTGCTCGCCCGCGTCGAGACGTATCCATTCGAGATTGAGCGGATTCTCATCGACAGAGCAGCCTACAACGGAGAGCTGATCGGTGTGCTTCGTGAGGCAGCGCCGCCAGTCTTTCCGGTGAAAACCGGGAAAGACTCGCTGGAGGAGAAGCTGACAACGAATAAGTCGTACATGACTGAGGAGACGATTTGCGAAGGAAAACCGCATGAGCAAACGTATCCACTGGCGGTGAACGTCACGTACCAAAACGGCGATCGAGGGAAATCAGGACTCAAACAGACGGGATACGCGGCGTACGGTCTGGAAGACCGCACGCCGACGCAAGTAGCACGGATCTACAACAACCGGTCACGGATCGAGAAGAGCTACGAGAAATTCCGGGAAGCGCGAGCACTGACAACGACGCCGTCCACGACAATTCGGCTGTTCTACGTGGGTGTTGGCTTCTTGTTAGAGCAGTTGTGGATCGTGTTGCAGTGGGCAGTGCTCGCCCAGCCACGACGTGGTGGGCGAGCACTCCCGACAGAGTTCGCGTTCAGTGATGCGTTTCTCCACGGAATCGAGGAGGTGTTGGACGATGAGCTCAACTGGAAGAAGAAGCATCGAACGAACGGAGAGGGACTGCCAGCAGGACACGAGCACGGACTCGGCTGAGCCGCCTCGCTTCGTGAAGCGAGGCTGGCGAGGAGCGACAGCTCTGTTCTGGGAGTGGTCTCAGTGACAGCCACGGCAGGAATACGTATCTGATCCGATATCTTCTGGCTCCTCCGCAGCGTTCGTCGGGTTCTTTGTCTCTTTTTCGGCGTCACTCCGGTGTGAAACCGGGCTTTTGCTGCCAGCGTTATCGATAGAGTGGACAACTAGCGAGTATAGACTTGGAAGATATCGTTCCCATACGTCGTGAGCTTAATCTCGCCGTTCGACCGAGCGTGAACCATGTTGTGCCCGCTGAGATTGGCTATCATCTCATCAACAGTGGCGCCGAGGTAATCGAGATGGGTAACGAGGCCATCGTCAACCCGGGTTTCAAGCTCGTGGAGCTTCGTGGCAAGCTCCTCTTTCGACGCAGGACCGTTCTGAAGGAACTGCATCACCGCAGCGTTTTCGTGAGCACACAGGAGTGCAGCCCGTGCTTCAGGGGGTATCGCGTCGGCTGATTCCTCGATGTGAGTAGCGATTTCCTCTTCGGTGTCTGCTCCCTTGTCAATAGCCCGTAGAACCTCCCCACCGCCTGTGAGTAGTGACTCGACCTTCTTTCGTGCTTCAGGATTCGCCCATGCTGGCATAGCGACGTTTCTAGTTCGATTCGGATGAACACTACTAACGAGCGCTGACCCCCACTTGTAGACGAACCCGTCCGGGCGAATGTCCGTTTGACCGAGGTCGCACCAGGGCCACTGAGTGCGAGACCGAGCGCACTGAGCGTGGGGGCGAGCGTGTACTCGTACTCCTTATTCGGTACTTATAAATTCATTAGGAAGGAACCAGCACGGTCGCCACAGCCATGTCAACGGCAAGCAAAGCCGCGACAACGCGAGTGAACAAGCCGATCAGCAGAAGTACCCCCCCCCCTACCAGTTCAAGCACTCCAATGCCCATGCGGCGACAATAAAGAGTGGAATTCCAAACTGGACAAGCGCAATAGCGAATGCCTCGATGCTCGACGTTTTCGGGCCAATAGCGAATACCTTGCCAACACCGGATACGACGAAGATGATTCCCAATGCAAGGCGGCTTAACGCTAAACCGTACGTGTTTACCCCCAGAACGATTTCGCCACTCTCTCGTAAGTTGCTCCTGACCTCGCAGTAGAGCAATGCAGACGACAGGGTGTGCTCCGAGGGACGGTCTCCGGCAGGGAGACCGTCCCGTGTCGTCTGCACTAGCCGGGGAGAGTCGTGATGGTCACTGACGAGAAAGTGGAGCAACTGCTTGAGCGGATCACTGCTCTCGAGAATCGCGTAGATGAACTTGAGCAGGAGAATGAGGAGCTCAAGCAAGAAAATCAGCAACTCCGTAAGGAGAACAAGCGGCTCAGAGCCAAGGTCCGGTGGTACGAAGGACCGCATACACCGCCAAGCAAGGAACAACCAGGCGATGAAGAGTCGTCCTCGTCCGATGGGGACGAGGACGACGAACAGCCGCGTACTGACGGCGGCACGCCTGGTCGAAAAGCCGGACACGAGCCAGAATGGCGCGATGCTCCTGATCCTGACCAAGAAATCGAGGTCACGTGTGACTGTTGTCCTGAGTGTGGCGAACAATTTGACGAGTCGGCGGGCGTCAGCCCCCGACTCGTCGAGGAACTCCCAGACCCACAGCCGCCAGAGGTCACCCAGTACAACCGCCACCACTACGAGTGTCACTCCTGTGGGACAGAGACTGTCGCCTCACACCCCGACTGCCCCGACAAAGGGCAGTTCGGGGTGAACGTCATCGCTCAGTCAGCACTTTCTCGGTACGATCACCGCCTTCCCTACCGGAAGATCGGCGACCGCTTCGAGCAACTGCACGGGCTGGAACTCTCAGGCGCGTCCGCGTGGCACGCGACCGAGCGCGCTGCGCGCGCCGGTCGCTGTGAGTACGAACAGATCCGCTACCAGATACAGCAAGCCGACGTTGTCCACGTTGACGAGACTGGAATCAAACGAGACGGGGAACAGGCATGGATCTGGACGTTCACCACTGAGAACCACACGCTGTACGCGGTCAGGGAGAGTAGAGGAAGTGATGTTCCCGCAGAAGTCCTCGGCGAGGACTTCGCGGGAACGGTCGTCTGTGATGGCTGGACGGCATATCCGGCCTTCAGCAGCAACCTCCAGCGGTGTTGGGCGCATATTCTACGGGAGGCTGAAGACGCCGCCGAGAAGCAGGCAGAAGGCGAACCGATCTACCGTGCCCTCAAACAGCTGTACGTCGCTCTCCAGACCCGGCTGGAGAGCGACTTGACGGTCCGTGAGCGAGCAGAACTCCAGCGTGTGGCGCGGAGAGAGCTTGAATCGCTGATAGAGCGGGCAGTTCCCGACGGACCAGTGGCAACACTACTCGGAAAGATCGAAGGAGGCCTCGACCACTGGCTCACCTTCATCGGTGAGCCAGCGGTCTCTCCGACGAACAACGCCGCTGAAAATGCGCTTCGTGAGCCGGTGGTTCTCCGGAAGCTCATTGGAACACTTCGAAACGACCGCGGTATGTTCGTGCATGAGACGCTGCTGTCCCTGCTGGCGACCTGCCGCCAGCAGGGACGCAATCCCTACGAAGAGTTCAAGCGAATCGCCCGAAACAACAAGATGATTTCACGAGCTCAGGCTGTACCCGCTGTTGCATCCTCGGGGTAAACACGTACGATTCACTGGTCCATTATCGTTCACTTTGAATGCCATATACCAGTTCAAGAGCGGAGGCACCAGCGTTCGCTCTTGTTGCTATCTATCGGTGGGAATGATGCGCATGCACTCACCGACATAGTAGATGTAACCGCGATTCTGGAGAAGATCGAGCGCGTACTCGGCATTGACTTCAGTGTACGTGTTTAGCCCCGAGCGATTTCGGTAGTCTCTCCTAGGACCCGTACGAGTAGTGCAGTAGGTCGATGCAACAGGCGAACGAGTTCATCTTCGAGGGATGGTCTCCGATCCGGAGACCATCCCGTCTCGTCTGGTTATGACTCCGTCAGAGCCAACCAAAGAGGAGATACTCGACCGCCTTGCTGCGCTTGAAGAAGAGAACCAGCAGCTTCGGGAACAGGTTGAGGAGCTCGAAGAGCTCCGGAAGGAGAACAAGCATCTCAGGGCCAAACTCCGGTGGTACGAGGGACCGCATACTCCGCCAAGCAAGGAACAACCAGGCGATGAAGAGTCGTCCTCGTCCGATGGGGACGAGGACGACGAACAGCCGCGTACTGACGGCGGCACGCCTGGTCGAAAAGCCGGACACGAGCCAGAATGGCGCGACGCTCCTGACCCTGACCAAGAAATCGAGGTCACGTGTGACTGTTGTCCTGAGTGTGGCGAACAATTTGACGAGTCGGCGGGCGTCAGCCCCCGACTCGTCGAGGAACTCCCAGATCCACAGCCACCAGAGGTCACCCAGTACAACCGCCACCACTACGAGTGTCACTCCTGTGGGACAGAGACTGTCGCCTCACACCCCGACTGTCCCGATAGGGGGCAGTTCGGGGTGAACGTCATCGCTCAGTCAGCACTTTCTCGGTATGATCACCGCCTTCCTTACCGGAAGATCGGTGACCGTTTCGAGCAACTGCACGGGCTGGAACTCTCAGGCGCGTCCGCGTGGCACGCGACCGAGCGCGCTGCGCGCGCCGGTCGCTGTGAGTATGAGCAGATCCGTAACCAGATACAGCAAGCTGACGTTGTCCACGTTGACGAGACTGGAATCAAACGAGACGGTGAACAGGCATGGATCTGGACGTTCACCACCGAGAACCACACGCTGTACGCGGTCAGGGAGAGTAGAGGGAGTGATGTTCCCGCAGAAGTCCTCGGCGAGGACTTCGCGGGAACGGTCGTCTGTGATGGGTGGACGGCATATCCTGCCTTCAGCAGCAACCTCCAGCGGTGTTGGGCGCATATTCTACGGGAAGCTGAAGATGCCGCCGAGAAGCAGGCAGAAGGCGAACCGATCTACCGTGCCCTCAAACAGTTGTACGTCGCTCTCCAGACCCGGCTGGAGAGCGACTTGACAGTCCGTGAGCGAGCAGATCTCCAGCGTGTGGCGCGGAGAGAGCTTGAATCGCTGATAGAGCGGTCAGTTCCCGACGGACCAGTGGCAACACTACTCGGAAAGATCGAAGGAGGCCTCGACCACTGGCTCACCTTCATCGGTGAGCCAGCGGTCTCTCCGACGAACAACGCCGCTGAAAGTGCGCTTCGTGAGCCGGTGGTTCTCCGGAAGATCATTGGAACACTTCGGAACGACCACGGTATGTTCGTGCATGAGACACTGCTGTCCCTGCTGGCGACCTGGCGCCAGCAGGGACGCAATCCCTACGAAGAGTTCAAGCGAGTCGCCCGGGACAATGAGCTGATTTCACGATCTCAGGCTGTACCCGCTGTTGCGTCCTCGGAGTAAACACGTACACTTCAGTAAAGCGGTCATCGGCAACCAACACAGCTTTTGCTTCGGTTTTCCGTAGCCTGTCATCGACATTACAGACTGCCTCGTTCAAGACGGCGAGAGCATCTTCGGCGAACGGCGGAATACGCCGTTCTCGGTTCATACCCTCATTTTGGCTTGGTGCATATAAACCTGTGTCAGACAATCGCCTCTAGGCTTCGGCGGCGACGTACTGGTCTTCCCACTCGCGGCGCGCGTCGATCTCGCGGTGACCACGCTGAGTAAGTCTGTAGTAATTGGTCCGCTGTTGTGTTCGTCCTTCTCAATCAGTCCTTTCTCGACCAGTTCGTCGAGGTCAGCGTAGGATCAGTATATCCTCTCTGTCCCGGCTTTGGCAGCACGTGATTTGCCTGCCGACGAATCGAGTCGAGACTCGCCGAGACCGATGAGTTAGTGTCTATATCGTCGTTAGTTGTAGTGAGACAGGTTTCAACCCAGTCAGCTATCTCCGGATGACTGTCGACGAGCTCGACAAGCAGATTCTGCAGTATCTCTGGATTCGCGTCGGCGATCAGCTCTGCAATCGGTCGGCAGTTACTCACCCACTCAGGATCGCGGATGTACGTCAACAACACAACAACGCGATGCTTGTAGATTCCACCGTGGTCGTACGGGCAGGAAGAGACGGTCCGAGCGACGTCAGCGTCGTCGAATTCGATGGTCACCGTATAGGGCTGATACTGGCTCCCTTCGACATTGGCTCTAATTGTCTCACCATCCCGAATCACGTTGCTGACTGCTCCTCGTTCGTAGTATGACTGTCCACGATCATATGATTTAGATCTGGCTAGTTCTCTAACGATCGTTTCCGTCAGGGCCACGGCCCGTCACTCATACTCTTGGATAGCTATTACGTGAAAGTCAGGCGTAAAGCCTCGCCCTTCAGGGCTGTCTTTTACCCACAAATGCTATCGCGGTAGCTGACGAACTGAGACCGAAAGATGGAGCGTCGTTCGAGGGGGTGGCGACCGAAACTGGATGAGAATGGCGAACTGTATGATATGGATGTATCAGATTGGATTCGTACGGAGTTTCGGGCGGCTGATCTCGGCGATAAGCGTCTCACGGATCGATTAGTCCAGATCGGTGATGAACTCGGCAGTTCACCTGCCGAGTCCATCCCAGCCGCCTGCGAAGACTGGGCCTCCACAAAGGCTACATACCGATTCTGCGATAATGACAGTGTGGAACCCAACGAGGTTCTCTCTGCTCACAAGCAAACACAGCACTCACGGTTGGGTGACGGAGACGAGCTGTTGGTCGTCTCCGACACCACCTATCTCACCTTTCCTCGCCACCCAGCTAAAGAGGGCCTTGGTGACATTAGCTCTGCTGACATCGATGTTGAAGGCGTCAAAGTCCATACCTCGGTTGGAATTCTCCCGGAAACACAGCGTATGACTGGGATCATCGATCAGCAGGTGCTGATCGAAGACCAACAATCAGGCAATACGTACGACACGAATGGGAAAGATGAGTCAATTCTCCTTGAGAATGAACAGGAGAAATGGATTCGTGGTGACAGGGAAGCCACCGAGTGGCTTCCCGAAGACGTGCGGCCGATTTTCGTCCACGACCGAGGCGGAGACGCATTCTCGTTGTACACTGAACTCAACAAAACGATGGACAACACTGGCTTTGTTGTCCGAGCCAATCAAAATCGACGGATACACACGGACGACGGTGAGTTAGACAAACTCTTCGACTGGAGTGGCGACCTTCCTCAGGAAGGTCGCACGACCATCGAGATCCAGCAAGGTGGCGGAAGACAGGCACGGCAAGCAGAGTTGTCGATTGCAACAGGAACATGTGACCTTCTTCCACCCCGGAACGATTCTGCTGGTAAAGATCCGGTCACGGTGAACGTCGTGAGAATCGACGAGATCAGCGAGAGCGATGACCCGATTCAGTGGGTGTTACTCACCACTGAATCGGTCGAAGACTTCGACGATGCTCTAACCATCATTGAGTATTACCGTGCTCGCTGGCGAATCGAAGATTGGCATAAAGCGTTGAAGACTGGCTGTGGGTTCGAAGAACGTCAACTTCAGACGTGGGAGCGTATGGAGGTGTTACTGAGTGTGTACTCAGTGATCGCGTGGAAGGTACTGGAGTTACGAGAACTAGCTCGTGGAGAACCATCGGTTGCTCCAGAAGTCTTGTTGAGCGAGGCCGAGCGCGCAGTTCTGGAAACGAAATTTCCAGAACTGAGCGGTCAAAACGGCAAAGCCTACGCTGTAAGTGTAGCGAAGCTTGGCGGATATCTGGACCGTGGCTCTGATCCTCCACCAGGATGGCAGACGATGTGGAAAGGGCTTCAGAAGCTCCGGATGTGGGCTGAAGGCTACGAACTCGGTGCTGAATGAGCGCCAGCGGCCGCTCATTCAGCTGAACTCACTGTGAACTCAGATAATTCCCCGTTTTGCAGACTGATTCCTGTTCGAAACCGTGAGTCTGTCTTACTCGTGAGAGTATATTGACTAATTTCATATCTTCAAACCAGAATTAGATGATTTATCTTGAGAACGCTGAGTTATGGGTAAGAGACAGCCCTTCAGGGCGGGGAAGATGTCAAGACAGATCTGATGTTATACTCTGTGTCGTTTCACGGCAGCAGATACGATCGGCCTCAGTTGCTGTGTCGAGGGCACCTAATATCGAATCAGGCCTGGCGACTACGTACGGTTGAGTTAGCAGTTGCGCTGTTCTCAGATGTCGAAGCCCCGATTTTCGATGACTTGATCCGCAACCTCGTCTGGATCCACACGATCCATAATCAGATCGATAAATGCCTGATCAAGTTCGTATCGTTTGCTGTTTCTGACTCTGTACTGGCGCTTCAGACGGCCTTCAGCGTCGTAAATCAGATTCTCGTACTCGAAGACATCGTCTTCTTTGAAGAACATTGCAAATTGCTCGCGATCCCACCCCATCGGAGTACTGTCAGAGATCTTCTCTGTCTGATTCTCGATCGGCGAGGTTGCCTCTTCACTGCTCTGCTGTTCCGATACTCCAGCTTGAGACGATGGTTGAGGGGTGTCTTGGTCCTTGGAGTCGTCTCGTGGTTTTTTCGGGGTATGACTTCCACCTTCTTCTCCATCAAGGTCGACGAATTCATCGAACTCGCCCTCACTCATTAGCAACTCCCTCCTGCTCAACGATGCGAACCAGCTCATCTAGATGATTGAGTGTCTTCCGGTCGTTCTGACTCACCGAATCCTGCTTTTCGAGATACCGACCGAACGGCATGTTCTCTTCCTCTAAGGCGTTTTCGAGTGTGGAATTCTTTCGGAGCCCTGGTTTCGGGGGATCCATTTCCCCGGCATCGATCGCATCCCAGTCCTCCGACGGAATGCGCGCAAATGAGGGGAGATACCGAGAGAATTGCTCTGAGTGGTTGAGACTCTCGATAAGGCGTCTATCTGCTTTGTCGTGCTTGAGGTACTCACTGATCATGTTCGGGACGATCGCAAGGATCTTGAAATCCATCTGTTCAGGCATCTTGTCGACAACCCGCTTGTATGTTCGTTTGAACCCGGCCCGATTCATATCACCTGGTGGGATGGGGATAATCGTTCGTCCAGCCGCACCATACGCGGCCTTGGCGATATGGCTCCACTCTCCCCCACCATCCATGATTATGTAATCGTACTTACCGTCGTTGAGAAGAGGCTGTGTGAAATTCTTCTTTAGGAGCGTGATACTGTTATCGCTGAGTTCGCTCTCCAGAGTGCTCAGTTTGACCGATGCCGGAACGAAATCCCATTCCCAGCCAGTGGGGAAGATGTACTCATCGAACTCGCCGTACTCGTGAATAACGATATTCGTGAGGTCGTGTGTTGGATCCTCAAAGACATCGTGATAGCCAAGACTCTCGGTGATATGGCCATTTGGGTCGAGGTCCATGAACAGGACGTCGTGGCCATGCTGAGACAGCCGATCGGCGAGATTGAGCGCGAGGAGCGACTTTCCCACACCCCCCTTTAGCATATTCACGCTCACTGCCTGTCCCGTAATCGGCTTTGCCTTCTCTTCCTGGAATTCAAGTGAATCGGTACTCATGATTGGTATTGTGGCACGACCGGTGTAGCCAGTGCGACCGGATAATTATCGACCCTGGGATGCTGTTCGCCCGAAATTAGCGGTTCTGGCCGCTGGGACCTCCTGATCACCTGTGAGCAGTTATCCGATGATACGTGCTCCACACTCTGCCTGTGCTGGGTCGGAAAATAAATCTTTGTCAGACATAAGTCAGCGAACTGTAAGTACCCAGCAAAGTTTGCGAGTTTTGCTGCATCAGCACACAAAGTAAGCTATGCATAACCTGCTAAGTGTGTTCACTCCACTAAGTCAGCTTAGTATGCTAAGCCAACTAAGTCTGCTAACATAGCTTAGTCAGCTTAGCTTACTTAGTTCCAAGAGCATTCATATCAAGGGCTTCACAAAATATAACATTTATTTGCCATGGTTATTGGGGGGAAGGGTATCCATTCTAGGCTAATCCCGACGTGACCGCGACGAATTAGGCTGGAATCTGCTCTTCAACAGGAGAACGGGACTGTTCGTTGGCGACGATCACAGGATCAGTATGTGCTCAGGAGCGCTCACGGTGGTGAACGCTCCGAAATCCTCGATGAACGCGAGTGCTGTAGCTGTGGAGTCCCACGAATCCAGTCCGCTTACGCTGGATTACGCGAGGCCACATCAAACGGTTCGTGTTGCACCTCGTCGAGCAACAAGAGTCGGTGAGCGTTCGGGTCCAGTGCATCGTTCATCAGCGATTCGACCAACTTCGGCGGTTCATAGCCGAGTCGCTTGGCGACTCGGGGAAGAATCCGATCACTGTGCCGCCCGAACGCTCGTGCCCACCGTTCCCGAAGGAGGAGCGATGACGCGTCCGCGTCGTTCTTCTCATCCTGCTGTGCTTCGTTGATCTCTATGAAGAGCTCTCGAGAGGCAGTTCTTCAGACCGACGACGATGCCGTGACGAACCATTCCCATCAACTGCATTTCCCAGTGACGGGCCGGTGAAAGAGTCGTACAGCGCGGTGACTTCCTCCCCATCCTACCGTTCGCCTACGCACCACGACGAGCGCTTGAGAGTGGTGTTTGCCTATTCGATGACGCGACTTGCAGGAACCGTGAAACGTCGGGTGGAGAACAGTGTGACTGCCCTTGTTGAGCTTGAAGCCGCGCTGGCTGTACGTGAACGACCGAAACTCTCGTGACACTTTCCAGTTCAGGCTACCGACATGAGCCTTCCTCTTTCAGTCGCGACAACCCTTTGAGGTTGTCGTAGAGACGTTCGACCACAACCTGCAAGGTGCGCGAATACACGTCTTGCAGGTCCGTCCACCACTGCTTGAAATCAGGCAGCTCGCGGCGGCCAGCCCAAATTTATTCGATAAGCCAGACAGCACGTTCACCCTGAAATATACAAGTAGGCAGCGCTGACAGGCAGAAGCCAGCTGATGAATGCCATTGAAGACCGTGAGCAGCAAAAGGGACCATGACGACATCCGATGAACCGCGACCACGCAAATAGCGCGTTCAAAACGCAGTTGTCCGTTCTTAGACAGCGACAAGTACGGCAACGGCTGTCAGTAATTCCAGGCCGGGGACATCGCGGGCAAAGACCCAGAACTCACCTCGTCGATGATCGGAGCCTATCTCCCAGCGCTAGAGGACGAATCGCCTTTCCATCGGGAATCACTGTGGCTAAGCATACGAAGCGGAACAGTTCGACGGTGGGGGTTGTCAGGGGAGAAAACGCTTCGTCGCAACTTGCTGGCAGTGAGTGAATCTGGGCAGAGCCAGTGTGGATCCATTCGTTCGGCGCGACACGGGGCAATCTATGCACCCCAGAAGGGTGAGGTGTTTGAAGATACTCACGGTCGGGCGTCAAGTTCCCCATTCGAAACGAGGAGATGGCCAAGTACGCCGACGCTCTTGTGGCCATCCACGTCAACGACTCGCACAGGACGGCGGACATGATCGACACCGCTCGCGATCTCCTCGACTCCGATCGTGTCCACCGCGTTCCTGTCACGAGCGGCGAGTGACTGTCAGACCTTATGTACAATTTGACGCTCATCCCGGTAGACCGTAACATCAATTCTGCTGGCGATCACATGGCGGTCAACGATGGACGAGGAGTCAGCTCAGGTCTTCCTTCCACCGCGTGAGCGATGCTTCGAGCGTCTCCGTCTCGCCCGATTCGGCGAGACGGTGACGTGTGTCCACTGCGAGAAAGATGCTGTCGTCAAGCGGGGTACGACCGGCAAAGACGCCCAGCAATACTGGTGTAAGGCGTGCGAGACCTACTTCAACGACCTCACGAACACGATCTTCGGCCAGCATCGCTTCGGCCTCGAAGAGATGTTCTACACCGTCAAGGAGATGCGATCTGAGCCGACTGCTCAGATCGCTCGGGACCTCGATCGCGACTACGAAGCTGTCCTCAACTTCGTCCACAAAGTCCAGGACGTGAGCGGTGAGATCGACGAGTTCGACCTCTACGGCGTATGCGAAGCCGACGAGGTCTACGTCACAGCTGGTGAGAAAGGGCTCGAAGACGAGGACGGGAGTCCGCGCTCGCGCGGACTCTCAAAAAAGGACGCGGGACCTTCGCAGCAGACAAACCGCCAGTCTTGACACTCGTCCGTCGGAACGACGGGCGAGTTCGGTTTCTCGTCTGTAAGGATCTGCAAAACGCCGATGAAGATATCGCCGAGTACGGCGACGGAAGCGTGATCCTTTGCACCGACGGCTACACGATCTACGACGACATCGAGGACAAGGAGGGAGTGGACGGCCATCTGGCCGTCACTCACTCCGACACCTACGTCATCGGTGATGCTCACACGAACACTTGCGAGAACCGCCATAGCTTCCTTCGCCAGTGGCTGGCGAAGTTTAGAGGGGTCTCGAAGCACCATCTCCAGAAATACCTCGGCTTCCTCGGACTGAAACTCAACTCACCGAACGACTGGTTCGAGAAACTGCTGTGTTACGATGTATCGGGATGAGCGTACCGTATTAGGCTGAACATGACGTAATGGGTCGTCTGGACGGTATCACCTTGGAAGATCTCCACGAAGTTCGAAAACAAACGGACGGAGAGAAGCCGCGAGAACGCGTTCTCGCGGCGATTGGTCGAAAGCAGGGTGATACGCTACCGCGACTTGCTGAACGTCACGGTGTCGTCGAGAAAACCATCCGGAACTGGCTCGATCGGTTCGCCGAAGAACCGATCGAGCAGGCTCCCTACGATGAACAGCGACCAGGCCGTCCCTCGAAACTCGAAGACAAAGAACGCGACCAGCTGTTCGAACATCTCCAAGACCCGCCGACTGAACTCGGATACGAGCAGCAGGCGTGGTCGACAAGCCTGCTGCTCCACCACATCAAAGAGACATACGACGTCGAATACAGTGGCGGTCATGCACGCAAACTCCTCTGTAAGGCCGGACTGTCCTACCGGACAGCCCGGCCGCGCCATCATGAAGCCAATTTAGAGCAGAAAGAAGAGTTCCAGCGGACAGTTCAAAAAAAAACGGCCCGAGCTGAGCGAGAAAACCGTTGTCGTAGTTGATCAGTTCACCAAGCGTGTTGGTACCGTCCAGCGGCTTGGTTGGTACCCGATCGGCTCAGATCCGTCGATAGAGATGACGAACTCTTGGGACAAGGTGACAGCGCTCGGCGCTGTCACCAACGACGGCGAGAGCTTCTACTGCTGGACGGAGGATTCCCTGAAGACGCAGCATGGACTCTGGTTACTCAAGGCACTCCAAGAAGAATTTGGCGAAGAGTTGGTAGTGTTTCTGGATCGTGCCAGCTACTTCTACACACGAGATCTCTGGGAATACGTCAGTGGTGAACGAGCGACCGAAACTGTCGGAGACAGTTCGGTTGCGTGCGTGCGCGGAGAGGATCTTGAGGTGTGGTATTTTCCACCGAAATTGCCGGAACTCAACCCTGTGGAGGGATGCTGGGACCGTCTCCAAGAATGGTTCAAGCACCGACTCGTGCCCGATCTATCGACGCTGAAACAGCAGATTCAGCGAGGTCTGCCAACAGTCGAAGAACCGAATATCTGGAACTATCTCTGCCCGTAATGTGGCAATTACTTATGAACGACCCTATCAGCATCGTCGTTATAGGCGACTTGTCCAGCCGTAACTACAAGAGAGTGGTCTGCAGGGACCGTTGCCACCTACGAGAAATCGGCGTCTTCTTCCCAGTTCGTTCCTGTATGGTGTGTTTTGAATGTCATCGTGTTGAATGTGATTTTCTATCAGCCGATGGTCTTAGAGTTCCGTCGCGGTTTTGAACGCCTCCCAAACCGCCTCGTCGAGTGTTCGTGGAGCCCAAGAGTCACCGATACGGTGGACTGACACGTCGCTGTCCATAAGTGTACGGTACATGTCGTAATTTGTCTCACCGCCGTGAGCGAAAACGACGGTATCGACACCGGTGCGACGGGTACGCTCGTCGTTGAAAATGTTCTGTAGAATGATTTCCTCGGTCTCCACGGCGTCGATTTGGTGGTGTGGTGTCATTGTTACGTCAGCAGCATAGAGTTCTCCGAGAAGCGAGTTCTGAATGTACTGCTGAACTGATTCGCCCGGTGTGTAGGCTGACGTTACGACTTCTACTTCCGCGCCTGCTTTGGTAGCCTGTATCGCTACATCGAGGGCGGCTTCGTTGCCATCCCAGTCGGAAACAAGGACAGCCTCACCGAATGGTTCGTCTGCCAAGAGCGCCTCTGCGGCGGTGTACGTGGCCAGTTCGTCAGATATCGGTATTTCCGGCACTCGACCCTTGGCTCCTGTCGCAAGAATGAGTTCGTCAGGATTGTACTCGTCCACGTCATCAGGTGCGAACGGCATGTTGAGTTCGACAGTGACATCGAACTTATTGAGACGTGCGTTGAGCGTCTCTAGCCAGTCCTGGTAGCGCCCGCGGTGATCAAGATCAGCGTAGGAGGTCACCTGCCCACCGAGTTCGCCTGCGGCTTCCAAGAGTGTTACATCATGGTCACGCTCGGCCGCGGTCGTGGCTGCGACAAGCCCCGCTGGTCCGCCGCCAACCACAAGGATAGACTTAGGATCCATTACGGGGTTGTGGTCACTGTACTCAGCCTCACGCCCGGTAATCGGGTTGATAGTACACCGAATCGGTAATTCCTCTTGATAGCGCCCGATACAGCCCTGATTGCAGGCGACGCACGGAATTACGTCATTCCAGTTATCGTCTTTGGTTTTCCGCGGAAGCTCTGGATCAGCAATCAGAGCACGAGTCATCCCCACCACGTCTGCCCCTGTCTCCGCTAACATTTGCGTCGCCTTCTCTGGCGTGTTGATGCGTGAGGTAACAATGGTCGATCCAGTGGTGGCTTGGTCAATGACGGCAGCGGGTGACCGCGTGACTGCCTCTGACTCTGTGGCCGGCGGAACAATGTAGCTACATCCTTCCTGCGTACTAGAGCTACCGACGACGACACTCCAGTAATCTGGCGATGTTGAATCGTCGATATGCTCAATGATTGGAAGGGTTTCGTCGAAGGAAAGACCTTCCTCGGAACGTTCCTCGGCACTTAGACGGATGCCAACAGCGAATTCGTCACTGGTACGTTTGCGGATGCGCTCGACAATCTCTGTGGTAAATCGACATCGGTCCTCTAAGCTACCACCAAACTCGTCATCTCGCTCGTTGACGTTCGGACTCCAGAACTGTGCTGGCAGGTAAGTGTGAGACCCAACGACTTCAACCCCATCAAGACCGGCCTGTTCCATTCGAGTCGCAGCGTCGGCGAAAGCGTCTATCATCTCGTATACCTCCGCCGTCTCCAACGGTCGAGGGATAACATGCAGGCGGTCGGTTGGCTTGTCCGATGCTGAGAGTGCTGGCGGCGCATACTCGCCGGCATAGCGTTCGCGGCCACCGTGAAACAGTTGTACCATCACGCGGGTATCCGCATTGTGCATCGCTTCAGTAAACGGCTTGTGAGCATCTACGATAGCGTCAGTACTTGCGTCGATAGTATGGTCATTTAGCAGACCGCTTTCGTGCACAGCATGTGCTTCGAGGACGACCAGTCCAGCTCCACCCTTTGCTCGTGCGAGGTGATATGCAGAGAAATCGTCTGTGGGAAGGTGATCCCGAACGAGCGTAGTCTGGTGGCCTGAACTCATAATGCGATTCGGCAGTTGAACCGGTCCTAATTCTGTTGATTGGAAGAGGGCGTCATTCATGGTTTTTTCTGGAGGGAGATCTCATAGAATCAGTATTGCGATTCATATCTGAGTTCATCGTACATCGCCCTACGAGAGGACTATTCCTTAAGTTCGAGATGACCGATTCAAAGCGAAGTTCACTTGGCAATGTCATGCTGTATCTCATCAGGAGATGAGTTCTCATTTGATAAATAATTTGTTGAAGCATAGAGCCACGTATAGAGTTGAGGCATTCGTCTTTAGCTAACTCCAGCGGTTGGTTGAGCGGCGGTAGCGAACTGTTCCTGTAGGACTGGACGCTGTTGATGGATCTTCTGGGCGTCGGCTGCCATTCGGTCTAACAGCGGCGGTGGCGAGTAACCGAGGTAGTCGCTGAGTCGCTTGAGGATCCGCTGGGCGTGCGACCGGTAGTCATTTAGGGAAGTTATGAAGATAGCGGAGTGATTTTACCGTAAGTTTTACTGTAAATTCGCTCTCCTAGCGAATATGCCGCCAGATGGATACACAACTGTCACAATCAGCGATAGCGTAGCAACGAAACTGACGCGGATCATGGCGGACCATGATCACGCCAGTTACGCTGAAGCGATCGAGTACGCTGCTGATACAACTCTCATTCAAGAGGATGAGATCACCGTACAGGAACTAGTTCAGGTGGTCGACGAACGACTCGATAAGATGGACGAAACCCGTTTACCGTAGAAATTACGGTAAACATTTCAGAACTTCTCTCAACGACTAAAGGTCGCCGCCCAGCGTTCCGGTGGGAACACCGCCTCGTCGTCCGCGTGCTCGATCACCAGCTCTAGCAACTCGCGGCTCACCAACAGCGTCAGCACCGCCGCATACAGCAAAATCTCCACTACCGCAGGGTTGCTCGTGTCGAACTCATCGAGGTCGTACAGCGTCTTCAGCTCACGAAACAGCAACTCTACCGCCCACCGACAGCGGTAAATCGTCGCTATATCCGCCGGTAGGAACCACTTCCTCGGGAGATTCGTGATGTAGAAGTGGTAGTCGTCGGCGTCCTCGTTGCGGACGCCGACGACGCGGAACTGCTTCGTATCCCATGACCGCGTGCCTTCGTACAGCCCGCGTCTGAACGCTACTTCGACCTCGACGTCAACGTATTTGCGGTGGAGATCCTCTGCAACCTCGAAGACCTCCTCGCCTTCAAGCGGAATGGCGCGGCCGCGCCATTCCCGCAGTTCTGCGACGATCTCCGGTTTCGTGTTGGTCTTGAGACGACTCACGAAGTAGCCGCCGTTCTCGTCGATCAGCGCGAAGCGGCGGAATTTGAAGTACGCCAGATCGAGAATCAGCAACCGTCCACGGAGCCACGACCCAGTCTCGAACTCGGTGCTGTCGTGAGGACGTTCGCCGGTAACTCTGATTTTCTCGATGGTTCGGTCAGTGACGTTGTGGAGCAGGTGGAGCTTCGCTCCAGCCTGCTCCTCGCGTCGTCCTTGGTACTGCTCTTTCAGGAACCGATGCAATCGCAGAACGGTTGCATCGGCGATCATCACGTCTCTGAACTGGTCGAACTCATCGCTCACAGTGTGCGGGACGGCGACCTCGTCGAGCGCGAACTCGACGAGGTCGCTGAGATACGCGGCGAACAGCGGTGTCAACCGCTGGTAGAAGCCGCCGGGCGAGAGTGTTTTGTCAGCAGTAGCGTTGTAGGAGCGGCGAAACGCAGCGAGTGTTTGGCTCTCGCCGGTGGCGAAGCCGAACACGAGCGCCCAGACCATCGCTGGAACCTGGAACTTGCTGTCGCGTTCGACCACGCCGAGGCTCTCGGCGTGGTCTTCGAGAGCACTCGATGGAAAGAGCGTAGTGAGCCGCCGTTCAATCCGATCCGAGGAGGGTTCTGGAGTCACACCGAACTCCTCCTCACTCCGTTCATGAGCCGACTTCGCTTCCAGCCGCAGTCATGCGGTTACTCTCTTAGCTAAAGACGAATGAGAGTTGAGGATAGTAGATTACATCTTATGGAGGGCATATTCAGTTAGAGATTCACTATTCACTGAGCCGGTATGGTATTGAAAACTTGGTGGCTCTATTATAGACTGTAGTAAAAGTAGAGCCGGTGAGCAGGCTCTCGTGAGTGAATTCAAAGATTATCCACCCGGATCGGCTCACTTTGTGTTGGAAGCATGCGTTCTAGATTAGCGCCGTGTTCTGCCGCTGTCCGCTGATTGGAGACCGCCGGAGCTACCGGAATGAGAGACCCGGTGGAACGTGTGACCTACGACCCACCGGATTCGGTCGTTGTTGATCGCATCCAAAAAGCGTTTCCTGGTGATGAGTTGCGCGAGCGCGCTCGCGCAACGAATCTCATCCAACGACAGCGCAAGTTCGATGTCGTCGCACTGTTCTACACCCTCGCGTTTGGCTTCGGTGCTGGCTCTGAACGCTCTATTCAAGCGTTCTTTGAACGCTATGTCGAGATGGCTGATCTCACTGAACTCTGCTACTCATCGTTCTACGAGTGGTTTTCTCCCGGATTCGTTGCTCTCCTCCGAGAGATCCTCGATGACGCTATCGAGGATCTCGATCCCGGTCGCAACCAGCTCCGCGGCCGCCTCGAACAGTTTCGAGACGTCCTCATCCGCGATGCTACGTTCATCTCGCTCTACAACGACGCAGCTGATGTGTACAATTTCCGCGAGGACGTTGCTGGCTCGGCTTGGAAACTCTTCCCTACGCTCGCTGACTGGTCAGCGAGCAGTCGGTAGTGAGATCGAACGGCGGTTCCGGGTGCGATCCTGATGTTTTCGTCCTGTGCTCGGCGTTACTCGTCTCCCGCCGTGGTTCGAACAAGCTCTCTCAGCGTTTGAGCCAGCTTTCTCCGACAGCCGCAACGCTGATTCGCTCAAACACCTCGTGAGCGCGCTGATTCTCGCCGAAACGCAGTGGACTGTTAGTGGACTCTCCCAAGGGATTTCGCGTCCCGACGGGAACGCGAAATCCCGCAGAGCCTACGACTACTTCTTCGAGGGAGCTGACTGGTCGGCCACCGATCTCGCCCAACTCCACGCTGAGTACGTCTTTGACCAGCTCCAGGTCGGTACCGGTGACGACGTACTCCTTCACATCGACGATACGTTCGCCGGCAAAACCGGCGACGCCACCGATGGCGTCGCCCGGTTGTACAATCCAGTCGAAGGCGAGACAGAACTTGGCAATAAGCTCGTCACTTCTTGCCTTCAGGTCGGCGAAGTCTACGTTCCTTACCTTGCGCGGATGTACGTTCCAGAGGACCTCGCAACGGATTTCGACGAGCCGTTCAAGAAAAAGACCGAGATCGCTGTCGAAGAGATCGTGACGCCGCTCCAGCTCCCGGCTGGAGCGGCTCTCACCGTCGTTTTCGACTCCGCGTACTACGGTGACGAGAGAGTTGCTACGATCCAAAATCAGGGCCATAATGTCGTCTGTCGGCTGAAATCCGACAAACACGTCTCACCACAGGGTGTCGTCTGGACCCAACGCGTCGACGCCTTCGCGTCGACGCTGGAGTACGAATCGACGACGATCACAGTTCGTGGAAAAGAGAAAACCTACGACATTGCGAGCAAGATCGTCGAAATCGAGGACGTCGGTCCGGTGAAGATCGTCGCGAGCAAGACCGAGGACACGACTCGACACTACCTGAGTACGGATCTCGGCCGATCAGCGGCCGAGATCCTCGAACTCGTCGAACACAGGTGGAACATCGAGACGGTCCACGAGGAATCGAACGCGAAGTTCGGCTTCAAGCAATACCAGCTGGAAGGAAAACAGGCAATAGAGCGCTACCTCCAGCTGGTGTTTCTGGCATGGACGCTGGTAACGTTCGCTGAACGGGCGAACGTGGCGTTTTGGGAAGAACGAGGCGGACTGAGCGTCCGCCTCGATCACGCCAAGGAAGCGTATCTCGTGGAAACGATGCTCGAAATTACCGAAAAGGTTGCTCCCGTCGCTCCGCTCGCGGGAGCGACGGAGCAACTGCATGAACTGGTGCGTGAGTTCTCGTGGTCTTCTCTCGCGAATTCGTTTGTTGCGGTTATTGAAGTATAAACTCCATTAAAGAATTGGCACGGTTTCTATTGGATATTAGTTCGGAGGTTCATCTACAGAGAAACAAATGCGGGATATTTGAGTATTTTAGCTACAGCTTGCTGATTCAAACGATCTTGCCAAGCCGAGGCCGGTTGAAGCTGCCGGGCTAAGTTAACAGTGCCGCTCTTTGGAAACTATCACTTCACATACCATCTTAAGACAAAGACATATACTGACTCATCATCATTGGTCAGTATGATGGCGACTACTGTTCCCGGAGGAGTTGAGAGAAATCGACAGATGTTCCAGACAGAGGTGGGTATCTGATGAGTGACTGGAAAAATCGTTTCTCGACGTCAGGTCTCGGACGGACGCTGTTCGGGGGCGTGCTCGCGTTCATGGCGCTCGACAATTTCCGTGACTTGGAAGGGTCAATTGGCTACGCTGACTCGAAGGGTGTTCCAGAGGCCGAGACACTGGTGCCGTTTTCGAGTGGAATGTTGCTGTTTGGTGGGCTCGGTATCACACTCGGCCGATTCAAGCAGCTCGCACCGGGAGCAGTTGTGACGTGGTTCGTCGCCGTTACGCCCCAGATGCACGACTTCTGGAACATGGAGGACGATCAGCGCGAGGGCCAGCAGGTCCACTTTCTGAAGAACCTCATCATCCTCGGTGGAGCACTCTTCTTCCTCGCCAACGAGAACGAGGACTGACCCTCGCATCGCTCCAAGCCTCACTGCCACATCTCCGCTGTCATTGTGTGAACGCTCACGCCGTCGGGCTGCGGCGGCTCTGGTGCTCTTCTCCAGACCTCTCAGCGATCTGATCAGACGACTATCACCGAGCGTCTGGGTTTGTCGGCTGAGTATCACCGTTCTTGTCATCAATTCACCCGGCCAGTACTGGTCACCTGAAATCCCTAAGCTCATCCTGATACAGCGAGGAAACCCTGCCGTTTACGGCAGGGAGGAATCGCGTACGCTGTCTCTCGGTACTATGCAACCGCCGTCGGTGGGTTCGGTGGTCAGCATATGAAGTATGGACGTTCGGCGCACCGTTCCGGTGAAACTCGACGTGAGCGACGCCGACGCCGAACTCCTCCACAATACATTCGCCGAGTTTCGAGACGCCGCCAACTACGTCGTCTCTCACGCGAGAGACGACAGCGGCAATATCGAAACCAGCAAGCAACGTCTTCACGAACGCACCTACACCGAAGTCCGCGACCGAACGTCGATACAGGCGAACCTCGTCCAAGCCGCCCGCTCGCGGGCGGCGGACGCCCTCAAAGGCGTTCTCGCGCGGTGGTCGAACGGTGACTACGCGAGTCTGCCGACGTTCACTGCCGACTTCGCCGAGTACGACAAGCGAAGCGCCACGTTCCATGAGGACTACGCCTCGCTTTCGACGGTGGACGGCAGAGTCGAAGCGGAGTACGTTCTACCACCCGAGACGGATGGGACGCCGTTCGGCGAGTACGTCGCCTCCGGCGACTACTCGGTCAAGGGCGCGACCCTTCACCACCGCGACGGTGCGTTCTACCTTCACCTCCGTACAACAGCGGAGGTGGACGACACCGAACCCGTCGAGCACCCTACGGTCCTCGGCGTGGACCTCGGAATCGAGAACGTGGCGGTCACGTCGACCGGCACGTTCTGGTCGGGTGGATTGCTGAATCACCGACGCGAACAGTACGAACAGGTGCGTGGCGGTCTACAACAGACCGGGACCGAATCGGCCCACAATACCATCGCGTCCATCGGCGACCGCGAGAGCCGATGGGCGGAGGACTTCTTGCACAACCTCTCGAAAGAGTTAGTCGCCGAAGCCGTTGAGCACGGCTGTTCGACCATCGCTTTCGAGCGGTTGAACGGCATCCGCGAACGGATGCCGAGAGCCAAGAAATTCCACACGTGGGCGTTCAACCAGCTGTACGGATACGTCGAGTACAAGGCCGAAGCGGTCGGTATCGACGTGACGAAAGTGCCACCACAGTACACCAGCCACCGATGCTCTCGATGCGGCCACACGGCACGGAACAACCGCCCCACCCAAGCCGACTTTTCCTGCCAGAAGTGTGGGTACGAGGTTCACGCCGACTACAACGCCGCGAAGAACGTTGGCTTCAAACACGTCCGGTCGGGGCAAAAGTCTCCGTCCGGACGGGCAAATCGTCAGCTTGCCCTCAAGCAGGGAGCACTGAGCGCGAATGGTGAGTTTTCACCTGCCACCGGCGAGAGTCGTGACGGCCAGAGCGGGAGTTCACCTGCAAGCTCCGCCCTTTAGGGCGGAGAAGCTGACACTCACCGCGAAAGCCTTCGGCCAGCTGTTCTACACTGCGGCTAAGACTGAGACTGATCGACAATATATGCAGGTTTCGTTAGTGTTGCATTCGGCAAATAGAACTATAGTAACCCATGCCGTATTGTCAATAATGACTACTCGTTTCATCCCGACCACGACGCGATCCGCAACAGAGGTCGTCGAGAGTGATCGTGTATGGACTACCGACGAGCGCGATGCGTTCGCGACATTCACCGATCGCATTGCCGATCTCGATGTGGCTGCAGTCGACCCGACGACCGACGAGTTCCAGCAGCCATCGACACAGCTGTTGGCCCAATCGCCTTACAACTCGAATGCAGCTACCTCGCTTGAGGAAGTTCATGACATCTATCGCGAGACGGTCATGGCTGTCGATCACTACGCCGACGTCTACGACGATACACTCGAGGAAAGCCTTGCTCAGGAGTTTGGACCGGAGGTCGCGACCACCGTGCTAGCCAGCGATCAGCTCACACCACAGCTCCGTGATCGGCTTGTTGCATGCAGCCAACAAGCGCGTGAGAGCCGCCATTCGCTGCTACAAGGTCTCAACAGCGAATATAGTGCTCTCGCGACCGCCGACGAGAAGCTGACGCGCTTGGGGGCTGCTCTCGACGGGATCGTGGGGACGCGCTCGTTCGAGAACTGGACCGCCAGGGAACTCGTTGATGCTGACGAACGCCTGCGCTCGCGCAGACACGAATGTGAGCAGCTGCTCACCGATCGACAAGCCACTCTCAGCGAACAGCGCGTTCCCAGTACACATCGTATCGATCACGAATTCAGCGAGTACCTGTACGGATCACTCTCCGTGACCTATCCCGTAGTGTCGGACACGACCAGTCTCATCGATACCCTTCGTACCGCCCACGAGAATGTTGAACAAGCACTCACTACCCGAGAGCTCAACTCCGACGAAGAATTAGCCACTGCTCCCCGCGGAAAGTGTGACTGAAAGTACGAATAGTGAGAGGAATCGTGGCTCTGCTACCGCCCCTCTGAGATTAGTTGCCCAGGGTGTAGCAATCTGGTAACTACACCAACGCGTTCCGCGATGAGTCAGTACGTTTTACCAGCCTACGAGGCTACCGCAAATAGTGAAGCGAGTCTGGGACTATCGAGTGACGCTTGTCGCTCTCTGTACGCTGGCGTTTTCGCGACAATGGTCGCTCGGTTGGTCATCAGTCCAGTCGTCCCCGAGATCGTCGAGACGTTCGATTCGTCAACCATGCGTTCTAGATTAGCGCCGTGCTCTGTTGCTGTCCGCTGATTGGAGACCGCCGGAGCTACCGGAATGAGAGACCCGGTGGAACGTGTGACCTACGAACCACCGGATTCGGTCGTTGTTGATCGCATCCAAAGAGCGTTTCCCGGTGATGAGTTGCGCGAGCGCGCTCGCGCAACGAATCTCATCCAACGACAGCGCAAGTTCGATGTCGTCGCACTGTTCTACACACTCGCGTTTGGCTTCGGTGCTGGCTCCCAGCGCTCCATCCAAGCGTTCTTCGAACGCTATGTCGAGATGGCTGATCTCACTGAACTCTGCTACTCATCGTTCTACGAGTGGTTTTCGCCCGGATTCGTTGCCCTCCTCCGAGAGATCCTCGATGACGCCATCGAGGATCTCGATCCCGGCCGAAACCAACTCCGAGGCCGTCTCGAACACTTTCGAGACGTCCTCATCCGCGATGCTACGTTCATCTCGCTCTACAACGACGCAGCTGACGTCTACAGCCTCCGCGAGGATGTTGCTGGAGCGAAGCTCCATCTCACGCAATCGCTCTCGACGGGACTTCCGACTGATTGGCGGACAACAGACGGTTCGACCCACGAAAACAGCCAGATGCCCACCGGCGAGTGGGCATCTGGCGCACTCGTTCTCTTCGACCTCGGTTTCTACGATTTCTGGTTGTTCGACTGGATTGACGGCCACGACGGCTGGTTCGTCTCTCGCGTCAAATCCAACGCTAACTTCGAAATCATCGAACAACTCCAAACACGCCGAGGAAACAGCATCGCGCTCGAAGGCAAGCGGCTGCAGGACGTCATCGACGACCTGCAGCGCAAGGAAATCGATGTCGATATCAAACTCTCCTTCGACCGCAAGCGAGGGTCGTGCCGCAGCACGACCCGAGCGTTCCGTATGGTCGGTCTCCGTGATACGACCGAAGACGAGTATCACCTCTTTTTGACGAATCTCGCCGAAGAGGAGTACAGCGCGCCCGATATCGCACAACTCTATCGGGCGCGCTGGGAGGTAGAGCTTCTATTCAAGGAGCTGAAATCACGTTTCGGTCTCGACGAGATCAACACCACTGACCCGTACCTGATCGAGGCGCTGATTCTCATTGCGGCGATCTCGTTGATGATGAGCCGCGTGATCGTTGACGAACTCCAGAAACTCGACGCACAACAGCGTGAGAGCGCCGACGACGCCGCGGCGTCGTCGACGCGGATTCCACGTGGGCGTGGTTCGACCATCGTTGAACGCCATTCTCACCTGATCCACCTGTACGTGATGCTCGATCTGGGTTACGATCTGCCTGATCTGGATGCGTTGTTGCTGTGGGCATCACGTAACCCGAATCCACATCGACCGAGGTTGTACGAACGGGTCGAATCAGGCGAATTCTGGCCAGAATTCGCCTGATGCTTTCCATGGTCGGGGACGCGTCCCGACCAGCGGCAGCTCTGGGTCGGCGACGCACTCACAGCGGTGAGTGCGCCGCCCCATTCCCTTGGCGACAACATGCTGGCGCAGAAGTGGCAGTCGAATGATCGAGGAACGCTCGATTTTCGCTGCGTCCTGTAACTCACCAAATCAGATGCCGGATCAAACCGCCACTAATCTAGAACGCATGATTCGTCAACCGGTGTTCTCGGACTCGCTCTGACCGGCCTCTGGATGGCGTACGCTTTCGCACAGTTCCCCAGCGGCGTGCTCGCCGATCGATACGGCGGACGGATCGTCATCCTTGTGGCGATTGGATTGACCACAGTTGCCAGCGCCCTGCTCGCGCTCTCGCCATCGATGCCGATTTTCCTCGTCCTGACACTGGTTTTGGGTGGCGTTGCAGGGTTGCACTACAGCGTTGCGACGACACTCCTGACTCGCCAACTAAACAACATCGGCACTGCGATCGGTCTGCACAACTCCGGAGCACCCTTGGCTGGATTGGTAGCGCCGATCGCGGCGGCCGCTGTCAGCCAGTGGCTCGGCTGGCGGGCTGCGATCGCACTCGGAGCCGCCGCTGCGTTACCGGTGTTCGTTCTCTTTCGATGGAAGGTACGCCCAACTGAACCCGCGCGGCCCGAACAGCCGATGAGCGATCGATTCGCACTCAAACCGGTCATCGAGTTGCTCTCCCGGCGGAAGATCGCGTTCACTGCTGTGCTGGCGTTTCTGTTCGAATTTATTTGGCAAGCGACAGCGTCGTTTCTCCCGACGTTTCTGATTGCGTATCACGGCTACTCGGTGACGTTCGCCAGTACGCTGTTCTCGGCGTATTTCGTCATTCAGGGGCTCACACAGCCTGGTATCGGATCACTATCGGATCGGTACGGTCGCGAGGAGACGGCAGGGCTCTGTGCAGTGCTCGGGATCAGCGGATTCACGCTGCTTCTCGTCGGATCGCGATTGGCGCTGCTTCTCGTCGGGATCGTTCTCATCGGCGTCTCGATGGGGTGGGGCGCAGCGCTCCTCCCACGGTTTATGGATAACCTTTCAGGAGCGTGTCATAGAAAGCGTCACGTGCGAGGTTGCAGGGTGTGGGAATTGTGTCCAACAACGCCCAGACCCTGCAAAACGTCACTTCTGTCGACGACTTCTTGAATGTCGCGGCGACCGAGACAGTACCGCTGTTTGAGTATCTCTCTTTCGAGTTTCTGCTGGGGTACGACGTGTTCGCCCCCTGCAAGCGGGGGCGAACACGAGTTCATGAGCCACCAGAACTCTTCTGCGGCTTTCTCCACTGCTACTACGAGGACGTCTACGGCACTCGTCCCGTCGCACGAGAACTCCAGAAGCCGCTGGTCTGGCTCAGCTGTGGCTTCGATCGACCGCCGTCGCGAGACGCGGTCGATCGCTTCCTCACCGATCTCGAACACGTCGTTGACGATGTCTTTGACCACCTCGTCGAGCAGGCCGCCGTTCGGGGCCTGCTCGACTCTACGTACCGAATCGATTCGACTCACGTCGAAGCGATTCCGTGGAACGACGATGCCTCGTGGAACTACGATTCAACCGCTGAAGAGCACTACTACGGTTTCGGCTGTACGATCGTCTCGGCGGGAGCAAAGATTCCCATCGCAGCGGAGTTCACGCCAGCGAAACAAGCGCCAGAAGAGACGGCGATGCGCGTCACGCGTGACGCGCTCGCCGTCAAACATCCGGTCTGGATGCTTGGCGACAGCGCGTACGACACGCTCGATTGGCACGATCACCTGCTGGAGGCAGGGATCGTGCCAATCGCCCCGTATAACCCGCGAAACACCGACGATCCGCTCGATATCGAGTACAGGGTCGAAGACCGCATCGAAAAGCACAGCGAGGACGTACAGCTCAAACGCTCGGTCTTAGACGAGACGTACAATCGCCGGACACAGGTCGAACGAACGAATGATACGGTCAAGGACTGCGGCCTCGGGCCCGTCCGTGCCCGAGGCCGCGTCCATGCGCGGACGCAGGTGTTCGTTGCATTATGCCTTCGAGTGGTCGTCGCAATCACCAACGACGAACGAGGAGACAATCCGGGCCGCGAGATGCTCACGGCATGAGACGGATTCTATGACACGCTCAAACCATGCAATAGGAGCCGTCAAAACACCAATATAGGATAGCTGAGTGAACAAAAGCATCGATCCGAAGTTTTGTGCGAGCATGCGTCCAGCATTCGAAGCAGCCCACACTGCGAGAGACAACGAAAAGATACCAAACATGAACGCGGATTCTTTGTGGTCATGATATGTCGTAAGTGCTATCCCGACAGCACTGCCGACACCTGCGGCGAAAGTGTACGCAGGAAGAACCCATTGGTCCATATATCTGAGACAGTTTTTATTGTGCTAACACAAATTAGTTGTCATAGTGATTGGTCGGTTTCGAATGGCCGTTCTACTAATCTCATACAAACAAACACCAATAGTATACGATCCAAGAAGCAATGAATTCACAGATTCGTTGCCCTCCATCCTCTCTTCGTACCGACGCTCGGAAATTGACGTGTGAGTTCGTGCTTTGAGACTACAATATCCAGAATAAGATCTAACGTATGGGCCGCTTCTCGCTCTGGCCGATGACAGCGAGCACGTGATTCGGAACGGCGAACGCGACTCTCAAGAAAGTTTTACGCGCAGATCGTCCCAACAGTCGTGACACAACTGTTTCTCGGTGGAGAATCGTCTGACGTTGGTTTCGTCTTCCATGAATTGTGTCGAGCGTGTTGTATCCTCAACCTCAAGCACGACCTGATACCGAGGTCGCTCAGTCGATACAGGCGTATCGCAGATCGGACACGAATCCATATGAATACAAGAAGTGCGCTCAATATCAATCCGATACCAGCATAGGGGCGTATAGTTGAAATATATAATGCAAAAATACCAAGACAACGACCGGAATTATGTGCAATCTATGTGACCCAACCACCGATTTTATCAGATGTAGACGCAGGCAAATTTTCAGTTGGAAACACAAATCGAAAACCATAGCTCTGCCCATATTGTATTCATCACCTTTTTGAGCCCGTCCAAGAATTCCGCCGCACCAGTTCCCTGACGACAGCTGAAGATACTGCTGTACGATTCGACAGACCGATTCATCCGTCGACAAAAAAGAGAACCAGGCTCAGTTATCCGGCGATCGCGTCCGCCACTTCGTGGCCGTCCGGCCCCTGGCCGGACCGCCACAGTTTCAGCAGGTTGTGCGTCGCTGAGAACAACGACCACTCCGCTTGTGCCCCCGTCTCCCCGCGTAACAGGAATCGGTCGCAGCCGCGGGTGACATGCTGACCGAACACTGCTTCGACGCTCTGGCTGCGCTTGCGGTAGATGCCTCTCCCCCGTTTCGTCCGGAGTTTCCGCTCCATGCGTTCTTTCAGCCCGTACCATTTGGGGATCCGCCCTCGTGGCGGATCCGCCTCCCGAAGTTCTTTCCGTCGCTTCCAGTCTTTGGTCGTAGCGATGAACAGCTCCGTCTGCTCATCCGCTAACTGCGCGTTCGCTTTGCTCCAGTAGCCAGCGTCGGCAAGCGCCATCTCCGGGCGCTTGCCGTTCACCTCCTCGCAGTTCTCCAGCATCGGCTTGAGCTGCTGGACGTCGTTTGCGTCAGTAGTGATGTCCTGCGCGATGATGACCTGTGTGTCGCAGTCCACCATTGCTTGGCCGTTGTAGCCCTGTTTCCAGCCGTTGCTGGTTTTGAGAATTTGACTCGCTGGATCTGTTGTGTTTGCCTTCGTGTCCTCCGGAAGCTCCACCTCCTCCGGAGGTGTGGGCTTCCGGCCACGTTTCTTTCGTCCCATTTCTTCCTCTTCCTGTTCTCGCTGGCGGATTTTCTCGGCTTGTTCGTCTTTGAGTTGCTGTTCCTTGGCGTCGAGTCGGTCTTTGGCTTCCCGCAATCGGTTCAGTCGGTCCTCTTGCTCCCGGAGTTCCTCCGGGAGCTCGTCTCCCCGCTGCTTCGGACCGTATTCGTCATCCTCAGCTTCGTCGATCTCGTCGGCCTCGTCGAGGATGTCGTGGATTTCGTCGGTGATCTGCTCACGAGTGCGATTTTGATCGAGGGCAGCGTCGCCTTGGACGCGCCGGCCGTCCAAGGCGACTTCACCCATCTCAACCATGCCAGCTTCCCGACAGAGGCGAAGAATCTCAACGAAGAGGTGCTCGAACTCCTCGCGGTGGTTCTTGCGGAAGAGACTGATCGTGCGGAAGTCAGGATGTTGATTCGCAGCAAGGTAGCGAAAAGCGACGTCACGTTCGAGGAGACGGTCGAGTTTGCGGGAACTACGGACCCCGATACAGTAGCCGAAGACGAGAATCTTGAGCATCATGACGGGATGGAAGGGCGGCCGGCCACGGCCGTCCGCCCGATCTTCTGGATAGAAGGGATCGAGCCGGCCCTCGTTGTCGAGATGATCGATAACGTCGGAAACGTAGCGTTCGAGGCTATCGTCTTCGACCCACTCCGCGACGTTCTTCGGCAGGAGGTGTTGCTGATCTTGGTCGTATCGGATAAAGTTAGACGTCACGTGTGGATCCTTACGCTATACAGGAGTTTCCGCTAGATAAAATCTACGTCATGTGAACTCAGAATCCGTAGAATCTGATTTCCTTGCCGATGTTTCTTGGACAGGCTCTTTTGCTTGCTCTATTATGACGTTAAAGGTAGTGACCATCTACCAATCCTGCCCGTTCTGCAATCGAACATTCGAGATCGCTGCTAGAGGCTACAAACCCCTCAAGGAACACGTCCGACGCGACCATACCGACCAAAAACAAGACATCCCACCTTAGCATGATGACTCCACTTTGAAAATTCATACCGAACAAGTCCAAATGACGTGGTACAGCCGCACAGAGTCCGGATGGACTACAGGGGCGGCATTCACTGGCAAACGGGCTCTGTATTTTGCTATTGAACACGACGACGAAACGAGCCACACAATCGAAAAAACGACAAGATCCCACCCTGTGAAATGAGGAGCCCGCTGCTAAGACAATCTCTCCGCTTCGAAATCTCGTGTATCTCCCAGTCCAGAGGTCGGCTAACTGGTTTTCTCATGCACAGCAATCTGGGAAATTTAGAGTGTCAGTGTATCTTTCGAATCCAATCGTGCATGAGCAATCCATCTGCCTGACTTCAGCTTTGGCTAGAATAGCCTACCTATCACTCCCACCCATCATTTCCGCTGTTTCTGGCTCTTGGTTGCATCCTTTTTAGCGTGTCATAGAATACTTCACGTACCTCACCAGGAGCCCAGGAAACGGTATCTAAGAAACAGCCAGTATCGGTAGTTCCCGATTCTATTTTCCTAGACTCGCATTCACACCCGGTTTTGACGGTCGATTCGAGAGTGAGAGCAGTTTGGTGAGAACGAAGTAGACGCTCACGACTGTGAGCGTCGTCTCGGCGGCTGTATCGATTCATTGAGCCGAGAGCTGCTGCTCAGGAGGGGCGGCCCAGCGGCCTGACCGGAGTCAGGCCGCGGTCGGGTCGTAGCCCGGTGGCAGACCGACGCCGTTGGTCTCCCACGTGTACTGCCAGCCGAGATCAGCGCTCAGATGATCTCTGATCCAGCCACATACCAGTTCGAACGTGAACTCGGTCGGAAGGTCGCGCCCGCCCTGCCGCGGGCGGGCGACGACCGCCCAACGGACGACCAACCAGAGATTCCGCAAGAGGAAGCTCACAGCCACGAATACGAAGCGAATCAGTGGATCTGGCGTGGCAGTTACCGCTCTCGCTTCGCGGTAGGTACGGTAGCTGGTTTCGATGGCTGAACGCTTGCGGTAGAGTGCTTCGACCTGTTTGGGCGTGCGATCGGTCAGATCGCACGCCACGTAGCCACGGACGACCTCGCCATGCTTGCCGCGGTCACCGCTCTGGTACGAGACACAGACCGCGTGCGGGAACCGAAGTTCCCGCTCTTTGCCCTTGTACATCGCGTATTTGGTCCAGTAAGAGGCGTGCGTGTCGAGTTGGTCGCGCAGCTGTTCGCCCTTCTTCACGACAGGGAGAACGACAGGAGCGGTGGCTCGAGCGCGTCGAATGACGCGCTCTTGGTAGTATCCACGATCAGCGAGGATCGCATTGACCTCGAACGGAAGCTCTTCGACACGATCGAGGACGCGCCCGACCGCGTCGGCCGCGTCCTCGTCGCTCGTGACTGGCGTAATAGCGAGTGTGAGCGGCTTCTTGGTATCGAGGACGAATGCGGTACAGTAGCGGTGACAGTCGGTAGTGCCGTCACGGGGCTTCATCGAACAGATCTCGCGTGGATGGTGGAGATACGTCCCGTGATAGGGATTATCGACGAAATCGATGATCACGATCCTCGACCGCTCGGAGTCGAGGATCGTGGTGGCGTGTTCGGTGAGGAGGTCGTTAACGACGGTTTCGAGCGCGTCTGAATCGATGGTACGGAGCCAATCCATGACGGTTTCGTCGTCATCGGGCGTTTCGTCGGTATTTTCGATGACGTGATGAACAGAGGTAGCGTCGGTGGCGGCTCGTTCGACAGTTTTCCAGATTACGTCGGCGTCGAGGGGCGAACCCTCGACGCCTTCCATAGGGAGTGCTGAGAGGAGATCAAGCGACAGCGTTTCCATCTTGTCCGCCGAAATCTGCTCGTCTGGTTCGGTGAGTTCTTCAAGCACAGTTCACCGAACTAGACATATTCTGAAGTGGTCACTGATTGAGATTACAGTAAGAATTACTGTAATCGGCTCAGTCACAGTCGGGAACTACCTAGTATTGTCGCAATTCAGAGCCAGCGGTAGCGCGCCTCTCGACCGAGATGTGAAAATCATGCCAACCGTTCTATGACACTCTGTCCCTTTAGCTATATGAAGAACCGAGACTTGTTGCAGACTGCAATAATCCATGTCCCTCATTGCAGGGTCCTTGTCATGACCGTCGACAAGCCGGGAAATCGCAGCGCGAGAGTGTCTCTCTCCGATAGCTGTATAACATACCGATGGAACATATGAACAATGGCCAGTACACAACCTGTTGACGGTCGGAGTGACTCCCGTCCACGATCCAACTGGAGAACTCGCGGGCGTGCTGTCGCGATTGGACTTGGACTGGTGATCTCGGCCTTTGCAATCGGGACGGTACTTTCGATCGTCCCGATTCTCGTGGGCGGAACCAGTCTCGCTGTGCTCACCGTCGTGTTCGTCCTTTCGGAAGCGGGCTATGCCATCGCCGGATGGGTGTATGTCCACCGGTGGTTCACTGAGAAGGTGTCAATCGAGATTCCGACGCCACAACAGTTCGGATGGGTGATTGCCAGCACACTCGTCATGCTCGGGATTGCAAGCGGAATCGGCGCACTCAGCACCAGAACGGGCATCCAGATCGGGCGTGCCGACCAGGAACTCCTCACAGGAGATCCGACGATGGTACTCATACTGGCAGTGCTTTCATTCGTCGTCATCGCGCCAGCCGAGGAGTATCTGTTTCGTGGTGTGATTCAGCGACGACTCACCCGGAGTATGCGAACACCCGCTGCTGTCGGTGTGGCCGCTCTTCTGTTCGTTATTCCGCATGCGATTGGCTATCTCGGTGGGATCCAAGCGATTGTTCTGCTGAGTATCGCTCCGTTCTCACTCGCAGTCATACTGGGTGCGCTGTACGAAAAATACGACAATCTGTCCGTTCCAATCCTCGCTCATGGGCTCTACAATGCAACTCTGTTTCTCATAACCTACGTGACAACATTTTAGCCACCGTTCGCTGAGCCACACGATCTTGCCAAACCGAAGTACTGAGTCTACTTTCACTACGCTTTGATGAGGTATAAGTACGAATAGCCGGGGGTACAGGCTGCATGACGGACCTCATCGTCAAAGCGGCAGTCAAAGAACAGCTCGCAGACCAGAACATCTCATCGGATTTCTATGACGCGCTCGACAGCGAAGTAGCGGACTTGCTTGCGGATGCAACACGACGATCTGATGCTAATGATCGCAAGACTGTCCAGCCGCGCGATCTCTGAGCAGGGATTATCGGGACAGTACTTCTCTCAACTCGTATCAGTCGGTCCCAGAGTGAGATGCTCGTCGCGTGAGTGACTCTCTGGGGACTCACCATTCGTCTGGGAGCAGCCGATCCCCCGCTGCCGGTGCCGAAGCGATATCGTTGGGCGTGGCACCCAGTCCGCCGTGGTGAGAACGGGAGTATTATGTGTTTCTCTTGTGACCAGTGACTCATGCCGCTTGATGAGTCGGACTGGAAGCAGTTGGGACCAAGCAAGTCACAGATAGCGATCATGCGTGATTTCCTCGAAGACAACGCACCGCAGGCGTACACGCTGGAAGAAATCGCCGACGAGACCGAAGTCGTCATGGCCTCAAGCAGCGGAGGACAGATCCCCATGAGCAGTCCCGAGCAGGGTCTCGCCCAGGCAATCGGGCGAGTCTATCTCGAACTGTTGGCCGAGCCGCTAGTCGAAGATGCCAACGTCGAACGCCGCGCCGACAGTAGCGGTGTCGAGTACTATCGCTACAACGTCGAATAGGACGGTTGCGTCGGCCATCCCGCGCAAACGATCGCTTCGGGACGCCGCTGGACACTGCGTGAGAAGATGTTCTCTGTGGCGATATCGTCGATATTTGCTCGCCCTGCTGACCCGGACTACTGGCTCATTTCGCCTGTCGTGTCGGATTTCATCTCAGCGAGTTTGGTGCTCACCGCGTCGATCCGTCCATCGAGTTCGTCAACGAATCCACTCGTCTGGTCGGTCGTGGTCGCGCCTTGGCTGGTCGGCTCGATCAGGCTCTCTTTTTCGAGCACACGCAATGAGTAGCGGATTTTGTGATGGGCGTAGCCGGTTTCGTTCGACGTTTTCACGATACCGATCGGTTCGTTCTCGATCACCATCCCCAGCACCTGCAGATGGCGTTCCAGCATATCGACCTCTTTCTCCAATCGATCTATCATGATGTCCGTTATCTTATCTCGCATGAAGTAAATCTTGTTATCGAAGAACGAACCAAGGAAGCACGTCACGGGTGAAATCGATGGACATGAGGGCTACTCGTCCGCTGCATAGTCGTTTCGAGAATCAATGTCTTTTCCTGTGGGAATGACCAATACTGGGATATGTACGACTTGACTGGGTTCCAACGCGACGCGCTGTACGCGATTGCAGGGCAGGATGAGCCGAAAGGGCTCGCGATAAAGGACGAACTTGACAGCTACTATGAGAGCGAGATCCACCACGGTCGACTCTACCCGAACCTCGACGAACTGGTTGAGAAAGGACTCGTCGAGAAGGGCGAACGCGACAAGCGGACCAACTACTACGACCTCACCCAGCGTGGCCGTCGCGAGATCGATGCTCGCCGCGAGTGGGAAGACCAGTACGTCGCTGCCGAGGCTTAGGCCGGCTGTCTGACACAGTGTTAGAAACGAGTCACCGCCGCTGGCGGCCGGTGGTTTGATCGCGTCAATCAGGTAGTTACTGTCGGCGATCCTTCTGCCTGCATTCTTTGCAGAGAGTCCGCCTGTCGGTGAGGGTTCCGACGCGCAGTACGTCGGGCTTGTCCTCGCCGCACTCTTCGCACGCGCCCCAGCCACTACTGAGGTCGAGGACATCGTCCGCATTGGTCATGGTCGGTGGTTGAGCATATCGTCATTCTCAGTGGAATCGCTTTCGGTGGTTTCTGGACCGCCAGCGCTGAAACCCTCCGTCGTGATCGAGTGACATCCTTGGTCAAAGTCACGTGCAGCCACTGCGCCGCATCAGTCAGGACTCAGTTCCACTTTCACATCCCTTTCCGGGCTTTTTTGCTTGAGAGTCTCGAACAGCCAGTGTCTCCCATCGAACACACGCGGAGGCGGAAAAGACCATGCCAGATGTGCAATCGCACGCCGAAGACATTCACGAGCAGTTCGCCGACCAGATGGAGATCACTGTCGAGGAGGTCGAAGAGCGCCTCGACACGCTCGTCAACGAGTATCAGGTTCCCATCGACGAAGCGCGCCGCAGCGTCACCAGCAGCTACTACGATGAAGCCGATGCCGATCCGGAATCGGTGGGTGACGCAAACGAACAGCGCGAGATCAGCAGTGTCAACACAGCCGAAGAATGGATCGACATCACCGCGAAGGTCGTCGAACTCTGGGAGCCACGGAGTGATTCCATCGCGCAGGTCGGCCTCGTTGGTGACGAAACCGGCCGGATCAAATTCACCTCGTGGGCGAAATCCGACCTATCCACGCTCGAAGAGGGTGCCGTGTACCAGCTGGGGAACGTCGTCACCGATGAGTATCAGGGCCAGTTCTCGGTGAAACTCAACCGGACCACTACCATCGAGGAAGTCGACGAGGAGATCGAGGTCGGCGACAACACCACCGAAATCGAGGGTGCACTGGTGGATATCCAGAGCGGGAGTGGGCTGATCAAACGCTGTCCCCACGAGGACTGTACACGTGTGCTTCAGAACGGCCGCTGTTCCGAGCACGGCGAAGTCGAGGGTGAGTTCGATCTCCGAGTCAAGGGTGTCCTCGACAACGGTAACGAGGTCCACGAGGTGATCTTCAACCGGGAGATGACCGAGGAATTCGCGGATATTACGCTCGATGAGGCGAAAGACCGTGCGATGGACGCGTTGGATACCACTGTTGTGGCTGACGACATCAGTGAGAAGGTTCTCGGTCGATATTATCGAATCAATGGACCTGAACTCGGCCGATACGTACTGGCCGATGAGTTCGAGCAGCTCGGCGCTCGCACGGATTCTGAAGAAGTGCTGATCACAGCGAGGTCGCTGTAGATGAGCGCGAGTTCAGACGCGAGCGAGTCGGCGGGACGGGAGGTCGCCAAGCGATTGTTCGCCCGCGAGTTCAACGATGCGACGTACACGTTCAAAGAATCCGAGGATGAACTCGCGCCGAACTACACGCTACTCCCGACAGGTGACCGTGTCAACCGGCTGTTTTTCGCGGGCACGCTGACCGAGACCAACGATGTTGGATCGGATTCAGAGTACTGGCAAGGGCGCGTGGTCGATCCAACGGGAACGTTCTACATCTACGCGGGCCAGTATCAGCCAGAGGCGGCGAGTACGCTGCGACAGATCGAGACACCGACGTATGTGACGGTGGTTGGGAAACCCCGCAGCTACGAAACCGACGACGGCGACACGAACGTCGCCGTGCGGCCGGAGTCGATCACCCAAGTGGATGAACCGACCCGCGACCGCTGGGTAGTCGAAACTGCCGACAAGACCATCGACCGACTCGAAGCGTTCGACGCGGAGATCAACGACTACGCGCAGATGGCACGTGACGAGTACGGCGAGCGGCTCAGCCCGTATCGGGAGGCGACTATCGAAGCGCTGGAAAGTCTCGATGCTACCGATGCTTCGGCGGCTGCCACCACAAGTGAGGCAGCATCGGATGCTGTGGGTAGTGACTCGGTTGCTGACGATACCGAACAGGCCGACGAGGATGCTCACTCCCCCGGTGAGACTGGTGAGAGTGTCGGGAGCGACGAAAGCGTCGAGAGCGAAGAGAGCAATGCTGATGAATTCTCAGGGGTTGAGGATTCGTCCGAAGATACTGGACTCGGCGAGTACGAATGAGACAGTGTCGCCGCCTGCTGACCAACGAGAGTGTCGTACGGAAGGAGTTGATACGTCCCGTATGAACGGGCCGCGGCGAATTCCACCGTTCGCCGAAGACGCTCTTGCGGTGCTCCAGGAGACGGTCGGTGATGACGACGAGGGGCTGTTGAACGACGCGGCGACCGCTGTACTGGTCGCTGACGAGCGGTTTGCGGAAGCCGACGCCGAATACGCGCTCGACGTGTTGCAGAGTCGGGGCTATATCTACTACGTCGACGAGCAGGTCTACATTACCCCAACTGACGACTGACCAGTGGACAACGATAGCAGATATGACTCTACGTCGCTGCATGATTCGGCTGGATGAGAGATCATCCGCCGACAGAGAATCCCTGTTTCAGTCCTTGAACTGGGGTGATGGACTTACTTGCTGGTAGGCCTGACTGCGGGATATGGATGTTCCTGAGCTTCCAGCATCGGTGAGAGTGCAGCTGACCGACGGCGACACGCTCCGTGGGACGCTCCTCGAAGAGCAGTCGGATGGGTGGCTGCTTGACGAAGAGAGCGGCCGCTTGATCCACGTGTACTCGGAGGAGGTTGATCAGATCACCCCGCGTGATGAGTCGGAATAGCGTCCCGCGGTGGGGAGCAATTGAGATTGTACTTTCATCTCGATTGCAGGGCAAGTCGGCCGCGGCCACTGCTCCACCGACCGAGGCGCGTATCTGTTCGGACAGAGAACCGACTATCGCCGCCCTCGTGTGGGAGGCATCGGTCCTCGCTTGGGAGGGGTCGGTTCCCTCCTGGCTCCTGCTACCCGATGCGTAGCCGGACACATTGCGTTCCGAATGAAAATCCTGCGTCCCATCGGTGATTTCTCTCTCTCTCTGTCGGTATGTCTTTGAGGGCCAGTTGGTCTAGGGTGTGCGGTCATGCGAGAACACGTTGCCGATGGGTGACATCTGCACGCGATGTTTGTACGTGTCCGAAAACGTGTGGGTGCGGAATTCGATAATCCAGTCATTGTTCTCCCGTCTTGCGTCCAATATCTCGCCAAGCTCACCGACACATTCGTCGTCAGCATAGTCCTTCGCTATCTCAACCGCTGTGTCCGTGTCCGTTATCTCGTCCCCCATAGAGACAACTTGGGTCTCTACGACAATAGATGTCCAGCGAACTGCTTGATACGACAAAGAGAGCCACTGATAGTCGTCCACACCACCGCTTCCGTTGCTTCCACAGCCCAGCGGATGCATCACTGTTCTGCCCAACCAGAAAGTTGAGTTCGGGTAAGAGCGAACAGAAGGATATGCCAACGGGTGAAACGAGCCTGCTCATGCGTTGCGTCCAGTGTGGCGAGTTGTACCCGGGATCGCCCACGGACGACGGTGAGCTTATCCCGGATGGCGCGGCGAGCGGTGGGCGATGTCATCAGTGCGGTGGCGACGAGTTTGAGCAGGTGACGCTTCCATCCGTGTGATTATTAGCGCTTGTTTCGGGGGTTCCGTCACACCGAATTTCATGTGTAGACTGCTGAGAAACGGTGTTCATCCCATAGATTTATGCATATGACTTTCCATATATGGATCGTCGTATGGATTCCACTATGCGCGCGGCAGCGTTCCTCGACAAAGGGGGAGTCGGAAAGACCACCACCGTCGCCCACGTTGGAGTTGCGCTCGCTGATGAGGGGTATCGTGTATGCTTGCTCGACCTCGCTGGCAAGCAGGGTGATCTCACCAAACACTTCGGCCTCTGGCAGCAGGCCAAAGAGAGCGACGACTGGCCAAACATCACGACCGTCTTCCAAGACGAGTGGGACACGATAGCCGAGCAATTGCCGGATGCGGTGGACCAACTCATCATGCCGACTGGGGAAGGTCCCGACCTGATTCCGGCCCACGAAGGTCTCGATGGTCTCGAAAGCCTGCTCGGGAGTATCGACGATCCGAGTGAGCGCTACGCTCGGCTGGATCACTTTCTGACGGAGTACCTTGACGAGCGCTACGACGTGCTCTTACTCGACCTTCCGGGAAGTACGTCGAACATCGCGTACAACGGATTGTGGGCCGCCCGGCACGTTATCACTCCCGTCCGCGCGGGGCCGTTCGAGCAGGAACAGATGGCTCAGTTGGAGGCTGATCTTGACGAGATACGTGCCGGCCAAGAGATCGACATCACTCTCGCGCTGGTGCTCATCAACGAATACGACGAGCGCCAGACGATTGATCGCGAGCTATTCGAGCAGTTGAATGACGACTACGGCGAGGTGCTGGCACCGGAACAGATACCGAGTTCGCAGGACATCACGAACGCCCAGCAAGAGGGTCAGACGATTTTCCAGCTAGAACAACCGTCGCAGACCGCACAGCGCGCGCTCGCGGCCTATCGGGAAAACGCGCGTACACTCATCGACCGCGCACCCGCGCTGGCAAAGGCCGAGACCGAACCGGAGGCGGGTCAACTATGAGCGAAGACAGCGGCGACGTTGACCTCGAATCACTCCGCGAACAGACCGAAACCGGGAATCGCCTTCAAGAAGACGCAGCGAACGCGAACACCGAGGACACCGATGCGTTCAAACAGACGCTCATCGCAGCACTCGCGGAACGGCAGGAAGCGGGGAGCCAGCGAACAGTATCGTTCTGGGACGGCGAACTCGCGGGGTTGCTCGATGCACTCGAATCCGATCCCGACCGATTGCGCGCGGTCGGTGTGGAACTGCAAGAGGCACTCGGACGCGACCCCGATCCCGAAGCGATTGACCGCAGTGAAGTCGTCCAACTTGCCACACGCCTTGGGTTTCAAGAGGCTGACCCTGACCTCGTTGAATCGTGGCGCGAGGCGGTTGGAGACGCTGCCAAACAGTTATAGGGATCCATATATGGATAGCAATATGGAACATTATATGCGCAGAGATACAGAATACAGTCGACAGCAGCGGGAGAGTCGATAGTATGGGCAATCCGTTCTACGACGATGTTGACGATACGTTCCGCGGTGTGCGCGTCCGCGTTCACACAGACGAGCACATCTACGAGGGATGGTGCGGGCGCTGGCACTACAATGAACATGGAGTTCTCGTGTACGATGCCGAACGCGATGACGGTGAGCAGGTCGGTGCGCTCACAGTCTCCAACCCGGAGACGGTCGAACGCCTCCCACCAACGGACCCTATCGAGGAGGTCCGCGTTACGGACATCGCTCCGTCACCGTACACCGAACGGTCGATGGACGACGCCGACCACGAGAAGTTCGTGAAGCTCACGCGCGATCGCGGACATCTACTCACGTATCCGACCGTGCGCCGAGTGGCGGACGACAAGCAGTGCGACCACAATCGTGCCTACGAGGTAGTAGCGGGCCATCGGCGATTCGAGACCGCCCGGCGTGCAGACCTCGACACGATTGCAGTGCGGGTGGCGGACCTCGACGCATGGGAGGCAGTCAAGCGGTTCGTGGACGATCACGTGGCGATTCAGGGCGGTGACGAGCGGCACATGTACGGTCAAGAGGAAATCGATGGGATGCTCGCACAGTTGCGAGATGACTGGGCTGACGACCGCCTCCGTGAGATGGGGGTACTCGCGCCGTATCTCGAAGAGAAACTGGCTTCAACACGTCGGGAAGGGATACGGCAGGGCTATCTCACCGACGGCAGAGGAAGCGAATGAGTGACGACAAGTGTCCGCTTCCAGTAGCGGTCAACAACTCCATGACTAACAATCATCCTCTGCGGGCGGAGATATAGTGTGCCAGAAACTACCTACACTGATTGGGTTGAGTACTCCCACGCTCAACTTCGGTTCGTTCTCGAAACCGAGCGTGGGACACCCACCCGATTCCTCGTCCAACTCGAATACTGCGTCGACGGTGGGTGGCAGCCAGTCGTTCACTTTGACCACAACCCAGAGGGCACCTATGGCCACGATCTTACTGAAGAAGGCCTCCACATGGACATCTACCGTGATGGAGAGCAACACCTCGTCCGAGAGGATTTCCCACCCGTAGAGTTATCAAACGCGCCCGACTACTGTGAATCGTACATCAAAACCGAAGCGTCTCGACTACTCAGGAGGTACGAACAATGGCACAATCTCACGACGGATCGATAATCGACGACCGCGACCTCGACATCTCGTTTGATCGCGACGACCTCCCCAAAGGCGAGGCTCGTCTCGTTATTCACGAGGACGGTGTGACCACCGTCATTCAGGGTGATGCTGAGAAGGTCGAACAGCGGTTCAAACAGCACCGTGCTGATGACCTCGGTGTGACGGTCGAAGAGTTGAATGCCGCCATTGAGGAGTACCCGATGCCTGACAGCGACGAAGGATTAGTGCCTGCCGAAGATTTCTATGACGAAAGCGCGTAACTCCGTACTAACGAGGATATGCGTCACAAACCAGTTTTGAACGCCTAGCCCTGCGTAATGTAGCGATTCAACAAGGCTTTTTCCGACGGAATCCGAGACCTGAAAGTGAACATCGGTATCCTACTTCTCGCACTCCTGATCGGTGGCGTCTTTGGATATCTATGGTCTTTCGATATGGTTCAACGCATCGGTAACGGGGTTATGATGGTCTCCCTTGGGATTCTTCTTTTCGTGATCGGCGTACAGCTTGGAACCGACGAGCGGATTCTCCGAAACGTGAATACAATCGGTGGGGTTGCGCTTGTATTGTGCATTGGGAGCGTTATCGGGAGCATCGTGTGTGTCTACCTCGCTGCCGGAATCATCGACCGGGTATCCGACGTATCGCTGGCGAGCCGGAACTCCCCTCCGCATCAACCATCGGACTCACCGGCCGATGGCTTCGAGTGGAGGACGATGGCGCTCGTACTCGTTCCGTTGGCGGTTGGCGTTGGTGTTTCGATAGTCGGACTTCCCGGATCCATTGTCCGAACGCTGGAGTCGGCGTCCGAGTACGTACTCCCGGTGTTGTTGTTCGGCGTCGGCATTACTGTCGGAAGCGACAGCGGTGTGTTGACTTACACCGCACAGATTGGCTGGGGAGTGCTTGCGATCCCCCTGCTTGTGGCGGTGGGGAGCATCCTTGGCGGCGTCCTCTCGGGGATCGCTATTGGCTTTCCCGTTATCGATAGCGCGGCGGTCACGGCAGGATTCGGATGGTACAGTTACGCCGGCGTCGTCGTTTCGAACCTCGGAGGGATAGAGTTGGGGGCGGTCGCGTTTTTGGCGAATTTCTTTCGAGAACTCATCACGTTCTTTCTGCTTCCGTTCATCGCCAAGTACCTTGGTGGAATGACGAGTATCGCGCCGGGCGGCGCGACGACAATGGATGTGACGCTGCCGATGGTACAGCGTGTTTCCGGCGAGAGGTTCGTGGTGCCGGCGCTGATCAACGGTATCGTTCTCTCGGTGTTCGCGACGCTTTTCGTTCCGGTCATCCTGACCGGCGGTGTCGGTGGATGAATCGTCAAAGCCGCTTCTTTTGCTGATGATTTGAGCGGTATAGACCTTAGTAGAGAAACTGATAGATTTGCGGTGAGTTGAGCGTCGGTAGAGCTGTTTGTGAGGCACTTATTGATTTTATTGAGAGTTCGAAACAGACGGTTGGCTCGATTTTCTGGATCTGCCGCCAACAGTTTCGAGTGGATTCATCTCCAGTGACTGCGACGGAGATATTCCAGAAGCAGCTGTCTGGAGCGTCCATTCGACACTGGAGCATGACTGAAGACTGCGGGTCACTCAGGGTTGGCCCGAATGAACAGATACGCACTGAACCCGCCGCCGAGCACGGCGAAGACGGCCAGCAACGCGAATAGAACCAATGGTGAGAAATAGGTGAGAACCGCCCCGGCGAGCGAGGCGGCGAGTGCCCCAACGCCGAAGTCGCCAAGATAGGTGAATCCATACGAGAGTCCACGGGCCGCAGGCGGGGTGTATTCGGCAACCGACGCCTGATAGAACGGCTGGATATAAAATAGGACGAACCCGAATACGGCAGAAAGCACGAGCAATGGTCCGAGACCGGCGTTCGCCGCGGGGAGATAGCCAATAGCGAGCAACGCCAGCGCGAGAAAGCCAGTGATGAGACCAGCCTCAACCGGAATCCGGTCGGTGAGTTTCCCGCCGGTGTACTGGCCGAGTATTCCCATGGCGAGCAGGCCAGCGAAGACGTAATTGCCCGGTTCGAACGTCGCTCCGAAGGCCTGAATCGGCTGAATTGCACTGAATCCAGCGAATAGCTCCGGTAGGAATGTGAGCGAGCCGCGATAGTAGAGTCCGTAGCTCATTACCATTCCAAACACGATGACGAACGCGCTCGCAAACAGGAGCTTCGAGGTTCCAATGAACTCGTCCATCGATTCCACGCCCGTATCAGCCTGCCCTCCATCGGTCACCGCACCGACGGCTGCAGTCTCATCGATATCGATACGAGCGGCGAGTATGGCTCCCGCAAGCGCTGGCAGTGCAAGTACGAGCGCCACAAGCCGCCACTCGTCATTGAACACTACCAGGAGCAGCGTTGACAGCAGCGGACCGACGGCGGTGCCGATGTTCCCTGATATTCCGTGGTAGGCAAAAACGTCGCCGCGGGTGTTCGCCCCTTTCGTGATGAGCGTCAATCCTGCTGGATGGTGGACGCTTGCCGCGGCTCCCCAGATAGCGAGCACGAGCGCCAGCACGGGGAGATTCGGCGCAGCACTAACCCCGACGAAAGCGATTCCCATGCCGACGAGACAACCGACCAACAGCGGCTGTGAGCCAACGCGGTCGGCGAGGATTCCCGAGGGAAGCGAGCCAATGCCATACAGTGCGAGACCGACAGTGACAGCGCCGCCCACGAGCGCCGTCGTCGCATCGAACTGTGCAAGCCAGACCGGGATGAAAATCGGGATGGCGAACTCGTAGGTGTGCACCAACGAGTGCGAAAGCACCACGAGACTGGTGATCGCCCGGTCGTTGTGATCCATACTGTCCATTAATCGATGGGAGCTATGGTCCATGAAACCGCTGATTGCGCTAATCAGCTGAGAAAGTAATCGCTCAATAAGTCGATAAGAACTTCACTAACTCGGAGGGGGCACGATTCTCAAGGATGGATATGAGATTGCTGACTCACTCCTAGCCGATTTCGGGGTTAGTACACAACCCCGACACTCCACCGAACCCCACCCCTCTATCAACCGCTCTCGCACCGATTCTCTCTCTCACCCACCGAAATCCTGACAGTTAAATGTCGGGGTTGCCTAGAGAACCCCGACACGATAATGCGAATCGAACGTACCGCTAATCGCCAGTTCAAGAAGTGTTGGCTCACAACCGACGAGTACCAAGCTCTCCGCCGGACAACCACCGCCTACCGCGACGAGCTTATCATCCGTCTCGGCGGTGAGGTCGGCCTGCGCTCGTTCGAGATACCACAGATCACCCCGCAGCACCCACGCCGAGAGGTCATCAACGACGGCAGCTACCACTTCCTGCGCGTGCCCGAGGGCAAAGACACGACCGGCAACGGGGGCAAGCCCCGCGATGCATACCTCCCACGAAGCGTCGAACGCGACCTCCACCGCTACCAGCGCGCCGAGGACATCGCCAGTGACGACGCCTATATCGACCTGACGCGCCGCTCGGTCCAGCGCATCGTCAAGACCATTGCCGAAGAAACCGCCAACCGAACGGGCAACGACGACTTTCAACAGGTGTCATCGCACGACCTTCGGCGATACTTCGCGCACACTTGCCTCGTCGAGAAACGGATGAATCCCCGCGTCGTCATGGAGATCGGCGGCTGGGATGACTACCAATCGCTTGAGCCGTATCTGAACAAGCCCAGCCCTGAAACTATCGTTGGCGAATTCGAAACCGCTGATCTCGCGTGAGCGCGACACTCCCCTATCGAAATGTATGCTTCACTCAGACAGCGCGAAATAGTTAGCGAACCGACGAACAGTCGGAGATGACAGTCTCAATTCGTGGGATCTTGGCGGAACTGGGAGATGAGCGATCCTCCCGAACGACAGTTCCAATGCGTCGGCGTGAGTGGCGTGTGGGCCATCGGCTCGGCCGATGGCACACACCGCCACGACACGAACGGAAACGTTCGCCCCGCTGCACGAGGAGTCAGCAGCATACGCCCGGCAGTGCTGGGGGATTCTGGATCCGGACCACGAGCAGCAGCCAGTATCGTGGCGAGCTGAACAGCTCGCCTCGTACTGGTTTGCCCACCCAGCGCATGCAGACGTGGAGGCGTTTCTCTGCTGGCTTCCGATCACGATCGGCGGCACGCCGATCGACGATCCCTACCCCGCGTGGCACACCAACACCACCGACTTCGAACTCGTCACCCGGCTCCACCTGATCCGCCTCTACCACAACTGGGATCACGAAACGGCCCTCTGCACGTATCTCGACGCCAATCCCGAGCGACTCGACGCGCTCGGCGTCGAGTCTCGGCCAAACCAGTCGACGCTGTACACCACCTGGCATGATCGCTTCACCGAACCCTATCGCGAGGACCTCATCCAGGCTGTCGAAGCCGTTGTCGAGATCGCCCGCGACCACGACGTTTCCGTCCCTGAGCGTGGCTTTACCACCGACGAACCCACGGACGACGATCCCAGCAGGAGCGCGCGATCCCAGCGACGGCTCGCAACCAAGACCGCCAAAGAGGTCTGGCAGACTGCCCGGCCACTCGTCGGGCCGGTCGTCAACTTCGACCGGCCCGACGACACAGAGATCCACGACAACGCCTTCCTGGAGTTACACACCTTTCTCGGCTGTCGACAAGATCTCTGTGCCGAGACCGGCGCGGTCGATTTCACCCTGGAGACAACCCGAGAGCGAACGCCAACTGGTTCGTATCACCGCAACTGCATCCGCTCGTTGACGATCAACCAACAGCGACGGAATCACCGCGAGGCGATGACCGAGGTCATCGCCCGCGCGAGACAACAGGGGAAGCTGAACCGCAACCAGCACGTCGCGATCGACATTACCGAAGGCGATCCGTTTCGCGGAAAACGAGACACAGAGGCGTTGAAGAACCAAATTCTCGGCACCAAGGAAAATAACAGGGAGGTCGCGTACCAGTACGCGACCGTCCAGATCGTCGGCACCGAGATGCCAGTTGTCCTGGATGGGATTCCGGTCGTGAGAGGGATGGAACGGGCGACGATCGTCGAAGAACTGCTCAAACACGCCACCGAAATGGTCTCTATCGACCTCGTCCTGATGGATCGAGAGTTCGATAGCCAGGGCGTCAAGGACGTCTGTGAGGCCTACAACGTCTCCTACCTGAATCCGTCGAGAATGTACGGAGACGAGAAACGGACCGCCAAGGATCTGTGTCTGGACGAGATTGCCATCGAGAGAGACGCTGCCGCGGCGGCCGGCCGGCGGCCGCCGCGAAAGCGTGTCTGGGTTCCGAGAGCCAACGTTCAGAGTGACGAGTTGCTGCCAGACGGGGGTACACCGCCGGACGAGGCCGAGGAACAGGACGCCGACACCGAGTCGGCGTCCGATCCGATCACGACCAAAGCGGCGATCCGCAAAGAACTGGTCGAGAACTTCCTCGACATCTTCAACGAAGATGACGAGGAATCAGTCGATTGGTCCCTCGACGAGGATCTCGTCGATTCGAAGGAGGAAGCGTCCTACAGAGAGACGTACGCCGTCGACGACGACGGCGTCCATCACGTCGTCTTCGAGACCAACCATCCCGATCTGGACCTCACAGAAGGGGAAACAAGCGAAATTGCGATCATCCACAAGATCGCGCGATTCACGCGTCAGTACGCCAATCGCTGGGGTATCGAGAACGGCTACAGGGCAACCAAGTCGTTCATGGCTGATACCACCAGTACAGACCATCGCTACCGATTTTTCAATTTCATCTTCGCGTGTTTGCTGTACTCGCTGTGGCGACTCGTGGACATGCTGGTGAAACGCTCGCTCGGCGACGAGCGAGCGGCCACTCGCGTGCGTGGATCGACATTCCTCACAATCGCCAAACAGTACTACGGTGTCGATCCGCCAGACTAATCGCCTGACGGCCGTCGGGTCCGACCGGCGGGCCAGCGGCCGCGCTGGCCCGCCTCCCCCGAATCACCGGAACTTACGTACTGGACCTGGCATTTCTTGGGTTGGTCGTGACTGACCGTGCAATTTCGGACCGATTTGCAACCGAATCGATCCTCGAAACGGTCGAATTCTCACGCATTGAGTGCTCTATCTTGGCCAGCTGAACCGACGCAATTAGTATAGCGAAATATAATACAAGCGTCCCACAATTCATGATCGACGACAGCCGCCATCTCGCCGACACGGAGGATCGATCGGACGACCACCAGCATGCGGTCGAACCTTGCGAACACGGGATTGAGTGCGCCCAGCACAACGAGAGCAGGCAAGCCCGCCGCGAAACGGCATGGGACTGCTACGAGTAACCGATGTCGGCAGAGTGGCCGCCAGCACCGCCCGAGGGCTACCGTCATCATCATCCGTTCTAGGCTAATCCCGACGTGACCGAGATGAATTGGGCTGGAGTCTGCTCTTCAGCAGGAGAACGGGACTGTTCGTTGGCGATGATTACGGGATCAGTATGTTCTCAGGAGCGCTCACGGCGGTGAGCGCTCCGAAATCCTCGATGAACGCGAGTGCTGTAGCTGGGGAGTCCCGCGAATCCAGTCCACTCACGCTGGATTACGCGAGGTCAGCGTCAAACGGTTGGTCGTGTCGCAAAGCGGTCTAGACTTCGGTAGCAACTGACTCCCCTCAGGAAGGGGTTGTCTCTGGTGACCAAACCGAGACCACCCCATGCACGCTGAAATCAACGTGCGGTTCGAACTCAGTACCGACGACGACAAAACCATACCGCTCGCCGTACTCGCCGAGTTCGTCACCGACCAGAACATCGAATCGGTACTTCTCGAAGAACTGGTCGAGAGCCTCGACGCGGGCCGCGTCGAGGCGCTCTGTGGTGAAAAATACGCCCACGGCAACGGTGATAAGCGGTTCCAGCGCCGCGGCACCGACCCCCGCACAGCCGTTACAACCGCCGGCGAGCACGAGTTCGACCTCCACTACGTCGAAGATACAGCCGCTGACCACGACGAACCGAGCTATCTTCGGCCCGTCGAAGACGTCATCGACTTCGACGGGCAGAATCGCTATCAACAGGATATCGCGGCCAAGAGCGTCGATCTCGCTACCTCTCTCAGCTATCGAGATGCCGCCGATCACGGCGACGGCTTCGTTTCGATGCCGTCGCCAGATACCATCAACCGCCGTGCCAAAGAGTACGGCACCAAGCTCAAGCAATTCCTTCCGGACTGTGTTGGCGGAACGGACGCTGACGCTGTCATCGCCGACGGGACGAAGTGCCACAGTCAGGACAAAGACCGCTCATACCACTCCGTCCAAGCAACGCTTGGCGAGGATACTGCCGAGGACTCACACTCCTTGCTGGATCTGTCGGTCAACGCTAACTGGGACGAGACAGCAGCCGCTCTCGACGATATCAACGCAGTCACTGACGACGCTGCGGTCGTCAGTGACGCAGATACCAGTATCGTCACGGCGTTTACCAACGAAAACCGCGAGCATCAGCTCGACCTCGTCCACGTCGGCCGGACGCTAGGCTACAACCTCTGGGATGACGGCGTGTTTTCCCTGGAGCGACGCACCGAGATCGTCACAGAAGTGATCGACGAGGTGTTTCATCTGAAGAACTCGGTCGCCAAGCACCGCCCCGAGGAAGAGTTCGCCGCGATCCGCGAACGGATCGCGCGAACGACCAAGCGCATTGAGAAGACAGCGTGGCAGCTCTCGCAGTACGGTTCGAGGAAGGCTGCGGGGTATCTTCGGCGGTGGCTGCCGTCGATAGTGACGTTCGCCGAGCAGGCTCTTGAGGGGTTCGAGGTGCCGTGGACCTCGAACCCCGTGGAACGGGCGATGGGAGAAGTCGCCAAGCGCTGCAAGAACCAGTGGATGCGCTGGACAGAGGCCGGATTAGAGGCGTTGCTCCAACTCAGGCTCGTGAAATACGCCAATCCAGACTACTACCGAGCGTTCTTCGACGAACTCCTCACCCGCTCAACCAAAACAACCATGAGCTGTGACCTCACAGTCGAGGCTACCAGAGGCAAAGTCTAGAGGACTTTGCGACGCGACCAATCGATGAGGACGAGGTCTTCGTCGGGATGGTCCTCGCGGTCGCGGATATTGAGCGCAAGCCCGTAGCCCGACAGATGCTTGCACCACTTCGCGGCGGTGTCGCGGTCGGTCCATACGTCGGCGTTCTGCGCGCTGACGAACTTGTCCGGCCAGTCGGGATTCAGCCACGGCGCACGCGGAACCTTCCGTCCGTCGTCGGTTTCCTTCCATGCGTGCCACGCCTCGCTGCGGTCGGTGGGATATACGTCATGCTCGCTCCTCGGCGCGTCGTCGATCATCCTCCGACCACCTCCCAGCTGCACTCACCACACTCGCCGATGTGGTTGTGATGGTCAGTTGGCGTGACCACGTTTGTCTCGGCTTGGCAAGATCGTTTGACTCAGCGAACTGTGGCTAAAATCCCCAGAGACTCTGTATTCGTTTCACCATAGCTGGATCTACGAACTAACATCCAATAAAAACCATATTGATCGTTTGCTGGAGTATATATTTTGGCAGCTGGAACAAACGAAATCGCGAAAGAAGTCCATGAGAACTCACGCACCAGTTCATGTAGTTGCTCCCGTCGTTCCGCTCGCGGGAGCGACGGGGCAACCCTGTCGTTGATTTCGAGCAACGTTTCCACGAGGTACGCTTCTTTGGCGTGATCGAGGCGGACGCTCAGTCCGCCTCGTTCGTCCCAAAAAGCTACATTTGCCCGTTCAGCGAACGTTACCAGCGTCCACGCGAGGAACACTAACTGGACGTAGCGCTCGATTGCCTGTTTTCGCTCTAGCTGGTACTGCTTGAAGCCAAACTTCGCGTTCGATTCCTCGTGGACCGTCTCAATGTTCCACCTGTGTTCGACGCGTTCGAGGATCTCGGCCGCTGACCGGCCGAGATCCGTACTCAAGTAGTGCCGAATCGTGTCCTCGGTCTGGCTTGCGACGACCTTTACTGGACCAACGCCTTCGATTTCGACGACCTCGCTCGCGACGTCGTAGGTTTTCTCCTTCCCACGAACGGTGATCGTTGTCGATTCATACTCCAGCGTCGACGCGAAGGCGTCGACGCGTTGGGTCCAGACGACACCCTGTGGCGAGACGTGTTTGTCGGATTTCAGCCGACAGACGACATCATGGCCCTGATTTTGGATCGTAGCGACTCTTTCGTCACCGTAGTACGCGGCGTCGAAAACAACTGTGAGAGCCGCTCCAGCCGGCAGCTGGAGCGGCGTCACGATCTCTTCGACGGCGATCTCGGTCTTTTTCTTGAACGGTTCGTCGAAATCCGGTGCGAGATCCTCTGGAACGTACATCCGCGCGAGATACGGAACGTAGACGTCGCCGATCTGGAGGCAAGACGTGACGATCTTGTTGCCTAGTTCGGTCTCAGCAGCGACGGGATTGTACAACCGGGCGACGCCATCGGTGGCGTCGCCGGTTTTCGGAGCGAACGTATCGTCGATGTGAAGGAGTACGTCGTCACCAGCACCGACCTGAAGTTGGTCAAAGACGTACTCAGCGTGGAGCTGAGCGAGATCGGTGGCCGACCAGTCGGCACCACCGAAGAAGTAGTCGTAGGCTCTGCGGGATTTCGCGTCCGCGTCGGGACGCGAAATCCCTCGGGAGAGTCCACTCACGGTCCACTGCGTTTCACTGTGAATCAGCGCACTCACGAGGTGCTTGAACGAATCGACGTTGCGGCTGTCGGAGAATGCTGACTCAAACGTCGAGAAAGCTTGTTCGAACCACGGCGGAAGATGAGTAACACCGAGCACGGGACGAAGACATCAGGACTACACCGGCAACCGCCGTTCGGTCTCATGACCTACTGCTCGCTGACCAGTCAGCGAGCGTAATGTAGAGTTGCCAAGCCGAGGTTTGTGTGCTCAACAAAACGTGAGGATCTGCCATGGTACGGACACGTCTGAGTCATGGCGCAGTCTCCTGCGTCTCGCTGCGCACCTCGGGACGCTTTCGGGTGGCGAGTCGCACAGCGATATCACGATCGCCGAACACTGGGCCGGTGCGTCGGTTGTGGCCGTCTTCGCGCTCGACTAGCGCACCGCCTGCCGGGCAGTCCTCTCCTCGGCACTGATAGTTGTGATATGCGGTTCCGTTGCCCTGCCACGCGCTCGACAGGCGTTCAGCGGTGCCGCGACAGCCGGCACACCTGATGGTTTCGGGAGCCTCGGCGTCAAGAACTCGTCCGAACGCACCGACTAGCATGAGGCCGCCACCCCCTGCTGGTCGCTGTCGCTCGCGGTTGCAGGTTCGATAGTCGTGGCCGACGAGAGAGCGCAAAAACCACCACTCTCATGTCGGCTGCGGTCGTACACAGCCATGGGTTTGTTTGGTGCAAACCCCGGTCCGGGTGGTGCTTTCACCCGGACACGCTCTCGTGTCCCGAGGGACCGGGGTTCTATTCCTTTTTCTTTGGGACCAAAGGTGATAAGTGTTCCCGTTATGTAAACACCCGGAACGATTATCCCATAAGCGCCATAAGACAAGGCATGAGTACACTATCAGTGCCCCCTGAACGAGATGATGAAACGGGCCGATACACGGCTTCATGGTCAGATGAAGATTTCCTCGAAGCTCTCCGAGATTGCGATGGAATAGCAGGAACGAGCGATGTAGCTGACCACGTGGGATGTTCACGACAGTCTGCGTATCTCCGGTTGAACGACCTCGCAGACAAAGATGCAGTCGAACGTCGAGAGATTGGTAACTCATTGACGTGGTTTCTGGTGGACGAATCTGACCACTGAGTTTTCTAGCGTCAATGCGATGTTCTGCAGCTTCCGTGGTGAATCCTGATTGGCTTGTAAATGACCATAGATCAGGTGAGCCGTAGCCTTTCTAGCTGAAGACGGTTGACCCCTCGTGGTCAACCGTCGTTTGGAGAGCCACCGTCCGCTGCGGCCACGCCATCACCGTCAGCTTTTGCGTTCTCGTACCACCGGCCGACTTCACCCGAGGAGGCGTCGGTGATTGAGACAACCGTCTCTTGGTCCGCATCCAGCAGGTCGCTGCACGTCTCTATCCCTTCTGCCGACAACCGCTCACCGTAGATGTTCCCAATTCCTTCAACATCTGTGATTTCGACCGACTCGGTGGATGATGCTGACCCGGTCGCCGACGGACCTGTCCCGTTCGATTGCGACGTATCAGTGGCAGATGTGGTCTTGGATTCTGTTGATGCCTCCGATGTTTCCATTGTCTCACTCTGTTCGACGCTGGCAGCCTGTCCACTTGGAGCATCGCCTTCGCCCACAGAGCCGGGCTCAGACTCGGGTTCGGGCGTCGGCGTCGGTTTGGATACGGTCTCACCGCTCGTGATCTCCAGCGCGCTCTCAAGCCAGTGGTCGACCTCGCTCGCGCTTGCAGTCGTGATTGACAACATTGCCCCTGGATCAGTCGCGAGCAGATCCTCTGGCGTCTCAATCCCTTCCGCGGAGAGTTGCTTGCCGTAGGTTCTCCCGACCCCTCCCACCTCCAGGAGTTCACTCAACTTGTCCTCTTCCTGCTCGCCAGTCGTCTCGCTCTTGTCGGCACACAGCGGCAGAGTCTCGATTTTCGTCCGTATCCACCCGTCATAGTCGTTCGTTTGGATGAGAGATTCGGAGTGGTCGTGCCCTCTTCCCGGCGTGAGTTCGTTCTTTGCTGTGTTGATCTGACCCGGTTCCAACCCGAATTTCGACAGCGTCTCGACATCCGTTTCGGGGCTGTAGAACACCTGCCGCATCGATGTCTGTTCGCGGATGACCTGCCGTTTGTTCTCCTGACCGGAACTGACTGAATCCAGTCGATGCACGAACTCTTCCGGTGATTGGGACACGCTCCACATGCAGGCCTCATACCGTGCCCACTCGCGTGACGCCCTCTCAAGCCATCTTACGATCCGCTTCGATCCGTACAAAACGTGTGCCTCGTCGATCATGAAAATCGTCTGACCGGGCGCTTGCTTGATCTTCTGCGTGATCTGCGAGAGGGCAATCTGTAGCCCGATCGACTTCTCAACGTTGGCATCGCCGGCAAACTGCTGCAGATCGAGATACGCCATTCGAACGTCCTCGTTCAGGAGGCTGTTCGAGCCTTCACCCATCAGATGAGTAAATCGACCTTCCCCGATCACTTCAAGCAAGCCGGTGAACAGCGCGTCGATATGCTTTTTCCGATTCTCGATCTCTCTCGTTGTTCCCCCCACCGTATGCGAATCTTCGCTGATACCGTCGTACATTGCCTTCGCCGTCTCAATATAATCATCAAGTGTCGGTGACGGCAATGCATGGGTCGAGAGATCGTCTTCCTTGATCCCTGCTCGTCGATAGGTCATCCCAGCGATGTATCGTGCTGTCTTATACTTATCGCCAATACTCACATTGCTCGTATTCCCGTCCTCACCCGCCATGAACTCCCCTGCTTGGGTGAGGCTTACGACCAACTGCGCTACCTCGTCTGTTTTTTGCGCGAAGGGGTTGTACCCCCCACTCGCCTCGTCAGCGATATCGGCTTTATTGTACCGGCTAGCGGGCCCATCCGCCATATCATCTTCCTCCCCCCAATACTCCTCTGGTGGGGCTTCGATGTGCATCGGATTGATCGGTTGACCGCTATCGATCACGATTCGCTCCCCGTCGCACAGATTCGTCAAGTCACCAAACCCGCTCTGGGTATCACAGACGATCAACGTGCGGTCATCGCGATCCAAAAACCACTCTGCAAGCGCTTCGATAACGAAATGTGACTTCCCCGCCCGTGACATCCCGATCGTGATGATATGCGGTGCCGTCCCGCGGTCAAACAGATCGAGGTATACTGGCTCGTCAGTATGTGTGTTCCGGCCCCAACGGATACCGTCCATCTCATCGTACGACATGCTCACGAACGGGAATATCGCACCCAGCCCTCCCGAAAACACGATCCGCTCTCGCGCTGGTGATGCCTTCTCGTTATACAGATCATCACCGAACGGTGATGCGGACATGAAGCACTCATGCTGGCTGTTCCCGGGGGCGACTGGCACACATTTCGCTGGTGGTGATTCGAGTTTCCGTTTCACCTTCTCGGCATCTTCATCGAGCTGACTTCGCGAATCCGCTCGAATCGTGATATACCCGTTCATATACCACGCGCGGGCGTTCCCCTCTGCCACGTTCTGGTGCGCACGAGTGTACGCCTCCCGCTTCGACTCGACTGTCAACGCCGACAACGGCGTGTGCTCCTCGCGTTCGATCCCCTCGGCGTCCACATCGAGTGCTTCTTCTTCGACTTCGCCTGCAGCTTTATGTCGGTGAATCGGGGTGGCATGGATTTTCGTGTCATAATTGACATCTGTCATCGTAAACAGCTCATCCAGGAACATCTCACTCGGATAGAGCGGCCATTCCGAAATCCAAAACGTTCGACAATACGTGTTCCCCAGACAAACGGTATCGCCATCGACATCGTACCCCCCGCGCGCAAGAATCCGCTCGGTCGGAGTCTGATGGTCTTCTCCCCAATCGCGTTTGAACAGATCCATCAATCCTGGCTCTGCTCTCTCCGGAAGCGATGTCCAGTACGCCCGCAGCACTTCAACATGCTCACGCGGCCCCACTCGTTCGACAGCGACACCGTCAATAGCTTCGAACGCTTGCTTAATGTTCGTCGCACGGTTTGCGAGAACGTCTTCCAACGGCTTGCCAGTGAGCACCTCTTCGGAATCGTCCTCCCTGCTACGGCTATTCTCCACGTCGGAGTGGGCGCTTCCATTGTCGGCCGTCGCGTTGGCATCACTGGGACGCTTCTGACCGTCCTCATCGTCAGCGTCGGACGAATCGTCTTGACTATCGGTATCGGTCGAGGTGGCGTCTGCGCCGTCGCTATCAGTCTTCTCACCATCGCTTCCGATCCCGAGTTTCGATTTGAGTGCTGATTTGGTGCGATGTTTCAGCTGTTTGTTCCGTGCGACGAGGCTCCCCGAAGGAGCCCGCACCGCTGACTCACGAGGATCAGCTTCCACGACGATGTAATCCCGGCGCTCGTTGGCATCGTACTCCTCATCCTGTTCTTCCAACCACTCCGCGGACTCTTCGAGCGCGTCACGCTGACTCGGATTCAGAGCATTACTGTGGTCCGCTGCACGCTCCTTCCGACGCTCGATGAGAGTCTCAGTCGTTGCTGGCCGAGTCGTCGAATAGTATGACCACCATCGCTCTTCCGGTGCGACAGCGTTTTCGATCCCCTCAGTGGCTTGCTGGACTTTCGTCTGTTTTTTGCCCGCTGACAGATTACTCGCATTCGTCCCTTCGACCCGCAACAGCGTTGCTCGACGCCCGTCCTGTAGCTCGACACTCCCAGTGGTACTATTTTCTTCTACCATTAGTTATCTTCCTCTCCATCATCGTGGATGCATCGGATGTTATGCGTATTCCGGACAGTCTCCTTATGTCCCCACGGCAGTGTTTGTTTCAGAAACCGATATGAGAGGTACTCTTTCAGCACCCCATCAGGAGTAAGATACCACGCCCGCGACATCATTACATTGAGATGGACCCCCACGCCTAACAACGGCAGCGATAACGCAAGAAGCAGAAACGTTGCTATGAACGCCCCGAACCACAGCGCCAATCCCGCTGCAATAATAGCGATTCCGGCCGGGACGTACACGACCCCTTCCCGAACTGTTTTTGGCTCTATCCCGTGGAAACCAGGGATAATCCGAGTGTCGGTGTTGACATAGGGCAGGATCATCCGCCGGTCGTCAACTTCGCTAGTCGTGTCCTCGTCTGTATCTGATTCTTGCTCACTCATTGGCGACCATAGTGCTGGTTGCAGCTCGTTTGGCACTTGATGCCGATCTAGTCCGGTGTAATTTGGCAGTTCCACGGCTTTATGTTTTCTCCCCCACCAAAAGGCCATCCTCGAAATCGCAGCTAAAGGAAGCGCACGGCGAACACCACGAGCGAGCAAGAGAGGCCATCCATTCCTACCAATAACGATATCGTGTCTGTGTGGATATTCCCCAATCAATACCAAAAAAAACACGGCGTAGAGCAGTGGAGATGTCCTCATTTGTACATTAAATATCTGCCTCCTGTTTCAAGTGGTTGCTTGACAATATTCACGACAAATGACGGTACGACTTTCACCGCACCATATATTGGGAAGACGACAAATCCGATAAACACTCCGAAAATTATGATGAAAAGCGAGAAGATAGACGTGACTGGATCTCCAAAGCCAAGAGGAAGCCAAAAGATGAATCTGAGCCATAGTGCTTGTAAAAATTTCAGTCCAAGAAGGAGGCCAAAGAGCGAGAAACCGAGCTTCGAATACGATTTTGCAGTTTTACTACCGGACGCCCACAACGCGGCATACAATGGCCACAGAGCTGCGACGAAAAACAGCATTAGCCATTGGATGAAGCCGAATACGAGAGCGATAGCCACCGTCGCCAGATTGATCGAAAGGAGCCCAATCCCTAGCTTCGCCATATTCCCTGGCGTCCGGAGCAATTCCTGTCCACCGGGAATGACACCTGTTGAGAGCAAATTCGCCCCATGCAAAATCCCCGGCATAACCACCACCCCAAACAGGACAAGCATAAATGCGACAAAGACATCCTGTAAGCGTTTCTCTCGCTCCCGCGCTCGTCCCGGTTTCGCCCAAGCGAAAACACCGAGCACCAAGAGTGGGCTGGTCACCAGTGCTGCTAGCCCCACATATATTTTCCAGGAAGATTCCCACCATTTGTCAAGACTTATCCATCCCGGCAATATTGGATCTGTTCTTTTATTTATTGTTCCTAATGAGCCAACATCATTACTAGCCGTGTAATTACCTGTATTGTTGACTTTAGTGGAATTTACTGGGCTCGCAAAGCCCGGATACCAAGTTCCTGGTTCTGTAGTATTGCCCGGCGCTGGCACAGAGACCAACATCCATCCCAAATCATTGATCATGCTCTCTGTTCGGTTTTCCGCCGATTCAAACCAGCCCGTTGCTATATTGACTGAGAGGCCAAATCCCGATGGAAGAGCATTTTCAGTTGCGTTGATAGCGTCGTCTCTCGCTCTATTATGTCCTTTGGCTAGATCAACAGTCCCATTCGCATATTCGTCTGTTGCATTACCCACATTTTTAGATGCATTATCAAAATCTGTATTCATCGCATTTTTTGCAGCAGCTCCTACTTCTTTGGTGCCATTAACATAGTGACTAGTTGTATTCCCAAGATACCGATTATAGGCAGATCTAACCCCATCTAATTTCCCACCAGACTCATTGTTTGTATTATTACTATTATTTTCCGTTTCATCGCCTGATTGATTCTCTCTATTATTAGATCCATTACTGGTATTGTTACCACTGGATCCTCCACCTGTGTTATTACTATCATTTTCCACCTGGGCATAGCCACCGATCTCCATTTTGGCAGGCCCATGATCCAACTCTCCAAGCTGTGCTTGGAGGGCTTCTGTAGAACCATCAGTGGGTTCCGATAATGGGGGGTGATCGCCAGCAGCGTTCTGTGCGGCACTGGGTGAAGTTATGACGGAAATGGTGAGACAAAAGCAAACCAAGACCAATAGGAGAAACCGTATTTTCTTGAGAGAAGTTTTCCCACCCCTCTGAATGGAACTGTTCTCAGTGTTTCTGCCATATATAGTGTCCATTTTCGAGGGTGGTTATGATTTTTCACCAGCGACCATGTTCTCGCCCGGGATTATGCTATGAAATTATATCGATGGCTGAGACACAGCTCAGAAGCGTAAAGCCGATCGCACTGAGGATTGTTGGCGCTGAGGCCACTAGCACTCCACCAATGAACTTCTTCACAGCAGATCGCCATGTTGATCCTGTCCCAGCGCGACGACGGGGATCATCACCACCACCTTCGGCAAAGGCTTTGATTCCGTCAATAACACCAAGATATATCAATGCAATTGATGCAATATAAAACACTGCTGTCAACAAGATTCCCGCCCCTGCGTTGCATAATGCCTCGCCTAAGCTGCTCCCAACACCACCAGATCCACCACCACCGCCACCACCGCCTTCTGCAGCTGCTACTGGTTCCATGGCAATGGCCATGCCAGCCACCATTGCTATGACGATCACCGCGACCAGCACACTATTCCGCCTCGATGCGGACCTCTTCTTGCTGATCAATCCCATAATCTACACTAATTTTGCGTTCACTTAAACATTACCTATGATATTCTACATGATCGTCCTCCCCCCCCCATCGAGGACGCGTACGCCGGGCCCATTCGATTTGTCGATCGGGAAAGGTAAAATATTCGGGTAACACTTATTCTGCTCCCCAACTGTCATGCACTAATGACAGGATCAAGCAGACTAGGATTCCGGCCCGGAAAAACGTATTATAATGCAGTGCTTGCCACTATGTATATCGCTGTATTTGTTGTTATTGCGGGACTAGTTATCGCAAACGTGTTCTTACCCATATTATCGTCACCCTCGTCATCGCAACCTGCAGAAACTGGAGCTGATTCTGTAGCAACGAGTACCCCCACAAACCCAGCTAATAGAGGACAATCTACACAATCCCCATCACAGGATTCATTGCCGACACCAAGTGCAGAAGGTCTAGCCCAAGCCGAATCTAAAGCTACTCCTACTAACACAGAATTCGAGAAAGGCTTTAAACAATATATCAATAAAAACACTAATATCACTATAGTGTCGATTAATACACAAGGAAATGTTGTTTATATAGAATGGGTGCCAAATGACATGACAACACGTGCAATCACAGAGGATATCGGATATATTGCCGGGGCCTATGATGGACTGGTAAGTAATGGTTGGGGCGTAAAAAAACTACAAGGAACTGTATTGAACATGGATCGCCAATCCCAAGGAACATTTCAGGTGAAAACACAATGGGTGAAACAACGCCAACGTGGTGATATATCTAACAAAGAAGTCATAAATCGGACTATGCAAACAATAAATTCGACACCATCTGTTAGGAGCACAACTGCTTCGAATTGAAGTCGTTCACAGTATACCGTGGAAAATTCTGACCGGTTGAATAGTCAAATAAATTTTATTCGATTTATTCATGGCTATTTCGCAGTTTGACTCTTTTGATCGGTCTTTTTCTGTAATTCATCGTATTGTACTGCCAATGTTCGGTCAACCTGTTTCGGGTTCGGAACATTGTCAAGGATCATATCTTGCTTGCCAGAGCCAGCAGTATAGATCACGACATTACCAAATGAGAGTAGCCGTTCGATGATTGACTGATCGCAAGTCGTATTTTGTATTCGTTCGATGCGAAAATGATCGATATTCTGTGAGATGATTCCTCTTTTTTCATATATCTCACCAGAAGTGATCACGTATGCTGTATAGCGCCACTTGAGAAACACCCACACCCCTCCAAACAAACCGATCAATGCAATCACCAGTGGGAGCAACGAAATCCATCCTGGGAAGTCACTTCCAACAGTAGCACCCACATCCATTCGATCCAAGAAAACTGTTCCAGTGATCGCTATAGCAAACATGATCACCATGAGGAGTATCGTAGGGAGAATTGTGATCCAGTGCGGTCGACCGAACCAGAGCACTTGTTCTTCAGTTGATAGGTGTAGCCATTTTGGTGCCCCGGGGTGACTGAGATCACTCATTGTACAGGTGCCTTCTAGTAAAGCATCCCGCTGGCATATTGGGTCTTATCGAATCAAGCTGAACTATTTTTGTTACTTATATTAGATACGCTTACATTTGTACACGCGTAGTCGGTGTCCAACCGCTGACGTCGAGTTGCTTTGCCGTCCCAGCGAAGCGTCACAGTCGCTTGCTGAGACTCGAGGTTGATGGGTGCAACGACGATCGTCGCGGGATGCTGATCTCCAGTGCAGTAGTTAGCTTGGATAGTCTCCCATGATGCACCGTTTTTTGGGGCTCCCCACGTGTGCGGTCCTGGACTGTCGCCGCCTTCGGGATTCTGCCAGTATGCGTAGTACGAGAGTGGACCAGTTGTTGTTTTGAACGCAAGCGTCGAGTTGCTGTCGATGTAGAACGGACCGGTACTGTTGTGATCAGCCAGCTCGAACACCGATGCCCTCATTCCGCCCCCTAACACTTCCTGTGGTGGAGGTATCGGCGATGGGACACCATCGGTGACGCCGATATATTTGATCCCGAGTGGTAGGTTGCCGTCATTTTTCACTGTCACTTGGAGATTGTCTGCGTAGGCAGGGACGTTATTGTCGTAATCGCTCGGAGCGTTGTTTTTGAGGACATTCACATCGGCGACCGAAAACGAAGAGGTGAGTTCAACAGTCTGTTCACTGACGGTCTTGTGATCGTTGTCATCACTGGATTTCGTCGCAATAAGCCCATAGTCGCCTGCTGGGAGTGGTTTGCTGACACCGGGTACGTTGCCGTGTTTGATAAGCAATGGCACCGTGACTTGTTGTTTTCGACTGATTTGAGATGTTTGGAGGAGTTTGCCGTCAGGACTTCGGAATTCGATTGTATCGGCATCAGTGTCGGGGTTGAGATTGATAATCAGTTGTCCTTCGTTAAACGAGACTGTGTCGACAGTTTGTTGGGTTGCATCTGATATCAACCTGGAACAGCCGGCAAAAGCACTTCCTGCGAGGACCCCACCATATTGAAGCACCCGCCGCCGCGATACCCTGTTCCCGCTAGTTTCTCGTTTCACTGTGTCCCCGCTCTGCAATGGCGGTTGTGGATCATGCGCCTACACTCACTGTTATTTTATCCGGTACCACCATAAATCACTGGGGCCAGAGACAGTCCTCGGTGCCAGCTGTCGCTGATGCCGATCAGCTGTGTAGTCCGCGATAAACAAGGATACTCCCGAGTACAACAAGCATGACGCTTGCCGCAGTCTGCAAGAATCCGGATTCATCGCTTGATGTCTCTGCGCTCTGGTGACCACCAGTAGCACGCTGTGATGGTTGTTCTGGCGACGTTTGGTCTGGCGCTACAGTTGTCGGTGATTCGGATGACGGAGCCGATTGAGACGATTGAGACGACTGAGGAGATTGGGATGGTTGAGGCGTTGGAGAGTCAGTTCCAGAATCCAACCGCCCGGTGTCGATCCCATCGATAGTTGTGCTACCGGAAATAGGGTACTCACTGCTGTTCTGATACGGTTGATCGTCTGCCGAGTCAAATGCTTGGCTGCCGTTCGAATCATTGTATAGCAGAACATGAACCTGCTGAGTACCGGTGATTTGAGAGCGATCGAACTCGCGACCAGAAATGTTGTACAACGGGACGTAGACATCAGTGAAATTGCCACCCCGGACGTACTGTGTCCGGCCGATGATCGAATCGGATTCCGGCGACGTTGGCGAATAGCTATCGTTGTGAACGACGATAAACCCGTTCGTAGGAAGCGATACCGAAGCAAGACTGACGCGTGATGGTGTCGTCCCATTCTCATCGATACTGAGGGAGGCGTTTGCAGGCCGGGACGCCTGTGACGCACTTGTGGTAGTCTCGTTCGAGGCCGTAGTCTCGTTCGAGGTTGTAGTCTCGTTCGAGGCCGCAGTTTCATTTGTGGTCATTTCTGTTTGAGCGAAATGATCGGTGATTTCCATACGCCCGTCTCCCCCGCCGTCACTTGCCGCCGCTGTTGGTGCGACAATCACGCTGCTCAAGAGTCCAGCAGCGAGGACGACGCTGATCATCACCATCATGGCCCGGTGTTGTTTTCTTCTGTGCATAGTGTATTGTGAGGGTTGATTCCTCAGTCACCGAAAATAAGATAGAACAGAGTAGCGACCACTCCCACCACAACCAGAGCGATCAATAGGAACATACTGAATATCACAGACATGACCCGTTGGAAGAATTTCTGTTTGCGATGTTGTTGGTGTTGTTGAGCATTCTCTCCGGAAGAGCCATTGCCTGAGTCCATTGCCGAGAAATTGACCGCTGAGAGATTACCCGATGCGCCGACCTTGTCCGGAGCGCTGAGACCGCCTTTGTTACATTGTTTTCCAAATCCAACGTTTTCACCGATGTCCATACCGTTGATGCTGCTCGGCCCCGCTCCGGGGACTTTGATACAGGTGTTCCGGATGCTCGAGTTCTCTCGCCCCCGGATATCGATAACAGGATCTGCATATGAGCTAACGATCTCTGAGTCGGTGATCGTAATGTTGTGCGGAGGTTGCGTAGCAGGATTCCCGTCTCCTGGTGCCTGAGCGCGGATGGTTGTCTGATCGAGCTGGTTGACGATCCGAGAGTTCTCGATCTTGAGGGAGCCAGCCCAGCCTCTGATGTATATCGGCGCACCCATGTTGCTGTTGATGCTGCGGACGCGGACATCGGCGTTTCTCAACACCGCACCGCTGGGCTTTTTCTCCTGGTATTTCCTGCGTTCGGTTTTTAGTCCTTGCACACCGAATTTTTCGTTGTACGGAGTGCCATTTGTGGGTCCGCTGTAGTTGTCCGCATCAACGACCATGCTGACGCCATCAGCCCATGACTTTGCACCGTCGTATCGAAGCTGTGAGACGGCATTGTTGACGTATTTCCCGCCTTTGACCTGTGCATGTCCTGGTGTCCGGCCGCCGTAGAGCCCGTTGTCGGCCGCCCCAACCGAGACACAGTTGCCCATCTGTGCGGTGCCTTTGTTCGATTCGCCAACCCAAAAGAACGGTGCGCCGCCGCTGTTTTTATCGCCCGGAAGACCAATGTACTTTCCAATGAGCCGTTCCGCACGCGCGGTTGCACCGTCATCAGCTGCAAACCGACACATCGGGTTTGATTGGTCTTCGTCTGCTTGTGAGCCGGTGTTATCCTGTGTCCCGACGTACCTGATATCTCGTGCCTGAGCGAAACCGGATGAACGGAGTAGGATCGAGATGCTGTTGTTGTTTCCGGTCTGATCCAAGACGAAATTGGCGAGCAAACCGGTCTCTGCTTCGAAGTTGATGGCTGCGCGCGTATTATCGGCTGCAACGAACGTCGCAGCATTCTTTCCGGATTCCGGCGGGCTGCTGGCTTGTTTATATCCTTCTCCAGCCATGCCGAACGTTCCGTCAACACTCACTCCCCATTCCTGATCAAGCAAATACTTCCCGGGCGGAAAGAGAATGAGCGTATCTGGTTTAATGGCCGAACCCAGATCTTGACTGATAGGCCGACCGCCCGTTGGATCTGCACCGAGATCGTCGACCGCGTTCACGACGTTACTGAAATTCGGTGCTGTCGGTGAGCCGAGCCCGCTCCCGCTTTGATTGCCACCACTAGAATTTCCCTGCTGTGCAGCTCCCTCGCGCATCTGCTTCAAGTGGTCGTATTCGGCTGCCGCCCATGCCCGTTCAGCCCCCCGTGTAGGATTTCCGGGTTGCTCGAAGCGGCTTCCCGTCGACTGCACCGATTCCGCTTGCTCCCCGGTGATCCCACTCGCTTTGACGATCGAACCACCTGTCGCTCCAGAGAGCGCACCAACTGCTCCTGCAGTCAGGAACGTCCGTCGAGAGCATTCTAATTTTCTGGTCATCTGGTTAGCGAAGTGTGATGAGGAGGTATCCACCCCCAACGATCACGATCACGAGTACAATCCCGACGATCCAAGTGACTCCGGATAACCCACTTCCACCATCCTCACCGGAGTCTGCTGCTTGTTCGGTCTGGTTGGTGTCCGTTGTTGTATCCGTGCGCTCGATGGTCGCTGTCGGTGTTGGTGTTGGTGACTGGTTGCTTGTCGAGACCGTCGTTGTGGCTTCGAGTTTGCTGACAGATGCTTGATCCGTGATGGCTTCTCCATCCGTATATGGCACATCCTGAAACCCACCGGAAGTGACGTAGTCGTAGGTCTGATTCTGGTTTGTGTCGCGACTCGGAATAGCAACGAGCGTCTGGGGCTGTTGAACGCTGCCGTTCGTGAGCGCGACTGTCACGTTCTGATGAGTGCCTGCTGGAAGATACATCGATAGACCGATCGCGCTCGTTACTGGATCGTTCTGGGGTTGGAGGTACTGTTCGCCGTGAACGACGACAAACCCGCCTTGCGGAAGCGTTACCGATGCCACCGATATGGTTGATCCATCCGTTTGTTGATCGGAAAACTGGATACTCGCGGATGGGGTGGGTGTTGCGTTCGGATCACCACGTGAACCACGGATGGTAAGCCGAGCGCTATCTTTCACGAGACGCTCTTGTGCCCCCGACCCCACGATGAGCGGTTTGTCGAGGCTTGTGGCGGATGTGAGATAGTCGAAGCGGCCATTGTCGTTGCTATCCTCGTACACGATCGCCTCGTAATTCCCAGTGTTGTTGAGCGAAGTCCGATTGGCGACTCCTCCAGGCGGACTCTGATTGATTGGGATTGTGACGTTTTGGTGAGTTCCCGCCGAAAGCTGTTCGGAGACCGCGACGGCATCTTCCTCAAGGAGGCCTTCGACTCCAGCACCGCTCAGATCTATGACGACGAATCCACTGGTGGGAAGCGTCACTGATTCGACGGTGACGTCTGACCCGTTGGTGGTTTGATTAACGAACTCAACCGACGCGTTGCTTTGGTTCTGTGCTTGAGTTTGGGTTTGTGTTTGTCCGGCTGCAGTCTCGATGGGGGCAAAACCCCCGGAGATGATCGTGCCTACGACCACTACAACGAGTACGCTGCCCCCGAACAGTGTCGCAGCTGCCGGACGCATTCTACTCCCACCCCGAAACGAGTGGCAAACCGCTGGCGACATCTCCCATTCCGGACACGATGTCGAATGAGAGCCCATGATCGGTAATCCCTGATCGAATACCGAGATTCAGTAATCGTAGTGAAATCATTGGTTGTTCCACCCTGAGAAACCGAAAAATAACGAGTTGTTGTGGAGTGTTGTAGGGCTAGATGGCGTGAAGACGCCGCTGAACATAATGATATGATTGCTTTACTGTATGAAAGTCGTTACGGTCAGTATGGTTATCTTCGGATTTCAATCGAGAGCATTGAACCCTTCATCCTCCATCAATTCAGCAACGCGCTCAGGATGATGAAATGCCGTAAGAAGGGCAAATTCTCGTGCGTCTGTCTTTGTAATTTCACTGGCTTCGAGGTGATCAGCAAGCACGTTCCGAAAATCAGCTTCTTGGTTGGCGATTTTATCTCGCACATACACCTCCAGACGGTTGTCGCGTTCGTCTCCGACATTATTCCGTCGAACGAAATATGGATATTTCTCTGCTGGTGTAGTAGTTGTTGAATTTCCGGCCGAAACTTGCCCCGACACCGATTGCTCGGATGAGGCTTCACTACTAGATAGTGTGTTGTCCGGCGGATTTGGTGTGGACTCTTCCGTCACAGGTGATTCGGAAACGTTCTCTTCTGGTGTCTGCTCCTCTGTTGTCTCTGTGTCGGTTTCATCATCTTCGCCACCATCACCAAAGTTGAGATCACCGGAACCGGATTTGAAGTTGCTCATACGGTCCGTGCCTCCGTTTTTTCGTCAGTGTTAAGATTGATAACACGATTTCCGTGATCACGGATGTCGAGTTCTAACACTGGGTCGATATCAGTTCCGAAGGTGTGGGTTGCGATGAATCGTGCGAGTTCATACAGTTTCCGTAGAGTCGCAATCTCTCGGTCACGTATCCGCCGCTGGCCGGATTCACTCACCATCTTGTCGTCTCTCTCGAACGTTTTCCAGCGCTCTTCGATCACTCTGAATGCTGAGCCTCTCGCTTCCCACATAGCGTCCATGAGGCTTTCCCGGTTCCCGATGGTCACTGGCGTCGCAAACGCTTCCGTGTTCTCAAACTGTTGCTGATATTGTTGGTGAGCATTGGTTTGACCAACGCCAGCCGGAATAACGCAGGATAGACCGATTTCAATATCCAGCTGGGTTCCCATATTGCCGACAAGCTCCTCGAGACCTTCGAGGCTGAGATTTCCTTTCCCAGCCGGTTTGACGGGGGCGATAAGCGTCCGGAGCGCAAAAATCGCGTTATAGAGCAGGTCTTCTGCTCGTGCATTCGGATCGATGAGGATGGCGTCGTACTCTTCGTTCAGTTGGTGCGTGTTCCAGAGCAGGTCATACAAGAGTTCAAAGCGCGGATACTCCTCGCGATTCATGTTCTGCATCCCTGTTTCGTAGGAGATCTTCTGCTCCAGATTTGAGGTGAAATCGCTGAGCATGTCGTGACTCGGAATGATATCCACGCCTTCAGCGGTTGATTCGATCAGATCCTGAAAGTCGCCGTCTGGCATGTCAAGGATATGTTTGACCAGATTGTCTGCATCTGGGTCGCTTCGGTGCTTGCCGACATCGAAGAGACTGGTCAAATTACCCTCTTGCGGATCAAGATCCAATACGAGAGTGTTTTGCCCCATCCGCTCTAGCGCGACGGCGATATTGGCCGTCATCGTCGTCTTGTATGTCCCACCGGATTCGGAGTAGATTACAGCTGTTATCATGCATACTGAGGTCTGGTCTCCCGTGGTATAAATCTGTGTCAGACAATCCAGACAGAAACACCGAACTGGTATCTGTTACAGCTATCTGTAATACTCATCTGTAATGTCTGCCTGTAATGTCTGCCCGTAATGTCTGCCTGTAATGTCTGTCTGTAATGGCTCTGTGAATGTCGAGCAGTCCATCCGATTGCCCAGTCATGGCCGGTAGTTCGATATCCACAATCTGCGTGCGCTGACTTTATTTGAGACCTTATGTAACAGCTAGTGCTAAATAAGACTGGTGAACGTTACATAAGGCATGAAATGAACGGTCTCATCAGTGAGTGGGAGGCGTTATCCAAACGATACTTCCCACGCAACAAGCCAGCCTCGCGCGCTGACCGGCAGCTTGAGATCACGCACCTCGTAGCCTGCGTCTTCCAAACGGTCGCGCACGAAATCTGCCCGCGCACCGACAAGCAGTTGGTCGCGTCGGAAAACCGTTCAGAGTTCACCTCCGTTCGTTCTGACCGACACGCTACATCGTATCTTTCCGTGAGTTGACCGCTGGAGGAACTCATCGAAGAACTCGCGGTAGTATTCGGGATTGGCGTATTTCGTGAGGGACAACTGCAACAGCGTATCTAACCCTTCTTCGCTCCACTGCATCCAGTCACGCTTGCATCGCTTGGCTACCTCTCCCATTGCTCGTTCCACAGGGTTCGAGGTCCACGGCACCTCGAACCCGTCTGTCGCGTCCTCAGCAAACGTCACCATCGAATCCAGTCCACTACGAAGGTATGATGCTGCTTTCGGCGAGGAGAGTTGCTCTAACTGCCATGCTGTCTTCCCTATGCGCTCTTTCGTTCGGGCGATCCGCTCGCGGATCGCCGAATACTCCTCTTGCGGACGATGCTTCTCGACAGAGTTCTTCAGGTGAAACAACTCTCCAGAGACCTCCGAAATGATCTCGTTACGGTCCTCCAATGAGAGCGCACCGTCGTCCCACAGCTTGTAGCCAAGTGTGCGCGGAACGTGAGACAAATCGAGTTGATGATCGCGTGTGTCTGTTTGAAAGGCCCCAACAAGGCTCTTTTCGGCGTCACTGACGACTTTCGCGTCGTCAGTGATCGCCTCAGCAGTATCCAGAGTATCCGCAATCTCACTCCAGGGAGTGTTCACCGAGACATCAAGCACTGATCGTGACGCTGTTTCGGTGTCTTCTGCGAGCGTTACTCGTACGTCGTGGTACTCACGGTCCTCGTCCTGACTGTAGCAGTTGGTTCCGTCAGGGATGACGGTTTCAGCTTCAGACCCGGCAATGCGGCTGGAAACGAACTCTGTGAGTTTCCTGCCGCACTCGGTCACGCGGTCGCGGATGGTGTCCTTCGAGGGCGTCCTTTCGAGGTCTTCAGCATGTGAGGCTGCGTCACGGTAGGAGAGAACCGTCGCAAGATCGACTGTTCGCGCAGCGATATCCTGCTGATATCGCTTCTTTCCGTTGAAATCGACGAATTGTTCGATGGGGCGGAAGTGAGCGTTCTCGTCGTCAGTTGCCGCAGTGTCTTCGACGTAGCCAAGGGAGAACTCGTGCTCGCCGACGGTAGTAACCGCTGTGCGAATCTTCGTTGTCGAGCGTTGGAATCGGTTGGTTCCGTTTCCCTGTGCGTGTTTTTCGCCACAGTACGCCTCAACGAGTACGTCGTTGAGGCTCTCGATAATTGCTTCGAGCAGCGTCGATTCGAGACGCTGCTCGGTCAGAAACTCCGCGAAGGCGGCAAGTGGGTACTGTTCAGTTGGGTCAATAGTCAGAACGAAGTGGATCGTGACCGTAACCTCAATCGGGGACTCGTTCACGTTCATCAACTAGTCCCCATTCCTTCGAGGAGTCAGCTACGACTTCGTTTCAGCGACTGCCCAGACGGTTCTGAACGATTTTCCGACGCGACCAAGCAGTTTTGCTAGATCGTCCCCATTCTCGGGTGGTCGAAGTTTCCAGGGTTCGGCGCTCTCGTCCAAGCCACAGAGAACTGCGACGAGTTTGTTCTCGGACTGTTCGCCAGCGGTGTCCACAGTATCAGTAGTATCGGTGGTCTCAACAGACATCACCCACCACCTCCAGCGGCCGCTGCGAGACTCGCTTGGTCGGGTTCGACACCAATCATCGCAATCTCCCCACTACAATTCGGATCGCACTCACTACCGGCGTGGGAGCAGTCCGTAGTGGTACTATCGCAGAGCATCTGGGCTACCGAAAGCCACGGGTCAAGCCACTCCCACGCTTCACGGAGCGTCGATATCCGCTCCCGCGGCTCGGAGAACAGTGCTCCAGCTATCGGATCGTCTGGGTCCGCATACTGATCTGGCGGAAGCAGGTCGTGGACTACCTCGGCAAGCACGTCTCGAACAAACGTATCCTGCTCTTGCTCGTCACCCTCATCCGACGTTGCCACGAACCACGGGAGGACATCGTCGCCCCGTTCATCATGCTTGCCGTCGCCGCGAAGTGGGAGCGTGAAGCGCCATCCAGCGTCGGTTTCGTGGATGAAATCGAACGCTGCGAGACGCTCGGTATGGGTGCGAATCGAGCGTGCCGAGACGCCGGCTCGCTCGGCGAGTTCACTTTGCACAAGGGGTGTTTCAGCCACGAGAAGGGCGTGGACAATCTTCGAGAGCGCTGGTTTCTCCATCGCGGAGAGAATGCGGTCCGTATCGAGTGTCGAGAGTGCATACCGAACCTCATCGAGACGGACTCTCCGCCCTGGTGCTTTCGTCTCTGAACCGAGGTTGTGGAGTGCTTTCGCTGCGTCGTAGGGCGTTCCAGTGAGTGCTCCAAGCATCGAAGTCGCTGCACGGGTCGGTCGGATCGACTTCTGGTCACACATGCATTTGACAGTCTGAGCGATATGGCGGCGTTTATCGGCGGTCTCGACTGGAACACGAATCCCGAACTCCGGGGCATCGTCGTGAACTTCCTGATTCGTAAGCCGTCGGCGGAGCGGGTCGGCAAGGCTGGAAACGCTCTTGCCGACGAGGACGAACGACCCGACACATTCGCCTAACGGGTCGTCGGCGTCCACCCGCGGCGGAATGGCGCTCTCGCGTTTATCCTCACGACACTCGAACAACTGGCGATACGCGGTGAACTCCCGGTAGCGACTCTGGATGGACGCTCCGATGGCGATGGTTTTGGCAAGATCGTGGCGGTCGGACTCGTCGTAGTCTCGTGCAAAATTCGGGAGGCGGAACTCCCGAACGAGATCGACATCAGCGAGGTCCAACAGATGGACCATCGTCCCAGCGAGACCGTGGGCTTCGCGGAGAATAGTCGCTCGAAACCGACTGGAGTCCTCGAAATTTCCATGATACCAATCCTTGGTGAGCTCGCGGAGATCGTTGGCAGCTTCGAGCAGCGCATCGGTGTAGTCCTCGGCGGTCGCGTTCCGGTCGGCGAGATAGCCGAGACATCGTGAATTCCGAAGGAGGTCGGTGTGATCGGCGAGCATATCACTGAGTTTGCCCGTCTCGAAGCGCTCCGGCGTAAGGACGTGGCGGAACGTTTGCGGGTCAGCTAACGCCAACGCAATGCACACCCACCCCTTCATGGGGTTATCGTACTCGGCACCAACGAGTAGACGGTCGTCCTCGTGGTCATAGTACCAGTGCGGTTCGCCTCGGTCGTCCTTCTCTGAGATAGGATGGTCTACAAGCGTGATTCCACCGTCAGTGGCGGTTCCAGCAGTTGCTGCGTAGCGATGGCGTGCTGCCGACCGCACCTGATGATGATGCGGCAACCGATGGCGGTCAAAGTCGCGGTCATCGGCCACTCCCGCACCGCTACCGCAACCGCTCCGCCCCGCAACAGCCTCCGCCTCCGCGTCAGGGCTGTGGCGGCCCTCGTGTGCGGGCGGGGTTACACGGCTATCGTCTGACGGATTTCCGGTCTCGCTAACGACTGACTTAAGCCGTTGCTGTCTGCCGATTTCGGCGTCGAGCCTATCGAGAAATTCGCGACCAGCGGCAAGCAGTTCGACCGCGCTCCCTCTACCTGCGGCTCGCGAGAACGTTTCGACGAGTCCGAGTTCGGCGAGCGATGGATCGCCAGTCGTGAGACACTGACGGATGGCCCCATCCGATACCTCGTGGAGCGCATAGAGTTGGTTGTACGAAAGTGTCTCTGAGGTCTGTTCGGCGAGTTGATGGAGAATACGGACTTTCCGGCCATCGGGATCGAGAGCGGTACGTGCTTTCTTGACGGTCGCAGCAATAGCTCCTGCTGAGGGGCCTGCACTGCATTGCTCGCTAACAGCAGGGAGTTGTTCGCGATACTCCTGCGCGAGCTTGCGTTGCCAGCGACCTGTCGCTACGATTCGAAGATCGACAGTGTTGGCGAGATCAGCAAGCAGTTCAACGATATCAGCCCGCTGATCAGCACGTAGTTCGTCGAAAGCATCATCGACCCGGACGGCAACCGTGGGCATTGCCGTAGAAACACGGAGGACAGCGAGCGGACCGTCGACAATCTCCCCAACGGGTGCATGGAGACCGACGACTGACCGTTCGGCACTTCCGAAGTCTTGAGTGAGCTGTAGTGCTTGCTCTTGCCATCGGTTGTGGATCGGATTTTCATCAGCGAGTGCGGCGACGGCGCTTGCGTAGAGACCATCGAGTGCTGTCACACCTAACTGCTCAAGCGCGTACGCACGCGCGCCCGCGGGTTTATCGCCAACGAGCTCTTCCACTGCTGCTTCGAGTGCGCTCTGGAACCCATCAGTTGTGGTGATTCGTTCCCAGATACCGCCAACAGGTACATCGAGCGTGACGGTCGTAACGGCTGAGAGTGGCGATTGTTGGGTGAGCGTGAGTTGCCCACCGCTCCCGGATGGGCTGATCGAGATGCCCGTTTCGCTTTCAGAGGGTTGTGAAGACGCACCGCTATCGGTATGTTCGTGTGTATGCTGGCTCATATTAGAGCCCGATGTTACAGTGCTGACGGACGGGAACCGTCGTGCCAATCCGATAATGGTAGTTATGCACCTTTCCACCGATGTAAACGCCAGCGCCGCCGCTGTGTGCAAGGGCAAACCTTATTACCGGAGGCCGGAAAGAAGGATCACGAACGACTTTCTTGGCTGTGACCCTTCGTCGGGGAACTGGTGATTCCCCGCCGACACTTATTTACGTTGACCTAGCTTGGTGTATCTCATACTCCCCTCCATGAACTTAAAACCACTGGAACCCTACAGAATTTTGGAGGCCTGCAGATCATCACTAGAACCATTATCCCTACAACTCCACCTACTCTATAGGGAGAGTAACAGAGTATGACAAGTGAAAATGAAGGATACCAGAGCCCATATCCACGAGATCTTTTCATCCAGGCTCTGAACGATAAAGAGAGGGAAGCTACTACAGCTGATATCACATCTAAAGTTGGTTGTTCACGTGAGACTACCCGTGTAAAGATGCATGAGTTAGAAGATGACGATATAGTCAAAAGCCGTAAAATTGGCTCAACACTAGTTTGGCAGTTGGTATAGTGGTATATGGTTGATTCGCATGATGCATATTCCAAGGAGTTAGCTGGCTTGTTCGGTTGTCTGGGGTAGACAACCGTTCACCATATATTCTAATAAAATCGGTCATATTAACTCATGCCGCTTGATGAGTCGGACTGGGAGCAGCTAGGGCCAAACAAGTCATAGATAGCGATCATGTGCGATTTCCTCGAAGACAACGCACCGAAGGCGTACACGTTGGAAGAAATCGCCGACGAAACCGAAGTCGTCATGGCTTCAAGCAGCGGGGGACAAATCTCCATGAGCAGTACTGAGCAAGGTCTCGCGCAGGCAATCGGGCGAGTCTATCTCGAACTGTTGGCTGAGCCGTTAGTCGAAGGCTCCAGCCTCGAACGCCACGCCGACAGTAGCGGTGTTGAGTATTATCGCTACAGCGCCGAATAGGACGCTTGCGTCAGCCATCCCAAGCAGACGATCGCTTCGGGATGCCGCTGGACATTGTGTGAGACGGTGTTTTCGGTGGCGATTCGATATCTGCTCGCCTTGCTGACCCGGACTACTGGCTCATTTCGCCTGTCGTATCGAGTTTCATCTCAGCGAGTTTGGTGCTCACCGCGTCGATCCGTCCATCAAGTTCGCCAACGAATCCACTCGTCTGGTCAGTCGTGGTCGCGCCTTGGCTGGTCGGCTCGATCAGGCTCTCCTCCTCGAGCACACGCAATGAGTAGCGGATTTTGTGATGGGCGTAGCCGGTTTCGTTCGACATCTTCACGATGCCGATCGGTTCGTTCTCGATCACCATCCGCAGCACCTGTAGATGCCGTTCCAGCATATCGGCCTCTTTCTCCAATCGATCTATCATGGTGTCTGTTATCTCATTTCGGATAAGGTAAATCTTGTCATCGAAGAGGATGGAGAGGGACGCGTCACCGATGAGATCGATGGATATGAGGGCCACTCCACCGCTAAATAGTCGTTTCGAGAATCGATATATTTTACTGCAATAATAACCAACAGTTGGATATGTACGATCTGACTGGCTTCCAGCGCGACGCGCTGTACGCGATTGCAGGACAGGACGAGCCGAAAGGGCTCGCGATCAAGGATGAACTTGACAGCTACTACGAAAGCGAGATCCACCACGGCCGGCTCTACCCGAACCTCGACGAACTAGTCGAGAAAGGTCTGGTTGAGAAGGGCGAACGTGACAAGCGGACCAACTACTACAGGATTACTCAGCGTGGCCGCCGCGAGATCGACGCTCGCCGCGAGTGGGAAGACCAGTACGTGGCTGCCGAGGCTTAGGCCGGCTGTCTGACACAGCTACAGAAACGAGTTACCGCCCGCTGTCGGCCGGTGGTTTGGTCGCGTCAGTCGGGTGGTTACTGTCGGCGATCCTCTTGTCGACACTCTTTGCAGAGAATCCGCTTGTCGGTGAGGGTCCCGACGCGTAGTACGTCGGATTTGTCCTCGCCACATTCCTCGCATGCGCCCCAGCCACTACTGAGGGCGAGGACGTCGTCCGTATCGGTCATGGTCGGTGCTTGACCGTATCGTCATTCTCAGTGGAGTCGCTTTCGGTGGTTTCTGGACTGCTAGCGCTGAAACGCTCCGGCATGATCCGGTGATACCCCTGTTCAGAGTCACGGTCCAGCTGACTTCACCGCATCAGTCGAGGCTCGCTTCCACTTTCACATCCCTTTCCGGGCTTTTTTGCTTGAGAGCGGCGAACAGCCAGTGTCTCCCATCGAACACACGCGGAGGCAGAGACCAAACCATGCCCGATGTACATTCACATGCCGAAGAGATCCACGAGCAGTTCGCCGACCAGATGGACATTACCGTCGAGAAAGTCGAAGAGCGCCTCGACACGCTCGTTAACGAGTATCAGGTGCCGATCGACGAAGCGCGCCGCAGCGTCACCAGCAGTTACTACGATGAAGCCGATGCCGATCCGGAATCGATGGGTGACGCGAACGAACAGCGCGAGATCGGCAGTGTCAACACGGCTGAAGAATGGATCGACATCACCGCGAAGGTCGTCGAACTGTGGGAGCCACGGAGTGATTCGATCGCGCAGGTCGGCCTCGTGGGTGACGAAACCGGCCGGATCAAGTTCACCTCGTGGGCGAAATCCGACCTGCCCACGCTCGAAGAGGGCGCAGTGTACCAGCTCGCGAACGTCGTCACCGACGAATATCAGGGCCAGTTTTCGGTAAAACTCAACCGGACCACCACTATCGAGGAAGTCGACGAGGAGATCGAAGTCGGTGACAACACCACGGAGGTTGAGGGTGCACTAGTGGACATCCAGAGCGGAAGCGGCCTGATCAAGCGCTGTCCCCACGAGGACTGCACGCGCGTGCTCCAGAACGGGCGGTGTTCCGAACACGGCGAGGTAGACGGCGAGTTCGACCTTCGGATCAAGGGTGTCCTCGATGACGGTAACGTGGTCCATGAGGTGATCTTCAACCAAGAGATGACCGAGGAACTGACAGGGATCACACTTGCAGAGGCGAAAGAGCGGGCGATGGACGCGCTGGATACGACAGTCGTCGCCGACGATATCAGTGACGACGTTCTCGGGCAGTACTACCGGATCAACGGACCTGAACTCGGGCGATACGTGCTAGCTGACGAGTTCGAACAGCTCGGCGCACGCACGGATTCCGAGGAAGTGCTGATCACAGCGAGGTCGCTGTAGATGAGTACAAACACAGACGCGGGCGAGTCGACGGGACGGGAGGTCGCCAAGCGGTCGTTCGCCCGGGAGTTCAACGACGCATCGTACACGTTCAAAGAGTCCGAGGATGAACTCGCGCCGAATTACACGTTGCTCCCGACGGGTGAGCGTGTCAACCGGCTGTTTTTCGCGGGCACGCTGACTGAGACGAACGATGTCGGGTCGGACTCGGAATACTGGCAGGGGCGCGTGGTCGATCCGACGGGGACGTTCTACGTCTATGCGGGCCAGTATCAGCCAGAGGCGGCGAGCGCGCTGCGGCAGATCGAGACGCCCACGTATGTGGCGGTAGTCGGAAAACCCCGGAGCTACGAGACTGACGACGGCGAGACGAACGTCGCCGTGCGTCCGGAGTCGATCACCCAAGTGGATGAAGCGACCCGGGATCGCTGGGTGGTCGAAACGGCCGACAAGACTATCGAACGACTCCAATCGTTTGACGAGGAGATCAACGATTACGCGCAGATGGCCCGTGATGAGTACGGTGAGCGGCTCAGCCCGTATCGAGAGGCGGCCATCGAAGCGCTGGAAAGTCTCGATGCCACCGATGCTTCGGCGGCTGCCGCCACAAGCGAGACAGCGTCGGACGCTGTGGGTAGCGACTCGGTTGCTGACGATACCGAACAGGCCGGCGAGGATGCTCACTCTCCCGCTGAGACTGGTGAGAGCGTCGAGAGCGAGGGGAGCAGTTCTGCTGAACTCTCAGGGTCTGAAGAGACCTCCGAGGATACTGGACTCGGCGAGTACGAATGAGACAGAGTAGTCATCTGCTGGTCAGCGGGAGTGTCGTATGGAAGGAGTTGACACGTCCTGTATGAACGGGCCGCGGCGAATTCCGCCGTTCGCCGAAGACGCTCTTGAGCTGCTGCGAGAGACGGCCAGTGATGCCGATGAGAGCCTGTCGAAAGACGAGGCGGCTACTGCGCTGGTCGCTGACGAGCGGTTTGCGGAAGCCGACGCCGAGTACGCGCTTGACGTGTTGCAGAGTCGGGGCTATATCTACTACGTCGATGAGCAGGTTTACATTACCCCAACTGACGACTGACCAGCGGATACAACGATAGCAGATATGATTCTCCGTCGCTGCATGATTCGGCTGGTGAGGGAGACTATCCGCCGATAGAGAGTCCTTGTTTCTGCTCTATTGAAAATGGACGACGGCGTAGGGATTTGGTGGTATAGGTGATTACTCCTTGGTATAATCCGGACCTTCGTTGCCTGGAATATACCCAATCGGATGGATCACGTCGATCGCTGCAAAAATCAGACGGGGAATTCATGATTTTTCTGACTCAAATGCGTGACGTCTCAGTTCAAAATCAGTGAATCCTGCCGCCGTACCGCATTTTCAATAGAGCACTTGTTTCAGTTCTTGAACCGGGTGATGGACTTACTTGCTGGTAGGCCTGACCGCGGGGTATGGATGTTCCTGAGCTTCCAGCGTCGGTGAGAGTGCAGCTGACCGACGGCGACACGCTCCGTGGGACGCTCCTCGAAGAGCAGTCGGATGGGTGGCTGCTCGACGAAGAGAGCGGCCGCCTGATCCACGTGTACTCGGAGGAGGTCGATCAGATCACCCCGCGTGACGAATCGGAATAGCGTTCCGACGGGTGGAGAAGCAATTAAGAGAGCGCTTTCAGCCCCGATTGCAGGGCAGGTCGGCCGCGACCACTGCTCCGCCGGACCGAGGCGCGTATCCGTTGGGGCCGAGAACCGACTCTTGCCGCCCTCGTGTGGTAGGCATTGGTCCTCGCTTGGGAGGGATCGGCTCCCTCCCGGGCTCCTGCTGTCCGATGTCTTACCGCATACCGTGTTCTGAGTGAAATCCCGCTACGGTCTGGTTTTCTCTGAATGACGACACTGCTCTCCAGTCCACCGGAAAGTTGAGTTCGGCTGAGATTGGAAATATGAATATGGCACCGGGCGAAAAGAGGCTGCTACTCCGCTGCGTACAGTGTGGTGAGCTGTACGTGGGATCGCCGACCAACGACGGCGACCTCGTCCCGGATAGCACGGCGAGCGGTGGGCGGTGTCACGAGTGCGGTGGCGACGAGTTCGAGCACGTCACGCTCACACCATCTAATTGACGGCCATCACTTGTTTGATGTGTGTAGTATGCGAAAAATATATTACGCGATCCACTCACCTCTCCGAGTATGGCTGAATGCCAACACTGTGGTGCGTTCGTGAGCGAGCAGTACGTACGAGTGTTTGCGCCGACCGGCATGGACACCGTACGGGTCTGCCCGCAATGTCCCGATATGGTACGTGAAGGTGGTGGCGTGCGCGAGGCGAAATCCTCGCGACAATAACAGTGGTTATCTCTTTTCGCTCGCGTCTTTCTGCTTCTACTTTCTATACCTTCCTCAAATGAGATCGAGTCAGACTCAGCTTTAGCTGCGGTGAAGGGCGCTAAGCCCCCTCCCTCAACGATCGCGGACGTTCTGCCGAACGGCGGAACGGGAGCGCGAAGTAGGGAGGGGATACAGCGCCCGTCATCATCTGACTTTCACCGAATCAGAAGAATCACTAACCACCAGACCTAAAGTCGATACGTCGTGTTCCGCACCTTCCGGTTCCGGATGCAACCCACCACCGACCAGCGTGACACGCTGGTCGAGCATCGGGACATCTACCGGCAGGCATACAACCACTTCTTGTACCGACTCAACCAGCATGACGGAGTGCCGGAAATGACGACACTTCGTGATGAACTGCCGGATCTCAAGAAGTGGTGGAACGACCTTTCCGATGTGTATTCCCGTGCGTTGCAGAAGGTCGTCGAACGACTGTACGACAACCTTGAGAGTCTGAAAGAACTCAAAGCGAACGGGTACAGCGTCGGTTCACTGAACTGGAAACCGCCACGAGAATATCGCTCGTTCACGTACACACAATCTGGCTTCAAGCTCGACAAGAAGAGCGGTCAGACTGTGTTACACCTCTCAAAGATCGGCGATATTCCGCTGGTTATCACCGAGAGGTTCCTGACGATGCGGCACTCAAAGAGGTTCACGTCAAGCAGGAACCGACCGGCGAATGGTTTGCGTCCGTCGTCGTCAACGACGACGAACGGCCGCCGGAGAAACCCGACAATCCAGAACGGTGCGTCGGTATCGACGTGGGGATACTCAAATACACACACGACACCGACGGCCATGCCGTCGGGTCGTTGGACCTCTCGGCAGAACAAGAACGACTTGAGCACGAACAGCGCGTTCTCTCCCGCAAAGAACACGGGTCGAACAACTACCGCGAGCAGCAGCGGAAGGTAGCTCGCCGCCATGCCGATATCGCACGGAAACGGCACGGTTTCCTTCACAAACTCTCGACGTGGTACGCCGAGACCTACGATCTCGTAGCGGTCGAAAAGTTGGACGCAAAGAGTATGATGGAACTGCCGTCGAACTCGCACAACCGTGCGAGTGCGGCATGGGCAACGTTCCGTCAGATGTTGAAGTGGAAGTGCAAACGTGAAGGAACGCACTTCGCAGAAGTGCGTCCCGGTGGCACCACGAAAGAGTGTGCTCAGTGTGGTGTCGAGACTGAGAAACCGCTGTGGGTGCGCGAACATTCCTGTCCCGCCTGCGGATTCGAGGCGGATAGGGACGAAAACGCCGCGTGGAACGTGCTTCAGCGTGGATTTGAGAAACTAGATATAGGCACGGGCAGTGCCGAATCAACGCCCTCGGAGACTGCGGTCCCTACGGACACCTCCTTTCAGCAGGTGTCTGCAAACCGCGTCATCGAACAGGGAAGCCCCACCCTCAAGCGCTCGCCGCGGTGCGTGGGCGAGCGGTAGGTGGGGAGGAAGTCACCGAAGGTGCTAATCGAACCAAACCGCTTGTACTACTGACAGGAGTTCGGAACGACAGTTTGTGTGCATGAGACGGGCGGCTAACCGCGACAGATCTCTAACCACGAGTGGATGTCACAGAAGACATCCGAGTTCGAGCCGGCCATCAGGCGGCTCGAACGCCAAGCCGCGGAATCGATTCACGAAGACACGGATCTTCTCACGGTAGTTCGTGGGTTTGACCTCAGCGAGGCTGAGGTCTACGAAGTCAGCGAAATCGAGTGGAACGCTCGCTACGGTTACAAACCGATGGTTCGGGCGTTCTACTGCAAGGAACTCGCTGGGTTCACGACCGAGGAGCTTCACGAGTACCTCACCGACGCCGAGCGTGCCCGCACGCTCGGCTTCGACCCCGATCAGTTCGCCCCGAACAAGACTGCGCCGGGCCGGACCACGTTCGGGCGTGCGTGGCGCGAGCGCTTTCCCGAGCGGCTCAAGACCTTCATCCAGGCGTCTGCTGAGCGTATCCTCGGCGTTGCCCACGAAGTGGGCAACCCACTCGGGATGCGCGCTCTCGAATCCGAAGACAAGAGCGATCTCTCCAGTCGGTCCGAACAGCGCTACATCGATAGCAAGGCGAAGAAGGTGACGCAAGCGCTGTGTGAGTACGTCTTTCCGGCGATGGACCTCGACCGGCCGGACGACGGAACGCGATATGACGATACCGCGTTCCTCGAGCTCCAGAGCTATCTTGGATTGACGGATACAGCCGCCAACCAGGGAAGCCGACTCTTCAACGAGGAAACCACCCGCGAGAGCGGTGGGCCAGATAGCGATACCCACCTCCATTACATCAAACAACTCGACGCGATGGAAATCGCGTCGATGGTCAACGGAGCGATTGCGGAGATGCTGGACGTGGCCAAGAAGTACTACTCGATAGATCGCCACGTCGACGTGGCGATCGATATCACGTACATCGCGTACTACGGTGATCGCGACGAGTTTCAGATGTCGACAGGCGCACCATCGAACAAATCCTACTCGTGGTGCTACGAAATGGCGACCATCTCGATCGTGGGCGATGAGGTGAAGTTCACGCTGGCGATGCGGCCGCTGTGCCGCCGCTTTCCCTCCATGCCTCGAAGGGTTCTCATGGAGCAACTTCTCGACATAGCGAGTGAGCATGTCTCGATCGGGACGGTGTATGCCGATGCTGGCTTCGACAGCATCGGCGTGATGCATGTGGTCGAAGAAGCCGGATTTTCCTATCTCATCCGGAAATCCTCGGACGACCGGGTCGACCGATTCGTGGATGACATGGACCACGACGTCGCCGCGAAACAAACCCACGAGATGGAGAAAACCATCCGAGGAGAGAAGGTGGCGGTCACCCCGACGTTGGTCGGGGTTCCCTCGGACCGCAAGGAGGACGCGACGGTGACGTTCGTGACGAATCTGTCAGTGAGTGATGAGACGAAGGAAGCGCGAGGGCGTACCCGCCGCGTGATGCGGCGGTACGCCCATAGGTGGGGAATCGAAAACAGCTACAAGTCGATCAAGGATTTCCTCACGTGGACGACATCACAGAATACTGCTGTTCGTGTGTTCTACTTCGGCTTTGCCGTGATTCTATACGATATGTGGCTGCTGGTTGACCTGCTGATACAGGTCAACCTCGATATCGAACAGCGACTCAAACCACGCGTGCCTGCGCGGACGTTTCTGAACATCGTCCGCAAGGACATCCCGGTGACGTAGGCGTTCCGCGGCGGCGGAACGCCGCCTTGTGAGAGATATCTAAACCCAGTTGTTCTGTTTTCGGTAGAAATAGCGTTGGAATGAGTAATCGATGCCTTGGATTGACGCATGAGATCAGCCTCGACAAATTTCCTCATTCTCTGGCGGTGTAGTTAACCGACGCTCATCAGCTATCGATGCACATTCCGAACACCTGACTGACTATAGTTCTTCTTTTGCAAGCTCTGCGACTTCATCTGGATGCTCCATGCCGGCACGGATGAGGGCTGTGTGGAGCTGACGTTTTTCGGCATCTTCGATCTCCGGATGGTCGAGCGTGAGCCGTTTCAGAAATCGCCTGAATTCGCGGCGGGTATCCTCCGGCAGATAGACTGTGGTTGGCTTCCACTCAGTCACCTCTGCTTCCTCAGTGGAGGATGAATCGGCGTTCGTTGATTGGGTGCTCTCCGCTGGTCCGTTTCCCGTGTCTTCGCTGGCGTCTGATTCGGATGCGTTCGAGAAGCGCTGGCCGAGGCGGTCACTGGATCGTTCGAGGTCGCTTGTGTTGTTATCGTTTGGCATTGTGGATCTCTTGATCTATTGCACTATATGAGGCACTGCATTATTTAATGTACTGCTTCCTCTACATCGCTTGTGAGCTGGTCGAAGACGGGAACCATATCTGACCCATCGTTGTAGGTATAGAGCGTTTGCCCGTGGCGCATAGCGTATTTGATGTCGGCCCGTTTACGAACTTCGTACGGGAAGACGAGATCCTGGAGTCCATCCGTTGCCCGAAGCGTTTCGAGTGTTGAGTCGGCAATCCCGTCACGAGGCACTAAGTTCGGAACGATGCCAAGAATCTCGACGTCGATACCGAACGCTGATTCGATTTCTTCGAACTCATCAAGTGCCATATCGAGCGCATCGAGCGAGGAATCTTCAGCTTGAATTGGGACAAGAACTCGTTGCGCAGCGAGGATTGCATTATCTGTGAGTACGCCGAGGTTCGGTGGGCTGTCAATGACGACGAAATCGTACGCATCTTCCGGGAGGTCCGAAAGTAGTGTCTCAAGCCGCCGCTCTCGATTGCGAGCGTTGTGCAATGCGTCAGTGACGCCGCGCATGTCGTAATTGCTCGGGATGAGGTCAACGCCCTCGTCAGTTGTGACGACAAGATCCTCGAATGGGTTCTCGCTTTCATTGACAAGATGCAGCGCCAAGTTGTCAGCTTCCGCTCGGTAGAGGTCCTCTCGCAGCCCATAATGAGCCATGAGGTACCCCTGTGGATCAAGGTCGATAGCGAGGACATCGTTCCCATGTTGAACGAGACCAGCAGCGAGGTGTGCGGCAATCGTCGTTTTCCCGACCCCGCCTTTCTGATTGGTGATCGCGATTCGCTGCATTGTAAAACGTCATTCATTAGAAGATGCAATAATTCTTGTGGTGGAGAGCATTTCATAAATTTCTGAATTATATAATGCAGTACATTTTGAAGTGTGCGGCCTCACCAGTAGACTGATGATTGACCGCGGGCTTTGAGTGGGAATACGGAGAGAGTAGAAGCAGGAATCCGTTTCACGAAACGGATCGGTAATCGACGACCGCGATCTCGACATCTCGTTTGATCGCAACGACCTCCCCGAAGACGAGGCCCGTCTCGTCATTCACGAGGATGGTGTGACCACCGTCGTTCAGGGCGATGCTGAGAAGGTCGAACAACGATTCAAACAGCACCGCGCTGATGACTTCGATATGTGCGTCGAAGAACTCAATGCCGCCATTGAGGAATATCTGATGCCTGACAGCGACGGCGGATTAATGCCTGCTGAGGAGTTCTATGGCGAAAGCGCGTAGCTCTGTACTGACGAGATTTTGCGGCACAAACCGCTTTCGAGTGCACTCGTCTCCAGTGAATGCGACCAGGAGATGTTCCAAAAGCAGCCGTTTGGAGTGTCCATTCGACATTGAAGCATGATCGCAGACTGTCGGTCACTCAGGGCTGGCCCGCATGAACAGATACGCACTGAATCCCCCGCCAAACACGGCGAAGACGGCCAGCAACGCAAATAGAACCAACGGTGAGAAGTAGGTGAGAACCGCTCCGGCGAGCGAGGCGGCGAGTGCCCCGATGCCGAAGTCGCCAAGATAGGTGAATCCATACGAGAGACCACGGGCCGCTGGCGGGGTGTATTCGGCGACGGACGCCTGATAAAACGGCTGGATATAGAAAAGAACGAACCCGAATACGGCAGAAAGCACGAGCAACGGCCCGAGGCCGGCGTTCGCCGCGGGGAGATAGCCAATAGCGAGCAACGCCAGCGCGATAAAGCCGGTGATGAGACCGACCTCAACAGGAACTCGATCAGTGAGTTTCCCGCCGATGTACTGGCCGAGTATTCCCATGGCGAGCAGGCCAGCGAAGACGTAATTTCCCGGTTCGAACGTCGCTCCGAAGGCCTGAATCGGCTGAATTGCACTGAACCCAGCGAATAGCTCCGGGAGGAATGTGAGCGAGCCACGATAGTAGAGTCCGTAGCTCATTACCATTCCAAACACGATGACGAACGCGCTCGCAAACAGAAGCTTCGATGTTTCAATGAACTCACCCATCGATTCCACGCCCGTGTGAGCCTGCCCGCCATCGGTCACCGCACCGACGGCTGCAGTCTCATCGATATCGATACGTGCGGCGAGTATGGCTCCCGCGAGCGCTGGCAGTGCCAGTACGAGCGCCACAAGCCGCCACTCGTCACGGAATACAACCAGGAGGAGCGTTGCCAGCAGCGGACCGACGGCGGTGCCGATGTTCCCTGACATTCCGTGATAGGCAAACACGTCGCCGCGGGTGTTCGCCCCTTTCGTGATGAGCGTCAATCCTGCTGGATGGTGGACGCTTGCCGCGGCTCCCCAGATAGCGAGCACGACTGCCAGCACGGGTAGATTCGGCGCAGCACTAACCCCGACGAAAGCGATTCCCATACCGACAAGACAGCCGACCAACAGCGGCTGTGAGCCAACGCGGTCAGCGAGGATTCCCGAGGGAAGCGAGCCAATGCCATACAGCGCGAGACCGACGGTGACAGTGCCACCTACGAACGCCGCCGTCGCGTCGAACTGTGCAAGCCAGACCGGAATGAAAATCGGGATGGCGAACTCGTAGGTGTGCACCAACGAGTGCGAAAGCACCACGAGACTGGTGATCGCCCGGTCGTTGTGGTCCATACTGTCCATTAATCGTTGGGAACTATGAACCATGAAGCCGATGATTGCAGTATGATGTTCTGAGAAATCAACTTTTCTTGGTGACTCTGTAAGGTCTTCGCTAATTCGGGAGACATAGGGAAGCGTTGGTTGTCATATGTTCCCTAACCTCATGCTTCTGAGAAGACGAGGCCCAGAACATAGTAGCGGATTCGTCGGCCGGAACTTTTTGATACTTTGCCGTCGTTGAGCAAATCCCGGTACAGCCACCTCGCTATCATACCGGGAGAGCGTGGGAAGGGCATCATGGTCGGTCCTCATTCCTACGTTTCTGAGATTGCGCCAGGTGTTTTCACCGAGTTACTCGTCGCCGCCAAGAGCCACTCTCGCTAGGAGTGTCTTCCGACGAGATAGTGCTCAGTCCCCTCCCTTTCCCTTGATTCGTGGACGACTGTTTCACCTGATTACACAAAACTCCCGATATCTTTCTCGTCTCACTACTGACCATACTGACCAGGGCGATATGACAACCGGATTTTTGTGCTGGCACTGCAAGCGTTTTGCAACCAGGTTGGCTACAAGCGAACAACTGGAATTGATGGATACACTGCCTTCTCTACAACAGGAAATAGGCGCACTATGGGCCGATGGAAAAGGAAAGAAGCTGATCGCGATTGCCCTCGGATGGGGCCTTCTAAACGGAACTCGGATGATCTATCCGGTGTTGTTACCATCGTTGAGCGAGAGCTTCGACCTCACGCTCACTACTGCTGGGCTGTTAGTAACGCTCATCTGGGTCACCTACGCCATCGGTCAGGTACCAAGCGGTGTTCTCGCTGACCGGTACGGTGAGCGGACGATATTGACAACGGGATTGGTGATCGTCACTGTTGCCGTGTCGTTGGTGGTTCTTACTTCGACGACGTGGAGTCTGTTCGCTGCAACCGGATTGATCGGCGTCGGACTGTCTTTGTACCCGGTCGCACGGATCACTGCTCTTTCGGACCTCTACCCCGATCGCATCGGTCGTGTGCTGGGAATAACGATGGCAGCGGGTGACACTGGTCAGACAGTCCTGCCGTTGATTGCTGGCGTCCTCATCGGTCTCACGTGGCAGGTGGGTCTCGTCTTTGTCGTGCCACTCCTCGTGGTTGTTGCGATCGCTGTCTGGCGAGTTCTTCCACCAACCGTCTCGTCGGACACAGCACGCACGGAGCTGTCTCTCCAGCGGGCAAGGACTGTTTTCCGGGAACTTTACCATCCAACGTTGGTAGTCATGGCGATTATTCTGTTTCTGTATATCGGCGTCCTACAGACGTTCTCGGCGTTTTATCCCACGTATCTGATCCACGACAAGGGATTTTCCTCAACGGCAGCAAGCGCATTGTTCAGTCTGTTTTTCGCGTTCGGCATCGCTGCCAAGCCGCTTGCTGGTGTTGCATACGACGTGATCGGTATTCGGCGTTCGCTGCCACTCGTACTCGGTGGAGCCATCATTGGATTTGCCCTGCTGCCGTTTCTCAACGGATTCTGGTTGCTCGCAGGGGATACGGTTCTGATCAGTTCGATGCTCGGCTCGGGTGCAATCACTCAGTCGTACCTTTCGGAGACGATTCCACCGGAGATTGAGGGTACTGGACTGGGAGCCGTCCGGTCAAGTGCTTCTCTGTTGGCCTCTCTGGGACCGGTGCTCTTCGGCGCGATCGCCGAACGTGGTTTCTTCGATGAGGGCTATCTCTCGTTGGCACTACTCATGGCGCTTGTCACGCTGCTCACTCTCCGACTCCCCAGTGAAACAGAGTAGAGCGAGAGCGTGACCATGACCGGTAGAGTGGGACTGGAGCCATGCTGACGGCCAATCTCGTGCGCTCGCGGATATCTGACGCGAGGTGACGCCGCTGTTCATCAATCCCGATGATGCACGATATCGGGAAACGGCGAACGAACTGTTCGAGACGCACGTGGGTGAGCCAAAGGCGGATCTCGATACGGCAATCGACCTGCTGATGGTGGCAGATACCGACTACAAGACCATCCAGGGGCTGGCGAAATTGCTGCGTGACAAGTATGACTTCGAGACGGTGGCGGCAGCCGAGCCGCGCGAGTGCTCTGGTTCAAAACTGGTATCCATGTCACGATGTGGTCGACCTCGCAGAGAAGTATGCAATTTCAGGCCCTCTCTGCTGATCCTTGAGTAGGGACAGTCCATTCGATTCGTTCGGGAATGGTGGTTGGCAAGTGCGGTCTACAATCTAACGCCAAATCGGTCAGTACTGTTGCTGCCGGAGGAATTTGAGCAAAGCGTCGATGTCCTCTGGCGAGGCCGATGATCGACCGAACATGCTTTTGAATCGGTGGTCTAGCCCACCGCCTTCGATGAACTCCTGAGCGTCGTTGAGCTGAGCTTGGAGTGCGTTTTCGTCTCCTCGATGAAGATGCGATGTCACGGTCGGAAAGTCGACGTAGGGGACGGCAGCGAGGATATCAGCCAGATCTGTTTTGCGGGCGCTGTGAAGTTTGGCAGCCACCAGGACCTCGCCGTCGGCGACGGAAGCGGTGGTTGACCGTGTTCCTCCGGAAATGGTCGTCTCGGAGCTGTGATCGCGAAGGTGGTTGAATGACCACTCGGCCTCAGTCTGGCGGCACCCCAGACCGTTCACCAACAAATCAACGCCGATTGGGTAAGGAAGCCCTTCTGTCCGCTCGAAGAGTTCAATTTCGCGGTCGTACGTGGTTTCTTCCGGCGGTACTTCGAGTTCGTTCTTTCGTTCGAAGCCGTGGTCTTCTAAGAACGTCACCACGGCATCGGTGTCTTCGGGCGCGATGACGAGATCCAGATCGGTCGAAAAGCGCGTCTCAAACTGCGAGACGGCGTAACCCCCGACGAGGACAAAGTCGATAGTAGAGCGCTCTAAGTCCGCAAGCACGTCGATGAGGGCTTCGCTCCGTTCTTCTTGGCTCATGGCAAGGCTGGCGTCGTGTGGGAGTCAGCTTCGGTTTCGATGTCGTCGTACATACGATCGAGGATGTTCAGTGCCGACTCGAAGGTCGCATAGTGCTCTCGCGCGAACGCCACGGTCTCAGACTGTGAGATAACCGGTCGCCCGTCAACAGCTTCCGCATCAACCCGCGCACGCGGTTCGAGAACGACCTGCAGCGGCCCAGGAATCTCGCCGACTGGCTGACGCTGTTGAGCAGTTGGAATCTCGAATCGTTCGAAGAAGCACTCCCAGTCGGCGAGATCAGTCTCACGAATGGCAATGAATAGCGGATAATCCGTCTCATCACGTGCGACCTGGTAGCCGCCCCGAGTCCAGACGTAAACGGCGTCGATAGCGGTGTAGGCAAACTCCATGTCGGCGAACTGGGGGAGGACGTACGCCTCCGAAATGGTGGGCGAAGAGACAGACGCCGCGGCCGCGAGGAAGGCGAGAGCTGCCTCTCGGACGGCGTCGTCAACGACAGACAACCCACCATCGTATCGGACGTAACCTGCGTCTTCGAGGCGGTTCACGGTACGACGAATCGTCTCGCGGTTCTCATCGATCTTGCGAGCCACACCCGAGATGGAGTCGCCCGGCTTGATGGCGAGGAGTGTCTTGAGCTCTGCTTTACCACACTGTTCGAACATCGTATAGTTACACAACTGTGTGCAACAGTAAAATACTTGTCGTTAGAAGATTGGCTTGGAGTACGACTGTCTGCAGTAGGAGGCTCGAAACCTGCCGAGTACCATCTGGAGGTCATCTGAGACGTAAGTTGCTCGAAGGGACGCCAATCTCCCCTAAAAGCGGACTCTAAGACAGATGGTCGCAGTCGTAATCCTTCTCAGAGCGTGAGGTCAGTAATTCCCCAATCCTGTGAAAGATCATCTTCCAGTCCCTCATCTCTGACAAGGCTCCGGATGCGGTGTTCTACGTCGTCCTCCAGTTGGAAGTCAAATCCGATGTTGTCGTGCCAGTCCCAGTACCGTGGACTCGTGGGCCAGAACTGATCACTGGCGGCTCCAGCAGGTGCATCCAAGAGCCAGCGTGCCCCAGTAATCGTTTCATTCAGCCGGTATGTGATCTCGTGTTGAACTGCATCGTCATGGATCATCCGTTCGAGAAGGTCGACGTCCATGTACTGGTCGTCGATATTACCCCGGGCATTGGTCTAATTGTCGGCATCGTTGTCGGGTTCGAAGACGAGCTTTCCACGAGCGTGGCCATTTTTGAATTACTTGTGCGCTCAGCTTTGCACGTTCAGAGATACCACCCTTTTGAACCGTCTGAGCCGTCCGAGTGAAGGAAGAGATGCTCGATCTCTTCCATCAGTTCGTCAAGAGCCTGTTTTGGATGGTCTCGCACCCACGAAAACAGGTTGTACACGACTTCCTTCAGAGCGTATTCCAGCTGGACTTGGATCGACGACGCTTTCGAGCACTGCGTTCCCGAGGCGCTCGATTCAGGACCAAGCCGGAGCAGACTGTAGGCCAGCATCTGGAGGTGCCAGTGCCGACTGGCACCTCCCTCATCCCGTACCTCGCAGTCTCCAAAGCCCAGATCCTGCTTCGAATCCTCGAAGAACACCTCTACCGGCCATCTGAATGAGTACGACCGGATCAAATGCTCAGACGGTGCGCCGATCTTGTTCGAGGCGAAATACCTTACCGGATTCTCGTCGTCCTCCTCTGTGACTTTCTCCGCGATGAGGAGTCGTACCTCGCCCAATTCCGAGACAGACCGCTTCTGAGTCCAGATTTTGTAGGTTTCATCGTCGATCTCTCGCTCAACCGTGTCGATGCGCTCTGCCAGCGCATCGACGCGGATCTCCTCGCCACCGTAGGTCACTTGCCGATTGCTGCGAAGCGGGCCGATCCAGTCCTTGTCGTATGATTCGATGTGGTCGATGAGATTCGAATCGTGAGTGAATCACGAATCCATGAGGTAGGTGTCCGCCGGGACACCTACCTCGTCTTCGAGTTCCGTGATGATCTCTCTGGCAAGATCGTACTTCGTGCGGTCGTCGTCATCGTAGAGCCGGAAGGCGAGCGGATAGGCGGTTTTGTCGTCAGCGTAGAAGGCGTAGACGAGATTCTGTCCCCAAACAGTCTCGCCTTCGGCGTGATCGTAGAATCTGCCGACACCGGGAAGTTCCTTCCCGGTTTTGTGGTTCACCGAGTCATCGAGGATGATGTAGCCATCCTGTGACCAGCGCGTTTCACCGTGTTTCTGCAACTCTTCGAGGCGTTCGTGGTTTACCTGATCCTCGTCCCAATCGTACTCGGTGAGGAACTTGTTGACTGCTCGTTTGCCCTGTGCGGGAATGACCTCGCGTGCGATCCCAGCCACGGTCTTGTTGCTGGCGGCAACAAGACCTGTGGTGTAGGTTTTCGCGTGATGCTGTTGCTCGGGCGACAGTGACTCGAACTCGTCGATTGGCTCCGTACACGACAGAAGATCTGTGATTGGCAGCATCGTCCGCTACCCTCGCCTACAACGCGGCGCTACTTAACGTGCAAAGCTGAGTTGTGCGCATCGGTTGCATCTGCGAGCGGGTAGACTTTTGCAATTGATGGAACGACGGCTCCGTTATCGATCAGTGTCGAGACTTCAGACAGCGTTTCCCATCAGCTTCAACACTGACTTGGTAGCTCTCGGCCGCATAGGTGTCAAGTTGTCCCGACAATGAGCATCTCACCGCCCTCATTTGTAAAATTTGATTGAAAAATCTTCTCGGAAGTCGAATTGCATTCGGGCAAAATCCCAGCAGAGGATATATATTTTCACATAATACCCATCTTTTGAATTAGCATTTTTATTCGTACATTTATATCCGCAAATGGGGGTCCCACCGCAGTATTCATCGCCAGAACCCGGAACCACTATGGGGCTGTCGTAGAATGTTCTCGTAGCGACACAGTCGCGGGCCCTTAGCTCAGTGGTACGAGCGCTCGGCTCATAATGGCACTCTGGGTCCACTGTGCTATCACATGGATGCCGCTGCCGGGAGATACCGAGTGGTCGTTGGTTCGAATCCGACAGGGCCCATCGCGCCACCTCACAACACACGTGACGCCTCCCAACGGGTTGATCGACATCGAATCGGTTTGGGCGATGTTTTCGGCAAGAGGAGCGAGACCCATCGTATGTCTAATCCCAACTTTCCGATTGCGGAGGTCTTTGATGACGATGGGAACTCCGTGAAGTCGGCCGAGATCTGTACCGCGTGCGGCTGCTGCATCCATCTTGTGTGCGTTCACGCGCCGATTGATCGGTGACTGTGATGAAGGCGTTCAGTTCGCCGGAGGCTGCGATACGGTCCAGTGTTCTCTCGACGAGTTCCTGTGGTATTGATCGCCATCACGGATTGCAGCTGCAATATCGTGTACCGATCGTCCGATAAGGCAATTGCTGCTCATGTTCAGTCACAGTTTCGCTGGGGGATATAGTGTCGGAAAATTCTATCAACCCAAAGTATAATTATTGTCCACAAGCTTTTCATGCTCTGGCTCCTTTGTGCTAATCCCCGTACTACTGCCATTGGGGGAAAACGTAGGGAGGTGACATGATACCGCCTCTACCCTACGTTTTCGAGGCGACATAAATCGGATGAGTACCAACCAGCCAGAAGTTATTTGATCTTCCTCTGTCTTACACAAACCCCCGGTACTACCACCTGCATGGATTCGTCCGGGGAG